>CAYXLI010000073.1:0-3824 GCA_964464925.1 uncultured Solibacteraceae bacterium | reverse complement strand
TCTCGATCTCAGCGCCCTTGCGGCCGATGATGATGCCGGGACGCGAGGTGCGGATGGTAATCCGGAGCTTGTTGCCCGGGCGGTCCACTTCAATGGAGCTGACCCCGGCAGACTTCAGGCGCGCACCGAGCGATTCCTTCAGTTCGAGATCTTCCTGCAGCAGCTTCGCGTAGTCCTGCTTGGCGAACCAGCGCGAGCGCCAGGTCTTGGTGACGCCCAACCGAAATCCGTATGGATGTACTTTCTGTCCCATTCCGATCCTCTACTTCTCACCAACAGTCACAACGATGTGGCTCATGCGGCGCTGGTAGCGGTACGCGCGGCCCATAGGAGCCGGGCGGATGCGCTTCATACGCGGACCTTCATTGACGTACGCCTCGGTGACGTAGAGCTTGTCGACATCGACGTCATCGGACTTGTTTTCCGCGTTGGCAATGGCCGAACGCAGCACCTTCTCCACGATCGGTGCAAACCGCTTGTTGGCGGACTGCAGCAGCACGATCGCCTTGCCGGCCTGCTCGCCGCGGATCAGATCGATAACGAGCCGCGCCTTCTGGGCCGACCCTCTCACGTACCTGGCTTCTGCTCTAGCTTCCATTTGCGTATTCCCCAGATCTCTTTAGGAAGGCTTGCCTGACTTCTCGGCGGCGGCCTTGGCAGCGTGACCCTTGAAGGTCCGCGTGGGCGAAAACTCACCCAGCTTGTGGCCCACCATGTTCTCGGTCACATACACCGGAATGAACTTCTTGCCGTTGTGTACGGCGAGCGTGTGGCCGATGAAGTCCGGAAGAATCGTCGAGCGCCGAGACCAGGTCTTGACTACCTTCTTTTCGTTTTTCTCATTCATGGCCGCCACCTTGTCCATCAGGTGGTCATCCACGAACGGTCCTTTATGTAACGAGCGTCCCATGCTTTCTTCCTTCGATTACCTGTTCTTGCTCTTGCGGCTGACGATGAATCGGTCGGTCCGCTTATTGTTTCTGGTCTTGAAGCCGCGCGTCGGCTGACCCCACGGGGTCACAGGATGACGGCCGCCGCTGGTCTTACCCTCACCACCGCCGTGCGGGTGGTCGACCGGGTTCATTGTGACGCCGCGGTTGTGAGGCATTTTGCCGAGCCAGCGCGAACGTCCCGCCTTACCGAGGCTGACGTTCTCATGTTCGACGTTACCCACCTGGCCAACGGTCGCGTAACATTCCACCAGAACGCGGCGCGTTTCACCCGAAGGCAGCTTGATCAGCGCATAATCGGATTCGCGCGAAACCAACTGGGCCTGCGATCCGGCCGAGCGTGCCATCTGGCCGCCCTTGCCGGGCTTCAATTCGATGTTGTGGACGAAAGTGCCGGGAGGGATGTTCTTGAGCGGAAGCGCATTGCCGACCAGAATATCCGCTTCCGGACCTGCCATCACGGTGCGACCGACTTCCAAGCCCACCGGGGCAATGATATAGCGCTTCTCGCCATCCACGTAGTGCAACAGAGCAAGGCGCGCCGTGCGGTTCGGGTCGTATTCGATTGCGGCCACTTTCGCCGCAACTCCGCGCTTATCCCGCTTGAAATCGACCACGCGGTAGGACTGCTTGTGGCCGCCGCCGATGAAGCGCGATGTTACGCGGCCGGCGCTGTTACGGCCGCCGCTCTTGCGAAGACCAACCGTCAGCGACTTTTCCGGCGTGTTCTTGGTGATGTCTTCCCGCGAGATTACCGTCTGGTAGCGCCGGGTCGGCGTTGTCGGTCTGTAACTCTTGATTGGCATTTGCTAAATCTCCCGGCTCCTTAGATCTCCGCGTATTCCGGCATCTTTTCGCCGGCCTTCAGGCGCACATACGCCTTCTTCCAATCCGAACGGTATCCCGAGAAGCGGCCCCGGCGGCGCAGCTTGCCGAGATTGTTCACCGTGCGGACATCGGCCACTTTCACTTTGAACAGCTTCTGAACAGCGGTCTTGATTTCCGTCTTGTTCGCTTCCGGAGAAACTTCAAAGCAGAGCGTGCTCTCTGCATCCTTCTTGCCCACCCCTTTTTCGGTCACGATCGGGCGGACGATTACGTCGTAGATGTTCATAGGGCCAGCGCCTCCGACAATTTCCTGGCTGCCGCTTCGCTCAGCAGAACCTGGTTGTGCGCGAGCAGGTCATACACTGTCACTTCGCGGCTCGGAACTACCTTGACGCCTTCCAGATTCCGCGCACTGAGCGTCAGGTTCTTGTCCGCTTGCGGTTGCCCGTCCGGGTTGTCCAAGAGCACGTCAACAAGCAGGACCTTGCGATTCACTTCGAGCGCCTGCAACGTCTTGGCGAGATTCTTGGTCTTGTGGTCGTTCAGATTAAATGCCTGCACGATGCGCAGTTCGCCGTCCCGCAGCTTGGCGGATAGCGCCGAACGCAGTGCGCCCAGCAACATCTTCCGCGGCAGTTTGTACGCATAGCTGCGCGGTTGCGGTCCGTGCGTCGTACCGCCATGGCGCCACAGAGGCGACCGGATGGAACCCATACGGGCGCGGCCCGTGCCCTTCTGCCGCCAAAGCTTCTTGCCGGAGCCGGACACCTCATGACGAGTCTTGGTCTTGGCCGTACCCAGGCGCTTACCCGCCTGATAATGACGGACTGCCTCGTAGATCAGCGCTTCGTTCACAGCAGCGCCGAACACGGAGTCGGCCAGATCGATGCTGCCGACCTTTTGGTTCTGGAGATTGATAACGTCTACGCTCGGCATGGTTACCTCTTTGCCCTCCGCACGAGCACATAGGATCCGTTGGGACCCGGAACGGCGCCCTTCACCATCAGCACATTGTCCTCGGTGTCGACTTCCACAATTTCCAGGTTCCGGATGGTCACCTGCGACTGACCCAATTGACCGGCCATTCGGGTGCCAGGGAAAACTCGGGACGGGAAGCTCGAAGCGCCGATCGAACCAGGTGCGCGATGAAACATCGAACCGTGGCTCGCGTCGCCGCCGCGGAAGTGATGGCGCTTTACCAGCGAGCCAAAGCCGCGGCCCTTGCTGATGCCGATCACGTCCACCTTGTCGTTTACCTTGAATTCCTCGACCAGAATGCGGTCACCCTGTTTGATGTCGCCGTCGCCCGGCTTTAACCGGAACTCGCGCAGGTGCTTCGCGCCCTCCGCGCCGGCCTTCTTGAGATGACCCGCCTTCGGCTTGTTGGTCCGCGATGCTTTGGCAAACTCCTGCAGGCCGACTTGGATGGCGTCATAGCCGTCGGTTGCCGGAGTCTTGCGCTGGGTAACTACACACGGGCCTGCCTTGAGCAGCGTCACAGGCACTACCTGGCCATCGGCCCGGAACACCTGCGTCATCCCGATCTTTTTCCCAAGAATTCCTGGACTCATATGCTTCCTCGAGGAGCCGGAATCAGGCAGCAGCCATCTGCAGCCTCTTCCCCGCTACCTACCTCTTGTCCTTCCCAAATGCCTTAATTTCCACATCCACGCCAGCGGGCAGATCGAGCTTCATCAGCGCGTCCACCGTGTCCTGCGTGGGCTCAAGAATATCCAGGAGCCGTTTGTGCGTGCGGATCTCAAACTGCTCCCGGCTCTTCTTGTCAACGTGCGGCGAACGCAGAACCGTGTAGCGGTTCCTCATCGTCGGAAGCGGAATCGGTCCCGCGATCTGCGCCCCGGTCCTCTTGGCCGTGTCAACAATCTCCGTTGTGGACTGGTCCAGGATGCGGTGGTCGTACGCCTTTAAACGAATTCGGATGCGTTCTCTCAGCATGTCAGTTAGCTGCTTACTCTCTATCCAACTAGGAAATAATCTCGCTCACGGTGCCGGCGCCGACGGTACGGCCGCCTTCGCGGATAGCGA
>CAYXLI010000072.1:0-3863 GCA_964464925.1 uncultured Solibacteraceae bacterium | reverse complement strand
CGCAGCGGTATTCGGCGCTCTGCCGGGAATTAAACCTGGCGAGCGACTCGCTGGACGATGTGCCGGACCGTGCCACACTCCGCAGACTGGTAGAGACGCTCGAAGCAGAAGCCGCGTCGAAGCACGCTCAGGACGGCGCCGAAGGAGCGGGGGACCTCGGCGCATTGCGCGGTCTGTTATTGCGAGAGGCGGCACGAGTCAGTGGCGCAACGAATCGCACGCTCGGCGACGTGATCCAGGAAGTAGCAGAGGGCGCGTTCACGCTCGCAAGTTTGAAATCGCTCGGCGCAGCGGATACGGCGAACGTCCAGGCGGCGCTCACGAAATTGCAGGCAATGGCTGTCGGCTGAATCCTTCCGTTAGATCCCACCGGTCCCATCCTTTATATATAAGCGACTGTAGCGCCCTCTTCGAGCGCGAAGCAGCAGACTTCCGAGTTCCACAAATTCCGCTGACGGAGACATCCGGTTAAAGAGATCGGACTGTGCGTGTCGGCAAACGACCCAACCGCAACAAAGGAGAAGCGAAGCAAATGGACAACAGCAAACTGATCGTCAACAGAATCTTGCAGGTACACGAACCGAGCGCCACGCGCTTGGGCCTCGATCGCCTGGAAGAGGACAGACTCATCCTGGCATTCGGCCGTTGGGCCGAGGGCCAAATCAAGAAATGGATCGACTATGCCAAGGGCGTCCTACTCTTTGTCATGGTGCCGGACGATCCGGAGTCCGGCATGTTCTACGTGTATGACCGGGCACACCAGGCGTTTTGGATGGTAGACCCCGTGGCGACCTCGAATTTCGGCGGCTATCGGCTGGAGGAATTCGAGCAACTGGCTCAAACGCATGGCCTCAAAGCGCTTGCGCAGAATCCCACCCGGCTCGTTGGAGCGAATTGAGAGACTTTTGAAAAGCAAAAGCCTTTCGGTGTATAGACGAGGTTGGAGACAACAGCTATGGAACATCGGCTCCCAGCGACGCCTGCGATGGCCCGAACGTTCGGCGAGCTGTTCGTTAACCGGCGCGCGTACACAATCCAGTCGACGCGCCCGCACCCGGAAAGCGGCCGTCATTATTACTACCGCCCCAAGGGCCAGAACGGCGCGCCGGCCCCAGGGTTGACCTTCGAAACAATCCGCCGGCACCTCAGCGGCGAGTTGACGATCGGCATCTACGCCATAAACCCGGCAACGCAACGCTGCAAATGGATGGCGATCGATGCCGACTATCGTACGGCGCTCGAGGATCTGATCAAGGTGCAGCGTCAACTGAGTGATGACGGTGTCGCGGCGGCGCTGGAGAAGTCGAAGCGTGGCGGCCATCTCTGGATCTTCTTCGAGCGGCCCGTGCTTGCGCGCGATGCTCGCGTTTACATCTACCACCTGGCTTCGAAGTTGAACGTTCAGGTGAAGGGCTCGGGACTTTCGGAGGGTATCGAGATCTTTCCCAAGCAGGACGAACTGGGCCCCAACGAATTCGGGAACGCCATCCGCGCCCCGCTCGGTGTCCACTGGGGCGCGCGCGAGAGCCGGGGATGGCGGTATTGGTTCTATGGAGCCGACTACACCCTTGGTGACCAGCTCGCATACCTGAACGGACTCCCCAAGGTTCCGGAGGATCATCTGCAGCGCATCATCGACGGAAAAGAGATCCCGCCCGAATTTGCGCAACGTGCGCGCAGGCCTGAGATCCCGAAGTATTTCGCACCGAAGCCGGGAGAGTTTCGGATTCTGGATTACGTCAGAGTCGCGCGGCAAGCCGGCAGGAATTGGGTGGCGCGCTGCCCCTCGTGCGCTGCGGCTGGACATGACAAGAGCGGGGACAATTTGGCGATCGCCGTGGACGAGCCGCGCAAATACTGCTGCTGGGCGGGCTGCACGAAGGAGATGATCCGGGCGGCGCTCGGCCGGCCGATACTCGACAAGCGATTGGCATGAGCGGTTCGGATACAGATTCGATCTTGGAAGGAGTTGCTTCATGGAAGTCGAACGACGCGAGGACAAGGCAAAGTCGGTCAACAGACAGCCGAGCCTGGCCGTAGGTCCGGAGAAGCGCCGGATGGAACGTAAGCTTCAGGATGCCGGCGTGTTCTGCCAGCCAGAGATTTCCATCCAATATCAGACAATCGCCAAACGGTCCGTGCTGCGCGGAGTGGAATCTGGCGGCTCCAACAGGGACATCGGGCGCTACATCACGTTCTGCGATGAGGGCGGAGACCCGGTCCGGTGGCTCCAGCCGATCGACAGCGTCGCAACAAACGGCCGACACTCGGTTGTGATAGCGACCGCGTTTATCAGCGTCGACGTGTTCCGTATGAGGAATACGTACGAGCTTCTAATCGCGAGACATCAGGCGACCGACGCCGGCGGTGGTCGCGGTCGGATTGAATCCAAGGTCATCTTCCGCGGGCGGCAGGGATATCTTCCGTTGGATTTGACGGGAGCCGAGAAAGACATGGCCGGCCAAATCCTCCCGGAGTTCTTCAATAGAGCGGGGGAACGGGTGGAAATTCCCCCGGCTTTTGTGGCCGTCGTCAAGGCGGCAGTTCGCGGCGCCAACTGCGTCGGGTGCACACACCAGCACTACGTAGGACCGCCGAAATTGGCGGATGCGATGAAGATTTCGCCCACGGCGACCGAACCGAATCACGGCGACCTGATTGGAGTGGAAGCATGAGAATGGAACGGCTGAAAAACGCAGCTTTGGTCTTTTGCCTGTTCATCGTGCTGGTTGTAATCTTCAGCAGCTATTTCCGCGCCAGCGAGGTCGGTACGTTCTTTGGAGCGCTTGCGGGAACGCCTCTTCTGATCCACGTCTTCAACCGACTTGTTCCGAGGAAGGTCGTGCCGGCCCGGAGAAAGGACACAAACCGGCGATCGGAGGAAGCACTGGTATTTGAGCTCGACGAGAGGCAGGAGTGAGCCTGCGGCATCTCGATGAACTCGCATGTGCTGAAACATGACCCGATCGCATGGGAGGAAGGTTTCGCGGCTGGAGAGAGCCGCACCAGAACCGTCCTGCGATGTCCATATTCGCCGGGAACAACAGTGGCTTGGTCATGGCACAGCGGCTATATCGAAGGTGATGCCAAGCGGCAGGGCTACAGCTATAGCCGCGGCACGCTTCCGCCACGGCCGACAGACCTGTGCTCCGACGAGGAACACCGATACAAGGAGGATTAGCCAGTCATGCGCGTTGGAACCAAGAGCATTCTTTTCGGGGTTCACAATTTTGTTCTCCACCCGCCGCTGGTTGCGATTGCGTGGCGGCGTCTGTACGGCTTCCCGCGAGATCCACGCCTTTGGTTCGCTTTCCTTCTCCACGACGTCGGCTACTTCGGCAAACGTTCAATGGAGGGACCGGAGGGAGAAACGCACGTGGAATTGGGCGCGAGAATTATGGGGCGGTTGTTCGGACCGCAGTGGGCGGATTTCTGCCGGCGTCATTCGCGTTTTTACGCTCAGGCCCGCGGCCTGACTGTATCGAAGCTCTGCGTCGCAGACAAACTTGCATTCGTGCTCACACCTGCCTGGCTGTACCTGCCGCTCGCTCGCGCAAGCGGAGAGCTTTGGGAATACATGGAGCGTTCGAGGGAGCGACAGGCCGGAGGGGAGCACTTCACCGATGAGGAATGGGCAGGGGTGACGTCGGCTGATCCTCGACAGTGGCTACGCGGTCTGCAGAGCTATACTCACCGCTGGGTCCAGAAGCACCACCGGCTAGCAGATGAAGCGCCAGTCATGGATGCGAATCTAGTCGAGCGATTCGAGATGGATTAGCCAGACCCAGGGGATTACGTCTCCTTCTTAAGGACCACATGGATCGCGAGCTCGGTCGGAACATGTTCCGTACAGCGATACCCGA
>CAYXLI010000071.1:3111-6248 GCA_964464925.1 uncultured Solibacteraceae bacterium | reverse complement strand
CTGGTGGCAGCGCGGCAGGATGTCGGCGTGAAACAGGAGAGCGTGCGCCTGGCGCAAGAACAGCTTGCCCTGAATGAGCGGCAGATCCGCAGCGGCACGTTGGCGCCTGTGGAATTGGCCGCTGCCGAAGCGGAATTGCAGCGGCGAATGGATTCACTTTACACGGCAATCGGCGTTGTGACGGAAACCGAGAATGCGTTGAAGACCTTGATCGCTCCGGAGCGCCAGTCCTCTTTGTGGGGAGATGAAATTCTCCCCACCGATTCGCAGACTCGGGAGACCCCGGCAACGGACGATCTGAGGGCAGCTGTGACAGAGGCGATCAAGAACCGGCCGGAGTTGAAGGGCATCGATCTGAGGATGCAGGCGAACCAGGTAGAGAAGCAGTTAAACAACGATCTGCGAAAACCCGCAGTGAACCTGGTGGGGCAGTACTCGCTAAACGGGCTAGGCGGGACGTTGCGGCCGGGAGACAATCCGTTCACCGCCGCAAACACGGCGCTGTATGCAAAGGTGAACGAATTGGCAGGCAAGTCCGGAATCGCTCCCTTACCACTAGCTAGTTTGGGCGCGACGCCGGACTTTCTCATCGGCGGTTACGGCACGTCTCTGTCTAATCTGTTCGGTGGCAGATATCAATCCTTCCAGGCAGGAGTTCAGATGGACCTGACTTTCCGGAACCGGACGGCGGAAGCGAATTATGCGCAGAGCGCGATCACCGAGAAACGGATCAAATTGGAACAGGCTCGGGCAGAGCAACTGATCGAGGCGCAGGTTCGGAACGCTATTCAAGGCATTGAAACTGCCCGCCAGCGCATCGCGGCAGCCGAGGCGAGTGAGAAGGCCGCTCGGGAAAAGCTCGCGAGTGAGACGCGCCTGTTCCAAACCGGCGAATCGACGAACTTCCTGGTGCTGACGCGTCAGAACGAGGCGAGTGATTCCAGAAGGCGCGTGGTAGGAGCAAAGCTCGAATTAAATAAGAGCATTTCGCGGCTGGAGCAGGCACTCGGCACCACTCTACGCGCGCACAAGGTGACCGTGCAGTAAAACTTTCCCTCCCAATGCAGACCAACGCCGCTAACTGAATGAAATAACGGAACCTCGCCTGTGGCAACGAGATTGCAATCAATGCTGCAGGAGGTGGAGGAGATGAAATACATGGTGGCGTGGGCCTTGGGTATTCCGGGCGGGCTTATCTTTCTATGGTTTGTGCTCAATCATACCGGTTGCTAGCCTAATACCTACAATTTTCTTTCCCCGATGCCGGCCTCCAATCAGGCCGGCCTTTTTGTTTCCGACTGTGTCAGGCTAGGAACCATTGTCTTTTCATTGAGTTGGGGTTAACCCCTCACATGTGGAAATCTCTGTGGAAAATCTTGGAAATCCTTCTACAAGCTGCTGCAAGTTAAAGATTATGGGACGTTTGCAGACCGCCTGGTGGAAATTCCCGCTGTGAATAAATCCTCACAGCATAACGTTAACATTCGCCTACACTTAGGTTTCGCTTGAGATGCAGCAGACGGAGACGGTATCGTAGAAATTCCTGATGGCAAGTCCTGATGTAGCACTTGAGCGAGGATTACCCGCGAACATCGATGCCGAGCGATTCGTGCTCGGCGCGATCCTCATGGATGATACCTACTTCATCCAAGTGGCGAGTTCACTGGAACCCGAAGACTTCAGCCTTGAAAAGCACCGACGTATTTACGCCCGAATGACAGACCTGAGCACACGCGGCGAGCGTATTGATCGCGTGACGGTGGCAAATGAGTTGATGAAGCACAATCAACTGGAATCAGTGGACGGGCTCAGCTACCTGGTTTCGCTCGACGATGGATTACCGCAGATATTCAATATCGAGAGCTACATCCGGATCGTCAAGGATAAGTCGATTTTGCGGCGCATTATTTTTGCATCGCAGAAACTTATCGACCAGTGCTTCATGGGAGATGAGGAACCGGATCAGATTCTCGCCACGGCCGAAGATACTCTGCTGAAATTGGGCGAGCAGCAATCCAAGGACACGATGCTCACACCGCGTCAGGTGATTGAGCAGGTAGAAGGCGGACTGAACGTCTTTCTGGATCCGAGCAAGCGCATTAAAGGTATCAGCACCGGATTCCTGAAGCTAGATGAAATGACCGCCGGGCTGCACGAAGGCGAGTTGATCATTCTGGCTGCGCGTCCTGCGATGGGAAAGACCGCATTCGCACTAAACATCGCGCAGCACGTGGCTACGAATCCGCATGACCCTCGCACGGTGGCGGTGTTTTCGCTTGAAATGTCTGCGGAATCGCTGCTGACCCGTATGGTTTGCGCCGGAGCGCGCGTGGATCAGCAGAAGTTCCGAGCGGGTTATCTGAATCAGGAGGAGCGCCGGCGATTGCAGGCTGTGGCTCTGCAGCTTGTGGAAGCGCCGATCTATATAGATGACACGCCGGGCGTGACGCTCATGGACATACACGCGAAGTTGCGGCGCGTGCAGTCGCAGGCGGGCTTGGGGCTAGTGGTCATCGACTACCTGCAGCTAATGAGCAGCCGCGGAAGATCCGAAAACCGCACGCAGGAAGTGAGTGCCATTTCGCGAGGTCTGAAACTGCTGGCGAAGGAGTTGCGGATCCCGTTCCTAGTGCTTTCGCAGTTGAGCCGCGCGCCGGAAACAAGACCCGGCGATCATCGCCCGCAGATGAGTGATCTTCGCGAGTCGGGATCCATCGAGCAGGACGCGGATCTCGTCGCGTTCATATTCCGGGAGGAAGTATACAAGCCGGATCGGGAAGATTTGCGCGGCCTGGCAAAGCTGATCCTAGCGAAGCAGCGAAACGGTCCTATCGGAGATGTGAATCTGGCGTTCCTGCGAGAGTTCACCAAGTTCGAGAATCTGATGAACGATCTCGACGCAGGCGGCGGCGGAGAGTAGCAGCCTACAGCGTTTCTACCGTCACCAGGAGCGGCTCGGCGTTCTCGATGGATATTGTGTTGCGCAGAGGCCGGCCGAAGCCGGTGAAGGCAACTTCCATTTCATCTCCGTCCCGAATCCGGATGCCGGCACCGAAACTGAACGCGTCCGCCCCGAAAAAGTGGACATGCACGTCGCCGGGACGCCGGTGCTGGAGGAACTTGAAGTGATGATGCTC
>CAYXLI010000071.1:1800-3011 GCA_964464925.1 uncultured Solibacteraceae bacterium | reverse complement strand
TTGGAGTCGATGATGTAAACGCCGGCCACTTCCGGCTCCTCACCACCGTCTTCCGCGAACGCCGGAACGTCGAGCGGATCGCCGTGCGCGCGCAGACTTGTGCCCGTGCCTTTGTAGAACCATTCCGGAGAAACGCCAATCTTTCCTGCTTCCGGATGCCCGCTTTCAAGACCCCACTGGTACATGCGCATGCTATCCGTCACAGGAGCCGTGCTGTCGTGCATGGCGTTGCGGTTATCCACGCTGGCTTTGTGCGTCAGCCCTGTTCCACTCAAAAGAAGCCGTCCGGGCTCGGCAGGATGATCGATGGGCGGAAGCAGCTTCCAATCTGATGCGCCTGCGTAGACCTCGTCGTAGCGGAGTGTTTCGGAGGAGAGCCGCTGTTCCGTAGCTTGAGAGAGAGCGATGCCGTTTTCGAGTGCCGATTGGACCAACGCGTATACCGACTCCGTGCCGGCCAGAAGGATGAGCGTGTTGTCTTCTACGCTCGCCACGGCGCGCTTGGCATGCGGGTGCCGCAGTTGAACGAGACTGTGAACGGGCATTCGACACACACTATATCAACGCAGGTTGCGGGAGCGGACCAAATGTTAACATTGGCCAAATGTCCATAGGCCGCTTTGTGATGGTTCCGATCCTAGCCTCTTTTGCCGCGTTGGGGGCCGAACCAGCTATCGATTGGCAAAAGGTGAGAGACGAATCGCTCGCCCACTTCCAATCGGTCGTGCGCATCGACAGCACCAATCCGCCGGGGAACGAATCGGCCGTGGTGGCATATCTTCGCGGCGTTCTTGATCGGGAAGGAATTCCGTATAAAACCTTCGAACTCCAACCGGGCAGGGCGAATCTGATCGCGCGGTTGAAGGGGAATGGCCGGAAACGTCCGCTACTCATTCTGGGCCATACGGATACGGTTGGAGTGCAGCGTGAGAAATGGCCTGTGGATCCCTTTGGAGCAGTTCGTAAGGATGGGTTTATCTGGGGCCGGGGCACGACTGACAACAAAGACATGGTGACCGCCGGGCTGATGGTGCTGCTCGAACTAAAACGGCTGAAGGTGGCACTGGATCGCGACGTGATTTATGTCGCCGAAGCCGGCGAAGAGGGCACCAGCACGGTGGGCATTGAGTTTCTCGTGAACCAGCACTGGCCTGAAATCGAGGCGGAATATGCGTTGGCGGAAGGAGGCTTCGTTCATGCGCAGAACGGCC
>CAYXLI010000071.1:0-1700 GCA_964464925.1 uncultured Solibacteraceae bacterium | reverse complement strand
GTTAGTCTGGCACTCGGTGTATAGCGTCGCTGCAAGCCGCCCGAACTAGCCGTTACAAGGGTAGAGATTGGCCGCTTTTGTCGTTTAATGGTGAATCGGCGCGGCGATTGATAACGCGTCGCAACAGCGATGCCAATCATTGCAAGGCCAGCAAGGGCCACGCGACGGGTACGTTTTGATCCGAGGATCATTGCGCCGATTATGGCCGCGCGTTTAGAAGCCCACCGGAATGTGTTCCTGGCTGTTGCGACGCTTGTCTACTTTACAGGCGCGCTCTGTACAGCGCTGTTGCGCCCACTCTGGTTTGACGAACTCTTCACCGCTCATCTGGCCCGGCTGGAAACCACCTCGCATTTATGGGCTGCGCTGGGGGAAGGCGTCGATGTTACACCTCCCTTGTTCAACGTAGTTATGCGCTGTGCCGCGGCACTGTTTGGATCTCATGCAGGTGTCTACCGGTTCCCGGAGATGGTGGGCGTCTGGATGCTGAGCATCTGCCTGTTCCTATTCGTCAGGCGCAGGTGTTCCATCCTTCATGCAATAGCGGCTATGTTGCTTCCAATCTGTCTTCTGGCCGCCAAGTATGCGACCGAAGCTCGTCCGTACGGCTTGGTCCTCGGGGGCTGCGGCGTGTCTCTGCTGGCCTGGCAGTCGGCGGTAGACGGGCGCCGCCGCACTTTGGCGATCTGGGCGCTGGCGATCTCCTTGGCCGCCACGGCATCGCTGCACTACTACGGAGCACTCTTTGCGCTGTCAATCGCCGCGGGTGAAGCGGTGCGTGGATACAGCAGAAAGAAAATAGACTGGCCGGTTGCAGCCGCACTCCTTGCCACTCCGGCGGCATTGCTTGTGCACTGGCCGCTAATTCGTGTCGCGATGACATATTCGGGTGGTCCCTGGTCGGTTGCTAATCAGCAAGCACTCAGAAACGCGTATTCGGAGCTGCTCGGACCGACCTTCGCACGCTTCGAACTGCTATTTGTGATCCTGGCTCTCTCTGTCGCGGCCTACGGTCTCTCGATTGCGGTTCACAGACAGAACGCCGGCTCGGCCAGGATCGGCGCCCTTCGCCCTTGGGAAACGGCGGCGGTGGCCACCATACTGCTGCTGCCCGTCTTCACTTTAGTGGTTGCGAAGGTCACGAACGGCATCTTCACTCCTCGCTACGCATTGCCAGCTACAATCGGTTTCGCCCTCAGCCTGACACTTGCGCCGGTGCGCCGCCGAAATTTCGCGGCGCTTGGCCTGATTTCGTGTATTCTGGTGACCGGTTTTTTTGTTGCCCGGCAGGTACGGACAACAAGCAGAATGCTGCAACAGGAACACTCACCGATACCGGAAGGTCTGGCCCGCACGCTCACGCATTATGACGGCGCGATTGCAGTAAATAACCCACACACGTATCTGCAAATTGCCTATTATCTGCCTCCAGATTTGCAGTCACGCGTCTACTACGTTGCCGGCCCGGAGCACTCACGGCGTTATATCGGGCATGACGATGATGATCGAAGCCTGATGCTGCTGAGCCGTTGGGCTCCCATCAACGTAATGCCACTCGAAGCATTTCTGGAGCAACACACTCATTTCCTGGTTCTCGGGAACGAGACTGATGGATGGCTGTTGCCGAAGTTGCAAAATGCAGGCGTGCCGATAGAGAGAGAACGGTCGCATGCAACGGCCTTGTTGTGGAAAGTGAGCAA
>CAYXLI010000070.1:0-6794 GCA_964464925.1 uncultured Solibacteraceae bacterium | reverse complement strand
GCACCAAACTGCGTCGACTCCAGTCCCATTCGCCCGAGCATCATTTCAGGGTGCCGAACGAAGTACTCGTTGACTTGGATTCTGCCGTCCGGTGTGTCTACCGATTCCAAATCCGTCCATCGCTCGCCCTGCTGGCGCACGCTAGCCGATCGCTTCTGCAGGAACAAGATGTCGGTGGTCACATCTGTGCCAGCGTTAGCCTTGAACGCCGTATTCGGCAACCGGATCGCGCCTAGCAGTACAGCCCGTTCCGCCAAGTGTTCTCGGACGGTCGATTCCTGTTTGTCCATCGTGTAGCGACTGGTGATGAGCGCAATCAGGCCGCCCGGCCGAAGGACATCGACGGACTTGGCAAAGAAATAGTCGTGAATGCCGCGAGTCAACTGCGGAGTGCGGCGGTAAGCCGGATCGAACACCGGGTAGTTGCCGAATGGGATGTTTCCGACCGCGGCATCGAAGAAGTCCTTCGGAAGAGCGGTGTCTTCGAGAGCCTTGCCGTGAACGACCGAATCCGGGTAGAGTTTAGCCGCGATGCGGGCGGTGACGGAGTCGAGTTCAACGCCGGTGCGTCTCGTCCCTGGATGCAAGGTTTCCGGCATCAGGCCGAAGAAATGCCCAATACCCATCGACGGTTCGAGCACGTGACCACCAGCTTCGAATCCAAATCTCTCCATCGCCTTCCAGATCGCCTGGATCACTTCCGGCGATGTGTAGTGCGCATTCGGTGTGGACCCACGCGCAGATGCGTACTCGTCAGGCGTGAGAGTTTCTCGCAATTCGTCGGCAACGGCCCTCCAATCTCTAGAAGGCTGGCGCTCAAACGCGCCGGGCATCGCGCCCCATCCCGTGTACTTCACGAGTTCAGATTTCTCTTGCGGTGTGGCGAGCCGATGTTCGGCCTCGATTCGCTTAAGGGTGCGAATCGCAACGAGGTTAGCTTGAGCCTTTTCCTTCAGACTGCCCTGGCCGACTCTGTCGGTGTCGGTTATGCGGAAATCGCGGGCAAGGGTTGTTTGGGGTCGAGAGTCGCCGGATCGAAGGAAAGCTGGGGCTGATCCTCCTCGTCCGGAAGAAACGCCCATTCCTTCGTCGCCAGTTCCCAGGCGATCTGGTAATCCATCTTCCGGATCACCGCCAGCTCGTACAGCAGGCCGCTCGTCAATTCCTGTGCTGCGAAGATCGCCGGAAGGAGTTGACTCCGGGCCGTCAATGCCTGGACCATCTGGGGCCGGTGTTTGCTCCAGTGCTCCAGAATCTGATGACCGAGCGGTGTCAGGTCGTCCGTCGTTTCCATGGGTGGACTCCTTTTCAAGGGTATCAATCTGAGGCCCTTCGAGCACTTCGGAGAAGAGGCTGAGTTGGAGGTCTTCGGGGCCGGTGGATGGATCAGTTGCACGTGGTTTTGCCATTCCAAGATCCGGGGATTAAAAGTTCGTGGCGGTCAGATAAGGAACGTCGAACAGCTTCGCCCACCCACGGATGGCGGATGCCTGATAGCGGGGGATCGTCGTGCCGGAAAACCAATACATGTTGCTGATGCCGACGAGAACTGATGGTCGTTGCAGCATCGAGGCAAGAATGGGAAACGCCAGGATCTGCTCGTAACAAATCACGACTGCGAGGCGCTCGTGGCCGAGTTCGATGACGGCGGGTCCATTCAGGCGAAGCGGAACACCGCCGCGGTCCAGCGGATGCCACATTCCGACCGGCACAGGAACACGTTGGTAGAACTCCGATGATTGAGCGCCGAGAAACAGCAGCGTGTTCTCATACGAATCGGTTTGCGCGTCGTCGTCGGCTGCATGGCTGGCGATCTGAGGTGGCGGAAGGGGACGAGCACCGGCGCGAAGCGTCTCAATGGCAGACGCAAAGTCGTATTGCCCGACGCGCGTTTCATCTGCTCTTCTGTCGGTCGAGTTCGAAGAAGGCAGCCCGGCTCCGATTGCAAGCACCTGACCGCGAGCGCGGCATTCGATTAGAGTCTGGCGCCAGAATTCGGCACTCGCTTCGGACCAACGTGGGACGACGGATTCGGGGAATATAAGGACGCGTGCTGAGGACGTGGCCAGGCGCTGTTGGATCGCCTGCATAGCTCTGAATTCATGTGCCGGGTGCGAGAGGTCACCGAAATTGGTGTCTAGCGCTTCCCATCCGGCGGGCGGCCGCATGCGAGCGGGCGCTGAGACTTGCGTCGCCACCCCCAACGCAATCAGCGCCGCCACGGCCAGTGATAGAGACGTGCGCGGCGCACCCGAGGTGGGGCTGACCAGCGACAGGATTAAACCGGGGAGAAAAGCCGCCGCGGCGAGTCCTACCCAGCCCGCACCGGGAAACAAATAGCCGGCACCGGTGATTGGCGTGATGAATCCGATTATGGCGAGAGGCGGGACCAGGTACGCGAGATTGGCTAGGGGAATCCGCCAGACATATCCGACACGTGAACCTGCCGTCCAAGCAAGAGTCCAGGGCAAAGCCAGCAGCATTGAGGAGCATAGCCAAATGAGAATGGCCGTCGAAGGCGAACTGGAGTGCGCGAGGTAACGCTGTGCGCCGGGGATCATCGGCCACAGGCCTGCCAAATAGTAGCCCAGTGCATTCCGAAAGGCAGACTTGCGGGACTTAGGGGTGAGGCACGCCACGGGCATGGCGATTGCGGCCGCAAGAGCGGCAGGGTAGCCAGTCGAAATGGCCAGACCCAACCCGAACGCACAGCCGAACGAAATGCCGTCTGCGCACATCGCTTTCATAACGTCAGGAACGGCTTCAATCGGCTCCGGATGAGGGTGATCGGAACCGGGCCGAAATACCTGCTGTCGAAGCTCCAGGGATTGTAGGACGACGCAACCCAGACGAAACCAGCCGGCACCCTGTATTGGCCTTGTGACCAAGACTGCATCGGTCGGCCCTTACTGTCCATCGAACGCGGTGCGGTGTTAGGCAGCAGCACTCCGTTAACGGCGATGCCTCGGCCTGAAAGTTCGACCAGATCGCCGGCGCTGGCGACCACGGGCTTCATCAACGGTCCTGCGCCGTCAGGGCAGTTCCCGACCGACCGATATCCGCGGGCCGCTGCAAAACTCCCATAGGGCTCCTGAGGACAAAACTCGATGAGAGGAGCGCGCCCATCGTCCGTCTCCTGGTACAAGCCAAGCGGGAGCGATGGTGTTGAGTTGATTCGTAACCGCGCCATTCCTAACGCGAAGAACGGGGTGGCGAATACGACAGCGGCGAGGCCGACGGTGTGCCGAGCGGAGAGGCGATTGAAGCGCCGAGCACGATCAAACAGGCCAGTTGTTGTCATGATGATTAACCTCTGAATCTGTGGTCACCGGAGACGTAGCAGGCACTTCCCGCTCCAGTCGCGCCGCGGCGATCACGTAGCAGGCTTTGACGTGAACCTCGTGAACCGTCCGCGTAATGCCGTCTGCCGGCGTGAACTTCCGCTGCTGCAAGCTGCCTTCGACATGGATGTTCTCGCCTTGCTCGTACGTCATCGCTACATCCGCGATTTCGTTGTAGAAGACCAGGCTGTGCCAGTTGGTGTGGGACTGCGGTTTCCCATCCCGCCCCGAAAAACGGTAGGTCTCGCCTAGACGAACGTTGGCCACCTTCGTGCCCGAGGGCAGAAATCTGAGCTCCGGCTTCGTGGCTAGATAGCCAGCAAGCTCGATGCGGTTCTTTTGCATAAGCTATGACCGTCGCAATTCCTCGATGAATCCTCGTTCCAGCCCAGTGGTACAGGTGTCGTCTGTCACGAACTCGGGTTTGTCGATGTGAACGGGTAGCTGCTCGGCTGGTTTACGGAGTGCCGTCGCTGGCGGCGGTATTGCGGCACGCCGCGCGAGTTCCGGATCGGCGAAGTAGAGCATCTGCATCCCGAGGATGGGGAAGTGGCCCGAAACAAAGATGAGCATGTCTCCCGGCTCCGTGATGATCTCGGAATCACCACTGCCCTCCTTCTTTGGCGGCCGGAGGCGCATCACTTCGTCAGGCGTCATCAGCGGGCGTTCGATGTGATCGACGCTTGCGTTGACGTGCGACATCACAGGCGAGAAGCGAGACCCGGAGAAGTTGAAGCTGGCCTTCTGTACAGTTGCTGTGCCGGTCATCTTCGAAAGTAATTCCGCGGTCTCGACCTGGTTGGGAGCGAACGCGATGCGTACGTGGCAGTTCGAAACGATGCTCTCGTTTTGCCCATATGCGTCGACGATCTGTCGAATGTCCTGGGTGATGAGGTACGCCTTTAACCCGTAACCGGCCATGTACGACAGCGCATCAGCGAAGATCTCCATCCGGTTCAGGCTCGGGAATTCGTCGATCAGAAACAGCAGGCGGTGCTTGTTGCGCCTCTGCTCAGAACCGTCAAACGCCATCCGCTCCGTCAGGCGATTGACCACCATCGTGAACATCAGCCGAATCAGCCGGCGGAGTCGAATCTTGTCCGAAGGCGGAACGACCAGGTACAGCGAAACGGGACGGTCGTCATTCACCAGGTCATTGATCGTGAAATCGCTGGCTGCGGTGTTGCGTGCCACCAGCGGGTCGCTGTAGAGGGCCAATGCCGTCTTGGCCGTCGAAAGCACGCCGGACAATTCCTTGCTTTCCTTGTCGAGCATCTCCTGCGCCTTCTCCGAGACGACGGGGTGGGTTGAGGTCTTGAGACCGGCCGGCGTGTGCCAGCCGTGCCGATAATCGGCGTCATGCTGGTAGCTAATCATTTCGTTCAGGGTTTCGCGGAACTCCACGCCGGGTCGAGTGAAGAGACCAGAAAGATCAGCCAGGCACGCGACTCGGTCCTCCGCAGCCGCGGTGTAGCAGGCGTGCAGGATCATGCCCGTGGTCAGTGATGCGGCGCTATCCTCCCAGTGCCGCTCCATCGGGCTGTCTTCACCACTACGGATGATCATGTCCGCGACGTTCTGGGCGTCCGATACATCGCGCGGGGTGAAGAGCCGAACCTCGGCCAACGGATTGAATCGAGATGATGTCCCGTCCTCTACTGGAGAGAATTTGAAACACAAGTGCCCACTGCTCGCGCGGAAGCCGGCGGTCTTGGCCCAGTTCTCACCTTTGATGTCGTAGATGACGGCGCTCTCTTCCCATGCCAACAACGTAGGAATGACAAGCCCGACGCCCTTCCCTGATCGGGTCGGCGCAAACGCGAGAACATGCTCGGGTCCGTTGTGGCGCAGGTATTGCAGCCGCCGGGTCGAATCGTTGTACCAGCCACCCACGTACACACCGCCACGGCTCCGCATGATGCCGGTCGCCTCAATGTCCTCCGGCGAGGCGAGGCGAGCCGAGCCGTGGAGATCCTCGGCGTTCTCGGACAGTCGCTGAGCCCGGCGGTTCGCCGCGATAAAGAAGGCCAGCATTGAAAGGATGCAGCCTCCCAGTACAATCATTTCGCCTTCGAAGAGTGGCTTGCGGACGCGACCATCACGGCTAGTGCAGTTTTGGAACCCCCAGATGCACCACGCGAAAGGCTGATACACGGCTGCGTTTGTCAAGCGCACCAGCGGCGTTCCCAGCGCGGGCTGATAGCGAAACTGGGCAGCGATATATTGCGTGGCCAGAAAGTTGAATCCGACAAGCAGAACCAAGCCCGTACCGGTTGCCCGCCAGTTGTAGCCGAAGGGGAATCCGCCGGGATCACGGGGCGTACGGTACATGCCCGACTGCGCCTTCATCGAACCAGTTCCCTCGCCCTGGAACGCTCGCGAAGTTCTTTCACGGAGCCGAGATCGTTCACATAGGCGATGCCGACGTTGTCCCCAACTTTCGGCGTGGGCTCCAAAAGATGCTTCATGTGCGCGATTGCGGACTGCGGCGACAGCCGTTGCACCACGTGGAACTCGGTCTCGCCGATAATCTCACCCCGATAGTTGCCGCTTTGGGTCTGCGCAGGGAATGTGCGGGCGGTGTCGGCAAGCTTCTCCGCGGTCACGCTCTTCGCCGCCGCAAGCGAGGCGCTCAGTCCGTCGCGCGAGGGCTGTCCAGGCGAGCTCTCCTCATTTCGACCACCCGCCTTCGGAATCGTCAAAGTATCGACAGGGGTGTGCTGGTCAGTTCCGAGACTCTTGTCGTGGACGGCCACCGTTCCGCTCTCATGCTCCATGCGCGCAACGAACCGCGTATTCTCGCGTTCGCCGTCGCCGGCGGGCGTCGCGGCAGTGGCAGGTGAGTCGTCGCGGCCGATTGATCCGACCACGTCGCGATCATTCTCGAGGGTTTCGGTCTCGTCACGGATCACCTGGGCTTTCTCGATGTCAGTAGCCGCCGAGTTGCCGATCTCCAACGCCTCCGCTTTCGAGATCTCTCGCTCCAGACTGAGCACGAAGTCCGTCGCCGCCGATGCGTCATGCGCGGCCCGAAAGATCTCGTTCTTGTCCTCTTTGAGCGCCTTGATCCAGGAACCCACGTATGCGGCGTGATTCGCCGGATCGTGGGGAACGCCGACTTCGGCCGCGATGAAGACACTCGCCAACTCGGCTCGCAGTTCCTCTTTGGCATAGTTCAGATCGCCGAATCGGTAGGACTCGTTCAGTGTCGGGCGATTCAGACGGGATGGATGGCCGGTCCAATGTGCAAGTTCGTGGAGCGCCGTGCCGTAGTACCCTGGCGCGTCCTTGAAAGCTTCCTTCGGCGGCAGGTGGATGCTGTCCGTGGATGGACGATAAAAGGCGCTGTCGCGCTGGTCGTGCGTGATCTTGGCACCCGAGTTTGCCAGAATGCGCTCGCCGCTGTGAACTGCCTCGAAGGCCGAAGGTCGCTCGCGTTCGAAGGCCGGCACG
>CAYXLI010000069.1:0-7398 GCA_964464925.1 uncultured Solibacteraceae bacterium | reverse complement strand
CGGGACACTTGATAGCCTGTTCTCATCCAGCCTGCATCCTCTCACGTTTCTGATTTTGAACCAGTTCTGAATATTTGACCCAACGGGCAGCGCATGGCGGGCACGCGCACCACTGCTTTAGTCGCTGCGGGCGCCGCCGCCTTCGTAATGTGCGCATTCATGGTTCGCGATACCTCCCGCAGTGAGGCCCAGATCGTCTCATACGTTGTGTCCGGAGTTGGGTTCCTCGGCGCGGGAGTGATCTTTAAAGAAGCGGGCAGCATTCGCGGGCTCAACACCGCCGCAACCATCTGGTGTTCAGCAGCGATCGGCGCGATTTCCGGTCTTGGAAACCCACTACATGCCTTAGTCCTCGCACTCGCCCGTGCTCCTTACAAATATCGTGCTTCGCCCACTCGCATATCGCCTTTATCCCGCCCAAACAACCGGGGAAGAACAGGAAGTTAAATATGCGTTCGAATTGATTTGTCGTCCCGAAGATGAAGCCCACATGCGGGCGCTAATGTTACAGGCAATGTCCCGCAGTGCGCTTACGCTGACCGCACTGCGGAGCGAGGACACCGAAGGCACGTCGAAAATGAAGGTTACTGCACAGATTAGGGGATTGGGCGGCCAGGACGAGCCCCTCGAACAGCTTGTGGTGAGGCTGTCCCTAGAAGCGGGAGTGAGTTCGGTTAGCTGGGCAGTGCATTCTCAAGTCCTCGACTAGGCAATGTTGGGACCAGCGTAAAATCTCCACCGCTGCGTGGATTTATTGTGTCTGCCCTTTATAGATCGCTGTAACAACAGTGGTGGATCGCATCAGCGGCAGAGGGCTTTCGAACGATCATCGCCCTCTACCTTACCCGTCACCTGCGGCTGGTATCGACGAACCTGCCGGGTAGGCGTGTGGATTTCCTGTTCAGCTTCCTTAGGAAAGAACGGCACAGGGTCTTATGGATTCGAACCGAGAAACAAAGGAGTTATACGAAACCAGCCTGAGTAACTCCTTTGTTTTCAACGCGATTTTTCGTGGCTCCCCGGCATCGATTCGAACCACGATTAACGTGTCGCCAGCCCACGTGCGGTGTCGTCCTCCTTCGGTCGCACCAAATCGCGCGACACGCCATTGAGAATGCATTCGTCGAGCCACCGGGTGGTCCAGGCACTCATTGGGTTTCGCCTCGGTCGCGAACTACAATCCTCCCCGCCAGAATATTGACATTTTCTCGCCCAGCTCCAATAATCTCTGGGTGGGCCCCCGCTTGTTCCTTTCTTCAGTGACCCGGCCCGGAGTAATCATGCACAAATTTGCGTGCATTGTCGTTCTCTGTATCGCCACCCGGGTAGTCCGCGCCGACATTCTTGACCCGCTCTGCCAGCACATGAACCTCGGACTTATTCATGCAGCTCAGGCCGGGAACGCGAACCCGCAGACCAACTATTGTGTAGGCTACTTCCACCAATTCGGCGAGGCGGGCCTCCCGAGGGACCTGCGCCTCGCGATGACTTACTATCGGCGCGCCGCCGACGCTGGATTCGGGGCCGCCGAAAACGCCGTGGGGGCTCTCTACGACGAGGGCGCCGGTGTTCCGCAGAATCGGGCCGAAGCGTTCCGGTGGTTCCAAAAGGCCGCCGAACACGGCTATCCCGAAGCGCAAAACAGTATCGGCGCATACTACCAGATGGGGTACGTCGTTTCGAAGGACCGCAACGAAGCCATTCGGTGGTACAAACTGGCGGCTGCGAGCGGCAATCCAAACGCGGCAAACAACCTGACGAACCTCACCCTCGCCGGCCACTCGAGAACCGAACCGGCCACTGCCCTTTGGGACGAGGGGGAGCGCATGTACAAGGCCGGCGACAAAGCGGGGGCGTTCCGGCCATTCCTTCAGGCAGCGCAGACAGGCAATTCGCGGGCGCAACTTCAGGTCGGCTGGCATTACGCATTCGGAGTCGGGGTCGCGGAAGACCATCGGCAGGCCGTTGCGTGGTACCGCAAAGCGGCCGAAGCCGGCGATTCGGCCGCACAACGCAATCTCGGCCACGCGTACGAAATCGGAAGGGGCGTCCCTGAAGACTGGACGGAGGCTGCCAAATGGTACCGCAAGAGCGCCGAACAAAACGACGCAGAAGGCATGGCGGCGCTCGCCCGGTGCTATGAGTTTGGAATCGGCGTGCCTCAGGACCGTTTGGAAACGATCTATTGGGACAAGCGCGCGGCCGCTCTCGGAAACGCCGAGTCCGACCACTTCGCGCGCTGGCTGGCCTACCCGACCAACAACGTCGGGTTCCGCGACGAAGCGGAGCGCGACATGTTTCCCGGACTGATTACCGTACGCGTTCCCGAGCCAGTGGGTCTCCTTTTCCGCAATTCGGCGGAACGGGTCGCGTGGCTGCGCAAAGCTCGCGCTGAGTACGATTATTGGCACGCTGTAATGATGTCTAATATCGCGCAGGCAAATTATCAGCATTGCAAATCGCAGGGGGGTACGAGCTGCGTGCCACCGCCGCCGCCACCACGGTAAGGAAAGGCTGGCGAACCGGTTTACGAGGGGCATCCGGTGCGGATCTGGTCTGGAGGTTGGCGGCTCCTCGGCCAGCCGCCTCTGTTACGCAGCAGCTGACGATGCGACGACGAATGGACAGGACTCTGCTGAAGTTCATCACGTGTGTTGGTTGCTTTCTCGCCGTATGCGACGTCGCTGGCGATGCGGTGGCGCACGAGCGGGACGAAAGCGACGCCGTCGGCGAGAGCACGCAGGCGGTCATACGGTTCGAAGACCTCCTGCGAGTCAGCGAGAGCGCGGCTGCGCGGAACTCGCACTGGCGGGTGGAACTCGATTCGTGGGATGGCGCTGAGAAGGCTTGGGACCGCGCCTCTGCAAGCCTGCCACTCTCCGCCCGAGGTTTGAGCAGCTGCGCAGTGCCGCTCCGTGTCGCCCGCGGAAAGCTTCGGGAAGCGGATGAGTTGTTCCGGCGCGCGGCGGTCGTCGCGGATCCGTCGATGGCCGCCGAGCTTCTTACGGAACATGAAAGCCTTCAGCACCAGGCCCGAGATGGGCTGGAGAAAACCCGGCAGTGTTACTCCGTGCTGCGCGCTCAGGTGAGCTTGCCGCGATACGCGAGGCCGTCGCCTCAGTACCAAACGGAATTTCAGGGCGATAAGCAAAGAGATCCACAGAGTTGCCGTCTCTTAGCTGAAATCGTCGCCATCTATCGTGAAGCGCTCGACGCTCCGGCCGTTACGGAATCGAAGGCGTGGAAACAGCTGGACGGCAAGATCGATCAGCTGTTCGGTGGGCGATCGCACCGCAGCCTGATGATGGATTGCCACTGCCCGGTCGTCACCGCCAAGAGGCACCTCGAGTCCATGGCGCTGAAGATGAAAATCCCAGCGCCGAACCCGGAGTCCGCGAGTCATATCACCCTCGCAGTCCAGCAGGACAGGGAGAACGTGCTGCAGCAACTCCGTGGAATCGAGAACTGCGTCGCCAATCATTGCGGCGGGGGATTGTCACGCGACACTTCGCGGGACTACGGCGATGGCGCGGCGCCTGGCGCCGTTCGGGCAGAGGAGATTCTCACGCCCGAACACCGCCAGCTTTTGTTCAAGCTTGGCGCGGAGATGAACGTGATCGCGAAAGAGCAGAGCCAGAGTCGCGACCCTGGCAGTGAGTTTGTGGGCGGCATGGCGCAGTGGGCTCGCGATCAATTGCAATTCCTGGCACAGGAGCCGGGCGTGCCGGTGCGGCAGATGGCGCAGGGTATCATCGACTACTTGCTGAACGACAATTCGAGAAATCATCAAGCGTTGAAGGGGGCGGCGCAGCATGCGGTAGCGGAGTTCCGCAAGAATCCCGCGCGTTTTCTCGGCGAGAACCTGCCGAACGTGTTGCCTGGTCCCGGAGAGATGCTCGGTGGGACGAAGGCGCTGAGAAACATCGCGCAGGTGGAAAAGGCGGCGGGGAGCTTGAAGCAGATCGCGTCCGCGGAGAGGAAGTTCGGGAAGTTTTACGAAGGGATAATTCACAACAACCAGATGTTCGGCAGCAGCACCGGGCCGAAGTGTTTTGCGAAAAACGCGTGTTTCCCGACGGCGCTGGCGGAAGCCGATCTGTTCCGCACGGGTGGTCCCCTGGGGAACGGGCAGCGGGTGCGCATTCGAGGTGTTTACGATGCGGGCACGACGGATCTGCAGCACACGAGGGCGGAGATCGTGCAACGTCTGCAAAGCTACGGCGAGAACTATCAGCCGCGTCACCCCGCGTCGTTCACGCCCGAAGAGTTGCGCGAGATTCAAACAGGTAACCCGGTGGAGGTCACGAGTCCCGAGGCGATCCAGAACATTCTGCAACGGGAAGGCGACGGCAGCCAGGGGTTGGTGTTCGTGAAGTATCGCGACGGTCGCGTGGCCGCGGGCGAGCTGTCAGGGCATGTGTTCAATGCGCAGAACGTGAGGGGTGCGATCGAGTGGATCGATCATACGCTGCAGCCGGGCGCGGACCCACTCTTCACGAGAAACCTGGTGGAGACCTGGTACTTCTTTCCGATCCAGTAGCGGAGCGGATTCGGTAGTCGTTCTCTGAACGGCGTTGAACTCTGCTGCGGGTTCTGCCGCAAAGCTACCATCCGGCGGTGAGCCAGAGGATGCCCGCGGGGAACTGGGCGCGCCAGTGGTCGAAGGGTCAAAGTATTCATGCGGCTCGGCAGTAGAATCGAAGCAAGCCGCCGAGCCGCTCTCGACAATGGACCGATCGAGGGCACGTCGCGGACAGCGGGGTGGGGAAGAGGAGAACGTTTCCTTTGCCCTGATGGTTTCTCTCGGAGTGGTAATGCGCGATGTATTCGGTCAACGCCCGTTCCAACGAGCGTTCCCCAAGCAGAACAAGCTTGGAAAGGCACTCCTGCGTCACTGAGCGGACCCACCTTTCGGCGAATGCGTTCAGATTCGGGCTGCGCGGCGGAATCTTCAAACACTATGCTTTCCGACGCCAGCACATCGTCGAAGGCGGCACAGAATTTCGCATCTCTGTCATGCAACACGTAGCGGCACTGACGGAGTCCGCCAGCCGTGTCGTCGACGGCGTTGCGCGCCATCTGAGTGATCCACGCTTCTGTGGGGTGGCGTGTGATGCCAGCGAGCGTGATGCGCCGGGTCTCCAGATGAATGAAGAACAGGACGTAGTAGGTGGCGAGCCCACGCCAAGTCAGAACTTCGACGGTGAAGAAGTCGGTTCCCGCAAGCACAGCCATGTGTGCGGAGATGAAGTCTTTCCAGGCCGTGGACTGGCTGCGTTTGGGCGCGGTTGGGATGCCGTGGCGCTTCAGCACGTTTCCGACAGTCTGGTCAGACACGTAGTGGCCGAGATTAGCGAGGGCGCCAGCCAGCCGATCGTACCCCCAGGTGCCGTTCTCTTGGGCCATGCGGACGATGAGCGCCTCGATCTCAGGGCTGACTCGCGGCCGTCCTGGATAAGAGCGATGCTTAGATCCATCGAACTTGCGAGCGATGAGACGCCGACACCAGGCGAGAATCGTTTCGGGTTTCGCGACACAGGCCACCTCCGAAAGAAGCTTCCGCCCAAGGCGTTTGCCGATTTGAGCCAGCGTGCGTCACTCGGAGTCGGAGAGCCGAACCTTGCCGGGCAGATGCGCGCACAGAATCCGATTTTCTGCGACGAGGTATTCGCACTGGAGAAGCAGGCGGTGATTCACGAGGCCCGTTACGTATGCCAGCAGCTGTGCCCAGCCATTGTTCTGCATGTCGAATCAACATGGTACCGACGACCGACGGTCCGTGCCGGACGAGTATTTTGGCCCAACGAGGAACACTTCCCAGCGACAAGGTCGAATGCAAGACCCGCGATGACGAGAATTCCACCGGAACTGAGCCTCGCGGCCAACACTCTCCATGATGAGATGGAGCCCGCCGATCATTTCGACGCCTTGCAACAAGCTCGCCACCGTCGATGAGCTGTCTGCCGATAGGATCGCATTGCGCTTCGGCAAAACCGAAAGGCATGTGCTTCAGCGAGTCGAGCCCACCCGAGTTGCTGCTGAATTCCTGAAAGACTTCCGGGCCGGCAAGCTCACGCTGAGCAGCTATTGCCGCGATAATTCACGCAAGCTTGCCGAAGGCTCACAATGCCGCTGAAGCCTGCACCTGTTCACGGATGGGCGTCGCGTTTCGGATCTCCATGTTTTGGCCGTTTGAGATTATCCGCGCCGGGCACTGGGGCCAGATCGCGCGTATAGTGTCGAGCCATTGTTCGAGCATGGCGCGGAAGCGCCGCGGCCGGCTGTATTCGACGCAGCCCAGCTGATTCGCCAGGCCGAAATCACCGAAGATTGGGATCGACTCCGTTCTTTTCGCCGTGAAACTGCGGTAGCTGAGCCACATGTACAGGTCCAGGATGGCCGGCGATGCGGCCAGCACCTTCACGGCCTCAAGATCGTTCGGGACGGGATGGGCCAGGATCTCCTGGTAGAAGTCATCGCTGAGCACGATGACATTCTCGAACTCGCTAGAAACGGGCCGCTGTTCAGGAGACCGGCTGTACCAGATCTGCGCCTCCCGCATGAAGTTGAAGCGGGATCGCTGGACCACCTTGGCAGAACCGTTTAGTGCGTCGGTCCCGAAGAAAATGGTTGCGCCGAAAACCCGCTCGAAGGCACTGACCAGTCTCCGGTATTCCTTGCCTCCGGTCTGCATGCCGAAAGTCTCCAGCATCTCGGCAGCAGTGCGGAAGCGTATCGTCTGGCTTTTCTGTTGGACCGCGAGTGTGGCCAGAAAGATGGGGACTAGTCGGTCTTGACCAAACGGCACCCCGAACTCAGGATGTCCGGTCACCTGGAGAACAAACCGGCCGTTGCGGCGCTCGTAAAGCAACTGATCCTTCGGAAGTCGGCGAACCGGCAGACCGCAAAGGACGAACGGCCGCGAATTGAAGCAAAGCGTCTGGGTGGCTTGCTCCCGGTTCTGCCGGACTAGCTGAATCCGCTCTGCCTGTCTGAGCTTCTGTTTCGACACGATCAGGTCTGGGCAGGTTCCGCGGAGTATGGCTCCGGCGGGCTGAAGACCCGAGTGGTGGAATTGCGACAAAACGATCACCTCGTGACGCGCTCCGGGCGCGTGATCAAGGCGAGTTTGGAGGGTCAAAGTGAGGGGACTAAACGTAGGGGCCGCTGTTTACTACCATTACTACCTTAAGCGGCTTTTTCTCGGAACTTGTTGAAACTCGGTGGCCGTAAGTGGTCTGGATGAACGCCATAAACGCATAAGTTGTTTATTTTCAAGGTCGCACTATTTTCCCAAGCTGGACGTCGCGGGTTCGAGTCCCGTCTCCCGCTCCATAGAATCAATTGTCCATTCCGGACACATAGGTAACAATTCGTTCCTAAGACATAGGTAACACT
>CAYXLI010000068.1:4334-7642 GCA_964464925.1 uncultured Solibacteraceae bacterium | reverse complement strand
GGTTAGAGAGTGCCGGAAGAATATTTATAAGTGCTGTGACCAGTTTCCGGTGAGTAGGAGGTGTCGAGAAGGAAAGGCTGGGGCCGGGTGCAATCATTCAGAGAACCTAAGGGCGTTTCTCGGGAGTGATCTGGTCGACCTGACAATCTCCGAACACGTCGGGCATATGGTGTTCTAGCCCGTACCCGACGCGGACGCATTCCTGGATGAAACTCCAACATGTTGTTCAAGCTCTTCAACTTGCCATGACCGTCGGCGGCAGTGATCCGGCCCCCCGGAGGTCTGGTTCTGCAAACGCTAGAATATTCGTTTAACGGAATGTCAGTACGAAGTCGAAGGAACCGAACGGCTAAGACTCGGAAAGTTGTCTCATGCAGCGATCTCCTGATAATCGAATGTGATTCGCAGGAACTCGCCCGGACCGCAATGAATCTCGGCACGTGGTTCGGTCGTTTAGCGAGTGTTGCATTTACGTCGCGACGGATAGCCCTTGTTCAAACCTCAACGATGGCGGAGCTTGAAGATGATCTGCGTGCGGCGTTTACAAGGTACGGACGATTTCGAAACGTCCTGATCGTTGGGCACAGCGATGAGAATGGATTGGCGATAGTAGGCGATGCAATCGTGCCGTGGACTGAAGTGGGCAAGCTGATAAGGCGCTTTCAGGCGAAGCGCCTGTTTTTGTGCGCGTGCAGGGCCGGACACTCGAAAGCGGTTAGGAGTATCTTCGAGAGCTCGAAGGCACTCCGGGAAATCTATGGCAGTCCGGTAGACCTACTGAAAATTCATACGGCACCGATGGGCGTCTTGATAGGTATTGTGCTTCACAAGGGCAGAATCACTCAGGAGGAATCGGCGGGACTTAGCATTGCGAGTTTCATAAACTCGGGCGTCCAAACCTACTGTTGGCGCCGCAATGAGATGGAACCAGAGAATGAGTTGGTGGCGCAATCGTGGGACGCGCTGGCAAGTCGGCTAGGTGTGACGAACTGGGATCTGTCCGATACGCTGAAGGACTGGGCTAAGAAGATTTGGCGGCAATAGGTGGCATAAATAGGCGCGAGCCACTTGGCTCCAGCCCGCCTCTTTGGCCGAAGTGGTTCTTCGAGAGCTTCGAGCGGATCGCCCGCCGTCTGAACGTTGGGGCCGACTAGTCCCGTCGAGTCGGCTGGCAGCCCGCAGGCTGTGTCCGAGGTGCTCTGGTTCATTGGGGCGCTGATCAGCGGATGCGTTCGGGTTTTGAGGGCTTGGGTTTGGGAGGCACCGCGGCTTTGAGGCGTGCTGTCCCTTGACCGAGGACGAAAGACCTGTGCAGGAAGGACTCGAGAACGTCAACCATGGTCTTCAGTTCCTCTGTCCCCGGTCGCCATCCTCGATGTGCGGCGGCGCTGCCAGCATCGACTAAGACTTCTAATGTACTCTCCTCATCGATGCTTACTTTCCCGTTGGCCCCGAGTCCCTTCAACTTTTCTTTGAAAGTGAGTGCCGGATCAATCCCCAGCAATTCCGATGCACGGTCAAATACGGTCCGGACGGCAATGGCGGAGACGACCTGAAGACCGTTGTCCAAAGCCGTATACATCTCGCTAAGTAACTTCCCGAGATCGCGATCTCCCTCCTCTAACTCCTTGAGCCAAGTCGGGCGAGGGCGAGCCATCGGGGCCGGCCAATAGGTCGTCTCTACTCCGCGCTCCCAGACTGGTTTGAGTGTTACCGGGTGCTGACCTATGTTGTCCCATTCTGAGAACCAGTAATCTTGGCGGACGTACACCCGCTCACAGCCACAGCACTCCAGGATCATCCCGGTGTCACTCGCGGCAGTTCCGTCCCCATCGTCTGGGAAATTAACGACATGCTTGCTGCGAACATATGCCTTTCGGCCGCTACCGCAGTTTGGACAATGACCCTTTATGATGTTGTCCTGAGACTCCATTCGCTTCAATCATCTCAGACGTCCATAACCAACGCATTATCGTGATTCACCGCGTGCGACGACTTAGTCGTTCACACCAGCCCGAAATTTGAGACATTGGTACCGGGAAGGCGCCTTTCATTCACCTTCTATGGTTGGCGGAGGGCGACAGCTCCGTCTTGCCAGGGCGAAGACCGCTCGCGGATGAGTGCGAGTCGCGCGAATCTTAGTAATGCCGCTGGATGTATACTGAGCGTGACCCGGAGTCCGAAATGGGATTCCAACGGTCAGGCTTTCATCCATGCCTGCTCACAACAGCGGTAGCCGACGTGATTTCTTCCGCCTGGCCGGGGGCATCGCGGTCGAGGCCACTTGCGGACTAGCTCGGGTAAGGGCCGTGGAGACTGAATCCCCACAGATCGGCATCCTGCTCGCCACCACGTTCCCCACGGGGACGCTCGAAGCGCGGTTGGATGCGGCTCGATCCTTTGGGCTCGCCTGCGTGCAGATGAGCATGGCCTGCGCCAATCTGCCGGAGATGCCCGATCAAATTCCCGCGGAACTGCCCGGCAGGATCCGCCGCGAAGCGTCGGCTCGCGGGATCGCAATTGCCAGCGTGACTGGCACCTTCAACATGACTCACCCGGATGCGGAACACCGCCGGATGGGGTTGCGGCGCCTGCGGGTCCTGGCCGAGGCATGCCCGCAGATGGGCACCTCCTTAATCCATGTGTGCACCGGCACGCGTAACCCGAACAGCATGTGGCGATATCATCCGGACAACGGCTCGCCGGAGTCGTGGCGGGATATGGCCGCTTGTGTGCGCGAGGCGACCGACATCGCCCGGCAGGCGAACGTTGTCCTGGCCTTCGAGCCAGAAATGAGCAATGTGGTCGATTCAGCCCGGAAAGCCCGCCGCCTTCTGGACGAGATCGGCTCTCCGCACCTGAAAGTCACAATGGATCCCGCGAATCTCTTCCACGCGGGGGAATTGCCGCGCATGAAAGAGATTCTCGATGAGGCGTTTGCCCTTGTGGGCAAAGATATCGTGCTGTGTCACGCGAAGGATCTCGACCACGACGGAGAAGCGGGGCACAAAGCCGCAGGCCAGGGCGTGCTCGATTACGACCTTTACATGAGCCTGTTGCGCAAGTATCAGTTCAAGGGGCCGATCCTGCTTCACGGATTGACGATAGGACAGGTGCCGGGCTGCCTGGCCTTCCTGCGCGCGAAGCTGGCCGCTTCGCACGCATTATTGAGGTTCGGGGCGGTGTTCCAGCAGGCTCCGGAGGGCAGCAATCTCTAACCTCAATGCCTCTACCTCGCGTCCGACGGCGTGAACCGGGTCGTCCTGATGAAGTTCAAAGTAGGAACTCCAGGCGAACTGGAGCCAACT
>CAYXLI010000068.1:0-4234 GCA_964464925.1 uncultured Solibacteraceae bacterium | reverse complement strand
AGGAACTCCAGGCGAACTGGAGCCAACTCAGCCATTGAGCCGCTGCCGTGGCGCGACTGACAAATATCAGTGCCGAGGCAGCGATACCGAGCGGCAGGAGTTCCTTCAGGCTGACGACGTTTCCTGTACCCGCCTGAATGATTCGATTCGTTGCGCCAAACAGGTTGTCGAGTGCCCGGTCCGCGGCGGATGGTTGGGTTTCTGCGTCGCCGGCGAACTGCAAGTCGAACGTGAAAAGATCATTTTGGGCGGCAAAGTCCAGTAGCGCACCTGGAAAATGCCGATAGAGTGCCGGGTCATAATCAACGGTCAGCGAAGAGGCCACGGGATTCCAGTCCACGCCGAGAACACCAGGGGCTTGGAGGAGCCGTTCTCGAATCTGCTTCAGCACATCGGGGTTACGCCTGTCCGCATGAATCCGCAGGCGCAGCCTCCCGGGGATGTGGTGCTTCTGTTCCGCCGACGCCGTCATGAGCCCTCCTATCGAGCTGTGATCCGTTTTAGCATTTCGTCCGGCTAGCGTAAATCGCATCGACTAGGCGACGGCCGATTTCGCCCGTGAAGCCCGCATCGCGGCAGGCCAGGTCGAATCCTTATCGCTATTTGCTGGCCGCTCCTGACCGCCGCTCGAACGAATGAGTTACCAGGTCAGCCGAAGCATGAGATTCATCAGCGGTTCGCCCTGGATGTTCGCGGTTGCGGTCTCACCGGTGATCTTGCCGAACAGTTGCGGATTCTTGAAGTCCAGTGTGTTGCTGGGTGCGGCAAAGGCGTACTGGTGGAACGGATTCTGGAAGTCGAAGCGGAGTTGCAGGTTCACACGTTCCGTAATTGGAAAGTTCTTCCTGGCTGAGAACTGTGCATAGAAAGAGCCAGGGCCGGTGAGGATGTTGCGGCCTGCGTTGCCGATCATGAATGCGGGCGGGGGGGCGAATGCCGCCGTATTGACGTTGGAAGTTCCCGCGGGCGTCCCTTTCGGTACGATCAAGGCGTTTTCCTGTGCCTGGTTGAAGCGATTGCCGCCAATCAGCGAGCCCAAACCGAATTGGGGCATTACCGGGGTAGCCACCAGATTCGGAAGCAGGTTGCCGACATTGGAGTAGCCCAAGTTCGTGAGCGCAGTGGTGAGGTAGTTGTTTGGGCTGTTGGCGTAAAAGATCGTGAACGGATTTCCGCTGGCCACCGTTTCGATCCACGAGATCTCATACCCGCCGAGAATATAGTTCAGAGGGCCGCCGCGATTCAGGAACTTGCGTCCCTTCCCGAAGGGAAGCTCGTAAATGACACTGGTCACGAACCGGTGATTCTGGTCATAGCCCGCACGGCCCTTGTTGAGATTGCGGTTGACCGTGGGCGCGACATCCGTGCAGATGCCGTAATCGGTATCGCAATTGTCGAGCGCTTTCGAGAACGTGTAAAAGCCGTTGAGCACCAAACCCTGCGAATAGCGCTTCACAAACTGAACAGTGCCCGAGTGGTAACTGGAGTGGCCAGTGTTGGACATCTGATTCACCGCGCCGAACTGAGGGTAGGGCAGGTAGAGTACGGGGTTGGTGAACGCGGCCTGCTGCAGGAGCGGGTCTCCCGCGCCGAAATTATACGGAATCGTATTGATGTTCCAGGTGTTGACAAGGTCAACCCCGGACGATCCCGAATAGAACAGCTTCAGGAGGTTGTTGGTGCTCATCTGGTATTCGATGGTGCCATTCCAGTTCATGACGTAGCCAGGGTGGAGATTGGGATCCATCCAATACACGTTGCGCGAGGCGTAGTTCGAGCCGACGTACGGGGCCGAGCCGTTGGGCAGAGTGTTGAACTGCACCGGTTGAGGGCCCTGGCTTAACTGGAATAGGGGACGCGGATCGCCAGCGGTACGCTGCTGCACAGCGACGGCCTGATATTCGTCGAATTGTTGCAGCGCGTTGGGAAAGCGGATGTCCACGGTGTTGATACCAAAGCCGGCGCGGAAGACCCATTTGTCGAGCGGGTGCCAGGCCAAACCGAGGCGTGGCTGGAAATTCTTCCAGTCGCGGTTGTTGAGGCCTCCCGTTGGATGAACTACCGCTCCCGTCCTACCGGTAAGCGGGTCGGCCGTAGTCGGGCTGAAGTTGCTTTCGAAGTTGTGGAGAGTATGGAAAGGTGATTCGGTAGACCAACGCACGCCAAGGTTCAGCGTCAAAGTTTGCGAGATCTTCCAATCGTCCTGGAAATACAAGCTGTGGATGTTGTCGCGAGGCAGCCAGGTATTGGTGTAGCTGCTGAAATTGACCTGGCGCACCGCGCCGAGTTCGAAGCCCGCGAAGGTGTTCCCGGTATTGGGCACCGGCTGACCGTTCGGCTGGAGAGCGGCAGTCATGTTATCAAACTGGAAGATGCCGCTGGGCTGCCCCACCTGCAAGTAGTTCGCTGTGAAGTACAGCAGTTCGTAGCCGGTCTTGAAAGCGTGCCTGCCCGTTATTTTGCTGAAGTCGTCGCGGAAGGAAAAATTCTGACGGATATTTCGCGTGGGCCCGGGAACGTTCAACCCATATAGCTGCGCATAACCCGGCGCCGTCGTGTAAGTGCCCGCGCCGAGCGCCGACGCCGAAAACGAAGGCATCAGCGCCGAGCTGACATTCGGAATACCCAGCGTGGCGGCCCAGTTCTGACCGTAAGACGGAACAAACGTGTCGTTTCGGGCGCGGAAGAAGCCGAGTCGCAAATCGTTCAGAGAGGAAGGGCCGAACAGATACGTAGAGCCGAGCGAGACGTTCTGCTGTGTGAACGGCGTATAGATTCCGGTCGTGCCGTCGAACACGGCAAGCTGCATGCTGGTGGGCCGCTGCAGACCGTTCTGGTGATTGTAGGTGTAGCTGCCGTAGAGCTTGAAGTTCTGATTGAACTGGTGGTCCACGCGGCCTGAATAGTCTTCGAAGAACGTACGCGATGGCGGGTTATAAGTGAAGTTGCTCACCGGGCCGGTGCTGCTGAACGAACCCGGCATATTGGGGGCTCGCCAGATGTTATAAGACAGAACTTTCGCGGCGACAGGATCGAACCGGTTCCTAGGGATGACCCGTGTGGGGAAGGGATCGCGAGTCCATGTGCCATCGGCCAATTGGCGCGTCGTAAACGGGTCGTACAGAGGCTGGCCAAGACCGCCGAAAGTGAAATCGCCATTCTGCATGTCGGGCGTGGGCGTTTGGCTGGTGTAGGACTGGGTCTTCTTCTCGATCAGCTTCTGATATCCAAAGAAAAAGAAAGTCCTGTTGCGGCCGTTGTAGAGTTTGGGGATGACGATTGGACCGCTGGCGCTGGCATCGGGCTGCATGAACCACCCAGGGACGCCGTTCGGATTGCCAGGCTGCGGGTCCGAGGACCGGTAGAAATTGAAAAACTGGCGGTGGGTCATGGAGCGGGTGCGGCCATAATCGGCTGCCGAGCCGTGAAATGAGTTCGTTCCGCTCTTCTTGACCGTGGTGATGACCCCGCTTGTGGAATGGCCATATTCGGCCGGGAGAGTACCGGTGAGTACCTTGACTTCTTCTACGGAGTTTTCGATCGGCTTGATCACGGCGGTGGTGCTGGCGAGAGGATCGTTGCCAAAGACGCCATCTTCGAATACCGCGGTTCCCGTGTTGCGCTGGCCGTTGACCGTGAAAGAGCCGAGGCCGGAGGTGCCACCGGTCGTCTGGAACGTCAGGCCGGGGACGACTTCCATCGTGCTCGTGATGTATCGCTGATAGAGGGGCAACTTGTAGATCACGTCACCTTCGGTGACGGTGCCCGTCGTAGAGGTTTCGGTTTCGAGCAAGGTCGCCTGCGCGTTTACCTGAACCGATTCGGTGGTTGCGCCAAGCTCCAGGGTCACGTCCACGGGGAGCACGTCGCCAACTCGCAGCGTGATTCCCTGCCGAATGCTTTTCTTAAAGCCCTGAGTCACGAAGGCCATCTCGTACGACCCAGGCAAGAGTGACTGGATGCGATACAAACCCTCGTTGTTGGTTGTGGTTTCGAACCGGAAATTCGTGGCGGTCGAGACGACGGTTACCTGCACGTTCGGAACGACGGCGCCCGTGCTGTCCATCACTCGTCCCGTGATTGTGGCGGTATCGACCTGGGCGAAGGTAGATGAGGCGAACCCAAGCGAAAGAACACAGAAAAGAACAAAACAGCGTTGTCGCACAATCCCCCCTTCCAATATGGGGCAAATTATGTCAATCCGGTGGAGCGATGTCAATTTGCCGGCGAATCC
>CAYXLI010000067.1:0-7654 GCA_964464925.1 uncultured Solibacteraceae bacterium | reverse complement strand
GAAAAACTCGGCTTCCATCCCGACCCCATCCAGTCGCAAATCCTCCGCACCGGCGCGAAACAAATCCTGCTCCTCATGGGCCGTCAGTGCGGCAAGTCCACCATCGTTGCGCTCCGGGCCGTCTACCTCGCCGTCACACAACCCGGCTCGCAAATCCTCACCGCCGGCCGCGTCGGCCGCCAGTCCTCTGAGTTCCTCTTGAAGGTCCGCGCCTTCCTTCGCCGCCTCACCATTCCATTCGAGTCCGATGGCGTCAACGCCAATTCCATCGTTCTTCCGAATGGTTCCCGATTCGTTCCCATCCCGGGCAGTCACCAGAACATCCGCGGCTTCTCCGCCATCCACCTGCTGGTCATCGACGAAGCCGCTTACGCACCGGATGATCTCTATTACACGCTCCGCCCCATGCTCGCCGTCACCGACGGATCCATCGTCCTGCTCAGCACCGCGAACGGCTGCAAGGGCTTCTTTTATTCCGAATGGACCAGCGGCTCCCCATCCTGGACGCGTTTCCAGCAGATGTCCACCGAGTGCCCGCGCATCTCGGCCGCCTTTCTCGATCGCGAACGCGCCACCCACCCCGACCGCTGGTTCCGTCAGGAGTACTTGTGTGAATTTGTAGACGGTGCCGGCACTCTCTTCCGGGCTGACAAACTCCGCGCCTGCATCACCACTTCCATTCAGTCGAGGTCTTTATGACGCGTTACCTCCCTCTCCCCGTCACCAAATTCTTCTTCGGTGTCGACCTCGGTCGCGACCAGGACCACTCCGCCATAGCGCTCATCGAACGGATCGAACTCACTCGCGTGGAAGGCATGACCGCGTCCATCGAATACAAGTTCAACCTGACGTTCCTGGAACGCATCCCGCTCGCAACGCCGTACCCGGATGTCATCCAGCGCGTCAAGGACGCGATCCGCCGCCTCCTTCTCAACGTCAACGCGTATCCCACCCTGGTTGTTGATGGCACAGGCGTCGGCGCCCCTCTGGTCGACGATTTCCGGAAAATGCGCTCAGACTGCTACGTAGTCCCGGTGATCATCACCTCCGGCTCATCCGCCTCCGAGCGCAAGGACGGAACCCGTCTCATCCCCCGCCGCGACCTGCTCATGGCCGTCCACATGTTAGTAGAGAACGGCCAGCTCCAAATCCCCCAGGACCTCCCCTACCACGAGGACCTCCTCCGCGAAGCCCTAAACCTCTCTCACGACGGCACCCCGCGCTCCACCACCGAACACGACGACCTGATCATGTCGGTCGCCCTGGCCGCCCACTCCGCCCGGAGACTCACATGACCAACGAATCACATCACACTCCGCAAACAGCGTGTGCAGCCTGCCCTTTCCCCCAACAAACGAAGCCCAGCCCCAGAGGCTTGTCAAGGAGGCAGCGCGAAGGGCACCCGCAGCCGCACAGCCCCACATTCCACCCCCACACCACATCTCCGCGAAATGGGGACTGTCCTAGCGCCGCCCACTTCACTTGCCCCAGCCCCACGAACTCCGATCACGGCGCGTGTGGGCTGTCCCCTTTCGCCCAACAAACCCAACCCAGCGCCAGAGGAACAGTCTTACCCGTGAGGCAAACAGGCACGCAACTCCAACCACGCAAAACGAAGCGGAACCGCTCGAAGAACCGCATGTTAAACTGGAATTTATCCCGTCTTTTCATGGATTTCCTCCAAGGTCTGAACCCCCAGCAACAGGAAGCGGCTGCGCATGTGGATGGTCCCTTACTCATCCTCGCCGGCGCAGGCAGCGGCAAAACCCGCGTCATCACGCATCGCATCGCGCACCTGATCACGGCCCACGGGGTTCCCTCCTACAACCTCTTAGCCGTAACCTTCACTAACAAGGCCTCAGCGGAGATGCGTCAGCGCATCACCAGCCTGCTCGCCAAAGCCGGCGCGTCCGGAACGCCCGTCGTCTCCACGTTTCACTCCTTCTGTGTCCGCCTCTTAAGAAGAGAAGGAGATAACCTCGCGGCTATCCGTCCCGGCTTCACCCGCAACTTCACCATCTACGACGATGACGAACAGGTCTCCATCATCAAGGCCATCTACAAAGCGATCGGCCTCGATGAGAAGTTCATGCAGTATCGCGCGGCGCTGAGCAGAATCAGCCACGCCAAGAACCACCAGGAAACACCGCAGGACTTCTACAAGAACTCTACCGATCCGAAGAACAGCCGTCTCGCCGTGATCTTCGAAAAGTACGAAGAGCAGCTCCGCAAAGCCAATGCGCTCGACTTCGACGACCTCCTTCTCGAAACGGTACGCCTTCTCCGTCACGATTCCGAAGTGCGCCACCGAAATAATGAGCGCATCCGCTACATGATGATCGACGAGTATCAGGACACCAACCGCAGCCAGTACGAGTTGATGCGCCTGCTCTCGCAGCGGCACGACAACATCTGCGTCGTGGGTGACGAGGACCAGTCGATCTACAGTTGGCGCGGCGCCGATATCCGCAATATCCTCGATTTCGAGAAGGACTTCCCGCGGGCCAAAACCATTCGCCTCGAGCAAAACTACCGGTCGACGAAGAACATCCTCGAAGCCGCCAGCGTGGTCATCGCGAACAACAAGGAGCGCAAAGGCAAGTGGCTGTGGACGGAAGCCGGCGAGGGCGACGAACTCACGGTTTATCCCGCTCATGACGCCGAGAACGAAGCGCTGTTCATTGCCGACACCACAGAAAAGGTCCTGCGGCAGCACAAGGACTGGCGGGTGGCGGTCCTCTACCGCACCAACTCACAATCGCGCCAGATCGAAGAAGCGATGCGGCGTTATGGCCGTAAGTACAACGTGGTCGGCGGCTTCAGCTACTACCAGCGCGCGGAAGTGAAAGACATCATCGCGTACCTGAAGCTGGCCAATTCGCAGGCGGATTCCATCAGCCTCGGCCGCATCATCAACGTACCCGCCCGCGGCATTGGAAAGACCACGCTCGACCAGGCCGAAAAGTTCGCCGCCGAGAACGGCCTCAGCCTGTGGGACGCTATCGGACGTCTCCTCGAAGAAAATCAGTTCGGCACACGCGCGCACTCCGCGATGCGGGTCTTCCGCGAGTTGATTCTGGAACTCGCCGAAGCGGTCCGGACGAAGCCCCTGAATGAAGCACTCGCGTTCATCGAAGATCGCACCGGCTATCGCAGGATGCTGGAGCAGGAAACCTCGCCCGACGCCGAAACACGCATCGAGAACTTGAACGAATTGATGAATGCCGCGGCCGAAGCGGTCGAGCGCGGCGAATCGATCACAGACTTCCTGGATCACGCGGCACTGGTGGCCGATTCCGACGGGCTGGACGAAGCCGCCCAAGTCACCCTGATGACCATCCACAACGCCAAAGGTCTGGAATTCCACATGGTCGTCCTCGCGGGCATGGAAGAGGGTCTGTTCCCGCATGGCCGGTCACTCAACAGCGAATCGGCGATGGAAGAGGAACGCCGCCTCTGCTACGTAGGGATGACGCGGGCAGAAAAGCGTTTGGTTCTCACCTGGGCAAAGTACCGGCGTCGCTTCGGCGGCGGTGAACAGGAGCGGACCATCAAATCCCGCTTTCTGGGCGAAGTGCCGTCCAACCTGGTGATCAGCCTTGGCATAGACGACAGCGACGATGCCGGTCAGGTGGATCTGACTGCGGAGCGCTATCAGGTCCGGCAGGATGCGCGCAAGAACCTCTATACGGGGAAAACCTACAATTCGGTCGAAAACGTCCAGCAGTTTTTCAAGGACCGGGGCGTCAGCACGCCACTGCGCCCGACCTCCCAGCCAGCCGCCCGGTCTCCGCTCAGCCGTCCTGCTGCTCCTCCCGCAGCCCGGCCGCCGGCAGCTCCAGGCGGCGAGCGAATGCCATGGGACGATGCGCCCGCCATCCAGCAGAATCGGCCCCCGGCACCGGCGTCCAGCAGACCGGTACCGCCGCCGAGCAGACCTGTAGCTCCGCCCAGCCGCCCGCCAGCCGGTGCGCAGGGTGGCCTTTTCGGGTCGCCGGCGCCCATTCACGCACCGCGTCCAGCGCAGTTGGTTCCTCCCGTAAAACCGCGCACCGAACTGCCCAAGGCACCCCCGGCTACAAAAAGCCCATCGCGAACAGGTACAGTAGTAGAACACCCCAAATACGGAACCGGAACGATTGTCCGGCGTGAGGGCGAGGGAGACGATGCGAAAATCGTCGTCAGTTTCCAGCGTCATGGGTTGAAAAAATTAGTAGAGAAATACGCAGGTCTCAGGAACAGATGAACACAAAGAACGTTGAATCAACCGAAGAACGCAAAGCCCTGAAGCGCGCCGCGCGCAAGAAAGCGCCCGCCAAGGCCAAGCGCGCAGCCACCGTGGCGCGCGGCTCGATGAAGAAAAAAGTGAAAGTCATGGCGAAGGGTCAGACCCGGAAGCGCTGACTTGAGCAGGCTCCTTCGCACCCGCAGCATCGACGCGCTGATTGCCGCTTCGGAAGATCCCGAAAAGCGACTGCGCAAGACGCTGGGGCCCTGGAGCCTGACCGCGTTCGGTGTCGGGGCCGTCATCGGCTCCGGCATTTTCATTCTCACCGGCACGGCGGCGGCCGGCCAGAACCTGCAGTTCAAGTCCATCCTGAACGCGCCGATTCTCGATTTGCTGCTCAACGGCGGCAACGCGGTTTCGACGATCGGGCGGCAGGGAGCGGGACCGGGCATTTCCCTTTCGTTCCTGGTCACCGCTTTCGTTTGCAGTTTCGCGGCTCTCTGCTACGCCGAACTGGCCTCGATGATTCCCATCGCGGGCAGCGCTTACACCTACGCCTATGCGACGCTCGGTGAGATCTTCGCGTGGATCATCGGCTGGGATCTGATCCTGGAATACGCCGTCTCCAACATGGCTGTTGCGGTGGGCTTTTCCGCCTTCTTCAACGACCTGCTGGATGGCGTATTCCACATTCATTTACCCAAAGCGTTTGCCAGTCCGCCAATCGTGGACGGGGCCTATACCGGTAGTGTCTTCAACGTACCGGCGCTGCTGATCCTGCTGCTGCTGACGTGGGTGCTGGTGCGCGGGGTTCGAGAGAGCGCCCAGACCAACAACGTGATGGTGCTGGTCAAGATCGCGGCCATACTGATCTTCGTGGTGGGCGCTGGGCACGCTGTGAACGTGGCCAACTGGCATCCGTTTCTTCCCAACGGCTACTCCGGGATGCTGACAGGTGCCGCTATCGTGTTCTTCACGTACATCGGCTTCGACTCGGTTTCCACCGCGGCTGAAGAGTGCAAAAACCCGCAGCGCGACTTGCCGATCGGGATCATTTCGACCCTGGTGATCTGCGCGGCACTGTATGTCTCGGTTGCTCTCGTCCTCACCGGAATCGCCAACTGGAAGACGCTGGGCACTGCTGCCCCGGTCGCCGATGCACTGAAGGCGCTGGGAATGAATAAGATCCGCGGCTGGGTGAACGTCGGGGCGCTGGTGGGCATGATTTCCTCCCTGATGGTGTTCCAGTACGGGCAGGCCCGAGTGTGGTTTGCGATGTCGAGAGACGGGCTGCTGCCGAAGGCCTTCGCGAGGGTGCACAGCCGGTTCCGGACCCCACATGTCAGCACCTGGATCGCCGGGCTGTTCGTCGGCATCCCGGCCGGCATCTGGGATATCGGCACGTTCGCGGACCTCTCCAATATCGGCACGCTGTTCGCCTTCATCGTGGTGTCGGCAGGCGTACTGGTGATGAGGAAGACGCAGCCGGAACGCAGGCGCGGCTTCCGGGTACCGTGGTGCCCATTGCTGCCGATTCTCTCGATCGTCTTCTGTTTGGTGCTGATGCTGGCATTGCCGCTGGAGACCTGGCTTCGGTTCTTCGTGTGGCTGGCAATCGGGCTCGTGATCTATTTCCTGTTCGGCCGAAAGCACAGCGTAATGGAAGCGGGCGAGCAAGCCGTGGTCGCCTGAATTCAGAGGCGTTATTGCCGCGAGTCGGTCACGGCGAGATGCTTGAAATCCAGCGTGCGGCGCATGTTTTTATACTTCAGAACAAGCTGCTGCGAATCCACAGCGGCTTCGAGGAAGGGCCCGCCGAATAGCGGCCAGTGCTCATAATCGACCGGCTTGCCATTCACCCTCGGCGTTTCCCCGTAAGTGAATTCGAGTTGCTTCCCGCGCAGTGACCGGAAGCGGACCGAGGGCACCGGGTCGAGGTGGAACTCCAGCGGCAGCTTCCGGATCGCCGCCGCGAACGCTTCGAGATCCCGATACTCCGACGCTGCCGCCACCTGCACGATCACGCCATTATTCAGGTAAGGACTGAACAACCGCCTTCCTCCGCCCGCAATCGGTTTCCACGAATACGGCTGCAATGGCCGGCACGCAATGTAAGCGGAATTCCCGCCCCGCAGAAAGATCCACCCGGAGATGTCTTCGCGGATCTCACCGGCATCCTTCGAGAAAAAGCCATTGATGTGTGGAAACCGCGTACCCGCGGGAATGCCATAAAGCGCCATCAGTGTATCCTCATCCTGAAAGATCTTCTCGTACGGAGAGCCACCCAGCAGCTTGTCAGGCGAATCGTAGGTCTTCTTTGACCGCACCACGCCTTCCACCGCACTATCCGGCCCGAACACGAAATACGTCTGCAGTTCCCGGACCGACGAATACGGATGCACGAAGAAGAGCGTGTTCTGCACGCCACGCGGGTCCGGCACCGACCACGTCACATCCCAGGAATGCTCCTGGATCGGCTGCAGAATGCCGCCCTGATCGGAACTGACGGCGTACTCCCTGCGCACATACGTCGTCTTGTAGACCGGACCATGCAGGTCATCGTTAAACCGCCAGCGATTGCGGGTTCGCTTGCGTTCGTAATGCGTATAGGGCTGACTGCGATCGGTCGCGATGCGCTGCAGAATTTCCGGCGGCTCGTAGGCGCTCGCCAGCAGGTAGTAGAGGGTGTAATTATTCGGAAACGGCATAGGCCGCCCGACACCGAACCAGAGATAACCGAAATCGCTCGAGACACCCTTCCATTTCTCGACCAACTGATCTTCGTATACACGCGCGTGCGCCCCGACGAAAAGACCATCCAGGTTCTCCGGCGCATAATCGGCAATCAGATAATCGAGCATCATGGTGGCGCGTTTCTTCATCGCCGGATCTTTGGCCCATGCCGCGAGATAGGAGATCGGTAACAGATACACACCCATGTAGTGCGGCGAATCGTACTCGCCCTGGCCTCGCGTGGTGGTCAGCGTGACCCAGGACTCGATCCACTGTCGAGCGTCTTCGAGATTCGCTTCGGACGACTTGCCCGTGAACCACATCTCGCCCGGCTGATTGTGCCAGAGTTGGGACATCAGATATAGCGACGTGTAATAGAGCAGGAAGTGATTTTCGGTATCGCCGCGATAAGGCATGTACGTCTTCCACGCACTGTGGAGAGCCTGCCGGGCAGACGGCGTCAGTTGCCCCTGATCGAGATAGGCGATAGCCGTAACGGGGAACATCCAGAACATGTCTCCGCTGGGGCCTGCCCCGAGAAGTTGCTCCAGCTTTTGAGAACACCACGCTGCGTCCTCATGCTTCCAGAGTCGCGCGGCGATTTGGCCATAGCCCTGGTCACCCGGGCCCTTGTAGTGCGCGTAAGCGTCGATCATCGCGAGCTTGCGCGCTTCAAACGGAGGCGCAGTCTGG
>CAYXLI010000066.1:0-7729 GCA_964464925.1 uncultured Solibacteraceae bacterium | reverse complement strand
GACATGATTCGATACACCTCTTTCTAGCGTGATGGTCGCAGGCGGGGTGTTCTGTGACTTGGGCGAAGGGCAGGTAAGTGGAAGAAAAGAGGGGAGATTGAGTTGGAGGAGGTTTGTGACCGCTAAGGATGGCTGACTCGAAACTGGCGTATCGGTGCGGTCACGCCGTTGCTCTTACGACTCATATCCACATATTTATTCGATTCCGTTTGTACAGTTTGCCTGTTCTTGGGCCGCATAATGAGAAATTCTGCACAAAAGCCTATTGACCAGGTACAAAGGTTTCAGTACTCTTTACCAGCGCAGCGGTGCCTTGCAGGCCGGTCTCGCCTGCCTTAGAGGAGAGGAGAAGATCGGGACCAGCGCGGGCGAACGAGTCCGTGGTCCCGATCGTGGAGCTGTGACGGGTTTGGGAACCGGCTGACTCAGAACGTGGGCGGAATCAGTTGACGGGGCTCGGTAACAGGGCGAATTATTACCAGTACGATGCGAACGGCAACAGGACGGGGGTGGGGCCGTTGGCGTCGATTCAGGCACGTTCGATGTGGGGAAGCCGGATGGCAACCGCGCAGGGCGGGACTGCTGTATAGCGAGTATTATGGATACGCGCCGGACAACAAACAAGTGTACAAGAAGCGCGGCGATGACGGGACGGAGGAGGTTTCCTTCACGTATTATCCGTTCGGAGAGGAGCGTGGTTCCGCGGTGCAGAACGATGATTCCTTTGCGACGTATTACTGGGACAAGACCACTGGGATTGATTACGCGGATCAGAGGTATTACTCGGCGTCGATTGGAAGGTTCTTGACGCCGGATCCTTATCATGAAGATGTGCAATCAGGTGGTCCGCAGAACACAACTTCATCGCTGAAGGTAACAAATGTGCAGAAGACCGGCGCTGCGTATGCGGCAGTCGCGCGCCGTGTTCAAGAGCTATTACAGAATATCGACTCCGATTGCCGCCGTTTCCTCGAAAGCGTCGGCAACAAACTAGGCGAATATGTGGCGGATCTGCTTAGCAATGACTTGCTGGAGGTCGCGGATTCCAGTCAGAATGTAGCAGCATTCACCAACACCGCTGGGACTGACTTGACCTCTGTAGAGGCTGCTATCGTCGTAAACGCTGGAGGAGCCTTCTTCAGTTCCGCTTGCGTTGTCAATCGCAAACGAATTGCGGGAGGGACCCCGAGGGCCCAGGCTTTCATCCTGTTGCACGAGTTTGCGCACGCGTTAGATGCAAAGGGTTTTCAAGCCGACTTCAATGATCGTGGGGCCGGCAACCAAAACGACGCTCTAATCCACCAGGACTGTTCAAAGACATTGGGGCGCTTCTAATGAGGACCGCTCTCGTTGTCAGTTGGGTGCTCTGGTGTGCATTCGCGTGCGGAGCTCAGCCTTTGCCAACTCGAATCGTGGGGATGGACTATCCGATTCTGGGACAACAGGCAAGGATCGAAGGAGAGGTCAAGATAAATGTTCGACTTGCCGGAAATGGAGCGATCGAAAGTGTCCGAGTTATCTCGGGCCATCCATTGCTCGCCAAGGCTGCCGAGCAGAATATCAAGCAGTGGCGCTTCACTTTCTGTTCAACCAAATCGGATACGGTTCTCCTGACGTACAGGTTCGTGCTGGACAAGCAGATCTCGGACCGGCCGCGGACGTCGTTCCGTTATGAGCATCCTTATGTCTTCGTGGTTTCAGAGCCTCGGCGGTGGGTGCCATCTGGTGGCGCTCGTGAACCAGCCGGCACGGAACACTAGCAGTTCCCGCGAGATCGATATCCGAATGGCGTGACCGACGAATTATTACGAGTACGATGCGAACGGCAACAATGGCGGGGGTTGGGCCGTTGGCGCCGATTCAGGCTTTCACGTTCGATGTGGAGAACCGGATGGCAACCGCGCAGGGCAGGACGCTGTATGCCGAGTATTACGGATATGCGCCGGACAACAAACGGATCTATAAGAAGCGTGGGGATGACGGGACGGAAGAGGTTTCCTTCTATGTCGGGAACAAGAAGCTGGGTGTGTACCAGGTGAACGACGATGGGTTCAACCCGTTCCAGTTCACGACGCTGAGCACGCAGTTCTGGTTCGGCGGGAAGAAACTGGCGGTGCGGGACCGGCCGGGGTCCAATGGCAAGTATTATCCCTTCGGGGAGGAGCGTGGTTCCGCTTTACGACTCGAACTCTGGTCAGTTCAGTTACGCGGATTTCGGGACTGGGTTGACGGGTGACTCTCGGCGGGCGCTTCTTCTACATGAAACTTGGCCATCAGACAGGGCAGTTCCCTACTGACTCCGGTTCGGGTAGCCCTCCAGGGCAAAACAGGCTTAATACTCAATTTGTGTTGGATCACTGTTTTAAATCCATTGGCGGAGGTTTATACCAATGAGTAATGTCCGGATGCTTGAGACCTGGCTGGTTGCAATCAATCTTGCAATGTCTACGTTGCCGGGACAACAGAGCGCGTTGAGTCTGGAGATAAAACCAGTACAGGAGCGATATTGCCTCGGTGACGATGATGTGGCTTTTCTTCAACTGCAGGCGCACTTCATTCTCCGGAACTCCGGAAGTCAATCTCTTCTTATTCCGCGATCGAGGGGAAGAGTCGTTACGGTCTTGATTGCTAGAGACTCGCGAGAAATGCGATTGGGCAGGTACGAGTTATCCTACGCGCCGACCTTCGTCGATTGGGGCGAGGATCACCTTGTACTCCGTGCGCGTTCACCTTAACAGTTTTAGTGGACCGCTACTCGCTCATCTCGCCAAATTGCGCGACTGTGCCCTCGTTTACCACCTCCGCGTGGCCTCCATAGGCCCCATCATCGATACGGTTCGACAGTGTGATGCGGTGATCGCGGTGTCTGAGTACGTAAAGACCAAAGCAATCCAGGCTGGAACGGCGGCGGACAAGGTTACTGCCATTCATGACGGAGTAGATACCGGAGTATGGTTGCCAGTAAGTGATGCGGATAAAGCGGATGCAAAAGAACGTCTCGGTATCGACCCCCGGTTAATCACGATACTCATGATCGGAAGGTACTCTCAAAACAAGAGACACGACCTGTTGGTACAGGCAATTGCCTCTCTGCCCGAACGAGACGACGTTCATCTCATGCTCGTGGGGGAATCCTACAGCTCAACCGAATGGGAGAACTACATAGACGCCCTGCTGCTTCGGACTGGTGTCGGGGTACGAACCACAAAACTGCGGTTTCAGAAGGATGTACGCCGGATCCAAGCAGCTGCCGACATATGTGTATTATGCTCGGAACGGGAGCCGTTGGGGATGGCGATTCTCGAAGCGATGTCTATGAGCGTACCTGTCATAGTTTCCGATGACGGCGGACTTCGGGAACTGGTCGGCAATAACCGCGGCATTGTTGTTAAGCCCGAGCCTGCGGTCCTCGCACAGGCGCTATCGCGGCTGATTGGGGATCCCAGGCTTCGATCATTCCTCGGCAGCAACGGCCGAAAAATCTGTTTGCAAAAGTGCACGGTCGAGCATTGCGCATCTTCCGTCGCGCTCGTCTACGGGAGTCTGAGGAACCATCAACAGTGCGCTGCGATGTAATTCGCGCGGCATTGCCGCCAGAAAGGTTCCTAATATGCTAGACGACCTCAAATACTTTCGACGCACTTTCGCCAGAAACTGTCCTTCTTATACACTTGTCTTGATCAGCCTATCGCTGGGCCTGGGCCTAACGATAACTATGTTCAGCATCATCGATGGCCTGGTGCTACACCCCATTCCGCACAGCGACATCGAACGCGTCGTGCATTTCGGCGGACTCGCCAACCCGCCGGATGGACATGCGATCTCCTGGTGGAGTCAAGTCCACAGTCTCGAGGATATGGCGACATACTCGAGCGGATCGGTCTTCTTATCCAATTCCAACCCTGGCGATAGCGACGAAACGGTACCGGCTGCCGTTGTCTCCTCCTCTTTTTTTTCCGCTCTCGGTGTATCTCCTCTGCGTGGCAGATCGTTCCGTCTCGAAGACTACGGCGATTCCCGACAACAGGTTGTCATCATCGGAGCCGGGTTCTGGCGGAACGTGCTCGGTAGCGCTGCATCCGTTATCGGAACAGAGATTCGGATCAACGCGATCCCACACACGATAATCGGTGTCCTACCCGAAGGGTTTGCCTTTCCTGGCAATGCGAAATTGTGGCTGCCCCGCGATCTTTATGAGAAAGGGCCCGTTGATTTGCTGCCCTCCGGATCCTTATTGCCTCGCGGCGCTGAATCAGGTTGGCTCGCAAGACTAAAACCCGGTTTGACTACCGATGTAGCGCGAAGCGAGTTGCTCGTACGCTTAGCTCAGCTACATGCACTCTATACACCGAGGACGGGTGTCCGGTTCGGAGACGACATCGGCATCCGACCCCTACGTGAGTTGTTGGTCAAGAATGTCCGGCTCATCCTGTCCGCCTTGTTAGCAGGTGCCATTTGCGTCCTCCTGATCGCGCTATCCAATAGCATAACGATCCTGCTTGGGCTGGCCGCCGGGCGCCGTCGCGAACTCGGCATTCGCATGAGCCTCGGCGCATCCGCAGCGAGGATGATCCGCCAACTCATCACGGAAGCACTCCTACTGGGCGCGATCAGCGGACTCGGTGGCCTATGCGTCGCATGGGGCACCGTGAATGTCGCCATAAAAACACTCCTGCCAGCGTTTGACTTGGTTCTGATTCAGCCCGCGTTGAATCCGCTCGTATGCGGATTCTCGATCTTAGTGTCCCTGGTTGTAGGACTATGTGCTGGTTTGCCCACTGTTCTCCAGTTGTTCAGACAGAGCCCGCTCGATTCACTACGTGAACAGGAGGTCCGTTTGAGTGGTCCAACCGGCATCATCATGAGGCGGGGGCTGATCTGTGTTCAGACCGCGTTGGCCCTCCTGCTGACTATTGGCGCGGGTCTGGCGCTCAGGACTCTAATGAACTTATCCGCGGTAAAGACTGGGTTCGAGCCTCAGCGCGTCCTCTTTGCGCGCGTGCCGCAGGTTCGAGGACCCAATGCGGAAACGAGATTCCCTGCCCAAGTGCGTGCATTACTCAGTAGCTTGCATGACTCTGCAGCCGTAGATACGGCTGCGGTTGCATCCTTGCTGCCTCTCGTGACCGACGAACGCGGCCAGGTGTTTATTCGAAATGCCGACCGTTACCTCGGTTGCGTCATTTCAGCCGTAACAGCCGACTACTTCCAGACGCTACAAGTCCCAATGCTAGCCGGCCATTCCTTCAATGATTTCGGCAAACATACTGCGATTGTGAACATCACTATGGCCAGACGGATCGGGCTCCCCGCTAATCCGGTAGGTTCTGAAATACGTCTTGATGGCGAATCGACCGCTCGCGAAATCGTCGGAATGGTGGATGATGTCCGCGATACAGTGTTGGAGCAGTCGCCGGAGCCACACATCTATCTGCCTTTCTTCGACGGATACCGTGGCCAGTCCGTGTATTCATCGATTTTCCTGACCGTGCGATGTTCTCAATCCTGCGCCGCTGCGGTTCAGCCAGTGCGCGCACGTATTCGGGAGATTACCGGCAGAAGTCTCGATGTGGAGGCGCTTGAAAACGAATTTAAGAGCGCAGCCAACCCAGCGCGCCTGAGAGTGCTAATCCTTGGTATGTACGCTATTCTAGGATTCATCCTTGCGGTGGTCGGCGTCTACGGATTAGTTACTCACATTGCCCGTACACGCCGGTATGAGGTGGGGGTTCGGATGGCTCTGGGCGCCCGCCCACGCGATATCGTGATGTTGATGTTAAAGCAGAGTCTGACTTGGGCGGGCGCGGGTCTCATAGCTGGGATTATGCTGGCCACTGCGTTCACCCGGTTGATAGAAGGGTTCTTGTTCGGCGTCTCCCCGGTGGATGCGATCACATTCGCAGCCGCCGCCCTGGTGCTCACGCTATCTGTTTTTGTGGCCGCAATTCTGCCGGCTCGCAAGGCCGCAAACGCTTCGCCTCGCGAGACGCTCCAGCGGTCGTGAAGTGTCCGTAGCGAACAATGAGGAATGTAAGCGTCCGGTCGAGACCGTCTTGATCTGACGAGTGAGGCTCTAACGAGGGAGTCGTTCGTAAGGGAATTGATTCCGGATGTGGCTGAGGAAGTAACGCCCGTGAGACTCGGCTTCGAGAAGCTCGCGGTATTGTTCGGCGCGGAATCTGAAGTAGCGAGAAACGTCGCCGCTGTGGAAGCGGAGATAGAGGCGGCGCCGCGGTGCATCGTACGCTGCCGCAGCCAAGCTCCGAGTCAAGCGACTGCCAGTCCAGATTCAGCTCTTTAGCCTCATTGCGCCTTGTGCCCACAATTCGAAAATTGTGGGCGCGATTGCTTTGGGGCGGCCGGTGTGTCATGCGGTCTCCGTTGCTGGCGGGTACGCCGGAAACAGATTCCATGGCAACAGTTCCGCAATCCTGTTGATGGGATGATCGGCGATGCGCCGCAGCACCGCTCCCAGGGAGGCTTCCGGATCGATCCCGTTCAGCTTGGCCGATCCCAACAGGCTGTAGATGGCCGCGGCGCGTTCTCCTGCCGCGTCCGATCTGACCTGCCACGAAAAACCGTCCAGGGATAAATACGAAATTAGCTTACTGCACCTATTGTGCTCCTGAAGGCGAATCTGCGGCCGGAGCGAAGTCCCCAGAGGCCGAAGGCCGGGCCTTAGGCCTCTGGGGACGCAGCGGACGCTGCAGATTCGGGGCCGCGACAGCGGCTCTTATGCCCGGCGGCGCCGAAAATACACCGCTCCGGCCAAGCCGGCCGCGACCATAGCGAAGCGCGCCGGCTCCGGCGCGTCGGAGGTAGCGAACGTGAGCGTAGGAGCGCCCGTCCCACCTTCCCGGCTGACAAACTGTCGGTCGCTGAATCCGTTTGAACTTGTCCAGTTGGTGGTTCCATGCATCAGGACACCGTAGTTGGTTCCAGGAGAATCGATCCAGGACTGCAACATCGATTGTGAAATTGTGAAGGTCACCTGGCTACCCGTGCCGCCAACCAGCGTTCCGGTTGCGGCCGACACTGTGAAGAAACTGGAGCTCGGAAAGCCGCCGAAACTATTCCAGCTCGCGGCGGCTTCGGACCACGGAACCAGGGCTGGATACAACACATATTCAAGCGAACCCGTTACGTTAGTAATGCTCGTTAATGTGATCGTTCCGCTTCCCGTAACAGTCGCGCCGGCATAGGCGCTGAGGTCGAACCGAAAGACCGGATCGGTGTCATAGCCTGGCGAGGCACCATCAGAAACAGAGTACAGAGACGTCTCACTTCCGTGAATGCTACCAGGGCCACCCAGGCCCGGATGGATGGTGATAAATGTGTCTTGAGAGGCCGTCGTGAAGGTCGTGGCCGCCGAAACACTCAATATAAAAAATATGTGAATACCAAGAAGGGTAAACAGGGGCTTCATGAGGCGTATTACCAGTCACCGCATTAACCGTTAGCAATACCATAAATGTTGTGTTTTGTACGTTTATGGCACCAGTACTGTAATCAGCCGAGCACTGCGGGAATGCTGACACGCTCCGTCGAGGGTCAGGATTCGGCAATGCTCCGGCTCAGCAGAATTATTGCAGTTTGACGGTGGCGGTTAAGGTGACCTGGTTGCCGAGATCGTCTACGCCGGTGATCTTCCAGATCTCGTCGGCAGGATGAGTGTAGCCGCTGATCACCGAGGCAGCCAGTCTTCCGTTGGCCGCCAGCCGTGTGCTGC
>CAYXLI010000065.1:0-8211 GCA_964464925.1 uncultured Solibacteraceae bacterium | reverse complement strand
ATAGCCGGAATATGTTGCATCCATTGCCGCAGGATACCTCCTCTTCGGATGGTCCGATGGAGGCATACGAGAAACCGGAGCCCGATCGTTCCGCGTTTCGCCGTGAATTTAGCCTGTGGGACACTGGCGCTCGCGCCGTACTGCGTCTGTAGTCAGCGCGATTGGTAGGCATGTTTATCGGAGTTTACGCGGACGTTGCTCCTGGATCGCGCGCGATACGGACGGAGCGCTTCAGCGGTTCGCGTTCTGCGTCCGCTTTCGCGCCAGGTTCAATATATCGGCAAAACACGTGTCGACCAATGAGGACATATCTCGCGTCACCCTTATCCTGTTGTCAGAAGGTACCGGCACACCGCGCCCCAAAGAGCAGCCGAAAAGTTTCTGGCCCGGATGTCGAAATCCGGCAGTGCGAAACGACTGTACAGTAGGAAGAAAGGTTTTGCATGAGATCTCAATCAACCGGTCTGGGTAGCGTTGTGGGAATGTTCGCGCGCGATTTCAAGTATGCGGTCCGGTCGCTCGCCGGAGCCAAGGGTCTAACCATCACGGTCGTGCTCACGCTGGCGCTCGGGATCGGCGCCAATGCAGCCATCTTTACGCTTGTCCGTGGAGTTCTGCTGCGGCCCCTCGTGAATCGCGGCGAGGACCGCCTGGTCTACCTGCGGCAGGGCGCGCCCGGACTGGGCACGGAGAGCACCGCTTTCTCCGTGCCCGAAGTCCAGGATCTTCGTCAAAGCGTGAAATCCTTCAGCACATTCGGCGAATTCTCGACCGTGGGCTTCACGGTCAACGGGCTCGGCGAACCGCGCGAAGTGCAGGCCGGCGTGGTCAGCGGCAACTTCTTCGAGGTGATGGGCCTCCGCCCCGTGCTCGGCCGTCTGATCGATACGCAAGACGACGGACCGAATGCCGCGGGCGCGGTCGTGCTCACCTACCGCTTCTGGACCCGGGCGCTCAAGAGCGACCCCTCCGTCATAGGAAAGGTCGTACGCCTCGGTTCCTTCGGCGCGCGCAGCGCCACGATCATCGGCGTTCTCGAGCCCTCCGTTCCCTATCCCGCCGAAACCGAACTCATCGCCAACATCGTGACCAGCCCGCACCACCTCTCGGCCACGATGGTCACCGGACGCGTCCACCGCATGACTGAGTTGTTCGGCCGCCTCGCCCCCGGCGCAACCCTCGAACAGGCCCGCGCCGAACTGCGCGTGGCCCATGCGGCTATGCTCAAGCAGCACCCCGAAGCCTACCCTGCCAAAGACGGGTATCGCATCGACGCGTTCCTGCTGCGCGATCAGATCACGTCCAAGGCCCGCACCGTACTTTGGGTTTTGCTGGCCGCTTCCGGGCTGGTCTTCATGATCGCCTGCTCGAACGTCGCCAATCTGATCCTGGCGCGCAACATCCGCCGGGAAGGTGAGTTGGTGATCCGCACGGCACTGGGCGCCAGCAACGGCGCGTTACGCCGCGTCCTGCTCGCTGAAAGCCTGCTGCTCTGTGGCGGGGGAGCCGCTCTTGGAGTTCTCAGTACGGCGCCGATGGTCGCGATCCTGGGGCGTTACGCTTCCCGCTTCTCCATCCGCGCCCTAGACCTCACGGTCGATTCCAGCATGCTCTGGGTGAGTGCCGGGATGGCGCTTGCGGCCGCTGTTCTGCTCGCCTTCGTGCCCCGGCTGCCCGCCGGCGACCCTTCACGCGCCATCAGCCTCTCCACCTCCAGCACGCGGGTGACAGCCGGAGCCAACGGCCGCCTCCGCGCCTTTGCCATCACGCAGATCGCCGCATCCTTCGTGCTGCTGGCGGGCGCGGCCATGCTCATCAAAACCCTGCTCGCACTGCAGGCAGTCGATACCGGCATCGATACCCGCCGGGTGCTCTCCATCAATGTTCCCGTGATCAGTTATGGCCGCAGCGACGAACAGGTCGTTGGATTTTACAGGGAGGCGATGCGCAAGGTCCACGAACTGCCCGGCGTCGATGGGGTCGCGCTAGGCGTGCTCACGCCCTGGCGGGAAGGCAGGCAGTTCGGTCCCGGCCTCCAATTCACGGCCGAAGGGTACGCCCGCGGCACTGCCGAGGAGGATCCGCGCGGCCATTTCCGCATCATTTCTCCAGGATTCTTCGCCGCCCTCGGGGTCCCCCTGGTTGCGGGGCGTGACTTCAACGACGAGGATCGCAAGGGCAGCGAACCGGTCGCGATCATCAGCCAGAGCGCCGCGCGACGGATGTTCCCCACGCAGGAAGTGCTCAATCGGCACGTCACCTGGACCGACCCGGTGATCCGTTTCATCGACATGAAAGCGGTACCGATGCGGGTCATCGGTGTGGCCGCCGATATTGACGATGAGCACCTGATTCCACGCCCGACACTCACCGTCTACATGCCGTTCGGACAGGGACCGTTGTTTGGAGGCCGGCTCTTCGTTCACGTGCGGTCCGACCCCAACGCACTGATCACTCCGATCACGCGCACAATCCGCAATCTGTCCGTGGACCAGCCCGTGGAGCGAGCCGCCACGCTCGAGGATGTTCGCGCGGAGGTGCTCACGCCCGACCGTTTGAACGCCCTCGTTTTCGGTGGATTCGCGGTGGTGGCTTTGGCGATCGCGGTGGTGGGCGTGGGCGGCGTGCTCGCTTTTTCGGTGAGCGCGCGCACTCGGGAATTCGGCATACGGCTCGCCATTGGGTCGCAGCCTCGTCAGTTGCTGGTACGTGTGATCGCAGAGGGAGCGATCCTCACCGCCGCGGGAATTGGAGTCGGGCTGGCGGCCGGCGCCGCGCTGCAACGTGCGGCCGGCGCGTGGTTGGAGTCCGTGAGAATGCCGGGAGTGTGGGTCATATCCGGTGCGGCGGGAGTGCTGTTGGCGGCGGCCATCGTGGCGTCCGCCTGGCCCGCGCTGCGGGCAGCACGCGTAGACGTGATTCAGGCCCTTCGGGCGGAATAGTATCTCGAGAGGGCAAGATTCCGTGCTTATCTACGCCGGTTTCGCTTTCCGCCGTACATACGCAACTCCGGTTGTGTGACGCGCCACTCGGAAGCTGAGCACCGACTCCGCCCGGCGCCCGAGGCTGCGGCGGAAAACACGAGGGGCGCAGCTTTGGCGTAGCGCCTACTCCATCGACGGCGGCGCTTGCATCCTCTCCGTCGGAGCGCGGAACCAGGCGGTGATCCGCACGTCCACGCCGCTGCAGCCCAACTCCGCCCGGCCTCGTGCTCGCGCCGGCGCCCGAGGCCGCGGCGAACAGGACGAAGCTGGCGCGAGCGTTCCCTTGACCGATGGGGCGCTTGGATCCGCTCCGTCGCAGCGCGGAACAGTCCCGTTCTGCTCTCCCGAGACGGCCGCGGCAACGCCGTATCAAGCAGTCACTTTCCGGATGGCCGACGATCCGCCCGTACCTGCCAGTTTCCGGTAAGCGGACTTTAATGGCACCAAATCAGTTCGGCTCTCTATGAGAGACAACTCAGCCACCCGAGCCGGCCGGATGCAAATTCTGGACCGTTACCGGTCTCGGAGGCAGGTTGATCGGAGTCAGGCGTTGTGCCTGTCGATTATCGTAAGAGTTAGCTGTTGCGTCGCGTAGCCCATACACATGAGCGATATCGTAGAGCAGATCATCCAACTTCAGCCAGTGCTGCACTCGGCCGGAACCGTCTCGCCGGCTGCGCTTCGTGCGATTGCGAGGCATGCGGCCATGCGGACGGTGATGGAGTCTGCTGAGACGGGCTCCGGTGCCACCACACTCCTTTTGTCACACCTCAGTAGAAGGCACACGACATTCAGTCTTGACATAGGAGGGAGCCTTTCGGCGGTCCGAACTTCCCCCCTGCTAAGACCCGGAGTCGTGACATTCGTTGAAGGTCCTTCACAGCAGACCTTGCCTAACTTCTCATTCGAGCGCAAGCTTCAACTGGCCGTTATCGACGGTCCGCATGCATACCCCTTCCCTGAGCTCGAGTACTACTATTTCTACCCACACCTCGATCGTGGCGCACTCCTTGTGCTCGACGATATTCACATCAGAAGTATTCATCACCTTTTCCAATTCCTGCGGCGCGACGTGATGTTTAGACTCGACTCCGTGGTGCACAATACGGCCCTGTTCATTCGGACAGACGAGCCGACTTTCGATCCGCACGGCGATGGGTGGGAGCAGCAAGCGTATAATCGGCAAACACTTTTGCGCTACGACTGGCGCTCACGCATCAACCAGCTCCTGCCAAGAGCTGTTCGTGACGTGGTTCACCATCGGGTGCATCGGTCAGATCTGGTGGATATTGGTACGCCGTCTGAAAGAGAACATGTGGGCGACTGCGGAAGAGTCGCCGGAACCGCCTGTGTACCCAAAGACGCATTCCTTTGGGTACTCGTGCATCGCGAGGATGTGAATGGCTGGTGGCCTCAGGCGGGCGGTCCAATCTCTTTGGCAGGCAACAAGTGGCAAGTAGATGTGAAGTACGGCGAGCCGGAAGACGCCGGACATTCATTCGAGATTGCAGCGGTGGTCGTTACAGCCGTGATCAATGAACGTTTACTGCAGTGGGCGCGAACGGCGACGCAACACGGACTCTACCCTCCCATTCAACTTCCGTCTGGCGCTGGACTTCTGTCCATCGCACATCGGACCGTCCAGCGCGACTGAAAAGCGTCAGAGTCATGTTCGTCCCGTGACACGGCGGTTACCGTAAACAATCCGACTCGACGTCGAAAAAGCACGACTCACCCGCGCGTTCAGCTGGGCGATAGAGTTCGCGGACGAAGTCGTATCCTTGTTTCGGCAAGCGGAACCGGAGACGACGCCCCTCCGGAGACCAAGTTGCCGCTAGTTCGATGACAACACTGGCATTTCGCTCCTGGACGGCGCCGTGACCATGCCGCGCCAATCACGCTCGGCAGGATTCAGCCGCTCGAACGTGATCAGGATGGAGTAGGATTCGGAGCAGACGAGATCGTAGTACACTTCGCCCGTCTCAAGGTTGCGCTCCTCTCGTAACTGCACGGCACGGAACAGTCACTGCAGTCGTCGCACTAGACCTGCCATCCTTCAAAGTTCGGCGTTAGATGTCCACCGCCCAGCGTACCGCCCATGAGTCGAGCGTACGGAAAGCGAGGGTGGTAGTCAGGCTGCATTCACACGTGCATGTCGCGCCTGCTGACTGCTGTTTTGCTCTGTTTGGGAACGCTTCTCGCCTTAGACAGTGCGGAACCGGGATGGCGTCCCGCATCGGTACAGTGGAAGCCACACGACGGCAGGGTCTCGCGTGTGGTCGAACGCGACAACCGCCCATCGCGATCGCGTAAAGTAAGTCTATGGCATGCCGCCGCGCTATGTTCCGTCGATTCGCAAGTCTTTCACGTGGTCGGTGTTGCTGGATCCATCGGCGCATTCGTACGCGCCCCCAGTCGCGGTGACGCCGGCCGGCGGAGGTCAGCCCAAAGTGAGGCAGGAGGGAGACAAAGAGCCCGATGCAGAGGCGCTGTCTCTCGGGCCGTCGTCCGAATCCTGCAGCTCGTATTTCAAGTTCTTCAGGTTCGTCGGGCAACGGCATGGACGCGCGTGCTTTCACGGGCGATTCTCTTCTGCGGGCGCGGCCGGTCGCGGGCTTCGGGACAATATTCAGCGGATTGGCGCGACGGTCTGGTTATCAACGTGCATGGACATGATCTTCAGATGACGAACCTGATGAATACAAAACGTTTTCGTTGTGCATCTCTGTTGCTTGTTCCGCTCAGTGTGGGCGTGTGTGTCTATGGCCAAGATGCGCCAAAGATCGAACTGTTTAGCGGCTACTCTTATTTGTCGCTGACTGAGCAGCCGAGAATCCTGTTGAAATCAACGAACCTGAACGGCTGGAACGCTTCGGTTAAGCTCAACGTGATGCCCCGGATCGGTTTGATCGCCGATTTCAGCGGTCATTACGGACAACGGGGACTGACTCCGTACACGACAAGCCTGACTACGCCGGGTGAACTCAAGCGAATCGAAGCTATCCCCGGCGACATGCGCCAGTACACGGTTTTGTTGGGACCCGAAGTTCGAGTATTCAGATGGAATCGGCTTTCAGTGAATGCCCGAGCATTGATCGGCGTGGCGCACACAAATACGCTTGTGCTGCCGCTTCGTGAGCCGATCCAGCGGCCAGCGGGTTCGCTGTCAACGCCGATCACCCAAAGGACATTTCCGAGCACCACCACGTTCGCCGCTTCGTTCGGCGGGAGCATCGATTACCGCATCACGGACCGGCTGTCATACCGCATCGTGCAACCGGAACTGTTGCTGACCCGCTCCGGTAGCATCAATTGGAACCAGTACAACTTCAGACTGTCAACTGGACTTGTGTTCACATCCGGGGAGTCGTCGTTCGGCCAATCTTCAGGGCGGCAATTCTCGTTTGGCGTAATCGGCGGTGCAGCGTTGACAGATGCCTTCGGGCATGAGAGCACCGGATTCTTTCTGGGGCCGAACGGATTAGAGCCTCGTTTGTCCCGTTCCTATTCAACTCTGAGAGATTACGGCATTGGTCCGATGATCGAAGTTAGACTGCCGTGGCGTGGTTTTTCCGTGGAGATCGACGCACTGTACCGGCCGATGAATCTGACGATGGCTGGCGTTCGTCCCGATGGGACGTTCCACAGCATTTCTCCCGCCACGGTTGTGACGTGGGAACTCCCGGCCGTGGTGAAGTACAGGTTCCGTTCCCATGTGTTGAAGCCGTTCATCGAAGCGGGGCCATCGTTCCGTGTTGCTGGAAACCTAAACAATGCAGCACCGTCGCCATACGGCGGCACTGCCGGCTTGGGCGTGGAAGCGCAACTTGGAAGGGTGAGGATTGGTCCCGTTATGCGATATACCCACTGGGCGGCTGATCCCGACTTTGCCGGTTCCCGGAGCAAACGGAACCAAGTCGAATTGCTGGTCGGGCTGTCCTTCTAAAGAAAGCAGCGGAGAGTCATCGGCTGAATCCGCCACCGCCGCGATCGCAATCCGGATCCGGCGTTGGTTCCGTTCTCGCTCTTGTGCCCATCGCTGCGTCCAGACGTGCCGCGTCCCTCATGTGCGCACGCGCGCATAGACGTGCATTTCACGCGCGAATGACGTTTGAGATTCACAGCCGACCACGGCTGGAATCAGTTTCCGATATGTCGACAGATCGGGAGGAACTCATTAGCTCTTTGCCCCGCCTTCTCCCCACATACTGCTTGCGGCCCGCAGGAGCGTGCTGGTCGATGCAGGACTGCGTACTGCTTGGTTCAGTTTGACTCCGACGCGATTGCGGGAGGTCTGGATGAGCTGTACAATGCACCAAGGCGTAAATGCTGAAGCAGATGCTGAAAGTAATCCTTGCTGTGACGATCTGGTCAGCTGCTATGGTCGGCGCCGAACCTCAGATTGGCAGGTGGGTTCTAAACGCCTCCAAGTCCAGATCGAAGGGCGGGCCGATCCCGCAATCTCAGATCATTACAATCTGGCGGGAAGGCGATTGGACGGTCTTGAAGGTGGAAGGCAAAGACTCCAGTGGCAAGGCGATTGTGCCCTCAGTCGCCCGGTACAAGGAACACGGGGAAGCTCATCCGATTGACAACGGCACGGCTACGGCAACCGTGACAAAGATCAGCGATTACGAATACCACGTCTTGGAGAAGAGTTTAACAACTACCTCTTGGATCGAACGCCAAAATACGTATTCGAAAGACGGGAAGGTCAGAACATCTCGCGTGACCGGCGTAAATCCCAAGGGCGAGAAGATCGACCGTTTGCTTATCTTTGAACGAAGATAGCCGGTCGGTGGATGGCCCGGCGAACGCCGTGAGCGCAAGCGATTCCGGATCTGCATGAGCATGCCCATCGGACGCTCGGAACGGAGAACGGCGCTACCGGAAACTGAACCCGACAGCGTTCCGGACGAGTGACGCGCGATCCGGAAGTAATCCACCTGGCTGGGAAGCGCCCAAACCACACATGTGGACGGCTGTGAGGACTGTTCCCCCACGAAGCACTTCCGGTGAAGACTAACAACTTGCAGGAATGAATCCTGGCCAGGGTTCCAAAACTATCGCTTGATATCAATCAGGAGCTCGAGCGCTACAGCCTCGATGAATGCTGCGAAGTGAAAGGAAGACGCCGAACCAACGCCGATATACTTCAGCTTCGGCGGTCACAAAACTCCTTCGACTCAATTTCCCCTCTTTTCTTCCACTTACCCGCCCTTCGCCC
>CAYXLI010000064.1:0-11755 GCA_964464925.1 uncultured Solibacteraceae bacterium | reverse complement strand
GAACACCTGCAACAGAATGTTGTAAATGTCCGGGTGCGCCTTCTCGATTTCATCCAGCAGGATGATCGAGTAGGGCTGCCGCTTCACACGCTCGGTCAACTGCCCGCCTTCCTCGTATCCGACATATCCGGGAGGCGAACCGATCAGCTTGCTGACCGAATGTTTCTCCATGAACTCCGACATGTCGAAGCGGATCAGCGACTTCTCGCTGCCGAAGAGAAACTCGGCCAACGCCCTCGCGACTTCGGTCTTACCAACGCCAGTAGGCCCGAGGAACAGGAACGAACCGGCCGGCCGCTTCGGCGACTTCAGGCCGGCACGCGAGCGCCGGATGGCGCGGCTGAGCGCGCTGATCGCTTTGTTCTGGCTGATGACTCGGCGATGCAGCTCTTCTTCGATACGGAGGAGCTTGGAGACTTCCTCCTCACGAATGGCAGTCATTGGGACGCCGGTCCACCGGGCGACCACGTCTTCGATATCGTCCTTGGTGACGACGCCTGTCGACGTATCGTCGAGGTTGTACTTCTCGCGGAGCACGCGGAGATTCTCGCGCTCCTTGCGCTCCTCATCCGAATAGAAACGCGCCTTCTCGAACTCGTGATTCGCGATGGCGTTCTCCATCCGGTGCACGATGAACTTGATCCGCTTCTGGATATCGGCAACGTCGGTCGGTAATGTGGTCTGGCGTAGCTTGACCCGCGCGCCGGCCTCGTCGATCAGGTCGATAGCCTTATCAGGCAGGAAGCGATCCGGAATAAAGCGGGTGGAAGTGAAGACTGCGCTTTCCACTGCTTCGTCCGTATAGGCAACAGCATGGAACTTTTCGTAGCGCTCCTTGATGCCGAACAGGATCTTGATCGCATCCGGCTCGTTCGGTGGCGGCACCTTCACAGCCTGGAAGCGGCGTTCGAGCGAGCGATCCTTTTCGATCGACTTGCGATATTCGCCCGGCGTGGTTGCGCCGATGCACTGAATCTCGCCGCGGGAAAGCGCCGGCTTCAGAATGTTCGCGGCATCCAGCGAACCTTCGGCCGAACCCGCGCCGACCAGCGTGTGCAACTCGTCGATGAAAATGATGGCATTCTGATTCTCCATCAGCTCCTTCATGATCGTCTTCAGGCGTTCTTCGAACTGGCCGCGGTATTTCGTGCCGGCCACGATCAAAGAGAGGTCGAGCGCCAGGATGCGTTTGTCAGAAAGGAAAGACGGGACATCGCCGTCGGCGATGCGCTGTGCCAGACCTTCGACGATCGCAGTTTTGCCGACGCCGGGCTCGCCAATGAGCACCGGGTTGTTCTTGGTGCGGCGGCAAAGGATCTGGATGACGCGATCCAGTTCATAGTCGCGGCCGATAAGCGGATCGAGAGACCCGTCCATGGCGGCCTGCGTGAGATCCCGGCTGAATTCGGCAAGTAGCGAGCTTTCTTTCGGCCGGTTCGCGGACATCTTCTCCGAAGAGGAGCGCGCGATCTCTTCCCTCACCTGCGACAGGCGCAGTCCCCGTTCATGCAGGATTTCAGCGGCAAAGCTTTTGTCTTCCCGCAGCAACCCCAGCAGCAAGTGTTCCGTACCGATGTGCTTATGATTCAACCGTTCGGCTTCTTCCGCACCATAGGCGAGCACTCTCTTGCACTCGTGACTGAGCGGAAGATCCACTGACGTCGATACCTTCTCCCGGATCGTGGTGTGCGATTCGATTTGCTTCCGAATCGACTCGATCGCCGCATGGGAACGCAGGAAGCGATTTGCCAGGGCCTTATCTTCGCGAAGCAGTCCCAAGAGCAGGTGCTCCGTTTCGATATAGGGGCTTCCGAACTGACTGGCCTCGTAACGCGCGAAAAAGATCACGCGACGGGCCTTCTCGGTATAGCGTTCAAACATATTGAGTACCGTCTTCCCTACTTGCAGTATCCATCGGCGATTCCTCATCCTGCAAGGTGACGAGGACGCCACGTTCTAACTTTAAGATGCGGTCGCAACGCCTTGCGAACTCGATATTGTGTGTAACGAAGACCGAGGTGAGCTTGTGATTGCGGTGCAACTCGTCGAACAGGTCGGCGATCCGGCCCCCGGTTCGATAATCGAGGTTCCCCGTCGGTTCATCAGCTAACAGAAGCCGAGGTTTCCCTACGAGGGCGCGAGCCAGCACCACCCGTTGTTGTTCACCCCCGGAGAGCTCTCCGGCCCGGTGATGCAGCCGATGGCCCAACCCGACTTCTTTGAGACGCTCCTCGGCAGGTAACGCGGCTTGTGTTCGCGACTGCCCCTGAATTAGCAGCGGCATCATCACGTTCTCCACAGCCGTAAATTCAGGTAGGAGGTAGTGGGTCTGCCAAACGAAGCCAATTTCGCGATTGCGAAGGTCCGCTAGTCCGTTCTCGTCGAGTGTGGACAGGTCCGTCTGGCCGAAGAGGACGCTCCCCTTTGTTGGACGATCTAAACCGCCAAGAAGGTGCAGAAGAGTGGATTTCCCGGCGCCGGATTCGCCGATTACCGCAACCCGCTCACCCGGAGGGACTTCCAGATCGAGCCCATCAAACACAACGACAGCGTCCTCACCGGAGCGATACTGCTTGGTGAGGCCGATTGCACGAATCCTTGCGTCACCACTCGAGGCCAACAGTGTTTGAGACCCGCCTTTGCTTCTCTATTCTAACTTCGGGGATGTATGCGCGCGACTTTAGGGTGCAGGAGGAAACAATTAAAATTCCATGAAGGCCGCCGGGAACCGGTAGGACTTACCGCAGGTCAGCGTCTCTAGGAGAGAATGGAATCGCGGCTTAGCAATGTATTTTGATCTGCTCTTTGGAGGAAGCGTCATGAAGAGGTCGAAGGCAATTATCGGCTGCCTGGCTGTTCTGGTGGCATCCCGGATGGCTTGGGCACAGGGAGGATTCAGCGGCCCTGGCGCTTACGAGATCACGAACATCCAGTCGGGACGGGTTCTGGACATGGACCGCAATGATCAGCACAGCGTCATCCAGTTCGAATCGCGCGGGACCGATAACCAGCGCTGGGACATCATCCCGGCCCGGGACGGCGGCTATTTTGTCCGGAATCGAATGAACGGAAACGCGTTAGATGAGACGTCTGGACGGAACAGTTCGCAGGTGCAGGCCACTCCCTTCAACGGCAGTCCGGGCCAGGTGTGGCGGATCGAAAACGGCAAGGATGGCAACGCACTGATCGTGTCGAACTCGGGAAAGGCTTTGGACATCCCGGATGGAAGTAACCGCAATGGGATCAAAGTTCAGCTCTATGATCGCAATGGCGATTCGAATCAGCGGTTCACGCTCCGCAGGGTGGGCAGCAGCGGCAGCCGGTTCAATGACGGGTATAACAATGACCGGAGATATGACGACCGATATGAACGCCCCGGTGACCGGTACAATTCCAGCGACCGGCGTGGCGACGACCGCGGATATAACACCAGCCCTGACCGCACGGGCCGCTACTGGGATGAACGGGACCGTATGTGGAAGGTGCAAGGCGACGGCGTCTGCTTCTACACCGAACGCGATTACCGGGGTGATGCGTACTGCTCCCGGCGCGGCGACGATATCCCGTCGCTCAGCGGAGATTGGCAAAGCCGCATCAGTTCCGTTCGGTTATTCGGGCGTGCACGGGAAGTGGAAGTCTGGTCGGACAACGACTACCGCGGGCGGAGCACCCGCATTCGGCGCGATGAGCCGGACCTGCGCCTGGACAACCGGGTTTCCTCGTTCCGTATCCGCTAACGTACTTACGGGCGCACGCGGACTTTCACATCGTCCTCTTCGGTGACTCCGTTCGCCCCTTGTACCTTCAACTTGTAGGTTGTATCGGCATTCGGAGACACTTGAACGCATCCCTTGGGGCGGGCGAGCGGCACATGAGGGTCCGGCGTCAAGGTGACGTCAGAGGCGTTGGAAACTTCGTAGCAGAGCATGACTTGCTCTCCCGGGCGTACTTCGTTCTTGTTGGCCACGAAGAAGTGGATTAGTTGCCCCGCACTGCGCTGGGTAGGCGTTCGAGCGGTCCCTTCCAGACGAATTTCAAAAGATTTCTCAACTGTGCTTCCGTCTTTGCCGGTCGCTCGAAGCGTGTATTTTCCGGATTTCTGAGGCAGGACATCGAAGCAGCGGTTATATGAGGGCTTGAGCTGTTCCACAGGCGGATCGATGGTGACCGACACCGCGTCTTCCACTCCATAGCAGATCAGCACCTTTTCGCCGCGAGCCACAATGTTCTGGTTCGGATAGAACAGTGTGATCTTTGCCGGCGAGGGCTTCGCGGGCGAAGGTTCAGCCGGTTTGTTCGAAGAACTGCAAGCGCCGAGCGCCAGCGCAGCGAGTAAGATAGCAAGGCGCATTACTTGCCCTTGTACAAAGAAGCGAGCCGGCGATCATCCTCGGCCGAAAGTCCGGAAACGAGTGGAATGTCGTCGCGATGTTTCAGCTTCCGCCGGTAGCGTGCGAAATATTCCGCCACGTTGCCACCGTATTCGAAGCTGTACATGATGTCATTGAACGATCTTGTGTGCGGCAGCCCGATCGCGTGACCCAGCTCGTGCAGGCAGGTGAGATAAATCACCGTGTCCCGATACAGCCGGTCGCGCGCTCCCTGCTCGGATATTTTCTTGCCGAGAGCTTTCAGATCGCAGCGAATGTTCAACTCCGCTCCGGGTTTGCCTTGTACCTCAATGGCGCGGGCCTCTCCATAGAGTCCCTGGTTGCCATTGGCCGCCCAGAAAATGCGGATGCGGGCTTTGCTCAGCGGCGACTTCACGAAATTCAGTCCACCATCCGAGCCGTGCTGCCATGCCTCCATCGCCCACTCGGCCAGCTGAACGTCGGAGGCCTCGCATTGCGATTCCTCCGTCTTGCAAGGCTCAATCCAATAAGTGAAGGTTTCGGCACTCGCGCTGGCACATACCAGCAGGAGCAAGAACAACGCCCTCACGCGCTATGCCTCGTTGACAGTTTTTCCTGTCTCAGTTCGTGCAATTCCTTCTCCAGTTGCTCGATCCTTTTGCTGAGTTCTTCAATGGCCTGTCCTTCCGGATCTGGCAACCGGCCATGTTCCAGCACTTCGTTGTCGGTCTTGGTCCGAACCACGCGGCCGGGAATACCCACCACTGTAGAATGATCGGGCACAGAGCGAATCACAACAGAGCCAGCCCCAATTTTGACATGATCGCCAATGGTTATGTTACCTAGAACCTTCGCTCCTGTACCAACTACTATGTGGTTACCGAGCGTCGGATGGCGCTTCCCGCGTTCTTTGCCGGTTCCGCCGAGAGTCACGCCCTGATAGAGTAAAACACAATCGCCTATTTCCGCGGTTTCGCCGACAACTACTCCAGCCCCGTGATCGATAAACAGCCGGCGGCCGATCTTTGCTCCCGGATGAATCTCGATTCCGGTGAGAAACCGGGATAGCTGGCTGATCAGGCGCGGCAGGAATGGCACTCCAGCCTTGAACAGCTTGTGTGCAAGCCTATGAAACAAAATCGCATGAAAGCCGGGGTAGAGCAGGACGATCTCGAGGACACTCTTCGCTGCGGGGTCCTGCTCAAAGATCGTATCGATCTCTTCCCGAATCGCGCGAAACATATGCTTACTGTAACCCGCCTTTCCTCAGGAGCGTTAGATGTGCGGCGAAGGTTCCTCGGTGCGCCCTAAATGGAGGCTGCTCCACACCGCAGGGGTGCTGCGCATCGCGTGATATAGTTGGGGCATGCCATCAGGCTACCTGCCAATTTTTGTGTTTCTCCTGATAGCCATACTGTTTCCAGTTGCCGTACTGGTTGTGGCTAAATTGGTCAGGCCGTCAGCGCCCAACCTAGTAAAATTAGAAGCTTACGAATGTGGCATTCGAGCTGCTTCGGATTCCCGTGGCCGCTACACGGTGCGGTTCTATATCATCGCAATTCTGTTCGTTATCTTCGACGCTGAAACCGTGTTTCTGTATCCCTGGGCTGTGCGCTACAGGCAATTGGGTTGGTTCGGGGTTGCGGAAGTAGCTGTCTTCCTTGCATTTCTGGTAGTTGGCTACGTCTGGGCATTCAAAAAAGGAGCTCTTGAGTGGGTCTGAAGACGACTCGAATCTTACCTGGCCTCTTTCTTCTTATCCTTTCCGGCGGTCTGTTGCAGGCCGCCCCAAAACTTCGGCTGACATCGACAACGGTTGGACCGGTTCTGGTTAACCAGGGCGCAAACGGCGCCGCTCAGGCGGTGGATGCCGGTAATGCTGGCGATGGCAGTCTTAATTTGACCGCGACCGCGAATGTTTCCTGGATTGGCACTTCCATCGGCGCTGCCCGCTCGTGCGCGCTGTTCGGTAGCTGCCGTCCCGTGCAAATCGCTCTGAACACGGCTTCTCTCACGCGCGGAACGTACACCGGTGTGGTCACCGTCAATGATCCAAATGCCGTTGATGCGCCGCAGACGATCACAGTCACGGTCCAGGTAGGCAGCGCCGTTCCGGATAAGGCCGACTTTCTTGCGGCGCCAAACGGTTCGCCCGCAACGTTGGATTTCACCACCGGAAGCAAACTGACCACGAAAGTAACCACTCAAGGCGGCATCCCATGGCTCGCGATCAGCCAGGCCGGTGGCGGCAGCTTCAGCTTTAGCATCCCTTATCGCATTACGGCGACCCCTGTTGCGGAATTGAGTGAAGGCAGCTACACCGGCTCCATTGTCACGTCCGACAGCACAGCCGCGGCTGACAATAAGATCATCCCGGTCACGTTCAAGGTAACAACGCAACCGATCGCGGCCTATTCCACCGATCCGGTAAGATTCCGCATTGCGCAGGGTTCGCCTAAGCAACTGCAATACGCCGCAATTTCCAATAGCGGACAGGGCACACTGAGTATCAGCGGAGCTACGCCGGCCTCGAGTGGCGGGAACTGGCTGACGGCTGGCACTGTATCGGGCTTCTCGGGAATTTCCGTCACTGCGGATCCAGGCAATCTCGCCCCCGGCATCTATCAGGGTTCGGTCGCAGTCGCCTCAAACGCCGCCAATAGCTCCGTGACCATTCCGGTGCAGCTCGAGGTGGTAGCCCAGGGCGCTCCTCAGGCTTCGTTCGGCGGGGCAGTCTACAACGGCGTCTTTCAGCCCACCGATACGCTCGCTCAGGGCGCGATCGTAGCGCTGTTCGGGGAGCAGTTCAGCTATGCCGCTCCGGCGGGCGCCGCCAGCCTGCCGCTCGGTACGGACCTCGGAGGAACGCGCGTGTTCATCAATGATGTTCCGGTGCCGATCTTCTACGCCTCGTACAACCAGGTCAACTTCCAGGTGCCCTACAACGCTACTGCCGGAGACGCCACGATTCGTGTGGAACGTTCCGGGCAGCGCGGGAACAGCATCTCGACCCGTATCGTCGCGGCCTCTCCGAAAATACTGCTTTACGGCGACTACGCAATTGCCGTCAATCCGGACGGATCTCTGGCAGTACCGGCAAGCCTCGGTGGACGTCCGGTGCGTCGCGGGGAAGCCATTGTGATCTATGCAGTGGGCCTCGGTCCAACGACGCCCGCCGTTACGGCCGGTACGGCCGCGCCCGCGAATCCGCTCGCTACGGTGCCAGGAATCGATCACGTCATTTTCGGCGGTGGCGGCGGATTCTCGGGTGAGGGCGTTTCGCAACCGGTGATCTTCGCCGGCCTCACTCCAAATTTCGTCGGCCTCTATCAGATCAACGTAGTGGTTCCGGATAACGCACCAGTGGGGGACAACGTTCCTCTGTCCATCGGCGGTAACGCCGGCGGAAGCAATCGCGTTAAAATCGCGATTCAGTGACCAAGCGCCTCTACTACGACAATTCCTACCTGACCTGTTTTGAAGCGGCGGTCGTTGCCTCGAGCGACGACCGCCGTACTGTTTATCTGGACCAGACCGCATTTTATCCGTCGTCTGGCGGCCAGCCTCACGACTTCGGTACTCTGAACGGCATTCGTGTCGCCGATGTCATCGACGAGGACGATCGTATTGCGCACGTGCTGGAACAGCCTCTCGACGGTGCCTCCGCCAAAGGAGACGTGGATTGGACACGCCGTTTCGACCACATGCAGCAGCATACCGGCCAGCACCTGCTTTCGGCCGTGCTGGAGGACTTGTTCGGCGCAAAAACGGTCAGCTTCCATCTCGGCGCCGACTCGTCCACGATCGACCTGGCTGTGCCTGAGTTCCATCCGGACCAGGTGCGAACCGCCGAGCGCCGCTCCAATGAGTTGATCGTCGAGAACCGTGCCGTGCTGGTCGGGTATGAAGATGCGTCAGCCGCGGACGGACTTCGAAAGGCATCCGAACGCACCGGCACTTTGCGCGTTGTGAGCATTCGGGATTATGATCGCTCGGCCTGCGGTGGCACGCATGTGCGGGCTACAGGTGAGATCGGTGCGTTGCTCATCCGCAAACTGGAGAGGATTCGCGGCATAGTGAGGCTCGAGTTCCTCGCCGGGCTGCGGGCCATCGCTCGCGCGCGTGCGGACTATGACGCGCTCAGCCGGGCCGCGCAGATCTTTTCTTCGCCACTGGATGATGTACCGGCTCTTGTAGCGGCACAACTGGAGCGTGCAGCCGAAGCCGGCAAGGCCAAGCGGCGCCTCGCGATGGAGTTGGCTCAAAATCAGGGCAGGGAACTCTTCGCACAGACGGAGCCGGACGCGTCTGGCATCCGCCGCAGAGTGGAACGGATTGCAAGGGGTCCTCTCGACGAGGATATGCGCACGAAGGCACAAAGCTTCGCAAGCGGGAGCAAAGCTGTTTTCCTGATCATTACAGACGAGCCGGCGACCGTGCTGCTGGCCTGCTCTTCTGATTCCGGCATGCACGCCGGCAACGCTTTGAAGCCTCTGCTGCAACAATCCGGCGGCAAAGGAGGAGGAAATGCGCAACTGGCTCAGGGCAGCGTTCCCGATCCGGCTGCCCTCAGTTCGATTGCCGCGGCCCTGGGATTCTGATTATTTTCCGTAGAGCGGTGCCGCTGCGACCAATCCCAAACCCGCTATAAACAGAACCATCATCAGCCCGAGCAGCAGCTTTACCTTCGCCGTAGCGCCACGGAACTCGCGCCATACAAACAGGCCCCACAGAACGCTGATCATCGTTGCGCCCTGCCCCATGGCATAGCTGACCGCTGGACCGACCTGGGCCGGAGCGCTGGCGGCTACGTAATTGCAGATCGCACCGGCGCACCATATGATGCCGCCCAGGACGCCGAGCAGGTGATTTCGTGCTGCGCTGCCGCCGCCGCGGAAGTAATCCACCAGGCCCACGGGTTCCCCCTGCACCGGCAGATTCATGAAGTACAGGTTGAATACAAAGGTCGATAGGAAAACGCCGATGCCGAAAAATACCGCAATCGAATATGGACCAAGTCCGATGTCAACGGGCGTCTTGCTCATCTCGACAAGCGGGTAAAACGAGCCCATCAGCACGCCGCTCACCAGACTGAGGATCACGCCTTTCATGCTGAACCCGCCTTCTTCCTTCTCATAGCCTTCTTCGTCCACCGAATGTGCCCGGTATGCGAGCGCATCCACGATGATCGCGAGCAGGACCAGAAGGGCGCCGGAAAATAAAAGGAAGGCACTGCCCATCGGATTTAACCAGAAACTCCAGACCACTCCAATAATTAACGCAAGGCCAATGCCGATCGGGAATGCCACGGCCATTCCTGCTACCGAGATTGCTGCTACCAACAGCATGTTCGCGAGATTGAATACGATTCCTGCGCCGATCGCAAATCCCATTTGGCGCTTGCCTGCGATCATGAGGTTGTCCATTACCGACAACTCGTCGCCCATACTACCGAACGTCGCTGCGGCGATGATTGCGGCCAGCAGCACGCCCAGTGAGTAATCGAAATAGAACAGTTCAAAACGCCAGTTCTTCGATAATTTGAACGTGTTGGCCCACGATCCCCAGCACAGCATGGTGATGATGGTTAAGGTCAGAGCGAGGCCGTACGTAGTCGGTAGAATCATAAGTCTTTAATGAGCAGCGGCAACTGCTGAGGTTACAACGGCGCGCGGTCCTCGGTCAACCGGATTACTTTCACGTCATCGCGCCTGAATCGCGGGGGCGGCCTGGGGGAATTTTGTAATGCGCATTTGCGGTTATAGTTCTAGTACTGAGAGACGATTTAGTAAGCATCCTCTACATTCACCTGTTGTTGTGGTGGGTAGTACTAATACTAGGACGGTTCAAAAAAGACTGAAATCGCTAAACCTGGCATCAATTTCTTCCGATTGTAGTTTAGTCTTTTATTAGAGTCGAGGAATGTCCCACCCCAGCTCAAAGCATCGGTTCAGTGCCGTGGAGGCCGCAATGTCCACTCTGTTTGTGCGCGTCACACTGCTTTTGCTGATGAGCATCGCAGCGTTTGGCCAGAAGCTATTAATCGAGACAGATACACAGGAAGGTCAAATCCTTCAGCAGATCGACAACGAAACCAATGAGGTGAAGCGCGTGGCTCTGCTGGAGCAATTCGCCAAGCTCTTCCCCAACCATGAGGCCATGACCTGGGTCCTCGGGCAACTGCAGACTCAGTACCTGAATCAGAAGGATTGGGACAAGGTACTCGAAGCAGGCACCCGGATGCTCGGATTGGATCCTTATGAAGTTTCGGCTGCCCATAACTGCTTACGTGCCGCAGAACAAAAGAAGGATGTCGAGCTGATCAAGCGATGGTCCGATCAGACCACCTTTGTCGCCAGGGAAGTTCGGAGATTGCCGAAACCCGACGAAAAAGAAGATCAGGAAGACTGGAAGACCAAGGTTGAATTTGCGAGACAGGTTGAGCAATATGCGGAATATGCGCTCTATTCTGCCGCGCTCAACAACAGGGATTCGAAGATCAAAAACAAGTTGATCGAACAACTCGAGCAGAAGAATCCGACCAGCGAATATCTCGCTCAGTTGCGTACATCCCAAACTCAGGTGGTCCGGCAGGTGGATGTCGAAGAGGCTGTTAAAGCAGCCGAAGCGGGCTTCCAGCGCGGCGAGTACAATGAAGACTTGCTGTTGATGGCCGCCACCCACTACATGGGCAAACGGACCAATCCGGATCGTGTCATCAACTACTCAAACAAGTTGGTCGACGTTCTAGGTACAAAGCCCAAGCCTGCCGACATGACTGCCGAGGAGTGGGAGAGGAAGAAGCGCAATATGCTGGGCACGGCGAACTGGATGATGGGCCTTCTCTATAGCACGCAAGAGAAGTTCGCCCTGGCTGACCGGGCTCTTCGTTTTGCGCTGCCAAATCTGAAGAATGGAGACATGATCGCCGGTGCTCTCTATCACCTCGGTTTTGTGAATTACCGGATGGCGGAGGCTGGCGAACGCATCAGGATCCACGACGCGGTTCGTTTCACCACGGAGTGCGCACAGATCAACAGCGCCGTGCAGCGGCAGTGTTCTGACAATCTCAAGTCGATGAAGGCCGAGTACGCGCTTCCGTAAACCGGGAACTGAGATTACATGAAAAAAGGGATCAGCCTCGGCTGATCCCTTTTTTGTTCCGGCCGCTGCTCAGTGGCCCGCGGGTGAGCTTTCCGGCAGCGTAACTTGCGATACGCCCGTCACTGGAGCCGGAACCAGCATCTGTTCTTTACGATAAATGAGAGTGGAAGTGTTGTAGCTGGCAATTTCGAACCCATGGCCGTGGGTGATGGCATCGGTCGGGCAGGCTTCGACGCAGTATCCACAGAAGATGCAGCGGTTGTAGTCGATATTGTAAACCTCTGCATACCGCTCGCCGC
>CAYXLI010000063.1:0-12839 GCA_964464925.1 uncultured Solibacteraceae bacterium | reverse complement strand
GCGGCATGGTACGCCGGCTACGAAGCCAGAGCGGAACCATATCGCGGCAAGGTCAAGATCACCAACATTCAGGCAATGGCGATTAAGAACATTGCAGGAAATTGTCTGATTCGCATTGATACGAACAGCGGCCTCACCGGCTATGGCGAAGCCGGGGCCACAGGACCGATGGCGCGTGCGCGCATCGAAACCATGAAACCGTTGCTGGCCGGAAAAGATCCGCTAGCGATAGAGCAGCACTTCCATAACATGTCCACGCTGATGCACACGTATATGGCGCACATCCCGACCATCAGCGGCATCGACCTGGCACTGTGGGACCTTGCGGGCAAAATCACCGGCCTGCCCGCTTGCGTGCTGATGGGCGGACCATTCCGCGAAGCGATTCCGATGTACTCGCATGGCATCGGCGTAGATATGCTTGACAAGGCGTCCTGCCGCGACTGGGCGCAGCGGATCAAAGAAATGCCTGAGGGCTTTTCGGCATTCAAGAATGGAATCGATCCCATCCTCGGGATTCCGTCCGCAAGGTACACCGCGACCCTGGACAGCTCGCAACTTCGAAAGATCGCGCTTGCTTACTCGAACGCACGGGAAGCCGTGGGTGACCAGATCGACATCGCGGTGCATTGCCACAACGAGTTCGACACGCCAAGCGCCATCGCGGTAGCGAAAGCCGTGGAGCCGATGAATCCTCTGTTTCTCGAAGACCCGCTCAACGTGCCCTTCTCCGAAGGTTGGATGGCGATCAAGCGGTCTACTCGCATCCCGATTCTTACGGGCGAAAAACTCGAACTGGTGCGAGGCTTCAAACCGTTCCTCGATGCCCAGGCAGCCGACATCGTGCATCCGGATCTCGCCTTCGCGGGCGGCTTCACAGGCGTTCGCAAGATCGCGGACTACGCGGCACTGACTCGCACCCCGGTGGCTCTGCACAATGTAGGTTCGCTCGTGCTGTGCTATGCCAACGCTCATTTCGGGGCCTCAATTCAGAACTTTTACCGTTCAGAAAGTGCGCTCGGCAGACCAACGCGGCATGTAGAGAAAATGGCAGCTTCAAATCCGCCGGAGGTGAAGAACAGCAAGCTGACGGTTCCCATGGAGCCGGGACTCGGCGTCGTTCTGAACGAGGAGTACCTGAAGCAGAACCTCGTCGAGGGCGAACCTTGGTGGCACAGCTAAGAACGCCCTGGTAATCACCGGGTCTCCGGAGTATAGTTGAGCCAGCAGTAGACAGGTGACCGCTTATGTATCGGCTCCTGAAAATCTTTTCGTTGGTGTTGCTTGCGTGCACACAGCTTCGGAGCAACCCGCAGCCTGCTGCTGGCGTTCTTACCGTGACGATCAACGGCGTGATTCACCCCGTGGTTGTCGATGTTCTCGAAAGTGCAATTGCGCAAGCGGAGCGCGAGAAGGATCAGGTGATTCTCATTCGGCTGAATACTCCTGGAGGATTCGCCGAAGCAACTCGTCTGGCCATAGAGAGGCTGGTTTCCTCCCCCGTGCCCGTGATTATCTGGGTAGGTCCGGCGGGAGCACGAGCCGCCTCTGCCGGGTTCTTTCTTCTGGAAGCCGCCGACTTAGCCGCGATGGCTCCGGGCACAAACACGGGCGCTGCGCATCCGGTGTTGCTGGTCGGCCAGCCTGATCCCACGATGATGAAGAAGATCGCCAACGATGCAGCCGCGTCGTTGCGGAGCGTCGCCGCGCGGCGCGGCCGAAACGCGGCCATGGCGGAATCTGCCGTCCTGGAAAGCAAATCATTCACCGACAAGGAGGCGCTGGAAGCTAAGCTGATCGATGTCATCGCCCCAACGGAAGCTGATCTTCTCCGGCAGCTGCAGGGGCACGAAGTGGCGCGCTTTGATGGTAGCCGCCTCGTACTGGATCTGCGCGATCCGGCCGTCCGTGAATACCAGCCGAGCCTTGCGCAACGCGTGCATTGGGCCATTGGCGATCCGAACCTGGCTCTCGCATTGCTTCTGCTCGGTGCTCTGGGTCTCTATGCCGAGTTCACATCGCCGGGATTAATTCTGCCCGGTGTCGCCGGTGCAATTCTCCTAGTGCTGGGCCTCTCTGGAATGAGTTTGCTTCCGCTGAACTGGACCGGCGTAACACTGCTGCTTCTCGCGCTGGCGCTGTTCGTCCTCGAAACAAAGTTTACGTCCCACGGAGTGCTCGGAACGGGTGCGATCATCGCGATGATTCTTGGAGCCATGATGCTGGTCAATAGTCCGATCCCGGAGATGCGGATCCGGCTAATGACGGCCATCTCGCTGGCGCTACCCTTCGGATTGATTGTCATGTTTCTTGTCACACTGGCCTTCAAGGCGAAGCGCGAACACGTGCAGTCGGGCACGGAGACGTTCGCCGGCGAGACAGCGGTGGCTATCACGGAACTAACGCCGGAAGGCCAGGTGATGTTCCATGGCGGCGTGTGGAACGCTACCTCCACGACGCACGTCAGTGCGGCGCAGCGAGTCCGTATCCGTGCAGTGCATGGCCTGGAATTGGAAGTGGAACCCGTCTCGGGAGGCTGATATGTTGATTCCCTATTGGCTGATTGCGGTTCTTATCGTCGCGCTCTACGTGATGTCGAGCATCAAAATTCTCCGCGAGTATGAACGCGGAATTATCTTCCGGTTGGGACGCGTTCTGGATAAGCCGAAAGGGCCGGGACTTATTCTGGTCTTCGCGCCAATCGACAGAATGGTGCGAATGTCCCTCAGGATTGAGGCTTTGGAAGTACCCGCGCAGGATGTGGTGACACACGATAACGTGACCGTGAAAGTGAATGCGGTGATTTACTTCCGCGTGCTCGACCCCAAACTCGCCGTCCTGGAGGTGACAAACTTCCTCTACGCCACATCGCAGATTGCGCAGACGACGCTCCGCAGCGTGCTGGGCGAGGTGGATCTGGATGAGTTGTTAAGCGCGCGGGAGAAGTTGAACATGCGCCTCCAGTCGATTCTGGATCGTCATACCGCGAGTTGGGGGATTAAAGTCACTCTCGTGGAAGTGAAGCAGGTGGACCTTCCCGATCAGATGGTGCGCGCCATTGCCCGGCAGGCGGAAGCAGAGCGCGAACGTAGGGCCAAAGTGATCCATGCCGAAGGCGAGTATATGGCAGCCGAACGCCTCGGCATGGCAGCTGAGGTCCTCCAGCGGCAGCCCGTAGCCATCCAACTCCGGTATCTGCAGACTCTCGTCGAAATCGGCACGGAACGCAACACCACGGTGGTGTTCCCGCTGCCGGTAGACATCTTCGCGGCGATGTCGCATAACGGCGCGCCGAAGCATGTGGAAGCGGTGCACGGGTAACCGCGCCGCCGCACCGCTCGCCCCAATTTCCTTGAACTTGCACAGCTGACGAGAGTGTCCGTAAACAATAGAGAAGATGCATCGGATACTCACAGGCCATTTTTCCAGATTCGTTCTGACGATCGCCGCAGGAGTGACACTCGCAGCCGCTCAGGACCAACCGGCGATACCACATCAGCACGGGAAGACTCCGGCAAGTGAGCGGCAGCAAGGTCCGCAATCGAAACCTGCCGAGCATCCGCACGACATGCAGAATATGGGCGGGATGCAGCACGAACACACGTCGCACGAAGATATGGGGCACGGCGGTATGAATTCCGCAGGCATGTTTCTGATGAACGAAAGTTCCGGCACGGCACCCCAGCCATCCGCCTGGCCCATGCCGATGCTGATGACTCGTGCGAGCGACTGGCACCTGATGTGGATGGGTCAGGCGTTTGTCGTCGATACGCACCAGTCCGGCCTACGCGGCGGTGACAAGCTCTACTCCGATAATTGGGGGATGCTTGGCGCCATTCACAAGCTGGGGCACGGAAGCATGATGTTCCGCTCTATGGTTAGTCTGGAGCCCGCCACGGTGACAAACCGGCGGTATCCGCTGCTATTTCAGACCGGAGAAACGGCCTACGGCATTCCAATTGTCGACGGGCAGCATCCGCATGACTTCGTCATGGAACTCAGCGCACAGTATGCTCATCCGATCGGTGAGAATGGGACCTGGAATGTATACTACGCGCCCGTCGGCGATCCAGCGCTCGGTCCCGTAGCCTATCCGCATCGTGCGAGCGCGATGGAGCTGCCCCAGGCGAGCTTGGGACACCACTGGCAGGATTCCTCGCATATCGCTAACAACGTACTCACGGGCGGCGTGAGCTACGGGAAGTTGCGGGTGGAGGCTTCGGGATTTCATGGACGCGAACCGGACGAAGCCCGGTGGAACATCGATTGGGGTGTGATGAATTCATGGTCGGCCCGAGCCAGCTTGTTCCCGGCAAAGAACTGGGCAGCCCAGGTATCAACAGGACGCCTTCAGGATCCGGAATCGGCGCATCCCGGCAGCATCGTGCGGACAACTGCTTCCATTGAATACACCCGCCCGGCCCCGGGCAACAACTTCTGGGCCACCAGCCTGATCTGGGGACAAAACTATAAGCTCGACGAGCACGGCAGAACGAATGCCGTGCTGGCGGAAACGGTGATTCCGTTTCGGAGGCGGAACTTTGCGACCGGCCGATTCGAGTGGTCTCAACGCGACGAACTGTTCGAGTACAACCACGAATTAGGCGAGCGGGTGACTCGAGCCACTGGCCAGCACGCGTTTACCGTGAGTGCCTTTACTGGAGGGTACACGGGGAATGTTGGTGTGGTCCGAAACATTCAGACCGGTCTGGGCGCAAACGTCACGTCGTACGCCATCGATTCAGTACTCAAGCCCTTCTACGGCGACCATCCCTGGAGCGTAAACGTTTTCGTTCGGTTCCGGCTGAAGCCAGGAACGTAAACACCTGCAAGGCGCTTCCTCAAGGTCTGCAAGCGCGCCGACCGACGCGCGACCCGCGGCGAACAACAGGCGAATATTCCTGCCGTTGCTCCCCACGTTAGAATCAGTGAAGAGCAACGTATTTTTATCCGCAAGAATGGAGCCGTTCAGCACGTCTCATTTTCCTGACGAGCCTCTGTCCGGATGCGCTCGAGTGGTCCGTCTCGGTGGCCACATTTACGTGTCCGGGACAACTGCGACCGATGAACTCGGACGTATTGCGGGCATCGGCGATCCCGCTGCGCAGTTCATGCAAGCGCTGAAGAACGTGGAGGTTGCGCTAGCGACCGTGGGCGCGAACCTCAGCAACATTGTCGCAACGCGCGTTTTGCTGCTTGCAGAAAGCCATGAAGATGTGGTGCGTAGAGCGCATCACGAGTTCTTCGGCCCGAGCGCTCCCCCGCTGTCCTTTGTTCCGGTGACGACACTGCTGGACCCTCTCCTGCTGCTGGAACTGGAAGCGGAGGCGGTTCTGGAATCCTAACTCAGCGTGCCCTCTTCGCCGATCTCGCGGAGAGCGATGCGATCCTGAGCCACTCCCGCTGCGTCCTGCAGGCGCGCGATCGGTTCGTGCACAGGTTCGCGGCTTAGACGGAACGTGGAATGGTGGACTGGCAGAATCCGATCCGCGCGGGCCTCATTCACCATGCGCCAAGCCTGCTCCGGCGTGCAATGGAACCGCAACCATGGATTGTAGGCACCGATTGGCATGATGGCCAGGTCGAGCCGGTTCCCGCCCACGCCTTGCAATTTGCGTGTGTCCGCCGTGTCTCCAGCAAACAGGACTGAATACCGGCCGATATGTAATACATATCCGTTGTAGCCGCGATAACAATCAGAGCGCATGCGTGCGCCCCAGTGATTCACCTCTACTCCGCGCACCGTCGCCGCGCCAACCCGGTGCTGCTGTCCCCAGCCGATTTCGGTTACGGAACCCCAGCGCCGGGTGCGCAGAAGGTCGGTCGTGCGTGCGGCAGTGATTATCGCTGTTTCCCGGGACTGCAACCGCCGGAGCGACGGCAGGTCGAAGTGATCCATGTGTGCATGCGAGAGCAGAATGAGATCAATCTTCGGCAGATCCAGTATGTCGAGTGCAGGCGAAACCAGACGCTTGACGCCGAGCGTCGTCACCCCGACGCTGAGGCCAGCCCGCAAACTGAAGACGGGATCGGTCAGCACGGTATAGCCGTCGATCTTCAATAGAACCGTGCTGTGCCCGATCCAAGCTGCGTGCAGACCATTATCGGGCCACTTCCAAGGGTTTGGGCGGAAAGCCGGGTGCTGCACCTGCCGTCTGCGCTCTTCCTGATATTGCGACCAGAATGCGGGAGCAGCCTGGGCTACCTGTACGAGCGTACGCATCAGTACCCGAATCGCTCCTCTTTCCAGGGATCTCCGTGCATATGATAGCCATTACGCTCCCAAAATCCGGCGCGGTCCTCCGCCAGAAATTCGATACCGCCGATCCACTTGGCGCTCTTCCAGGCATAAAGCCGCGGGACGATTCCGCGCGCCGGGCCTCCATGCTCCACCGGGATGTCCTCTCCATCGTGTTTGATGGCAATTAGAGCGTCCTCGGCCAGAAATTCGCCTACGGGCAGATTCGTGGTCCAGCCGTAATCATAGCCGTAACAAACCACAAACTTCGCTTCGGGCAGCAGGCCGCCCGCACGTTCGACGATTTCGCGCGTCGCAACACCCTCCCACACGTTGCCGAGCCGGGACCAGCGGGTGACACAGTGGAAATCCGAAAACACCTTCACACGCGGAAGTTGTTGGAACTCATCCCAAGTCCAGGAGATAGGAGTGCGAACAAGCCCATCCACCGTTAACTTCCATTTCGTAAGGTCGATCTGGGGAGGGCCGGCGGCGTCGAGAACAGGCCATTTCTTGGTCCGCGATTGTCCTGGCGGAATGCGGTTCTCCCGGTAAGTGTCCGGGCTGATGATTACACCCTCCGGCGCATCGGAAGGCTTGAGAATCTCTTCGCGCTGCAGTTTCGGATCAGGACGGAACAGCACAATACCATTTTCCCTCCGGTCAGGCAGCAGTCTTAATTTGCACCAGATCCACCCCGCTTAGTCCCGGCCTGCCGAACGAAAGCACGGTCATGGGACAGACCGTGACGCAGATGCCGCAGCCGATGCACGAGCTGTTCAGATTCGTGATTTCCTGTTGCTGAAGCGCAAAGCGCATTACATCGATTCCGACTTGGCAGTTGCGCGAGCAATCGCCGCATGCAATACACTTATCGGTCGATTTAATGGCGAAATGACTGGCCCGGAAGCGGGTAAAGACGGCGCTGAAGATCTCCATCATTTTGGCCAGCGGACACCAGTAGCGGCACCATACCTTGCCACCGAAGAAGGGATAGAGCGTCACCGGAATAATCCCGACGAGCCACGTGTCGGCGATCAGGTGATACCACTCCAGGCTCATATCTGCCGGTTTGCGAAACAAAGCCACTGCATCCCGGCCGATCATCATCCCGGTGATCAACACAGCCGCGGCAAGCACGATGGTGTTCATGCGTTCCCAACGGATGCTGCCATTTCCTTTCGGAGCCAGATGACGCCAGCGGTCACCCAAGGTTTCCGCGAGCCCGCCGCATCCACAGATCCACGAGCAGTAGCGCTTGCCGTGAAACAGCACCAGAATCGGGACGATGAGGAAGCTTAGAACCAGCCCCCAGACGATCCAGACCTGGCTGGGATTCCCAAAAAACGTATAGAAGAACAGGGGCCACGCGTAGATCAATCCATACGAACGCCATGCATTGTTCGCGAAGTTAGGGTCTGACGCCAACTTCTCGCCGAGCCATTGGTACTTCACGGCGTATTGAAACAGGAATTCGGGAATCAGAAAAAAGAAGATCCATTGGAAGCTGATTAGCGAAACGTAACGCCATATCTGGAACTTGTCCTTTCGATCGAATCCCCAACGCTTCATGGCCTGGATGCCGAAAATCGTCATGACGGCCGTATACAGTACGGTGTACCAAAAAGACCATGAACGGCCCCCGAACGAAAGCGCGTTATTCCCCCATCCCGTGTAGGGCCACAGCTCGTGTCCCGCAGACTGCTTAGCCCCGTAAATCGTGTATGCAGTCAGAAAGCTGATGCCAAGCCACGCGTAACGGCTGCCTCGAATTGCCGTTCCGAGCAGCCCGGCAAAAAAGACGAGCGCGATGCCCAGCCATACGAGATCGTGTCCCGCAAATCGGCCCAGTGCGGCGAGGGCAGCCAGAACAAGACCGAACGCGATCCAGGGATTGCCGGTCCAATCATTTTCAAGGCGGATGCCGAGCGAGTGGAGGAACGCGGTGGGCGGCTCAAAGCCCACCAGAACGAACGCGTGGGAGGCGCGCACTGTCTGGCCATCCTTCAAAATGCAGCCATGTGGCGTAAACTCGCCAACCTCCGCGCCATAGATCACCTCGATATTCGATTCGCCAAGGCGCCGGGCGTTCTGTTTCGTAATGCGGTACAACTCGGCGCCTCGATAGATCAGCTTGACGGCACAATGGCGTGCGGCGAGCGAGAGAGCCGCTTCCACCGCACTATTGCCTCCGCCAATCACCACGACGGTTTGACCGCTATAAGGTTTGGCACTGAAGAACTTGTGATGTACGTTCGGCAACTCCTCGCCGCGGACCCCGAGCCGGCGTACGGTGCCGCTCTTCCCAATTGCCAGGATCACGTTCCGCGCGGTCAGATGACCTTTGGTCGTCCGGACCTCCAATGCTCCGGATTTCCGGCTGATCCCAGTTACGGATTCGCCCGTCCGAATATCCAAACGGGCCATTTCGGCGTCCCGCCGCCAAAGCTCGACCAATTCCTCTTTGGATGTCTCCGGCAAAGAAAGCGGACCGGACACCTCCCGATCATACGGTTCGGTGTAGATCCACTTGCCTTCGGGAAGATCCTGCAGCGTGTTGGCGAACTTTTCTTTCTCCAAAACGATGACGCGAAGCCCTAGTTTTTGAAGCTCCAGTGCGGCGTTCAGTCCGGCTGCTCCGGAACCGACGACAATCGCATCCAAAATAGAAGGATCGCCGCGTTCGCGCCCTGCAATCTGGTGCGCTACGGCATAACCTTGCTCCATGGCGAGCTTCACTACAGGAGCGCCAGCCAATTCCCCTACTGCATAAACACCCGGGATGTTTGTTTCGAAATTATCGTCCAGAACCGGCCTGCGGGATGGCATGTTCGGACTTTCGAGAAGTCGCTGGATGGAAAGTTGCATAGGGCCTGAGGAGAAATGGCGCCTACTCTCCATTCTATTCCGAAAAACGAAACAGATTCGGCCGATAGGTTCACTAATGGAACGAGGGTAGTTTCAAAAAATGCACGGATTCGTATTGGAGCTTACAGCGTGAATCGGATCGAAACGGAGAGCAGTAGTGGCGCGTTACATTAGCAGTATGCGCTGTGTGTGGGTTGCGGCGCTGCTTCTGTGCGCCGTTACGGGCGCGGCGGCCGAAACACAATCGACGTTCCGGATTGAAAAGACCACCGTTCAGGGCAGTGCCGAACTGATTACTGTATACCATTTGCGGCCCGGAGCGGCAGAGATTCCCGTGATTGCCATACTGCGGGACACGATGGCCGACAGTGATCCTGCAAATGATCGATTTCGAAATGTATGGGTCCTCACGTATAAACGGCCCTCGATCGTACAGAAGATTGCGTCGGCCGTTCCCTTCTTCTATTACCGGCTTGCCTCAAAAGATCCTCCGGTTCACCACGCACCGGCTTCGCTGCTCGACATGCAAAGTCCACGGCGCAGCTCTTGGGGGCAGATCGCTGGAACCGCGATGCAGGCCCAACTATTCGACCCTCTCGGGCGGATGATCCGCAGCAGCACGCGCAGCTTCCGGATGAATAGCGGCGAGTACCGCCGCATGCGCCTGACCGAAGCCGTGACCGCACTATCTCGCGTAGAACCGAATGGAATCCTCAAGGAGGACGAGAGGGAGCGTATAGAGGCGCGGCTCGACCTGAGCGGACGTCTGCTGGGTGGGTTCGTTTCGGAAAAACGCCTGCCCTATTTCCATCAGCGGACGGCGGTGCAGGCAGCCGAGAACCGAGGGCACAACTGGGAACTGCTGAGGCAGCGGGCCGAGGCGAACGGTTTGTACTTCCAACCGCTATCACTTGATGGCAGCGGTCCCGCACAAGCGCTCTTGTGGGTCGCCCAGGAAGAGATATCGTCCGATCCGAATCGGAAGTTCGACTCCGGTTTCCTGGCTATATCCGACCCTTGGCACGACCCGCGCATCCAGAACTGGAAACACTACGAAGAGACCTGGTTTTTCGATGCCGAAGGACGTCGCGTGGAGTACTCCGCAAACGCTGCCCGCTCACTGACTATGGTTCCGCTCGCGCTGTATAGCTTGGATCACCCTCGCGTGCCGCTGCTGCTGGCCGATTTTCGGGATGACCTGGCGCCGCGGCGGCGCGAGATGCTCCGGCGAGCTTCCTCCGATATCACCACCGGACTACTCGGCGTCACCAAAATGGGAAATTGGGAATTCATGGCGCTTTCCTCCGCCTGGGATTTCTACACGGGCCGGCATGGGGCGGCAAACGATCGGGCTTCGCGCGTACGCGCGTTCGCGCAATTACGTTATTCGCTGGCACTCGACCGGACGATATCCGCCGACCTCCGCAGTGAGTTGCTACGCCATGTAGACAGGCTCTCTCTCAACCCGCTCGATTCCGCGTCCAACCGCGAGGAGAGGATTGCCAACAAGCAGTATGCCGCACTGCTCGAATGGGCGAACTCCCCAAAGGGCCTGGGGCGCAAGCTGGCAAAATCGCGAGCGAGCGAGGGGACCCGAATACTGCATAGCGGGCGTGAGCGTGCCTGGCTATCGCTTGCGAGTATCGTGTCGTTCGGGTTGTACCAGCACCGCGAAAACGTGACTCCGGAGGTAATAGCCGAGATTAGCCGGCGCCGTAAGATCGAAACGCATGCGCGGTTCCTGGAAGCGGTACTCGCCTCAGGTCCGAAACTGGAAGTAGCGTGGAATATGGATGACGTGCGGCGCTCGTTGAAGGCTTTGGCGGAGCTTGCTGGAGACGACCCGGGCGAGCAATCGCAGGTTCAGACGTTCCTTACGCGCATACTGGCGCAAACGGCCGATTTGCCGGTACGAGCAACGGTCCTCGAAACTGTAAGACCCCGCGGGGCCGCAGAGAGCAACGTAGGTGGCACCGAGTAGGCTGGCCGCCGCATTCCTGCTGCTGACCAGTGCGCTCCCCGCTGAGGTGCAGCGCGTGGTCATTTTCAAGGTGGATGGCTTGCCGACCGGGCTGGTGCAAGACACCTTGGATCGGGACCGCGCGATGCGCAGGCTTCCCTGGATCCGCCACTACTTCGAAAAAAACGGAACGCGCATGCAGAACTTCTACACGCGCGGGATTAGCCTCTCTGTGCCTTCATGGCAGTTGCTCGATACCGGGCAGCATCTCCAGATCCATGGCAACGTCGAATACGACCGCTACACACAGCGAATCTACGACTATTTGAACTTCTTTCCGTTTTATGTGAATTACGCTCGCTCGAAACAGGTGGACATGCCGGGCGTAGCTGTACTGGATAGCCTGAACATGCCATTGCTGCTCGACCGTTTCCCGTATCAGCAGCGCTATCAGGGCTTCCAACTTTACCAACGGCAAGTGCGCTGGAAAACGCTCCAGGAGGGCCTTAGCAAACGATTCACTTCCCGGCCGGTGCAGCAACTCTTCGACGAGTGGCAGGCCGGATTCCAATTCAGCACCGCTGTGACCGAGCAACTGGAGCGGGAGTTGATCGCCAAGCTGCAGGATCCGAGCATCCGCTATCTGGACTATTTTTCCGGCGATTACGACCATCAAGCGCACCTGTCCAATGACAGGAAACTGCAGTTGCATCTGCTGGACGAACTAGACCGTCTGATCGGCCGTATCGGCGCAGCCATTGAGTCGAGCCCTCTGGCTGCCAACACAGTCTTTATCGTAGTTTCAGACCACGGGATGAATACGGCGGAGGGTACGTTCAGCCAAGGCTATAGCCTCGTGAACTACTTCAACAGCAAAGAGGGTGGCGCGCACCACGTCATTACGAATCGCCACACACTGACCGAATTCAAGATCCGCGGTTTGAATCCGTTCGTGAACCGCGTTCTGAACCCGAGCGGTGAGTCGCTCTACCTGAAAGATCAGGCAGAGAAATATCCGACTGTGCTCCTGGATCTGGATGGGAATGAGCGTGCGAACGTGCACTTCCGAAATAACGCGCTGAATCAGTTGCACCTGTGTTTACAACAGATCTCGCGCGGAGGCGCAACACGAGCCCTTTACGCCGATCTATTCCTTCAAATCCTGGATACGCAGCGCGGTCCTTGGCAGGCGGCTTTGAAGGATCTGAATGCGGAGATCGCACGTTTACGGGGCATCGAGCAAAAGCTTGCGCCTGAGTTCGGGGCCGCACCGAAAGGCAAGAAGTGGAGTCCCGAGGAGAGTGCAGCGGGAGATTCCGCACAGTGGAGAAGACAGGCCGCTGTCCTGAAAACAACGCGGGATGATATCCGGGAATATAGCGAGTACGCCAGGAAACTCGGGGCTTTACTCTCGATGACGCGTGAGCGCCTGCTGGCTGCGGATTTCCAAATGGAAGAACTGATTCCGCCGGGCGCAATGGGCGAGCCGAACACGCTCGACGATCTGCGTTCGTACGTAGTCGGTTGGAATGCGGATGGGCGGACCTTTCATAGGATCAATTACTTGCAAGCGCTAAAAGCTTTGCGCGTGAAGAACAATGTGCAGCCGGATGTGAGTTCGCAACCAGTGGACTTCATCGCGGTTCGCCTGCCGGACTCCATCCTCCTCTACGGGGGCGAGGAACGGCAGATGAAGATTTATACGCGACCCGGGGAGATCCGGTGCGAGCCGGTCGGAGGCTGGAAGCCAGGTCTACCGCTGCACTTGATGGA
>CAYXLI010000062.1:0-13669 GCA_964464925.1 uncultured Solibacteraceae bacterium | reverse complement strand
TCGCCGTGTTGCCGAGCCCTGTCAACTGATTCACCCCGTTGTACGTGAAGTAAGTGGTGGCTCCGCCCACGTTCTGCGTCAGCCGGTTCCCAAACCCGTCATAGCTCCACGACCGCGCCCACGGACTCGTCCCGCCCGTCGCCGTCGCCGACACCAGCCGGTTCAAATCGTCATAGGTATAGGCCACCGTCTCGCCCGCGATGTTATCGGTCTTCGAATCGATCCGCCCGTTGTTCGACCCAGCCGCCGGATAGTTGTAGCTCTCATCCAACAACTTGCTGTTCCTGCTGATCTGTCAACAAAGGGCTCTTTCGGAAGTACCCTCAAGGTTTGAGTGTCACGTCCGGCTGGAGTTCAAGCTCAATACCGACATTCTCTACTGCGGGTGAGACATCCAATCGTCTTACAACCAGCACCTTGGGGCCGGAGACACAGACCAGAACAAATGGACCTGGTGGTACACCCCCAAAATCGAACGTTCGATCCTGCCGCAGCACAGTTTCAAAACTTTGCCCGGTGAAGATGTTGGTCAGCCTCAGCCACACACCGAAAGCAAACCGATCCTTGCTCAATAGACGCCCTTTCACAGGAACGCCGCCGCCCTCAACCCCGCCTACCAGACCAAGACGCAATCCGATTGTCAAATAGATCTTCGGTCGGTCGACGAATAGGGTGCGGACATCCAGTGCCGTGCCTGAAGTGATTGTTGTGAGCGTGTAAAGTCCGAATGGAATCTGGTCCGTACATCCGGGCCTGACATCGAAGCGACGAGCCCCAGCCGAGAATGTTGTGACTCCCTCTTTCAACGGATAACCTTCTGGGTCGAGCAATTGAACGCAAACCGTCGAATGCGACGTAGGGTTCGACTCCTGCGCCCAGATACTGCTGACCAGCGCACTCCATCCCATGACAACCACGATCAATGTGCGTTTCACTTTATGCAGTCCTCGCGCAGTTTCTTAGTGATGTTACTGGTGTCTTTCGGATTGACGCCGGCCGGGCCAAATAATCTAAGCTGGATCTGATCATCAAAGGCGCCCGAAATGGCGTGTATCAGTTCATGAATTACGGTTGCTGCGACATCTTCGCTAGCTGCACCGTTAAAGTAGCTCGGATCTATGTAGACTACTGGACCGTTGCGGCTTACCGCCGAGGAAGCGACAGTCGCCGCATGAACCTGTTGCGACTGTTCACCCTGAGCCTTGTACCATTGCGCGATCGTTAAGTCGCCGTTCTTGGGGTCATGGAGTGCTGCGCTGTAAGACGCTGAGTATAGATACAGTCCGCTCCAAAGATCGCCGCTCGATGTAATATCGCCTAGTCTCAAACGCGCTGCATTATAGGTTAACGTCGTCTGTGCTATGCCGAATTTTCCGAGATCGCTGAGGCAGTCTGAACTTAACTCAGTTCCAAGCTTGGCGATGTGACTATAGATCGCATCGTAGACCCTAGTCTTACTTGTCCGAAACGACGCGCTACCACCGCTGCCTGCGCCACCTCGAGAATCCGTACTACCTATACCTGTGTCTGCGCCACTAAACCAACCCCCACTATCCGAACCCCAGCCGTCGGTAAAATCGCCACCTTCTGAACAACTCAGGAACGGACAGGCTTCACGAAGAAGACCCCGCGGATCCCCAAAATTCACCGGATCCCCTTCCACATACGCATACCGATTCCACGACCCAGGCTCCGCCACGCCCCCACTCGCCTGATAAGGATCCGGCGTCACGAACCTACCGGTCAGAGCCGAGTAATACCGCTGGTCCGCATAATCCAGCGCCGTGGTCTTATCCCGGTAATACGTCGCAAAGGAATCATCGTTCTGCACCGCGGAACCGCGCTCCTCCCCGAACGGATAATATACGCCCTTGGACCCCAGTCGGTCGCGCACCGCCAGCTTCTTCCCGCCGAACCATAATTGTGTGCTCAGCGTTGTGAACTGGAACTGCGGATACCCATCGTCGTTCACCTGGTACGCACCCAGCTTCTTGTTTCCGAGATAGAAGGAAACCTCCTCCGTCGCATCATCCCCGCGCTTCTTGTACACGCGTTTGTTGTCCGCCGCGTATCCATAATATTCGGTATACAGCGTCCCCGCCTGCGCCCACATCATGCGGTTCTCCACATCGTAGGAGAAGCTTTGCGCCGGTGACACGCCAATCTGCGTCATGTTCCCGTTCGCATCGTGCTGGTAGTAATTCGCCGTGTTGCCGAGCCCGGTCAGCCGGTTCATCGCCGTGTTGTAGGTGGAGTACGTGGTCGCGCCGCCGATGGTCTGCGTCAGCCTGTTCCCAAATCCGTCATAGCTCCACGACCCCGTCCACGGACTCGCTCCGCCCGTCGCCGCCGCCGAAATCAGTCTGTTCAATTGCTAATCCCATCAACATGATTGTGTGCGATCTGATATGGCCACAAACACGTCACTTGAGTTCACGGATCGGGCTATTAGGCCCGGCTGGGGTCTTGCTTCGGCTGTACCGGATGATTCGGGTCTGATCCATGTAGAACGACTCTCGACCGTCGACACTCCACCGCACAGGCTCAGCGGTAAGGATATAATTATCACCTCGAAGGCGCAGGCGGAAGTAATATCCTCCGCGTCGACGAACTTCCGAGACCCTGGGCGGCATGTCGTCCCACTTAAGCGAGAGATCATCTAGCCCGGCGTAGTGCCCGTGAGTCTTCCTGAAGTCGTTCTCACGATTGTAGACTTCGATACACGTACTAACTGCTTTGAGGTTCGGCGGGACCGGATCGTGGACGAGGCGGGTGCATCCTACCAACAGCAACGATATGCACATCAGCCCACGCCTTTCAGGGTAAGTGTTCATGACTTCGGCACCGGAAAGCAGCTTTCCAGAACCTTATCGGTATTCGCGAGGCTCTTCGCACTACTGTAGCCGTCATTCTGAATTCCCGTCACCGAAGACGGCGACCACGATGGGCTTAGGAAGTTAATCGCGTGGCCAAGTTCGTGAAGTAGCACAACTGCGCTGGTCGTTACATCGCCCTTATTCCACCATTGAATGTTGAAGTCCATGGTCGCCGATGTCGCGGAGGTGCCACTCCAGCCGATGTTGTATCCGTGACCCTCAGTGAACGCGTATGTATCTTCATACTTCGACGAAAACTGGTCAAACGATATGGTGACGCCGACGTTCCTCACATTGCCCGTTGAATAGTCAACCGGATTGAGAATGCCGTTAAGAATAGCCGATGGGTCAAGCACATTTCCGTTGCGGTCTTTCAGTGGTGACCCATCGGGTGCCCTAAAGAGTGCTTGGCAACCAGTGTTATTGTTAAGGGCATCCAGTGCTTTTTTGAAGACATCATTCATAAGCCCGTACGCTCTGTCCTGTTGTCGCTCCCAGTAGTCAGAGTCGTGGTTGTTCGCACCCTCACCACGGCCGTTCGGAACGAACGCCACCAACACAGCGCAGTCAACAAATTCGACTCTCTCACCCGTACCAACCGCGCAGGCGTCTAGTCCTTGTGGATCGTTATAGTTGACTGGATCACTACTCGCGTAGGCGTAGCGATTCCAACTCCCGGGATCCGCAGGATTATTAACGGACCCCGTCGTAGCTCGATACGGATCCGGCATCAAGAACCTCCCCATCGCCGCCGAGTAATACCTCTGATCCGCATAATCCACCCCAGTGGTCTTATCCCGATAATACGTCGCGAAGGAATCATCATTCTGCACCGCGGAACCACGCTCCTCCCCGAACGGATAGTACCCGCCCTTGGACCCCAGCCGGTCACGCACCGCCAGCTTCTTCCCGCCAAACCACAACTGCGTGCTCAGCGTCGTGAACTGAAACGGGTTGAACCCATCGTCGTTCACCTGGTACACCCCCAGCTTCTTGTTCCCGAGATAGAAGGAAACCTCTTCGGTTCCGTCATCGCCGCGCTTCTTGTACACCCGTTTGTTGTCCGCCGCATATCCGTACGAATCGAAACCAGCCGTCGAGGACGATTGCGCCGATGCCATGCGGTTCTCCACATCGAACGTGAAAGCCTGAATCGATGCCAACGGCCCCACCCCCGTCATGTTCCCGTTCGCGTCGTACTGGTAATAATTCGCCGTGTTGCCGAGCCCTGTCAACTGATTCACCCCGTTGTACGTGAAGTAAGTAGTGGCTCCGCCCACGTTCTGCGTCAGCCGGTGACCAAACCCGTCATACCTCCACGACCGGGACCACGGACTCATCCCGCCGACTCATTCACGACAGAATCTCTAAAAAGCAACCGCCCCAGGGTAACGCTTCAGGAATTGCTCTTGGCCATCCAAGCACGCCCACCTAAATACTGCATCCTCACTGATGATGTCCGCAGGAAGCTGATACATGGTGCGAATATGCTGGGCGACACCGGATCTTAGCGACGAAAAGGGTATTGGCTTTCGCGCTTTCAGATCGTATGCAATCTCACCTGACCCACACGAATACACCGCGACGGACCTTCGGTCCGGTGTCCAATAAACGTCAATAAAGCTAAGGAACGTGTCCGCTCGCCTCTCAAGTAATAGAACGATGTGATCATGCTCGACCAGAACCACCCTGATGCCCGCCTCATTGATAGGGAATGGCTGGTATATCTCCACTCTGGAATGCGTGTTCTTCTCTTCAAATGTTACTTTCTTCTGCCACCCGCAGGAGTAGAACAGAATGCTACAGAGGACTACTGTACTGAGTTGCACGCTCTGCAGTTGCCGGCAGCTCCTGCGTATAAGTCTGCGATCAGTGCCTCCTTCAGCTAAGTTACCGTGAACGAAAATTGACCGAAGCATTCCATTCTCCCATCATCATTTACAAAGAAAGGATCGGATGGTCTCTCCCAATTGATCAATCGGCAAAACTCCTGACACTACGTAAGCCCCCATTAGGGCTGCCGTCTTGCCTAAATTGATATCGCCAGTATTACCAGGCGTTCCCTCTAACTTTTCCCACCATTCCGCTGCCTTGGCAGCGGCATCCGCGCCGTACGCAAATCCCAACTGGAAAAATGCGGCAAAGTGATGCGCCTGATCCGCAGTCGGAATCTGATCTTGGAACTGAGCCGCAAAGCCGCTTGCAACACTACCGTCGTTAAGCGCTTTGTAATTATTATTACCCGTTACATCGGGAATAAAAGGCACCGGAAACTGGTTCGGTGTAAGCGCAGCAAGAGCCACTTTGATGGCCTTTGGCCCCGTTTTGCTGCCCTCTAAGCGTTCTGCGACGGCGTCTAGATAATCCGCTAGAGCCTTGCAGTCGGTCTCTACTCCCTCTTTCACAAGCCGCCGAAGATTGTCGAGGACGGCATTCCTTTCTAAACCGGTTAGCGGAGGAGGGTCATTCGGGATCGGGCCCGCCGGGCGACCCGGCCCACGACCTCCATCACCGATGCCACCGCCACCTGTATCGGTAGTGCAATTAAGCGTATTAGTGGCCGGATTCCACGTGCAGGCATCGAGCCCAAACGGATCCAAAAAATTCACGGGATCGTTCAGGACATACGCGTATCGGTTCCAACTCTGTGGGTTTGAAGGGATCCCTGATCCCGTTCCGGCCCGATACGGATCCGGCGTCACTAACCTCCCAATCGCCCCCGAGTAATACCGCTGATCCGCATAATCCACCCCAGTGGTCTTGTCCCGATAATACGTCGCGAAGGAATCATCATTCTGCACCGCGGAACCACGCTCCTCCCCGAACGGATAGTACCCGCCCTTGGACCCCAGCCGGTCACGCACCGCCAGCTTCTTCCCGCCAAACCACAACTGCGTGCTCAGCGTCGTGAACTGGAACGGGTTGAACCCATCGTCGTTCATCTGGTACACACCCAGCTTCTTGGTGCAGAGATAAAGTCACCTGTCGGCAACACGGAGGAGACAAAACTCGCCGCGCGCCATCACTTTTTTCGAACGATCAACGGATCTTCGATATCGATGATAACCAATTGAGCAGGAAATCCATTGAGATGCCCAAAACCCCAGAGCCGCTTGTCTCCGGAACCATTGTTTAGCAATTTCCAGGCGGTTCGAGCTTCAAAGACTCCTGTGTGGGTCAACAGCAGAACACTAGATTTCATTTTTCGCAGCTTCTTTTGGATCTGCTGATCGACACGTTCGATGTGAGCCATATTCCTGGGCGCAGCGACACCAAACTCGGATCGATACGAAAGAGAAATCGCCTTGGGTAGGGAATACTCTCCCACATAGAATCGTTCGGGACAATTGTCGCTTTCCAGCCAGGAACCTTCCATGCCGCCCTCGACGATGCCCCGCACCTTTATGGTTCTGCCATTGAACCGTTGCGGGTTCGCCAGCAATTCACAGACCGAGTAAACGTGTCCTGCCTCCTCGGCGCCAGTAAGGACCATTCCCATGCCAAGCCAAAACATCATTGCCAGTAGCTTCATATTTCAAAAGCAGTTCTTCTTGACGAGCGCCTGATTCGCTTGGCTCTTGGGGACGTCACGACCATCTGGCGTGATCGGCGAGCCCCCCAAAAATGTTACAGCCGATGCCTTCACGTCGCCATGGGTGAAATCGCCGATTAGATTATTGATCGTGATTAGAACTCTCTACGGTTCCAGCGTGATTTCTATTCTCTGCTTGCCTCCCATAATCTCTAAAGGCTTCGTGGCAACCACCGTGTCCTTCTGAAGAACAATGAGCAGGTATTTGCCTCGAGCCATGCCGTCCAGTTCGAATGTCCCGGAACTATCCACAGCATTCTCGGCAAAGTCGCTGGTATAGAGACCTACTAGGCGCGCCCATAGACCTGCAGGCAGTTTGGCGCTGGATTTGACGGTCCCGGTGAGTTCGGGCCGTTCATAGACGTGAGTCGGCGCAAGTTCGAGCCCGATTTGAAGCGCCAGATTACGTTGATAGATTCGGATTCGCTCCTTCCTCGGCAAGAATCCAGGAAGACGGATATCCAGATCGTATAGCCCAAACGGTATTCGATCGAATTTTGCCTCTCCGCCACTCGCACTGAAGGTCTCTTTCGGGCCGATACTAGTCAGTGTGACTTGCGCCCGCGAAACAGGCTCTCCGAATGTCGTGTAGATCGATATTTTGATGCTCGCAAAATCCACGTCCTGGACGACGGCCTGGGCCACGGCCAAGCCAGTCGTTGCACCCAATGCGAACACCCACCAACGGAAGACCCTCACCTGTTTCCTTTCCCCGTGACGCAGTCCTTTTGGAGTTTGATGGTGATGTTCTTGGTGTTCTGGTCGTCTACGGTTAGGCCGAGGGCGGATTGAATCGTAGAATCGACTAGCCCCAACTCGTGAAGCGACTCATGGAACAGCAGAGCCATATTGCCATTGAGGTTGTTGCCGATGAGATCAGGATTGATGAACATCGTGCTCCCGAACAGCACGGTGACTGCTGTCAGTCCATCCGGATTACGCCGAAACTCGTTTGAAATCGTCTGCCCGGGTCCGTATTTCGCATCTTCCTGACTTTGGAATGCAGCTCCTGCTGCCTCCGCACCCGGCCCATAGAGCGCCGAAACCGGAAGCTTCGATATCGTGCCGTTCTCGAAACTCGTCCTACTCAGCGCATCCTGGATCGCTGCTAGATCGATCGCTTGCCCGGCTGCAACCGAGAGTGCATCCAGATCCTTCTGGCAGTCCGCTGAAACAGTGCTCCGATCCGCGAGGCCCTCTTGGGCGGCGCTCAGTCGTGCGAGCGTTCGGTCCCAAGCTGTTTGTCTCGGGGGCGGCCTGAACCCCGAGACCATATCACTGCACGAGAACGGGTATGTAACGCCGTTGATCATGCAGGTGTCGTAAGGATTTCCCTCCAGACCGGTCGGGTCATTAAGATTTATGGGATCGCCGCCAACGTAAAGGTAGTTGTTCCACGTGGTCGGATCCTGCACATTCACCGCGGCCGTGCCGGCCGGATCCGGCGTCACGAACCTACCAATCGCCGCCGAGTAATACCTCTGATCCGCATAATCCACCCCAGTGGTCTTATCCCGATAATACGTCGCGAAGGAATCATCATTCTGCACCGCGGAACCACGCTCCTCCCCGAACGGATAGTACCCGCCCTTGGACCCCAGCCGGTCACGCACCGCCAGCTTCTTCCCGCCAAACCACAACTGCGTGCTCAGCGTCGTGAACTGGAACGGGTTGAACCCATCGTCGTTCACCTGGTACACACCCAGCTTCTTGTTCCCGAGATAGAAGGAGACCTCTTCGGTCCCGTCATCGCCGCGCTTCTTGTACACCCGTTTGTTGTCCGCCGCGTATCCGTACGAATCGAATCCGGCCGTCGAGGACGATTGCGCCGACGCCATGCGGTTCTCCACATCGAACGTGAACGCCTGAATCGACGCGAACGGCCCCACTCCTGTCATGTTTCCGTTCGCATCGTACTGGTAATAATTCGCCGTGTTGCCGAGCCCCGTCAACTGATTCACCCCGTTGTACGTGAAGTAAGTGGTGGCTCCGCCCACGTTCTGCGTCAGCCGGTTCCCAAACCCGTCATAGCTCCACGACCGCGCCCACGGACTCGTCCCGCCCGTCGCCGTCGCCGACACCAGCCGGTTCAAATCGTCATAGGTATAGGCCACCGTCTCGCCCGCGATGTTATCGGTCTTCGAATCGATCCGCCCGTTGTTCGACCCAGCCGCCGGATAGTTGTAGCTCTCATCCAACAACTTGCTGTTCGTGCTGATCTGCAGCCGTGTCATCTGCAGCATCGCGTTGTAAGTCCGCGTCTCGGTCGCTCCCCACGAGATCTGCAGCAGCTCATTCGCGGGCCCATACTGCACACCCGAAACCAAGGGGTTGTTCAGCGCATCCGTCATCCCGCCAAGCCGCCCGAGCGAATCATACGAGTAGCTCACCGCTTGCCCGCCATTCGGATACGTCAGCGACGACATCCTCCCCTCATTGTCGTACCCCATCGACACATCCAGGTCTGCAATGGTTTGAATGCGCCGCTGATAGCGGAATTTCTTGTTCAGCATCGCGCCGCCCGCGTGATAGCTGTACATCTCGCTTACCTGGCCTGCGCCCGTGGAACACGATGTGCCCTGCGGCCCTATGAAATATTGCACCATCGCCAGCCGCCCGCTCAGATTCTGCCCGAACGAGGGCAACACCGGGTTGCTGTCATACGTATAGTTCACCTGCTGGCACACGTCCTCCGAGCCGCCCGGCGTGTGCTTCACTTGGATCACGCGTTTTGCCGGGCCCGTCTCGTATACATAGTCCGTCCGTTGCCCCTTGGCGTCGATCTTATGATCCAGCTTCAGATCGTTGTTCGGCGCAGTCGTCCGGTAAAAATACTGCGTCACTCCCGTCTCCGGCAGATTCGTGCTGCTCAGCAATTGATACGTGGAGTCATACGTCCAGGTCCGCGTTTGCGTCACGCCATCCCGCGGCATCGTCACCTGCCGTAATCTGTTTAAAACATCATAGGTGTAGTTTGTTGTATAAAGACTCGCCCCGTTCGTGCCCGGCTTTGGCTCATCCACCTGAATGACGTTCCCGAACGCATCCATCGTCAGCTTCTTCCATTTACCTTTTGCATCCGTGATCTTCACCGTGTTCGCAAAGTAAACGTAGGAAGTGGTACTCGCTCCGTCCGCTGCAATCACCGAAACCGTTCTGCCCAGGTCATCGTACTTGTATTGCGTGAAAACCGGAGCCGCTCCAGATGCATGCGGCTGCGATACGGCCACTACTTTGCCCATCGGCGTGCACCCGCAGGCATCGTACTGCGTGTCCACCACCGACTTCACGCCCGTGCTGTCCGCGACCTCCACTTTCACGGCCCGCCCGAAACCATCATACGTTGTTTTGGAGCTTCGGCCATTGACCGTAAACGTCTTTGTGTGCGCTGCGTCATCGTAGGAATAGCTGCCCTGCGCCCCGTATGGCGAACTCACCTGATAGGTCCGCCCATCTCCGAAATACGAGAATCCCGTGCTGTCGCCGTTAGGCCCTGTCTCCTGCGTCAATTGCAGTGCGCCATTCCAGTTCAGGCTCGTGCTGAGATTATTCGCCGTAATCGAGGACGGCGCCGCATAGTTCGTCGCCGGCAGTGCCGTCGCCGAGAACGTCTTGCCCGTTGTGTCGCTCCCGTTCTGCACCGCTCCTGTCGCATCGTAGGTCAGATTGGTCGTGACTCCGAACTGAGCGCGCGAAGTTAGATTCCCCCTCAGATAAAAAGTCGTTCCATAGTTCGCATCGTCGTGCTCCCGCGCCCCGCTCGGAACGGGGAACAACGAACCGCCGTAGTTGTCATAGGAATTCGTCACCAGCGTCAACGTTGTACTGCCGTCGAACAGCTGGGTGCTGACCAGCCGGTTCAGGATGTACCGGGATGTGTAAGCCGGATCGGTGAGGTACGTGTTCGTGTAGGTGCGGCTCGGTGTGGTCTGCGGATCGGACGAGCCAGGAGCAAAGTCGTAGAGCTTCGTCGTCAGAACGTTCCCGTTCGCATCGATCGTCTGCTCGGTGCGCTTCGCGGCAGACCCTTTCGGCCAAGTGGCCGCCGTCATATCGAAGTTTTCCTGCAGCGCAGAAAGATAAGTGTTCCCGGTGTTCGTCTCCTGCGCCCAGGTGTAGTCGTAGTAGTGGTGATAGTAGGACGCCGTCGCCGCCTTCTCCACAAGCTGATAGGGAAGACCGATATTCCACACGTTCGGATCATAGTTGAACAACCAGACCTTCATCACGTCACCCTGATTGTTGGGCGTCAGCAGCGTGCCTGCGGCAACATCATGCACCCGCGCCTTCCAGTGCACGAACCGCCCGTTGGTCGTGTCCCCGCCATCGCGTTCCAATTGGAATGTCTTCTCCGCCGCTCCCGCCGAATAGGCGATGTAGCGGTAGTTCACTTCTCGAATCGATCGCCCCGGCCCAGTGGGGTTGCTCGGCTGCGTGAAAGTTGCTGTATTGTAGGTCCACCGCGTGTATCCCAGGTTCGGATACGTGACCTTGCTCATCTCCCAGCCGGGAGAGGAATAATCGAAGTGATACTTCTGATTTGTGTTGCCGTTCCTCACCAGGTCGTAAATGAGCGCTACGGTCTGCTGCGGGTTGCCCCACACCGCACCCGTAAATGGATCGCGCTGCGGCTGGTTCCCGAAGTAGGACATGGAGTAGCCTTCCCCGGATCCCAGCAAATCGTTGATTCCGGTCAGGTGCGGGATGGGATCGCCCCCGTACGTCGCCCCATAGGTGAACGCGTACGTCTTATACGACCCCGGCGCTCCGACTGCTCGCACGTCTTCGATCTCCGAGATTCGAGAACTCGTATTCGGCCCCGGCAGGCCCAGACCCGCGTTATACCGGAAGAAGATCTGGTTGCCGTTCGTGTCCTGCATCACCGTTGGATACAGGGTTCCCGCATCTTCTTCTGTTCCGCCGCTCGCCGATCCCATTGTCCAGTTCGTACCGTCCCGGAAGTACAACTTGTTTGCGCCCGGGTCATACGACACGTAAACGGATTCTTTCGAAGTCCAAACTCCGCTCGGACTCACCGTGTCCAATCGGTACTCGGCCCCAGTCGCGTCCGTGAAGACGTACAACGCGATATTCCAGTAATCACGATAGATCGGCGTCAGTGATCCCGCCTGCAGCTTCCATCCGAATCCGTACCCGCTGTCCTTACCCATCTTCCAGACTGACTGGCCATCATCTTGTCTCCAGTTCTGCGAGTTATAACTCAGCATCACCGGCACGCTCCAGCCGCCGCGTCCCTGGGGCCGCAGCAGCGGAATCGTAAAATTCAGGTTTCCGGAGCGCATGTCAATCTGCTCGCCCGCTCCTCCCCAATAGGTGCCGTTGGGCCGTACTCCCACCTGCCTTGGATCGATCGCGCCTGCCGGTGGTGTCTTGACCGTGATCGTCACCGGACTTGCCCAGTTGAAGTGATAATCAGCGGCATAGATTGTGTACTGGTACGTCTGCCCCGGCAGAGCCGAAGGATCGACCAATCCTGGCATGCCGCGGGAGTTAACCAGAAACGATCCGTTGCGCTGTACCTGGTACATCATCACACCTGTCCCGTTCGGCGCATCCACGATACCTTTCCACTGCATCTCCACCCGGTTCGGAAACGGGGACACCGATACCGTCGCGGGGTCAATTGGGGGCGGCGGATCCATATCGTTCGGCCCCAGTTGCGCCGCCGTCATCGTGTTCGCCGCGGGAAGATTCCGTACTCCTACTCCCGGTTGCCCACTCTGCAGATCCTGATCCTGTGCCCAGTAATACCAGAGATCGTCCGCATATACGGCTATTTGATTGGAGTTGCCGATTACGGCTCTCGCAACCATCCCGTTATGGCATGGAATCTGGCCGGTCATCATTTGGGTGACCACCCCGTTTACCCGTTTGTAAACAGTCAGGGTAATGGAACTGCAGACGCCTCCCGACACAGACGGATCCGAAAACTCGACTGCGTAAAAACTGCCGCTTGCATTCGGTCCCGCCAGCGCGTCGTTACTTGCATGCAGGTAGAAGGTCCAGGCCCCGCCGGACTGTTGGATGTTCAGTGTTCCGCGAACTTCGTAATAAGGTACACCGTTCCGGTAGGTAGGGACTGGTACCTGGGAAATTAATGAGCCCCCGCCTGTGGCGCTGCTCGTCAGCCCCGAACTATCGGCGCTGAGCGAGCCATTGGAGTACCACTTCGTCGTATCGATCGAAGTCAAAGGATCTGTGAAGTATGGGGCATATTGGGCTTTAACAGTCGGGATCATCCCGGCCATGACGGCCACCAGCAATGCTGCAGAAAAATATGTTCTCACGGCAACCTCGCAGCCAGCTTCGTATAATCAAAATCCTTCTTGTACTTCTTCAGCTCTTTCTCGACATCCTCTTTCTTGCTCTTCTTCTTCTCAAAGGCCACGAGGACGCCAGGGTCGCCCTTCAACGCGGCGAAGGCAGCCGGCGTTTTCCCTATAAATTCAGCGATGGCGTACTTGCCGTCGTCGCTGGTCACGAAGGAATAACCGAGAATTCCTGAGCTGGACGGATTCCGTGGAGCAAATAACGGCCGCTTCGGATCGGCCCAGCTTCCTGCCCCAACCAGCGGAACCACGCACAATAGCCGCTCATGCACATGGATGGTGGGCTGAGGGACTTGGGCTATAACATTGCCGGCGCCCATCGCGAGGAGAATCGAAATGCACGCAACTTGCGAAATTAGCCTCATATTGCTCCTAAATACAACACAACTCCTTCGGCGTAGCGGGAATATCCACGCTCCGCCCGGAAACAAAACTGGCCATTGGCCGCCGGGGAGCCCGGCGTAAATCGGAGAGGAAAATACTCGATTAAGGCGAAGCTAAAGAGTCCTGAAACCTTTGTACCTGGTCAATAGGCTTTTGTGCAGAAATCCTCATTATGCGGACCGAGAACAGGCAAACTGCACAAAAGGAATCGAATAAATATGCGGATATGAGCCGTAAGACTGACGGCGTGATCGCACACAGACGCCAGTCTCAAGCCAGCCATCCTTAGCGGTCACAAACCTCCTCCAACTCGATTTGCTCTCTTTTCTTCCACTTACCCACCGTTCTCCCCAAAAACAGAACACCCCTCCTGCGACCATCACGCTAGAGAAAGGTGTATCGAATCATGTCTTCACAACGGAAAATCGAGGCGAATCGCCGCAACGGAGCCCTGTCCAAAGGCCCCA
>CAYXLI010000061.1:0-14997 GCA_964464925.1 uncultured Solibacteraceae bacterium | reverse complement strand
CCATCCTCGCCGAGCAACTGAAATTCGAAGAACTCTCCACCAGGCGCTTCTTCGAAAGCACGGACCGCAAGATCGCCCACCTCGCGGGCCTGCAGAAGACCGAACTGAACCTCTAACAACCGAACACTGCGGCCCCGAACCATTCACCAGAGGCGGAACGCCTCACTGCTCTTCAAAAACTGAATATATCCGAGCCGTTTGCGGACTGTCTGCGGCCGCCCCATCAGATATCATGAAAGACCCATGGCCCAGAACAGCGCACGGGGCACCGCTATGGACGATACTGCTCATGTGGCTCCGCGGAGTGGCCGTGATCTCCTGCTTGCAGTGGGTTGTGCTTTCGTTTTCCTTCTAATCTTTTACGTACTTCCGCAACCCGCTCACCTCGCCCCTGATCTCGATTCTTCATGGGAGTCCGCGCTGGTCGAGCGGTTTCTTCAAGGCATCCAGTTCGGCACGGACATGGTCTTCACGTACGGGCCCTGGGGATTTCTGGCGCAACCCAGAGGGAATCCGGCCATCTACCCATGGCTTGTGGTGGGGCGTCTCATTCTCGCCATCGGTATGGCGGCCGGAGTTTCGCTGCTCGCTTTCCGCTGCTTTCCAAATAGCCGTATCCTGCGTTGGGGGTGTCTGTTCCTCGTCCTCACGCTGGCTGACCCCCCAAGTTTTCTATCATTCGTTCTTTTTGCCGTAGCGGTCGAACTCCCCCATGACCGTCTCCGAACCTGGGTAATCGCCTCAATCGTCCCGGCAGGCGCACTCGCGGCGCACGTCAAAATGACGGCAGTTCCACTCTTGGCGATGCTGCTGCTGATCTTCGCCGCACACGCCATCCTTGTCCGGAAGCGGTTCCCGTGGCTGGCAATCGCGCTCGTGTCTCTTTACGCGGCATTCTTCCTTGCGGCGAAGCAGCGCCCGGAATCGTTCTGGCCCTATCTGTTGGAAGCGATGAGGCTCGCGTCCTCTCACAGCTACGCGATGTACAAGAGTGGCAGCCTCACACCCTTGCTCATGGGAGCTTTGCTATGTGTAGCGATGCCGCTTCTTTACCTCTTCACAATCCTATATTCACGGCGTTGGAGCGGCCTCCCAGGCGCCGCTTGGGTTGCGGCTTACTTTTTTATCGGCTTCAAGGAATCGTTCCTCCGGCAGGATGGGGAGCATATGTGGATGGGGATGATGAACGCTGCCTTGCCCGCCTCCGTTCTGCTGACTGCTCTATTCTCCCGGCATCTTCCTTACGGCAGCAGCAACGTCGAATTTGCACGCCCGCACTGGAACACTTGGGTTCGGTTACCAGCGGTCGCGTTGATCTCTCTCCTTGTCGCGGCCGAACTACTGTTCTTCGGGTTGACTCTGATCAAGTCCGGCGACTTTTGGAAGAAGCTCGTACGCGTCCGGACCGAGGTTCGCGAATTACCAATGGCCTTCGCCGGCAGCGGCGCAAGGCAGCAAGCGTACCAAAAGGAAGTCGCTGCATGGCAGGCGAAGTATCCTTTGACTCCGCCTCCGGGCAGCGTCGATATTCTCCCTTGGGACATCTTCCGCGTGATGGTAAATGGGCTGGACTACCGGCCCAGGCCCATCCCGCAAAGCTATACCGTACTGAACGATCACCACGCGCGCCGCAACGCAGAGTTCTTTCAAAGTGCAAAGGCGCCGGAATTTGTATTTATTGACCCGTTGGCCATCGACGATCGTTACCCAAGCATGATGGACAATCTCGCTTGGCGCTCGCTACTTGCCAACTACGGTCCCGCCGGCACGTCTGGAACATTCCTTCTCCTCTCAAAAGTTGCGCGGCCATTCGAGATCCGGTCGACTCCCCTCCTGCGGAAAGAGATTTCCTGGGGCGAAGAATTGGAGGTCCCGCCTTCTACCGCGACAGCGGTTTGGGCCGAAGTGGACATTTACTCACGTCCAGGAAACACCCTTCTTGCATTTCTCCTGAGACCGAAGCCGGTCAGCATGCGAATCACGTCAGGAGGCAAGGAGACGGAATATCGCTTCACTCCGCTCGTCGCTTCTTCCGGGTTCCTGCTGTCTCCTGTAGTCGACGATCTCGTTTCTTTCGCCGCACTTTATATGGGAGAGGCGGGCCGTCCGATTTCGCGGCCCGTATCGCGCGTCGATTTCGATTCCGGTTCGTTCAGCAGTTTCTTCTACTCTCCCGCCATCTCGGTGAGGCTATACGGCCTCGACATCCCTTCACGCTCAACGTCGCGAGCCGTTTCAGAGCAACTCGTCCAACTGGCAGGCAATGTCAGGTCCATGGCGGGACTGAACGCATCCCTAGCCGCGCCGGAGTGGAAGGTCGAGGGCGACGAGGTCCGTCTGCAGGTCAGCGCGCCCTCTGCGGGTCAAATCGTTTTCGATGGAAAGCGCAGAGTAATGAATCTCCGCTTCGGTCTGATTAAGCAAAAGGGATGCGAAGAACGGCAAACAACAGTCGAATTCACCGTCACGCACGTAGCCGCCGGAACCGATTCGAAACGCGTCGTGATGCAGCAGGTGTTATCGTTGGGACACGCCGATCGCGTAATCCAACTGCCTGAGCTCCCGCAAGGCATTCTGCAATTTGAAACCAGACCAGTCCAGGGCGTATGCTCGGGCGGCGCGTTCTGGTCGCGTCTCGATTGGTAGCTGCGAGCCGAACTCGCGATTTCCGAATGCCCTTGTTACAATCCCGAAGGTGAATGACAAGATCGCCCTGGTAACTGGTGCCGGCAGTGGCATCGGCCGCGCCGTAGCGTTGAGACTGCAATCGGCGGGCTATTCGGTAGTGCTCGCCGGCCGGCGGCCGGCAGAGTTGGAACGTACTTCCGAAATGGCATCGGCTGAAGGCGGCCGAATGATTCCCGTTCCGTCTGATATAGCCATGCCCGATTCCGTGCGCGCCTTGTTTGCGCGATGCAGCGATGAATTCGGCCGCCTCGATGTGCTATTCAACAACGCTGGCATGGGAGCACCCGCCGTCCCTATTGAGGATTTGACGTACGAGCAATGGGACGCGGTGGTGGCGGTGAACCTGACCGGCTCCTTTCTGTGTGCGCAGGCCGCGATTCGCCTGATGAAAGAGCAGGACCCGCGTGGCGGGCGCATCATCAATAACGGTTCCATATCCGCCACTGCTCCGCGCCCGAATTCCGCGCCCTATACGGCGACCAAGCACGCCATCACGGGCTTGACAAAGAGCCTTTCGTTGGACTGCCGTAAGTACGACATAGCCGTCAGCCAAATCGACATTGGCAACGCCGCCACTGAGATGACCGAACGGATGCAGCACGGCGTGCCGCAGGCAAACGGGACCATGATGGTCGAGCCCAGAATGAATGTAGGCCACGTAGCCGACGCGGTGCTCTATATGGCCGAATTGCCGCTGGATGCGAACGTCCAGTTCATGACCCTGATGGCAACCAAGATGCCGTACGTAGGCCGGGGTTGATTCTTGAGGAACGGAAGAGCATGACCTTGAACCGTCGACACTTTCTCACTACGCTTGCGGCGGCGCCGCTGGCAGCACAATCTGCGCCGCCCAATATCGTCTTCATCCTTGCTGACGACCTCGGTTATGGCGACCTCGGCTGTTACGGCCAGGAACGTATTTCGACGCCGAACATCGATCGCCTCGCACGGAGCGGCACCCGTTTTACGCAGGCGTATGCGGGCAGCACCGTCTGTGCGCCGTCGCGTTGCGCACTGATGACCGGGCTGCATTCCGGCCACGGGCGTATTCGCGGGAACCGCCATCCAGAGGTGCCACTTCAGGCGGAAGACCACACTGTTGCAGAACTGCTGCAGGGAGCCGGGTACCGCACCGGACTCTTTGGAAAATGGGGCTTAGGCTTTAACGGCACGGCCGGCATTCCGAATCTGAAGGGCTTTGATGAGTTCTTCGGCTATCACACACAGCAACAGGCGCACACGTACTTTCCGCATCAACTCTGGGACAATCAGCGCGATGTTACACTTGCTGCGAACTTCGGGACCAGGAGCCGCCAGTACGCTCCGGACCTGTTTCTTGACCGCGCGCTGAAATTCCTGGACCGTTCGCCCGGGCAGCCGTTCTTCCTTTACTATGCATCCACCATCCCGCATACCAATAACGAGCTTGGGCGTGACACCGGTAACGGCATGGAGGTGCCGGACCTGGGCGTGTACGCCGATAAACCCTGGCCGCCACAGGAGCGGGCGTTTGCGGCGATGATTAGCCGCCTGGACACCCATGTCGGAAGGCTCGCCGCGAAGCTGCACGACCTCGGCGCGGAACGGAATACGCTTGTCATCTTCACCAGCGACAATGGCGCCCACCGCGAAGGGGGCCACGATTCGGAGTTCTTCCACTCGCACGGCGCTTTACGCGGGATCAAACGGGACCTCTACGAGGGCGGCATTCGCGTTCCGTTTCTTGCCTCATGGCCAGGGCACGTGCCGGCCGGCGTGGTTTCGGACCAGGTAATTGCGTTTTGGGATTTCCTGCCGACCGCCGCGGACCTGGCAGGACGTCCGGCGCCGGCGAACACCGATGGCGAATCATTCGCACCTGCCCTTCAGGGGCGGCGTCAAAACCGCTCGCGGCCGCTCTACTGGGAGTTTCACGAAGGCGGCTTTAACCAGGCGATCCGGTTCGGTGATTGGAAGGCGATCCGATTTGGCAAGGATGGTCCCATCGAACTCTACAATCTCAAAGACGATCCCTCGGAGCGGACGAACCTCGCCTCGAGTGCTCCAGATCGCGTTGCGGAGGCACGGCGCCTTTTCGCCACAGCTCGCACCGGCAGTGCGGATTTTCCCGTGCAGCCGGGCCCCGCCCACAGCCCGGACCGGGATCGCCTATGACACGCCGGGGCTTTATTTCGGCGGGGAGTGCCGCCATCGCCGGCCAGCGCCAACTCCTTCGAGGTGCTCCGGCCCGCAAGAATGTGCTGCTGATCATGTCTGACCAGCACAAGCGAGACTGCCTGGGCATAGCCGGCGACCGTGTCGCAAGGACTCCGAATCTCGATGCGCTTGGACGAGAGTCGATCCGCTTCACGGATGCGTACTGTAGCAATCCGGTGTGTACACCATCGCGCGCATCGCTGCTAACTGGTTTGTACACGCACAACCATCAGACCTGGAACAATGCGACGCCCTGGCCCATTCAACACAAGACCATTGCGCACCACTTCGAGCGAGCGGGATACACCACCGGACTGATCGGGAAGATGCATTTTGTCGACGCACAGACTCATGGCTTCGACTACCGGTTGGATTTCAACGACTGGTATCAGTACCTGGGCCCAAAGACGAAACTGTATGCAGACGAGTTGAGCCGCCCGAATTCGGGTTCCGGTATGCCGCAGATCGACGACTTATGGCGTGATGCCGGCGACCCTTGGCGAAATGCGCGCGATCTGGATGATCGCGAGGGCCCGGTTCACGTTGGTCGTGTTTCGAAGATTCCGGAAGTAGATCATTTCGAGAGCTTCGTGGCTCGTGAGACCGTGCGGTTCCTGCAAAAGTTCAGGGGCCAGGAGCCTTTCTTTCTTGTGACGTCCTTCCTGAAGCCTCACGATCCATTCATGCCTTCGCAACGCTTCGCAAATCTTTTTCGAGAGCAGGATATGCGACTGCCTGGCACGTGGGGCAGAGTGGATCTATCTCGTGTTCCTGCTGAAGTCCGCCGATCCATCGAGCGCAATGCGCCCACCCCGGAACTGAAGACCGTGGAGCAAGCGCGCAAGCGCATGGCCTACTACTATGCGAATCTCGCGCAGATGGATGATTCGGCCGGCGTGGTGCTTCGCGCGTTGCGCGATTTGGGTCTTGAGGAGGACACGATCGTGGTCTATACATCCGATCACGGCGAGATGCTGGGGGAACACGGGCTGTGGCAGAAATTTCAGTTCTATGAGGCATCCTGCGGAGTTCCTCTGATGGTGAGAGCGCCGGGAATGTTCGACGCGGGCGTGTGCCGCACTCCTGTCAGTCAAGTTGGGCTTCTTGCGACGCTTTCAGAACTGTGCGGCGTATCGGTGCCGGGCAAACTTGACGAGGACAGTTTGGTGCCGCTGCTACATAGCCCGTGGTCGCGGCGCGATGCTCCCGTATTCGCCGAGTACGCCCTCCGCACCCCGAATGCGAAATACCTGATCCGCGACGGCGACTACAAATATACGTACTGGTCTCACGACATTCCCGAGCTCTATGACCTGCGCAATGATCCAGGCGAGCTCAAGAATCTCGCCTCTGAAGCCGCACACGCCTCTACCGTGGAACGGCTGAAGTCGAAGTTGTTCTCCTGGTACACGCCGCCCGAAGCAGGAAGGAACTAAGCGATGGCACGATATTTTCGATTCCTGGCCGTATCGCTACTCGCATTGTCGCTTTACGGTCAAAACACTGCCACTATCGTGGGAATCGTGACAGATCAAAGTGGCGCGGCCATCGAAGGCGCGCAAGTCACCGCGGTCAACACGGGCACTCAGTTCACACGGATGGCCGCCACGAATGTGAGCGGGCAGTATGTAATTCCATCGATCCCGCCCGGGGCCTACACGGTTTCGGTCAGTCATCCTGGTTTCCAGAAGTTGGAGCGGAGCGGCGTCGAGGTCACCGCAGCGAGCACGGTCGACTTGAATCTGGAACTCACGGTGGGGAGCGAAGCCCAGAGCGTTTCCGTTACGGCCAGTGCGCCGCTGCTGGAATCGCAAAGCGCCGCGGTTTCGAACCTGGTGGCCAGCCAACAGATCGTAAGTCTTCCTCTCGTGAGCCGCGATTTCACGAATCTGGTGGTCCTCAGTCCCGGCGCGCATACCGGCGCCTCTTCGAATCTGACGGAAGGCGGTAGTCCGTACGCGATGCGTGCCGGCGCGAACTATAGCGTGAATGGTTCCATTCCGCAGGCCAACAGCTATTTGGTTGACGGGATCTACAATCGCAATCTCTGGCTGAACACACTGGTGATGGTTCCGATTGTGGACTCGATTCAGGAGTACCGGGTAATGACGAGCAATTACAGCGCGGAATTCGGTGAATCCGCCGGAGCGGTCACTGCCGTCGCCACGAAGTCGGGGACGAATCAGTTTCATGGCAGCGCCTGGGAGTTTCTGAGGAATGACAAGCTGAACGCGAACACGTTCTTCAACAACCGGCAGGGGGTAAACCGGCCTCCATTCCGGCGGAACGAATTCGGTGCCACGTTCGGCGGTCCGGTTGTCCGGAACAAGACCTTCTTCTTCGCCGACTACCAGGGGATCCGGCTCTCACAGCCACAGTCGATCACGACGACGATGCCGACGCTCGCGCAGAGACAGATGGTGATCACGGGCGATTTCAGCGCGCTCGGATCTCCGATCTACAACCCCTTCGCCACGGCTGCCGGACCTGCTGGCCAGACCGTGAGGACAGCCTTCGCGAATAACCGAATTCCCGCTTCGCTGCTGGACCCCGCGGCTGTGAAGATCATGCGTCTGCTGCCCAATCCGATCTCCGCCGCTGCGACGAACAACTTCACTTACAACCCGGCGCTGACCCAGGACACGGACCAGTTTGATGTTCGCGTGGACCAGAACGCCGGTGCTTCGGACCGTCTGTTCTTCCGCTACGGCTACGACAGCAGCATGCAAGTAGTACCCGGAGCCGTGCCTGCGCCGGCGGATGCCGGTATAGGCCCTTATCTCGCAACAAACACGCAGGGGATGAGGACGCCTCTTCGGAACCAGTCGGCCACGCTTGGATACACAAAGGTGCTGAATCCGAACACGGTCAGTGAGACGCATTTTGGTGTGGTCCGCTGGAATGCGCGGATCACGCCTCTTGGGAGTGGCTTTTCGAGTGCGACTTTGCTCGGCATTCCGGGAATCAACATCAATGATCAGTCGGGCGGCCTGCCGGGCCTGACCATCACGGGATTCCAGGTGCTCGGCGACAACTCGACATATCCCGAAAACAGCCAGATCACCACGTTACAAGCTGATTCTTCGCTCAGCCTCATCCGCGGACCTCACACCATCAAAGCAGGTGGACTGTTCCTGCGGCACAGGTTCAATGGGTTTTCGGCATTTCCGACGCGAGGCGCGTACGATTTCAACGGGCAGTTTACGCGTCAGGTGGATACGACGGGGTCGCAAACAGCCCTGGCGGATTTCGCGCTCGGCGCTCCAGCCTCCGTCAATCGCAACATTCTCAACGGAACTTTCGGCATGCGCCGCTGGACATTCGCTCCTTACATTCAAGACTCCTGGCGTGCCACGGACCGGTTGACCGTGGAACTCGGGTTCCGCTGGGAAGTGGATGCGCCGCCGTACGACGTTCACAATCACTGGTCGAACCTGAACGTTCAAACCGGGCAACTGATGGTCGCAGGCATGAATGGCAATGACCGGCGGCTGCGGAACTTCGATCTCAATACGCCGGGGCCGCGCATCGGCGCGACGTACGCGCTTACGTCTGACCGCAAGACAGTTGTGCGGTCCGGTTTCGGCGTCTCCTACGTCAACATGGATGCGGGAGGCGCACAGCTTTACAAGAATCCGCCTTACTTCTTCAACCAGGTCGTCTCGACCAACATCAACGGCGCACCGCCGATTACGTTGAGCGCCGGCTTGCCGCCTCCGGTGCCGCCGGACATCAAGGACCCTGTCGCGCTCTCGACGGGCAGTTTCAACGTTTGGGACCAGCGCCTGCGCCAGACGGAAGTGCTGCAGTGGAGCTTCGGTGTTCAACGGGAATTGCGGTCCAATCTTATGCTCGATGTCGCGTACGTCGGTACGCGCGGAGAGCGAATCCTGGTAAATTCCTTGAATCTGAATCAGTCAGTCCCAGGGCCGGGGGGACAAGGGCCGAGACGGCCTTATTACGCGATCAATCCAAACCTGGTGAACGTGAGTTATAGGACCAATTCCGGCGATTCAAAGTATGAGTCGTTGCAGGTGCGCCTGGAGAAACGCTTCTCCAAAGGACTTCTGTTCGGAATGTCGTACACGTATGCGGGTTATCTATCCGATGTTGGTCTCGTGAACGGTGGCGGCAATGGCGACATCCAGAATCACGCATGCGTGGCTTGTAATTGGGGACCCGTACCGGACGACTATACGCACGTCCTCGCGGTGAATCATGTTTATCAACTGCCGTTCGGGCACAAGCGCGCACACCTCAACCGGGGCGTGCCCGGAGCGATACTCGGCAACTGGGATATCAGTGGAATCTGGAGCGCACATTCGGGCGGCCACTTTACGCCTGTGCTGGGAACGAACGTCTCTAACTCGGCGGGCGGAGGAACACAGCGTCCGAACCGCATTGCAGACGGCAATCTTCCGCCTGAACAAAGAAGTATTACGCGCTGGTTTGATACGAGTGCCTTCGTTGCTCCGGGTCTGTATGCGTTCGGGAATTCCGGTACGGGAATTCTCAACGGGCCGGGCTACTTTAGTGTCGATCTCAGTGTAGTGCGCGCGTTCCAACTCACGGAGCGGTTCGGCTTAAACGTTCGCGGCGAGGCCTTCAATGCCTTTAACCGGGCAAATTTCAATGCGCCAAACGCGACCATCGGAATCGCACAGGCCGGAGTGATCAACAGCACTTTGCCTGCGCGCGTTGTGCAGCTTGCCGTGAAACTCGTGTTCTGATTTCTCTGCGACTATACAGGCCGGGTCTTCTCTTTTGGTGAGATGCCATCCGGATCATTCACCACCGCGTCCGGAGGAGCTTTCACGGGCCCGTGGAGCAGCGGGTCGTTCGTTCGTTGCATCCACGAATCGAGCCGGCCGCGCATCTCCGTGAGAGCCTTCGCATAAGCCGGGTCGTTCGCCAGGTTGTTTGTCTCGTTCGGATCGAAGACCGTGTCGAAGAGGAGTTCGCGCGGGACCATGTGATCGCTCCAGCCATTCTTGAGCCAAACGTCTTTACTGGGGCTATCGTCGCAGTTCGGCAGCACAGGGCGGGTGCGCTCGCCGAAGTGGCGGATGTAATTGAACTGTTGGGTGCGAGCGGCTCGCTTCGGCTCGTAGGCAGCGTGGTAGTTCACCTCGGCAAAGATTTCGTCGTGGATCTCCGCTGTTTCTCCGCGCATTAGCGGCATCAGCGACTTGCCCTGCAGCCACTGCGGCTTCTCGATGTTCAGGAGTTCGCAGATGGTGGGATACAAATCGAGCTGCGAAACCATCGCGTTCGAGACCTTCCCGCCGCTGAAGCCGGAGGGCCCTCGCATGATCAAAGATACGCCTGTCCCGTGCGCCGTCAGGTTGCACTTCATCCCCGGAAACGCAACGCCGTGGTCCGTGGTGCAGATGACGAGCGTATTTGCGGCTAGACCGCTGGATTCGAGGGCTGTGAGGATGTTTCCGTACGCTTCGTCAAGAAGCCTGGCGCTCGCTTTGTACGCCGCCATATCTTTTCGAGTATCTGGAGTATCCGGAACAGGGGCGGGAGGTTGACAGAACCGCGGATCTTCCTGCGGGCCCGGTTGGGGGAACTCGCGGTGTGTTTCAAAGAAGCCAACATCGAGGAAAAACGGCCGTTTCGGACGCCCTTTCAAGTAGCGGACGGCCGACTCGATAATGTCGGTCCGCCGGACGCCGCGTGTCTGCGGAACTTTGCGAAAGGATGGCGACGCGAGCACCTGATCATAGCCGATAGTCGCCGGGTCCATCGCGATGTGCTGAATGCCGGCAAGAACTGATTCATACCCATGCGGGCGGAGGGTATGGGCGAGGTGCTGTTTGTAATCGTTCAGCACAAAACCGCGGTGGGCAAGCCCGAGCATGCCGTTATTGTGCGGACAGTGTCCGGTAAGCAAGCTGGCGCGACTGGGAGAGCACGTCGGCGCCGCATCGAAAGCCTGCCGGAACAACACACCTTCACTCGCGAGCCTTTGCAGGTTCGGAGCGGGAACCTCATGGCCGTAGGGTTGAATATAGCGGCCTGTGTCATGCGAATGCAGGTACAGGATATTTGGCCGAGAAGGCTCGGCGGCGCTAACTGAGTTCATGACAGCGCCGGTCGTAGCGGCCACTCCTTTCATCCAATTCCGCCGGGTATCCGCCTGGTTCATGCCCGACATGCTAGCACGTCCGGTGCTCCGCCGATGCTGTGGGAAACAGGGTAGACTCTCCGTGGAGGCACTATGTCTATTCGACCTGTGAGACGGATCGCCAAGTCCAAGCCGGCGCTCGAGGGCGCGGGCGTGCATTTGCGGCGCGCGTTCGGCTTTGGTGATACGACGGACTTCGATCCGTTTCTCCTTCTCGACGATTTCCGCAATGACATTCCGGAAGACTACTTGGCCGGTTTCCCGTGGCACCCTCACCGGGGCATCGAGACGATCACTTACGTGCTTGCGGGGACAGTCGATCACGGGGACAGCATGGGGAATCGGGGGGCGATCGGCGCCGGGGATGTGCAATGGATGACGGCCGGGCGAGGCATTATCCATCAGGAGATGCCCAAAGGGGACGCAACGGGGCGGATGCATGGATTCCAGCTATGGGGAAATCTTCCCTCATCGCTGAAGATGACCGAACCGCGATACCAGGAGGTGAAGGCGCCCGACATTCCGGAGGCTAAGGACGACGACGGCACTCATGTTCGAGTGATATGCGGAAGCTTCTGGGGGATGAACGGCCCCGTCGACGGCATCGCGGCCGATCCGATTTATCTGGATGTGTCAGTGCCTCCTGGAAAAAGAAAGACACTTCCGGTTGAAACGACACGACACGCATTCGCCTACGTTTTTGCGGGTAGCGGAAAATTCTGCAACGCCTCTGGTCCCCTTGCAGTGCCGACTGAATCGGTCGGGTGGTTGGACACGACTCCGCCGACAGAGGTGGACAACCGATCGCTGGTGCTGTTCGATCGCGGCGACGAACTCCAGGTACAGGCAGGAGAGGATGGCATCCGGTTTCTCCTCGTGTCGGGAAAGCCTCTGCAGGAGCCCGTTGCGTGGTACGGTCCAATTGTGATGAACACTCAGGAGCAGCTGAGGCAGGCATTCGAGGAGCTGCAGGAAGGGACATTCCTGAAAGAGAAGGCCTGAGTATGAGTGAAGCCAAGATTGTGATCGCGGGCGGCGGGATGGTTGCAGGTTATGCTGCGAAACAACTGGTCGAGCTCGGGTTGAAGCGGGGGGAACTCGCGATCCTCTCGGCGGACGATTCTGTGCCATACGAAAGGCCTCCCCTATCGAAGGGATTTCTGGCCGGGCGGGATACGGAAGAGAGTATCCGGATCAATCCGGAAGATTTCTACCGGAATCATGGAATCGAGATGCGGCTCGGCTGTCACATATCGAGCGTGGATCCCGAACGCAAACGGCTCTCACTGGCGGAGGGCGGGAGTTCGAGTTTGAAAACCTGATTGTGGCGACGGGCGCGCGGCCGAGAACACTAGAGCTTCCTGGCGCGGCGCTTGCGAATGTACGCTACCTGCGCTCACTAGACGACTCGAAGAGAATCCGCGCCTCCACGGAGAAGGTGAAAAAGGCGGTAGTCATCGGAAGCGGATTCATCGGAATGGAGGTGTCGGCAGTGCTTGCGCAGAAAGGGATTGAGGTAACCATGGTTCTGCGCGAGGACCGCATCTGGAGCAAATTCTTCACACCGCGGATGTCCGGTTTCTTTGAAGCCTACTACACGGCGCGAGGCGTGCGCTTCATAAAGACGGCAACGCTGCAAGAACTGCGCGGCGATTCCGCGGTGAATGCGGCAGTGCTGGCCGATGGCCGTACCATTCCATGCGAACTGGTGGTGGCGGGCATTGGAGTCTGGCCTGCCACGGAGATGCTTGCCAACAGCGGGATCGACATTGCGGACGGAGTGCTGGTGAATGAATATCTGGAGACGAGCCGGCCCGATATTCTAGCCTGTGGCGACGTGGCAAATTACAAGGATGTGCTGTTCGGGAAGCGAAGACGAGTGGAACATTGGGACAACGCGGTTTCCCAGGGCCAATACTGCGCACGAGCCCTGATGGGCGAACGGACTCCATTCAGGCACGTACCGTATTTCTTCTCCGATGTTTTCGATCTGTCGTACGAGTTTTGGGGCGATCCCGAGAATGCAGACGAAGTAGTGCATCGGGGCGATCTCTCAACCAACAGCTTCAGCGTCTGGTGGTTGCGACAGAAGACAGTGGTGGCGGCATTTGCCATGAATCGTCCGGACGAAGAGCGCGATGCGGCCCCGAAGTGGATTGAAGGCAGACAGCGTGTGTCTGCCGCGATGTTAGAAGATGCTTCGAATCCCGTTTCGGCATCGATAGAGTAGCGGCCTGATACGCGAAAAAGAGGCGAAGTCATTCGCAGAGGCCACGGGACCTACGCCGGCATCCCGCGCCGCTGCACCGGTTTTTCTCCTTCGGGCCTGGGAACGAACATGTTCTGCCACCCGATCCCGCATTCGTTTACCATGCGGACCGCGTATTCGCAGCGGCCGATGTTGGAGCCGGTGTTGTTGGTACCGAATGAGAACTTCACCCCCGCCGACTTCGCAAGCTTCAGAAAAGCAGCACTCGGAATCCGGTAGCGGTTATTGATCTCCACCGCGACGTCATTCTTCCGGGCCGCCTCGATCACTAGCTCCATGCGCGGCTGCGTCCAAAGCGCATCGTACTCAGGTTGCAACTGTTCCGGCAGGAAGGTCGGATTCGCGTAAATGTCGATCGGCTCATGCAGCACGCCGACGATCCGGTCCACCAGCATGTCCATGAACTTCTGCTTGTCGGAAATCTGACCGGTCTCTTCGGGGATCCAGATGCGCATGCGCTTGCCGTTGTCGTCGCTGAACGTCATAGCGTCGGAGAACACGTAGTCGAACGCTGCGACCGTCTCTTTCGAGAAGAGCCTCACCCACTCACGGCCTTCGGCCTGCATGGCCACGAAGACCGGCTTACCTTTCATACTGGCGATGAAGTCGCGGGCCGCGGCATCGGTCTTGACAGGGAAGCTGAGGCCGCAGTTGACCGCGATGCCGTACTCGATGCCTGTGCGGCGTGATGTAGCGAGGGCGTCCTCGAGGGTCCAGCCGCTCTTGAGATGAACGTGATAGTCGACGAGCGGATAGTTGTGCGCTGCGAGCTCGAGAAGAGATTGGTCGAGTTCGTCTGGTTGGGAGGCTGCGGGAGCGGGCAGATCGTCCGGAAGAGGGCGAACCAGGATGTTGCGGAACAAGGCTTTGGAACCGGAGTCGTGGCATTGCAGGGCGAAGGTGCCGGCGCCGAGAATGCGGCCTTTCTGGTGTTGTGCACGGAGAGGCGGGTCGGCCTCAAGGTAATCGACCAGCAGCAGGTCGTTGACGCGAACCTGCACCTGCTTGCCGCGAACGGTGATGTGAATCGGGAACCACTCGCCGTCGCGGGCAAAGGCCTTATAGACATTCCGGACGCCGTACAGCGAGCCGGTCTTCTTGCGCTCGCGATAATTGCCTTCGCCGAGTGCCGTGTTGTTCACCTGAACTTCGAAGCCCTCGTCAGGGAAGCCTGCGGCCTGATACCTCGTGTGGAAGTAAACGCCGGAATTGCAGAGCGGCTGGGTCTTGATCTCCAGCTTGAGTTCGAAGTTCTTGAACATCGCGCCACGGACGGCGCCGGAATAGAAAAGATGCGAAGTTGGCCCGTCCGCCGCAATCGCACCGTCAAACACTTTAAAAGAGTCGGCGTTGCCGCCGGCCTTCCAACCGTCCAGATTCTTGCCGTTGAACAACGGCACCCAATCCTCCGCTGCGGACAGCCCGACCGGAGCCGCAAGCATGGAGGCGAGTACAGATCGCCGGGTTAGTTGCCCCATGGGAACCGATCCGAATATATCACCGGATTTGCGGGTGGGCGCGCCGCAAGGTCTTCACGACTCGGCGCTGGAGAACCTCCACACGGTGGGTTGACGGGGCAAGAAGTGCTACGACGTCACTGAAGACAAATGGAATATTTTAGGAAGGTACGATGGGAGGCCGGAAACTCGGCAAACAACATTCGGTTGGTTGCGGGGGAAGGATTTGAACCTTCGACCTTTGGGTTATGAGC
>CAYXLI010000060.1:0-15088 GCA_964464925.1 uncultured Solibacteraceae bacterium | reverse complement strand
GCCAAAAAGAACCTGCTCGAAGCCCAGGCCGAGCGCCGCGCCCGCGCCGCCGAAGGGATGGCCGAACAGGATGCCGCGCCAAACGAACCCAACTCCGCTCCCGCGCTCGTCGAAATCGCAGAGCCAAACGAACCCAACGAAGCGTCCCAACCTCAGGAACCGCCGCCGGGCGCACGCGAGCCAAACGAACCCAACGTGCCCCGAGCTCCCGAAGCGCCAAACGAACCCGTCCCGAGAGCCGCATGAGCAGCCTCCCGAAGCGCCCTAACCGATATATAGTAGATGCCATGAGGTTGCGCACGTCCCTCGTGTGTCTGTTGGTAGCCGCGCCCCTGCTGGCCCAGAGCAACGAAGGTATTGACTTCTTTGAGAAGAAGATCCGCCCGGTTTTAGCCGAAAACTGCTATGCCTGCCATAGCGCAAAATCGAAGCCCGTTATGGGATCCCTTCTGGTCGATTCCCAGGCTGGCTTGCGCAAAGGCGGAAACTCTGGCAACTCGGCTGTGATCCCTTTCAAACCCGAGGAGAGTCCGCTTCTGCGGGCCATCCAACAGCAGGGCGCGATCAAAATGCCGCCGGGCAGGAAACTACCGGACGAGGTCATCGCCGACTTCGATAAGTGGATTAAGATGGGTGCGCCCGATCCGCGCGCCGACAAGCTGCCGCCGCTCCCGCCGCCCTACGACTACGCCGAAGCACGCAAGCACTGGTCCTATCGTCCTGTTGACAATCCCGAGCCGCCGGCCGTCTCCAACCCGCTCTGGAACAAAACCGCCATCGACCGCTTCGTCAAGGCGAAGCTCGAGGAGAAGAAGCTCACACCCGTCGCGGTCGCTTCCAAACGCACTCTCATCCGCCGCGCCACGTACGACCTCACAGGGCTTCCACCCACACCCGAAGAGATCGATGCCTTCCTGAAGGACACGTCTGCCAATGCCTTTGAAAGGGTGGTGGACCGCTTGCTCGCATCGCCAGCTTATGGCGAACGCTGGGGACGCCACTGGCTGGACGTGGTCCGCTACGCCGATACCGCCGGCTGCAACTCCGATTTTCCGGTTCCCGACGCATACCGGTACCGCAACTGGGTAATCCAGTGCTTCAACCAGGACAAGCCCTACATGCAGTTCCTCCGCGAGCAGCTCGCCGGAGACCTGCTCGAATCGAAGGACAAGGAAGACCGCCAGGCCAAGCTGATTGCAACCTCCTACATCGCCATCTCGCGCCGCTTCGCCTCGAACCGCAACGAGCACCACCTCACCATTGACGACACCATCGACAATGTGGGCAAAGCCATGCTCGGCCTCAGCGTCTCATGTGCCCGCTGCCACGATCACAAGTTTGATGCCATCCCGCAAAAGGACTATTTCGGCTTTTATGGCATCTTCGATTCCACCGTCTACGCGTTCCCCGGCGTCGAAACGTTCCCGCGCCCCCTGGACTTCATCGCGCTCAACGGCCCGGAAGGACAGAAGAAGCTCACCGCGTGGGAAGGCCAGATCAAAGGCGTTCACGAAAAGATCCGGGAACTCCGCTTCGGCGCGGGCCGCCTGAAGCCCGGCTCTAAAGAAGAGCTCGCGAAATTGAAGTCTGAAGTGCTGAGCCTCGAAATGACTCCTCCCGATGTGCCGAAGGCATACGCCGTTCATGAGGGCCAGCCGCATAACGCATTGATGCATTACAAAGGGGATCCGAAAAAGCTTGGCGCGGAAGCAACGCGGCACTGGCTTACAGTCCTTGGCGGTGACGAACTCCCCAAGGACGAAAAGGGCAGCGGCCGGAAGGAACTCGCCGCTTGGATTACCGATCCGAAAAACCCGCTCACCGCTCGCGTCATGACCAATCGCATTTGGGAGTGGCATTTCGGCAAGGGACTCGTTCCTACCCCGAACGACTTCGGCGTCCGCGGGGAAGCTCCTACACATCCTGAACTGCTCGACTGGCTCACCACGAAATTCGCCGAAAGCGGCTATTCCGTCAAAGCCATGCACAAACTCATGATGCTGACCCGCTCTTATCAGCTCGGCAGCGGGAATAACGAAGCGGACGCGAAGCTGGACGCAAAGAACTCCTATTTGTGGCGCTTTGATCGCCGCCGCCTCGAAGCCGAAGAAATTCGCGACTCCCTGCTCTCGGTCAGTGGACAGCTCGATCCCACGCCGGGCGGAGCTCATCCGTTCCCCCCGATGCACGAATGGGCGTACAGCCAGCACAAACAGTTCTTCGCAAATTACGAGACAAATAAACGCAGCGTCTATCTCATGCAGCAGCGCTTGAAGAAACATCCTCTGCTGGAATTGTTTGATCCCGCCGACCCGAACGCCAGTACTGCACAGCGCAGCGAATCGATTACAGCCCTGCAGGCATTGGCCATGATGAATAATGACTTCGTATTTACCCAGGCGGACCAGTTCGCGGTGCGCGTCGGGATGGCCTACAACGATACGCCTTCTCGAATTCAATATGCGTACAAAATCGCGCTAGGCCGCCCTGCCACGGTCGCCGAACTGACCGAAGGCACTCAGTATCTCGCGAAGGCCCGCGCCGCCCTGAAGGGCTCCGCTGTTCCGGAGGAGCGCATGAATCGCAGTGCGCTCGCCAGCTACCTCCGCGTCCTTCTGTCGAGCGATGAATTCTTCTTTGTGGATTGAGGATCGCACCCCATGAAAAGTAAACACTCCGCCTTTGATCCTTGCCGCCGGCAGGTGGTCCGCTCCATGGTGAGCGGCACGTTGCTACTTCCCGCCATTCTGCAGCAATGCCTGGCCGACTCCGGAGATGAGCTCGCACCCAAAGCTCCGCACTTCGCACCCAAGGCGAAACGGGTCATTTTTCTGTTCGCTACCGGCGGCACCTCCCACATGGACGCTTGGGATCCCAAACCGAAGCTAGCTGCTGCCGCGAAAGAAGGCAAGAAAGCGCCGAACGGCAAACCCTGGCTCGCTCCCTTCTGGGAATTCAAATCCGATTCGAAGTGCGGTACGGAAGTCAGCGACCTCTTCCCCAACATCCGCAAATGCATGGACGACATCTGTCTCATCCGTTCGATGCACGGCGACCACAATGATCACGCGCAGGCAACGCTCGGCGTCCACACCGGTTCGGTTACGTTCGCTCGCCCATCGTTTGGCTCGTGGGTCAGCTACGGCCTCGGCACGGAGAACCGGAATCTCCCATCCTTCGTGGTGCTCGCCCCTTCCCTGCCCTACGCAGGTGCTCAAGTCTATTCATCGGATTTTCTGCCGGGAGTCCACTCCGGCACACTCGTCACTCCGGGCGCCACTCCAGTTCCGAACCTTGCGCGAAAAGCTCCAACCGAGAGCCTCCAGAAAATGGAACTTGGGCTCCTCGACCGGTTCAACCGCAAGCATATGATCGATCGTCCCGGCGATCCCAAACTTGCCGCGCGCCTCAAGTCCTTTGAAACCGCGTTCGGCATGCAGATGGAAATGCCCGATGTACTCGATCTCTCAAAAGAGACGGACGCAACACTCGCCCTCTACGGACTCGAACGAGGCACGACGAAAGGCTACGCTTGGCAGTGCCTCGTCGCCCGCCGCCTCGCGGAACGCGGGGTCCGTTTCATTGAGTTGATTGATGTCGGCTCCTCAAATAACTGGGACGCGCACGGCAACATGAAGACGCATGAGCCGCTGGCCAAAAACATCGACCGTGCCGTGTACGGCCTGCTGAACGATCTCAAGTCACGTGGGATGCTCGACGATACGTTAGTAATCTGGACCACCGAGTTCGGTCGCTCGCCTTGGCCCGACAGCCCTGAAGGCCGCTCGCATCATAACCTCGTCTACTCATCCTGGATCGCCGGCGGAGGTATCAAGCCCGGTATCGTTTACGGCGCATCCGATGACATGGGCTGGAAAATCGCGGAGAACGGAGTCCACACGCACGACTTCCATGCAACGCTGCTGCAGTTGCTTGGATTCGATCACACCCGCTTGACCTTCCGCCATTCCGGCCGCGACTTCCGTCTGACCGATGTCGCCGGCACGGTCGTCAAACCTATACTGGCCTAACAAAATCGAGGGTTCTAGCGGTGTCCGCTCCGTTTATTGTCGTAACCGGCTCTACAGGCCAACAGGGCGGAGCCGTCTTGCGGCACCTGCAAAGTGCAGGCCTTCCAGTGCTGGCTTCGGTGCGATACGAGGCCTCGGCCATCTCCCGGTCGCTCTCCGGTCAGGGTGTTCCCGTTGTGGAAGCAGACTTCTCCGACACCGCCGGTTTGCGGCGCGCATTCGAGGGAGCCTCCGGCGTGTTCAGCATGCAGCCCTCACTGCGGGACCGGCCGGAGACCGAGACTCAATGGGGCAAAAACGTGGCCGATGCAGCCAAAGCGGCGGGAGTTCGGCATCTGGTCTACTCATCGATCATCGGAGCCAGTGAAGCAGGCAAAATTGCGCGCTTCCGGGCAAAAGCCGAAGTGGAACGGCACATTGCGTCGCTCGGCATTTCCGCGACGATTCTCCGCCCCGCCGTCTTCATGGACAACCTGCTTAACCCGGTAATCCGGAACGCATTATGGAAGGGTACGTTGACCACCGCCAACGCGGTGAACGCAAGGCAGGCATTGGTGGCAGTGGACGACATCGGAGCGACTGCCGCTCTGGTGTTCCAGCACCCTGACCGTTTCCGGGGCCGGACAATGACCTTGGTGGGAGACGTACTCAGCGCGAGGGAGCAGGCAGCGATGCTCGAACGCATGTTGGGCTGGAAGGTGAAACCTAAGGAGGTGCCGCGCCTGCTGGTACGCATCTTCCTCGGACGAGACCAGTATCAGATGTACCGCTGGATTGACCGGATGAGTAGCCGGGTCCGGGTTGACCCTCACGATACTCCGAAGCTGCTGAGTTTTGAACAGTGGATTCTCGCGTTTCTTCCCGAGGTCCACCTGCGCCGCCGAACTGCCTGAAGACACCGGGCGAATAAATCCTATGTTAAGTTCTGATGTATGCAGGTAGAAAGCGTCCTTTTTTTTGAGACGCCGGAACAAATCTTCGCTCGCGTATTTCGGACGCTCAAGCCGCGCACGGCCATGCCGGAAGTCGAGATCCACTTCCGGAAGTTTGCGAATGCGAACAGTTCCATTCGTCTTCAGGAAGGCCGCATGGTCGTGAAAATTACCGATCTGCTCCAGGGTGCCCCGGCTCCGATTCTGGAGTCGCTGGCCTACATCCTGGTCTCGAAGTTGTTCCGGAAACCAGTGCCGTCCATCTACAACCACCGGTACCGTCTGTACCTCAATCGCCAGGATGTCCGCCGCAGCCTGCACCTGGTGCGGCAGGAGCGAGGCCGAAAGTTTGTCTCCGGCCCTAAAGGCGCGCATTACGATCTGGATGAAATCTTCGACGAACTGAACTTCCGTCACTTCCACGGGTTGATGGCGAAGCCTGATCTCGGATGGAGCCGCCGGCCGTCGAAGACTTTGCTCGGGCATTACGATCCATCGCACAACGCAATCATCCTGAGCAGCGCACTCGATCGCGAAAAGGTACTCAGGATCGCGGTGGAGTATGTGATGTTCCATGAGATGTTACACCTGCGTTATCCCGTGCAGCACAAGGGGAGCCGCCGGTGCGTGCATACCCCGGAGTTCAAAGCCGCTGAAAAGCAGTTCCCGGGGCTCGCTGACGCAAAGAAGGCACTGAAAGCGCTATAGCAACAATGAACGGTCTGATTTTCTTTCTCGCTGCTGCAGTCACGGCCACACAGCCCGATATTGCGCTCTACCAGAACGTGCTGCAGAAATATGTCCGGGATAATGGCAAGGTGGATTATGCAGGCCTCAAATCCGGGCTCCAGCCGCTGACTGAGTACGTCCGACAGATCGCCGCGGTGAGCCCGGACTCGCACCCGGAGCTGTTTCCCACGCGCGAGGCGAAGCTCGCGTATTGGATCAACGCATACAACGCCCACGTCCTGCGGTCATTTGCTCTCGATTATCCGGAAAAGAAGGACCGCTTACATGGCGAACTCGGCAGGCGATCCTTCTTTTACAAGGATTTGCATCGTGTTGGCGGAGTCGAGCGCACTCTGGACGACATCGAGGTCAAGAGCCTGCGCAAAGGCTTCCATGACCCCCGTATCCACATGGCCATCGTCTGCGCGTCCACCAGTTGCCCCTGGCTGTCGCGTACAGCTTATACTGTAGAGAATGTCGATGCGAAGTTGGAAGAGGACGCAATCCGATACTTCGCCCAACCGCGCAACTTCGCGATGGATCCGAAGCACCGCATCGTAACATTGCCCAAAATCTTCGAATGGTTCAAGGAAGACTTCGGCCCGGACGCCCCCAAAGTACTGGAATTCGTAGCGAAATACCGGCCGGAGGAAGCTGCACAGCTTCGTTCCGGAACATGGAAGATTCGGTATTTTGACTATGATTGGTCACCGAACGATGTGCGGTAAGGAGTTTGATTGCGAATCCTGATTGTTGAGGACAACCCGGCTGATTTGTTCGTTCTTCGGGAAGCCTTCCGGGAGCGCGGCGTGACCGCCGATCTGGATGTTCTGGAAGACGGGGAAGCAGCCGCCAAACATATCGTCAAAATTGGGAATGGAGAACTCTCCTGCCCCAACCTGCTGATCCTCGATCTCAATCTGCCCCGGATCGAGGGCTCCGACCTGCTGGCCGCGCTGAGATCTACAAAGGGTTGTGAGACCGTTCCTGTGCTAATCTTCACGTCGTCCGACGCTCCTAAAGACCGGGCGCTCGCGGCTGAGTTCAATGCGTTCTACTTCCGGAAGCCGACAGACCTGGACGAGTTCCTGAGCATCGGCGATGTGGCCAAAGGGCTGCTGAATACTTAGTCAAAACAAAAGCCGGTTCCCCCCTTTCCAGAGGAAAACCGGCTTCATTCCAGATCAGAAATAATACTTTAACCCGAACTGGATATTACGCGGGTTCTGAACCTGCGAGGTGATCTGGCCGAATCCGCCCGGGTTGGTGATGTCGCGGCCCGGAGGGCCCCAACTGGCGTGGTTGAGTGTATTGAACATCTCGACCCGGAAGTCGACGTATTGGCGTTCCGTTACGTGGAACTTCTTCCCAACTGAGCTGTCGAGGTTGAAGAAGCTGGGCCCGCGCAACGTGCCGACACCAGCGTTGCCAAGCTGCCCATCTGCCGGTCTGCCAAACGCGCAGGTGCCGTCATCTACTCCAGCAGCGCAGAAGTTCGCAGCCGTCACCGGACCGAAAAACGCGTCCACGGTCTGTGAAGTGATCTGATACGGACGATACGCATTGGCGCGGAGGTTGCCGCGAGGCGTCCGGCCGCCGCTATTGGCCGCGCCCGCAAACACGGTGACCGGGAAACCGGAGTGCGCGTTCGCAAAGAAGTTGATGTTCCAGCCGCCGAGGAGCAGGTCGACTGCCTTGTTCCAGCTCGAGCCAAACTGTTGGCCCTTGCCGAAAGGCAGATTGTAGAGACCGCCGATCGAGCCGTTATGCTGCGCGTCGAAGCAGGAGGGACCGCGATTGCCGCGGCGGTTGTATGCATCCTGCCAGTAGGCGCCTTCCGCGTTCACGGAACCGCAGCCGTAATAGCCGAGGTTCTCCATGATGCTCTTGCTCCACACATAAAAGCCGGTCAGTTCCAGGCCGCCTGCCAGACGCTTGCGACCGCTGAACTGAAGCGAGTTGTAGCTCATGCGGGCGCTGCTTTCCGTGAGCGCGATGTTGCCGACATTCGGAAGCACCGCTGCGAGAGGACGCCGGTCATTCGCATTGATCCACGTGGACACGGGGCCGGTGCCTGCCACTGGGTTATTGGCTTCGTGCGGAACGACCAGATGGGTTCCAAGCTGCCCAACATAGGCCACGGTCATTGAAGTGGTGTTCGTAAACTGGTATTCCAGCGCCGCATTGTACTGCTGCGTGAATTGCGGCCGCAGGTGGAGATCCCACGCACGGCCCTGATAGAAGGGCGCTGAGCCGGTACGCGGACTATCCAGCGAGCCGGTGAAGGAAACATCGCTAAAGCCCTTCGAGATGTCACCCGGGGAGCGGACATCGTAATTGACGTTCGATTCCAGGAAGAACGGCGGATTGAGCGGCAGACGCAGGTTCGCGCCCGTGCCTTCCATGAAGCTCGACATCGCATAGCCCATCCGGAATACCAGTTTCGAAACGGGATTCCAGGCGATGCCAATGCGAGGTTCGAACTGCTTATAGTAGGGGTCGTACAGCGCACGGCTATTGCCGTTCTTCCCAGCGAGTAGGATCTGGCCGGTGAAGGTATTGATATTTGCCTGACGATCGGCGACCTCGTAGACGGGCTGAGTGTATTCCCAGCGCATGCCGAGGTTCACCGTGAGAGTGCGGGAAACTTTGAAGTCATCCTGCACGAACAGCCCGTCGCGCCAGTGGCGATGTCCCCACTTGCCCGTGACCGAGCCGCGGCCCTTCGAAGCGAGTTGGTTCAGAAGGAAATCGCCGTAAGCTACGCCTGTAATAGTTCCGTCGAACGTGAAGCTGCCAAGCGCGCCGTTGTTTCCCGCATAGTAGCGGTTCTGACGGTAACGCACAGCCTGTCCGCCGATTTTCACCAGGTGGCGTCCCCGCTGCCAGGTGAGGTTGTCCGCGTACGAAATCTTGTTGTCTACGGTGGAACCGACACTGGCACCGGTGCCTATGCCGCTCAATCCGTTGCCCAGCGAGACACTGCTCAGCCCCGCGTACGGCTGACCGCCGGCGATGCCGAACTTCGCATTGCCGTCGACACCAAGCAGCCCGCTCCAATCCACAGGTACGTTCTCATCGATGCCGACGCGGGTGTAACCGAGGCGGACTTCGTTGACCACCGCAGGTGAGAACGTACGCGTCCAGGTGAGTACGGCGCTTTGTGTGGGAGCAATGTTCGCGCTCGTCATGAAAACGGGAAGGGCCGCCGCGCTGCCGAACTGTTCATAACGACCAATGGACCAGCGCATGGAGATGCTGTCATTGTCAGTAGGACGAATATCGCCCTTAGCATCGGCCTGATTGTTCTTCAGCGTGTTCGCCGAGGTGGCGATGTAGTTGTTCGTGATGCCGAGCGCACCGGTCCCGATATTGTTAGGCAGCGGATACAGATCGGGGCTGCTGAACAACTTCTTTGCGACCGGATTCGTAATGCGCGAGGCTGGGATCATATTGCCTGGGAAGGCAACACCGCTCAGCGGATCCTTCACTACCAGTCCGCTTTTGGTCTGGAAGTCCGAGAGGTCACCAGTGCGCCAGGCAGCCGGAGCGACCGTGGCAGTTGCCGGACCGGAATCACGCTGCTGGGTTCCTTCGTAATCCACGAAGAAGAACGCCTTATTCTTGATCACCGGACCGCCGAGCGTGCCTCCGAAGATGTTGCGCTTGAACGCACGCAACTTCACATTGTTGCGGTTGTTAAAGTAGCCATTGGCGTCGAGCTTGTTATTACGGAGGAACTCGAAGACATTCCCATAGAATTGATTCGTGCCACTCTTGAGCGTGGCGTTCACAATGGCGCCGCCGACGTTGCCGAATTCGGAAGAGCCGTTGCCCGTAATGACTTTCACTTCGTCGAGGGCATCCACATTCGGCTGATAACCGACGCGGTTATCAATGGAATCATTCGAATCGATACCGTCAAGAAGGAAGTTGTTTGTTTGTTCGCGATTACCATTCACCTGCGGACGGCTGCCCGAGCCCTGAAACCGCCCGGAAGTGTTCATCGCGTTCGGACTGGTGGAGATGGCACCCGGAATCAACATCGTCAGACTGGCGAAGTTACGGCCGTTCAGCGGAATCGATGTCAGCTTGGCCGAAGTGAGCACATCCCCGGTTTGAGTGGATTCGGTCTGCAGGATGGGAGCAAAATCCTTGATTTCGACAGATTGGGTGGTCTCACCGACTTCGAGCCGGATATCCACGCGGGCAGTCTGGTTGACCTCCAGGGTGAAAGGGCCGAGAACGGTCTTCTTGAACCCCTGGGCTTCGGATGTCACTGAATACTGCCCCACGGGGAGAAACAGGATATTAAACACACCCGATTCATTCGACGTCGCAGCGTATGTGAGGTTCGTGCCAGTATTCGTCGCCGTCACCTTCACATTGGGGACCACCGCTCCGCTTGCATCGAGGATGGTTCCTGTGATGGAAGCAGTAATGGTTTGCCCACTGGCCGCGCCAGCCACTAACAAGAACAAGACAATTGGTAATACAAACCACGTTTTCACGCACAACCTCCTTAGAAAAGATGCTCCGATTGTAATGCTTCCACCCACAGGAGTCCACCAGCGTGGGGCGGCCGCTTATTCACAGACGACCTTTACCGTAACAGACCTGTTATGATCTAATCTCTTCGGATGCAAGACCTTGTGTATTTGCGAGGATGTTCGTCTCTCACCTTCACGCGGCTGGTCCGCTCATGAGGAACGGATCGTCCGAAGTCCTGAGCGCTGCGGGAAGCGGATACGAACTGGTGTCTCCTGCGCCGGCCGTCTTCCGGCGTGCGGAAACCATTGTTCTTGCCTACTTCGTATATGTGGCCTTGGCAGTATCCGTCCGGCGGCCGTCAGTTCACTTACTAATCGCCTGGGCAATCCCTCTATTCCTTGCTGGTTTGATCGCTCTTCAATCGCGATATTCGAGGGGATGGTCTCGCGTCACGCGAGACTGGGCGGCGCTCGGTTTGATTCTGATTGCCTATCGCGAAATCGACTGGTTCGCCGGCCCTCCGGCATCCGCCTGGCAGGGAACATGGGTCAACTGGGATCGATGGATCTTGAACGACGGAGGGCTGCGAGCGGCGATCGAATCGATGGGCTGGGTAGTTCCGTCCGGCCTGGAATTCGTATACCTGTTGCTTTACGCAATTCCGCCGTTCTGCATGGGAGCCCTGTATTGGAATGGACAGCGGAGTCAAATTGATCGATTCCTCACCACTCTTTTTCTGGGCACCTGCTGCGCTTATGCGCTCTTGCCATACTTCCCTTCGGTGGCTCCGCGGGTTGCGTTTCCCGACCAGGACCTACCCACTTTTGGCGGAATATTTCGCAGCACGAATCTCTGGCTGTTCGAACACGGAGATATTTCGACCAGTGTCTTCCCGAGCGGCCATGTGGCGGTGGCCTTTTCCGCAGCCTTCGGAATGATGCGCGCTCTCCCCGCGAAACGTCATCTATGGATGTTCCTGTTCGGCGTAGCCATCGCCGTGTTTATCGCCACGATTTACTGCCGCTATCACTATGCGGTGGATGGGCTCGCCAGCATCGGCGTCACCGCTGTTGCATGGATCGCCAGTGAGGCTATGGATCGCGATGCGTAGGCTTATTTGCCCTCTTCTTGCGCTGCTCAGTGCTGGAGCCGGTTTTGCGGGCCCGGCATCTTCCTCGATGCCTGCACTCAACGTGCGGCTGACCACTCCGCTCACCAGCTACGATGCCGGAGCGACGGTTCAGTTTTCGTCATTGGTAATCGCTCCATACCTAAAGGACGGTGTGGTGAAGCTTCCCGCGGGTACCATCGTCCGTGGCGTTGTGAAGAAGACGAAGCGCGTAGGACTTGGATTGATTCGCGAAAGAGCGGCGCTCGAACTGGAGTTCCGGGAGTACGAGTTACCGGACGGGCGCCGGTACCCGCTGCAAGCAGTGCTGCGAAGTATCGACAACGCACGAGAGTCAGTGAACAAGAACGGTCAGATCCAAGGCATTCTGGCCGCAAACGGGCCGCAGAGCCTAATCGGCGGCGTGTGGCACCTGCCGGACTTCGACCGCTTCTCGCGATCGTTTATCGGCCTTACCGGTGCGGGCGGACGGATCGTGACGCAATACTCGATGGGACCGTTCGGAGCCGCTGCAATCTTTGCTGCGCGTTGCCTCATCTTCCGGCTTCCGGAGCCAGAGATCCAGCTTACGGCTGGTACGGAGATGTATGTGCGCGTGACCGAGCTGCCCGCCGACGCTCCCTCGTTCGAACCGCAGGCTCCCATTCCAGTGCCGAAAGACCTCGCTGAATGGCTTGCGGCCCTACCGGTCGCAACTGTAAAGGCGAAGGGTCCTCAAGCTGCGGATATCATCAATGTGGCTCTGATCGGATCGCGGGTAGATGTGGTGGACGCATTCCGCGCTGCCGGATGGGTGGAAGCCGAGACGCTGACTCCGCGTTCGTTCTCGCGCGCATATAAAGCTTACTCCGCCCAAAGAGGATATGCGGCGGCGCCCGTCTCGAAGCTACTCTACCGGGATTCCGAGCCGGAACTAGTGTTCCAGAAGTCCTTCAATACAATCTCCAAGCGCCATCACATACGACTCTGGCAAGCAGAGTACGAGGGGCAGCCAGTGTGGTTGGCCGCTGCGACCCACGATGTGGGCGTGCGTTATGAATCGGGTCTGAAAGTCACGCACCAAATCCAGCCGCAGATCGATCTGGAGAGGTCCAAGGTGATCGACGATCTCGGGTTCACCGGTTGCCTCAATGCACCAGGATTCGTCGAACGGGCTGACGCAATGCGCACGAAGGGCGATAACGGCGTGATCAGCGATGGTCGTTTGGCCGTTCTGTTTTTGCGTGATTGCAGCCACACGGTTCCGGCTGTCGATATCCCGGCCCCGCCGCGAACTCAGGTGGCGCGCTTCGCCCGGCGCATGATTCTGGAGGGACGCCAATATATTCTCCGCGGTAATGCATACTATTGGGGATACCGAGTTATGGCATTCCGGCACACAAAGAACCAAGCTCCACAGATCGGAAGCGACGAGTGAGATTCTCGGCATGGCTGCTGCTGGCCGTTGCGCCGATACTCCTGGGCCAGGATCATCCATCGGCCGACGAGATTGCAGCGAAGTTGGCGGCCGCGGACGACGCACGCGCCGCAAAGCTGCAGAACTTCACCTCCATCCGTCAGTATTCGATGGTGAATGCGCGGTTCGGAGTAAAAGCGCGCATGACTGTGCGTATGTCGTATCAGACGCCGGGCCCAAAGAAATACGAGGTGCTGGAACAATCCGGCCCGGGGCCAATCCGCAGCAAGGTATTCCGCCGCATGCTCGATACCGAAGCCCAGGCCAGCGTTGGTCCGGCTCGCGAGGAGACGAGAATCTCGCCACGGAACTACGATTTTGGGTTCGTCGAGACACGCGTGGACGAGGGCCGCAAGTGCTTTGTTCTGGAGATCAGTCCGAAGACCGATAACCGGCTTCTGTTCCGTGGACGTATCTATGTGGATGCCGAGGACTATGCGGTCGTCTACATGGACGGCACGCCCGCACAGAATCCTTCCTTCTGGTTACGCAAGACCGCAGTGACGCAAAAGTACAAAAAAGTGGGAGCATTCTGGCTGCCGGCGCTGAACGCATCGAATTCGGATGTACGAGTTTTCGGACATTCCGAGGTGCGAATCGAATATGCCGATTACCAGGTCAACGCGGCCAACTCGTCCGCCAGCGGGCAATAGCCCGTCAGAATCCCAGCATCGGCAAAGGCTCGAGGAAAGCCCCAATGCTAAACTGTAAGTTTCCCCATGCAACTTGAGAAAGTCTATGAACCTCAACGGTTTGAGCCGTCCTGGGCCAGATGGTGGGTCGAATCCGGCATCTTCCATGCAGACGCAAAAGCATCCGGCCGCCGCTTCTCTTTAGTCATTCCGCCGCCCAATGTGACGGGCGTCCTGCACATGGGGCACATGCTGGAGCATACCGAGATCGATGTCACCATTCGCTGGCATCGCATGCTCGGAGATAATACGCTCTGGCTTCCTGGCACCGATCATGCGGGCATCGCGACACAGATGGTAGTTGCGCGTCAGCTTCGAGAACAAGGCATTGAATACCGCGACCTGGGGCGCGATGAGTTCGAAAAGCGCGTTTGGAAGTGGAAAGAAGAATCGGGCGGCACGATCGTCCAGCAGATGATCCGCATCGGGGCATCGTGTGATTGGTCGCGCGCCAGGTTCACGCTGGACCCGGGCCTTTCGCGCGCGGTGCGTGAGGCGTTTGTGCGGTTGTACGAGAAGGGCCTCATCTATCGTGGCGACTATATGGTGAACTGGTGTCCGCACTGCCACACGGCGTTGTCGGACCTGGAAACCATACACGAAGAAGTCGACGGCAGCCTTTGGCATATTGCGTACCCGGTGATGGGCTCAGACCGGAAGCTGGTAGTGGCCACGACGCGTCCTGAAACAATGCTCGGCGATACAGCAGTTGCGATCAACGCGAAGGATGCGCGCTATCAGGATCTACACGGGCGCACTGTTCTGCTGCCGCTGATGAACCGGGAGATTCCGATCATCCTGGACGACATGGCCGATCCACAGTTTGGCACCGGCGTAGTGAAAGTGACGCCCGCACATGACCCGAACGACTTCGAAGCGGGCAAGCGGCACAATCTGCCGAAGATTCAGGTAATCGACAACGAAGCGAACATGACAAACGAGGCCGGGCCGTATGCCGGGCTGAACCGCTTCGAAGCGCGCAAGCGGATCGTGGCCGACCTGGAACAACAGGGTTTTCTAGTAAAGATCGAGCCGTACAAGCTGAGTGCCGGCAAGTGCCAGCGCTGCAAGACCGTTGTGGAGCCGCTGATCTCGACGCAATGGTTCGTGAAGATGAAGCCGCTGGCCGAACCGGCGATCCGGGTGGTGGAAGACGGGCGTCTGCAGTTCATTCCCGAGAACTGGAGCAAGACCTATTACGAGTGGATGTACAACATCCGCGATTGGTGCATCTCCCGCCAGCTCTGGTGGGGGCATCGCATACCGGCGTGGCACTGCGCCGATTGCAAGCAGGTGACGGTTTCCCGCGAAGATCCTACGCGTTGCGCGCATTGCCATTCGGACCGCATCGAGAAAGATCCGGACGTGCTGGATACGTGGTTCAGCTCGGGCCTGTGGCCGTTTTCCACGCTTGGCTGGCCGGAGCAGACCGAGGACCTGGCGACCTATTATCCGACCACGCTGCTCATCACCGGCTTTGACATTCTGTTCTTCTGGGTGGCGCGCATGATCATGCTCGGCATCGAGATGACCGGCGACATTCCGTTCCGTCAGGTCTATATCCATGGGCTGGTGCGCGATGCCGAGAAGCAGAAGATGTCGAAGACGAAGGGCAATGTCATCGATCC
>CAYXLI010000059.1:0-15988 GCA_964464925.1 uncultured Solibacteraceae bacterium | reverse complement strand
ATCCGCACCTCGCGTCCCGGCATCATCATCGGCCGCAAGGGCGCTGAGATCGAGAAGCTCAAGCAGGATCTCGCCCGCAAGACCAAGCGCGAAGTGTTCATCGACATCCAGGAAGTGCACAAGCCCGAACTCGATGCGCAACTCGTCAGTGAATCGATTGCTCTTCAGCTGGAAAAGCGCGTGGCATTCCGCCGCGCGATGCGCAAGGCCGTCGACAGCGCCCTGCGGTTCGGCTGCAAGGGGATCAAGGTCCGCGTTTCGGGCCGCCTGAACGGAAACGAAATTGCCCGCAGCGAATGGTATCTGCAGGGCCAGCTTCCGCTGCACACGCTCCGTGCGGACCTGGATTACGGGTTCAGCGAAGCGCGCACGACGTATGGCGTGATCGGCGTGAAGACGTGGATTTATAAGGGTGAGATTCTGGATGGCGCCCGCCGCCGCACCGACTCGCTCCGCAACGAAGGCGAGCCCCGCCGCGGTCCTCGCCCGCAGCGCAATCGTCCGCCGCAGCAGCAGCAGCAGAGCGGACCGGCTCCGACTGCAGCGCCTGACCAGGGCGGTGTGGTGCAGGCTGCTCCTGGTGAGTTGCCGCACCCGGCCCGCCAGACCAGCGCACCCCTGACCCCGCCGATGGCGAACCCGCAACCGGCCTGGAAGCAGGAAGTACGTGGCGACGCCGAGGGCGGCGAAAACAAGGAATAAGCGACTTAGGAATTACGGAGACAAGCCATGTTGATGCCCAAGAAGGTAAAGTACAGGAAACAACAGCGTGGGCGCATGACCGGGAAAGCCTGGCGCGGTTCGGACCTGTCGTTCGGCGAGTACGGACTGAAAGTGATGACCTGCGGTTGGATCACCGACCGCCAGATCGAAGCGGCCCGTATCGCCATGACGCGCTACATCAAGCGCGGCGGCAAGGTCTGGATCCGCATGTTCCCGGACAAGCCGATCACGAAGAAGCCTGCGGAAACCCGTATGGGTAAGGGTAAAGGTGCGCCCGAGCAGTGGGTCTGTGTGGTTCGTCCCGGCAAAGTTCTGTTTGAGATGGAAGGAGTGCCCGTAGAGACCGCGCAGGAAGCGATGCGTCTGGCCGCGAGCAAATTGCCGCTGCCGACCAAGTTCATAACTCGCGAATCTCCGGGTCAGTTCTAGGGCAAGGCAATGAAGGCAGACAAGATTCGAGAATTGGACGCCACCGAACTCGGGCGGCAGCTCGCCGACATGGGCGAGCAGATGTTCCGGCTGAAGTTCCAGATGAACATGGGCCAGATGGAAGGCCTCAAGAAATACCGCGGCCTGAAGAAGGATCGTGCGCGCATGCTGGGCATCGTACGGGAGCGCGAACTGGATCCGGCCAAGGCGCAAGCCGCTGCGGAAGCTGCCGCCGCCAAGGCGAAGAAGCCTGCCCGGCGAAAGAAGAAGGAAGAGTAAGCGATGGCTGAGCAGAGCGTAGTCAAGGGGCAGGAGAAGGTCGGCCAGGTAACGTCGATCAAGATGGCGAAGACGATCGTGGTGGAAGTGACCCGCCGGGTTCCGCATCCGATCTACAAGCGCATCATCACCAAGAAGAAGAAGTTTTACGCGCACGACGAAGAGAATACGGCGAAGGTCGGCGATGTAGTGCGGATCATCGAGCACCGCCCGATTTCCAAGCTGAAGCGCTGGGCTCTGGACGAAGTGGTCCGCCGCGCTGTGCAGGTTGGCGAAGAGCCGGCCAATCTCGCGGATCCGTCGCTCGAAACGGCGCGGATCAAGAAGTAAAGGGTTTCTAGGGAGACAACGTCATGATTGGAATGCGAACAATCCTGGAGGTGGCCGACAACAGCGGCGCGCGCAAACTCCAGTGCATCCTGCCGCGCGGCGGCGATCTCGGGTTGCGCGCCGGGTTGGGCGACGTGATTACGGCCAGCGTGAAGGAAGCGGCTCCGGACGGCAACATCAAGAAGGGCAAAGTGGTCCGCTGCGTTGTGGTTCGCATGCGTAAGGAGAGCCGCCGCAAGGACGGCACTTACATCCGCTTCGATTCCAACGCTGCCGTGTTGATCAACGAAATCGGCGAGCCCATCGGCACGCGCGTCTTCGGCCCGGTTGCTCGCGAGTTGCGCGACAAGCGTTTCATGAAGATCGTTTCGCTCGCTCCGGAGGTTATTTAATCCATGGCCCAGCCGAAGCAGCCGACCCCGCTCACCCGGGTTCGGATCAAAAAGAACGATCAGGTAAAGGTCATCTCAGGCCGTGACAAGGGTAAGACCGGGCGCGTGCTCGATGTGAACCGCAAAACGGGCCGCGTGCTGGTGGAGGGCGTCGCGATGGTAAAGCGCCATACGCGTCCGAATCCAGCCAAGCAGATCAAGGGTGGTATCGCGGACAAGGAAAGCTCGGTCCATATCTCGAACGTCATGCTGTTAACCAGCGGCGGCGTTGCGACGCGAGTTGGCTACAAGGTAGAAACAGCCGGCGGCAAGACGCGCCGGACACGCGTTGCCCGCAAGACGGGCGAGGCGTTGGATAGCAAGAAGGCTTAGCAATGAAGGCGAGACTCAGAGACCACTATAAGAACACCGTCGTGCCGGCGCTCCAGAAGGAGTTCGGTTATAAGAACGTGATGGCGATCCCGAAGATCCAGAAGATCTCGATCAACATCGGCCTCGGAGAAGCGACGCAGAATGCCAAGCTGATGGACGGTGCCGTGAACGAAATGGGGCAGATTGCCGGACAGAAGCCGGTGGTCACCAAGGCGAAAAAGTCCATCGCTGCGTTTAAGTTGCGCGAAGGCATGCCGATCGGCTGCATGGTAACGCTGCGTGATGACCGCATGTATGAGTTTCTCGACCGTCTCATGAACGTGGCTCTGCCGCGCGTCCGCGACTTCCGCGGCGTATCGTCGAAGAGCTTCGACGGCCGTGGCAACTATACGCTCGGGGTAAAGGATCAGTTGATCTTCCCTGAGATCGACTACAACAAGGTCGACAAGACCAAGGGCATGAACATCTGCATTACGACCTCGGCGAATACGGATGCCGAGGGCCTGGCTCTCCTGCGGCACATGGGCATGCCGTTCCAGGAGAAAGGTAAAGGAGCTTAAGGAATGGCCACAACCGCAAAGATTGCGAAGGACCTGAAGAAGCCGAAGTTCGAGTGCCGTCACCGCAACCGCTGCACCCAGTGCGGCCGGCCGCGCGGCTTCCTCGGAAAGTTCGCGCTCTGCCGTATTTGCTTCCGCAAGCTTGCTCTCGCCGGTGAGATCCCCGGCGTGACAAAGTCGAGCTGGTAAGCACGAAATTGGATTGATTGGAAACGAGGGAAGCTAATTCATGACGACATCCGACCCTATCGCAGATATGCTGACGCGCGTTCGCAACGCACTTGGTGCGCGCCATCAGAAGGTCGACGTCCCTGCGTCCAAACTGAAGGCTGAGATCGCCCGCATTCTCCGCGAAGAAGGCTACATCATCAACTTCAAGCTCGCCGAAGAGGGTCCGAGCAAGGTGATCAAGATCTACCTGAAGTACACGCCGCAGAATACGCCCGCCATCGCTCACATTGAGCGGATATCGCGCCCCGGCTGCCGCGTTTACGTAGGCAGCAAGGAAGTTCCGCGCGTACTCGGTGGACTGGGTATCAACATTCTCACGACGCCGAAGGGCGTGATGACCGGCCGCAATGCCCGCAAGGAAGGCGTGGGCGGCGAAGTGCTTTGCCGGGTGTGGTAAGGAAAAGGAACCATCAATGTCGAGAGTAGGAAAAAAGCCAATCCCGATTCCGGCTGGTGTTAAGCTCCAGATCGGTGATGAGCTGCACGTAGAAGGGCCGAAGGGCAAGCTGAGTGTGCCTGTTCCGGCCGGGATTCGTGTCGAACAGAACGGTAATACGCTAGAGATCAAACGCGACAACGATCAGCAGGCGGCGCTTCACGGCCTGACGCGCGCTTTGGCTTCGAATGCGGTAGTCGGCGTTTCCACCGGGTTCACCCGTGAGTTGGACATCGTCGGCATCGGCTATCGCGTGGACGTGAAGGGCAATATCGCCATCTTCACACTGGGCTATTCGCACCAGATCGAGTTCATGCTGCCGAAGGGTATCGACATCAAGGTCGACAAGCAGACGCATATCGTGCTGAGCGGTTATGACCGCCAGTTGCTCGGCCAGGTGGCGGCAAATATGCGTGCGCTACGTCCGCCAGATCCGTACAAGAACAAGGGCGTCCGCTACACGGGCGAAGCACTGCGCAAGAAGGTTGGTAAGACCGGCGCGGGAGGTAAGTAATGAGCCGAGACAGCAAAAATATCGTTCGCGTTCGTATTCATAAGCGCATTCGCCAGCGGATGAAGGGCACCGCCGAGCGGCCTCGCCTCGCTGTGTATCGCAGCCTGGCGCACATTTATGCGCAGGTGATCGACGACATCTCGGGCACCACGCTCGCCTCCGCTTCGAGCAACGAGAAGAGTTCAACCATCGTCGGCGGCAATGTAGCGGGTGCAAAGGAAATCGGTAAGCTGGTCGCACAGCGCGCCCAGGAAAAGGGAGTCAAGAAGGTGGTCTTCGATCGCGGCGGCTATCTGTATCACGGCCGTGTTAAGGCTCTGGCCGAAGCAGCGCGCGAAGCGGGACTGGAGTTCTAAATGGCAGCTACGCCTACTGTAAAGCGGATCGATCCCGCGAATCTGAATCTCAAAGAGCAGGTTGTTTCCATCAACCGCGTGACCAAGGTGGTCAAGGGCGGTAAGAACATGAGCTTCTCCGCGCTCGTCGTAGTCGGTGATTCCGGCGCGAAGGTCGTCGGCTTCGGTACCGGAAAGGCGAAGGAAGTTCCTTCGGCCATCAAGAAAGGTATCGAATCAGCGAAGAAGAACCTGCGGAAAATCAACGTTCTCGAAACCACCATCAAGCATCAGGTGCTGGGGCGCTTCGGCGCCGGGCAGGTGCTGCTGAAGCCGGCTCCGGCCGGTACCGGCGTCATCGCCGGCGGTCCGGTGCGCGCGGTCATTCAGGCCGTGGGTATCCCGAACGTTCTCACCAAGTCTATCGGTTCGCACAATCCGCATAATGTTGTGAAGGCGACCATCAATGCGCTCGAACAGCTTCGCGACCAGGGTGCTGTGGCGGAAGTTCGCGGGCTCGCTCCAGAGAAGCTGTAGGAGAAGGGTACAATGGCTGAAGGTAAAATCAAGATCAAGCTCGTCCGCAGTCCGATCTGCACGCCCGAAAAGCACAAGGTCATCGTCCGCAGCCTCGGTCTCAGGAAGATCAATCAGGTGGTGGAGCGTCCTGACACGGCTTCGTTCCGTGGCGTCGTGGCCAAGATCCCGCACCTGCTTGCGATTGTCGAATAAAGGGTTACGTCATGAATCTGTCTGATATCAAGCCACCTGCCGGACAAAAGCACAAGCAACAGCGTGTCGGCCAAGGTATGGGTTCGCGGCGCGGCAAATACTCCGGCCGCGGCGCAAAGGGCGCCAAGTCCATCTCCGGTTATTCAAAGATGCGCGGTTTCGAAGGCGGCCAGATGCCGCTGCATCGCCGTCTGCCGAAGCGCGGCTTCACCAACATTTTCCGCAAGGAATACGCCATCGTGAATGTGGCCGATCTGAACCGGCTGGAAGGCGATACGTTCGACGCGGCGCGCCTCAAGGAACTCGGAGTCGTGAAGAAGTTGAAGGATGGCCTCAAGGTGCTCGGTACGGGCGACCTCACCCGTGCGATCACGGTGAAGGCCCATCTGTTCTCCGAAGCCGCCAAACAAAAGATTGAAGCGGCTGGCGGAAAAGCGGAACTCATTGAAGCAGCGGCGCAAGCCTAAGGTCTAGAACATGAAGTTTTTCGAAGCCGTCGCAAACGTATTTCGCATTCCCGACCTCCGCAAGCGTGTCCTGTTCACGCTGGGATTGCTCGCGGTGTATCGTTTCGGCGCGCACGTTCCCACTCCGGGTATCGACGCGAACAAGCTCGAGACATATTTCCAGCAGAACCAGGGTTCCCTGCTGGGATTCATCGACCTGTTCTCCGGCGGTTCATTCCGCCGTCTCACGGTATTCGCCCTCGGCATCATGCCGTATATCACGGCATCGATCATTCTGCAGTTGCTCACGGTCGTCGTTCCGACGCTCGAAAAGCTGCAGAAGGAAGGCGAACTCGGCCGCCGCAAGATTACCCAGTGGACCCGCTATCTGACTGTCGGCCTGGCATTCTTCCAGGCGGCGGGAATCGCGTTAACGCTGCAAAATTCCGAGGGCAATTTCGTGCTGAACCCGGGATTCGGGTTCATTGCCATGACGATGCTCAGTCTCACCACCGGTACTGCGTTCATCATGTGGCTTGGTGAGCAGATTACAGAGCGCGGTATAGGCAACGGCATGTCGCTGATCATTTTCACCGGCATCGTTGTGGGGCTTCCGGCCGCTATGACGCAGGTCTATACGAATGTGTTTGTGACGCGCGCCTGGAATCCGATTCAGACCCTCATCATTCTGGTTGTGATGATTGCGGTGGTTGCGCTCATTGTCCTGGTGGAGCGGGGCGAGCGCCGCATCCCGGTCCAGTACGCGAAACGTGTGGTTGGCCGGCGTATGATGGGTGGACAGTCGACACACCTGCCGCTGAAGGTGAATGCGGGTGGCGTGATTCCAGTCATCTTTGCCAGTTCGCTACTGGCATTCCCGCAGACGTTGAATAATGTCGCGTTTGTAAGGAACAGCCCCTATTTGACCGGCCTGCTGAGCGCGATCAACAGTTCGTCTCCGCTTTACGCCGTGCTGTTCACGGCACTGATTATCTTCTTCTGCTTCTTCTACGTTTCGATTATCTTTAACCCGAACGAAGCGGCGGATAATATGCGCAAGTATGGCGGATTCATTCCGGGCATCCGACCGGGCAAAAATACCGCCGAGTACATGAACAAGATTCTGACCAGGATCACCGTTGTCGGTGGTCTGTATTTGGCGGTTCTATCGCTGATCCCGCAGATCATGATTCAGGGAATCAAGCTGCAGCGCCTGCCGCTCGTCGGTAACTTCATCGATCAGTGGTTCCCGCGCTGGCTGCTGGACGGTCTCGGCGTCAACTTCTACTTCGGCGGCACATCGCTGCTGATCGTCGTAGGTGTGGCGATGGATACGGTCAACCAGATTGAAGCGCAGTTGATTATGCGCCACTACGAAGGGTTCACTCCGCGCGCCGGCCGCATCCGTGGCCGCCGATCGGCCATCTAAGCGGGGGGAATGATCATTCGTAAGAGTCCGGCCGAGCTCGAAAAGATGCGCAGGAGCGGACTGCTGGTCCATAAAATCCTGACCACTCTGGCAGGGATGGTTCAGGAGGGAATTACGACGCACGACCTGGAAGTCGCGGCCGAGAAGATGATCCGCGAAGCAGGTGCCCGGCCGGCGTTCAAAGGGTACTATGTGCCGGCGGCAGGGTCGAAATATCCGTACGTGTTGTGCACGTCGGTGAATGACGAAATCGTGCACGGTATGCCATCGGCGAAACGTGTCCTGAAGCAGGGCGACATCGTTTCGATCGACACGGGAGTTGAACTGGACGGCTACTTTGCTGATTCTGCCGTGACTGTTCCGGTGGGCGAGCCGAATGAGCAGGTGAAGAAGTTGCTCGACGTCACTCGGGATTCCCTCGAGATGGCCATCGAGAAGGTCCGGCCGGGAAACCGGTTGTTTGATATCTGCGGGACCGTCGAGAAGCATGTGGTCTCGCATGGGTTTTCTATTGTCCGGGAATACGTTGGGCACGGAATCGGCACTTCGCTGCATGAGGAGCCTCAAGTTCCGAACTACGTCGACCGGAAGAATGAGAATCCCCGGCTGAAAGAGGGAATGGTGCTCGCGATTGAACCGATGGTGAACGCGGGCAAGCCGGACGTCAAGGTGCTGTCGGATAAGTGGACTGCCGTTGCGAAAGATGGCTCCTTCTCGGCGCACTTTGAGCATTGTGTGGCGGTGACGGCGAACGGACCGTGGGTGTTGACCCGGCCGTAAGATATGCCGGAAGCCGAAGTGATCGAGTTATTGCCGAACGCGACGTATCGGCTGAAGCTCGAAAACGAGCAAGTCGTGACGGCGCACCCGGCAGGTGCAGTCCAGACGAATTTCGTGAGACTGCGGCCGGGAGACCGGGTAGAAGTGGAATTATCCCCGCATGATCGTGGGCGGGGGCGGATTACGAAGCTGTTGAGGAAATCATGAAAGTACGGGCATCCGTTAAAAAAATGTGTGATAAGTGCAAGGTCATTCACCGCCACGGTGTCGTGCGCGTGATCTGCACCAATCCGAAGCACAAGCAGAGGCAGGGTTAAGAGGAAGAACTATGGCGCGTATCGCGGGCATTGACTTACCGCCGAAAAAGAGAGCCGAAATCGGCCTCACGTATATCTACGGCATCGGCCGGACTCGTGCAAAGTCCATCTTGCATCGTACCGGCATCAACCCGGACAAGAAGATTGGCGATCTTACTGAAGAAGAGGTCAACAACGTCCGTAACCTCCTCGAATCCGAAGGGGCAATCGAAGGCGATCTCCGCAAGGAAATCTCGCTAAATATCAAGCGCCTCATCGAAATGGGTTCGTATCGCGGACTCCGCCATCGCCGGGGCTTGCCGGCTCGCGGCCAGCGGACGCACACCAATGCCCGTACCCGCAAGGGTCCGCGCAAGGGCACTGTGGCTGGCAAGAAGAAGGCCACCGGTAAGACATAAGGATTTTGAAGAATGGCTAAGGCACCCGCGAAATCAGCGAAGAAGAAGAGCTTCAAAAAGAAGGAAAAGAAGAACGTTCCTTATGGGACGGTCCACGTGCAGGCGTCGTTCAACAACACGATTGTCACGTTTACCGATCCGCTGGGCAACGTCCTGGCCTGGTCGAGCTCCGGCTCGCTGGGCTTCCGCGGATCCCGCAAGGGCACTCCGTTCGCCGCGCAGCAGGCGTCCCTCACCGCCGCCAACAAGGCGAAGGAAACGGGACTGCGTTCGGTGGAAGTCCGTGTGGCTGGGCCGGGCGCCGGACGCGAGTCGGCCGTGCGCGCTCTGGCGACTGCCGGGATTGAGGTAAAATCGATTAAGGACGTAACTCCTATCCCGCACAATGGTTGCCGGCCGCCTAAAAAGCGCCGCGTCTGAGTTGAGCAGCAAGTTTTGTTGAATGCCCCATCGGGACATCCATGCCCGGGTGGGGCGTTTGCCGTGTTCGACGGCGTAAGTAGTCAAGCAGGAAGAAGGCCGTGAACAAGCCCGGCCGTAAACTGCACCTGTAGTAAGAAAAAGGTTTTGGAGGTCAAATTTGGCTCGTTACATTGGGCCCGTCTGCCGGCTTTGCCGGCGTGAGGGCATGAAGCTGTTCCTCAAAGGGGAACGCTGCCACACCGAAAAGTGCGCCGTTGAGAGGCGCAACTTTGTTCCCGGTCAGCACGGCAAGGACAAGAAGGTTAAGAAAATAGTCGGCTATGGTCTGCAACTTCGGGAGAAGCAGAAGACCCGCCGCTACTACCGTTTGCTCGAAGGCCAGTTCCGCAACCTGTTTGAGAAGGCCAGCAAGATGCCCGGCATCACCGGCGACAATCTGCTCGGCATGCTCGAGAAGCGTCTCGACAACGTTGTGTATCGAATGGGCCTCGGCACGAGCCGCGCCCAGGCGCGCCAGTTGGTCCGTCACGGCCACTTCAGCGTGAACGGCCGCAAGGTCAATATTCCATCATTTCAGGTTAAGGCCAATGATGTTGTGGAAGTCCGCGAAAGCAGCAAGCAGAATCCGACGATTCTGGCCGCCCGCGACGCCACGGCGCACTCGCCCACGCCGAATTGGCTCGAAGTGGATCGCGATACTCTGAAGGGTCGCGTTCTCGCCAATCCGAAGCGCGAGGAGTTGGTGCAGATTCAGATTAACGAGCAGCTCATCGTCGAGTTGTACTCCAAGTAATCCTTCAGAAACAGCGGGATCCGGAAACGGATCCTGCGGAAACAAAAGGGCACAGATATGTTCAAAGGATTTCAGAAGCCAAAGCGATTAGTCGCCAACACTGAAACTCTCACCGAGCGTTTCGGTCAGTTCACCGCGCAGCCATTTGAGCGCGGATTCGGCTCGACCATCGGCACCGGCCTCCGCCGTGTGCTGCTGAGCTCCATCGAGGGCGCCGCCATCACGGCGGTCCGCATCGAAGGCGTGGCGCACGAATTCAGCCCGATTCCCGGCGTCGTCGAAGACGCTACCGATATTATCCTCAACCTCAAGCAGGTGCCTTTCAAGATGTCGGGCGAAGGCACTCGCACGGTTCGCCTGCGCGCTGAAGCGCCGGGTGAAGTTCTCAGCGGCCAGATCGAGACCGACCAGGACGTGGAAGTTCTCGATCGCAACATGCACATCGCAACCGTCGGCGAAGGCGGCAAACTGAACATCGAGATGCGGCTCAAGGTCGGCCGCGGCTATGTGAACGCAGATCGCAATTATGATGAAGACCTGCCGCTCGGCTACATCCCGATCGATTCGGTCCACTCGCCGGTCCGCAAGGTGAACTACTCGGTCGAAGCAGCCCGCCTGGGCCAGATGACCGATTATGACAAGCTGACCATCGAAGTCTGGACCAACGGCGCCATCTCGCCCCAGGATGCAATCGGTCAGGCTGCCAAGCTGCTGAAGGATCACATGACCATCTTCATCAACTTTGAAGAGGTTCCCGAGGCCGCCGAAGAGACCACCGAGCGTGGCGCGGGCCAGATGAACGAAGTTCTGAACCGCTCGGTCGAAGAACTGGAACTGAGTGTTCGTTCGTACAACTGCCTGAAGAACGCAAACATTCAGACGATCGGCGATCTCGTGCAGAAATCGGAAGCCGAGATGCTGCGGACCAAGAACTTTGGCCGCAAGTCGCTGAACGAAATCAAGGAAATCCTTGGCGGATTGGGCCTTGGATTTGGAATGAAGTTCGATGCGCAGGGACGCCTCATTATGCCTGCGCAACCTCCCGCCGGTGCGATGGATCTGGCTGGTATCGACGAAGAAGAAGAGGCAGGAGACCAAGCAGAATGAGACATCGCGTAGGCGGATACAAACTCAAGCGCGACATAGGCGCGCGCAACTCTCTCTTCAAGAACCTGGTGACCAGCGTTATCCAGGAAGAGCGCATCATCACCACGGTGCCGAAGGCAAAGGCCGTCAAGCCGCTGGTCGAGAAGATGATTACGCTCGCCAAGAAGGACACCTTGCATGCACGCCGTCAGGCGGCTGCGTTCCTGGAAACGCCAGCGGCCGTGCAGAAGCTCTTCGATAAGCTGGGCGCCCGGTTCGGCCAGCGTAACGGCGGTTATACGCGCATCGTGAAGCTGGGCTGGCGCAAGGGCGACGGCGCTGAGCAGGCGATGCTCGAACTGGTCGGCAGCGAGTTGGTCAAGCGCGCCGCCGAGCGTGCCAAGCGCCGCGAGGAGCGCCTCAAGCAACTCCGCGAAGGGCAAGAAGGCGAAGCCCCTCCGGAAGAGTAGCAGTCAGTTCAATATTTGGAAAAGGGCCTCCCGCAAGGGAGGCTTTTTTCGTTTGGGAACTCAGTGGTCACAGCCGCCGCACGCGCTTCACACTCAACTCGCAATATCCTGTTTGTTTTGATGCGGCCTGCCAAGTGCAATTGGCGATGTATGCGCAACCTCATCTCCGCGCTCTTGATTTCGAATGTCCTGGTGCAAGCGGCGGACCTGCGCGGACTCGTCGGCACCTGGAACTCACTTCCGCAGTATGATGGCAGGCCACAAGTTACGCTGCGGATCGTGTGGAAGGATCATCAACCCGTTGCATCTTTGCGAATGCTCGGCCTCACTCATAATGGGCAGGACGATGCGACGCTCGATGCCGCCCTGCGAAACATCCGCTGGACGGGTGCGGCTCTAAAATTTGAGCTGGTCGTACCGGGCGATGCCGGCAAGTCCGAATGGGAGCTGAAGCCGGATGTGAACGGTTTTGCGCGCCTCACACTCTTGAGCGACAACGGCGTTCCTGCCCACGAACCGCCCATCTTTCCTATGAAACAGGTCCGGAAGCGGCGGTTCAGGGGCACTGGATTATAGGATCTCGACTTGCACCGTCACAGTTGCCCTCACCTCAACATTTCCCGACTGAACGGGTGTCGTCGCCGCCGCCCCCATCATCCGCACGTCGGCACTGACTGGCTGAACTGCGGCTCCCTGCTGAGCCACGATCACGTTGCCCAGTTTCAGCGACAGGCCGCTCGCGATCGCGTCAGCCTGGACGCGCGCCTGCGCCGCCGCAAGCCGTAGAGCCTGGCCCCGGGCGGACGAGTCGTCGTTTAAGTAGAAGGATAAGCTGTCGATCCGGTTTGCCCCCGCCTGCGTCGCCGTGTCGATGATCTTGCCTGGCACCGACAAATCCGACGTGGTCACCTGTACCGTGTTGGTGGCGGTAAAGCCCGTGAGGTTCGGAGTGCCGCCTGGCGGGTACGTGTAGTTCGGATTCAGTGAATAGTTCAGGGTGCGAATGTCGGCGGTCGGGAAGGTCTGCTTCAGCTTGTCGAGCACATTCTGAATGATGGTTGCGTTCTGGCTCGAAGCGTCCTGTGCATTCGTTGCCTGAGTCGTTACCCCGACTGTGACCCGAACCATGTCCGGCTTTACTGAGACGACACCTTCGCCGGACGCGACCACATAGCGTGCGCGGGTCACCATCTGAGCACTTGCACCAAGACTCCCAGCGAGCGCGAGAACCACAAATAAACTCTTATTCATCAACAGGTTCCTCTGCTACTTAGCATACGCCACAACAGACGTCGCAGAACACGAAAAAATTTCTACTTAGATGGCTTGACAGGAACACGCTCATATTTTATCATTAATCTGTGAGTAGATTTCAGGAGGACAACACGCTATGACTTCACTTCTCAGATACAATCCGTTCGAGACCGACGATCTGCCGACCGGACTTCGTCTGTTCCAGGACTCCGTTTCCCGCATCCTCAGCGACGCGAGTGTTCGTCCCTGGACGCCCAGTGTGGACATCTTCGAGACCGAGAACGAACTGGTTCTCAAGGCTGATGTTCCCGGCATCGAACTGAAGGACATCGACATTCGCATGGAAAACGGCACGCTGACCATCAAGGGTGAGCGCAATTTCGAAAAGGACGAAAAGACGTCCGGGTATCACCGGCTCGAGCGCAGCTACGGCAGCTTCGCCCGCACTTTCACTCTGCCGGACACCGTCGACGCCGAGAAGGTAGCGGCAGACTATAAGGACGGAGTGCTGAGCATCACGCTGCCGAAGAAGGAAGTAGCCAAACCGCGCACGATCAAGGTGGCGGTTCACAACGGCGGAAATAAGTAAGACGGTTGACTTTCTTTTGTACGGGCGGGAGCGAGGGCGTGAATCCCTCCTCTCGCCCTTTCGTCTAATAAGATAGGTATTGAATTTATGAATGGGTTAAAGACTGCCGGTCTATTGGGCTTGCTTTCCGCGTTGCTGCTGATCGGCGGGGAGGCGCTGGGCGGCCGTCAAGGGTTATATCTCGGAATGATGCTGGCTGTGGGCACGAACCTTATTAGCTATTTCTTCTCCGATAAGATTGCGCTCTCTATGTATTCCGCCCAGCCGGTCACACCGGAGCAGAATGCGGAGGCATACAGCCGGGTGGCCCCGATAGTGGAGCGGCTGTGTCAGAAGATGGGCCTCCCGATGCCCAAGCTTTGGCTGATTCCGGAGCAATCCCCAAACGCGTTTGCCACCGGTCGCGATCCCAGGCACGCCTCTGTTGCATTCACGGCCGGCGTTCTTCAGCTAATGAACGACCCTGAGTTGGAGGGCGTCATCGCACACGAGTTGGGGCATGTATTGCACCGCGATATTCTGATCAGCTCGGTTGCGGCGACCATCGCCGGCGCAATCATGATGCTGTCGCGTGTCTTTCAGTTCTCGATGCTGTTTGGAGGCGGCGGACGGCACGATGACAGAGAAGAGGGAGGCGGAGCGCTGGGCGCGCTTGCGATGATGATCCTCGCGCCGATTGCGGCAATGCTGATCCAGTTTGCGATTTCGCGCACACGTGAGTATTCTGCCGATGCGGCCGCGAAGAAGTATACCGGAACTCCGAATGGCCTAGTGTCAGCGCTTCAAAAGCTGGAAGGCTGGTCCAAGCGGATTCCGATGGAAGCATCGCCCGCCACGGCCCACATGTTTATCATCAAACCCTTCACCGGCGAAAGCCTGCTGCGGCTTTTCTCCACTCACCCGAACACCGCAGATCGCATCGCGAAGCTCCAGGCGGCAGGTTGATTCCTCAGATCGTAGTCAATAGAAAGGGCGCAGGCCGAATTGCTGCCGGACATCCGTGGATCTTCGCCAGTGATGTAGTGGAGCGCGGGGAGGCGCTGCCCGGAGATGCGGTCGAACTGCGGGATCCTCGCGGGCGTTCGCTCGGCACCGCTCACTACAGTTCCCAATCGCAGATTACACTGCGGCTGCTCTCATCCCGAGCGGAAGAGATCGGCCGCAATTTCTTTTTAGGGCGGATCTCGAAGGCCGAAGCCTATCGAAAACGTGTGGTACAAGGCACAGAGGCATACCGCGTTGTCTATGGTGAGGCAGATCTTCTGCCAGGTCTGGTGATTGATCGCTATGGCGACTACTTTGCGGTTCAAACACTGAGCCAGGGCATGGACCGCGCCCGAGGGGAAATCGTCAGTTGCATTCAGGAGTTGTTCGCACCGAAGGCCGTGGTCGCGCGCAATGAAGCGGCGGTCCGCAAGCAGGAAGGCTTGCCACAGGAGACGCTGGTGTTGGCCGGAGATCTCCCGGAGGGCGTGCATGTAAATATGAACAGCCTGACCTGGAGCATCGATCTACTGCACGGCCAGAAGACCGGTATTTTTCTTGACCAGCGCGAGAACTATATCGCGGCCGCGAAATACGCATATGGACGCGCGCTCGACTGTTTTACATTCAATGGTGGCTTCGCTTTGCATTTAGCGAAATCATGCGCTTCTGTGGAAGCCATCGATAGTTCGGCCGCGGCGCTCCAAACCGCGGAAACGAATAAACGTCTGAATCAGATCGGCAATGTTGCGTTCCAGGAAGACGACGTATTCGATGCGCTGGTTCGATTCGCAAACGGCCGGCGGCGATTCGACACGATCGTGCTCGACCCGCCAGCATTCACAAAATCGCGTGCGGCCATGGAAGGCGCTATGCGAGGGTACAAGGAAATCAATCAGCGTGCGCTGCGCTTGCTGGACTCCGGTGGCGTTCTGATTACGTGTTCATGCTCGCACCACCTCTCGGAGGCGCTACTTCTCGAGATGCTGGCGTCAGCCGCTCTCGATGCGGGACGGACCTTGAGAGTCATCGAACGCCGCACGCAAGCCCTCGATCATCCCATTCTGCTTACGGTGCCCGAAACACTTTACCTAAAGTGTGTCATTGTGCAGGTGCTATAAGCGGGCGAATCGCGCCGAATCGCGCATCAGTGATCCCTACACATTCTAAGTTGTTGTTCAGCAACGGCAACGCTTGTTTGCCCGATGGACTGCGAGTTGCTATTGTGTACAGTGGCCCATCCACCAGATGGGCTGCTTCATCGACTTATCCGCCCCGTGTTTGGAGGATCGCTTCGAATGAAAAACAACTTCCGCGCCGAAGGGAAGAGGTCTGGTACGCAGAACCCCTTCGTACGGCGCGCCCTTTCTCTCGTGATCATTTCGCTTTGTCTGTTAGCCTGTTCACTTCCTGTGCTTGCACAAGAAGCGCATGGCGGCGAAGCGAATCTGGTGCTTCCCGACCTTGGACAGGCCAGTTTCCTCGGTGGAATCAGCGGACGCACAGTTCTCCTGATTGGTATGGCTGTTGGCGCCCTCGGCCTCCTCTTCGGTCTGCTGATGTTCAAACACCTGCAGAACCTTCCCGTGCACGAATCGATGCGTGAAATTTCCGAGCTGATTTACGAAACATGCAAAACCTATCTACTCACCCAGGGAAAGTTCCTCTTAATTCTTGAGATCTTCA
>CAYXLI010000058.1:0-17739 GCA_964464925.1 uncultured Solibacteraceae bacterium | reverse complement strand
TCCGGTGCGAGCCGGTCGGAGGCTGGAAGCCAGGTCTACCGCTGCACTTGATGGAAGATCCTGACCTTCGTGTTATCGGGAGTGACCGCGTCGCCTGGCTCAGCCAATGGCATTCCGAGCGCGAATGGCTGGAGGCAATTCACAAAACCAAGTATTCCAACGGTCTGATCGGACTCACGGAGCAGTTCTACTCGCCTTTCGGCGAGCGCCGCCGTCTCGTGCAGACAGACCTTTTACTGCTAGCGAACGACCATTGGAATTTCAACACACGCGGATTTAACCCCGGCGGAAATCACGGATCCTTCTTTCGAATCTCCACGCATTCCGTGCTGATGTTCTGGGGCGGTGAGAAGACTGGAGTGCCGAAAGGGCTTTTAGTGGAGCGGCCTTACGACAGCCTGAGCTTAGTGCCGACTATTCTGTACCTGATGGGTGCTGAGGACTCGTCTCTTCCCGGCGAGCGGATTCGAGAATTAGGCGCCGATCGGCATTAAGAAAGCGCGGCCGAGTTCGCCACAGGCGGCTTTGGCCGCAAGGACATGAGACTGCATGCGCTCAACAGCCTCCGAACACCGGGGGCACCAAATAAGATGCTGTTCAAAGGCTTGCGCCTCGGCGGTTCGCAGCTTTTTCAAGCAGTAGAGCTCGACCTTGTGGCCGATGTCATGTGGACAGCGTTCTGGCATAGCTTTACCCTCTTCACCTATTGCAACCTAAAGGCCTAAGCTAAGTTACTGATTTTTCGTACCCCTCGAATGCGGGGATCGGGAAATTCTTACCCTGCGGGTAATAAGTACCAGGAAAGATGGCGAAGAATGTAACGTACGTTACGAAACAGGCCGACGAATCCTGTCAAACCCTTACAGAAAACAAAAGCCGGGTCCCCGTTACAGGGACCCGGCTTAAAAACAACAGTTCGCTACAGTTTAGAAGAAGTAACGGAGCGAGAGCTGCAGGTTACGCACGTCGTTGTTCTTACCGGTGATCTGGCCGAACTGGGCGCTGGTCGGATTGAAATTCGCACCATTCCAGTTCGGGTGATTAAAGGCGTTGAACGCTTCCGCACGGAACTGGAAGCCAGTCCGCTCGTTGATCGAGAACTTCTTGAACAGACCCAGGTTCCAGTTGTTGAAACCAGGATTGTGGATGATGTCGCGGATACCCGTTTGGGTGTTGAAGGTACCCTTGGTCGGCTGCGCGAAGATCGGTGTCCCGTCTGAGTTCGTTGTGGCGAACCAGAACTGAGGATCGGCCTTGCCACCGCCGTTGAGGGCGATGTTGTGGACAATCTTGGGATCGCCGTTCTTTACCCAGAACTGACCGATACCGCAGAGACTGCCATCCTGGCCAACCCCGGCGTAGTCATTGCTTACGCCGACGCTGCAAGGAGTACCAGTCTGGGCCTGGAAGATACCGCTAATCTGCCAGCCGCCCGCAATCTTCGAGAACAGGTTGTTCTGTGCCCGGAGGAACGGCAGCTCATACAAGAAATTCGCGATGAACACATGGCGGGTGTCGAATTCCGAATCGCCCCAGAGGTTATGAGCGTTGTAGGTATTCGGAATAATGTCGCGCTGGTTTGAGCCGTCGTCCATGCTGTGGCTCCATGTGTAGGCCACACCGAACAACAGACCCTGAGTGAAGCGGCGATTCCAGCTAACCTGCAAGCTGTTGTAGGTCGAGCTCGCAACGTTGTCCGACACGCGGATGGAGTTGTAGCCCTTGTACGGACGAAGCGCATCGAGGTTCACGCCAGGATTAGCGGCAACCACTTCAGGCAGCGGCTGGTTAATGTTGGCTTCACGCTGCTGGTGCAGACCGCGGCGGCCGACATAACCAACGCTGAGGATGGACTTGAAGAAGGTCTCACGCTCGACAGTGAAGTTCCAGTTCCAGGCTTCCGGATTCTTGAAAGCCACGCTCTGGCTGGTCACCGTCAGAGGCAAGCTGTTTGCGGAGACAGCGCCCGGGTTATCCGCACTGCCGAACGAGATGTTCGCGGTCGGCTGGAACGGCGGGTTGCCACCGAGGAAGATGGAGTCGCTGACGCCAAGGCGGGTGTAGAAACGGCCCGCACCGGCGCGAATCACAGTCTTATCGTTCATCTGGTAGGCCAGACCGAGACGAGGCTGCCACTGATTCCAGCGGATATCGGAGAAGTGGTCCGGATACTTGCCGCCACGGAACAGGTAGTCATACGCGCCCGAAGTCGCTTCCGGGAAGCGGCCCTTTGCCGAATCCGGCCAACCATTCCCCGGGATGACCATACCGTTATAGCGGTCTGCGCCAGGGGTCATGATCACGGCGCCGGTCTTTGGATCAATACCGACGGCCTTGGACGGATCATACAGCTTGGGATCAAACGCGATCTGGTTACCCCAGAGCGCCTTGTAGGGAACGATGATCGTGTAGCGAACGCCGTAGTTCAACGTCAGCTTCTGGCTGACCTTCCAGGAGTCCTGGACATACGGCTCATAGCTGCTGCCACGGAAGACCGTGTAGGCGCGCTGGCCAAGTTCGGAATAGCTGTCGAACAGACCCATTGCGGTGTTCGCGATCGCGTTGCCTGTAGTCGGTTGACCGGAGCGGGTGTCGCTGAACGTGAACTGACCGTTCTGGTTATTGGTGCAAGTGGGGCAGGCGCTGACGTTGATTTCGTCGTTGTCGTTTTCACCCGAGCGTTCGAAGTAGAACCCGAACTTGTAGGTGTGCGAGCCGCGGATCCACGTCAAGCTGTCAGAGAAGGTGTAGATCGGACCAGCCGAGTGGGACGGATACGGACCACCGTTCAAACCGTTCAGACCTTGAATGTTCGCAGTCGGTATGCGGGTCGGGATCAGCTTGCCTTGTGGGAAGAGGTAGTTGTAGTTGATGCCGGCCTTCGTGCGGTCAAAGAAGTTGGCGGTGTCAACCGGGATGTACACATCGTCGAGGCTGACCGTGAACAGAGCTTCATTGACGACAGTTGGGCTTACCGTCCAGACATAATCCAGAGAGTTGGTCTGGTTCGGGCGATCGAAGAACTTCGGCGTACGGCCCGGGGTTCCGTCGAGCGGCTGGTATTCCCAGAAGCTGTAATTCATGCGGCGGAACTGGAGGCGCTGCTTCTCGGTGACGTTGATGTCGGCCGAGAGTGTGTCTTTGCGCTGGTTCTGCGGATGAAGCGCGGTGGTGTAAAAGTACTGTGCGCCGTTGATCGGAGTCGCGAGATTCACTTCCGGGTATGCCTTCAGGATGCCGAGTCCATTCTGGCTCAAGCGGTCCTTCGGGATGATGTTGCCGGGGAAAGGATTGCCGGTGTTCGGATCCTTAATGGTGACAACCTTGCCATAGAAGACGTTCGAAGGATTCAACAACTCGCTGAAATCGCCGTTGCGCATCGCATTCGTCGGAACCGTCCAGGAGGAGGTATCCGTGTAGCGGTAGCGAACCCATTCCTGTCCCCAATACCAGAAGAACTTCGTCTTGTCTGCATTCAGCTTGTTCGGAATGTAGAACGGACCGCCGACGTTGTAGCCGAACTGGTTGTAGCGGAACGGAGGCACATCCTGCTGGCCCGGCGTGTGATTGCGGGTCCAGGTGTTCGCATTCAGAACGTTATTGCGGAAATAGTCGTAAGCGGAACCATGGAATTCGGGACCGCCCGCGCGCGTCAGAATGCGAATCTGCGCGCCGGATGTACGGCCGTATTCCGCGGCATACGCAGCCGTGAGGATCTGCACCTCAGAGGTGGAATCTACGTCGGCCGAGCCGAGGCTGGTGCCGTTCGAACGAGTACGCGTGGCCGGAGCACCGTCGTACGTGATCAGATTTTCCGGGTTGCGCGAACCATTGAAGTTCGACGGACCCTGGCTGAAGCCAAAGGAAAGACCCGCCAAGCTGCCCCCGCGAGCGCCCGGGACTAACGAAGCCAGACCGACCGGGTTGCGGCCGTTGAGTTCCAGAGCATCGATCTGCTGCCGCGTGACCAACTTTTGAACCGATGCGGTTTCGGTCTGCAACTGCGTAGCGGACGCGGTCACCTCGACAGTCTCAGATGCGGCACCGATGGTAAGGATTGCATCAACCGCCAGCAGCGAACTGGGATCGAGTTTATTTTCCTTGCTTTCGAATTTCTTGAAACCGGTTGCTTCTACCGAAATCTGGTAGTAGCCCGGCGGAATGTTTGTGACTGTGTAGTAGCCGCCTTCATTCGTGGTGACCTGGCGTTCCAAGCCCGCACCGCCGCGAACCGTTACTTTCGCGTTCGGAACAACGGCGTTCGTCTGGTCCCGAACGAAACCAGAGATCGTGCCTAAGTCCGATTGTGCATTGACGACTACTGCGGAAATGAGGAGCGTCGCGAGAAACAGCAACACTGCCTTCGGTGAACATACTTTGTTCATCTTTTTTTCTCTCCTGAAGCGCCGATAAGGCTTAGTTATACTATCGCGATTTGAGACAAAAATCCAGGGTGGAATTGCTTTGGTACTAGTATTCAAGAACCCGTATCTACCAGCGTTACCGAATTCCAGAAATTGGAAGGCACAAAGGTAATACAGGCTCAGTTGTAGCTCGCGAAAAATATGGGCCTAACTCGGGGCTGCGGAGCGGCGGCAAAAGGTTACAAAGTTACGCTGCTCAATAACTTGGCTAGACTTTCAATTAGATATTGGAACGGTACAACTTCGAGTGACTCATTGTCACGCAGAAGACGATGAGTAAGTAGTCCGAAATCTGGATCAGAGTAGATTCAAAATTCGGAAGCACCACGCACACGTGCAACATGGCGCATAGAGGAACGAACCGCCGGTTCGGCGAGTAATAGAATGGAATCATGCAAGACACGCTCACGATCGCAGGACGGACATTCCATTCGCGTTTGTTCGTAGGCACGGGCAAGTACCGAAGCTTCCAGGAAATGGCCCGCTGCCATGCGGCGTCAGGTGCTGAAGTAGTCACGGTCGCGGTCCGGCGCGTCAATCTTACCGATCGCAGCAAAGAATCGCTGCTGGACTATATCGATCGCGACAAGATGTTCATCCTGCCGAACACGGCCGCTTGCTACACGGCCGATGATGCCATTCGGACCGCACGGCTCGGTCGTGAGGTCGGGCTCTCCAATTGGGTGAAACTGGAAGTGATCGGTGACCAGGAGACGCTTTTTCCTGACAACGAGGGGCTGCTGGAGGCGACGCGCGTGCTCGTGAAGGAAGGCTTCGTAGTTCTTCCCTACACGACGGACGATCTCATCAATGCGCGCAAACTGATCGATGCTGGGGCAGCCGCCGTCATGCCGCTAGCGGCCCCCATCGGCTCGGGGCTCGGCATTCAGAACCTGACGAATTTGCGCATTCTCCGGGAGAAAATCACAGACGTGCCGCTGATTGTCGATGCCGGGGTAGGCACGGCATCGGATGCCGCCATCGCGATGGAACTTGGCTACGAAGGGGTACTCATGAACACAGCCATTGCCGAAGCTCAGGATTCAGAGAAAATGGCCGAAGCCATGAAGTATGCTGTGCTCGCGGGGCGCTACGCGCATCTGAGCGGACGCATGCCGAAGCGGTTGTACGCGTCGGCGAGCAGCCCACTGGCCGGCGTCGTCGGAAAATCCTGACCCTCCGTTCCAACATGGGATGGGGTCAGACCCCATGGTCAAGCTGACACTGCGTCGCCTTCGCCGGGCGCAAGGAAGAGGTTCGTTTCGAGGCCGTGCTGGCGCGTGTAGAGGTCGTAATACCGCCCTCCCAGCGCGTACAGAGAATCGTGCGTGCCGCGCTCCAGGATGCGGCCTTCTTCCACAACCAGAATCTGATCCGCCCGGCGAATCGTCGATAGCCGGTGCGCGATCACAAACGTCGTCCTGCCTCGCATAAGGTACGACAGGCCCTCCTGGATCAGGGCCTCCGATTCGGAATCGAGCGACGACGTAGCTTCATCCAGGATAAGGATCCGCGGATCGGCTAAAATGGCACGCGCAATAGATACACGCTGACGCTGACCACCGGAAAGCTTTACTCCTCTCTCGCCGACCACCGTCTCATAGCCTTTCTCAAAGCCCTCTGCGAATTCGTCTACACGAGCAATCCGGCACGCTCGCAGGATCTCTTCTTCCGTCGCATCAGGACGTGCAAAGGCGACGTTTTCACGAATCGTGCCGTCGAACAGAAACGTGTCCTGAAGAACCACTCCCAGTTGCGTACGGTAAGAATCGAGACGCACACTGGACAAATCCATCCCATCCACCAGCACCTTGCCCGATTCTGGCTTATGGAATGCTGCGATGAGACCGATGATGGTGGACTTGCCGGATCCGGACGAACCCACCAGCGCCGTGACTGTGCCCGGGCTGGAGACGAAGCTGACCTCATGCAACACGCGTTTACCGGCCTCATACGAGAAATCGACACCCTGAAACTCGATCAGACCGTGAATCTCACCAAGACGTTGCGTGCGCTCCGGATCGGCATCTTCCTTCCGCTCCCGCAGCACCTCGCGCGTGCGCTCCAGCCCGGCGAGAGCTTCGCTCAACTGCGTTCCGATTTGGACAATCTGAAAAACCGGAGCGACCAGGAATGCCAGAAACGCCGTGAAGGTCACGAAGCCGCCGAGCGTCAACGTACCGTCCAGCACGTGGCGCGCACCAACGTACATAACAATCGCGCCCACCACGCCCAGCAGAACCGTCGCCGACAAACTCATCAGCGACATGGCGGTCATCGATTTCAAGATGTTGTTCAGCAGCCGGTTCACGCCGCCCTGGAACACCTGTTCCTCACGTTCCTCCGCGTGATAGCCCTTAATAACGCGCACGCCGCCGAGTGTCTCCGTCAGCCTGCCCGTCACTTCCGAGGTGATCTTACCGCGCTCACGGAATATCGGCCGGATGGATCCGAAAGCCTTCTGCAGAACCAACCCAAAGATGACCACGAACGCCATCGCCAACCCGGTCATCAACGCGCTGATCCGAATCAACACGATCAGAGCGATCACTGCGGTGAGCAATCCTCCCACGAACTCTACAAGGCCCGTGCCGATCAGATTGCGCACGCCCTCCACGTCGGACATAATGCGCGAAACAAGCGTGCCCGTCTTGTTGGCATCGTAATAGGAAACGGGGAGTTTGCCGATATGCGCCTGCACTTTGGCGCGCAGTTCTGCGATCAGCCGCTGCGCGGCTTTTGAGAGCAGTTGCGTCAGCGAGAAGGAGGTGACACCCTGCAGTGCGGTCGCGCCCAACACGGCCGCAATCAGAGGCGTTAGCATCCCGGTCTCGTGCTTACCGATAATGTTATCCACCAGGAACTTCGTGGAAGCCGGCAGGACCATACCGCTCAGCCGGTTAATGACCATCAGCACGAACCCTAGCGCCAGGATCTTCCGCCGGGGCCGGACCAGTTCCCAAATATCAGGCAACAGCGCACGAAGACGTTCAGATTGTGCAGGCATGCATTATGTATGATGCACCCGCGGAGGACGAAGATGCGTGACCGCCGCCGTAGCTGTCCCTGGGAGTACCGCCCGCCGGCGTTCCTGGTTCTTGACGGTGTGGCGGCATAGCCGAAATCATTTCGCACTGCGGGATAAACTTGTTAGGACATGAACCCCCAGGACGTCTGCAAGCAATGGAAAGGCGTGTTCGGATTCCCCGTCACTCCATTTCGCCGTGATCTTTCGGTGGACTACGATGCCCTCGCGCGCAATGTGCAGGAAATGGTGAAGCACCCGTTCTGCGCAATCGTCGCCGCCGGCGGCACAGGCGAGATGTATTCCATGTCCGCGGATGAAATCGTGGAGGTGGTGCGCGTCACCGTGCAAGCAGCGGGCAAGATGCCGGTGGTCGCGGGAACAGGATTTAATACGGCGATTGGTTGCGATATTGCGCGCCGGGTGGAAAAGGTGGGCGCCGAGTGCCTGCTGGTTTTGCCGCCGTATTACTCCAATGCGCCGCAGGAAGGGCTGTTCGCCTTCTACGAAGCAATTGGCCAGGCTTCCGCCCTGCCCATGATGGTTTACAGCCGTGATTGGGCCGTGTTCACGCCGGAGATGGTGGCGCGCCTATGCGATCGCGTTCCCACCCTGAGTGCATGGAAGGACGGACAGGGCAACGTGCGCGTCTATCAGCGGATCATGCAACAGAACGGCGACCGGCTCGCTTGGTTTGGCGGCCTGGGAGACGATAACGTGCCCGGATATTTCGCGGTCGGCGTGCAGGCTTATACGTCCAGTATTTCGAACATTGCTCCGCGCGTTTCGCTCGCGCTGGCTGAGGCAGGCATAGGGCGGGATTTTGCCCGCCTCGAGAAGCTGATGGCTAAATATGTCCATCCGATCTATGCACTGCGCGAGCGCGCGCGCGGATACGAGGTCGCTGTCATGAAATCGGCGATGGAGATCCTTGGCATGACGGCGGGTCCGGTTCGTCCTCCACTCATGAACACGCGCCCTCAGGACGTAGCGGACCTGAAAGAACTGCTGCGCGCCTACGAAGATATGCTCGACCGGGAGCAGACCGCCGCTTTCAACGGTCACTAATCCGGATCAGGGTTTTGCGAACAGATTATCCGCAATCGCCGGGTTGAGCGTGATTTCATCAATCGTCACCTCAGCCCGCTTTTGCCCGTTCTGGCTAACGATTACTTTGCTCGGCAGCTTGATCCCGTCCACGTCCTTGTAGTCCGTATACAATTCTTCGGTCTCGCCCGCACCGGCAGTGAATCGCAGCGCGCCAATCATCTTGGAAGAAGGATCGATGTAAACCTTCACTTCCTGATTGGTCGCCGGATCCTTCACAAGCACGCCTTCCAGCTTCTTGCCGCCGATCTCAGCCGATCCAATCGACTGTGCGCTGTATTTATCGGCGGAGGACAGTAATGCCAACGTCTCGCGGAAACCTTCTTCCTTCGCGGCTTTCGTTTGCGCTGGAGGAGCTTCCTGCACTCCGGCCGGGGTCTTGGCCCACATCGTTTTGCCGTCGAAGCCCTGCGTCATTTCTCCCATCGGCGTAACCATTTTCTGCACAGACCGGCCGTCCAGCGAACGGGTCATCTCGGTCTTCAGGGTCATATCACCTTGCGGAGTCTTCACCGACAGGTTGCCCTTCGCGGTGTAAGCCTTCACAGAGGCGATCTTGTCGCCGCCCATCGCTTTGCGCGCATCCAGCAGCAGCGCCTTTCCCTTCTGCAGTGTCTCGCCCGTCGCAGCCGACACCTGCGCTTCCTTCGGCTTGGGAATCGTGATGTCGACCATCTTCACGTCGCCGAGCGCGGCAACAGGCTGGTCGAAGTCCGACGTCTTGCCGAGGATCAGCACCGCCATGTTGTCCGGATTCCAGTACTGCTTCGCGACTCGCAGCACATCCGCTTTGGTTACCTTGCGGATGCCCTCCTGCTCCCGCTGCAGAGTGTCCTTCGGATACCCGAAATACTCATACGTGATGAGGCGCCCGATGATCTTCCCTGTCGAATCGTAATCGAACGCCGCACCCTTCAAAATCGCGTCCTTGGCCTTCTGGAACTCGGCGTCGCTCACTTCCGTCTCGCCCATTTTCTTCATTTCCTGTTTCAGAAGAGTCAGGGCCTTGATGGTTGTTCCCGATTTGGTTCCGGCCGAAGCAACCAGAGTGCCAGGGTGATCCCAATCCGCCTGCCAGGCTGCATACGTGGCATAAGCCAGCCCTTCGTCACTCCGGACCCGGTTCATCAGACGCGAATCGAATCCGCCGCCGAGAATAGTCGACGCCACGGCGTTTGCATAGTAGTCCGGATCGTTTCGCTTACCGCCTAGTTCGCCGACCATCACTTCCGACTGGTTCACGTCGTCCTTGTTGATCACGTAGACGCCGCGGCGCATCTTCGCGGAGGCATCGACCTCCGGAACAGGAGGCTTCGGCTGTCCGCCTTTGGCCCATGCTCCGAACGCCTTATCGACCTTCGCGCGCATATCCGCAGTCGCGAAATCGCCGTAGACACCCAGGATCACGTTCTCCGGCTGGAAGTACGTCTTATGAAACGCAACCAGGTCATCGCGGGTGATCGCGTTCACCGAATCGTATTCAGGCCGCGAGGCGTACGGGGAATCCTTGCCGTAAATCATGGCTGGAAATTCGCGAGCGACAATGCCGTGGCTATCGTCGTTGCGCCTGCTGATGGCGTCCTTCAGTTGCGTCTTCATCAGATCGATCTTGTCCTGCGGGAAAGCCGGATGCTGCAGCACGTCGGCCAGCACCGTAAGGGCCTGATCGATGTCTTCCTTCAGAACCGAAACCGACGCATTGCCGGAACCTCGCGAGATGCCCGTTTCGACGACCGCGCCGAGCCGGTCCAACTGCTTGTCCAGTTCATCGCCGTTCCGGGTAGCCGTTCCGCCGGTACGCATCACGCGTCCGGTAATCTGGGCCAAGCCCTCCTTGCCCTTGGGATCCAAACGGCTCCCCGTACGGATCATGGCAGACACGGAAATCTTCGGGAGTTCGTGATCTTCCAAAAGGTAGACCACCATGCCGTTCGGCATTTCATACCGCAGTGGCTCCGGAACCTTCAAGGTACGAAGCGGCGGATACTTGATGTCCTTATAGCTCTTTACCGGCACGCCTTGCCCGAACGCGAGCGCGGCCACCGTGGCACACAGCACTGCTTGTGTCAGCATTCTCATTCCAAACTCCCTCTCAGCGAGCCGCCTGCGCCGTTTCGGCCGGCTCAATCCACGCAACCGTGCGATTGCCCGCGGTGAACGTTGTCTTGGCGATGCGCTGAATATCTTCCGGCGTCACCTTGTCCAATTTGTCCAGATAGGTGAAGAGGTTCTTCCAGTTGCCGGTAATAGTCTGCCACTCGGCGAGTTCCAGCGACATGCTTTCGTTGCTGGAGATTTTGTCGATCAGTTGTTTGCGAAAGCGCGTCTTCGCGCCTTCCAGTTCATCCTTTGACACCAATTCGTTCTTCGTACGATCGATCTCGGCCATCATCGCCTTCTCGGCATCGTCGTTGGTCTTGCCCGGCGCGACAAACGCAAAAAACAGGAACAGGTTGGGATACTTCTCGCCGGGGAAACCCTGCTGTCCGGCTGCCGCAACGGCGACTTTCTTGTCCTGCACCAGCGAGCGATTCAAACGCGAGGAGCGGCCTTCACTGAGGATGCTGCCCAACAGATCGTACGCGGCATTGTCGGGATCGTTCATGTCCGGCTTGTGATACCCAATCAGAATCGTGCGCTGCGCATTCACTTTCAAAGTGACGCGGCGCTCGAACTCCTGTGGAGGCTCCACCGTGCGGAGCGGCTCGGGCTTGGGATTCGTCGGAATGCGGCCGAAATAGACTTCAGCCAGCCGCTTGATTTCCTTGGGATCGACGTCGCCAACGACAACGGAAACCATATTGCTCGGCTGGTAATACTTCTTGAAAAACTCCTCTGCATCCTGCCGGGTGATGTTCTGCAGATCGCTCATGTGACCCACTGGAGGCTGTCCGTACGGATGGGCCTTGTAGGCGACGCCGAGCATTTCCTCGACAGCCTTGCCGATTGGATTGCTTTCGGTTCGCATGCGGCGCTCTTCCATCACGACGTCGCGCTCTTTATAGAACTCACGGAAGACGGGGTCACGCCACCGCTCGGATTCCAGGTAGAACCACAGTTCCGCCGAATTCGACGGGAGACTGTAGAAATACGCCGTAGCGTCGTCTGCGGTAAACGCGTTCAGGCCCTTGCCGCCGTTCGCTTCAATCGCGGAACCGAACTCGTTGCTCACCACAAAGTGCCCGGCTGTTTCCTGGGCCGCCTTGAAGTCGTCGGAAAGCTTCTTCAACTTAGCCGGATCCGCGTTGCGGCCTTTGTCGCGCTCTAACTGAAATGCCTTGAACGCCTGGTCCACGCGGTCCAGCGAGAGTTTCTCCTCGGCGTAGTTCTTGGTTCCCACCACACTGGTGCCCTTGAACGCCATGTGTTCGAACATATGGGCAATGCCCGTGGAGCCGATTTTTTCCTGCGCGGAACCGGCATCTACCCAGGTGAGAAAGGAAGCAACAGGCGCCTGATGCCGCTCCAGCACCAGAAACTTCATCCCATTCTTCAGGGTGAACTCAGTAACTCTGGATTCTACGTCTTTGAAGTCCGCGGCCTGGCAGACGGCGGCCGCCGCTAAGAGCGCGGCACACACTATCCCCAGCCGGGGGCGGGAAAGAGACATGGATACACCTCGAGTAATCACTAACAGTATAGTCATCTGGACGTATGGCGCAGGGAAACGATTCACTTTCCCAGCAAGAACCGGATATTTTGAAGAGGGCAGGATTCGTAAGCTGTGAACATGATAAGTCAGGCACAAACATTCTGGTCCGCCGTACTGCAGCGTGACAATAGCTGGGACGGCAAGTTCTTTTATGCCGTGAAATCGACGGGTGTTTATTGCCGCCCGTCGTGCCCTTCCCGCCGTCCGGCAGCGTTACAAAATGTGGAATTCTTCCGCTCCGCCGACGAAGCGGCGGCATCCGGATTCCGCGCCTGCCTGCGCTGCCAGCCCAACCAGCAGGCCCATGCGGTCATCCAGGAAATCTGCCGCTTTCTGGAGCAGAATTCCGGCCGCAATCCGCCGCTTGCAGAATTGAGCGAGCGCTTCGGCCTCAGCCCGGCGCACCTGCAGCGCACCTTCAAATCCGTTACGGGCATCAGCCCGCGCAAGTACCTGGACGCCTGTCGCTTGCAAAGTTTCCGCGAGCAGCTGCAGCATTGTGAGGATGTGACGCGGGCAATCTATGACGCCGGGTTCGGCTCCAGCAGCCGGGTCTACGAACGTACGGCCGAGTTCGGCATGACGCCCGGCATGTACCGTCGCGGCGGAGCGGGCATGAGGATACGTTACGGCGTGACCGAATCTCCCATCGGCACCATGCTGGTCGGAGCCACGGAACGCGGCGTCTGCTCGATCAGCTTCGGGGATTCGGAGGAGGAATTGGAGTCGCTGCTTCGGGCTGAGTTTGCCCAGGCGGAGATTGCGCGGGACGACGAGGCGTTGGGGAAATGGGTGCGCACGTTGGTACAACACCTGGAAGGCGAGACACCGGATGCGCGGCTCCCTCTGGACATCCGCGCGACGGCATTCCAGCGCAAAGTCTGGGATTTCCTGCAGACGATTCCTTATGGATCGACAATGAGCTATAGCCAGATCGCCGCAGATATTGGCCATCCGAAGGCGACGCGGGCCGTAGCCTCCGCCTGCGCCCGCAATGCCGTGGCGATCGCGATTCCGTGCCATCGCGTGGTGCGTGAAGACGGCGTGCTCGGCGGCTACCGCTGGGGCCTTCACAGAAAACGTGTGCTGCTCGACAATGAAAAGCGGCATGCCGAAAACAAGTAGTGACAAAATCCTCGGCCGCGTCCGCAAAATCTGCCTGTCTCTTCCGGATACGCAGGAGACGAACAACTTCGGACATCAGTGGTTCCGTGTGAACGAAAAAGCATTCTGCATCTTTTCAGGCACACCCGAAGAACCGCTGCTCTCCGTAAAGGTTCCCAAGCGCGATCAGTCGCTTTTTCTCGAAGACACCCGCTTCATCAAAACGCCGTACATCGGCCGGCACGGCTGGATTTCTCTACAGACGAACGCCGCCCCGGTGAACTGGGAAGAAATGACTGAGTTGATCCAAAGTAGTTATGAGTTGTGCGGAGGGAGGCCCTAAATCAACTCTTCGATTGAGTACGGCCGGTGAGTTGGGGCACCGCGGCTAATCTGTCCTTTCGCACATAAATCCGAAGTCCATCCACGTCCGCCACGGGAGCGTAGTCCGCCCGGATTAAGCTATCCAACTCCGGAAACACCTCATGACCGGCCGTTGCACGATCGACGTAATTGAACTGCCCTGGCCCGACGGCATCCACAAAAACTGGCGGCGTGGAAGCTTTGAAATCGCGCAGGTATTGTTCTCTGAAGAATGACCGGTGGACAGGTGAATCGATCTGGAAAATGGAATCCCCGAAGCGGGTGCCCTGCAAGAGTCCAGTCTGGATATACAACTCTGACTTCCAGCCCCACACAACCATGCGATCTCCTTCCCTTGCGAACTGACTGATCAATCGGGCAACGAATGATTTCTGCGGATCGAATTTGCGTTCATAGCCGATGTGTTCGAAATGCGTGGCCCGCATGTACGATGGCAGCACAACCGTAAGGATCAGGAACGCCGCAACCTTCGGGAACGTTGGCACGCCGAAGATTTGCTGACCGAGCCACTTGGCAACAACCGCGCCGAACAAGCTAACCGGCACCAGGAGGAAGAGCAGATAGTGCTCGAACTTATTTCCTGGTTTCGCGATCGCGTAGATACTGGCGAGCAGGAAGGCTGCCGCGAACAAAACCAACTCCCTCGATTCTCCAGCGAAGCTGAGAACGTGTCTCCTGCGTATCAGGAGAATCACCAAAACAACAAAGAAAGCGAGCAGACCGAAGTAATGCCACTTAAGATCTTCCACATTCAAAGGGGTGGCTACCCACAGCAACTTGATCCACAATGGCTTACCGGTACGATCACTGTACGCGAGATTTTGTTCGACGTAGGATCGGTAAAACTCGGCGAACACTCCGGAATTCAAGAAGATCCCGAGGAGCGTAATCGGAAGAATCAGCGCTCCACCTATCAAGGAAGCAACTGGCTTCCACGAGCGGCTCCGGTTTTTAGGCAGCCCTAAGACAAGTGCAGCCAGAAACAAGACCGCCGCCATCGGAACAGCCTGCAATTTAGCGAAAACCATTCCAACAACGAGCAACCCGGTCAACGCCATCCGGATGGGGCTGTAGCGCGCCTGACCGCGAAGTTCATAACTCAACGTGAGCAGCGCCACGGCGCTGAGGAATAGGGGGACGCGTTCGCTTGAGTAGTGCAGAAACTCAGGGTCACGGAAAAAGAGCACGCAAGAAAGCACCGGCAGGAGCATCAAGGCGCCCGCCCTGCTGCCCAGGAACCTCGCATAGGCGAGATAGAGGCAGAGCAAGGTCCCGAACATCAACCAGGTCGCGGTAAGCCGCGCTGACTCGTACGTGACCGGCGCATGGAACAAGGCCGGTAAAACAAGCGGATAGATGTTGAGGGGTCCACTTGTGCCCGTATCGACGGAGCGGTAGAAGACGGGGTCAACGGCCAACTTCCGGGCGGCGGCAGCGAAGAACGCTTCATCAGGATTCAGGAAGTCTAAACGCAGTGCTGGCATGGCTGACCAGAGTAGCGCCGCCAGCATGACAAAAATAAAGCTGGCGGTTCGACTTCGTCGTAACGTCTCGCCGTATCTGTTTCTGAAGTCCGGAATCGATGCCAGCACCACTAACAGGCATAGAAGACCAACCAGCAGCAGCGGCACACTGACAGAATCGCGGCGCGACTGATAGAGATCCAATGCGAGCATATCTACCTCTTGGATCCGTACAGCTTTGCCATCCGCGCGCACTCCGGCCCATTACGCAGCGCCGTCCGGACTATGCTACAGACGGCGAGGACGTCCGTATGCGAGATGGCCGTTCCCGTAGGAAGTACCAGCACCCGCTGGACTAACGCTTCCGTCCGGGGTAGACGCAGATGGGTATCGGGAAAGAGCGAGCGATATGGCTCCATTCTGTGGCAACCCGGATAGAAATATCGCCGCGCAATCACGTTCTCAGCGTTGAGAATCGTCAGCAATTCGTCGCGATGAATGCCCGTTGCCGAGGAGTCGATTTCGACGACGACGTACTGATAGTTGTTCTTTTCCGCCTCGTCCCAGCCCATCAGTGACAAACCTGCGATACCCGCGAGTTCCTTTACATACGTTTCGTAATTCCTCTTATTCACGGAGATGAAGTCGTCCATGCTTTCGAGGCTGGTCAACCCCATCGCTGCCGAAACTTCGCTCATCTTGCCGTTAGTTCCTATGTGAACTACGTTGTCAAAACCAGCAAAGCCGAAGTTGATCATGAGCCGGATCCGGGCCGCCAGGTCGTCATCGTTCGTCGCGATCGCTCCGCCCTCGAACGAATTCAGAAATTTGGTAGCGTGAAAACTGAATACCTCCGCAACCCCGAAATTGCCGATCATCCGCCCGTTGGATGAGCAGCCAAATGCATGTGCGGCGTCATACAAGAGCCCAAGATTATGCCGCCGGGCAATCCTCGAAAGGCCATCGACATCGCAGGCTTTACCCCAGACGTGCACGCCGATGATGCCTGACGTTTTGGGCGTGATCAGCTTTTCGATTTGCCCGGTGTCCAGATTGTGACAGTCTTCCGCGACGTCGCAGAACACAGGAGTAATCTGCTGCCATTGCAGCGCATGCGCTGTGGCGACGAAGGTGAAAGAAGGTACGATCACCTCGCCCTGCATGCCACTGGCGCGCACTGCAATTTCCAGAGCGACCGTCGCATTACAGGTGGGAATGCAATGCTTGACTCCGAGAAACTGAGCTAACCGGCTTCCAAACTCCTGCGCGTAGGGCCCATTGTTAGTAAGCCAGCGGCGGTCAAAAAGATCTCTGAACCGCTCCAGCAGAGTCTCTTCCGAACCTATGTTGGGTTTCCCAACATGGAGGGCGGAACCGAAGGCGGCAGGTGCGCCCGCTATGGCGAGATCGGTTGGTCTTTCTTTCAACGATATGAATGCTGGTACTGCCTTCATTCGAACACTCCTAAACCGAATGAACTGTCAGCTAAGTGTCGAGCTTTGGAAGTTTACTGTAATCCACGATGTACAACGGTCTGTTGCGTGCCTGATCGAGGGTACGCCAAAGATATTCACCGATCACTCCCAACATGAGCATTTCAACGCCATGCAGGAGCAGCATCGATACCATGACGGAACTCCAACCGACCGATTTGGTTCCAAATACGATTCTCTGCACCACCAGCGCCGCGGACAGAAACACGCCGGCGGTAAACAGCAACACTCCCAGGCCGGACATCAAACGAAGAGGGGTATAGGAATAGGCCGCAAATGCATCGACAAAGTATTTGAGCTTTTTTGGGAACGTCCAGCCGGAGCGGCCCTTTGCCCGCCTGCGCCTCTGGTACGGGATACTGACGATAGAGGAACTGGCTGAGAGAACTTGCCCTTGTAGAAATCCGTTGTGCTCGTGGTTTACGACGAGCCGTTCTGCAACGGTTTTATCTAACAGAAAGAAGTCAAAGCCGCTCTCCGGGAGTGAAGGAATTCCATAACGCTTCAGCAGAGAGTAGAAGATGCGCGACGTGATTCTGTCTTTCCAGGGATCGTCTCTGGATTCGCGCACTCCGATGATCGTATGCGTTCCGTCGGACCAGTGCTGAACCATGGTCGGAATTAGTTCAGGCGGATCTTGCAGGTCGCTGGAAATCACGGCGACGCAATCCCCCGAGGCGTTGCTGATGCCGGCCAGAATGGCGGCGACCTGGCCGAAGTTCCGGACTAGATTCACAATACCTGCCGTCTGTGGGAACTGCTGCCGGATCTCCTCCAGTTTCAGAAGTGAATTATCCGGAGAGCCATCATTCACGAGCACCACTTCATAACGGAACATTTGCTCGTATCCATCCAGAACCCGTTTAAGTGTCAGGAAGTTTTCCCAAATGGAAGCTTCATCACGGTATACGGGGATTACGACGGAGAGCTTCGGCAAGCTCTTGAGGACATTAGCGTTCTCGGTTGCACCAGCAGTCAAACGGCTATTCAACCTCTGTCAGTTGTACGTGTGTACGCCGACGAACGTGTAGAAGCGCGCATCCGAACTGCGCGCCAGCGCTTCGAGGTATTCACTATAGCAGATGTT
>CAYXLI010000057.1:0-18389 GCA_964464925.1 uncultured Solibacteraceae bacterium | reverse complement strand
CAAAGGGCGAAATTCTGGAACTCAAGAACACCATCAACACGATGGTGGACCAGCTCAACGCATTCGCCGGCGAAGTAACCCGCGTGGCGCGCGAAGTCGGTACCGAAGGCAAACTCGGCGGCCAGGCCGATGTGCGCGGAGTGGCCGGTACGTGGAAGGACCTCACCGATTCGGTGAACTCCATGGCGAGCAACCTGACCAACCAGGTCCGTAATATTGCCGAAGTGACGACGGCCGTCGCGAACGGCGATCTCTCCCGTAAGATTACCGTCGATGTACGCGGCGAAATCCTGGAACTCAAGAACACCATCAACACGATGGTGGACCAGCTCAACTCCTTTGCCGGCGAAGTGACGCGCGTGGCGCGCGAGGTCGGTACGGAAGGCAAACTCGGCGGCCAGGCTGTAGTGAAAGGCGTCGGCGGTGTCTGGAAGGATCTGACCGACTCCGTAAACGGCATGGCCGGCAACCTGACCTCTCAGGTACGTAACATCGCGCAAGTGACCACAGCCGTGGCTCGCGGAGACCTCTCCACAAAGATCACCGTAGACGCCAAGGGCGAAATTCTCGAACTCAAGAACACCATCAATACGATGGTGGACCAGCTCAACTCCTTCGCCGGCGAAGTAACTCGCGTCGCGCGCGAAGTCGGTACGGAAGGAAAACTCGGTGGACAGGCGGAAGTACGGGGCGTAGGCGGCACGTGGAAGGATCTTACCGATTCGGTCAACTCCATGGCCAGCAACCTGACCGCTCAGGTCCGAAACATCGCTCAAGTGACCACCGCAGTCGCGAACGGCGATCTTTCCCGCAAGATCACGGTCGATGTGCGCGGTGAAATACTGGAGCTCAAGAACACCATCAACACGATGGTGGACCAGCTCAACTCCTTTGCCTCCGAAGTCACTCGCGTGGCCCGCGAAGTAGGTACGGAAGGGAAACTCGGCGGCCAGGCCGATGTGAAGGGCGTCGCCGGCGTCTGGAAGGACCTGACGGACAGTGTGAACTCGATGGCCGGCAACCTGACCACTCAGGTTCGCGGCATCGCGAAGGTTGTCACCGCGGTCGCCAATGGCGACCTGAAGCGCAAACTGGTCCTCGAAACAAAGGGCGAAATTGCCGAACTCGCCGACACGATCAACGGCATGATCGATACGCTGGCGACTTTCGCCGACCAGGTGACCACAGTGGCCCGCGAGGTCGGAATCGAAGGAAAACTCGGCGGGCAGGCCCGTGTGCCCGGCGCGGCAGGCATCTGGCGTGATCTCACGAACAACGTCAACCAGCTCGCCGCTAACCTCACCACACAGGTACGCGCTATCGCCGAAGTCGCGACCGCCGTCACCGAAGGCGACCTCACCCGGTCGATCTCGGTCGAAGCGCAGGGCGAAGTCGCCGCGCTGAAAGACACCATCAACCAGATGATCGGCAACCTCAAGGAAACCACCTTGAAGAACACCGAGCAGGACTGGCTGAAGACCAACGTCGCGCGGTTCACCCGCATGCTGCAGGGCCAGCGCGACCTGCTGGCCGTATCAAAGCTGATTCTCAGCGAACTTGCTCCGCTGGTGCAATCGCAGCAGGCTATCTTCTATATCAACGAGGCCACGGAAGAAGGCCCGGTGCTGAAACTGCTGGCAAGCTACGCCTACAAGGCGCGCAAGGGTCTCACCACTGCATTCAAATACGGCGAGGGCCTGGTCGGGCAATGCGCGCTCGAGAAGGAGCGCATCCTGATCACCGAAGTTCCGGACGACTACATCAAGATCAGTTCCGGCCTCGGCGAATCCACGCCACTCAATATCGTTGTCCTGCCTGTTCTCTTTGAAGGTCAGGTGAAGGCAGTCATCGAACTGGCCTCCTTCAACCCGTTCAGCGAGATCCACCTCCAGTTCCTCGACCAGTTGGTCGAATCGATGGGCATCGTGCTCAACACCATCGCCGCTACGATGCGGACCGAGGAACTCCTCAAGCAGTCCCAGGCTCTTACGGAAGAGTTGCAGAGCCAGCAGCAGGAGCTCACCGAGGGCAACAAGCGCCTCGAGGCTCAGGCCCGCACCCTGCAGCGTTCCGAAGAACTGCTCCGCACTCAACAGGAAGAGTTGCAGCGTACCAACGCCGAATTGCAGGAAAAAGCGCTCCTGTTGGCCGAACAGAAGTCCGAAGTGGAACGCAAGAACCGCGAGGTCGAACAGGCCAAGGGCGCGCTGGAAGAAAAGGCCGAGCAACTCGCACTCATCTCCAAGTACAAGTCAGAATTCCTGGCGAACATGTCCCATGAGCTGCGGACACCGCTCAACAGCCTGCTGATCCTCGCCAAGGTCCTGGCCGAAAACAGCGATGGCAAGCTCTCCTCCAAGCAGGTGAAATTCGCCGAGACGATCTATGCGTCCGGTACGGACCTGCTCGCGCTCATCAACGATATTCTCGACCTGTCCAAGATCGAATCCGGCATGATGAACGTCGATTCCGACGACGTCCTGTTCGGCGATCTCCGCGATTACGTGGTCCGCACATTCCGTCACGTGGCCGAGGGTAAAAATCTCCAGTTTGGCGTCGAGCTGGCTTCGAATCTGCCCAAGGTCATCTCCACCGATTCCAAGCGCCTGCAGCAGGTCCTGAAGAATCTCATCTCCAACGCCCTCAAGTTCACGGAAAAGGGCGGCGTATCTCTGCGGATCTACAAAGCCGAAGGCGGTTGGAGCCCCGAACACGAGAATCTGAATCACGCCCGGAACGTGATCGCCTTCGAAGTGCGCGACAGCGGAATTGGCATCGCTGACGACAAGCAAGGGATCATCTTCGAAGCGTTCCGCCAGGCCGATGGCACCACAAGCCGCAAGTACGGCGGAACGGGACTCGGCCTCTCTATCAGCCGCGAGATCGCTCGTCTGCTTGGCGGCGAGATCCGGCTGAATAGCATTCCGGGCCAGGGCAGCACATTCATCCTGTTCCTGCCGCAAACTTACGTTCCTACCGTTTTCTCGCAGCTGCCGATCGGCGACAGCTCCGCATCCCGGACCGTCATCGATCTGCCTGTGCGCACGCAAAGGGAATACAGCGCCGGCAACGGAGGAGCGCTTCCGGTGCGCGGCGGCCAGGACGTGATCATGCCCGATCCGCCGTTGTTGATGCAGACCGAAGTGGCCGACGACCATCTCAACATCAATCCCGGTGATAAGGTACTGCTCATCGTGGAAGACGACTTGAGCTTCGCCCCCGTGCTGGTCGATCTCGCCCATCGCAAGAACTTCAAGGCAGTTGTTGCCACACGCGGCGACCGCGGGCTCGCGCTGGCCAGGGACTTGAAACCCGACGCCATCACGCTCGATATTCGCCTTCCCGATATGGCCGGCTGGCTGGTGCTGAGCCGTCTGAAGTATGATCCGGCAACACGCCATATTCCGGTGCACGTCATCTCCATGGATGAGGATTACCGCCGCGGACTCGCTCTCGGCGCCGATACCTACCTGGAAAAATCGAACAATGAGGACGAGCTTCGCGAAGTCTTCGACAAGGTCAGCAGTTCGATCAAGCCGGCGATCCGGCAGATGCTGCTGGTCGATCCGCATGAAGACCGGCGCAATGAAATCCTCAACCTCGTCGGAACGGGCCAGGATATCTTCACTACTTCCGTAAGTACCGGAGAGGCAGCGCTCCAGGCCGTGGAGGATCGCGACTTCGATTGCGCCGTCGTCTGCCCGGGTCTGTCGGACATGCCGATCAGCGAATTAGTGGACAAGATCAAACGCCGGAAAGACCGCGAGGAGCTCCCGGTAATTGTCTACAAGGCCGGCCCTGGAAACGGTTTCAACGAAAACGAATTGCGTCATATGGCCGAGCATGCCGTGGTGAAACTGGTGTTTACCTCGGAAAAACTTCTGGAAGAGACTGCTGTCTTCCTGAACCGGAAAGAAGAAGATCTGACGGATGAACAGAAACGATTGATAGCGAACTCCCGTCAAAGGGACAGGTCTCTTGCTGGGGGCAAGGTGTTAATCGTTGATGATGACGTCCGCAACATCTTTGCACTCACTAGTGGTCTCGAGCGGCATAAGCTGACTGTTCACTATGCGGAAAGCGGTCATGCTGGCATCGAACTGCTGCGCAAGAATCCCGACATCGACGTAGTTCTAATGGACATCATGATGCCGGAAATGGACGGCTATGAGACCACTCGGGCGATCCGCCAGATCCCCGAATTCCGTCAATTGCCGATCATTGCTCTGACGGCGAAGGCTATGAAGGGAGACCGGGAGAAATGTATCGAGGCGGGGGCATCGGATTATATCCCGAAGCCAGTCGTGCTGGAGGAACTCGTCTCATTATTACAAGTTTGGTTACCCGTCACCCATGAACACCCACCGGTCGAGGCCTCAACCGCAAATGAGCGATAACCCGGGCGCGGCAACGGCGTTACAGACGGAGCCACCAAGCGTGGCCGATCACCGGGTGAAAATCCTGCTGGTCGATGACCAGCCCGAGAACCTCCTCGCGCTCGAGGCGGTTCTTGAAACGCTCGGCCAGGAGTTGGTGAAAGCCAACTCCGGCATGGAGGCGTTGCGCCATCTGCTGGACACGGATTTCGCAGCCATCCTGCTTGATGTGAAGATGCCCGAGATGGATGGTTTCGAGTGCGCCGCTCTGATCCGGCAGCGCGAACGCTCGCGCGATACGCCGATCATCTTCCTGACGGCATTTCGCAACGAGGAGCATCTTTATCGCGGATACAATACCGGAGCCGTAGACTACCTCCAGAAGCCGATCGTCCCCGATATCCTCCGGTCGAAAGTTTCTGTCTTCGTCGAACTGAAGCGCAAGGCCGACCAACTTGCGGCAAAGAATGGGGAACTGCAACTCGCCATTGCCGAGCGCATGCGGATTGAGGAGGATGTGCGCCGCCTAAACGCCGAACTCGAACAGCGCGTCGAGGAGCGCACGCAGGAATTGAGCCGCATCAACGATGAGCTCCGTCAGTTCGCTTACGTGGCTTCACACGATTTGCAGGAGCCTCTGCGCACCGTCGGCAGCTATGCGCAGTTGCTCGCGAGGCGCTACAAAGGCCAGCTCGATGAGAGCGCCGACGATTTCATTCACTACATGGTGGACGGAGTCGTCCGTATGCATGGCCTGCTGAACGACATGTTGGCTTATTCCCGTGTTACGGACTCCTCAGCTAAGCCGTTGGCGTCCGTCAATTGCGAGGTCGGCTTGCGAGCCGCGTTGATGAACCTGGAGGCGGCCATCCAGGAGAATGAAGCCCAGGTCCTGAGCGGACCGTTACCAATCCTGCAGGCCGACGAAGGTCAGATGATTCAACTGTTCCAGAATCTTGTGGGCAATGCCATCAAATACCGCAGCGAAGAGGCCCCTCGTATAGAAATCACCGCCGAGCACCTCGAGGGCTTTTGGCAGTTCGCCGTAACGGATAACGGCATCGGTATCGATCCCAAGTACAGCGAGCGGATCTTTGGTATCTTCAAACGTCTGCATGGCAAGGAACTTCCCGGTACGGGCATGGGTTTGGCCATCTGCAAGAAGATAGTAGAGCGCCATGGCGGCCGTATATGGGTCGAATCGAAACCAAACCAAGGCAGCACGTTCTTTTTCACCCTACCCGCCTAATTCGGGCTCATCCTAAGCCATTTGCCCAGTTGCAATACTGCGGTCTTGCCTCTAGTCTGGAACTGTGAAGTACTACGCCGCCTTCCTGCTGAGTTCGGTCGTGCTGGACGCACAGCAGATCTCCACTTCTATCTACGACATCAACGGCCATCCCGTACCAGGCGCTTCCATTTCCGTCGCGGGTAACTCGAAACGGGAAACAGTCCATTCCGTTAACGGTCGTAGCGTGCCCGTCCAGTCGGTGGAAGATAAGGTCCTGAGCGATTCTGCGGGAGTGAAGATCGTCGAGCGTACCGTCCGGAAGTACGACGCCAATGGCAATCCCTCACCTCCCGAAAAGATTCGCATCGAGGAGCGAAAAAATTCGGATGGGAGCGGAACCGTCGCCACGACCACCATGCGTGCCGACCTGAACGGCAACTACTCGCTTGCCGAGCGCACACTGTCGGAGTCGCGCAAGGCCGGCGATACACTCAGTACGGAGACTCGTGTCGAGCGCCCGACCTTGAACGGCGCCATCCAACTCGTCGAAAGGCGGGAAGAATCGCTTCGTGCGCTTCCAGGCGGAGCCGCCAGCCAAAGCGTATCGGTATACAAAAGGGATTCCAACGGGAATTTCGGAGAGACCGCGAAGGAGACGATGGAGCGTACCGTTTCTGGAGGCAAGACGATCGAGAACAGCGTCGTTTATGAGGCAACGAATGGACGTCTTGACCTCGTGCGCCAGACCGTGGCGAACATAGATAAAACTGCAACTGGAGAAGTTCGCGAAGTGAATGTGTTCGTCGCTGATGCGCCCGGAAGAGTTGCCGGATCCGCGGACCGAAAACCGCAACTCCAGCAACAGCAGATTATCGAGAAATCAGCGGTTGCCGGCGGCACCACCGAGACACTGAAGGTTCGCCGCGCGACGGATGCGGGACTGTCTGCCCCTCAGAAGGTATCGGAGACGGTATGCCGAGGTGATTGCAAGTAGCGCCCTAGCCGTGGCCCAGGTACATGAGCCAGCTCAGGCCGAAGAGCGCCGCCACGAAGCAGCCGAAGCAATAAAGACCATAGTGCAGCCGCTCTTTGTCCGTCTTTTTCGTCACGATACCGAGGACAATGGACGTGAACAGCGCGAACAGAATCGAAGCCTCGAAATGAGAAAGTGCCATCTTCGGCATAATTAGCTCTTCTTCCCCGTCGCGATCTCGTACGCATCCACCATCGCCAGCACATTCAGCAGGCCGGCGGCGACCAGAAACTTAGTCCCGTAATCATGCACATGCCCGGCTACGTCCGGTTGATCGTACCCGAGCGCAACGGTCACGAAGTACAGGAAGCCCGAGGCTACGTGCGACAAAAAACCGCCGTAATAGATGATCGTCGTAAGCAGATCACCGCCCATCGGATGGAACATCGGACCGCGCATCATCAATCCGAATAGAAACATCACCACCACCGAAACAGCGATGAGCGCGCCGCGAAGATTCTTCTTCAGCAGAAAATGACCGGCGCCTGGAATGATCCACGCCGCCAGAACGACGGGCAGCCACGGGCGCACCGGAACGATGGGCTGCTGGACCTGAGCCTGTGCCTCTGACATCTAGTTCGAGTTTAGCACGCGGCCTGCCGGGCAGCCCCAACCGCCGCCTTTACTTCTGTTTGGCGACTACTTTGTTCTTGAACTTGTTGTAAGTTGCTTCGGGCACGATATTCTTCGACACCAACTGGCTTTTGTTCGCATATGGCCGCCCCGCGATGATCTTCTTCGAATATGCGTCCCCTACGCCGGGCAGCGATTTCAGTTCTGCCTCAGTCGCCGTATTCAGGTCGATGAGGTCCTCGCTCTTGGCTGTAGAAGAAGTCGATTTCTTCGTCTCAGCAGCCTTCGTCTCGGCCTTTTTCGCTGCCGGCTTTGTATCGGCGGCGCCCAGGAGCCCCGTTACGAGTAGAGCAGCAAGAAACAGTTTCGCAGACTTCATAGTAGATTTCCCTCCGAAGTTAGTTATACCCCATTTGCGATCAGCGTGATACAGTACACCCCCCACGTAAGTGTCATTTTTTAGTACAAAAGTAACTACAGTACTTTACTGATCCCCTCGTTCTGGGGTACACTGGAGGCGATTCAAACATCATTGCGTCGGGTGGAGCAGGTTTCAGATTGTAACCTGTTTCACGTTACGTTTTTGAACTTGGAGGGAACACTCGATGCACCCGCAGTTCGAGAGGTTTTCGGCCGAGGAGCAGCAGATTATTGCCACGCACCTCGCCTCGTCTAGAGAGTTGATGGACCGGGTCGCAGGTTGCCTGAAGTCCCGTTTACCGGAGGAACAGCTTGTTGTGATGCGGGCTGAAGAAGTGCTGGCTGCGCTTCAGCGGCTGGAATGGCAACTGGAGCGCTCATTGGGCAGCCTCCCTCACAGCTAGTTCGGACGCAGCCACCAGGTATAACCAAACCAAAGGCCGTAGCAGAATACAAGGATGCCCGTGGCGGCGGTGAGCGCCGCGGAAGCTGATTCAAGTACCTTCCAGACGACAATAAACACGTCACACGCAATGCCAAATGCCAGCAGTGCCAGGGCACTCAGGATCATTCGTGAGGCAAACGCCACAAGACGTTCCGTAGCCTCTCCATGCTCGACAATACGGTGAAATGCGGCCGGGGCCAGCAGCAGCACCGTTGCCGCCGTGAGCAGCAGCAGGCTGCCCACATGAACATATCGTGCTGATGGCGGCAGATCCGCAAATGCTGCCGTCAGCGGTGTGAGTAACCCGAAACCAAGCAGGGTTCCGGCGCCCGGCAGCACAACCCTGGCCTCCGTCAACGCGTGATTCACCCTATCTTTGATGTCGACCTTCTCCGGCTGGGGTTCTTCCGGCCGCTCTTCCCTGCCCTTCTGAACCCAGAGCAACCCCAGCACAAACCAGAAGCCGAACGCTAGCGCACTGGCTATTCCGCCGAAGGTCCAACTGGCGGCCTCCGCAAAACTTGGCCTAGCCGATACATAGACCTCGAGGCCGAGCGAGATCGCCAGCGGCAGTAGCGCCCAGGACATCCGGCTGTTCGTAAAATCAAGCAGCCGGCTGGTTTCGTTGCCACTCTCCACAATATGGTGATACGCCGCCGGAGAAACGATCAGGGCCAGTGCGAAGAGCAACAGAGCCAGCGCGACCAGGCTCGCGATCTGAGCTTGATATGCCAGTCCCTGGAAACCCTGCTGGAAATAGCAGTTATAATTGAATCCCACCAGCACCTGGATCAGCAGCACAAGAATCCGGCTCTCATCGAGCGCGATCTTCACCCGGTCCTTTATCGCGACCATCTCCCTACTGCATGGACAGAGCCAGTCGAACCAGAGTTTCAGTTTCGTGACAACGCGGCCGGTGCAAATCCCGGGCCTTTGAGGACCAAGCCCGCCTTGGCATCGGTCAGCTTGCCCTCGTCCACCATGAACTTCCCGTTTACTAACACGTAATCGAAGCCTTCCGTGTACTGGTGCGGTTTCTCATAGGAGGATTTGTCTTGCACGCGAACCGGGTCGAAAATCAGGATATCCGCGGCAAATCCTTCCCGCAGCAGTCCTCGGTCGCGGAAGTGGAAAGTGCGGGCCGGCAACGACGTCATCCGCCGGATCGCGTCTTCCAGAGTCAGCACACCCCGGTTACGGACGTATTCTGCAAGAACTCGTGCGTTGGTCCCGTAGGATCGCGGATGCGGCATCCCTTCACCGAACACATGGATGCCGCCATCACTTGCGATAGCAGTGTTGGGATAGCGCATGATACGCTCCACGTCTACGCCGCCCATAGTGTGATAGATCATCTGCGCCCCGCCCTGCAGGATCATGTCGAAGATCGTCTCAATTTCGGCATCTACGGTTTTCGGCCGACCCTTGACAACGTTGATTTCGCTGATCGTCTTCCCTTCGTAACTCGTATCCGGCTTGTATCGTGCCACCAGGGCGTAGTCGTAATTCGGGAAGCCGCGCCCATCGAGCATCCGCTTCATCTCCTCGACGATCTTGGCCCGGGTCGCCGCGTCCGACAATCGCTCCTGCACTTTCTCACGGCCATCCGCGAGCGCCCAACTCGGAAGCGTTACGCCCAGATTCGTACTCGAACGGTCATAAGGATACTGATCCACGACGACGTCGACTCCTTCGCGCCGGTATTTCTCCACTAGCGCGAGCGACGCATCACTCGCTCCCCAGATCTTCGGCGTGTCGATCTTGAAATGCGACAACTGCACCGGCATGCCCGCTTCCTTGCCGACCGTGACCGCTTCCTGAATGGCCTCCAGCACTCGCCTGCCCTCGTCTCGCATGTGGCTCGCGTACGTGCCGTTGTACTTCGCCGCTGCCTTGCCGAGCGCTACCACTTCCTCGGTGTTCGAGTAGGTGCCCGGGATGTAGATCAGGCCCGTGGAGAATCCCACGGCCCCTTCGCGCATCCCCTTTTCCACCAACGCCTGCATCCGCTGGATTTCTTCGGGCGTTGCAAACCGGTTCGCCGTACCCATCACCTCCTGCCGGACAGTGTTGTGCCCGATCAAGGACGCGACATTCAGTCCCAACCCCACCTTCTCGAGATTGCCGAACCATTGCGCCAGATCGAGCTTCGATCCGCCGCAGTTTCCAGTGATCACCGTGGTCACACCATCGAGCAGGTAGTTGTCGCCTCGCGGTACCGCCTCGGCGTTGCTTTCGATGTGAGTGTGTACGTCAATGAATCCGGGAGTGACCACCCGGTTCCCGGCGTCGATGACTCTATCGGAAGTCTTTCCCGCCAGATTGCCGATTGCTGCGATTCGTCCGTTCCTCACTGCAACATCACCGCGAAACCAAGGATTTCCTGATCCGTCGATTACTCGCGCGTTCCTTATCAGAACATCGTAATCGGCGCCTAGGAGCAGAAGGCCCGAGCAACAGAAGAGAACGAGACTACGCATGCCGCTTATTCTTGCACTTCGCCACGGCACCAGACAAACCTGGCCGGGTCACACAATATGGCTACGGCGACCTCCGGAACAGGACCACCTGCGAGATCTTCAAATCCTTCTCGCCCTTGTTCTGTAATAACAAGCGAAACTGCGAGCCATACACCGTGAACATCGCTCCACCGGCATCCCAATACGGAAACGCGCTCCCGAACACTGCATCTGCCGGAGCATAATACGTGGCCTCAGGCACCGACCAGTAGGCATGCAGCAGCAGATTGATCAACGCCGTTGCCGCCGACCCGCACGCGTCGCAATACACCGAGACCGCCACGGCGGTTGCTGAAGAATAGTCCAGTTTGGAATCGAGCGATAGGCTCTTACCAGCGGCGACTACCAAGTCTTTGAAGACTTCGTAGTTGCCGGACGCTCCCGAAGCATCTGCCTCCAGGGCTATCCCTGGCGCTTTCCGAAGAACGGGCGCCTCCGCTGGAGGCTTCTCCACGCCTGCCACGCCCAACGCCAGCGCGGCAAACCAAAGTATGTACCGGAACGGCATCGCAGACTTAAGCTGCACGCGCAAGACCAATTCGCAACTGCCTGAAAACTGGCTCACGCCTGATTCCGGTTCGGAACAGCGGTCTCACTTCGAAACATTCAATGCGGCGGAGTTCATACAGTACCGCAAATAATTTGGAGGCGGTCCATCCGAGAACACATGGCCAAGATGCGCGTCGCAAAGGGTACACAGCACCTCCTGCCGGATGCCGAAAGAGGTATCCACACGAGTCCGCACATTCCCGGGTGCAATCGGAGCCGTGAAACTGGGCCAGCCCGTCCCGGATTCAAACTTGTCCTCGGACCGGAACAGCGCATTGTCACAGCAAGCACACCGGTAGACACCCTTTTCGTGCGAGTTCCAATACCGCCCGGTGTAAGCCGGCTCGGTCCCCCGTCTCCGTGTCACCTCAAACGCCGCCGGGCTGAGCTGTTTCCGCCACTCAGCCGTAGTCTTCCAGATTTTCGGAACCCGAACCTCCCGCAGCCGGTTCCCGTCCTGATCGAACTGCACGATCGTGACCGGCTCCAGTTGAGCGGGCGCTGTCTCGTGCTCGTCCGGCCGATCCCGGAACGCATCCCGAATCGAGTAGGCCATTACCCCTCCAATCGCGCACAATCCGGATAGGAAGAAGATACGGCGGTTGAACCCGCCGGGCTCCATTCCGTTCCGCGCTTCTGGTCTCAACGAAATCACTCCAATCTAAAGATTCCCTTCGGAGATGCTAAGTTGCAAATACGGCACTGCCGATCTATCCCACTGTGCGACTGTTTATTCCAGCGCTGCTCATTACCGCCGCGGCCGCTCATGGCGCATCCGTGTCGAAAGCCGCCCTAGGCACCGATGTGGAAGAGTCCGGTTGCTCCATCCGCAGGCCTACGTCGCGGTTCCGCGCGGTCGACCCGCAGGTATTCGTTGCGCTGAATGTCGCTGGCGTACACTCCGGCGAATCGCTCCGGATCGATTGGGTAAACCCGTATGGCGCCGTCGAACAGAGCGCGCCTTATGAACAGCTCCCCGATGCCGCGGCCCTCTGCTTCGTAAATCAATTACCCGTTTCCGGGTTCGGTGCCTCGGCCATGCCGGGAACATGGACCATCCGGATGGTATCGGCCGGTCGCCAGGTCTGGGCCCAGACGTTCACCCTTGAGGGGGACGGCAACAACGACCAGCTTCGAATCGTGCAGGTGCAACGCCAGCAAGGGAAGGACAAAGTGCAGTTGCGGATCGATGGCGCGGGTTTCGAGGGTGGATCCGTAGTGCATATAGCCGTTTACGAACGTTCGGGCGGCTGGCGTTATATTCATAGCCTCCTCCCGCAATTGGCGACCGCGAATCGAATCACCGCGCAACTTCCGTCTCTGTCGCCTGGCGAGTACCTGGCCATCGTCCGCAACTCCGATGGCGCCCTCAGCAAGCCCTCTCGGTTTGTGGTCTCGACGGATTCGGGATATCACCTTCCGATCGGTCCAGGAGAACGCTGGATCGTGACGCAGGGTCCTTACGGTGGGTTCTCTCATTGGCGGCAATCGCTGCATGCCTATGACATTGCACCCCGCGCCGGGCGGTGGGTCGCCGCAATGCGCGGGGGAACTGCGTACACGCACGATTTGAAGCTTCGGCAAACGAAGAATCACCGGTCCTTTGGCAACTACATCACGATCCAGCATGAGAATGGCGAATACAGCCACTACGCTCATCTGGCAAGCGGCACCTTTCTGGTAAAGAACGGGCAGCGCGTAGAAGGCGGACAACCGCTCGCACGAGTCGGCAACAGCGGTTACACGCTGGGAGAGGGCGGCGGATACCATGTGCATGTGCACGTCACAAGGGAGGAGCGAGTCGCCGCGCAAAGCATCCCATTTCGTTTTGAAGAGCTGCGCGAGGCTGCAACCACGAAACTGCGGAGGCTCGAAGTAGCCTCTACAAGCACTTTTTCCATTCCCTCCGGTATCGGCGAGCAGACCAACACGAAAGCAAAGACTCTGCAAGGTACAGTGGACGTCGCCGGCCGCTGGGACACCGTGCTCACGGTCCCCGCGCGCACAAAAGAGATGATCGCCGAACTCCGCTGGGGCGCCAAGGAGGGCGACTTGGACCTGCAACTCGTCAGTCCAAGCGGTCATTACTTTGGCTGGAATGGGGACACCCGCGGCTACACCGGCCAGCAGGCCAATCCCGAGGTTTTCCGGATCCCGAATCCGGAGCCCGGGCCGTGGCGGATTCTTGTGGAAGGCATGAGGGGCGGCAGCGGAGGCATTCCCTTCGAGTTCGGCACTACCTTCGCCGCGGCCGATCCGCCCACGCCTGTTCGCTCCGCGCGCCGCCGGCGGTGATCTAGAGCTTCACGATCGCTTTGCCCGTGTTGTCTCCGCGAAACAGCCCGATGAACGCCTCGGGAGTATTCTCGAAACCTTCGTATACCGTCTCCCGATTCTGTAGTTTCCCTTCTCTCAGCCACGTGAGCAGTTGCTTGCGGCCTTCCGCAAAGCGGTTCGCCCAACGCGTCACGATGAAGCCTTCCGCCTTAATCTGCCGCACAAGCAGGATTGGAAACGGACGCGGGCCGCTCTCCGGTGCCGTCGCATTGTATTGCGAGATCTGGCCGCAGAGCGAAATCCGCGAGAACACGTTCATGAGCGGCAGGACCGTGTCGGTAACGGATCCGCCGACATTATCGAAATAGCAATCGATCCCGTTCGGGCAGGCTGCGGCCACTTGCTTCCCCAAATCGGCCGCGCGATAGCTCACGGCACCGTCGAACCCCAGCGATCGGACGTACTCGAGCTTGCTCTCGGTCCCTGCAATGCCGGTCACCCTGCATCCAAGAATCTTCCCGATCTGGCCCACCACCATTCCAACCGCGCCGGCAGCTCCGGAGACAACAAGCGTCTCACCCGCCTTGGGATTGCAAATCTCGAGCAGCCCGAAGTAGGCGGTCAGTCCGGTGATGCCCAGAACGCTTAGCTGGGCCGTAACCGGTCCGTCGTTCGGGTCGAGCTTGCGAACGTCCTTCCCGTCCACCGCGGCAATCTCTTGCCAAGGCCACATTCCCGTCACCAGGTCGCCCGGCTGAAAGCCGGAGTGGCGGGATTCCACAACTTCGCCAATCGCGCCGCTGACCATAGGGGCTCCAGTCAGGATCGGATCGACATAAGTACGCTTTCCACTAATTCGTCCGCGCAGGTACGGATCGACCGATAAGTATTGAGTGCGGACGAGTAGACCATTGTCGGGACACAAGGGAACGTCGACGGTTTCGATATGGAAATCCGTGGGCTTCGGCGCGCCCTGGGGTATCGCGGCCAGCAGAATTCGACGAGTGGTCATGGCTCCCCAATTATCCCCCTTGGGAAAGATCTGATGAGAACCTTCTGCTCCGACTACGACCTCTTCCTCAGAGGTGCCAGGATGGCGGCTTCTTTGAACCACAAGGAACTCATCGCAGCATTACGGCAGTTCGATTCCGATTATCGTTCCGAAATCGTCGGTCCCGTAATAGATTGGATCGCGGTTCCCGATGGCAAATATCAGGTCTTAGTGGAGGACGTCACGTTGTGCAAGGCCGAACCGTCGGGCCATTTGCGACTGCTCTGGCGGCTGCGGATCAACGGCACTGCCATGCAGAACCGCATCGTTTGGAAATCGCGTCCGATCACGAGTGAGACACTCCAACGGATAAAGGAGGATCTCTTCGTCTGCGGACTCCAATTGGATCGCCTTTCTCTTCTTCCGGCTCGCCTTGAGCAACTTCTCGACGTCGAACTCCTCATCACTAAGAGGACGAGCGCGGGCGCGCGGCCGATCTGCGTCGTACGGCGCTGCTACTCGAACTGAATCTTCGAGAAGTCGCGTGCGGGCTTTGGAAGTTCCATCTTAATTTTTTCCATCTGTTCTCGGATAATCTCTGAGACGGCAAGGTTCCGAAACCACTTCTTGTTTGCTGGGATCACGTACCAGGGTGCCCACGGCGTGCTGCACTTCGTCAGGGCATCCTCGAAGGCGTCATTGTATTCATCCCAGAACTTGCGCTCCTCTATATCCGCTGGCGAAAACTTCCAGTTCTTCTCGGGCTCTCGAAGGCGCTCCTCAAACCGCAGCTTCTGCTCGTCTTTGCTGATGTAAAGAAAGAATTTCAGGATATGGACCCGGTTCTCCGTAAGCAGCCGTTCGAACTCGTTGATCTGGTCGTAACGCTTCTTCCAAACCGATTTGGGCACCAGGTTATGCACCCGCACAACCAGAACATCTTCATAATGCGAGCGATTGAAGATCCCGATCTGGCCGTACGGCGGCACCGCTTTGTGAACGCGCCAGAGATAGTCATGCTGCTTCTCTTCGCCTTCGGGAACCTTGAAGCTGGTAACACGGCACGACTGTGGATTCAGTCCGGTCATGACGTGCTTAATCGTGCCGTCCTTGCCGCCCGCGTCGATGCCTTGCAAAACAATGAGCACCGAACGCTCATTTTCCGCATACAAAATATATTGGAGAACAGAAAGCCGCTCGATGTTCGTTTGCAAACGCTCGGTCGCATCTTGCTTTTGAACGGTCGGAGTGGCGTCTGGATCCACTTTGGAGAGCTTGCACTTGCTGCCGGGCTCAACTCGTAGCTTTGCAGACAACGACATACGCGACCATTGTACCCGGAGGCCGCTAAGCTCTTAGCGGCGCGGCCGGCGCAGCAAGCCGACTCCGACCAAGCTCAGGCCGATAATCGCGAACGTCATGGCTTGAGGGACTGCTGCGAGCGCGTGCATGTTTTCCTAGGGTAGCAACCGCAAACGCACCGGTCACTCAGGGAATACCTGACTTTCGCGATGAGAGTACCAGAACCTCTTCTATTTCGGCCTAACGCAGGTAACCACGGATTCGATTCTGCACGACAGGTCTTGCTTTTCGTTCCCGGCGATAAGCTTTACCGAAATCCCACGTTTTCCTTCCGATAGAACTGCGTATCCGGGTCCGAAGCGAACCGTTGCGGATTCCACGGCAACCCCGTCCACCTGAAAACCGGCCTTGGGAGCCTCAAAAGGCGCAATGAGCTTGGTTCCGCTGTTTCCAATGACGAATTGCACTGGGCGCCGCGATCCGAAGTCAACCCACTCCATGGCGTGCGTATGCCCGGCCAGAATCCCCGCGATGCCCTGGGCTGGGCTGCGTCGCCAGGCTGCCTCGAGCGTTGCCGAACCGGCGCGGATTTTCTGATCAGTGTCCGCACGGATGCCCCATAAGGGCCGATGGGTCAACAGCCACGCCTTTGACACCTGCATGGACGAGATCTCACCGAAATCTTTCTCGTACACCGAGACGTCCGCTGCCCTGGGGGTATCATCGCTCCCAATCGTGCTGTCCATGACTACGAACTGGAAACGGCCGGCCTGGACTATGTACGGCTTTGAATGGACTTCGCAATTCGACGCCGGCATCGGTCCGGGATGCAGAAAACGAAACCATCCGTCCCAGGCCCGTTTGCAGTCCTCGTGGTTACCACGAACAAAGATCCATGGCGCGGAGCGCAGAAGCGGCTCCGCAGGCTGGAAAAAGTCTGCCTTCCAACCCGCCCAGCCATTCCCAGCTGGCGTCCCTGCGCACCCTGCCTCTTTCGGGCAAGAAGACTCGCGATAGAGATAATCGCCGACGTGGATCACCAAGTCGGGCTTCAGACTGGCGCCTCTTGCCGCGTTATTCGGGAAAGCCCAATCATTCGGGTCGTTACAGTTCTGATATTGGCTTGCCCTGCCGCGCTCAACAAGGCGGCATCCGGTGTCCCCCATGATCAGGATCTTCCGAATATCGTGTTTCAATAGCGGAACCGGACGTCCATCGACTTTTGCTTTTTTGGCGCCAATCGGCAGCGCAGTCTCGCAAACCAGTACATTCAGGCTTCCTTGCGGCTTCACCCTGACCTGCATTCGATCCGTATTGCCGCCGGTCTCTATCAAAGGACAAGCAGCGTCAGGTGCCTCCCGGATCGCGCGTACGATCTGCTTGCCGTCAGGAGCAAGTTCAACCCAAACGGAATCGGCCGCCAACGGCAAACAGATCAGGAATGAAAGGAAGAAGCGCTGCACACGCCGATTGTACGGCACTAGAACGGAAGATCGTCAGTAACTCCGGTATCCAGCCTTCGATCGAAGTAGATATTTTCGTAGCCGTTGTTCGTACGCTTAGTGATACTGAGGTCGATGTTCACCATCTTGTCGATCTGCGACGGCAAGGCGGAGAGATCATCGAGGGCCAAGCCGCATTTCCGCAGCTCCGATTTGACGAAACGAAGTGAGTTGTTGGTAATGACGCTGCTCTTCCAGAGCATCCGGCTTTGGTGAGTCGGCCCCGTCACTCGCAAGTGCCAGGTAATGCGAACGTAGCCGGCATTCGGTGTCCGCCCCAGATCCACTTTCTCGACAGTCACCTCGTACTTGCCGTCAGGCACGCTCGCAAATTCAGTTTGCTCTTCGGCGTCAGCGGCCCGAAACTCCGCGTCAAAGCGCTTCAATTCGGCAACGGCCTCGGCCGCAGAAATATTCAAAGACATCCAGGTTTCTCTCCTATGAACAAGTTCGGCGGATAAAATGAACTGTGCCATAGGATTCCAGGCTAGGAAGATCCTGAGCAGTCCAGGCAGTTTGTCGAGCATCAGCTGGAAGATGTTTAGCAGGCAGCAGCCGAAACGCAAAAAGGCCTCCGTTTCCGGAGGCCTTTTCTTTTTAATTGGGCAACGTCCTACTCTCCCACACACTCGCGCGTGCAGTACCATCGGGGCTGAGGGGCTTAACTACCGTGTTCGGGATGGGAACGGGTGGGACCCCCTCGCTAGGGTCACCCAAAACTTGGGATCACTGATATTTGATGGGCCACACAACCGAGAGCCGAATTAGAACTCTCTATGTTTGTAATAAATTTTATGGTCAAGCCGAACGGGCTATTAGTAGCAGTAAGCTCAACACATTACTGTGCTTACACATCTGCCCTATCAACGTGGTCGTCTACCACGGCCCTTCAAAGCTTTCGCTTGGGAAATCTCATCTTGAGGAAGGTTTCGCGCTTATATGCATTCAGCGCTTATCCTGACCGAACTTCGCTACCCAGCTATGCCACTGGAGTGACAACTGGATCACAAGAGGTTCGTCCAGCTCGGTCCTCTCGTACTAGAGCCAGGCCCTCTCAAATTTCCTCCGCCCACTGCAGATAGGGACCGAACTGTCTCGCGACGTTCTGAACCCAGTTCACGTACCGCTTTAATAGGCGAACAGCCTAACCCTTGGGAGCTTCTACACCCCC
>CAYXLI010000056.1:0-19257 GCA_964464925.1 uncultured Solibacteraceae bacterium | reverse complement strand
AAGTGTAACCCATGTGTCCGGAACGTTCTGTTACCTATGTGTCAGACTGGTCACCATTCACCTCTGCTCTCCTTTTCATCGCAAACTGAAGCGGAACAAATCGATTGCACGCTTCCTCGGCCTATTTCGGTGACCTCTGTCCGCACACAATCCGACTTACTTGCAGGCGGGCCGGCGCCGGCAAGCACGACCAGACCGGCGAACCCCCAGCGCTGCAAGGATCAGACCGCCCGTCTCCAGCAGCATCAGTGAGCTTGGTTCTGGAGTGGTTAGCTCGAACGCCGCCGGAGTGGCCATCAGGATTCCGGGATCGGCATCATTCACGAGCAATGTGTTCGCGTCCGCAAAATATAGTCCTCGGGGATCGAATGGCGCTCCTACAGTGCCCTGTTTCAGAACGGCGATTTCCTGTCCTTGCGGATTCAGGACATCCACAGAACCGCCAACTCCGCCGCCATAAGAAGAACCCGAAACAGAGACAAAGAGGTAGCCACTGAACATTCCGAAGCCAGTTGGGGCTAGCGCCATTTGGCGCAACCCGAACTGACCGTTAGAACGTTCGAACATTCCCTTTTGCGTCGATGGCGAAAATCGAGCCGGAAGTGAGATCGCCCACCAGTAGCATGTTTCCCCATTGCCCCCAACCTGGCGGCGTGAACGCGTCCGACAGCCCGAAATCTCCAGCGGGCAGGTATGCAAGCGTCGTCGCTGTGCCGTCAGGCTTTATGGCGAGCACTTTTCCACCATTGATTGGTTGAGGACCGCTCGTCGGCTGATCGACGACGATCAAATCGCCTCCGTGATTTCCGAATCCGGAAGGCGCGATCAGCGGACCGCCGAACGACGGGAAGTTCGCCCAGTTCGTGTCCGAGTAGAGCGTCCTCACGTTTCCGTTTGCATCGAAGGCGAGCAGATAGGTTCCGGTCGTGTTGCCGCATATCCCGTTCGCACAATTGGTGGCATTCGTAGCTGCGACTAAGAAATTACCGGCATACGACCCGAAGGTCGAGGGAAGAAATATTGACCCCCGCGTCAGGTCGTTCGTTAGGGCGCTACTATTGAAGACGGTCGCTTGCCCCACATTCGGAGCGGATGTTTGTACTGCCCAGATAGTGCCGGGCCCGTCCGCCCCCTTGCCCGTATCGTCGACGAAATATTGCCCGCCATATGAACCGAATCCGCTGGGCGCCTGCGAGATGTTTTCAGGCAGGTTCATCGAGTTGTTGAAGAGCGTGACCGGATTGCTGAGAATCGGACCCGCTACCACACTCGCCGCCGTAGCGAGCATATAGACAGCTGCTTTGTACATGCACTCCTCCTACTTTTGAGTCGAACTACTGATTGCGTTTGGATCGATGCCGGAAACGGGTGTGTCGAAATTGATTGTCGCGGCGCCCGTCGAACATTGACCTGTGCACGACAGGCCAATCAGGTATTGACCGGCATCTAGTTTGGTCGTGATCACGGCTGTAAACGTGTGACTGCTCTCAAGAGCCGCTGCTCCAATCGGATCGCCCGTTGAACTGAGCAATTGAAACGTGTAGCCATCGTTGCTATCTGTGCCGGATGTGACCGCATCTGCCGTAAGCCATCCGCCCGGCCAGGAGAACCAGTAGAAGTTCTGTGGTGCTCCGGCCGTCAAGTCGGTCTGCACCTGACTGATCGGCTGACCACCAGCAGGCAGTGGCGTGGGGTTGTCCACTGCGCCGCCCGGCAACGTACCCGTCTGCTGCGTCGGGATGAGATCGGCGATGACCAGATACCAATCGAAGTGCAGGGCCACACGCATCGCTAGTTCCCCGCCGCTGAGTGGCTCGGGACCGATATCTACATTCATCACAACATCGGAGCCAAGCTTGTCACCCGTGGCGAGAACTTTGGTTATCGGGCCGCCCGTTTCTGCCACCTGATAGAGGCCGGCGTTGCCATCTGCGTCGCGCGCCTCGAAAACGACTATGCCGTCGCTCGCCGCGATTTGTGGGCCGTGGCCGTTCCCGCCCAGACGGAACGTGTTGTTTGTGCCCGAAATGGACGTCGTGGAGTCAACCAGCGTAACGAGGGGGCCGGATCCGGTTCGTGCATAGATGCCCTGGACGTTGCTGTTACGATTCTGAGCGCCGAACACGACCGTACCGCCATCAATCTTCGGTTCCCAAAATGTGTAAACGTCGAACTGACGCCCGTCGGCGACATCAGTGAACACGCCCGCCGGTTTGAGCGGCGTGGTTTGGATGCTGCCACCCGCGATGTTGTTCCCGGCAACGAGCACCACGGAATTACCGCTAATCGCCGGGTACGCGTATTGGTTCGCTTGAACCAAATTCCCGCTATTAGCGACAAGAAGAGGCGGTGTCGCAAGAGCTTTATTGTCGGCGAGTGTCACGATCGGTCCTCCAGCCGCGGGAACTGCGTAGACCTGATTACCGTACTCGAATACCACTTGACCTTGATCGCTCAGCTGGAAATCGAATGGAAAGTAATTGCCGGATGCTAACGGAACAATGTTGCCGCCGCGCGTCGGTATCGAGTAGAGTCCGAGACCAGAGGTTCCGCCCGCCTTGTTGGGATCGGTAGCGATGAAACCCAGGTAGCCTCCTCCGAGCCGAAGCTGGCTGTTATAGCCCATCAGGAAAGTGTCGTTAGGTGGCGGCGAGAACGGCGAGAAGTCGGCGTTTGCATAGGGTATTGCTGGGCGATCCGGCGGAATCGCGTCCGTCTTATGGAGCACCTCGGTGGCCGCACTTCCGCTTGTGGGCACTGTCCACACGCCCCCGCCAGGACCGATGAACGCAACCAGCCCCCGGCTGATGATGGGTGGCCCGCCAAAGAAATTCGCCGGCCCGGCGATTGTGCGGAATGTGATCGGATCGGCGTGCCCGAGTGCAACGCAGAATAGAAGGCATGATAGGAGCTTCAGCATGTCTTAACGTGGTGGTCTTGCCGGAACTGCGGCGAGTTGCCGCTTGGTGAATTCGAGCATCTTCGCCAACGCTGCGCCTGTTTGCTCGTCACGCCACTCTTCCCGATGTGCCTGAAGTCGGAGCGCGGCATATTGGGCCAGCTTCATCTCGTTCACGGCGTTCAGAAATGCGTCATTGATTACCGGGATACCGTCGATGGAGTAGCGGATGAGATGTTGCATGGAAACCGCCAAGCGCTGATGTGCAAACGGATATGCGGGCGCGCGCCGCACTGCTTGCAGCGCGAAAACGTACGGTACAAAAGGATCGGCGGCGATGTCCTTGAATGTTTCTTCGTAGATGTAATTAAAGTCGCCGTCGCGATTCTTGCGCAGGATTGCCTGAGCCTGCGCCGACGGCATCTCCATCTTCTTGTTCTCGAGATCGTTCCAGTTCGAAGCGCGGCTGAAAAATAGCCTCCAATCCGTCGGGTCGAGCATGATGGCGTACCGAATTATGCGCTCGCGTTTATACCATTGCGGTGGGAACGGTGCATTACGGTCCAGAGGCCAGTAGGCCAGCATTCGATATACGTCGACTTCAGCAGGGAACTCACGCAATGTCTCCAGCACTTCCGTCCTCACGCGTCCTTCAGCCGCCTTCGCCTGCTCCGTGAGACGGTTAGCTTCGGCGAGTTCTTCCGGTGTTGCCTTCCGGAAGACCGGTTCCCATATATCGAAATTTGGATCGCGGTGGCCGTGCAGGTCGAACCCCTCGCGCACAAGCCTCGAACGCACAGCTTTGTCCCCGCGATATTCCCCGGCCCGGGCGAGCAGCCGCGTCACCGTGCCGTCTTGACTGATCCAGGCAATACGCGCTGCCGCTGCGGATGGTCCTTTCTCCTCAGCAGCCCGTTTTTCGAAATCGAGTTCGCTTTTGTTCGTGCGGCCGTCTTTGTCGCTGATCATACGGTCAAGCAGCGCCGCCTGCCAGAGCGCGCGCGGATCCTTCGGAGCTGCGCTCAGGAATTCGTCCACCGCTCGCCGCGCACGTGCATACACCGCCGACGGAGCTTCGGTTCGACTGCCGCGGGCCAGGTAACAGTTTGTGCACTGCCACATGCCGGAGCCAGGACGAATGCGAAACATTAGCGGCTTATCAGCGTCGATGCCGGCTCGTTCAAGCTCAAGTTCGCGAACCCAGTAGCGCGCAACCGCGTTGCGGAGAACGAGGTTTGACGGCTCCGACCGCAGCCGCGACTCAAGAGCACTAACATCGGAGGCGGTGGCCCGTAGCGGCGCGGCTTTCCGCGTCCACGCAGCCATCCCGTCGAGCGCGGAGCGTATGGCTGCCTCACCGGCTCCTTTCGCCACGAGGTCACGCACCCAGAGCACCTGGCGCTCCCCGAGCTGGTCAATGAATAGCGGATTGGTGTGAGCTTCTTCGGCATCCAGCGCGCGGCTCGCAGCACCCGGCTCCATCGGTGCGAGCGGCGAGATGATCGACATTTTGCCGTCGATTACTGGAATGCCGAAATCGGCGGACTGTAATGGGCTGAGCAGTTGTAATGTTGAAAGGGAAACCAGTAAGGCAGTTCTCATTCCACTCCAGGCAACCCAGCCTTTATCGCCTTCCGCGCCCGGACTGGACAAGTAAGTTACAGTAACTTACCTTGTGATATCAGTAGCTTGAGGAGAACTGGGCGGTGTACACTGGGGCATGCTTCAGCTCGGGCATCCCGATGCAAGCGCGGTCAGAATTCAGGTGCAGCGCATCCTGGGTAGCACTCTGTTCTCTGGTTCCAAACGGCTCTCCCGCTTCCTGCAGTTCGTTGTTGAGGCCCAACTCCAAGGCCGCACCGACCAGATAAAAGAACGCGTGATCGCCATCGAGGTCTTCGATCGCGGCGATGCCTTCGACCCGGCAAGCGACAATATCGTTCGCGTCGAGGCATCACGCCTTCGACATAAACTCCGCGACTATTACGAGGCGCCCGGTAAACTCGACCCAATTCGGATAGAGGTGCCGAAAGGTACTTACGTTCCGGTGTTCCGGCACGAGCATCTCCCGCAGCCTGTTCCGGTTCCTGCCGCTTCTGAAATCCGCCGCAAACGTAACCCTATGGGGCCCACCTTTGCCGCTGCTATCGTGATCCTCATCCTCGTCACGGTGGGTGCGATTAGCCGGTTTGTTTCGTCGCCTCCGCGGCAACCGCCCCCGGAGATAATCAATCTCGTCAAAACGGGCCGATCACTATGGAATCAACGCACGCTCGATTCTTTGAAGCAGAGCGTCGTGCTCTACCGTCAGGCAATCGACCGCGCCCCCGGGTATACCGATGCGTGGATCGGGCTCGCAGATTCTTACGCCGTCCTGGTAGGGAATGATTACCCGGAGTCTGGCGCGTTCGTCCAAGATGGCATCGCCGCGGCTCGCCGCGCCATTGAACTGGATCCAGGAGCTGGGCGTCCTCACGCCGCCTTGGCCTCTTTCTATGCGTACGCGATGCAGTTCGCCAAAGCCGAGCACGAGAATCGCATCGCCGTGCACCTGAGCCCCAATGACGCTGTCGCGCACCAATGGCTCGGGCATTTGTTGATGTACCAGCATCGATACGAAGAAGCCCGATCAGAACTTCAAAAAGCGCTGCTTCTCGATCCCTCACAACCGATGATTCTGGTTAATATCGGAGAGGTTTACTATTGGATGGGCGATCAGGAAAAAGCGCTCGAGTGGTACAAAAAGACACTCGACGCTCACCCCGACTCGCTGGCTGCGGCATTGGGTGTTGAAGGTATCCAGATTTTGCGTCATCAATATTCCGCGGCTCTGGAAGACATCAATCGCCGTCTTTCCATATACCCGGACGATCCTGGCCTGAACAACCACCGCCGCATCTGCCTGCAAGCGCTGCACGACAGCGGTTCAGGCCAAGGGCTCGATTAATACTCTGATATTTTTTACGCCGGCTCGCCGAATCAACGGCTGATTGGCAGCGTGACAAATTGCTGGCCCCTAGCTTCCCCACTCCGATGTTGCAAGGCAAAGCAGCGTTCAAGTTGTCGAGCTCGGATCGCTCAGCCCTTCCCGCCATACTGCCGACACCTTAAGGCGCCACGTAGATCATCCAGCCCACTCCAAAACGGTCAGCAACCATCCCAAACCTGGACGAAAAGAACGTCTTATTCAACGGCATCTGTACCTGCCCGCCATCGCTCAACGCCGTAAACAGTCGCTCAGCCTCCGCGTCGTTTGGCGCCGTCATTGAGAGCGCGAAACCTTGGAAGGTGGGCCGTCCCAGGCATCGGCCGTCCGAAGCCAGAATCGTGGAATCGCCGACCCGGAAACTCGCATGCATCACTTTCTCTTCGGCGCCGGGCGGAACCATACCGGATTTCGCCGTTTCAGGGCTGTCCTTGAAGCGCATGATCTCGATCTTATCGGCAGCGAGCACGCGGCGGTAAAAGTCTATGGCCTCCTCGCATCGGCCATCGAAAAACAGATAGGGTTGGACTTGCATCGCATCTCCTTCCTTAGACACTAGCACTGTCGAAACACCCCGGCAGTCACCGTATTCTAGCGTGCAGTCCTAACCGCCCCGCCCATGTCCTCTATGCCACCGTTCGAATTAAGTTCGAACCTTTGTCTCTTATGACTTAGAGTAAATGACGCATCCTCGTCCGTTGCGCCATTGCTTGACACGCAGTAAGTCTTGGCGAATACTATTAACTGTCTGAGCGCTTCTGCCCACTCGCGGATCTTCTGAACTAAGTCAGCCGATCTGATCCCTTCCTCTTAGGCCAGCGACAACCGAGGAGGTTGCCATGTTCGATGCCTGCCAGAAATCCCCGGGGACCCTTTTCACCACACCTACTGCATTCGGCGTCATCTTGATCGTCAGTCCGGGAGAGGCAACAAGATGAATCGCGCTCACCTCGCCATTACTGTCCTTCTGGTCGGGAATTTCGGGACTTCCCTTTTCGCCGGTGATTTCTCCAACTACCGGGGGTTGCAGTTCGGCATGAGTGTTTCCGCCGCGGCGAAAAAGGCCGGAACCAAACCTTCCGATGCGAAACTCGTTCACCAGCGGCCGGCCTTAATTCAGGAGTTGGAATGGCAACCGCTTCCGGATGCGATAAAAGCGGACCCGGTGAGAGACGGATTACTGAGCTTCTTCAATGGAGAGCTCTTTCGCATCGTTGTCACCTATGACCGCTACAGAGTGGAAGGAATGACGGCGGAAGACATCATCGAGGGTGTCTCGGCCATCTATGGAACACCCACGAAACCCACAGCGGAGATTCCATACCACACCAATTACGCGGAAATCGCTCGAGTCATCGCGCGCTGGGAGGACTCGAACTATTCCTACGACCTCGTCCGTACCGGTGATCGGTCCAGCTTCGCGATGGTCCTGTATTCGAAACGGCTCGATGCATTAGCACAGGCCGCCATCGTCGAGGCTGTTCAGCTCGACGCACAAGATGCGCCGCAGCGGGAACTGGAAAAGAAAAAGAGGCAAGACGACGAAGAACACCTCGCCCTGCAGAAGGCCAGGTCACTGAATAAGCCGAACTTCCGTCCGTAGCACACCCGTCATCCCGCCGCACGGCAGAAAATGGTGCGATCAGGGCTGAGGGACGCGAGGCTAAGATGCTCGTGGCGGAGTGTCCGCAAATGATAGGCAAGAACGAAATGACCCTGATCAATGTGAAATTCACGCAGACCGAGCTGGAACTCTTGACCAGTCTGGCATCAGACGAGCTGTTCCGCAGAGAGTTCATAGATGCCCGGCTGCCCGGCTACAAGTCGAATGCCGCCGAACTGAACCTTGGGAAACAGCTTGTTGAGCGCCTCCGGCTGACCTCCAATCCCGGGAAGCGAATTGCCCTTCCCAGGAGAAACGGAGCAACCGTTTGAACGCTCATTGTGGAATCCTCCCCGAAGGGGGCTGTGATGCCTTTTGAACAACTCATTCCTCGCCCATTTAGTGCCGTGGCAATCCAAATGTACGCGCCACTTGCGCCGGGAGTGTACGGCATTTCGAGCGCTCGGGAATGGATTTACATCGGCGAGGCTGACAACATTCAAAGCACTCTACTGGCCCATCTGCGGGAATCGGATACGTCGCTCATTAAACTCCGGCCCACCGGTTTTGTCTACGAGACTTGCGATGGAGTACGTCGGCTCGCACGGCAGAATCGCTTGATTCTCGAATATGAGCCCACCTGCAATCGGCACTCGTCGCTTTACTCGCGATGGCTATAGAGGACAATAAACCGAAAGAGCGGAGGGTCACTTTGGAAAAGAGCACAGCGATGCAATCAACTCTGACGGGATTCACGCAGGAACTTGGATTTCGCGTGTTCGCCTTCGAACGCGTCAGGTCGGACCGGACACGGACTACCTGTACGGTCAGGGCCGATCTCACTCTCGTCCGAAGATACGGAATTCAAATACAGGAATTACCGCTGTTATGCCAGACTGTTCTGGATCGCCGTGGCGAAGGCGAGGAAACGCAATCCTTCACCTTCACCGAAGAAGAGATGTGTGCCTGCGCGAACGAGCGTGCAGCAGCCCGCGCAGAGGCAGCGAAGAAAAAGAAGCCTGCGCACAAGCCTTCCGGTGAGAACCTCGGATCCGCTTGGCGCACGCAACAGACGTAGTGTCCTCACGGTATCTGAATCCCGGAACTACTGCTGCGCTCTCCGCGTGATCCACAGCTATACCGCTTCCTGTATCGCTTGCTGAACCGCCAAGTTACGCTGGGTAACTCAGCACAGGATCAACACACCGATGGCCACCGGGGGTTATGACCAGGAACGTCTAACCCGACCGTATTCGAACCGCTCAGCACATACCGCGCTGAAAGCTCGCATCGTTTCGCCTCTTTCCTGGAACACTACGGAAAGGTGCATTCGTCCCGCCAAATCCGCAAAACGTCAGCGCTGCTGATACCTGGACAAATTTCATAAAGGGCCAAAATCCGTGCAAAAGTATGAAGACTGATCTCCGCAATGTAATCTGTTCGAAGTGAAACCCTTGGGCTGGCTTCAACCACGCCGTACACAGATGATGGATGCGATGAACCTGCGATCCCGCATATCAAATATCTTAATCGCGGCGTTCCTCTTCAGCCCCGTTTGGGCGCAAAACCCTCCGCCGCCTTCCTCAAGCACGGACATCCGACAAACGTACTTGAAGGTTTGTGCCGGCTGCCATGGCGCTGATGCACTCGGGACACAGCAGGGACCAGGGCTCGCCGGGAACCCGTCCGTACGCAGGCGTTCGATCCAGAGTTTGCGCAACGTAATCCGCAACGGAATTCCGGCGGCGGGCATGCCGGCATCTGATCTGCCGGCTGGCAGCATCGATGCACTCGCGAACCTTGTCGCATCCTTGAATGCATCGGCCGCCGAAAGCACCGTATCTGGAAACTCCACAGCCGGCAGACAGTTCTTTTTTGGCAAAGGCCAGTGCGCCTCTTGCCACATGGTCTTTGGAGAGGGCTCGCCGGTCGGTCCCGATCTATCCAATGTCGCGCGTGAAATGACCGTCAGCCAGATTCGCGAGTCGTTGCTGCAGCCCGATCTGCGAATTACACCCGGCTACGCACTGGCAACGGTAAGCCTCCGCGATGGACGCAACTTAAGAGGATTCATCCGAAGCAGGACCAGTTTCGATCTTGCCCTGCAGGACCTGAACGGTGTACTTCACCCCATCTCCTTAGATCAGATCTCCAGCATCGCTGAGGAGAAGCACTCGCTCATGCCGCCCGTAAAGGCCGACGCAAATGAACTTCAGGATCTGATCGCCTTCCTCAGCCGGTTGACAGGTGTACAACCAGGGCCGGTCTCACTCCAAGCTCCCGCCGGGGGAGGCGTTGATTTTTCCAGGATCCTGAATCCTAAGGCGGGCGACTGGCTGACCTACGACGGAAATCTCAGCGGCAACCGGTATAGCGACCTCCACCAAATAACCGCCGCGAACGTGAGCAAACTCGGCCTGAAGTGGACCTTTTCGATTCCGCTATGGTCGCAGTTCCTGCCCGATACTCCCTACTTCCGTGAGAACATGCGGTACTTCGGATTGGAGACAGTTCCGATCGTTGCCGACGGCATCATGTACGTGACCGGGCCAAATCAGGCCTTTGCGCTCGACGCGTCAACCGGGCATCAGATCTGGCATTACTCGCGCCCACGCACCCCTGGGCTCGTGTCGGACGCATCATTGGGTACGAATCGCGGCCTCGCCATTCTTGACGACAAGCTTTTCATGGTTACCGACAATGCCCATTTGATCGCCCTCAACCGTGTCACCGGCCGCCTTGTCTGGGAGGTCGTCATGCCGGACGAGCCGCAGAAGTACGGCGGTACGGTCGCGCCGCTCGTGGTGAAAGATATGGTAATCGCAGGCGTAGCTGGTGGCGACTGGGGCATCCGCGGATTCCTCGACGCTTATAGAGCAGCCACCGGCGAACGCGTCTGGCGTCACTGGACTGTGCCGGCCAAGGGTGATCCCGGCTATGAGACCTGGAAAGGAACTGCGGTGACCTATGGTGGCGGCGCCACGTGGCTCACCGGCTCCTATGACTCGGAGACCGATACGCTTTACTGGGCCACCGGGAATCCATGGCCCGATTCCGACGATCGCGAGCGAGCCGGCGACAACCTCTTCACAAACTGCGTTCTGGCGCTGGATCCCGCAAACGGAAAGTTGAAGTGGCATTACCAATTCACTCCGCATGACGTTCACGATTGGGATGCGACGGAGCCCAATGTCCTGGTGAACGCGAAGTTTCGCGGACAGGATCGGAAACTCCTCCTGCATGCGGATCGGAACGGCTTCTTCTATGTGTTCGACCGCACCGGCGGGCAGCTTCTCCTCGCTCGCAAATTCACTCACAGATTGACCTGGGCCAGCGGAATAGGTTCAGACGGCCGCCCCCAGCTCTCGCCTGAACGGGACGTAAGCTGTCCTGACCATGCGACGAACTGGAATGGCACTGCCTTCAGCCCGGTCACACGGCTCTACTACGTCATGGCCCTTGAGAAATGCTCGGTAAAACTTTCACCCGGCAGTTGGAAGGCAGGACGTCCGCGCGAAGAGCCTGGAACGAAATATCTCCGCGCCCTCGATATCGAAACCGGAAACATCGCATGGGAAGTCCCGCAGGTCGGACCAACAGACGGAAAGCGAGTGGCGGGCCTCTTGGGGACCGCCGGAGGCATTCTGTTCTATGGAGACCCAAGCGGCTATTTCGTCGCCGCCGACGAGCGGAATGGGAAGACTTTGTGGCGCCTTCCGCTAAATGCGACTATAAAAACTTCTCCGATGACTTATATGGTGAACGGACAGCAGTTCGTTACCCTTGCCGTCGGTTCGAACATCATGTCGTTCGGACTGCCTCAGTAGGGAACTTCAGCCCGATACAACTCGCTTCAGCCGCCGTACGGCATCGGCGGCACTTTACCGAGCAACCGGGAGTACACGGTCAGCGCTCCGCGGTGGTGCGCGGTGTGCTCCACCATCGCCCATACGATGTCACTCATGGGTTGGCCCCCCATGACCGGTCCGGGCGGGAGTGGCCGCGCGAGATCCTCCGGACTGCGCGAGCGGAGAAATTGAACAACGCTCGCGTAAGCCGTTTCTAGCATTTTGCGTGCTGCTGCCAGCGAGGTCACGCTGGCGAGGGCCTTGGCGTGTTTTTCGAAATCGAGGTCGAAACCCTCCGGCCGGGATACGCCCTCTATGAACCAATCGAGAGTCTGTGCCGCGTGGGCAACCTGCTGCGCGGCGGTCATCATGCCCTCGTGCGGACGGAACCCGGAGTCGGCCTCATCGAGGACTCTGGTTGAGCGCTCGAAGAATTCCTTGCTTGCAAGCAACTGTTTGGCAAAGTCGTATTGCTGCGGTTTTGGGCTCATGCAGCAAAATATAGCAGAAGGAGAAGAAACCCGGATCTGATGCTGCCTCCCGGTCAATCGTCTCGCCTCAAATCGGTTTAAGATGCCTCCTCCCAATCGCGCTGAAGTGGGCCCCCACACTCTTATTTTTTCAGTGGACGTGATCTTGAACTCGTCAGGGCGAGAGCTTTCCGCCCGTAGCCACACTACGCCGCAACTCGTCGAAACAATTCAGCAAGAAAACCACGTGGTGGGGCGGCTTTTCTTCCTCCGCAGCATCTGCAGGCAGCAGTGCGACAATCTGTTTGCCATCGGGTGCCACATCATACGCCCGTGTTGTGGGAGTGATCGCGAGCTTTTTTTCCGACCACGGGCGCGGCTTACCGGGCACAAACAAATCTCCCTTGACCGTGTACGGCGCAACCATAATCTGTTGTTCGCCACGCTGGAGAAAGAACAGCTCGCGCCCGTTCGGCGACCAAACTGGTTGGGAACCGTCAGTGTTTGAGATTTGCCACTTGCCGCGACCATTCGGAAAAGTCCGCACGTACACCTGGAAGGTACCGGACTCATCTGAGGCGTAGACGACCCACCGCCCATCTGGCGAGAAAGCGGGCATCCGCTCGTTGAATGGCGTTTGCAGGAACGCTTCTGGTTTCCCGGCCCGCAGACCGGCAGAATCGCTCTCAACCGCCATCGTCCAAACGTCGGAACCGGTTGCCGGGCTTATGTCCGTAAACGCCAGCCGTTTGCCGTCTGGCGTAAAGGATCTCGGGAACTGCATGGTCTTGCTGCGAGAAAACAATTGCGGTTTCCCTGAGCCGTCAGCACGGACCCAGAACATACCTTCGGCCGCCCGAAACAAAATATATCGGCCATCAGCACTCCAGATCGGATGAGTGTTGCCACCACCGAACGTCACCCGCATTATCGCGCCGCGCGCCAGGTCGCTGACCCAGACGTCCCCTGCCGACGTGAACGCGAGGCGCTTCCCGTCTGGCGAGACGACGGGAGAAAGGTAGTTGCCTGGCGTTGCAAGTAACGGCCGCATCACGCCCGCGCCGTCGATAGATTGAATGGTCACCAATCCGGTGCCTGCTCCGCTGCTTCGATAAACTAGAGTACCTGTCCGCGACACATCGAGCTGCGCGGACCCTAAAGCGCTGCTATATGCGATTCCTTGCAGTACTGGAACGGGCGCACCACGCACCTCCAAATGCTCCGAGTCGAAGGGAACCGCGAGCAGGACCCCGTTGTGGATATAAATCAAATGGCCTGTGGCCACGTAATGGGCCCAAGTGCCGCCGCGCAAAACCGTCTTCCGGCGGTGATTTGTCAGCGATATCGCTTCGATAGTCGCCCCCTCCAACCCGCTCATTGAAGTGAAGGCACTAAATACAACTACGGTTCCGCCCGGCAGGATATGGGGCCAGCGGTGAGTGATCTCTCCTGGCGCTAAGTCCGTAATTCGCGTGGGGTTGCCGCCCGTCGACGAAATCCGGGCAAGGCCGTTTATGTCGAGCGCTGCGATAATGTTGCCGTCCTCGCCCCAAGCGCCGCCGCTCGCAAGCGGGGCGTCGCACAGGTCGGCAACCGGACCGCCTTGCATCCCAACCCTTTTCAGCTTTCCGCCCGCGAAGAATGCAACCCACTGCCCGTCTGGTGAGAAGAAGGGAGCATACGCCTGTTCCGTTCCAGGAAGTTCGGTCGCCTTCGGCTGATCGAGCCGTCGCGTGAAGAGCCGGGACTGCGAAACATAGACCAGCCGGGTACCGTCCGGCGATAGGATCGTGTCAACTCCTCGGAAACGGTACACGTTCACTGCGGGGCCGAGTGACACGTCATTGCCCAAGTCTACATCCAGGCGTAACAGCGGTTGCAGCGCTGGTCCGCTCGGGCGGGTTGCACGCCACGCGATCAACGAAATGAGTAGCACCAGGGCTAGCGCCAGCGCCCATTGGCGTCTGCTCTTGGCTGGCGGATCTTCGGTGCCCTGTTCGATCGCAGGCTCTGCAACGGCGATTGGCGCTAGTACTGCCGGCACGCTCTCCAGACCTTCCACATTGCAGACGAGGCGGTAGCCCTGGCGCGGGATCGTTTCGATGTAGCGGGGCTTATCGGCCGAGTCTCTCAGGGTGTCTCTTAGCCGCTTTACTGCTGCATTGATACTCTGGTCAAACTCGACTACGATATCGCTCGGCCAGAGCTGTTTTTTAATTTCTTCGCGCAGGACTAGTTCACCCGGCCGTTCGAGCAACATGCGCAGTATATGGAAAGGTTGCTCCTGAAGCCGGATGGCGCGGCCATCTCTGCGCAATTCATGGGCTCGGACGTCCAGCTCAAACGAACCAAAACGTATGTTCCTCGCTGCGCCGGTGCGCTCCCGGGCATCAGTTTTCTCTTCCACGTGCCCATCCTGCCCCGACTTGGGCGCGGACGAGAGTGTATCACAGCGGCCGGTCAGAGCATACGGGGCTAGTAAGGCGCATATTTACGTGCCGCGAATGCAAGCCGGTCGCCCGTCATGAATATTTCAGAGTTGCGTCATTCCTTTTCGATTGAATTCGGCGTTCGAGGGACCGCACACTGATTCGCGCTGCTGCCCACATAGGCAGCGCGGAAAGGGAAATCACCATGAAACGAACCATCGTGTCGCTAATCGCTTTCGCCAGCATCATCCTGCTCTCGGCACCCGACGCACACGCTCGGCAGTGCTCGAACGCCACTTTGCGGGGCGCTTATGGGTTCCGCGTTGGCGGGTTAGTCGTTCCGGCGGGAACACCTCGCGGAGTTCTTGCCCGTTTCAGCTTCGATGGAAAGGGCAGTTACTCTGCCAAGCTGACGCTGAATGATAACGGGAACATAATACACGTTCAGGACTCCGGAACCTATACCGTGGAGCCCGACTGTACCGGAAGGCTGCTCCCAAACCCGAATGCCGGCGGCGGAACTATCGAGATTGTGATCGTAGATGGGGGCAACGAGTTCTACCAACTCCGCACGGCGCCTCCGTTCGCGGTTAACCTCTCCACGGCGGCCAAGAGACAATTCCCCGGCGATGACGCGGAAAACTAGCGTCGATTGCGGAAATTCGCGCACATAGGCACAGGCAATCGCCGCCTGACGGTCGCGGTGACCAGGTTTGGGAAACCGCGACCGCTTACCCCTTGGGCCGTACCATTCGAACCGGAAGTCCGCAGCGGGACCGGCGAACTGTCTCGGGAGGGCCCACGAACGGAATTGACATCCTGTGGTAGCTATTCCGATCAATCGGCACCATGCAGGTGACGTGGTAAAAAAGGGGGAGTGGACAGGCGCCAGCCGCCAAAGCCGTGGGGCACAGGCGGGCTTCCCTCGCGCTGCCCTCTTCCCGTGCCGATCGCCCCACAACACCATCAAAAAGTAGGAACTGCGCATGTTTGGACGTGGTACCTGGGCCATCTTTGGGCTCGGGAAAGAATCACTCGAAACCTTCAAGACAATCCTGGAAGACAGAACCACCATGGTTGCTGTTTCGCAGATGGCGGCATCCGCCGTCACCCGTTATTCCAGTGCCGATACCATAGGGATCAATCCTTTTAGCGGTCCCCGTCTCGATGAAGAACATCCCGTTGGTTCGGATCATGAGCCGGAACTCGCCGGGTACGCGACGTCGGAACTGGAGGAGCGTTCCAAGCTCACCCTTCCTCCGGAGATATTGGACTGCGAAGGGTACGGGGTTACCGAGGCGCAGTTCCGGCTTCACTCCACAATTCCCTGGTATGGACTGTGGGCCGTCTCCAATGAATGGAAGGACGTCAGCGACGTGGCCTCCATCAAAGAGCAGCGTTCTTACAGATTGCTGGATCGGCCTTATAAGTTTCTCCAGGCCACTGATAAGAAATCCGTTGACCAGGACACGCTCGGCATAACGGCTGCGGTCCGGAAACAGGTACCCGTGCTCCTGGACTTCAACGACGGCCGTGTCTACATCGAGAACACCAATAAGAAGCTGATCTACATGATCACTGTTCGGCTCAGACAATTAGGAGTCGAGGTTATCCCGGTCGCCTGGACTTATCCTCACCCCAACTGGCCCGCTGAAATCCTCAACCGGTTGTATGAAAACACTCAGTATCAGCGTGATTTCCAGAAACGCGCCGAGGAAGCCACGCGGTTCAAAGCAAGCGAGATCGAAAAACTGGAAGACAGGGAATTGGAGTCCATCGTCAAAAACTATTTTTCGATGACGCAACTGGGGAGTGATCTCTGGATCGGCATCTCCGGCCCCGCTCAGATCCGGCTGCATGACGCAAGTCCGCCGCTCGCCGTGAAGCCCCCGGCAAGCGCGACCACGCTGCTGAACATGACGAATGACGCCAAGGTGATTTCGGGCGCCATCACGTTCCAGGAGGTTGTATCGGCTACCAGCAAGAAGGGTATGGAATACACCTTCCGCAAGGATCTTCTTTCCCTCGATTTGAATGACCGGATCAATCTCACCGAGATTGGAGCGGCAATGCTGCGTGGCTTTGACATCCCCTCGTTTCGGAAAGACATTCTGCGCGAGATCCGTCAGACCAAAGAGGTTCCTTCCATCGATCAGTTTTGGAGCAACTGGCTCCACCAACTGAGCAACGCCGTGCGAACGATCGAGGCAACCTTCCGCGAACTCCTTGATATCAACGGAAATCAGGAGGCTGGCATTTTGCCGATGCAGGTTCCGGCAAAAGAAGCGGAGCGGGAAGTCGTGAACGCCTGAAAAACTGGTACACGCTCAGGTCTTCCCACCTTGGCCGGACTCGCACTACGAGCTGGCCCGCGGAGGACTTGTGCCGCGCGTTTATGCCAACCCCAACTGCTCCCGCGCGTACGTTATGGATCGGTCTACGAATTCGAATTCCAGCTTCAGCGTATCTTCCTTACTCAGACCCGTGGTGCGAGGCAGCGGCTTGCGCGGCTTGTTGGCCCGCACCATCGAAAGCGCCCGCGCCAGGTAAATGCCGCTTCGGCCTTCAAAAGTAGACCAGTATTTGTCCGTGAGGCACGGAATCTCGAGCGGGTCGCGGGTGATCATCTCCAGGGAGAAAAATACGTTAGGTTTTGCCCGCCTCACTACGCTCACCATTCGCTTCAAGTCCAGAATACCTTCGCCTAACGGGACCTCCGACAGCAGAAATCCCTTCCCATACTCCTCTACCGCCATGTCCTTAAAGTGGACGTTGAAGGTGTAGGGCGCCAGTTTTTCCACCGTTTCCATCGGGTCGTCCAATAGCGAGAGGTTGTTGCCCGTATCGAGGCACACCCCCAGGTACTCACTGCTGTACTGCTTCATCAGCGCAACTTGCTGATCCACCAGCCAGTCTTTGTGGTTCTCGATGCCGAGTGGCATCTTGTACTTTTCCACAATGGGCACGGCAGCCTGAATCTGCCGGTGGAAGCCTGCCACGGCTGCGTTCCAGTCGCCCAGGCGGTCGAACATTTCGTAACGCCGGCCAAGCAGGCAAACTACGCGCAGGCTGGTGGCGCCGGCTTCTTTCGCCACACGGACCGCATGCTCGAATACGGCCGGGTCCTCTCGCGGAAGGAAGGTCTGAATCTCCAGGTACATGCCCAGTTCTTCCTTCATCTGCCGGGTCTTCTTGGCCCAGTCGAAATCGATGCTCGTCATTCCCCCATGGGCTCCGGCAGCGCCCACTTTCGCCGCCAACTGCATCAGGCGGTCGGCTTCTAAAAGCTTTTTCGGTGAACTGAACCGGATCGACTGGAACGAATCGGACGTCAACCCCATGATGGTGCGCCGCGGCGTTGCGGCCGGCATCAGAGGGACTGCCGCCAAGCCCAACATAGTCCTGCGAGTCAAGTGATCTCCTCCTCCCGCCTCATTCCCTGCGACCGCGAGCCGCACCGGCGGAACTCGACTATTGTATTGGTCTGCTTGGGCACCCGCAACCATTGGAATCAGCAGCATCAGGCCGCCGGGTCGCATGGAGAGTAGTCCCATCACCGCAGGGTTGCTCATTACGAGCGTATTGTCGGCAATCTGGACTCGATCCAAGTCGCTCGTTTCACTTCCGGCTTGCCCGTGACACCGGAGTGTTCCGAAGCGTCCTCGATGGATTCGGAACCGTTGCGCGATAAATCATTACCTTGGCGCACCACTAGAGCGCCTGGCGAGCAGATCGCAGGCTGGTCAACGCGATGCCAAGCCGAACAGTCCAGCCGCCACTCGGCTTCAGGACTCCGGGTCAAACATAACCTCGCGGACTTCCTGCGCGCATCGGCAGCTCTTGGCAATGCGAGCCGCCCATGTCAATGCCTCATCCAGCGTAGGCACCTCGATAATCGAGAAGCCTCCCACGACCGCTTTCGTCTCGGGTGCTGGTCCGAGCGAGGTAGTCCCATCGGCCGCAATGATCGTCGCCTGCTGGCGGCGGACTCCGCCGCCGAAGATCCAAACTCCCGCAGCCTTGGCCTCCCGAACCACTGCGTGCGCAGCCTCGCTAACTGCCGGCAAGTCCGTTTCCGGAATGTGGTCCATGGAGCCATCGTCGAACGAAATCAGGTACCGCGCCATTCGAAGAGTATAGCTGGCTAAAGGGTCGATACAACCGAGTACTAGCGTTTGCGTTCTTGTCTTGTTGGTCTGCAATCTGGACCCGATCCTCCGCTGCGGCTTTCTGTCCAGATGGTACGTTTATCCAAGCGGGGCGGCGAAGGTCATCTGAAATCGTCAAGACTATGTTCTTACTCGCGTCCTTCGGACAAGATGCTAGCCCAACGGTCATGGCGTTGGGCTTCCGTTGTCTGCTCAACGCGTGTCGCGATTGTCCACATATGCCCGGCCGGGTCCTGAACCCACCCAATCCGGTCTCCCCAAAAGTGAGTTTCTACGGGTACTACAAGCCTGCCTCCGCGTTTTAGTGCCTGTTCGACAATCGCATCGACATCTTCTACGTAAAGATAGATCACAACTGGAGAACTTCCGTCAGGATTCGGGGGGCGAGTCGGCACCTCCGGGTTCTCAGCTTCGATCATGAGCATCGCAGGGCCGAATAGCAACATCGCATGCTGTGTACGCCCATCAGGTCCTGGCCGGCGGACGCCCTCGACGGCGCCAAGCACTTCGCAACAGAATTGGATCTCTGCCTCAACGTCGCGGCAGTAGAGTCTCGGGATGATCGCTGAGGCTCCCTCAGGGATACCCTTGTATTGACTTGCCATGTGCACCTCCTGCACCTCAGCTTAGTGCGATGAGGATTCGATCGTATTGTATCGGGTTGCTGTCCGCGCCCACGCCCCCTACGGCGAGCATTCCTGTATAGCCGGCTATCGGAACGCGATGCGGACGATCAACCGGGTAGCGGTTCCGGCGCGGGGAACTCACGTGGAGATGGCCCCGGCCGTGTTCCATTCGGACTCCAGCCTCAGTTCGGTACCTCATTGAAGCCACGCCCACTCAGGATCATTGG
>CAYXLI010000055.1:0-20298 GCA_964464925.1 uncultured Solibacteraceae bacterium | reverse complement strand
CATTCCGACCTATGGTTTCCAGATTGCGACCGGATCTGTTCTCCGTACAAAGGCATGCCAGCCTTCGGCGAAGGTGCTTGATGGTAGCCAACCGGCAAAATTACGGTGAGTGATGTCACAATGCGGAGACCGGTTAGGCTCATCATCATTCATATACGGTTTCTGCCGTAATTCGTTGAGTCCGAGTTTCGCGGGTATATAGGCGCGCCTGAGGCGACACTGTGCTCTTCGGCGAAACAAAGGCCCCGGACTCGCGTCCGGAGACCAAACCTAGAGCGGCAGCAGCTTTTCGATCGTAGTGACGTCTACTAATCCCGAACATCCGAACAAAACAGGCAGTAATTGTTCCGGACGATATTTCCGCCGCCATTCCGCCACGCGCTCAGTTCCGGCGCGGTAGGCAGGCAGATACATCCGGCCCAGTAGCGGATGCCGGCCCCAGGCTCCGGACAATTTACCGGCCCGCTCGTCGGATACCAGGAACTCGCGGCGCAGCGTGGTTGCCACATCCGGCTGTGCCATGCCCTGTTTCCACGTCAGGTAAGAAGACTGGTTCTTCGCGTCATCCTGTAACAGCGCGAGCAGCACGCCGATCTGCAAGTCCTCATCCGGAAGCTGATCCACCTCGGTCACGCCGTACGCCATCAGCATGGCATTGTTCGCGATCCCCTCGAATAGCGCGGCGGCACGCGTGTTCATCGTCAACACCGTACCCTCAAAACCCACCTTCCCGCGCACATACAGGTTCTGCAAATACGCGAACGTGGTCACGTGGCCGGGCACCACCTCGTGGCTGACGAGTTGGAAGAACTCCGGCACGGAAATCTCCAGAGACGCATTGATCTCATACGTGGCCTCATATCGCGGCGAACCGTCGGCATTTCGCGCACGGCCGAGATAGTTCATTGAGCCTGAGAACCAGGCATCCTTGATAGGCAGAAATTCGATATTCGCTCTAGGGACGGAATGAAGCTCTTCAGGCAAATAGGGCAGCAGGTTGCGCGCGCTGAGCGAATCGAAATGTGCGATCACCGCATCACCAAGCGCACGAACAGAGGCCATCGGGATCATGCGGGCGCGGCGCCACGCATCCACGGCGGCCAGCAATTCGTCTCGCGTCTTCGACGGATACCCGGTGCGTGCCAGCAGTTCCGCCAGGCGTTCCCGCTTCCCGGTTGGATCCGACTGTTCGGGTTTGCGCCCTGTGGATGCAATTACGCAGCGCTCATACGGCACCGGTTCGCCCCTGCCAAGGATCTCCATGGCCAGGTCGTACATGATCCGGAAAGATTCGCCTAGCCCGTTCAGATAGTCGCTGCCTTTTAGCCCTTCTATGGCTCCGCGCACATCCACCGACTTCAGATACTCATCCACTGCGGCCGCATCGGGAGTCTTCGCCGATACGCCGCCGGACTCTCGCAGCTTCGCTGCCGCGGGATGCGTGTAGGCGATCGGCAGCGGCTCGTCAGAAAACCACGAATCCGCAATAAACCTGCCCGTACCGGAGGCGCACAGAACGTCACCACCCCACAACGTATCGATACCCAGAATCGCGTTTCCTACTGTTTCCTGAAAACTCATTTCTCCTCTTTAGACGTCCGCTGCGAGCCGAACCACACGTAGCAGGATAAGCCGATGAACATCAGCATTGAGACGCTCTGCGAGATCCAATCGATATTGAAGAAGGGTGTCTCAATCCATTCTTCCTTATAGCCCGGGATGAGCCGGCAAGCCGCGCCAATCACGCCGCCCAGAGCGCCGCCCGCCATCAGCCCCGACGCGATGATCACGCCGCGCTCCCGCACGCTATCGGACTTCTTCGAAAGGAAGTGCACCAGAAATCCACCGGCCAGTGCGGGTGAATTCAACTCCAACGGAAGATACATCCCCAGAGCGAAAATTAGCGCCGGCACACCCAGCATTTCCATTACGACGGCGATAGCCGCTCCCGCTCCGAACAGCCAGTAAGCCACCGGCTGGCGGCTCATGAAGCCTTCAACAAGCGCCTTCATGATGGAAGCTTGTGGCGAGGCGAGCACCACGCGCGCATCGCCCGGAGCCGCTTCGCCAAACTGGAAGGTATGTGCCAGCATCACGATTGTCAGCCCCGCGGCGATCGACGCCGCGACGACGCCTATAAACTTCACCTTCTCCTGCGCGGCCGGAGTGGATCCCAGCCAGTAGCCGGTCTTGAGATCGGTGACGGTTTGTCCGGAAACCGAAAGCGCAGTGCACACCATTCCCGCGATTGCCATCACGAAGAACATGCCCGTGGTACCGGACACTCCGAACTCCAACAGCACAACGCAGGAAATAATGATAGTCAGCATCGTCATGCCTGACACAGGATTTCGCGCCGTGGTGGCAATCGCGTTCGCCGCAACGGACGTGAAGAAAAACGAGAACACCAAAGCCAGCACCAGTCCGATTCCGATGGCGAGTGCATTGCCCGACAAACTACCCAGCATGGCAGCGATCGCCACAGCGGATATTACTACGCCCACCAGAATCGTCATCACCGGAATGTCACGGTCGGTGCGCGTGCTGGTGGATTCTTCGCCGCGGTGGAACGCGCGAATTGCAATACCGAACGAACTCGCAACCACTCTGATCGATTTCAGGATTCCGAAGATCCCCGCGGTTGCGATGGCGCCCACACCAATGAAGCGCACATAGCTTCGAAAAATCTGTGCGGCAGTCATTTTCGCGATCGGAATCGTCCCGGGATACACCACCACGTCCGGCATATGGCTCCCGACCATCCAGATGATGGGCACCAGCACGATATTCGAAAGCACACCGCCGGCGCAGAGGATGAGTGAGCTACGCAGCCCCATCACGTAACCAAGTCCGAGAATGAAGCCGATTGCGTCAAAGCCTAGAAAGACCTTCGAACGCGTCGCGAGGTCCTTCATCAGTGGAATGAACTGGAAATCGAGATATTCCTTCCACGGATGAAATGTGGTGACGAAGAAGTCATAGATGCCGGAGATCAGCGTCGCCTGCAACAGAAGCTTCGCCTGGGATCCGCCTTTCTCGCCCGTTACCAGCACTTCGGTAATCGCAGTGGCCTCGGGGTAGGGCAGAATGCCGTGCATCTCGCGCACGAAATAACGCCGTAGAGGAATCAGAAACAGCACACCCAGGCAACCGCCCGCGAGGCAAATGAAAATCGTCTGCAGCGGATGCGGATCCAGCTTCAGGATGTACAGCGCGGGCAGCGTGAAGATCGCGCCCGCCACAACGGAGCCGGCCAGGCCGCCAATCCCCGTGATGATCACATTTTCCAGAACGCTCGATCTGCGCGGGTACACGCGCGCCAGGCCGATGGCAAGAATGGATATAGGAATCGCGGCTTCCATCACCTGCCCGACTTTCAGTCCGGAGTACGCAGACGCCACCGTGAAGATGATGCACAGCAGCAGCCCCCAGCCTAGGGAGCGGGGCGTGAGTTCCGGCAGCACCACGGTTGCCGGAACCACGGATTCATACGCTTCGCCCGGAAGCAAGGGCGTGTACGCATTTTTCGGAAGACCCTTGGCAGTGTTCTGCTCGCTGGCGATCATGGCCTCACTTTGTGAAGCCCCATCGTACTACTTCCTCCTGGGGAAGCGTCCTCCGGTTTGATAATCTTCTTTTTGGACCCGCTTTACATTCGAGTCAATCCGCGCGATAACGTCGCGATCATCGCGAACCCCGAAGGCGTGACCGGCGATGCGCCGTTCTCCTCCGGCCTGAACGCGCGCGAACCAATTCCTCAATCTCATAAGATCGCACTGACATCATTTAGAGAAGGCGAGCCCATCATCCGTTACGGCCAGGTCATCGGCTACGCAAATCGTGACATTGAGCCCGGCCGGTGGGTTCGGGAAGAACTCATCAGGCAACCGGCTCCGCCCGCTCTGGACGAGCTGGAAATCGCCACCGAGGTGCCCGCGCCGCAACCGCCGCTGGAAGGCTTTACCTTCGAAGGCTATCGCAACCCCGATGGCACAGTTGGCACGCGCAACCTGCTTGGCATCACCACCACTGTGCAATGCGTCGCGCCCACTGTGGATTACGCGGTCGAACGCATTCGCAAGGAACTGCTGCCGCGCTACCCGAACGTAGACGGAGCCATCGCCATCACGCACGGCTACGGCTGCGGTGTCGCGATCGACGCGCCCGGCGCGGCCGTACCTATCCGCACCATCGGCAACATCGCGCGCAATCCCAACCTCGGCGGCGACCCGCTCATCATCAGTCTGGGCTGCGAGAAGCTGCAGCCGTCGCGCCTCTTCCCGATCGTCGATCCCACTCCGAACGTAATTCGTCTTCAGGATCTGCAGGGCTTTGGCGAAATCGTTGCTGCCATTTTGCGCGCGGCGGAGCGGCGCCTGGAGCATTTGAACCGGCGGCAACGCGTCCCTTGTCCGGCTTCTGATCTAATCGTGGGTCTTCAGTGCGGTGGCAGCGACGCGTTCTCGGGAGTTACCTGCAATCCGGCGGTCGGCTTTGCTGCTGACCTGATCGTGCGTGCGGGCGGCACTGTCATGTTCTCTGAAGTCACCGAGGTGCGAGACGCGGTTCATCTGCTCACTCCGCGCGCCGTCAATCGCGAGGTCGGGCAGGCGCTCATCCGGGAAATGCGCTGGTATGACGAGTACCTCTCCCGCGGTGCGGCCGACCGTAGCGCCAATCCGACGCCCGGCAACAAGCGTGGAGGTCTGGCGAACATCGTCGAAAAGGCGCTCGGCTCGGTAGCGAAGTCGGGCACCTCCGCAATTTCCTACGTCGCCACCCACGGCGAACGAGTCACGCATAAGGGTCTGGTCTTCGCCGCTACTCCCGCGAGCGACTTCATCTGCGGCACCCAGCAACTTGCCTCCATGAACCTGCACGTTTTCACTACTGGCGAAGGCACTCCCTACGGTCTCGCCATGGTGCCGGTAGTGAAAGTGTCATCTCGAACGGCGCTCGCAGAAAAATGGCCGGACCTCATCGACCTCGACGCCGGCGGAATCGCGACCGGCACGTTCACGATCGAAGAGTCCGGTTGGAGACTGTTCCGCCTCCTGTTGGACGTGGCCAGCGGGCGTAAGAAGACCTGGGCTGAGCACTGGGGCCTGGCGAACGCCTTGGTTCCCTTCAATCCCGGTCCGGTAACTTAACGGCTTGATCCGAAGAATGCTTCTCGATACGGTGAAATCTGTGCGCAAGATAATCCTCTGCTGCTATCTCATAGCGTGCTCCAGCACCTTTGCCGCTGACCGCAAACTCGCCGCCCTCATCATCGATGGCGTGAACAATTATGACTGGGCGGCCGGTACGCGCGCCATCCAAGCGATTCTCGAGGGCTCCGGCCGCTTCACGGTCGACACTTCTACCTATCCGCAAAAGCCGGACTTCCGGAAGTACGACGTCGTCATCAATAATTTCAACGGCGGCCACACTGATACCGGCACCCGCTGGCCCGCCGCGGTGGAGAAGGCTCTGGTCGAGTATGTCCGCAACGGCGGCGGCCTCGTCATCTATCACGCCGCGAACAACGCATTTCTCAAATGGCCCGAGTACAACGAGATGATCGGGCTCGGTTGGCGCGATCCCTCTTTCGGACCAGGCTTGGCCATAGGTCCGGGCGGGGAAGTCATCCGGATTCCCAAAGGTTCCGGCTTGAAGCCCGGCCACGGTCCTCGCCACGACTTCGAGCTATTTGTGCGCGACAAGGACCACCCCATCACGCGCGGCCTCCCGCCCTACTGGCTGCATCCGTCTGAGCAGCTTACGCACGGCCAGCACGGCCCAGCCGAGGGCATCACCGTTCTCACTTATGCCTTCTCTGAGATCTCGCATCAGGGCGAGCCCATGGATTGGATCCGCCAGTACGGCCGTGGGCGCGTCTATGCGACCATGCTCGGCCATACCTGGAAGGACGAGCTGAACCCGAATCTGGACGACGTGAACTTCCAGACGCTGCTCGCCCGTGGAGCCGAATGGGCCGCAACAGGAAACGTCACGCTGCCCACCGGTCTCGGCTGGAAGCCTCTGTTTAACGGAAAGGACCTCGCAGGCTGGGAAGTGCGCGGCCCGGGAATCTGGACGGTGTCAAAGGAAGGTGTGCTCCTCGGCCAGCGTACGCATACGCTTCCATCACCGGTGGATGAGAAGACCTTCCGTCAGTGGATAAGCCGCCACGCGTGGCTCTACACCAAGGACGAGTTCGGTGAGTTCGACCTCCACGTGGAATACTGGCTTCCTCCGGGCATGAACAGCGGCGTGTCCATTCGCGACCGTTCCCGCGCGCATGATCCAATCGGCGAATCCGATGCAGAGCGCCCGGACCTCGCCGGCTTCCCCAAGACCACTCCGGCTCACATCGGATATGAAATTCAGATCATCGACGCGAAGAACGAGAAGTATCCGAGCGGGAGTATCTACACGTTCGTTCCGGCCAAGACGGGCGTACAGCGCGTGGGCGATTGGAATGCTCTAGACATCGAATCGCGGAACGACCGCATCCGGGTCCGGCTGAATGGCCAGCCGGTCTCGGAATTCGCCGGCGATCCGGCCAGATCGAAGGTCGGACCGATTGGCCTCCAACTGCACGACCAGTTTACGTTCCTGATGTTCCGCAACATCCGAATCCGCACTCTGCCAGACAGGTAGAAGCTCGACGTATTGCGTGGCTCAGAGAGGATTTCGCGCGGGCATCCGCCGTAAGTTCCTTCGTATGGCAAACTGCAGAACCATCATTGCCGCGGTCGCGCATAGTGCAAGTGCCAGTCCGGCGCGAAGGCCACCCCATCGCGAGGTTGCCCAACCCGTCGCCAGTGGAAGGATCGCTCCTCCAAGAGCGCCGCTCGCGAAGACCGAATTGGCCCAGCGGGTCGCCTGCGGGCCTGTTGCGTCACAGAACACGGAGACCACAGTAGGGAAAACCGTGCCGAATCCGAATCCACAGACCGCAGCGCTCACAACCAAAGCGGATAACGTGGCGAACGCAACCATCAGGGCGATTGCGATGCCGCTCAGGCCAAGGCCGGCGAGGATCACTGTTGAGGGCGATGCGTACCGGAAGGCCGCGCCAGCGAGCAATCGCGCCAGCAGAATGCCCGCCCAGAAACAGGAAGCGGTAGCGGCGGCGGTGTGGGCGGATGCCCCCATGCGGGACGCCCACAACGGAGCCCATCCGGCAATGGAGGACTCCGTCCCAACGTAAAGGAAAATCAAAGTCGCCGTGAGAAGGGTGAGGCGTAAGGTAGAAGAATCGTGAGACGGACGGATTGCTGTACCGGACTGTGGCAACGCTGAGAAGTCCTCTACAGCCGCACCGAGAACCAGGGCAACCACGGCAGCGGCCAGCGCAAGGCTGAAAAATAACCCGGAGAGGCCGGACCATGCCAGGATGGCAGTTGTAATCGCAGGTGCGGCCATGGCCCCGGCACACCAATTGAAATTAAGCAGATTCAGAGAGGAGGCGGATTTCGGTGTGTCCATCCCGGCTGCGATGAGTGAGATCGCCGGAATTGCGAGGCCCAATCCTCCCCCATAAAGACACACTGCCGCCATCGTGACCGGCCAGGATACGCTTCCGGCAGCCGCAAACCCTGCTGCAATCACCACGAACGCACCGATGACGCAGCGCTTCAGGCCGAACCGAAGAATCGCGGCAGAGGATGCGACCGCCGCCACGAACGAACCGAGGAACTGAGCCGTAAACAATGCGCCGGTTTGCGAGTCTGCGAGATGCCACTGCTTGGAGAACGCCGGCAGCGCCGGGCCAAGCAAAACGGTGGCCGTGCCAGTGAGTGCGAATCCGGCATGCAGCGCGATAAGCTGCCGAAGACCATCACGCCGCTTCACCGGGGCGAGGCGCTCACGCTGCTCAGAACCGGCGCTTTGCATGTCGACTCGCGGACAATCAGTTCGGGCTCTACCTGGAGGAACGTCGGACAATCCTCATCCAAACGGTCCTTAATGTGCTTCAAGACCACCTCCGCTGCGAGCATTCCCATTTGGCGAAGCGGCTGGCGGATCGTAGTCAGAGCGGGGTTGTGATAGGCCGCCGCGTAGGCGTCATCAAAACCCACAACCGAGATGTCGCCGGGAACCGAGAGACCGGCATCGCGGAAAGCGCGAATTGCTCCGATTGCGGAAACATCATTGAACGAAATGAGCGCCGTAAATGGGTCTCCCGCTTTCAGCAGTTTCTGCGCGGCAATATAGCCCGTTTCGGGAGACGGAGAATCGCCTTCCAGTTGCGTCAGCAAAGACTGCCTGACAGGAACTTTCATCGAATTGGCCGCAGCAAGCGTCGCTTCCCAACGCACTTCGGTGTCGGCGCTGAAAGCCTGGCCCTTCAGGAAAGCGATGTTGCGGTGGCCAAGCCTCACGATGTGCCGTAGCGCCAGTTCCGCTGCCCGCGCATGATTGAGAACGATATTGGTAACGCCTTTGACCTCCCGATGCCCTGACAGACAGACTACCGGTACCGGCAATTCCCGATCGTACGGCGTGTCGATGACGATCAGGCCTTCCACGCAGCGTTCCAGGAGCATCCTCGGGTACTGGCGTATCAGATCCGGTTTGCGGCGATGGCTGGCCACCAGATACATGTATCCGGACTGCAGCAGGAATTCTTCAATGCCGCTTAACAGCAGAGCAGCGTAGCCATCACTGAATTCGGGCAGTAGCACGCCTATGGAGTACGTACGCTGGGATCGCAGGGACCGGGCCACGAAATTAGGCCGGTAGTTGAATTTTTGGACTGCCTCGAAGATGCGGTCCTTGGTTTCCCGGGGAATTGTGGCCGCACCCTCCGATTCGTTCAGGACCAGGGAGAGCGTGGTTGGAGAGAGACTCAAGTGTCTCGCTAGATCTTTGAGGCTGACAGATCGGTGCTCCGTCTTCTTCCGGGCGTCGTGAGGTTTTGTCCCGCTCACGTCCCGCAGTGTCGCACACGAGGATACGAGAATCAATAAACCGGCTCGCGGGAAACCGCTCAGATGTCCTAAATAAATCGATTCAGTAGCGACGGAGTCGCCGGTCCTCTTGACGTTACGAATCGTGAAGAATGGTGCTTGACACGTGATTCTGGCGTCGATATATTACCTCAGGATTTACTAAATCGATTTACTCACAGATAGGGCATCAAGGAGTAGTGTGTGCGACGCGTACCTTCTGCTTTGGTTCACATTCTTCAGTACGGATTCCTTGCGTTGTTGCTGTGCTGGGTAGCCAGTGCACAGTTCCGCGCAGGCATTCAGGGTACGATTACCGATTCTTCCGGTGCCGTGGTTCCTGGCGCAAAGATCACTCTTACGAATGAAGAAACGGGGGTGCGGCAGGAGACCCAAAGCGAGTTGGAAGGCTTCTATCGCTTCAACTCCCTGCCGCCGGGTCCCTACGCCATCTCCGTCGAATCCGCCGGATTTCGAAAGGAGACGAGGGAGCACGTCAGCGTGCGAGCGGAGCGCTTGGAAGGCGTCAACTTGGTGCTTACTCCCGGTCAGTTGAACGAATCGATCGTGGTTTCTGCGTCGGATGCACCGCGCCTCAAGACCGAAGACGCCAGCATTGATACCACGCTGACGGCGCAGGAGGTGCATAGCCTGCCGCAGGTGGGACGAGACCCGTTTGAGCTGGTCCGGTTGACACCGGGGATCTTCGGCCTGGGTGCCCGGAGCGCCAATGGCTCCTCCGAAGCCCTTCCCAACTCGAGCGGTCCGGGAGGGTCTAACTCCTCCATTTACCAGACCGAAAATCAGGTTCCCATCAGCGCGAACGGCCAGCGCCTATCGGCGAACGGCTACCAGATCGACGGCGTCAGCGTGGATAGTCAGGCTTGGGGCGGAGCAGCGATTGTGACCCCCAATCAAGAATCCGTCAAAGAAGTGCGAGTGGTCTCGAATTCCTACTCCGCCGAAAACGGCCGGTCCAGCGGTGCCTTGGTCCAGGTGGTCTCGCAAAATGGAACGAACGATATCCACGGCAGTTACCGGATGACGTTCGACCGTCCGGAACTGAACGCTTACAACAAATGGGGCGGCCCCACGGGAGCGCCACCCATCAAGGTACTGAAGAGCTACAACCAGTACGGCGGCAGTCTCGGCGGCCCGGTCATCAAAGACCGAACGTTCGTGTTTTTCTCCTTCGACGTGTTGCCAACTTCAACAGCCAACCAAAGCAACCAATGGATGGAAACACCCGAACTGGTAGAGCGAATCAAGGCCATGAGGCCCGGCAGCATCGCGGCCAAGACGGTCAGTTTCCCGAACATGTTGCAGGATGTCTCCAGCCCTTCCGTGCTGATTCCGCAGACCTGCGCCAGCGTGGGCCTGAGTGCCGCCCAGTGCAAGGAAGTTCCGGGAGGTCTGGACATCGGCTCGCTCACGGGCGCTACCGGAGCGAATGTGACCAGTGCCGTGGGCGGCGGTCTGGACGGCGTTCCTGATATTCGGTATGGAACGCTGATCACTCCGGCACATGATTTTGGATCGCAATACAACGGCCGGGTCGACTCTCACGTAACAGCAAAGGATCTGCTCGCGTTCAGCGCCTATTACACGATCCACGACAACTCCTCGGTTGCGAACTCGCGGCCCGCTCTGCAATGGGGTTCGAACCGCCGGATGTATTCCGGTGCGCTCCTGTGGACCCACACGTTGACGCCTTCCAGCGTCAATGAGGCCCGTGCGAATGTCAGCCGCTGGTACTTCAACCAGATTACGGATTTGCCCTCGCTGCCGTGGGGGATCCCGCGCCAGACAGTCACCGGTAGTCCCTTCCCGGCGTTCTTTCTTCAATTCGGGCCTAGCGGCGGCGGCGTCTTTTATCAGACCAGCTACAATGTGCGCGACATTCTGACCACGGTCAAGAGCAAACACGTGCTCAAGTTCGGAGTCGAGCATTTCCGCGAACAGAATAACGACATCGACGCCTCGAATATGCGGCCGAGCTACGACTTTTCAAACCTGTGGAATTTTGCCAATGATGTGCCCGCTACTGAGACGGGTAATTTCGATCCGCTGACCGGATATCCCAGTGACCGCAAGAAATACGTGCGTTCCCAATATTGGGGACTATTCGTTCAGGACGACTGGAAAGTACGGCCGAACCTGACGGTGAACCTCGGTCTGCGTTGGGAGTACTTCGGTCCGATCACGGAGAAGTACGGCAAGCTGAGCAATCCGGTGTTAGGAAGCGGCCCCGATCCTCTTACGGGAATCACGATGAAGGTCGGAGGAAATCCGTACTCGACGAGCCTCAAGAACTTTGCTCCACAATTCGGGTTTGCCTGGAGCCCTGGGGACGTGTTCGGGCACTCCTTCAGGAACAAGGCTGTCTTGCGCGGCGGCTTCGGCGTTGCATACAACCGCGTTCCGGAGTCGCTTACGCTGAACGGGCGCGTGAACCCGCCGCTGCCCACGTCATTTACTCTCACCGGGAACCAGATCCTGTATACCTTGGCTACCAGTGATCTTGCCGGACCGGCCGCCGCCTACGGCTTCCCGCGGAATCCAGCGGCCACGTTGACGTTCAATCCCGACACTGGAATCCCCCTGAATGGCGCAAAGCCGAATGTCTTCGGAATTCCGGAGCAACTGGTCAATCCGTACACATATCGCTACTCGCTGGAATTGCAGTACGACCTGGGGGGCGGTTGGGTGCCTTCGCTGACCTACCAGGGCAGCACCAGCCATAAACTGCCTCGCGTGGTCAATTACAGTTTGTGGTTTTATCCGACGAATCCCCGCCTTGCCACCGTCAATTACCTTCGTACGGACGTGAACAGCAACTACAACGCCATGATTGCGCGATTGGCCAGGTCTTTCTCGCGGGGGTTCTCCGTGACGGCTCAATACCGCTGGAGCAAGAGCATCGATACCTGCTCCAATGATGACAATTGCCGTCAGAGCTATCCGTTCGACCAGCGGACGGAGCGGGGACCATCGGATTTCGATGTGACGCACCATTTCGTGGGATATGCCCTCTGGACCCCGTCCATTCTGAATGGAAGAAAGGATTGGATTGGCAACGCGTTCGGCGGCTGGGGCCTCTCCGGAATTCTCACGGCAAGTTCCGGCTTCCCGTGGACTGCCGTCTACACGGGATCGGATTGCGCCACGACATTGGCCGGAGGAGGCTTATGTCCGCTTCGGCCCATTGCTTACCTAGGCGGAGCAGGCACAGACACCAGCAACGCAACCTTTATGAAGCCCGGCGGTAATTTTCCGGGCGGACCGTATCGGTATTTCGTGCCTCCCACCGGTGGTGGCGTGGCGGTCCCGCCGGTACCAGGCATCGGCCGGAATACCTTCCGCGGCCCGAATTTTTTCCAGTTGGATATGACGGCGGAAAAGCGATTCAAGATTGCCAGAGCACGGATTTTGGGAGAAAAGGCGCAGGTGAATCTGTCAGCCAACTTCTTCAACATTCTGAATAAGCTGAACTTGAGTCCTTTCGGGTTCAACAGCGCAAGCACCCAAATTACGAACGTCCGATTTGGTCAGGCCACCGGCGCTCGTTCCGGCCGCGTGGTCGAGTTCCAACTGCGCTTCAGTTTTTGACCATTTGATCCGATTAACTTACTACGACCATGCTCGCTAGACGCACGTTCCTTGGAAGCCTTCTGGCTGCACTCCCCGCCGCGGCGGCACGCCGTCGGCTCACGAAAGAAGAAGACAGGTTCCTCGGCGATCTCTCTCATCGCTCATTTCTTTACTTCTGGGAGCAGGCCTTCGAGCAGGACGGTCTGGTTCGCGATCGAGCGCTGGCGGACATCGATGCTCCCGACCCGCGCACCAACGCATCCAGTGCTGCGACCGGATTCGGTCTCACGGCTCTTTGCATCGGCGCCGAACGTGGCTGGATCTCCCGCCGGCAGGCCCGGGAGCGGGCGCTCGCGACATTGCACTTCTATGCTGAGAAGTCCGTTCATGAGCACGGTTGGTTCTATCACTTTGTCAACGGCGAAACCGGAGAGCGCGTCGGAAAATCGGAATTCTCCACGATCGACACCGCGCTTCTCTTGGCGGGAGTGATTACGGTCCGGGAGTATTTCCACCGGGACTCCACGATTACCCACTTGGCAGATAAGATTTGGGACCGCATCGACTTCCAATGGATGTTGAACGGTCACCCCAGTCTATTGTCCATGCACTGGCGGCCCGAGTACGGATTCTCCAAGAATCGGTGGGATCACCATTGTGAGCACGGCATTATGTACCTGCTGGGGATCGCGTCTTCCACCTCGCCATTGCCCGAAGACTCCTGGTATGCATGGAGCCGGCCGACCGTCACATACAGCGGCTACACATACATCAGCGGCGCCCGGCCGTTGTTCGTGCACCAGTACTCGCAGGCATGGATCGATTTCCGGGGCAGGCGCGAAAAACGGCCACCGCACACGGACTGGTTCGAGAATTCGGTCAAGGCCACCCTGGCACACCGCGAGTTCTGCGTGGAATTGAGGGAGAAGTTCCCCGGCTATTCGGAGAAAGTTTGGGGCATTACCGCCTCGGACAGCGCAAACCGCTATGTCGCTTGGGGAGGCCCACCGGCCAGCCCTAGAATCGACGGAACCGTCGTCCCCTGTGCCGCGGGAGGCTCGCTCATGTTGGCCCCCGAAGTATGCGTCGCGGCCCTTATGGAAATGCACCGCACATTCGGAGATAAGATCTACAAGCGATACGGCTTCGTGGATGCGTTCCACCCGACGAATGGTTGGATCAGTAAGGATGTCATCGGCATCGATGTCGGAGCAACCCTTCTCAGCGCGGAGAACATGCGCACTGAGAACGTGTGGCGCTGGTTCATGCGCAATGGTCAGGTGCGCCGCGCGATGGAGACCTTATTCGCCTGAGGGCCGGTCCCGCGGCGTCACATGCCTGCCAGGCGCATCGCGCGCGGGATCTCCGGGTTTCGCATAAACCACTTCCACAGGTTGCCGGACCGCAGGTTTTCCGCGCTTAGCAGAGTAATCCCGGCGTCCAGGCCGAGGACGTCCGGCGAGGCCCAGCCGCTTACAGGATCGAAAGCGTCGGTGAAACCATAGCGGCCATAGATCTTTTCGCCAAATCGCTCCTTCATCGCCCGCAGCGCCGGTAAACAAATATCAGGCGCCAGCATCAGTGAGCCGGCCGCCGCGCAGGGGACCACTGTCCCATTGATCGGTCCTCTTCGAGGAGGACCGCCCCATGCCTTATAGCCGCTGGCACTATTGGAACTCGTGATGCCCCAGATGTTTTCGGAGTACCCCGGAAACTCCTTGGCGAGATCGATACAAAACTGACGATGCGCGCGCGTCGCGGTCACCGAGTTCGCGAACCAGTCGATCCGGGATCCACGTTTCTCAGCGTGCCCCCGGTAGTCGGCAAACGCGTGGGAATACTGGTGTGTGAAGAGCGGTGAGAGCCCTATGTACTTATAATCGGCGTACACGTTTTCGGGACGTTCCCAGGCGTACCAGGAGTCGGGACTGATCGCGTGCGTGGGCGATCCGATAGCTAACAGATAAATGATAGTGAACTCGCTGTACTTCGCCCAGCGTGACTTGAGAAACCCGCCCTCAGGCGTCCAGCCATGCGACAGCAGCAACGGATCGCCGGCCAGCATCCATTGGAAATCGGTACGCTCGTAGATGCGGGTCGCCAGCCGGTAGATTTCCGGGTCCTTCCTGAAATATTGCCGGGCTGTAAGTATCCCTCCTAGCAGCAAGGCGGTGTCGATCGAAGAGAGCTCACTCTTCTTCTCGCTGCTCTGCAGCACGCCGGTCCGCTCGCCGGTCTTCACGTTCATCCAGTGAAAGAACCAGCCATGCTCTTGCGGGGCGTGGTCCGAAAAGAACCGCATGGCGTTGCGGACGCGCGAACGTGCTTCCTCCGGCTCCACCCAACCGCGTTCGGCGCCGATGCACAGGGCCACCAGTCCGAAGCCGGTCACTGCGATGCTGCCGATGTCGCGGCGGATGGGATCGTACGGAGTTCCGTCGGCTTTTGCGCGGCCCCGCGTCATTCCGGTCCCGGGGTCCGTGTACTCCCAGAAGTATTGGAAAGAGCGGCGCGAGACGTCTTCTAGAAAGCGGTCGTCCTCCAGCGGGATCTTCGAAGCTCCCGCAAATGCGGCCGCAATCGCCGGGCCGGACATTGAGAGCAGGGCGCGTCTGGTCATTCTCATTGGTATCGGTTGCTCTTGATCATACATCCAGATGCGGAATTAGCAGGAATCGGCAGGACAGGGATCGGAAACGGGCGCCGCTGTTACACTGGATAGGCTTTCCGGGGACCGCCCATAGTTCCCGCTTGTCACGGCACTGGCTCCACTGGCGGATGCAGGGTACGCTGAAATGCCAGTGTGTGGTAAAGTGCATTCTTCATTGCAGGAAAAGACAAAGTACGATGGAAAAAGTACGATGGAACAAAGAGAGCCGGGCCAAATTGTTCCTGCTCAGGTTCAAGCAACCGGACGCTGCTGCGGCCGGACTCCGCTCGTAATAATGACCTGCTCCGATTCCGCTCTCGATCAACCGGCAGCCGAAAACAACCCTGCCGCCCATTGTTTCAAGGTCTGAATGGATACTCCTCATGGATCAGGATCTGAACAATCCGCTGAATCCCGTACACACCGGACGTCGTTGCCTATGAAATCCAGCACCATAAGGACCGAAGACGCATTATCAGGTTCCGCCGCCCAAGCTCTCCTGGACCGGTGCTCTCAGGCTATTCTCGTCGTGTCACCGGATTGGCGGATTACCTATGCAAACCGCAAAAGCGAAACGATATTCCACCTGCCTTTGAACGAGATCCGCGAGCGCGATTTTTGGTCGGCGCTTCCAGAGCTCACCGGTACGGAGGAAGAGCGGGAGTGCCGCAGAGCGATGCGGGAGAGGGTGGCTGCCGGGTTCGATTTCAAAATAGCACCAGACAAGTGGTTAGAGATTTGCCTGGAGCCTCACGAAAACGGGATCGCGGTCTACCTCCGCGATCTCACAACAGAAAAACTAGCCGGGCAGGGCTTTCACGATATTACCGAACTCCACGAACGCCTTTTGGCAATCGTGCAATCATCCGATGACGCTATCATCAGCAAAGATCTGAATGGCATTATCCGGAGCTGGAACAGGGGAGCAGAGCAATTGTTCGGCTACACGGCCGAAGAGATCATCGGAAAACCGATCTCAATTCTCGCGGTCCCCGAACGCCTGGAGGAAATCCCGAATATCCTGGAGCGTCTCTCTCGCGGGGAATCCATCGACCACTACCAGACGGAGCGGCGGACGAAGGATGGCCGCGTTCTAAAGATCTCCCTGACGGTATCTCCCATCCGGAATGCATCGGGCGCAATCATCGGAGCATCAAAGGTCGCCCGTGACATCACGACCGAAAAGAAATACTCCGAGCTTCAGGAACATCTTGCTGCAATTGTTCAATCCTCAGATGACGCGATCATTAGTAAGGATCTCAATGGCATCATCCGGAGTTGGAACCGCGGGGCGGAGCGATTGTTCGGCTACACGGCCGAAGAGATCATTGGAAAATCAGTCTCGATTCTTGCCGTCCCCGAACGCGTGGACGAGATCCCGAACATCCTGGAACGAATCTCGAAGGGTGAAAGAATCGAACACTACGAAACAAGACGCCGGACAAAAGACGGTAGAACCCTATCGATATCGTTGACGGTGTCTCCAATTCGGGATTCCTCCGGAAAGATTGTCGGAGCATCAAAGGTCGCGCGTGATATCACGGACCGGGTCCGAAGCCAGGAAGCGCTTTGTGCCGCCAACGAGGCACTCAGTCGCGCGAACGCGGACCTACAGCAATTTGCCTACTCAGCTTCGCATGACCTGCAGGAACCGCTTCGAATGATCGCTTCGTATGGTGAACTGCTTCAGAAGAGATTCGGAAACAAGCTCGGTACGACGGGAGATGAATACATAGCCTACATCGTTCAGGGCTGTATCCGGATGGATAGTCTGCTACGTGATCTTCGTGCGTTCACCCAAGCATCGCTTTCCGGACAAGAACCAGCGGGTGAAACGGACGCGAATGCAATGCTTCAGCGGGCGCTGCTGGATCTGAAAGCCTCAATCGAGGAAAGCGGTGCTGAAATAAAATCAGCCATGCTGCCTGCTGTGAGGGTTCACGAAGTTCACTTAGAGCAGTTGTTTCAGAATCTGATTGGAAACGCTATCCGATATCGAAGCCAACTTCCACCGCGAATTTATGTCGCAGCCGAGCGGTCGGGCGATGCTTGGAGGTTTTCAGTCCAGGATAACGGAATCGGTATCGAGCCAGAATACAAGGAGCAAATTTTTGGAATCTTCAAGCGTCTTCACACAGTCGCGGATTACCCCGGCACCGGTATGGGCCTTGCGATCTGTCAGCGGATTGTGGAAAGAGCAGGCGGACGGATCTGGGTGGAATCGGAACCCGGACAAGGTTCAACATTTTTCTTTACCCTCCCAGCGTTCTGATATCGCTGACGCTAAAACAGCCGTCGGGCCAGCACCCGCAATCCTTCTGGTGGAAGACAATCCGGGCGATGTGGGTCTCGTCCGCGAAGCTCTTGAAGAGCATTCGGTTCGTTGCGAACTCTTTGTCCTTACTGACGGTGAGCGAGCAATAGAATTCATTGACGAAATCGATGAGGAGAAGTTTCCTTGCCCTGACCTCGTGTTGATTGACTTGAACTTGCCCAAAAGGCCGGGCAAGGAGGTACTTCAACGTTTAAAGGCCAGTCAGAAGTGTAGTCATGTGCCGGCTGTGGTTTTGACCTCATCAGACAACCAGAGGGACAAAGACGAGGTCGCACGGTTTGCCCCCGTGCGCTACATTCGAAAGCCAACTAGGCTCGCTGATTTTATAAAGCTCGGCGCGCTCTTCAAAGAGATACTAAACTCGCAGGACTAGACTCCAGGGCAGGCGCACTCTAAGGCACCGATCTTCATAGCAAGACTACCTCTTTTTAGATCAAATCGTAGCTCAAACACGCTAGTGACTACGGCGAATCAAGTAGCGAGCTCTAGTACTTTTTGAATGTATCTTCTCTTCCATCACCGGCCTTGCGTGTCGTACTCTAATTGCGCAGCCCAAAACCAATAGGAAATTGGACGATGAATCTCCGCAAATTCGCTCTCCTGATGGGTGTCTTTACCTGCCTGCTCTCCGGCGATGAGTCTTTTCTCAAAAGCGCCAAGGCGCGCTCCGTGCAAGCCGGGTTGGTACATGACAAGGCTGACCCACAGAACCCGGATACGAGCGCGAACGCTGACCTGAACGGCACTTATTTCGTTCGCCAAATTCTGTTTTCGGATTTCGATCGATCGACCGGCCGTTCGTCGAGAGCCCGCAGCGTGAATGGTCTGCTGCTCTTCGACGGCAAGGGCGGTTTCGCCTTCACTGGCCGTTTGCTCGATTCGAAGACCAGCGCCAAATCGACGCCATACACGGCTTCGGGCAGCTATGGAGTCAGCGCAAATGGCACGTTCTCCATGCAAAGTCTCATCGACAGCAACGACATTGAGTTTGGCGGGGTGGGATCGGCAGGACCATCGGCGATCGTCGCCAGCGCCACTGAAGGCGGCTATCAGGATTTACTGGTCGGCATTCCCGTCAATCCGGCCGTATCGGCATCTACCCTAAGCGGTTCCTACCGCGCTGTATATGTAGACTATTCGCAAGGCGACGTCATGAAGGTTCGAGACGCGTCTTTCGCCTTGAATCCGAATGGCTCCGGCAGCATGGGAAGTGTTGCGGTCAGCGGCTATGCCGCCGACCAGGGAAATACGTTGTTATCGCAGACGGTCGCCTCTGTTCCTTACAGTGTGTCGTCACCCGCCGGACCGTTCGCCAGTCTCAATTTCGGACCAGCTTCGCCGTCGCAACTCATCAGCGGCTCGAAGATGACCTCGGTATCTCCTGACGGAAACCTCATACTGGCTTTGAATCCGGACGGCTTCGACCTGATGTTTGCCGTGCGGGCTTACACCGGTTCCAATGCAACAGCCAGCTACTCTGGCATGTATTACTACGGAACGCTCTCGGTCGACAATTCGGATCCGAAGAGCAGCTCCATTACGTCGAACTATGGTTCGATCAACGCGACCGGCACCGGAGTGGCCCTGGTGCATCAGCGCTCTTACGAGTCTGATCTTTTCCAGCCTGCCGTCGAAAATACCTACGCCAACACGGGCCTGTCGTTTGACGCGAGCGGCAGCATGACCGGCCCGGTCGGGCAGCAGTTCTTGGGCGCGGATGGGCAGACTATTATCGGCGTCGGAGCGAAATCTTTTTACTCCGCCTTCATCGGACTGCATGCAAAACCGTACTCTGGCAGTGGAACATTCATCTACCCGACCGCCGTCGTAAACAGCGCGAATTTCGCGCCAGTGACTAACGCGATCGCTCCCGGGGAGTATGTGACGATTTACGGAGCAGGCCTTGCGCCGGGCATATTTCCACAAGGCGGAGAGTCGCTGCCCAGTCCTTTGCCGGTCACCTTGGGTGGAGTGCAGGTGACGGTCAATGGCCGGAATGCGCCTCTTTACGTCGTCACGCCAACGCAGATCAGCTTCATCGTTCCGTATGCCACAGGTGGAACCGCCAGCGCACCCGAACCTTACGCCTCCATCCAGGTAAACAATAATGGAACCAGGTCGAATACCGTCTCGGTGCGAGTCGGTTACGGCGCGCCTGGCATATGGACCAGCGGGGCAGACGGCATTAGTATCGCGCGCGCTCAGAAGTTGCCGGATTATTCGATTCTGTCCGAGACCAACACTGTCAAACCCGGCGACACGATTGTGATTTACTGCACGGGACTGGGCGCGGTCACTCCGTCCGTTCCCGATGGTGCGGCCGCTCCCGCAAGTCCTCTGAGCCGCGTTGCCGGCGAGGCCTGGGTATATATGGATGGTATCCCGGTCAGGCCGTCGTTCGCTGGGCTTGCTCCCGGATTCGCGGGCCTCTATCAGATCAACGCGGTCGTGCCGCGGAGCGTAACCAGGGGTGCGTCGGTGCCTCTCGATATCGAAGTCCGGAACCAGCGGGGAGTGACGACTGCATATACCTCGGAAGCCAAAATCCCGATCGCGCCTGCTCTTGGAGAGATTACGGCTACTTTCTCGCCGAATCCCGTGTCCGCCGGCACCGATGGGAAATGGCACTACACAATCACTCTGCGGGAGACGGGCGGAGTCGCGATCACGCTGCAATCGGTGTTCGTCAATACCAGTGATATCTCCTCCCGCATTGCCGACTTCTTCGGCAGCACACGGCTGGCGGCCAACGGAAGACTGGCTGCCTCGGTGATCAGCGGCTA
>CAYXLI010000054.1:0-21869 GCA_964464925.1 uncultured Solibacteraceae bacterium | reverse complement strand
CGGTGAGGTGCGAGAGCGGTTGAATCGGGCGGTCTCGAAAACCGTTGAACCTTTACGGGTTCCGTGGGTTCGAATCCCACCCTCACCGCCAGAACACTTTAGGCCTTGATTCCCCGGCGCTCAACAATCTCAATAATTCGGTTTGGCTTGAGCGCACGATATGATTCACGGCCTCCGTTCGGCCATCTGACCTCCAAATCCACGGCCGGTGCGCTGCCCAATCCAAAGTGAAGCCGCAGATCGTTGGCCGAGTAAAAACTCGACTGGCTAAGAACTTCCTGACTCTGTTTGTGCGAACCGTAGATGGCAGTCACACGGGCTCCGATGGCGCTTCGGTTCGATATTGTTCCGGTCAGCTTGATCTTGATCCAGTTGCCGCCGCCGCTTACATCATTCCGCAACAGAGATGGAGGCTCGTTCAGATTGACGATCACCATATCGACATCACCATCGTTGTCGAAGTCACCGAACGCGCATCCGCGGCTGCAGTGCGGAGTGCTGACGCCCTCACCGGCATCGAACAGTTCCTCGAACCTCCCGTTGCCTAGGTTTCGGAATACGACCCGAGGCGTACGGAGCGGGTACGCAGGGAGGCGCCGTTCAATCTCGGGATAGACATTGCCGGTCACGTAGAACAGATCCGGGAATCCGTTGTTATCCAGATCCACGATTCCTGCCCCCCACCCTGTAAATCGCGTCTCAACCCCCAGCCCCGACGCGATCGTCACGTCGGCAAAGTTGCCCTTTCCGTCGTTTTTGTAAAGGATATTCGTGTCGTCTGTAAAGTGGGTCTTCAGAATGTCCAATGATCCATCGAGATCGAAATCGCCAACGCCGACGCCCATGCCTGCCTGCTCCATGCCATCCTCATTCAGGGCAACACCGGATTCAAGACCGATGTTGGTAAACGTACCGTCGCGATTGTTTTTCAACAGAAAGCTCGGAGTGGAGTCACACGCGACGAACAGATCCGGCCAGCCATCGTTGTCAAAGTCCGCCGCCGCTACCGTCATGCAGTAGCTGCCTTCGGCTTCATTCACGCGGGATTCCGCCGTGACATCCACAAAGGCACCTTTTCCGTTGTTGCGGTAAAGAGACACGCCGCCGGGAGGCAAGCCGCGCGGCCCGCAGTTCACGGGTATGCCCTTCCAATTGCAGTTGCTTGTTTCGCCCGGTTTGGGCACTGCTTTCGGATCGAACTGGAGGTACGTCGCAACGCAGAGGTCCAGCATTCCATCGCGATTAAAGTCGACAAAAGCACATCCGGAACTCCAGCGATTCCCTGGCCGGAGGAGCCCTGCTTCTTTGGTGACGTCAGTGAATGTTCCGTCGCCGTTATTACGGTAAAGAACATTCTGTCCCCAATACGTGATGAACATGTCGGTCCAGCCATCATTGTTGTAGTCGCCGACGGTGACGGCGGAGGCCCAACCCGTCCGAACAAGGCCGGCCTTCTCCGTCACGTCTGTGAACGTACCATCGCGGTTGTTGTGATACAGCCGGTTCGTCGCTTCTGGAGCACCCTCGAATCTCGTTCCGTTGAGCAAAAAGATATCCGGCCATCCGTCGTTATCGTAATCAATAAAGGCGACGCCGCAGCCTACTGTCTCCACGATATAGTCCTTGTGATCGGTGGGACCGCAGATCACAGGTTTGCGAAGGCCCGCCTCGGCAGCGATATCGGTTAACTTCGAATGAAACGGTAATCCGGACGGTTTACCGCGCGGTAGCGGCTTCACCGATCGAGCCGATACACCCTGCGCGTTCAGGCGTGTACTTAGTAAGGTGCCGGCCAGGAACCCCCTGCGGCTCAGACCCATTTGCATTCGTCCTTCATAATGGTGGCGTACCGATGTTTGCTTCTGCGGCAATCGTAACAGCACTCGCATTCGCATCTCAGATTTCCGCCCTGGAGCAGGGGCGGGCCGCATTTTGGCATCGTGACTTCCAAGGCGCCATCGATCGACTGAACACCGCCGCGAAGGCCGATCCCAAAAACGCCGAGGTACACCTTTTGCTTGCACGAGCATTGATCGAGCTCGGCCGCATACCCGAAGCCCTACCCCATCTGGAGGTGGCAGGGGACGCTGCTTCCCCTCCCGAAATTCGCTTCCAGGCCGGAAAGATTCTTCAACAATTAGCGAAGGACCGGTTCGCAGACCTTCGCCGCGTTGCGCCCGGCTCACCGGAGGTTGCCGAACTTACGGGGCGGCAATTGGAATTACAGGGGCGGCTCGCCGATGCATTGAAAGCATACAGGTCGGCCGCCGCAAAGGACCCGCAACGGAGCGGAATTCATTTTCTGATCGGAGACGTCTTGTGGAGGCAACGAGATCTGTCCGCGGCGGAGGAGGAACTCCGAATCGAGCTAACGCGCAACCCGCACCACGGCCTCGCCAATCTACGGCTAGGTGAAGTGCTCCTCGCTGGCGACCGGCCGCGCGATGCGATGCCGGTGCTGGAGCGGGCCGTCGAGGCCCTTCCGGAATCACCGTTTGCACATCGAGAGTTGGGTAAGGCGTACCGGAAGGCTGGCCGCCGTGAGGACGCGCTCGCACAGTGGGTTGCAGTAGCAAAGATGCGTCCCAGCGACGAACAGGTGCACTTCCTGCTGGGCACTCTGTACAAAGAACTGGGTCATGATGCGGATTCAAAAAAAGAGCTGAAGCTCCATAGTGAGCTGCTGGCGCGCCGTCGTTCCGCGGCCCAGGATAAGCAGTAAAGCTAGTGCGCTTGTTGTTGCTGCTGGGCGAGTGCGGCGCTGAGTAACTCCTGCGCGGCGACGGAGGATGGATCGAGCGCCAACGCCTTCCGCGCGGGCGCGACCGCGTCCGCCGGACGCTTCATGGACAAAAGAACCTGTGACAGCGCGATGGGCACATCGGCATCCGTGCGGACCCACTCGTCCGCCTCTTGTAGGAGCGGCAGAGCCTCCGCCATTCGTCCTGATTGAATCAAGCCGAGGGCGGCAACGTAACAGGTCTCGGGATCGAAAAGAGCCAATTCCCGTTCGGCCTGCAGAGCCTTCACTGCCTCCACCGTCTTACCCTGCTGTAGCAGTAAGCGTCCTATCTCGCGGCCAGGACCGGGTCGCGACGGCGCCAGCGCCTTCGATTGCTCGTATGCGGCCAGCGCATCGGTGTAATTGCCATCCGATTCCAGGGCATGCCCATGCACTTCCAATCCCGCGGGAGTGGCGAAGGAACGTTCAGCAACATCGTTCCAAACCGATCCAGCGAGATCGGCGTATGCGCGGGCAAGCATCGCAAGACCGTCGCGGTGGGCGGGATTTCGTGAGAGCAGAACCTCCAGGCTTGTGATCCCGTTCCAAGGCTGATTCAGGGCGATATACGTCGCACCAAGCCAATAGTCGATGTCGTCCGAGCCTTGTGCCCGCGGCGGAGCCTGCCGCCTCGCTGTCTCCAGGGAGTCCACTGCAGCCTTGAACTGATTCGTACGATACAGCGATATACCGAGAAAGAGATGCGACGGCCACAATGAGTTGTTCCGCGCAATTGCCTCCCGAAAGGCCGGAATCGCCGTCTCGAAACGGTTCTGCATGAAACGCGCAAGGCCCAACCGCTGCCAGTTTTCGGCAATCGGATGGGCCTTTGTGTTCGTTTCCGCTATTCGTTCGACAGTGGCCAGGTCGCTCGCACCGGGCGCTTGAGCGGCCAGCAGCCAAAGCGCGACGAGCGGCAGCATAGCTAATAGTACAGCTTCAATCCGAACTGGATAGAGCGCTGCTGATTTTGGGTGCCGGTGCTCCGGCCAAAGGTTGGCGTCCCAAAGCTACCGCCTGGGTTGCTGAAATTCACCATGTTGAAGGCGTTAAAGAACTCGGTCCGGAATTGCAGACGGACGCGCTCGGTGAACAGGAAGTTCTTGAACGCAGTCACATCGAAGTTTTTGAAGCCCGGCCCTCTGAGGGCGTTTCGCCCAAGGTTGCCGAACGTGTACTGGGGCGGAGCAGCAAATGCCGAGGGGTCAAAATAGAGTCCACCCGGACCAAATGTGCTGTGCCAACCCGGCGGGAAGGGATTCCCGACAAGATTAGGCCGTTGGAAGTTGCCTCTGGCGCCAACGTTGGCGTTATCGAATGGAAGTGTGACGTTGAATGGGCGGCCGGTTTCGAGCGTGATGATTCCGGACGTCTGCCAACCCCCAACAACATACTTCGCGAACCCGTGAAGGTTCTGGCCGGGGAGCATGTAGCTATAACCGGTGTTGAAAACGTGGGTCTGATCGAAACCGGACGGCGCCAGGTCCGCGCGGATGTTCTGGTTATTCTGCGGCGACGTGCCTCCGAAGTCAGAGCTCAGGTCGATGCTCTTCTGATAGGCGTAGGACGCGATGTACGTGAGACCACGCCAGAGCCTCTGTTCCGCCTTGGCGGTGAGGGCGTTGTATCTGGACGTGGCGATCATCTTCAATTCGCTAAGAGAACCACCTTGCGGATAAGGACGGCGCGGGTTCGGATCGCCCGGACCGGGCGGCGGATCGTTGGTACTGAGGAAGCTTTGCAAGTGCGTGCCTTTGGCGCCCTGGTAATTCAGTTCCAGTAGCAGACTTTGCGTGATTTGATGCTCGATGCCGAAATTCCAGTTCTGCATGTAGGGCATGCTGAGGTCGCGCGAGATTGTGTGCTGCGCTAATGGAACGACCTTGGACGGATCAAACGATCCGAACAGTTGGTCCGCACGCGTCGGAGTCGCGCCACCGATGTTGAGGCCGGTCACGTTGTCGGAAATCGAGTACGGCCAGTTTCCCCGGCCCGTAGACCATTCCCACCCGAAGTTCGAGTTATAGAAAATGCCGTATGCGCCGCGAACTACGGTACGCGGGAAGAGGCGGTATGCAAAACCGATTCGCGGGGCAAAATTCAGGTATTTCGGGTCCGCGATCGTTTCCTGAATGTTCGGGGGAGCTCCGGTGATTGGATTCTTGCCGGTCCAATAAAACTGGCCGGTAGTCATATCGAAGCCGCCCATTCGACCCCGCCGGTGATGAGGCCACGCGTTGTATTCCCAGCGGAGCCCCAGATTGAGGGTAAGCTTCGAAGTAACTTTGAAGTCGTCCTGTATCCACAGATGATTCAGATTCTGGCCGATGTCGAGGTCCGCCTCTCCGGTGATTCGGCCGGCATCGCTGGGAAGTCCAAGCAGAAAACTCGCGAACGGCTGGCCAGTCGCGGCTACGTTTTGGGGATCCGACGTCGGCACGTTGTTGAACCCAAAATTCAGAAAGACCGAATCGTGAATGGTTCGGATTCTGGTGTAGTCGTATCCGAACATGACCGTGTGGCGGTCCACAACCTTCGTCATCGATAGCGAGGCCTGGTAAGTGAAATCGGGGCCGTTCACCAGGTTTCCGTTTCCGGGCCCGGTTACGCCCGTGACGTTGAAGTTGACTGGAAAATCGAAATCACGGAAGTTCGTGGGCACGTTGGTCAGGCCCGACTCCTGATATTGCTTTATGAACTTGTGGATCGGACCCTGGCCGAGATTCGCCCGGAGGTAGCCGAGACGAATGTCGAGAACAGTGGTGGGGCTGAAAAGGTGCGTATCGCTGAGAGTCGCGCCCACATACTTGTTGAATGTCGCCTGACTGGCGTTCGGCAGGTTTTGAGGATTCGCGTCGAAGATGTCAGACCAGGACACTCGACCGAAGAGGTTGTTGTGTTCCGAGATCTTCTGGTCGACTCTCGCGTGAGTCTGATTGTCTTCCCTACTACGCCCCGTGGAGTTGATGAAGTTGCTGGTGTTCAAGCCCGGCAACGGAACCAGAGTGGACGGGAACCACAGGTTCAGGTAGGTCTTTACGTAAGCCGGTATCCGACTCGCCGGAATCATGTTATTTGGAAACGGATCCCTGGTGTAAACGGGCCGCCCCTGGGCGTCAACACCGGTTTGCCGGGTAGTGGTCGGATCAAAGATCTTCGGAAGCGGAGTCGAGCCATCCAGATTCAGTGCAAGGTTGCCTGACTTCCAAGCTTCGTTTGGAATCGTTCCAACCTGCGTCACCGCACGCCGCTGCTGGAAGCCTTCATAGTTGAAGAAGAAGAACGTCCGGTTTTTCGCGTTGTACAACTTCGGGATGGAAAGCGGCCCGCCGACTGTGAAGCCAAATTGATTGAATTTGAAATCCGGCTTGCGCGCGGCGAAATAGTCCCGTGAATCGAGCTTCGCGTTCCTCAGGAATTCGTAAAAGGATCCATGGTACTCATTCGAGCCCGACTTGATACTGACGTTGACGTTCGCACCGGCGGCTGCTCCGTAGCGGGCCGACATGTTCGTCTGGATCCTGAATTCCGAGATGGCATCGATCGAAGGCGCAATCGCCGCCGTCTTGAAGAAGGTCCCATTGTTATACGTCCCGTCCAGAGTGTAATTCGTGTTGTCGCTTCGGCTGCCCGTAACGGCCCACGTTTGGGCATTCAGCGTTTCGCCGCCTCCACTCGTGCCTCGGGTCGCGCCGGGAGTGAGCCGTACGAGGTTGTTGAAATTTCGGCCGTTCAGTGGAAGCTCAACGACTTTCGTGTTGTCGATCGTCGTGGCCATAGAACCTTCCGTGGCCTTCAGCAACTCGGCTTCAGCGGTCACCCGCACTGTTTCCGTTGTCTGGCCCACGGCAAGCCGAAACGTCAACGTGATGGCGCCTGAGACTTCCAGGCGGAGCTGATCCTGCACCTGCTTCTGAAAATTGGGCGCCGACACCTCAGCAGAGTACACGCCGGGAATGAGCGAAAGAGCCTGGAAGAAACCGTTGTCGTCCGTTGTTAGCTCACGCGCAATTCCGGTCTGTGTATTTGTGACCGTCACACGCGCATTTGGGACGCTAGCCCCAGAGGCGTCGACCACAGTTCCAACGATGGACCCGAGAGTCGTTGCCTGGCCGCATAAGGGCAGTGCAACGATCGTAAGCATCATCAAACAGACCGCAATATGAATGAGTCGGCGACTCGTGGATAACGATAACATGGCTGACCTCCTCACAACGCCCTACTAGTGAGAACATACTATGCTAAGTTCGATCGAGTTGCAATCTTATCGCTTAATTTTTTATTCAGGACAAGAGGGTTACTTTACGTTATACAGCCCTTCTCTTACCGGGGCTGGACTATCCTGAGCTCCCGGTTCGCTGGTACATTTCCGACGGTCTGTGTTTCGCCGCCGGGCCAGGTGATCTCCACCTGGGCAGTGACCGCACTGCCCAGGCCGAAATGCAGTCGCGGATCGTTCGAAGAGAGATAGCTCTCGCCCGCACGCACGCTCTGATACTGTGTGAGCTCGCCGGTCGAGACCTTTACACGAGCCCCGACCGCCATTCGATTCACTTTGGTACCCGTCAGACTGATGCGCAGCCAGTTCCCCTTCCGCCCGCGATTCTCCAGCAGGACCGGCTTGGCGTCGATCACGGAAATTGCAATATCAAGATCGCCATCATTGTCGAAGTCGGCGACGGCCGCACCCCGGGCAGACACACGGCCCAAGGCGCCTAGTCCAATCGCACTAGAGACCTCACTGAATTTGCCGTTACCAAGATTGCGGAACATTTGAAGCGGCTGCCGGAACGTCTCCTGTATCTTGCCGTCTACCTCGGGATACACGTGGCCGTTAGCGCAAAAGAGATCCGGATGGCCATCGTTATCGTAGTCGAGGAATACAGTGCCCCAGCCGAGGTAGGGGATGGTTCGCTCGCCAATTCCAGACGGAAAGGACACGTCGGTAAAGAATCCGCCGCCGTCATTGTGAAACAGCACGTAGTTATCCCCCGCAAAGGTAGTGATAAAAATATCCATGCGGCCGTCGTGATCGTAGTCTGCGACGGCGACGCCCATGCTGGACATCTCCTTGCCGTCTGCGCTCAGAGCGACTCCGGAGGACACGCCGGTCTCTTCGAACGTTCCATCTTTGCGATTCCGATAGAAGTAGTTCGGGTTCGAATCGTTGCCTACGAACAGGTCGGGCCAGCCGTCATTATCGAAGTCCTCGAAAACTGCCTGGAAGCCGTAGTACAACTTTTTGTCTTCCACTCCGGCTGCTTTAGTGACGTCGGTAAACGTGCCATCCCCGTTATTGTGGTACAGCACATCGGGAGCGCCTGGATAGCCTATCGGTCCGCAGGCATGCACCTTTACGCCGCGGTACTCGCAGGTCTTCATTTCAGGGTGTGCAGCATCGAACTGCAGATAGCCGGGAACGAAGAGATCCAGGTTGCCATCGCGATCATAATCGCCGAATGCCGCGCCAGTGTGCCAGATGTTGCCTCCGCCGACACCGGCCTTTTGTGTTACATCGGCGAAGGTTCCGTTTCCAAGATTGCGATAGAGAATGTTCTCGCCGAAATTGGAAATGAAAAGGTCAGTAAAGCCATCGTTGTCGTAATCGGCAGCAACGCAGCCGAACCCCCAACCTTTTCCAGGAACTCCTGCCTTGGCAGTCACATCGGTGAACGTACCATTGCCGTTGTTCCGGTAAAGGTGATTGGTTCCCGGCGGCGTAGCGCCCTTCTGTAATTGCGCGGTGCTAGATCCATTGACCAGATACAGATCCAGGAAGCCATCCTTGTCGTAATCGATCCAGCAAACGCCGCTGCCGTTCACTTCCAGAACGTAGTTTTTCGGCATGCCGCCGGAGACGATTACGTCGCGGAGCCCCGCTTTCGCGGCAATATCCGTAAAGGTGACCGGCGACTGCTCGGCTGCAAGAAGTGCGAAAGCAATCAGGGCAAGAGATCGCCTGATCACTTGGCTTGCCCCGATCGAAGCGTCTCGGCCGCACGGGTCTGATCGGCCGCCAGGTCGTTTCGGCCGAGGCGCGCATACACTCGGGAGAGCTCCACATGCACCGCGACGTCTGTGGGGTACGCCGAGACAGCCTCCTCCAGCACCGCCTGAGCCTGATCTAGCTGGCGGAGCGCAAGAAGGCTTCGACCAAGCCCCAAATGCGCGGCAAGAGCGGTGGCCTGGAACCCCTTTGCAGCTTCATAATGTTCAATCGCCGAGGCGTGCTCTCCGGCTTTCTGCAGACAATCGGCTAGCCCTACGTGTGCTTCGGCCCAATTAGGCTTGAGTGTCAGTGCCTGGCGAAATGCAGCCTGCGCCTGCTGATATTGCCCGAGCCGAATCAGAACCTGGGCCTCCGCCAGTTGCGCATCGGGGAGATTCGGGAAACGCCTGCGGCCGGCTCGTGCTGTTTCCAACGCACCTTGCAAGTCCTGTGCGGCAGTTTGCGCGTCCACTAGCAGCAGTGTGAACGCGGGATCGGTAGAGGTTCGGAAGACGGGGCTCGCGAGCACTGCCACGGCCTTCGCCGGGGCACTCGTCCGCAGGTAAGCGGTGGCGAGCAACGCTCCTGCGCGGGTATTTTTATTGTCCAGGCGCCACGCCTGCTCAAGCGGATTCACGGCATCGGCATGACGCTGCTGCAAGATATAGCTGAGCCCCAAGGCAAGATTGGCTTCCAACGACTGCGGTAAGAGTTCGGTCGCAGCCCGCAATGCCGCAGAAGCTTCCTGAACGCGGTTCGTTTGCAGTCTGGCGAGCCCGGTATTGAGTTGTGCCGCGAAGAATCGTGGGTCGCGCTGAGCGGCAAGCTCGAAAGCCTCCAGAGCGCGCTCGTGCTGGCCTGCACCGCCGTAGAGTACGCCGAGAGCCACTATGGTGCCAGGGTCCACATCCGTTCGTTGGAGAATCGCCTCGCCTGCACGGAAGCCTTCGGCAGGGCGCCCCTCGCGGAGATTCTTTGCAACTTGCATCAGCGTTTCGACGTCGAGCCGGCTCGCCTGCTGTAACCGGTTACTATTGGCGAACGACTCCTCGGCAAGTTTCGGCTGACCTCTTTTCTTTTGCAGTTGGCCGAGGCGGAAGTAAAGTGCTCCGTCCCAGGGTGACTGGGCAATCGCAACTCTGAGAGTCTGCTCAGCCTTTTCTGTCTCGCCGGTCTGCGCATAGGCCGCGGCGAGACGGGATGCCGCATCGAAAACGGCCTCGCCCCGTTCGACGATCGGCCGGAACCACGAAATCGCTTCCGATGGATGATTCTCCATCAGGCTGATCTGGCCAAGGAAATACATGGAGTAAAACGCGGATGGGGAAAGCTTTACAGCTTTGGCGAAACAGGTGCGGGCAGGCACGAGCTTACGTTGCCGGTAACGGACGTATCCCAAACGATACAAGATCTCAACGTTGTCCTGATTCGCCTGCAGAGAGGCTGCGAGAATCTGCTCAGCTTCGGCAAACCGCTCGCGGTCAATCAAGGCTTCCACGCGGTTCAAAGACTCCTGGGCCGAATCTGCGAGGCACAGCATGCATACCCCGAATACGAGTGCTATCAACTTCACGACTGCTCCCGATTATAGAGCGTACGCAGAAAGCGTACACAGCGGGCCCGACGGATAGCGTATTTCGATTACTCCCATGTCGAAGGAAACTGCTAACGTTGGTGCGGCGCCTAGTATAAATCTATTGACAAGGCTTCTTGCCAGTGATACAAGTCAGAACACTTGTCTGGTCCGAGGCCGGACATGCCGCCGCCGAATGTATGCGCTTCCATGCGGCAGCGGATGCGAAGTCAAACGGGGGTACCATGCGTTACCGAACGATTGTCGGCGCTCTACTAGCCTTTCTGGCGGTCTCCGGACTGCTCCTTGCCCAAAGAGCCGATCGTGCTACCATCACCGGCGTAATCACAGACCCGAGTGGAACCAGTGTTCCGGGTGTGACCGTCAAGATCCGGAACGACGAGACGGGAGTCGAAACCGTTCTGACCACCAACGATGCGGGCGCCTACACGTCTCCGCTGCTGGTGCTGGGTACGTATACGATTACCGTTGAGCATCCCGGGTTCAAAACCGCGGTCCGCTCCGGAGTCCAGTTGATCGGCGGCCAGGTCTCACGCCAGGATGCCGCGCTGGAACTAGGCACGGTGTCCGAGAAAGTCGAGGTGTCCGGGCGCGCCGAGATGATCAACGCCGAGCAGCCGGACGTTGCGCATACCGTGGGCGAGCAGTACTATCGCGATCTGCCGATTGTGATGGGAGCCGATATCCGCCTGGCTGAGTCCTTGCTGCAAATACAGCCGGGATACACGCCCATGCGGCCTAACGGCGACCCGATGTTCCGCGGCAGCCAGTTCGGGTCCCGCATCAACGGTGGACAGACCTTTGCGACGGAGAATTTCTTTGACGGTGTGGCCTTCGGATATGCGGCCGGCCACCAGGACAGCCACGAAAGCGCTCCACCGGTAGAAAGCGTCGCTGAGATGCGCGTGACTGAAGGGACTTATTCGGCCCAATACGGCCATACCAGCGGTGGCACAATCGAGTACACTTCGCGAACGGGAACGAATGAGTTGCACGGCAGCGCGTATGAATATCTTGCGAACGATGCGCTGAACGCACGCGGCTTCTTTCCTGCCGCCGTTTCAAAGGTACGCAGCAATCAATTCGGCTTCACGGTTGGCGGTCCGGTTGTGATTCCGAAGCTCTACAACGGAAAGAACAAGACATTTTTCTTCACCAATCTGGATTGGCTGAAGTATCGCTCTGGCGTGCTGCCCGGATTTGGCAACACCACGCCAATCGACGCTTTCAAGCGAGGCGATTTCAGCTCTCTGCTGGGCCCGCAGGTAGGCACCGACGCGTTAGGCCGGCCCGTTCTCTCCGGGCAGATCTTCAATCCGAACAGCACGAGGCTGGTGAACGGGGTGCCAGTGCGAGACCCGTATCCCGGCAACATGATTCCTTCGAATGATCCGCTGCGAAGCCAAGTGGCGGCCAAGATCGTGCCGCTGATGGTAGAACCTGACCGCCCCGGGTCAGCTTTCAACGTGGCCGGGCTGGGTACCGGCGACCAGACTTGGGTGGGCAACTTCCGCACTATTCTCTTCCGGGTGGACCATCAGTTCAACCCGAGAGTGAAGATGAGCACCAGCTTCTACTGGCCGTTCCGCCCCGCCATCCGGCATTGCGCTCATGTTCAGGGCTGCAACTTCAAATACAATCCTGAAACCGAATCCGCCAAGAATACGGATTACTTCGGGCAGGGATTTTTCCAGAGGATCGCGACGCACCATGCCACTCAGCAGTTCGATGTGATCATCAAGAACAACCTGCTGTGGCACGGCACAGCCGCCTGGGATCGCTGGTATATGGGCGGTAACCCGATCTCCGCGCAGGTGGACTGGCCCGACCGGCTATGGGGACAGGACAAGAGCGGACTGGTGGACAAGACCGCCGGTGCGCCGCAGATGAACTTTTCAGGCAATATTCCGTACACACGCCTGGGAACGAACTGGGACAGCTTCGGTTTCGAGGCCATCAACCGATGGCAGTTCGCAAACGATCTGACCTGGGTAACGGGTAAGCACCAGATCAAAGTCGGCTATGAGTTCCGGCACCATCAGTTCAATTTCCATGGTTGGGCTGTAGGTACAGGCGGTAATTTCAATTTCAACCGCCTTGGTACGGGTGGCTACGATGCAAATGGCAATGCCCTTTCTTCGACAGGTGATCCGTTCGCTTCCTTCCTGCTGGGACAGGTACAGGACGCCAGCTTTACAATTCCGCTGTTCACCACGTTCAACGGCAACTTCAACGCGGTCTACGTCAACGATGAGGTCAAAGTCACAAACCGCCTGACGGTAACCCTGGGCTTGCGCTTCGATTACCAGGGCGCCTGGACGGAACGTCACGACAGCATGTCGACGTTCGATCCGAACACGCCGAATCCAGGCGCGGGCGGGCGATTGGGAGCGATGATCTTTGCCGGCAGCGGCCAGGGCAGGACGGGCTCGCGCACGTTTGACAAGATCCCGATGGATGCCTGGGGTCCGCGCTTCGGCTTTGCGTATCGCCTGGGTGACCGCACCGTGCTGCGCGGAGGATACGGAATCTACTATTCGGGTCTGCCGTTTAGCGGAAGCGGTGCGCGTCCAACTCAGGGCTTCGAGTCGATCCCCACTGCGTCCAACGTCACCAATGGTCTGTACCCGGCGTTCTATCTCGATAACGGATTTCCCAGGAACCTGGTGCAGTTTCCACCCTTCATCGATCCGAGTGTGGCGAATGGGAGTTCGCCAGTCGGATACGTTCCTTCCGGTCTTAAGCAGCCGCGTTATCAGAATTGGTCGTTTACTATCCAGCGCCAGTTGGCTCAGACGATGGCTCTGGATCTGACTTACTCGGCGAATCACGGCACGCGGCTGCCGCAGGGCGCTCAGTTCCTGGGTGTGCTGGACAACATGAACGACCCGAAGATTCTTGCGCTCGGCACCAAGGTTCTGCAGGCCGATATCAACTCGCCCGATGCCAAGGCCGCTGGAATTACGCCGCCCTATCCTGGGTTTGTAGGCAACGTGGCCCAGGCGTTACGTCCTTTCCCGCAGTACCAATTGATCAACTATCGCGACTGGCCCATCGGCTGGAGCATCTATCACTCGTTCCAGGCCAAGGTGGACAAGCGCTTCTCCGGCGGACAGTTGTTCCGGGTGTTCTATACGTTTTCCAAGCTGATCAACGATCGTGCCGAGAACGGACAGAACGGGGCCGGCGGCAATCCGCAGAACCCCGTCAATACCCAACAGGCCGAAAAGAATGTGAGCGCGGACGACGTGCCGCACACATTCGTGGCATCGTACTCCTGGGAGCTGCCAATCTTCAAGAACAGGCAGCACGGTTTCGTGAGCTACGTTGCGCATGGCTGGACCCTCAACGGCATCCTGCGGTATGAAAGCGGAAGGCCGCTTTCGGTCACTATGGCCAACGATCTTGCGGGGTTACTGTTCAACGGTACGAAACGTCCTAACCGGGTCGCGGGATCGACCGGCAAGATCGACCTGCAGGGCAAGAAATTCGATCCGAATGCCGGGCCCTATCTTTCCAAGAGCGGATGGACCGACCCTGGGCCGCTACAGTTCGGAAACGCCCCAAGCCGCGATGGCAGCGTTCGCGGATTCAAGAACGCCACTGAAGACGTGAGCATTTTCAAGGAGACGACATTCAAGGAACGCTATAAGTTCCGTGTCGAGGCGCAGGCAGGTAACGTCACAAACCGGGTGGTATTCTGCGACCCGAACCAGAACTGGAGTGCCGGATCGTTCGGGGTGGTCTCTACGCAGTGCAACCAGCCGCGATCGATTCAGTTCGGAACGAAGCTACAGTTTTGACGCGCGTCACTTTGGCGCTCGGGCGCGTACGATCTGCTCATGTACGCGCCCGACGCCGCGCTATATCCTGGTAACGAAGTGCGGTTCCTTCTTGTCCCTTTCCTGGTATTTACGGCCGCAGCGCAGTCGGACTCGGCCATTACCCACGCCGCCGCAGGCCGGCAACTTCTCTCGCAAAAGCAGTGGGGCGCCGCAGCCGGGCAGTTCAGCGAGGCCATCCGGCTGAACCCGAAGAGCACGGACGCGCACATCGGACTCGCGGTGGCGAATTGGGGAGCTGGCAATCGCGATGCCGCCCTCGCCGAGTTTCAACGGGCAATCGCGCTTGATCCGAAATCTGCTGAAGCTCACTATGATGTCGCGCTTGCGTGGAAGGATTTCGGCGAGCTCGTCAAATGCGAAACGGAGTTGAATGCAGCCCTGAAGCTGAAGCCAGGCTATGAGCAAGCTCGCCTCATGTTGGCTCTGCTTTATCAACAGTCCGGCAGGCTTGAGAAAGCGCTTTCGGAGTATCGCGAAATTCTGCGGCAAAATCCGAAATCCGCGGACGGGCACAACTGGCTGGGCGTCGCCTACATGCAAAAAAATGCATTCGCCGAGGCGATCGCGGAGTTTCGTCGAACGATTGCGCTGAAGCCGGATTTCGTGCGGGCGTACAACAACCTGGGCTCTACGCTGGTCCAAAGAGGCGACCTGAACGAAGGGATCGAAGCGTTTGAGAGCGGCCTGAAGCACGCGCCTGACGATCCGCAAATCCATCTGAACCTGGCACTCGCTCTTGCCAAGCGAGGTGACGCGGACGCGGCGGCCGCGCATCTGACGCCTCTGCTGGAACGGCAGCCCGGCAACGCCGATCTGCATTATCAGCTCGGCCAGATGCTGCGCCAGAAGAGCAATCTGGACGGCGCCATTGCGGCGTTCGAGAAGGCGGTGGAACTCGAACCGGAGATGCAGCCCGCCTACTACGCTCTCGGCGCCACCTTGAAGCAGAAGGCGGCGGCTGACCGGCGGAAGCAACAAGCAAAGGATGCGCCAGTAAACGCCGAAACCGCCAGGAGGCTCCAGGCCGGCAACCTTGCGCTCGCTAAGGGTGATTTGCAGGCGGCCGCCGAGGCGTTCGACAGCGCGATTCAAGCAGATCCGGACTGTGCCGAAGCGCATCTGCTTCTCGGCTTTCTATTAGGCAAGAAGGGCGATCTGACCTCTGCGCTCGGTCATCTGGACAAAGCCGTTGCACTGCAACCCGAATCCGCCCAGGCACACTATCACCGCGGTGTCGCGCTCTGGTATCGCCGGAGGCAGTCCGAGGCCATCCGCGAGTGGCGGGAGGCTGTGCGGCTCAACCCGGCATCCGCAGAGGCTTATAGCTTCCTCGGTTTGGCCTATCGGGAGGCTCGCAATTTCGATGATGCGCGTCCGGCGTTGCAGCGCGCTATCGCCCTCGAGCCTAAGCTCCCTGCGCCATATATTGATCTCGGTTTGGTGTTTTTGCAGGCCGGTCAGCTCGCACGCGCATTGGGCCAGTTTGAGGCCGCGATCAATCTGCCCGGCCCTCCCGGACCCCTGCCGGATCTTCCGCTGGCGATCGCCGAGGTTCGGAAATCTCTTGCCGCCAAGCCTGGCGATCCGGAAGCGCACAACCTGCTGGGCCGCCTCCTCGGCTTGGCCGGAGCGCCTGTTCCGGAAGTGCTTCGCGAGTTCCAGGAAGCCGTACGTCTGCGTCCCGAATATGCAGAAGCCCACAATAATTTGGGCCTCGTCTATACACAGACCGGAGATGACGAGCACGCCATTGCAGCTTTCCGCGAAGCAATTCGCCAGCGGCCGGATTATGCGGACGCGCATGGAAATCTCGGTGCCGTGCTCACTGCGACCGATGGTCCCGAAGCCGTTCGTGAACTGGAAACCGCACTTCGGCTGCGGCCAGGATTCGTTAAGGCGCAGTACAATCTCGCGCTTGCTTACGGCGTGAGTCCGGATGGGGAAGGCAAAGAGATCGAACTGTTGCGCAAAGTGACCGAGGCGGAGCCTGCATTTCCAAAGGCGAGACTGGCGCTGGGCAAAGCTTTGCTGAAGAAGGGGAGTATGAAAGAGGCTGTCGTGCAACTCGGGGAAACTGCACGGCTGGATCCGGCACTCGGCGAAGCGCACTACCAACTCGGACTGGCGCTGTCGCGGGCGGGGCGTGCCGAGGAAGCGAAAGTCGAGATTGCCAAAGGGCGCGAACTGATTGCAGCCGACCAGCGGGAGCAAGCCCTGAACCTGGATCTCACTGAGGGCCAAACTGCGCTAGAGAAGGGCGAACTGGATCAAGCTCTCGGGAAGTTTCAGCAAGTGGCGAAGCTTCGACCCGATTCGCCCGAGGCACATTACCGGCTGGGGCTTGCACTCTCCGCCAAGGGGGACTCGTCTGCAGAGGGGGAGTTCCGCAAGACGCTGGAACTCGATCCCGGCCACGTTCAGGCAAAACAGGCTCTTGAAAAATCATCGATTGAGACCGGCACAGAAGCAATCGAGAGCCGCATTCGCGAGCAGAAATGGGCACAGGCCGAATCGCTATTGCTGGATTACTCGCGCGCTCATCCTGATTCTTCGTGGGGCTGGTATGCGCTGGGCTACGTCCAGTTCGGCCAGCAGAAGATTGGCGAGTCCATCCGCTCGCTTGCGAAGTCCCTCCAACTCGACGTGAAGAATGCCGAGGCGCACAAGGTTCTCGGCCGCGACATGATGATCATCGGCCGCTTCGATGCGGCTCAGGTTGAATTCGAGCAGGCTGCGCGTTGGAATCCGAAGTCGGCGGAGATCCCATACAACCTCGGCAAGCTGCTTTCGATTCAGGATAATTGGGCGCCCGCACGCAAGGCATTCGAAAAGGCCATCGAGCTCGATCCTTCTTATACGGAAGCTTTCGACGGCCTCGGATTCGCGCTCGAAGCTCTGGGCGATGATGAGGGCGCGATTGCGAATTATCAACGGGCCATCCGGCTCAACGAGGAACATGGAGGAAGTTTTAGCGCACCGTATGTGAATCTCGCCGCTCATTACAATCAGGCTGGGAACACCGACGAAGCACTGGCATACGCTCGCAAGGCGCTCGTGTTGAATCCCAAATCCGACAGAGGATTGTTCCAACTCGCCAAGGCGTTTGAACGCCGCGGTGAACTGGGCCTTGCTGTCGATTCGCTGAACCAGGCAATTGCGATCAATTCCCATGCATCGTCCTACTTCTACGTTCTGGCGAACGTGTACCGGCGCCTGGGCAAAGCAGACAAGAGCAGGCTGGCATTGGAAACGTTCCGGAAGCTCGAGAAGGAATCGAGCGAGCTGGATCAGAAACGGCGTGACCTGGCGAAAGAGGAGTCGGTCCGCTTCTCCGCGCGCCCCGGAGGTGCGCGTTGATCCAGTCGCGCCGTTTGTTTCTGCAGAGTCTGGCAGGTTTCGGTTTGATGCCACGCACGAGCGCGGAGCCGCTTCCAGTGAAGTTCACCGATGTGGCGGTGGAAGCTGGCCTCGCCCGTGCACGAAACGTGTCCGGCGACGCACGGAACAAACAATACATTCTCGAGGAGATGGGCTGTGGGGTCGCCCTTTTCGATTACGACAATGATGGTTGGCTCGACATTTTCCTGGTGAACGGGACCGCCTTCGACGCTTCGCGTAAGCCGCTCAGCTATCTGTTCCACAACAATCGGGACGGCACGTTCACGGACGTGACCGCCAAAGCCGGATTGACGCATTCCGGCTGGGGCCAAGCCTGTTGCGTGGGCGATTACGACAATGACGGCTTCGATGATCTTTTCGTCAGCTACTGGGGCCGCAACGTCCTTTACCACAATAACGGCGACGGCACGTTTACGGATGTGTCGGCGAAGGCTGGATTGTCCGGCTCACCGAAACGCTGGGGAGCGGGCTGCTGCTTTCTCGATTACGACCGCGATGGACATCTTGACATCTTCGTTTCCAACTACGTGAATTTCGATCCGACGCGTGCACCGAAGCCGGGTGAAGCGGAGTCGTGCCGGTATAACCGGATCGCGGTACCTTGCGGACCACAAGGTTTCGCCGGCGGCACCAACCTGCTCTATCGCAACCGTGGCGACGGGACCTTCGAAGACGTGTCGGAGAAGTCGGGCATCGCCAACCCGCGCGGCCTGACAGAGGCGGTTTTCATACGCGATAACTGGCGGCCTTCGGGATCCTACGCAATGGGAGCCGTAGCGGCCGACTTCGACAATGACGGCTGGCCGGACATCTTCGTCTCCTGTGACAGTGCGCCGAGTCTGCTTTATCACAACAATCGGGACGGCACGTTCACAGAGACCGGCGTCGCCTCAGGCTGCGCTTTCGATGAGAACGGCGTGGCAATGTCGGGCATGGGAACCGCGGCCGGCGACTATGATGGCGACGGTTGGCTCGACATTGTCCGAACAAATTTCTCCGAACAGGTCACGACGCTCTATCGCAACAACGGCGACGGCACCTTCCAGGACGCCAGCCTGCACGCAGGGCTCGGGATCAATACGCGCAACGTAGGCTTCGGTGTGGGCTTCTTCGACTTCGATAACGACGGCTGGAAGGATATGTTCGTGGCCAATGGCCATGTTTATGCGCAGATCGCAGGACGCAAGCTGCATATCTCCTACGAAGAGCCCAAGGCCCTCTATCGCAACCTGCGCAACGGCCGCTTTGAAGACGTGTCGGCCAGGGCGGGTGCGGGGATTTCTACTCCTCGGGTGAGCCGAGGCTGCGCGTTCGGCGACTTGGACAATGATGGCGATATCGATATCGTGGTGAACAATCTCGACGGGCCGCCCTCGCTGCTGCGCAACGATGGAGGAAACCGGAACCACTGGATCATGGTGAAGTGCATCGGCACACGCTCGAATCGCAGCGCCATAGGAGCGCGCGTGAAAGTCACCGCGGGTTCGCACACTCAGATTGACGAGGTGATGAGCGGGTCCAGCTACTATTCCCAAAACGACTTCCGTCTTCACTTTGGCCTGGGCACCGCAGAAAAGGCGGATGCAATCGAAATCTCCTGGCCGTCGGGATTGAAGGAGAAATTCGAGAACCTGCCGGGGAATCAGATCGTTGTGATTACCGAGGGCAAGGGCATCACCCGGAGACCGCGGTCGTGAGAGTCATGCTGTGTCTTGCCGCCGCAACCCTGCTGATGGCTGCGGAAGCGCACTTCAGCGATGCTACGCGGGCCGCACGAATCGACTTCAAGCACGAGGGCTCTCCCACTTCACAGAAGTACCTGCCCGAGACAATGGGCGGCGGTGTCGCGTTGCTCGATTACGACAATGATGGGCGCCTGGATATCTTCTTCACGAATGGCGCCCGCCTCGACGACCCAATGCCGGAGAGCAAGTCGCCCGACAAGTCCGATCGCCGTTACTGGAACCGCTTGTTTCACCAGAACACCGACGGCACCTTCACTGACGTGACGGAGAAGGCGGGGCTCAGTGGAGCGTCGCAGAACCATTACGGCATGGGTGTCGCGGTCGGCGATTTCGACAACGACGGCTACGAAGATATTTATGTGACCGGTTACGGCGGCAACACGCTGTATCACAACAACGGCGATGGAACGTTCAGCGATGTAACGGAGCGCGCGGGCGTCGGAGGCGATGGCTGGAGCACGAGCGCGGGCTTCTTCGACTACGATAACGACGGAAAGCTCGATCTCTTCGTGTGCCGCTACGTGGATTGGAGTTTCAAGAACAATCGCTATTGCGGAGAGAAGAAGCCCGGCGGCCGCGCCTATTGCCATCCGGACAATTTTCACGGCGTTGCCAACATTCTTTACCGGAACAACGGAGATGGCACGTTCACCGACGTCTCCGAAAAGGCCGGCATCGCCAATCCGGAAGGCAAGTCACTGGGAGTGGCATTCGCCGACTACGATGGCGACGGCTGGACCGACATCTATGTCGCTAACGATTCGGTGCAGTGCTTCCTCTATCACAACAATCACAACGGAACCTTCACCGACGTAGCCCTCTCCGCGGGCGTTGGCTACAACGAGGATGGGAAGACCTTCGCCGGCATGGGCACCGACTTCAGCGATTTCGACAATGACGGCCGCCCTGATATTGTCGTGACGGATCTATCCAACGAGCGCTATGTCCTGTTTCGGAACAACGGGGACGGTACCTTTAGCGACGTGACCAATTCGAGTGGCCTGGGCCGCGCGACACTTGCCTATTCGGGCTGGAGCACACGCTTGATCGATTACGACAACGACGGCTGGAAAGACTTGTTCGTCGCGCAAGGCCATGTGATGGACACGATCGAAGCCACCGCGCCGAATTTGCAGTATCTGCAGCCCCCGCTCCTGTTACGGAACGTCGCGGGCCATTTCACGAAGGTGGACGCCGGACCCATGTTTGCGGCCCGCTGGGCCGGGCGGGGCGCCGCATTCGGGGACTTCAACAATGACGGCGGCGTTGACATCGTCGTTGCAAACGTAAACCAGAAGGCCTATCTGCTGCGCAACGAGCGCGGCAAACGCAACCACTGGATCGCGATCAGGACCGCCGGAACGAAGTCGAACCGCGACGGGATCGGCTGCCGGATCAAGGTGGTCGGAGCTTCCGGATTCGAGCAGCATTACACCGTCAACACCGCTGCCGGCTATCTTTCCGCGAGCGACAAACGAGTGATCGCCGGGCTCGGGGGCGACACCTCGGCAAGGCTGATTGAGATCCGCTGGCCCAGCGGCGCAGTCCAGAAATTTCAAAACAGGAAGGCCGGTGAGGTGCTCGAAGCCATCGAGCCCGCTCGATGATCACCCGCAGACACCTGCTCTCGACCCTGACTGCCGCAAGTTGTTTCGGACAGGGCGTATCTTCGCGCGGCGTGAAGGCCCAGCCTCGCGGGAGGCCCTCCGGGCGCCCATTTCATGCCCGCTTTACCGATGTTGCCAGGGAGGCGGGCCTTACGCACCCGGTCATCTATGGCGGCATCGATAAGAAGAGCTACATCCTCGAAGTCGTCGGCTCCGGTGTCGCATTTATCGACTATGACAACGATGGCTGGATCGACATCCTTGTTCTTTGCGGTACGCGTCTGGAGGGAGCGCCCGAGGGAGCGACGAACCGGTTGTATCGCAACAATCGTGACGGCACGTTCACGGATGTGACGGCGAAAGCCGGGCTCCTCCGCACCGGCTGGGCATCCGGCGTAACGATCGGCGACTACGACAATGATGGCTTCGACGACCTCTTCATCACCTATTACGGGCAGAACGTGCTCTATCACAACAATGGCGACGGCACGTTCACGGACGTGACCGAGCGGGCGGGACTGCGCCATGCTGCCCCGCGCTTCGGATCCGGCTGCACATGGGGCGACTATGATCGTGATGGACGCCTGGACCTGTTCGTGGCTACCTATCTCGACACGACGCTGGAAAAGCTGCCCAAGCCCGGCCAGGATTCCAATTGCACCTGGAAAGGCGTGCCGGTGAACTGCGGACCGCGAGGCCTCCCGCCGGGCTTCGTCCAACTCTTTCACAACAACGGCGACGGCACGTTCACAGACGTCAGCGCTGCTTCGAAAGTGGCGAGTGCGAAAGGTGGCTACCCTATGACCGCGGTTGCCGCGGATTTTGATAACGACGGCTGGCCCGATATTTACGTTGCCTGCGATTCGCGGCCGAGTTTCCTGTTTCGCAACAACCACGATGGGACGTTT
>CAYXLI010000053.1:0-23868 GCA_964464925.1 uncultured Solibacteraceae bacterium | reverse complement strand
CAAGATGAGGATGCCCGGATTGGGGAGAAGGGATTGCGAGTGGCTCGGTGAAGGCGCCATCGCCTTCTAAGCATAAGAAACAAATTCATTCGATATTGTTTCCGTAACAATGCTGCATCAAAACTGCGGAAGAGCCTGAAAATTCCCCAAATCGCCGGTCGAAAATTCCCCAGCCCTCGTCAGGTGGTGGTTGACTGTTTCGGCCGGTGGGTAGAGCATAGTTTCCGGCCGGTGAAGCGGAGGTGGGCTCTGGTGGAGACCAACCCGCCAAGGAATATCCGGTCGCAGACTCATCAAGACGATGAGGCGCGGGGCGAAGCCGGAATCAGCTTCGCCCTGCGTTCCAAAACAGAACACATCGGATTGATAGATCTGCTCATGCCTTAAAAAACTCACAGCGAAACCTTCCCTTTAGTCCGACTGTTCGGCGCGACAGCGGGCTGAGGCGGCAACACCGGCGGCTGATCCTCGGGCCGGGGCAACAGGCCAGCGCGGCGGCGCTCCTTCAGCCGGTAGCTTTCGCCGCGGATGTTGACTGTGGTCGAGTGGTGAAGCAACCGGTCCAGAATCGCCGTGGCGATGATCGGGTCGCCGAAGATGGATCCCCAATCGCCATAGCTTTTGTTGCTGGTCAGGATGATGCTGCCGCGCTCGTAGCGGGCGCTGACGAGTTGGAAGAAGATCGTCGCGCCGAGGTCGTCCAGCGGCAGGTACCCCATTTCGTCGATAACGAGAACCTTCGGCGCGAGATAGACGCGCATGCGGCGATCGAGCCGCCCCTCACGGTAGGCTCGCCCCAAATCGGTCACCATGTCATGCGCGGTGATGAAGTAAGCGCCGAAGCCGGCCTGGATCGCCGCTTCGGCGAATGCCACGCTCAAGTGCGTCTTCCCGACGCCAGGCGGCCCCAGAAAAATCAGATTGCTCGCCTCACTCACGAAGCGCAAGGACCGCAGTTCGCGAATCTGGCGTTCGTCGACAGACGGTTGAAAGCCGAAATCAAACTGGTCAAACGTCTTCACGAACGGCAGGTGCGCCAGTTGCAGACGCGCCCGCAGATACCGCGTTCGGCGCGCGTCCACTTCGCTGCCGAGCACTTCGTCCAGGAACTCCGCATAGCTTGGCTCCTTTTTCGCTGCCTGTTCCAACAGCGAGTCCAGACGGGCTTCCACCGCTTTCAGCCCCAAGGTCGTGAGCGCGCTCTGCAAGCGCTCCATCGGCGGCGTCATTGCGCGTCTCCTACTGCCAGACTTTCGTAAGCAGCCAACGAGCGCGCTTCCACAGCAGGCGCGACCTCGCGCAAGTGGACGAGGATCTTGCCTCCGCTGCGGGCGGCGCTCATCGGGATGCCCTGATGATGTTCGTGCTGTGTGATGATCTCGTGCTTGCGTTCGGCCGAGCGGTGTGTCGCGATGCGCTCGCCGCCGCAATGCACTTCCACGCTGCCGTTGCGCTCGAGCACCCCGACCTGCCTACCTGCCAAGACCCAGGGCACCGAATAGCGACTCGCATCCCAACTCACGTATGCGTCCCGCGCGACCTTCCGCGTCTCCTCTTCGGCGAACGGGTATGGTGGACGGCCGTCCAGCGGCTGCAATTTCTGTTGCTCGATTGCCCAGCGGTTCGACACCTCCTCGTGCGTCGTGCCGTGCACTCGGACGTTGGCAACTTCGCCCACCCACTGCCGCAGCTGCGTGTTGAAGTCGGCCAGGCAGGACGGCTCGCGGCCGAGCAGGCCACAGACAAAATTCCGCCGCACGTATTTCACCCCCGACTCGATCTTCCCCTTGGTTTGTGCCCGGTAAGGCCGACACAGCCGCGGTTGAAATCCCCAGTAGCGGGCGAAGTCCAGAAACACCGGATGCCACACAATCTCGCCGCGGTCGTCCACCTTCAACCAGACGGTCTTCATCCGGTCGTACAGGATCTCGTCGGGGACCCCGCCCCACTCCTGAAACGCCGCTTCGTGCATGCGCAGCAGCGTTCCGAGCGTCTGCTCCAATCCCGCCTGCGCCCACATCCGCCGGCTGTACCCCAGTGTCATCGTGAAGCCCCAGATCTTCTGAGACGCGCCGTCGCCTTCCACGTATCCCAGATGTCCCCAGTCCATCTGCGCCTGCTTGGCCGGCGGCGTCTCAAACCGACGGACCGCCGTTGCATACGCTGCCTGTCGCTGCGGATGGAGCCACTCCTTCAGAATCGTGTACCCTCCGGCATAGCCGCGGTCGCGCAGTTCGCGCAGTAGCACCTGCGCGTTCCACACGCCGGCTTTGAGACGGTCTTCAAGATAGGGCTTGAACCCGTCCAGTTTGCTGACCTGTGGTGGCCGATTCCCATAAGCGGGCGCCGCCTCGGCCTTCTGCAGATACTTGCGAATCGTCTTCCGGTCGTAGCGGGTCAACTCGCTGATGGCTGAGATGCTTAGACCCGTCCTGTTCATCTCTTCGATATCGTGCACGTCTTTCCCCCGTAGCACCCGCCGCACCTCCTCCGCTTGGAGTCGTTGCGGGTATACACCACTTCGCCGGGGCTGGGGAATTTTCAACCGGCGTTTTGGGGATTATTGCACCGGCGGTGACAGCGCGACCTGCTTGGGCATCGAACGCCGAACTCGCCGAACGGATTGCGACCCGTTCCGGATCCCCGGGAGCGAATCGCAACGCCTGGAACAACGCTTCCGAACTCGGCCAGTGCTCGCCTTCGTATCGACGCTGAATGGGGCCATATTGCCCAACCAGCCCCACCCCTGCTTCGGCATCAGAAAAGGTCAAATCCGCTGGGTGGCGAAGGACGACATCATGGGCTAGATCCCATTCATAGAGCGCACGTTCGGAATCTAGCGCTATCCCCGGCAACCTCAGACCTGGCATAGTTTCGGACGCCCATTTGCGACACTACGGGATCACCGTTTCATCAAAAAGCGGATCACTGCCAGCCTAGGCTTCCGATCGGTAGGAGGAGCGTTGAGAACGATCGAGGGTTACGAAGCTATGCATGCGATACGAAAGGGACAGATCCGCTGGTTGCGAAAGCGGATGCCATCGGCCCGCGCCAGTTCATTCACGCGGCCTTCGGGATCGCAGCATAATCAGAGCCCGCCCGCTAACGAACAGCCCATCTTCGCTCGCCCGCTGCTGTTTGCAACAGGACCGTTACGCCCGATGCGGCATCGGCACTATTGCAAACACGTGGATCCCTTACCGGGGACCGAGGTTCTAACGTCCAGCCATCGCGTGTATCCGTGAGAGATAGGACCGCGCCAGATCATATTCCATGGCTTCTGTGAAGTTACTGGCCACCACTTTCTCGAACTCTTGAAGTGCGACCGTTCGGGCAGTCGGCTCGCCCCGAGGCGAGTAGAACTGGCTCATGCCAACATAAAAGTGAACGAGAAAAGCCGTGACGGACCTGCCGATATCTCCCGGATCGTACATATCACTGCTGGCATCCAGTTCGCGCTCGCTGATCTCCCCACGCAAAAACCGGATCACTGGATAGGGCCACGCCGCCGTATCGCAACGGACAGCCGCTTCCTCGAGAATTTTTCGGGCTTCGGAGGGTTGCTGCGCCTCTATATAGCCGAAATGCGCCACGCTCACCATCGCAACCGTCGTCAGAGATCGCCATCCGCGCAGGTCGAGTGTACGCCGGGCGTCACTGGCCGCGGCGGCGCCGTGTCCCAAGATAAGGTTCAGATAAGCGCGAACCTGATAGTTCTCGGGTTCACTCGGGTCCCTTTGAATGGAGTGCGTATAGTCCGCCAACGCTTTCTCGTATTCTTTCAGGCGAAGGTAGGCATTCCCGCGGTCACAATATAGTTGCACATCTCCTAAGTCGATCGCCTTGGTCCAGTCCTCAATTGCGTTCTGATATCGCTGAAGCTCGAAGTATGCGACGCCGCGATTCGCGTATGCCGAACGATAGCGCGGATCGACGCGGATCGCATGAGTAAAATCCTCGATGGCCTTGTCCCGCTCTCCAAGTCGGTGATGCACCACGCCGAGATTGTCCCAAGGCAGCGCCTCTTCAGGGCGCGCCGCGATGGCTGCTTTGTAATCCTGAATCGCCCGCTGATATTCGCGCTGGTTCTCGTAAATCCTCCCCCGACTCGCCAAGGCTTTGTGATCGGCGGGATCCAGCTCGATCGCCAGGTTATAGTCCTGCAGAGCTTTGTCCATTTGGCCCAAGCGCTCGTAGAAAAAGGCGCGCTGAGTGTACGCCTTGGCGAGACGCGGGTTCAATCGGAGGGCTGCCGCATCTTTCTGGTCCGCCAGTTGGCTGAATGCGAGCGGCGAGCCCGGCGAGATCGCCAGCAGCATCAGGACTCCACGCGCCGTGCCGGCTAACCGGGCACCGAGTCTCACAGTCAATCGGTCCAACATTGCAGTAATTATCGCTTGTGTCAGCAGTTTATGGAAGGGGTTTTATGGAAGGGCAATGATAGATGCAAATGGGGCTTGAGGAGCGTTTTGAAAGCACAAGACGCATCCCGCATTGTAGGATAGTAATCCTTACGATTGGCGACAACGGCAGGTATGCCCGATCACAGCAAACCGATAATCAATCCAAAGCGCGGCGGCGAAGCGCTACTCATCGACCGCGAATTCAGGGATCGAGTCGTGCACGACGCAAATTTGTGCGAGTCTGTACTCCGGGATCACTGCCGCGAGTGTCGCCGTGAGATCGCGGTCCCGGTGAGTGCGGTGCGGGCAGGTGTTCCGCGTGCGCTCACATCAGAGCACCCACGTCCGCCCGCGAGCACTATGCGCGCCCGGCTCATTGGAAACTGGTGGACGAGCATCCCTCATCGAGCAGAGCGCAGCGTGGGCCGTTGTTCTTGGATGTTGCCTCGACTTTGAGCCGCCGCAAACCACGCAAGTGACTTCCGTGCAGAGCGAGTCGGACGGGGCATAGCGGATCAACTGCCCAATCCGATGGAACCGAGGTTCTTTGCCTTCAGACCGCCAGGTTCGGAGTGTGCCGAGAGAGACCTGGAGTCTTTCGGCCAGCTCAAGAGCCGTTTGAAGTGAGCCGAAACGGAATGGTCCTGCTATGGGGTTTGAAAGCCTAACTGCCCAGAGAAATGGTGCAAGCGTGCTGGCTGAGGCGGTCTGAGGGGCGCACAGAAGAGCAGGATCGCACGGAGATGCAGAAGCGAGTTCGCGCACTGCCAGTAGTGGGACAGACAACGGGCACACCTCGGGTGAGGCTGCGATCGCCGGTTGATCATCGTTGTTGTCAAAGACCGGTTCATGGACAAGATCCCCTCTCAGGGGGCAGCGCAGTTCTGCGGACTGTGAGCGTAATTCGCCTCGCGGAGAACCCTCAAAATGTCTGATGCTGCGATTTTCATCCCACACTGCACGGGTCGGGTTCCTCGTATCAAGGCGAAGGAGAAATGTCCCCTTTTTCCCGGAGCTGTGCAAACGATCGACTACGGCCGGGCAAAACGGCGCTCCCAAAATGCCTATGAAACGGGGCCATGGGTCGAAACCTGATACCGGTTTTGGCCGGCGACGAAGACGGCCCAAGTGGTGCGAGTCGGGCTTTACACCCGGGGCACGCATCATTGAATGCCTGCCGACCAGGAACGGCGCTCAACAACCCTTACATCATCGCCGTTTACGATCCCGGAGTCCAGGACCGCGTTGCCTATCTGGCGGAGTCGCACAGACCCGCATCGACAACAATCCTATCCGCGAACCTTTGATCGGTGACGACCGCATGAAGTTCCTTCCGCGCCGCTGCTTCCCTGTTCCCTTTCTGCTCCGGCATGACTCTCGAGCGTAAACGATGCTCCAACACAGGCCATTTCTGAGGTAATCTCGGCTGCTTGTTCCCGCCGTCCTTGATTGTAAGGAGGACGAAACATGAAGTCGATCTTAAATCCGTTAAGCAAAGCGATATCGCCGGCCGTGCTGGCGGCCGTGCTCGCGGCGGCACCTTTGTGGAAAGCGGAAGCCGAAGTCGTCACAACCGCGAAGGTTATCAGTAACGCGGCAGCCGCCACATCGGCGCTCGAGAGCACCTGGAAAGAGCTGTTTCCCGATCCCTCGAAAAGGTGGGCGGATATGCCACAGATCTTGGTTTTTCGAGGCGTCGTCGAAACCGGCTGCGGCCGGCTAACGCCCGGCAACGCTCACTACTGCTCCATCGACAACCGGGTCTACTTCGATGAAGTATTCCTGACCCAGATCACGAATCATGCCGCCCGGACGCTGGGCACCGATGGCGATTATGCCGGAATCGTCGTGCTGGCCCATGAGTTCGGACACGCAATCCGCTACAAGAAGGATGCCGACGCGTGCCGGGAAGAACGTGCGCGAGAAACCAGCCCCGGGTTGTGCAATCCCCCAATTTGGGACGGCGAATACCCTCGTGAAGCGCAGGCGGATTGCTTCGCCGGCGCAATCACTCGGCGGTTTCAGACGCAGGGTTTACTCGACCCGGGCGACATTGAGGAAGCTAGGTGGGCCTTGGCGTGGTCTGCAGATGATCCCGGCAGGTCGAGGGACGTCCTTTCAGTAATGTCGATGTCGGGTCACGGGGACGCCGGTTCTCGCATTCGGCACTTCGAGGCCGGTCTGCGCGGTGGATTCTCAGCCTGCCAGAGCGCCTTCACTTTTACGACCAGTGAGTCCCGCTAGACCATTCTCCACGTCGCAATCGAAGGCGGCGGGCGCGCAAATCCCCCGCCACTTCGGCCAACTGACGCGCAGACGGGTTCGTTCGCCCGGTCGGCATGTAGCTAGTCTGAACGGCGACTCGGATTGACCACCTCAAGGAACGCTTTGAGCATCTGCTCTGCGCTGTCGAAGGGGTCCATGTGGCCAATCCCGGTTCCCATACCTGGCACGCCAAGTCGTTCGACCGGGGGGCTTGCCGCCTGGCCACACAGGAGCGCAGCTTTCATCGCGCGATAGACGTTATCAGTTCCGACGATTCCTCGGGGAGTCTTCATGGTCGGCGCAACGATCAGTCGAGTAATCGTTCGATGGTCAGTCGGGACGATGAACGCTGAACCGACGGGAAGTTCGCCTTGGTACCGCTGCTCAATGACCTGCTGTACACGCCGCTGGATGCCAAGGCCAAAAACATTCCTGTAAGCGCGGTCGACTCCGCCGTCCATGAAACCGAAACTATTCGCAGGGCTCACCAGAGCGTCAACTTTGGACGTGAGGATGTCAGCGGCCCGGACACTAACACCCTCATAATTGCCGAACACCTGGCTCAACGCAAACACGACCGTTGGGTCAAGATCAGATAGGACGAGAAACACGCCATGCGCCCTGTGGATATTTTAGAACAAACGGCCTGAGAACAGTCCGTCTGCGTGCTGCTGCATCGTGCACAAGTTCCACGATACTTTAGGAGCACCATCACGGCTGACCTCGGCTTCCATCTGCAAGTGTCCCGGATGGCCTCCGGGCTTGTCAGTTCAACCGGTTGCCTACTCGAATGCCGCGCAACCGTTCGAGCGTGAACGACGCAGGATGATGCGGCTGATAATTCTCGGCGTACTCTCCGCAAAGGCGATCTGCTTTAAGCTCCCCTCTCTTCACCTGAGTAACATTTCTGAGTGCCTCGGCTGCACCTCAGGATGTCTCCGTCATTGGGGAGGTCCGCGAAGGGAGCGAAATCCAAACCTGGTTGACAAACGTCAGGTGCGGCTTGTAGCCGACGAAGCGATCGCGCTCAACGACTTCCGATGCGGATACGTCCAGAACGGAGATTGTCAGGTACCGAGTTATGTTCAGTCCCTTCGCCAATTTATAGATGTCTCCGGCCGCGTCGTCGTAGTCAGGATTCAGGCGGACGTAAATGGCGCCATTTACAACCTCGGGCGCGGCGAAGGTGATTTCCGAGTCAAGCCGGGAACACCAATAGCAGTTCGAGCCATAAAAATACGGCTCTCCAGCAGAATCCGTGGGTGGAATGGGTCGCTGCAGATGATCGCGGAGGACCTGTGGAAATGTCGGAGTCTGGACATTCTGACCGCCGACGGCCGTATCTCGCGAACGAAGGCCGCGCTCATAAGCGAACCCGCCCTTCCACCCGCCCGAAGTCGATCTTCACTCCCGACGACAAGGGAAGTACCTCACCCGGTCCAATACTCCGGACCGAGTTGTCCGGGAGACGCGCGATCCACGAGCGAGTCGACAGGTTGCAAAGCCGCAGAGGCTCCCCGATCACCTCCGCCTGCGCACGATCCAAATCGTACTTGGCCCAGCCTTCCAGATGATGGGTCAGCAACTGTATGCCGGGTCGAAGCATGACAACGTGAGTGCCGACCCGCATGCGCGGCGGGAACGGGGGAACCGAGTTGCAGGACCAACACGCTCCGAGTGCACCGCTGGCGGCCTGTTCAGCATCATAAAAGTTCGCGTTGCCGCATAGCGCGCACGCGAAAATGGAATCCTTGAGCTGGCAGAAAGCAGTTCGCCACTCGCCTTCCTGCACGCGCCCGTTCACCGGGTCACGAAGACCTTCGGTGAACGATCGGATAAACAGGTCGCGCACGAACTGAGGGTACACAGGCCAGAATGCCAGCGCATTGTCGTGATACCCGGGAACCGGTGCATTCGAGCGGTCGTCGGGGTCGAAAACGAACAGTGGGTCGGTGCCGAACAGCCGGTTCATATTCTCCTCTGTAAGCGCGCCCATATCCAGTTCCCGCTTTCCCACTAAAGGATGGTTGATCATCAGCGTGTAAAACAGGAGCACGGCAAGCGAATACAAGTCCGTAAGCCTGCTGGGCGGCGCCTCCTTGCACACGACTTCCGGCGCCATAAAGTTGCGTGACCCGGAAATTGCTCCAGGGCGGCCATCGATATCGACGTTGTCGTTATCGGCAATCCGCACGTCGCCATTCGCCGGATCGAAGAAGATATTGCCGAAATTGATGTCCTTATAGCAGAGCCCCTTCGAGTGAAGCCGGAGGAAATTATGACTGAGCTGGATTCCTGTCGTGCACACGGATGAGAACGAGGGCGCGACGGATCCGTTCAGCAGTTCGGTAAAACGGACAAATCTCGGCTCGATGAGCGGCATCAGATAGCCCAATCCCGAGGCCGGCGACCGCTGAACGAGGTCGAAGGGCCAGATAAAGCTCGGCGAAGGACTCCCGAGCTGAATTGCCTGGTCCAGTCGTTCGCGCAGTCCGGCATCGTGTTTGAGGTACGACTTTTTGTAGCACTTCAACACGTACACGCCGCCGCTGAATCGAACGCGGTATACCTCGCCCTGCGTCCCCTCCCCGAGAAGATCGCCGACCGTGCATGTCTCTTTTGAATAAATGCTGGTGAGTTTTTCGCCGGGGCTAAGGAGTGGCATAGGTGAGTGCTATTGCGCTGTCGCTCCCGCACCAGCGAGAGCCGGCGCAAACACCAACAGCAGAACGGTAAGGCAGATCGCGCGCAGCAGTGCGCTGCGCAACCGCGCAGACATGGTAGCATCGTTGCGCAACACCCGGACATGCGTCTCGCTCAGCATCCGTCCGGCATCTTGGTACAAGATCGCGAGCGTTATATCATCGCCGCTGCCATTGGAAGTTGTGTCTTCAAGGATCGCGGGGAGTTCAGCCTGCACAGCGCTGTCCCCCGACTCGTTCAGCATCTGAAGGTAGTCGGGGCCGATCTGCAGAAAATCGCCGTCGGAGCGAAACGAGTTGGAATAGCCGTCTGTCGACACGGTGATAACAGCCGGCGTAAATTCCGGCTCCGGAATTAGCCGCAAGCGGAACTCGCTCGCGGCCGTATCCATGCACAGCGACGTCGTCTCATTCGCGATCAATCGATCATCGGGTGGAAGCGGCCGGATCGTTTTCCCGTCCTGATACACGCATAAAATGTCGCCGTCGCCGAGTTGCAGGAAGAAAAGATCGCTTCCTGAAACACCGCTGGCCAGCAACGTAGCGCCGTAAACCACATACGGATCGTCGCACGGGGTCTGGATAGGACAGCGTGCAAGATGCGCATCGACTCGCGACCGCCAATCCTGCACGATCCGCTGAGGAGCATCCGCCAAAAGCTCGCTGCGACTCTCCTTCGGAGCGCAAGCGATGTCGCGCAGTGCTGAGATCCCAACTTCAACAGCAAGGCTTGCCCCGACATCGCTTCGATGGTGCTGCGCGCTTCCGTGGCCGTCCGCTACGCACACCAGTGCGATCTCGCCATCACACCAGTGCGCCTCCGCGTCCTGGTTCGGCGCCCCGGTGCGGACGTGCCGGGAGCCGCGCACCGAAGACGCGATGGCATGCCACTTCGACATTTCGCAGGCCGCTACCACATCACGGAATCCTGCTTGGGCTCGTCGGGTTCCAGCGTTGTTCGGCCTCGCACCCGGGAAGCCGATTCGATTGCAACGGTCGATGCAAACCGCATGTATTCAACAACCGCTTGCGGGTTGTCGGCTTGCAACGGATGGAACTCGTCGTTGCCGATGAAGCGTTGCAGAGTCGATATGCTGGCGTCTCGGCCGATGGCGATCGCTAACCGTACTGCTTTCGGTCCCCATTCAGAAGCGAGGAGCGCTTTCAGTCCCGCGCCGAAGTCATCGGTGGGTTGCCCATCCGAGACGAGAATCAGTGCGGGCGGAAGTGCCACTTTCGGCATCGGCGGCACGCTCAACTCGTCGGCGACCAGGTGCAGCGCTTTCCCCATGTCGGTATGCCCGTCCGCAGTCAGATCTGTCCAACGGAAGTCGTCCGGCAGCGTCGGATCAGCAACGTGCCAGTAGGCGCCGTCGGAAAATGCCACCGCGCGCAACAGGATTTCGGCTTCAGGATTCTGCCGCGCGGTTGCCCGAATGTGAGGGATGGCCTCCCGAACCGCTGTGTTGAGCGCTTCGATCTTTCCGTCGGTTTTCATCGAACCCGAACGATCCAGAAGCCAGATCAGGTGCAGCGGGCGATTCGCGATACGACCTCCCGGACGTTTGTTCATGATTGCTCCTTCTGTCGCACGATCATCCAATAGCTCCGTTCGAACCTTCTCGGTATATTGGCCGCGAAGCCTACGATTATAGAGAACACATTCAACAGGAATAAAATCTGCAAAAACAGGGGAAACCACAGTTCTCCAGTCGCGCACGACAAGACGGCGATTATGAGTAGCTGTGCCCCAGCGGCCTTGAAGCCATCCTTTATCAGCCTGTCGCCTAGTAGGTCGCTTCTGGGCGACCCGAGCCAGACCACCGCTTCGGCAAGCCGGAGTGGGTAACCACAACGAATGAAATCGTCCCGAACACTCTCGGCTGTGTTGCCGCGCGCGAGTGCTCGTTCAACGTACGCTTTCGCCGCGCAAACCTCCGGCGAATTCAATCGACGTCCCCACAATGAGGCAGCAACGATCGCTTGATCCGGGATCTCACTTTTCGGAGTTTCCGGGTATTCGCGCCGGCCCACAATAACGTCCGACCATACATCGACGCCCCACTCCGCGGCGTCACTTGCAAATCCGTTCTGATCCTGCATCCGCTTGACCAGCGATTCGTGCAGAGCTGATGATGAAACGGATGCGCCGCGATTGGAAAGCTCGGCGGCGACGCCGCACTTCACTGCGCCCACCAACACAGCTATTTCCTTTTTGCTGGCCGGACATCGATCGCGCAACAGAGCTTCGCATCGCCCCGCATCCCGCACAATCGACAGCCCATTCGCGATATAAAGAGATCTCAGCTCGTCCTTGGCAAGAGTATTCATATGCTTCTCGGTTGTAGCCGGGTACCCGTTTGCGGCGACTCACCTGCGCGGCCCCGGCCAAATTTGCCCTCCGCAAATAGTCGGCGGAGGAGAACAGTCATTATTACCTCAGAGTTGGACAGTATTTCTCTGAATACAGCTTGCCCAGTTCGCGCAACGCCCGACGGCGTGACTGTTGCAGTCCAAGGCAGCGTGTGCATGGTTCTACGATCCCTTGATGAAGAGCACCACGCCGATGGCGAATAACAGGCCATAGGCCCAATTGATGGACAACTCTCCGGATTGCCAGGAGGTCCCGCCGACCATGATTACTGCTAGAACGATCAAAAACATGCCGTGCTCCCGCATTTTCGAACGTTTTTGACCGTCCGTGACTTTGGGGAGTGGTTGTTCGGTCTGTACCGCAGTCGTCTTTTCGCGGGAGCCGGTGATCGCTTCGCGCCACGTGTCGACAGCCCAAGCGGCGGCGTCGGTCGCGAATCCCTGCTGGTCCTGCATGCGGGAGATCAGCACTTGCCGTAGCGCAGCGGCCGGGCTCGAGGCGGACCGCGAGCCTATTTCGGATGGAACGCCGCACTTCACGGCGCCCACGAGCACGGCGATCTCCTTTTTGCAGCCGGCGCAGCGATCGAGCAACATTGCCTCGCACAACTGTGCATCTCGAACGAGCAAATCGCCTTTTTCAGTATAGGCGGCGATCAACTGTTCTCTGGCCACAGAGTTCATGGTTTGCTCCTACGCGCGTCAGCGTTTCTCATTGCGAGTGAGACGGTCCACTTGCGCCATTTACGGCGTTGCACCATCCCCATTACGAGAGTGGTAATTCCTCCGATCAGGCAAAATACGGTGTACCAGCCGGCGTCAGTGACTGACCCGACGAGCCACATCACCAATAAAGCGATTCCGCCTAGAATGGTGGTCCAATCGTTACGAGGGCTCAGTTTGAGCAAGATCTGCTCGGCGATGTTTTGCGGTATGCCATGGCCGGTGAGCGCGTCCATTATGGTCCCCGGCTCTTCATCTGACTCCTTCCGGCTCAGGACGTACGCCTCTACTTGATAGGTATTCTTGGTCTCTTTTCCCGTTTTCCAATCGCGCACAATGTCCTCAGCGGGAGCAAGGGGAAGCACCTTTGGCGTTTGTTGCCGATTATTCTGGGGCGCGGGACGGCGATTGACCACCTCGTACCAACCGTCAACTCCCCATGTGGCAGCTTCGTGGCTGAGACCTTGCTCGTCCTCGATGCGCTGAATGAGCCGATTGCGAAGGCTGGCAAAGGGCGTCGATTCCGATGCTGACGCAATCTCTTGGGCGGCCCCGGATTTGACGACGCTCACCAGCACAGATATCTCCTTCCGGCAATCCGGGCACGCATCCCTGAGCAGCGCCTCACATCGCGCGGCGTCCTGGATCAGGGTGTCTCGTTGCTGTGTATAGGAAACCTTCAATGCCTCTAGTGCTTGTATTTTCACGTTGTCCTCCTTAGTTACTCGATACGACCCAAAACAATGCCAAAGTCGATCTCAGTTCCGCGGTCGAGCCGGATACTCTTGCCGTTTGGAAGCTCGCGCCGTTCGCCGCTGGGGAGTGTGACTGTCCAGGTGCTCGTCGAGAGGTTCTTCAGTCCCAACACGGACGGGTCCGACGGTTTGCGGTCAACCATCGCGACGAGATTGTCACCGGCTTGGCTCGTCAGCCCCGCGAGTTGATCCTCCGCGAGGCGTGCGCCGCTGGACAAAGGAACGGTCTTGTTCCCGATTCGGAGTGCCAGGCCGTTTCTGTGCGCTCTCGGCGTGGTGCTCACGCCCGGGGTTGTATGCGCCTGACGTACCTTCGCTGCCGTCCCCCCGCCGACTAACTGCGTAGCGAAGTTATCAGCGCGCGTCGGTGAGAGTTGCCGGGCCTTGAGGATCGCGGCAATAAGCGCGACGTACGAGAGCCCGCCGATGATGAAGAACGCTATCAGGTTGTTCGATGCATCCCACAACCCGTGGAGTACGGCGGCGCTCAACCACCCGATGCCGAGCAACGTCCATTTGTGCTTGGGCCGGAGAACCGACAGGCCGATGAAATACCCGAAGTAGCCGCTGTACGCGATATGCCCGGTGATCAGGCTGATAAGCCGAATGACTTCCAGTTGCAATGCCTCCACGGGAGTTTGCTGATTGCGAGCATATTGAAATACCGTCTCGAGGAAAGCGAAGCCTGCCGCCGAGGCGGTCGCGACAACAATTCCGTCCAGTGGTTCCCAAATGCCGTACCGGTCGCGTTGCACACCGTCCAAAAGAGATCGTCCGAGGAAAAGAACTGCAAATACCGGTAGCGCCTTCAGCAGTTCTTCCGACAACCCGATGCCGACCACCGATACCCAAAGCCTTTGGATGAAGTCAATCTGCTTAAGTGCGTCGGGTGATGGTATCGGTCCGGAGAGCGGTCTGATCAGAGCCTGGATAATATCCAAGGCCGGCGACCATTGAAGCAAACCAAACGTAGCGGCTGCGGCCCCGCCCAGAACCAGCGCAGACTTCGGCTTACCGCACAGGCGATAGATCACGTATGTCATTGCAACGCAGGCGTACGCGCCCAGGACAGCGCGGTAGTAATCGGCGCTCTTCCAGACTACAGCTAACAGCACGAAGCACAGAAGGCTCACGACCACCGGTCCGACGTACCCCTTCGAGGCGATCTCGCTGCCCCGATTTTTCATCGGCAGCAGTTCGGACATTCGCAAACTGCCCAATCTCGTCATCACTCCGCCTGGCCGGTTGTTCATTTGGTTCTCCTCCTCAGATCGACTGTCTTCGATTCTCGTAATTAACTAGGTGGAAAATTCGTTTCATGATTACCGCGGCGCCGCAACTTTTTCAGCCTCCACCGCTCGCAGCAGTCGAGCGATGGTGGCTGAGTTCGGATTGGTGGCCTGGAGAGCGAAGAAATCCTCCCGGGCGGCAGCAATCATGCCATATTTCGCTTCGACGACCCCCAGCAATAAGTGGCTCTGCGGGTGTGTTTGCCTCAACCTCGCGACCTCTTCGCTGCGCGTGGCAGATGTGCTACTCGCCGCGCCCGGTCGCCAATCGGGATCCGTCAGCGCGCGGCCAACGAGCGGAGCGTAACGTTCCTCGTAAGCTTGCCCGTCCACAACCCTGCCGGTGCGTATTTCGACTCGCGTCGGTCCGTCCTGTATCGCCTCCATTCGGGGCGGTACAGGTGCCGCACTGTCACCGGGCATGGCCTGTTCCAATCCGGCTCCCGGCTGGTGCAATCGCTGTAAGGAAACACCGGCAATGGTCAGCACGCACACAGCCGCCGCGGCCCATCTCACCGTGGGGACTCGCAGGAACTCGGAAAACCGGTGGAACCACGACACCTTCGCGGCCGTTTCCGGGCTGCGCGTTGCTCGCGCGGCGAACGCTGAGAGTTCCTGCACGTCGCCGGCGCACTCGGGACACGAATGCACGTGCGCTTCGACTTCGCTGCAAGTCTGCTGTCCAAGCCGGCGTTCGACATAGGCCTCGATCATCTCGTAAGAGAGGTGCCCAGCCCGCAAGTCGTCGAAGAACTCGGCCGCGGGGTCGATCAGAAATTCCGGCACCCGCGGCTCGGTACGCGCGTGGGACCCCGCGGGCGAGCCTGGCTGCCTTTGCCCGTCAGAGCTTCGGGATAGCGAATCATCGTTCGAAGGCATTTCAATAAGGTACGGCGGACAGACATCCCGGACCTTACCGGGGCCGGGTGATTTTTAACCGTGGCCCGACTCGCTCGGCCAATCGATCCTTCGCGAGGCGACGTAAATTGATAACGCGCTGGTTCTCACAGCGCAACAGACGAGCAATGATCGCATCGGCCACCGGCAACCAGGCCCAGAGGAACTGAAATCGGGCGGCATCCGTGGCCAGCGTGTTCACCTTCGATCGCGTACGGCTGTCCACGTTCAGCAATGTCCAAAGCTGCCCATAGTGTTCGGCTACCAGAGCGACGGCCGCGCCGATTGCATCGATACTGGCGATCCCATTGGCTGTAAACACCTCGAGATCCATCCCCCGCGGCGGGTTCAACAGAAGGGCTCGCCGCCACTCGAGATCGAGAATCACAACCTCGCTCCAAAGCGCGCGCAGCAGTTCCAGCGAAGCAGCGCGTGCCTCGGCGGACGGACCCGTAACAGCCTGCTCCGGCAGTTCATCCACGGCAGCAAACGACGACAGGCCTAGAATGGACGCTACGATTCCAACAACCGATTGAAACGGCGCCGCCCCCCGGAGGTAGAGAAACACCGACCGGAGCACCTTCTCCAACTCTCGAGGTTCAATATCTTCGGGCGCGCCGGTCGCTTCGGCGCCGTCGATCTCAGCGGGTGAGTTCCGGGCCTCTGCAATCCGGCTGCTGTCAGCGAGTTCGCGTTTGCCGTCGCTCCACTCGGCGAGGCCGCAAACCGCATTGCCTGCGGCATCCCAGAGAGCAAACTGCTTGCGGTGCGTCAGCAGGTATCGGATCTTGTGTTGCAGCCGGAAGCGCGCCGAATATTTCGTCCTGAGATGCTCGGCACACACATGGTAGGTCACCACCGAGGCATAGTTCCGTATGTCTTGCAACGCGTCGCTCCGCTCGGAGTCAAGGCGCCGGAGAATTTCCAGCCAGGCTTGGGAAGCGACTTCGAGCGCATCCTGGTTCTCAGCTCTCGAGTCGGAAGGGTTAAGCGTCACGCGCAGTTTGGCACGCACGATGCCGCGAATCACATCCTGGATTTCAGAAACAAGGGCCGGGGGCATTTGCGTCTCAGCACCGGACGACATGCCCACAGATTTTAGCATCTCCTCACGTCTCTAATCCTGCACCACTTTGCCGGCTCGCGCACGCGGCCTGAATCCGATTCCCGCCCGATCGGGTCGGCGCACATGGAATCGGATGGAACCATCGTCCTCATGTTGCGCGCCGAGGGTAGAAACGGAATCATCGGGGATGCGCGTTTCGTTTACCCACCGAACCATCCCGAGTATGCCAAGGTACTTCGTCACCTGGGAGGGCTCAAGCCCGGAGAAAGCAAACTGGTTCCTCCCTGGCCCGATTCGCAATAGCAAGCCCGCGAAACGAACGCGAAATTTGGGGCGACGTGCTTTTCAGGTCTCACGACGCGCAATACAAACGCTCGAGATCCCCGACGAACTTTTTTGAGAACCGATCATATTCGTTGCGTTCGAACTTCACGAACGCACGATCCATCGGCGCATCCAGCCAAATCTTATGAATTTCGCAACCGAGTTCCCGCGGCGATGCCGGCCATCGTCCCGTCGCAAGGATGAGCCTGCCGGTAATACCCATCAGATGCTCGTGGAACAACGGGAACGACCGATGCTCCCGGCTGGCCATCACGCTGCCCACATCGATCAGTTTCATCTCGTTTGCAGGGGTTACGACCAAGTCAGTGGATCTCCACGGTCTGGGGAATCCCTCTACGACTCTTATGCCTGACCCCACGATGCTCAGGTCGTGAATGTCACGAGCCACCTCCGACCAGACTTCGGGAAGAACTTGGCAAAACAGACTCCTGATCAGCGACCGACAACCGTGCTCATCGAGCGGATCAGTCACGGACACATTTTCGTGCATCTCTTCTAAAGGAATGCCGGGGATCCACTGGTGAACGCGCATCATACTCTGCAGGCACCGCGCCCCCCGGGGAGACTCATCATACCTCGTCAGATATCTGAGAACGGCAAGATCCTTCTGTACCGCAAGGCCGTGCTGTAACGGCGCATTATGTACAACACGGCCCTCATACATATGTGCCCCCAGGGAACTCGCGCAACGATAGATGCTAACGCCAATCTCATCCGCGCCGAGAGCTTCGGCTTTCTGCAATAGATCATCCCTGATCCGCACTCCGCGGGCGATTCGCAACGCGCATCTGGCATTCTGTCCCGGAGGATGGGCGGAGGCCCAGAATTCCAAGGGCTGTTCGGCCGAGATGCCAAGTAAATCTTTAGCCGTTCGTTCAATGATCTCTCGATCGGCAACGCTCAACGGATTCGATGCCCGGCGTCTGGCCAAAGCGACTCGTTCGTAAGTGTCCCAGGAAAGCGGATCCCTCAAATTCTTTGGCGGTTCAGACTCTTCATCCGTGCCTGCATTACTCGTCTTGAAGAAGGAGTCGTACTTACGCCAGTCGACCAACATCTTTGCCAGCATATAGCAAGGGAGTGCGAACCTGCGATTCCTAGTGCTCCCTCACTGGTTTGCAAACTCGGCCGCGATCGCCGACGACTGAGTTGCTCAGTCGAATTCGTACAGCACGATCTTGTTATCGCGGCGGATCGCAAACCGGCGTCCATCCGCTGATCGCGGCAGGGCAGTGCCAGTCATCGGAGCATTCAGCCATTCTGCCCACGTGCCGTCGCAATCTTCCATCTGATCGCGCAACTGAAGGGTTTCGCCGTCGATCGCGCAGCCGTATCGCCGCCCGCCCTGGTACAACAGCCCGCCCATTTGTCCGTCCGGCTGCCACGCCAAATCCACAGGCCGATCCTCGTCGCACTGCTCGATGATGGGAGGCAGGGGACACGGCGCTCCCGTTGCCGTGTCAGCCAGGAAAACACGCTGGCCCTTCGCCGGGAAAGCAGGCCTCGCCCAAAACTGATTGACGATGAGTACGCGGCGACCGTCGGGAGAGAATGTCATTCGTCCCAAGTCATCCAGCTTCAGTAAGGGTTTCTCGGATGCGAAATGGATCCGAGCCTCCCCGTTCTCGATATCGACCTGGTCGAGCAGGAACAAGCCCTTGCCATAGGGCTTTCGATGTGCGACAACCGCTAGGAATTTCCCATCCGGTGTGAAGCTTGCTGCCGAAGGTCTGTCCAGACCGCGGATCTTGATTTGCCACCGTCCGACGTGGACGCGCACATCGTCGGTCATGCAGACGGCGAGCCGCCGCCCGTCCGGCGACCAGGACGGCGAAGATCCGGGACGGTTGCCGACAAGTGTGATCAGGAAGTCAATCAGCGGAATTCCGGGTTTCTCCATGTTGTGACGACCGAACGTACACGCGGTTAGCGTGCCGGGCGACAGTCTCGAGATATCGAAAACGGCGAAATCGTGCTTGGTGACCACGGCCACCTCGCTGGCCGAGCATACGAAATGCGGGTCTTCGCCGCTGATCCTGAAGCGGCCCACCTCGCGCCCGGTGTCGCATTCCCAAACAGTAAGAACGAGCCGCGATGCACGGTCGGCCGGCATGGAGCCGACCAGGAACCGATCGTCTGCCGTGAACGCAAGCTTTCGAGTGGGCCCGCCAGGGTCGATAACGCCCACCTCCCGGTATCGCTGCGTGCGGATCCAGGGCGGAAGCAGAGAGTCATGAAAGGGTCGCGCTGTACTCATTTCGCCTCCATGCTGACGGAACTACGACAGGAGCTTCTTTGCTCCAGGCGCTCTGATGCTCCTCACGATTGTCGGCCGGTGATTCATTTTTTTGCCGCGCGAAATGCCTCGGCCCAGGTACGCACAGACCAGTGCGCCAACTCGACGGGGATAGCTTCGGATTCGCATAGCTTTGCGGCGAGGCTGTCAACGTCACCGCTTTCGACCGCGTGTTCCGTGCGAAGAGTGTTCGCAACGCCGGTGCGAACCGCTGCCACGACGCTCCGGACTTCCGCGCCGTCAGGCAGTTCCCGGAGCAGTATTTCAAGACAGGCATATGGTTCCTCGATGACGACCGGCGCTTTTCGAATGCTCTCGATCAACAGGCCGCGGACTGCGGCTTGCACCGGAGTGTCGACGCTCTCTTGCTGCGCCTCATAACCACCGGCTTGCGATTGTCCGGTCGGAGCGGCCGGCTCGGATTCAACCTTGGTCTCGAGCCCGAGCACGCCGTCACCGGCCGAGAGCAGCGTGCCGGACGCGTTCTCAGGTCCTTCGTCCAAACTACTGAATAGACGACAAAACAGCACGACCACACCAAATCCGGCCAGAATCAAGCTACCCAGCACAGACGTCGCCGGGCCGTGGTTTGATGCGGCAGCTCCGGCGATCCCTAAGGCAATCATCAATATAGGACTTGCAAGGTTCTTCATAGGTTCACCATGTTAAAGCAGAAACCAGGACATTTTCCGACCCTATTTTCGACTACCTTCCGATCCTGTACTTTGTTGCGTCTCCTGAAAACTCCGCCTGTTCCAATCAGTTCCACGCGGACGGTTCCACATCGCTGGCCGCTGACCCGCAGGCGGGTAGGGGCAGAGAATCTCCTCATGGGTGCATCCGGTGAGGCTTTGACTGAGAATGGAAAGTATTGTCGGGGCCAAGTCAAACTCCTGTGATCGACCTTCAAGTTGTTCAAACAAACATACACGAGGGGTATCGGGTCGGCAAGCACTGACCCGTATCGCAAACCGTGGTCGCGCTGCTTTGGAAACGAGGAGGTTGCCGGCACAGAGCGCGTCCGGCGCACCACACTCAGAAGCTCCGCGGCGCTGGAGTGTGCCGCCGTGACCCTCCCTCTGCAACTGCTCGCGAATCTACACCCAGAGACGGCCGACGCCCTTGATGTACCCCATAGCCGCAACTTGGCTACCGATTGCGATTGGATCTGATCTCCTCACTTCGGGCCACGGGATAACGACGCCCAAAGCTCAGGGAAGAAAACCTCGTGCGGTTTGTAGCCCACGATCCGCCATCGCTCCTTCACTTCAGTCGCGGATACGTCGAGAACCGAGACGGTCGGATAGCGGGTTATGTTGAGTCCTTTCGCCAGTTTGTAGATATTTCCGGCAGCGTCGTCGTAATCGGGATTCAAACGCACGTACACTGCACCACCTGCGATTTCCGGCGCAGCAAACGTGATTTTCGAGTCCAGCCGCGAACACCAGTAGCAGTTCGAACCATAGAAGTAGACCACCAGTGGCTTGTGAGCGGCGACTGCCTCCTTGTATGCGGTTTCCAGGACCGTTTCCCAGGTCATCGGTTTCTCGGCTGCATACGACAACCCCGTGCCGGCCGCCATCAGGAAGAATAAAGCTTTGAACATCTGTTTTCGTGCCTCCAAAATGGAACGGTGGAGAAGAAGCCGGAACCTTACCACGAGACGTAGATTTTATCCGCGCTGCAATTCATCGCGGATTTCCATCCAGAGGCGGCCGAGCCAGTTGTATCCCGTCCAGGAACCCGCGTCAGCGTCCATCATCGCGGCACCCCAAAACAAGCCCGATTCGTTCGGCCGCGACGTGCAATCCTCAATGATCGGATTCTGTCCGGAATTCGCCAGCGCCGTGAGCCTGTCCCGCAACACCGCCTCGTTCTGGTCGATTTTGAGGCGTAACACGATTCGCATGTGATCCAGGTCCGTGCTCGACCGCGGCGTCACGATCATTGAACACGCGTTCGCGAGCGCGACCTGCTTGGCATCGAACGCCGAACTCGCCGAACGGATTGCGACCCGTACCGGATCCCCGGGAGCGAATCGCAACGCCTGGAACAACGCTTCCGAACTCGGCCAGTACTCGCCTTCGTAATCGACGCTGAATGGGGCCATATTACCCATCCAGCCCCACGCCTGCTTCACCTTTTTGATGATGATCGGACGAGTATCACGGGCAACATTGAACATCGGGAGATCCATGGTTCTTCACTTGGCGTGGTATTTCTCAAGCACCGCACAGGGCCGTGCAATCCACGCTCATCTTTCTACGACGGATAGCGTCGATCAATATTACCCTAATGTTCTCTTTTTTTGTGACCGTGTGAGCTGGTGGCGCAGACGCATCAATCGCGAGCAGAATTCACTGCGCGTGAGCACCGTACTCGCTGTGCGGCTCTCCCCTAGCGAGTGCGTCAGGACGGCGTCACCAGTGTTGAGCAGGGCCTTCCGAAAGGACTCGTTCTGATCGCACAAGGCCTGATAAGCACGATCGAGAAACGCCTGGTACTCTGGGCCGTCGCGTGTCATCGCAGCCCCTCTCCACCACAGAATCTGTTTTCGCCGCCAAATGCTGTTCCGGGACTGGCCCCGCAGCTTCGCGGCTCTTCCTGCTAAGCCGCATATGTGCGCTTGCACTTCGCACTTGTCGAACTTGAGACTTTGCAGCAAACCTTCCATCGACGAGCACTGCACGCCCTCCAGCACGAACGGGTGCGGCGCGAGGTTCGAAAGCGCCGAAGCGGGATATCCCGCGCCTGTACGGATGTCCATCGGGTGTTTAGGATAGCACTGGCACGGTTCGTGCCGGCGCAGCATCCGGACATTACGGATTGGTACACTAATCGACGATGCAGTATCAGTATCGGTGGACCGCAGTTCTCCTCCTCACCTTGCCTATCTGTGCGCAGCACGGCGCACTCTGGAACCGGGCCAATGAATATTTCGAGCGCGGGCGGAGCGCGTTCGATGCAGGCAGATACGATGAAGCCATCGCCGACTTACAGCGCGCCCTGGCCATCAACCCGATGCCCCCACTTACGTGAACCTTGGACAGGCGTACAAGATGAAAGGCGAGCTCCGAACAGCGCTCACTGCATTCGACGCCGGGCTGGAACTCGATCCGAACCACATTTCACTGTGTTGCCACCGAGCGATTGTCCTTTACAGGATGGGTCGCAGACGCGAAGCCGACACCGATCTCGCGTATGCCGGCGGCGCGATTCCGGAGTAGAGAGACGCCTTGCAACGATGATCGGTGAGGCGCGAACGGCGGCACAGTCCGTTCGTCCTGCTCCTCCGCCGTCCTATGCATTCGACGATCTGGTAGACGAAGCAGTGAAGCGTTACTCGCAGAACGATCCGCGTGCATGCACTGAAACTCGATGCCTCCCTCGAACCGACCATCGATCGCGAACTGGAGAACGTCAAAGCGCTCCCTGCGATCCGCGAGCACGTGCGCCAAATGGCGGCGGAGATGTCGCGCCCGCTGTGGGGTACCCGAGCCTACTACGCGATCCAGCTACGGTGTGCATGGGTCTACGGCTCTTCCTATTCCGCGTGCATGGAGGGGCATTTCCGACAAATGCGGAATAATCTTCTTTCGCTATGGGGCTATCCCCATTTGGCAAATTGATCGTCACGAGCGAGTAACCCAAGCTTTAGATTGGGCCATCGGTGGCCAGAAGTCCGACGCTCGCGTGTTGTAGCATGAAATGTTCCCAACGGCTCTGTCAGTCACAGAAGCCGCCTCGGGACGGAGCCTTTAATATGCCGGACCAGCAGGAGAACAATGGGGCCAAGGCTCGCAGGCAGCTTCAAGCAGTGGTCGCGGACCAGAAGTTCGGCGACCGGATTCTCCAGGACGCGAGTTTGTGCGAGTCTGTGCTGCGGGACGTCTGCGGTGAGTGCCGGCGCGAAATTGCGGTAATCGTGACTGCGGTGCGGGCGGGGGTTCCGCGATCGTTGTCGGTGGAACAAAGCGCGACACCCAAGACCGCGCTGCGGGCAAGGTTGATACAAAAACTGGCCGATGAGCATGCTCTCACGAATGAACTCGCCGGTTGGGCTGTTGACTCGTGGATGATGGCGCTGGGCATCGCGCCGCCGGCCGCCGGGAAGCCGCCGTCACATTGGGGGAGCGCGGTCGGCGTGCTGGCATTGTGCGTGGCAATCGGCGCAGGCATATGGTTGTGGCAGACCCGGCCGGACGGAACTGGTACGCATCAGAATGATGCGGTGGATCAGAATGTGGTCGGCACATGGGAGCCGTGGGACGGACCAAAGGCAAACAGCGGGGGAAGCGCTCTGGACGGCTTGAGTCGCCTCCCTTGCACCATGCACATCGGGGCCGACGGGAGTTATACCTTGACTCCATACTGCCCGCCAGGGACCGCATTCATGTCGGGAAAGATCACGATCAATCACGGGAACTGGCAAATGCGAACATCGGACGGCCGCACTCTCAGCGGAGTTTACACGTTGGCCGGACCGTTACTGACATTGTCGAGCTCGACGTTCGTCCTCACGCCCATGCGTTTCCAGCGCTCGTTCGGCGATTATGTGCGGCCTTGACCTCAACGTGAGTGGCCGTGACGTCGTCTGCGGGTCCTCTTCCGTTTTCCACTACGAACGCACAAGCCACCTCGGGTTTTTTTTCTGCTTCTTGCTCACGCTCACTTCTTCACCGCGAATGTTCCTTCACCTCGTATGGTCAAAAAATGAGAAGTGGTTCGGAATCAGAGGCCTGAGAAGATGCAGA
>CAYXLI010000052.1:0-27277 GCA_964464925.1 uncultured Solibacteraceae bacterium | reverse complement strand
TGCCTTTGTACGGAGAACAGATCCGGTCGCAATCTGGAAACCATAGGTCGGAATGGCGTTGCTAGCCTAGCCGTTTGCCCCGGGGCAGATATCGTGGGGCGCAGTACCGATCGCCGCGCATGGGCGCTGAAGCCTGTTTCATATCGCCGTACGGATCGTCGAACTGGTTCATCATCTCGTACAGGCGAGCCCTCATATCATCCACTTCTGCGGGTTTGCCGCCTGTCGCGATGAGGTTGCGCATTTCTTCCGGATCTTCGGCGAGGTCGTAGCACTCGTCTATATCGAAGCCGTTGAAAACGTATTTGAACCGCTCAGTGATCGCGATGCGCTGCGTGTACAGAAACTCGCCGCCGTAATAAGCGCAAAGAATCTGGTCGTGCCACTGTGTCGAGCGCGGATTCTCAAAGAGCGGCTGAAGGGCCCGGCCGTCCGGGAATGGCATGGGCTTAGCACCGGCGGCGGCAACGTAGGTATGCGCCAGATCGTGCGTCTGGATGAGATGGGAGCACTTTGAACCTGGAGCAGTTCGGCCGGGCCATCGCACGATGAAGGGAACTCGATAACATTCCTCATAAGGAATCCAGCCCTTCACCCACATACGGTGGGCGCCCACCATATCGCCGTGATCCGTGGTCGCCACGACGATGGTGTTGTCCTCCTGTCCGGTCGCCTTTAGCGCATCGAGCAGACGGCCGATTTGAAAATCGAGCTGTTCGGCATAGGCGTAATAATGTGCACGGCTCGCCCGGTAATCGTCTTCGGTGATCTTGCCCCAGCTTTCCGATTCTCGCTTGTGCAGCCCGGGCTTTCCGGCAAAGGTTTCCTGAAAGCTCGCGGGAATCGGTATCGCACGCGGATCGTAACGATCAAGGTATTTTTTGAGCGGCATGTACGGATCATGCGGCTCGATGAAGTGAACTTCCAGATGCCACGGCTTTGACTCGCGAGCGAAGCGATTCATCATGCGAATCGCGCATTCAGCGCGGTAATGCTCGGCCGTCGCTTCCTCAGAGCCGTCGCGGTAACCCCACATCGTAAACGGTTCGGAGCCGGGCCACTGCATGCGCCGAACCGGGACCGCCTTCAGCGGACTCGCAGGGCGTTCCACATGATCCGGGTTGGTATTGAGCGACCGGATGAGGCGCGGATCGCAGCCCTGCAGATCCGCGACTTCGTGAAATCCGAAGTCCATGGGCGTGCGAACGTAGGAGGCGTGCCATTTTCCGACATAACCTAGACGGTACCCGGCGTCACGGAGACGATTTGAGTAGAGCACCACGCCGGAATTCATGTCGCGGTGCACAGATGGCGGCGAGTGTACCTGATTGTAGACACCGTTGTGCCAGTGGTAAGCGCCGGAGAGGATCATGGCGCGTGCCGGGCAGCAGACCGCGGACGGCGTATAGGACCGCTCGAACAACATACCGGAGTTCGCCAGCCGGTTGAGGTTCGGCATGCGGCAGAGCGACCGTCCGGCTATGGTCGCCCACTGCTGCTGGTCCGTCATGATGTGCAGAATGTTTGGCCGCGATGGTGCCGCTTCGGCTTCCGGACGAAGAGCCGCGCCCGCGAACGTACCCGCCAACAAGCTGCGTCGATGGATTCCCGTACTCATATCTTTATGGATAAGGAAAGAACGGCGGCTGGATGGCCGCTTTCACATTCCCGGCCTCGAATATCCGATCGCCAAGCCGGCCACGAAGCTGCTCCGAAACCTTGGCATATTCGCGGCGGCCGGCGAGATTCACGTGCTGATAAGGATCGGCGTAGAGGTCATACAGCATGAACTCGACATACTCGTCACTTCTGGGAACGGGCTTCCACCCCGGACGCTTCGGGGCAGCGGCAGCGTACGTGTATTGCGGTGTGCGGAGGCCGCGCCCGGTGACAAACTCACTCATCTCGAAATACACCTCGTTGCGCCAGTCCGTGGCGGCTCCATCCAGAAGCGGGATGAAATTCCGGCCTTGCATCGAACCCGGAATCGCCGCACCGGCCGCGGCCAGCAGGGTGGGCGCGAGGTCCACCTGACTTACCAGCTCGGGAACAATCCGCGAGCGGTTGAACCCCGGACCTTCGATGATGAGCGGGATGTGGATGGAGCTCTCATGCGGAGTGCGCTTGTACTCAGGGTTGCGCGTCTTGAAATGGCATGCGTGGTCGCTGATGAAGACAACAATCGTGTTCTTATCCAGTCCGGTTTCGGTGAGCGTCTTGCGGAGCGTGCCTACCGTCTCATCCATCTTCGCAACGCACCCATAATAATCGGGCAACTGGCTCGGCCACGTTCCAGGAAGAGGTCGCAGATCCTGGGGCACGAACGGATTCTTGTAGCGGCCGGCGAAGTCCTTGGGCGGTACGAAAGCGTCGATATCGTTCTGATGGTGAACTTCCAGGTAGGACAGCGTGAGAAAGAACGGCGATTTTGCGGAGCGCAGGAAACGCTGCGCGAGTGACGTCATGAAATCAGTGCGGTAAACGCCCGAGTAGTGGATCGGCTTGCCGTCGTTATCATACAGATCACCCTCGTATGGGTGCGACGTGAACTCGAGCAAGTTGGAGCCTTGCCAAAGATCGTTGAAACCTCCCCTGCGGGACAGCGGCACCGGACCTGCGGATTCCGTGGCTGCGCCCGGAGCGTTTCCAGCCAGATGCCACTTGCCGATATAGTTGGCTGAATATCCGGCTTGGCGCAGGGACTTCGCCATAGTTTCGGAGTTCTCATTGAGGCCAATTCCATTGCGCCAGACGCCGTGCTTGCTCGGGTACTGACCGGTAAACAGGCTGGCACGCGCGGGTGCGCAGACCGGCTGGTTGCAGAACGCATTCTGGAACATGACGCCTCGCCTCGCCATGCTGTCGAGGTTCGGCGTGAGATTCATCGGGTTCAGACCCATCGCTCCCACACAATCCCAGCGGAACTGGTCCGAGATGATGAGAATGATATTCGGCTTCTCTGCTTTAGCGGATTGAGCGGCCAGTGGCCCCGCGGCGAGCGCAGCAGGTGCGGATCCCAGAAGAGAGCGGCGGGTAATGTTTGTAGATTCCGTTTTCATCAGAATAAGAATTTAAGACCGAACTGCATTTGCCGCATGGATGTGGACAGCCCGGTGATTGTACCGCCCTGGGCGATATCCACGCGGCTGTTCGGGCGGCCGAACTGCGGGTGATTCAGGAAATTGAATGCCTCGGCACGCAACTGCAGTTCGGCCCTGTCGGTCACTTTCGTGAGAGCGAATCGCTTGAAGAGGCTCAGGTCGACGTTGGCCGCTCCGGGCGCGAAGAGGATGTTTCGTCCGGCGTTGCCGTATTGATATTGAGGGGGCGCAGCGAACGCGGATTTGTCGAACCAGTTCAGGATGGAACGCTGTCCGCCCGGCAGATTGCCGTCGCCGATGCGGTTGGGGCGGGCGTCGCCGGTGTTGGCGCTGCTCACGCCGAGCGATGGAGTAAACGGCTGGCCTGTTCGCAGTGTGACGATCGTATTCAACTGCCATCCGCCGGCCACCGCGTTCGCAATAGCATTCTTTAGATCGAAACGGCGCGACCGGCCGAAGGGAAGGTCATAAAGCGCGCTTGCGACGAAGCGATGGCGGACATCGCCCGCGCTGAGCGAATACTCCCAATTGATGTTCTGGACGTTGCGGAGGTTGAGGTCTCCAATCAACTGCTCGCCGCCATTGTCAAGCGAGCGGCTGAACGTGTAGGAGGCGAGCAGGGAGAAGCCGCTGGAGTAGCGGCGCTCGGCCCGCATTTCCATCGCGTTATAGCGGGAGACGCCGGCAGGGATTTGCATCGTGATGTTGTTGAAGCCCGGATAGGGGCGCCGTGACGCAACCGAGCCAGGACCGGCAAAGGCCTGGTTCGCGTTATAGCCGAGCGGCATGTTCACGGCGCGGGTGCCGACGTAATTCGCATCAAACACAAACTGCCCAATTTGTTTCTGCACTCCGAGGCTCCAGTGATAGACGGTGCCGTTCCTGAGGTCGGGAGCGAAGGACACCAGATTGACGCTGTTGAAGTCAAGCGCAGTCACGGCGCCGGCAGGAAAGCCGGAACTGAGCAGAACGATCGGAGTGATGTTGTCCGTGGCATAGGTGTTGCTGATGGCGTAGGGCGGATTCGCAGGAAGGCGGCCGGAGGCGCCGATAAAGGGAGTATCCGCATAAAAGACGCCAGCGCCGCCGCGCACGACGAACGAGGAAGATGCCTGATAGGCGAAGCCCAGGCGCGGCGCCAGATTCGTATAGAAGCTCTTCATCAAAGACCGGCTGCCGATCCCGCCCGGAACGTTTTCGACAACGGAAGCGGGCACGCCATCGGGAACCTTGTTATCCGCAAAGGCAAGCTTGCGGTCCGCCAGGAAGAAGTTCGCCTGCCGGTCGGTCCGTTCCACAGGCTGGGTCCAAACCTCATAGCGCAGGCCCACGTTAAGAGTGAGCCTGGTAGACACTTTCCAGTCGTCCTGGAGAAAGAGTCCGTAATACTTGTTGCGCAGGTCGCCTTGCAGAAAGTTGCTGATGCCGCTGCTATTGGGAACTCCGAGGATGAAGTCGGCGAGACCAGCACCCGTCTTCGAGCGATTCTGAGGATCCTGCGAGAAGCCGCCATTGAAGTTGTAGGTGCCTCTCGCCGCGGACGAAATCGCATACCAACTGCGAACGAACCGGTAACTCCCGCCAAATTTCAGGCTGTGCGCGCCCACCAACAAAGAAACGTGATCTTCGAAGGTCAGCGCCTCCGATATTTTGCTGTTCGGCAGGAACGTGGCTTCTCCGATGGTGGTCAGCCCCGAAATCGAAATGCTCGGCAAACCTGAGACGCCCGGCTGTCTAGGAATGCCTCCGAGACTGAACTGATCGTCGATGTAGTCGTTCACAAATGGGTCGAGGTTGTCCTGTATTCGGTTGTAGCCGGCACGGAACTCGTTCACCATCCGGCCATTGAATATATGCGTCTCGCCGAATCCCGCGCCATTGCCGAGGGTCGCCTTCACCGAGTTTTGAAACGTGGTGCTGCCGACGAGTGGAGGTGCGAACGGACCGGGATAGGTATAGTCATTCGTGAAATAGCTGTACCGCGCGAACAGGTCGTCGCTCTGCGATATCTGGAAGTCGTGCCGAAAATCAAAGCGGTTGGTTGTGAGCGATTGGACAGGGCTCACCACGTAATTGTTGAAGCTACCGCCGGTCGTCGCCGAGGGAAAGATCGCGAGCAGTTTCAGTGCTGCCGGATCGAAGCGGCTGAGAGGAATCTTGTTGTTCGGAAAAGCGGTTCGGGAATAGATGCCGCCTCCGAGATTCTTGGTCGTATTGGGATCGAAGATCACTGGCTGGCCCGTAAAATCGCCGGCGCGCATTGCCGCCGTGGGAACGGTGGTGACGTAAGTGATACCATCTCGCTCGCGCGTTTGTTCAAAGCTGCCGAACAGAAATGCTTTATTGCGGACGATGGGACCGCCGAGCGTACCGCCGAACTGGTTCCGGCGAAGCTCAGGTTTGACCGCGTCAGGGCTGGCGAAATAGTTGCGCGCGTCGAACAGATCATTCCGGAGAAACTCGAAGACCCCGCCATGCAGTTGATTCGTACCTCCCTTGATAGTGGCGTTCACTACAGCGCCCGCCGAGTAGCCGTACTGCGCAGAGTAGTTGTTCGTCTCAACTTTGAACTCCTGAACGGCATCCACCGACGGCTGAACGACCACTGGAGAACTGTTCTGCTGATCGACGACCTTCGCGTTATTGTCGACGCCATCGAGGAGGAAATTGTTGAGCTGTGCCCGTACACCGTTGGCGATGAAAGAGCCGCCGGCAGCGTTGCGATCGCCCGGCTTCGGCTCGAGCACGCCGGTAGAGAGTTTTGCGAGTTGGAGGAAGTTCCGGCCGTTCAAGGGCAGGTCGGACACGGCGCGAGTTTCAATCACCTGGCCGAGGGATGCGGTGGAACTCTCGAGCAGCGGCGCTGTGGCTTTGATCTCGATTGTGTCCTTCGTGCTGCCGACCGAGAGGCTGAAATCGAGCCTGGCGACCTGGCTGACCACCAGATTGATCCCGCCGCGATGAACGGTGGTGAATCCGTCCTTCATGACCGTGATCTGGTAGTCGCCCGGCGCCAGGTTGGAAACAGCGTAGTTGCCGCTTTCGTTCGAAGTTGCGTCCACCCGCACACCCGTGTCCACATTGGTGACCCGAATATCCGCGTCTGGAATCACGCCTCCCGTTGAATCGGTGACGAGACCAGTCACTTGTGCGGTCGGCTGTTGGCCTGAGCATAACGGCATCAAAGACCAAAGGGCAACGAGGATCAACCCAATCTGAAGCTCTCTTCGCATATGCGTTCCCTGATTTCCTGGTAGCAGCGTGCCATTCAGCGGCACGCCCGGCAAGAATATCACTATCACGGCAGCCGGCCGCTCGAGGAAAAGCTCAACGTCCAGAGCCGGTGCGGATCCGGTCGAGTGTGGCCGTCATCGCTTTTACGCGATCCGGATTCTGCGCCGCCACATCATTCTTTTCGCCGAGGTCCGCCGCAAGATCAAATAATTGCGGGCTTGGATCGTTGCCCAGTTCCGTATTTGTGTTGCGGTTCATCTTGGCGCCTTTTGAAGGTGCGATCAACTTCCAATTGCCTTCGATGAGCGCGAGGGAACCGGCATGCTCGACCAGGCTTTGCCGCGCGGTCTTCGACTGGCCGAGGAGAGCAGGCAGGACGTCTACACTATCGGGCGCCGCGCCTGCAGGAACTTTTTGGCCGGTGAGAGATGCAAAGGAAGAGAACAGATCGACCTGGCTGATGAGAGCGTTGGAGTGTGAATCGCGCTGGATGTGTCCTGGCCATCGGGCCATCATCGGCACGCGCGTCCCACCGTCGTAGTTGCTGTATTTGCCACCCCGCAAAGGTCCGGCTGGTTTATGCGCGCCGAGTTTCTCCACGGCATCATCGCGGTAGCCATCATCCACAACAGGTCCGTTGTCGCTCGAAAACATAACGAGCGTGTCCTTCGCCTGACCTGTGCGGTCCAGTGCGGCGAGCACCTGGCCGACGCACCAGTCCAACTCGGCGATCGCATCACCGCGCGGTCCCATGCTGGTCTTGCCAACGAACCGGCGGTTCGGAATACGCGGCACGTGGATGTCATGGGTAGCAAAGTAGAGGAAATACGGATTCGTCTTCTGCTGCTCGATGAAGTTTACGGCTTTCCTGGTGAGTACGTCGGCGATATCCTCATCCACCCACAGAGCCGATTTGCCACCCTTCATATAACCGATGCGGCTCACGCCATTCACAATCGCCTGATCGTGGCCATGACTCGGCTTCATCTTGAGCAACTCGGGATTCGCCTTGCCGGTGGGCTCGCCCGGAAACGGAGTGGTGTAGCTGACCTGGATGGGATCTTTCGGATCGAGATTCACAACGCGCTGGTTCTCGACGAAGACGCAAGGCACGCGATCACCGGTAGCAGGGATGATGAACGAATAATCGAATCCGACTTCGGCTGGTCCGGGACGAATCTCGCCGTTCCAATCGATATTGCCGGAGCCGAGTCCCAGGTGCCACTTTCCGACCGCGGCAGTGCGATAGCCTTGCGCCTTGAGCGTGGACGGTAGGGTAGGACGGCCGGGTTCGATGATCAATCGGGCATCGCCCGGCAGAACGCCGGTTCCCTGCTTGCGCCACGCATATTCTCCCGTGAGCAACGAATACCGCGACGGCGTGCACGTGGCCGATGAGGCGTGCACGTTCGAGAACTGAACGCCTGCGCCCGCCAGCTTATCCAGGTTCGGCGTCCTGACCTGCGTGGCCCCGTAACAACTCAGATCGCCATAGCCGACGTCATCTGCGTAGATCAGAACTATATTCGGCTTCGGCTGAGCCGGAGCGGACAGGACGTGACGGGGAACCGTGAGAGCCGCGGCGCCGGCACTAAGAGACTTCAGAAACTTGCGACGGCCGTAATTGTGCACAGAAGAATTGTACAGGTTCTCTCCTGTGGTCTCTATTCAGCACCTCAGGAATTCTGCCGAATCTCCCGCACGGTATCACTGATCTGTTGCCGGACGCGTTCACGCAGATCAGCAACCTCAGCGCCGGTCGAATTAACTGGCGGAAGAACGGTGAGGTGGATATCCTGCTGGCCCCCGAACAGCCACGTGCCGCGGGGCAGGGCCGCGCCCGAGCCCTCCACCGCGAGCGGCAGCACGGGCACCTTCTCACGAATAGCAAGCTGGAAGGGACCGTCATTGAATGGGAGCACTTCGCCCCCTGGCGACCGGGTACCTTCAGGAAAGAATACGACCGAGCAACCCTGCCGCAAAGTCCTCGCGCATTGCAATAGCGCGTGGGCGGCTTTCCGCTTCTCGGAACGCTCCACCGGAATGTGCCTCGACATGCGCATCATCCAGCCGAACATCGGGACGCGAAAAAGCTCCGCTTTGGCCAGCCACTTCGCGCTCAGGTCCAGATGAGCGATGAGCGGGATGTCCACCAGCGACTGATGATTACTGACCACGATGTACACGCGATTCGGATCAAGATTTTCCAGCCCTTTGAAGTGCAAGCGCCAACGGTGTACCTTCCCGACCATGCGCCCGAGCACGCGAAAGACAAACTCGGTGCGGCGCCGCAGCGGGTCCCGATCGAGCAGCCACACAAGACCCATCAACGGCACCCAAAAAGCTACCAGCGCGGTAGTTGCAAACCAAATCCAGACGGAGCGAAGAAAGGTCATCCGGCTAGCACCAAAATGTCAGATACGGCTTATTCACAGCAAGGCGCTGGACGTAGAGCGCGGCCTCACGCAAATGGTAATCGCCCCACATGCTGGATTCTCCGCAGGGCACCTTGCGTCCGTCGGGAATGTGATCCCAACCGTTCGGGCGGTGATAGACAGAGTGCAGCAGCAGCCCCTGATGGTTCGGATCCGTGCTGAGATAGGGCTCACCGAGCAATGCGCGCAGCGTAGTTAGCCCCGCTTGCGTGTAGTGTGCGCCCCGGTCGGGTTCGGCATGTTTGGTGAGCCAGGAACCCAAGCGCAGCAGCCCCTGCACCCCGATGGCAGCCGCGGAGCTGTCGATAGGCTCGTAATCATTGAACGGCTCCGAAGGCCGGTCCAGATACGCCCCGAGTTTCCACAGGTTCGGCGCTCCGGTATCCCAATATGGCACTCCGTCGACCGGCGTGTTCCCGATGAAGAAATCGCAGGTTGCTTCGGCGGCCTTCCGGAATACAGCCACGATTTCTGCTCGTTCCCCGAACGGCTCAAGTTCCGCGTCGCTGATCGTGTCCAGGAATTCTAATTGTTCGGAAAAGCCGCACATGGCCCAGGCAAGGCCCCGCGTCCAGGTGGTGAATGGTGAAAACCCTTGCTGCGAATTCGGACAGCGGAAGTTACCGTCATTGCGATTGAACACGGCCTCGTGCGTGGTGCGGCCGCGCAAATCATAGGCATCCCGCCCTTCGCCGTAATAGACCGAATACCGGGCGGTCATTCGGCAATGCATGATCGCTCGCCCGAGGAGAGAGATCGTCTTATCGTTTTCTCCCATCAACACGTGTCCGAGTCTGTGCGCTACCGATAATGCGCGCACGGTGCGAATCGTATCGACAAACAACGAGTGCGGTCCGTTGAAGCTATAGATGAACCCACCATCGCGAACATCGGCCCAGCGCGCGGCCTGCACGGCACCGGAAGCCTTCAGTGCCATCTCGAGATAATTCTGCTCCCATGCGCTGCCTTCATACGCACCTTCCTTCAAGAGCCGGAGCAGGTTGCCATACGTGCTGACATTGTTGAAGCCGTGGTCATGCACGCCTACGTGGCTTACATGCGAGGCCATCAACTGCAGGGTGCGTTGCCGGCCGGTTTCGAGGAATCCCGCGTCACCCGTCGCATCGAACTGCAGCAGCGCGGAGCCAAACTGGAATCCCTGTGTCCATTCGGTCCAACCGCGGCTGGTGTAGCTTCCGCGAACCGTGAACACCGGTGCGCCATTCTCAGGCCGGTGCGCGTCTTCGATGGAAAGAATCTTCGCGGCAGAGGCGTCCCATAGCCGCTGTATGCCGGGCAAAAGCGCGGCTGGAGTAAGCGAGCGATCGATCTTCAGCATGGAAGGGGTGAAACTTCCATGCTATCCCGGCGCTATTGGTCGTTTGGTTTTACACGCTTGAAGCCGCCCTGTTGGTCGACATCGTTCCCGTTGTCATCCACACGCCGCCAACCGCCCTTCTGCGGCGAAGCGGGTTGCGCCTGCGCTGGGGCTTGCTGCTGTTGCGGCACAGCCGCCGGAGGCTCGGGGCTGTCGGTAGCCGGAATCACCGACGGACCTCGCGTGCCGCTCGGGTCATTGACGGCCGGACGACGCCGCAACCGGGGTCGCTCGTCATCCGGCTGCTGCTGCGATTGCTGAGGCCACCCGGGTTGTGGCCCGGACGTTTCTCCCTCCGGCTGCGGTGATGAGGGAACGCGAGTCACCTGGGTGGGCTCAGAGGAGTACGACGGTTCCTCGCCGCCGCCAGAGCCGCCAGGGCTCAGGTACGCTCGCCGGTAGCGCACTTCCGCATCCGGATAGCGCCGCATCGCAGCAGCGGACAACGTTACGTCAATGTTGCGTTCCTCGCCGGGTTTCGCCTCAGGCGGTAAATGGAAGTGCAACGCGTACCGGTGCCGGAGACGCGACAGGGTATTCTCCAGTGCCGATGCGTCCTCCACGGGAAAGCTGTCTCCGCCGGACGCGCGGGCGATCGCCTCGGTACCAGCCGATTGAGTGTGGCTCCTCTGCATTACGGGCCCGCGTCCACCGTAGGGCCCTCGACTGCCGCCGCGTGGTCCCAGAATGATTCCGCCCAGCGGACCGCCGATCCCGCCGCCAGGATAGCCGCCACCGGGATACCCACCGCCCCCGGGATAACCGCCCCCCGGATAACTGCCTCCGCGCCGGCCCCCGCCGGGGTAACCCTGCCCGTAGCGTCCCTGCATTGCGTCCGGGGCGATCAACGCACTCAGCACGGCATCCGCTTTTACCAGGGCGCGCTGCACCGCCTGCTCGTTGCGCTCTTTCTCTGTTGCATCGTCGGTAAGGATTACGATGGCGCGCCGGGCGTCTCTTCGTCCTTCGCGGCCAATGTAACGGGCTGCATCGAGAAGGCCCCGGGTAATATCGGTGCCCCCGTCGAAGGTCTCCTGCCGCAGAAGCCTGTCCATCTCGCCTAACGCATACTCGGGGCTCTTGAAACCCATGCGGACCCGCGTGCTCCGGTCGAAGACCATAATGGCCATGCGATCGTCCGGCCCCAACACATTCAGTGCATCGTGAGCCGCATCCGCAATTCTCTGCACATGGGGGCGCATGCTCGCGCTCACATCAAAGAGGAGGAGGATGTCGACCGGCATCGCCTCTTTCGCGAAGTTACGAATCTCCTGCACTTTGCCCTGCTCGCGCAGGACGAAATCCTCTTTTTGTAGTCCGGTGATAGCGCGATTGGACCGGTCAACCACTTGCGCGTCTACCCGGACGAGGGCAACTTCGCTCTTGAATACGGCGACATTGTCGTCAGCGGCCGGAAGCATTCCAGCCGTTGCCAAAGCCAACACGGCCAAGTAGGCAAGACGCATACAACTCTCACTTTCCAGAGCCAGGGCTCAGTATTGGAACGTACCCCGTGCGACTTCGGTTACAGGTGTCGAATCGCCTCCACTATACTCAAACGCGTGAAACTTGCACGTTACTGGATTCGGGATTCCGCCGAGGCGCGGGGGATGCGCATCACGGCTCGTGGCTGGTCGAACGAAAGCCTGGACGCTGCGCGGCGCCAAGCCATTGAGACGGCTCAGAAAGTGGCCATTTGGATCGCCTCCGGGAAGGCGGAGCGCCGGCATTATCTATATGGCGAACGGCCTCTGCCCGAACCGGTCATCCGGGAATTCTCCAAGGACGCGGTTGTAACGCGAAACGCATACGGTGCGCTCGTGTTGAATACCTCCCGGCTCATGTTCATCGATGTCGATCATCCGGAGGAGGCGCCCTCGGCCCCGGGCGCTTCGGGATTCCTTTCCTCCCTGTTCGGTAAGAAAGCCCCTGAACCTCCGAGGCGCACAACCCCTTTGGACAGAATCATCGACGCCACACAACGCAACGGTTTGCACGGGCGCGTCTACCAGACCGCAGCGGGATTCCGCGTCATCATCGATAGCCGCGAGTTTGAACCTGGCAGTGCCGGGGCGGAATCCATTTTGAAGGATTTCGGATCCGACCCGCTCTATGTTCGGCTTTGCCGTATGCAGGAATCGTTCCGGGCGCGGCTGACGCCGAAGCCGTGGCGCTGTCAAACGTACAAGCCACCGGCAACCTTCCCTTTCGAAACGCCCCAAGTCGAGAACCGCTACGCGCAGTGGATTTCTCTGTACGAAGCGAAATCTCAAAACTTCGCGACATGCCGCTACCTGCAGGACGTCGGCTCAGTTGCCGGGGGCCTCACACCGGAAGTCATCGCTTTCCACGACGAGCAGACGAGAGCGGGCAGTAGCCTTCCGCTCGCCTAGGCCGCAGGCTGCCCTTCCTGCGCGCTGATACGCTCCCTGTCAGAAGAACAATTTCACTCCGAACTGTATGTAGCGTTGAACCGGCGGCGCATAGAGTTGGCCGCCGTTCGTCCATGCTTGACGCAAACGGTAAAGCTTGAAGCCGTCCATGTTGCGCACATCGAATGAATTCGCGTCCTTCGACACGAAGCCCTGCGGCACCTGCATTGAGAAAAAGTCTACCGGCAGCGCACCGGTTGGGTTCCGGTTCCCGGTAATGAACTGTTGAATAGAAGCTAACTGTACCGTACCAGCCGTCGAGGTGGAGAGGGGCTGTCCATTCTGTCGCGCCCACGTGTCGTATTCCGCCGCAGTCATCGGATTCGTGGACGGAGCCGTGTACAGATCCGTGCCGCCTCCATTGTTCGGGCTGACGCGAAACACCGGATGATTGAAAGCGTTGATCAGGTCCATGCGGAACTGCAGCCTCCGCCGTTCGCCGAGCGAAAAGTTCTTCTGTATGGAGCCATCGAAATAGCGCTGCATCGGCCCGCGCACTCCATCGAGCGTCCGTGGCGCATCGCCAAGCTGGCCGCGCGGGGTCCGTATGAAAGCCGCTGGATTCAGATACGGCTCGCACAAGTTGCCTGTCGGGCAATTGCGGTCGTACAGCGGATTCAGCAGCGGTACACCGGGAACAATGTTCGGCCGAATGGTATGCGTCGGACCGCCCAGGAAGTTCGCATCCGAAAGCGTAGCAACGGCCGGATATCCGCCCATCAAGCGAAAGACTCCCGAGAGAGTCCAGCCGCTAGCGGCTTCGCGCAACGGCATCCAGCTTTTCGCCAGCAGCCGGCGGTTTCGTCCGAACGGCAGATCATAGAGCGCCGTCGCGTTGAAGTTGTGCTTGATATCGAAACTGGAGACCGAGCGGTCATTCCGCCGCGTTCCTCCCGATGACATCTGCCCGCCGCCCACTGTTCCGGTGCTCAGCACGTTCTTGTCAGGGCTGGCATCGGAAGCATCGTCGATCGATTTGCCGAACGTATAGTTCGAGAGAAGAGTCAGTCCATTCGCCGCACGCCGGGTCACATTGATGTACGTTGCATGGCGGATACTGTTCGCCGAAGCATCGTAGAAGGTGTTCAGCGTCGCGATGCCCATATACCGGCTGGCCAGGCTGCCGCGAGGCACGTTGATGATGCGGCCGGCAGTGTCTCTCCTCTGCAGCGGATCCGTCACGCTGTTATCCGGACTGAGGTTCGCTGCGTCCAGCGCGTTCACATAATCGAACGGCCTCGGGTTCACGTTCACGGCCGGCAGAAAAAGATGCGTACCTTTGTTCCCGACATACGCAACTTCCACCGTCGTTCGCTGCTGTAGCTGCCACGTCAGCGTCATATTCCAGTTCTGCGAGTACGGAGTCTTGTTGTTATTCGAGATGACGAATCCGGGGATGTTGACTCCACCCAGATACACGAGTCCGTCCTGCGGAATGCTCAGGTACTGATCCACGGGAACCGGCGTAATGAGTGGCGGGTTACTGGAAAGCCTCATCAGGTAGTTCTGATTTACCTGACCTGACGTTGACGTGAAGTTGAGAGGTGCGCCAAAATCCGGATTCGGCAAGCGATTGTTGCCCGTCAGCGGCGCGTGCGAGAGTCCGTATCCTCCTCGTACCACCATGTTGCGCATACCCGGCATTTTCGGAGACCATGCGAATCCGAATCGCGGTTCGAAGTCCAGGTAATGAGGGTCATAAAGATACTGCGAGCGCCCGCCCATTCCCGAATACGCAAACGGCGCCACGGACGCGGAAGTCAGCGTCTGTCCCGTGACCAGCGTTGCCGGTGTAGGCAGGGTGAAGTCCTTTGCCAGATCCGGCCGGAACACGCCTTGATGGTTGTATTTCTCAGTGCGCGGCAATTGCAGCGCATAGCGCAAGCCGAGATTCAGCGTTAGGTTCGGCTTCACTTTCCAGTCGTTCTGCAAAAAGGCTGCACCGCTGTTCCAACGATAGTAATAGGGAATGATCACGTTCCGCTGGGCCACGGTATTCGGTATGCCCAGAAGGAACGTGGCGAACGCGATGCCGCCCGTCCCGGAACTTGTACCCAACGAGTTCGTCTGCAAGTTGCTGAACGCGTAATTACCTCCAGCTGCCGCATACAGCGGAGTCACATTCATGAGCGCATGCGTGAGGTCCACGCCGAACTTCCAGGACATTCGGCCCCGCGTGACGTACACGATATCGGCCACGTTATAGCGCTCTTCCACGTTATCGTTTAGCGTTGACCCCTGAGAACCGATGTTTCCGAACGCGCTTAGGCCGAATGCGAACATCGGCATGCCACCCGCCGTAATGCTCGGCAAGCCAAGCTCCTTGGTGAGGTTCCTGCCTGTCTTCACATCGAACTCGGGCGTGTAGGTTCCGCTGAACCGCCCGCGCGTATAGTTCAGTCTCAGATCGTTGACCACCGTAGGAGTGAAGCTGTGCGTGTCCGCAAGCATCGCCTGCCGCGAGTAGCTATAATCCGCTCCGTTGCCGTTCACGTCACTCCCGAAACCCTTCTGGCCCACGGCAGGAATCGCCGTGATGCGCCCATTGATGTGGTTGCGGTCGCTGATCGTGTGATCGATGCGCACCAGGTAACGCGTCTCGTTCTGCTTTACGAATCGCTCCGTGTTCCAGTTCACCAACTGTCCATTCGAGTTCACGTAGTAATCGCCCGCTGGCGGAAGATACTGCAGCGATTTCATTGCAACCGGATCCAGCATCGATTTCGGAATGACATTTCCCGGAAACGGCGTATAAGCTTGTCCCGTGCCCAGCGTGATCGGCTGAAACTGATTTCCTGCAACATTGAACTGCTGGTAGAGCGTTGTATCGCCTGTCGTGCGAACCCCCAGCCGGCTCACCACATCGGCAGGCGCCCACCCCCCAGTCACGGCAGCCAGGCCGCTGAAATCACCATTGCGCATCGCCTCTGTCGGCAGAAGAGAATCGGCCTGAATGTGATCTTGCCTTCGTCGCGGCTCAATCGCTGCAAAGAAAAACGAACGGTCACGGCCGTTGTAGATCTTCGGGATCACGATCGGTCCACCGCCGGATAAGGAGAATTGATTGTCTCTCAGATTCGAGACCGGCCGGTTCACCGACGCAGTTGTAAACGGCGCCGCATTCGTAGCTGGGTTGCGCGTCAGCCACAAGGCGGTTCCCGTCAGCCGGTTTGTGCCCGACTTCGTTGTCGCGTTGATCACGCCGCCGCCCGTCTGGCCGTACTCCGCCGAATATGCCGAAGTCTGCACCGTGAATTCCTGCACCGTCTCGGGGGAAAACGTCACCACCGCGCGGGCAATTCCCACACCCGTGTTGTTTACGCCATCCGCCAGAATCGCCGTGCTGCCCGGCCTTCCGCCATTCACGCTGAGGTTGTATCCAGGCACAGTCGCTCCGGAAGTCACGGACGGATTCTCACTGCCTACATCACCGCCCACGTTCGGCAGCACCACCGCAAGATCCAGGACGCTCCGATTCGTCAGCGGCGTATCCATAATCTGCCGCTCAGTAATCGTGTTGCCCGTCGTACCCGATTCCGTATTCACCGCCGGAGCCTCCGACGTAACCAGGACCTGCGTGTCTACTGTGCCAGGTTGCAGCACCACGTCCACGGACGCGCTCGAGGCAGTGTCCACTTTGATGCGCTCGACAACGGATCGCTTAAATCCCGCCGACTCCACTTCTACCCTGTATTCCACAGGCTCCAGATCTGGAGCCGAGAAGCTACCCGCTTCGGAAGTGTTCAACCTGACCTGCTGATTCGTGCCCACATTCGTGATCGTGACCGATGCCCCGGGCACCACTGCTCCTGTGCCGTCGAAAACAGTCCCACTAATGGATCCTCGATTCGTTTGCGCCGGCAGCGTAGCCGCGCACAATAGCAGGAGAACGATCCAAGAAAGTGCGTTCATCTTAATTTCTTCCTATCTCGATTCCAGCCGCACCGGCCCAAACAGGCCGGAACGCACGGGTTGCAAATTGTTCAGGTCTTGCGGTTGGAAGCGTTCGCCATACCGCACATTCAATAGCCGGTAGTCTGGCAGTGGCTTGCCGGCGATTGCGTTGATCGCGGTGTTCGCAACCACAATCCTCAAATCATTGCGCCCGGGTTTTAGAAATCCGGTCACGTCCGCTTCGTAGGGCGGGCGCCAAACAGATCCGGCTTGCTTGCCGTTCACGAATACGGCCGCCGCCTCAGCAACGGGGCTTTCGATCCACGCACGGATTCCAGGTTTGTTTGACGGGCCCGGCAGGGGAAGCGCAGTTCCCTGCCCAAGCGACAGCACTACGCGCTTCGATGCTTCCATTCCCGCCGGCACATCCACCGTGGTCTCATAAGTCGCCGTGCCGGAGTAAAACCTGGTCGCCTCTGCTTCGGTCCATGACCGGAGTCGCTCCATCATCACGGCGGTGCCGTTCGCGAAGGTCACCTTCCATGCGCCCGTCACCTCGACCGTTCCTGTGCCTGACTTCGGCGCAGCCGGTATCGCCGCGTCTTTGGAGAATACGATCACCCGCGATTCATAAGGAGCCAAATCGAGCGCGAGAGCCCCCGGAACCGCCTTGCCCGTGTACGGATCCCAGGCATGCGCGTTCAATCCTGTAATGCGTACCTTCGCTGTTGCGCGTGCCGGCTTGTTTCCGGTATTCGCCACAAAGTACAGTTCGCCATCCTGCAATTTCCGGTGAATGAACCCTATCTCCGGAACTCCTGTGGCAAAGTCCGGCGGAAGAGCCTTCGTCAGCCGCGAGCCCAGCGTCTTCTCGTCCTGTAACGTCAGCAGCTTTGCCGCCAGTTCTCGCACAGCAGTGCTATCCCGTTCCGCTGCTTGCATACCTGGAGCCGCCGCGGGCAGCCTCTTGGTGGCGATTACGATTCCGCCCTTCTGCTGAAATGCCTGAAGGCGCTGCAGTGTCGCGAGCGGCATGCGCTCCACCGCGGGCAAAATCAGAATCGGATGGCCGACGCCGCGCTCGGCAATCGCCCGGTCATCGATGAAGTCGAAGTTGTAGCCTGCACCGAGCACCTGCGGAATCAGTTCCGGCCCTAGCTGGGCCTCCATCGCGCGATCGATGGATACATGCCCCGCCGTGAACTGCGCCTGCACATCCGCGGAAGGTAGATAAATCGCGATGTCGTTTGCAGGCTCGCCCTGCCTCAGTGCATAGCTCACGCGCTGCAGATACCGCGTGACATCCGGCATCACGATCCACCACGGATTGTCATCGTTAAGGACCGCCGCGGCATAGAAGCGCCATCCTGGCCTCCCGGCCAACTCCGGGGAATACGGCCATCCATGCCCGATCAGTTGATTCACCCCCTGCAGGAAGTGCAGGTCGGCCTCGGCTTTCATGTCGAGAGGAGTTGCGCGAAAAGAAGGCGAGTGCAGCCATGTCCACGTCTCCGATGACGACACCGGCCGTCCGTACGCATGGCTTGCCGAAGTGGCCCATCGGGTCGAGGAGAAACTCCGCCACTGCGGTCCTTCGCCTTCCGGAAGATCCACCAGCGAACTGCTCGACATCAGCACCGGCGGCGTGCCGTAGGTCTGCGACCGGAACAAAGTCTTATGCTGATGCGCCCACTCGGTCAGCGGCTTCAAATATCGTTCTTCACACAACTCTGCCAGCGTGGTCGCCCAATCGTAGCGGATATCAGCCGTCTTCGGGCCGATGTCTCCGATCAGCGCGGGCAGATACGGCGTCAGGTCATAGCCGCGCCGTTTTCGGAACTCCGCCAGCAATTGCGGTGTCCAATCGGACCCGAACACTTCGAGACTGTCGCTGAACACGGCGTACGGTGGATTCCCGCCGAGGGGCTTCAGCAGACGCTCACCCACTGCCTTTAAATGCGCATCGATTGCGGATCGGTCGTAATGGTCCAGCACGAAACCTTCCGCATTCACCGCGGCGCGCTTCACCTGCATACCCGTGCGTCCCGAAATGAAAAACAGAGCCACGTGCGGTCCATCCGCACGCGCCGGTAGCATCACCTTGCGGTCTGCAAATTTGTCCAGCCGGACGATTCCGTCCGCGGAGAACTGCTTCTTGTCTCCGCGCGCCAGAAACACCGCGAGCAGATCCTCGCCCGCCTCCATGCTTGGTACCGCAACATACTTGTCGTTCGCTTGCACAGGGATCCTGTCCACTCGTAAACGGCCCGCCGCCTGTGTCACCGGAATATGTGGCCCACCGAATGGCCAGCCGCTCCCGAGAGTCACGTCCATGCGCAGCCCAAGTTCCTTCGCCTTCTGCGCCGTGAATCCGAGCATCTGCTGAAACTCTTCCGACCCGAATGGCAGGTTGCGGAAGTTGTGCTCCGCATCGTCGAGCCAAAGCGGATACACGGCCTGCACTTCGAAGCCGCCCATTCCGCCTTGCTTCATCGCCCTCATTTCGCGCTCGATCTCCGCCTTCGTGACGCCCGGCCCGAACCACCACCAGCGCATCATGATCCGCGCGGCATCCGGCGGATTCTCGAAGCCGCGCCGCACATCCGCCACGCTCGCTCCGAACACTGCGGCGGACGTTAGCAATACAGCCGCAAGTCTCAATGTCCGGCCTCCGTCTTCGCCACTTCCACCGCGAAGACATACGTCGGCCCGAACATATTCGACCGGAAAATCACATACTTCTGGTCGGGAGAGAAGCTCACGTTCGGTTCCAGCCGGTAGTTATGCTTCGCCATCCGCACCAGCCGTTCCGAACGGAACGCGCCGGGTTGCACGAAGTTGTCGCTCGATGCTCCGTGGTTGTCGATCAGCTTCGGATGGAACAGATAGATCCACTCTCCATCCGGAGCCTTCGCCACCTGCCCCGGGTCTCCTCCATCGCCGCAGAAGAGCTTGCCATCTCTCGTGACATTGAAGTGGATCGACCATTCGTTCCGTTGCAGGTGATACCACGTGCGGGCGCCAGTATCCAGACGGTAGCCCGCTACCCAGAAGTCTTCTCCGCGCGGCGTTTGCAGGTCATACCAGATGGTCTTTCCATCCGCGCTCCAAAATTCGTGTCCGAATATTTCCATCGCCATGGTGCGCGTGTGAATCTTCGTGATCTTCCCGGTATCCGTCTGGACGGTCCAGATCCGATCCACTTTGTGCCACGGGCCTTCATGGCAAAACATCAGCATGTGCGGATCGGTCGGCGAGAACAGCAGATGGTTCAGCCAGTCCGTTGCCCGGTGAATGACTTTGGTTTCTCCCGTTGCCACGTTCATGGTGTACATCGCCATAGGTAGCTTTGCCGCCCAGCGCTGCTCCATCATTTGGCCCTTGCTCAGCGGCTGCTCCAACGGGTGCCCCTGTTCATTCCGGTTCGCCGCGGACGGGTCCGTTCCCGCTCCTTCCACGTACGTTCCGGCCAACAGGGTCTCGTCCGCATTGACAGTCGCAATGGAGCCGCGCGGCGGCAGGCCGCCAATCTTGTGCGCTTCTCCGCTGTCGATATCGCTCCACCATGCGGCGCCCTCCTTGATGTAGTAAACGCGCCGGTTCTTTCTTCCCGCATCGATCAGCCGCACGCGCCCGGCTACTACCTGGCGCGCCTGCTGAGTCTGCAGGTCCAGAACCGAAATCCCCTGCGGAGTTGTATAGACCAGATTCTTCCCGTCAGCCGTATAGCCGTTCTGATTGAAGTAAAGACTTGCGCTGCCTGGTTCGCGCGTCAGCCGGATCACCCGGTGTCCGGTCTCTGCGTCGATCCAGGAAGTCGGCGGCTCGTCCTTCAGATACTGAATCAGCGGATTTCCGGCAGAGGCCCGAATCGCTTTCACCACAGCGGCTGCATTGATCTCCGCGCCTTCCATGCTGGTATGCGTGTGGTCCCCGTGAAACAGCGCCGCGACCTTTTCCGGCCCCAGGCCTTCGTACTCCATCGAGATCATCTCGGCGATATCCAGGAATGGCACATGCTCTGCCGACGCAAGTTCCTTCGCCCAGCCTTGGTATTGGCTGCGCGAGACCTTGCAGTCTTTGAAGTTATTCCTCGGAACAGGCGAGCAGATCATCGGCACCGCGCCTTTCGCTTTCGCCTCGGAGAGGAACTGCCGCATGTACCAGCCGTAGGTGTGGACCACCTCATGCTTCATCGTGATCGGATTGTCGATCTCCTTCGTCTCATCGCCGATGCCTGGCAGTGTGCCACGCGCCCTCGCTGCATCGTCCAGCGGGCTGCCATCGTTGTGCCCGAACTGCATCAGGACGAAATCGCCTGGCTTTAATGCCTCGCGAACGTGTTCCCACTGGCCGCCGGTAATGTAGGTCCGGCTGCTTCGACCTCCCAGTGCCCGGTTCTCCACTTTGATGGAGAAGAACGGCGCGATCCGGTCGCCCCAACCCCATTGGCCGTTGGATCCGTCTCCTTTCCCGTTCCTCACGGTGGAATCCCCAATCAGGTAAAGCGTAGGCACATCCTGCGAGCGCGCCAGCCCCAGCGCAAACAAAAGTACAAGGAAATGTTTCATCGTTTCTTCAGCGTGATTGCAAGCCCGCCGCCTTGCGTATAGACCAGCGTCTCCAGATCGGGATTCGTGGTAACCACTTTCATGTAGTCGCGGACCATGTCCGTGTTGTGTGCAAGAATCAGACCGCCCGGCCGCACCAGCGGCAGCAGCTTGTTCAAGTAGTCGATATACCCGCTCTTCTCCGCATCAATGAACACCACGTCCACCGGGCCCTTTAACTTCGTGATGTTTTGGTGTGCGTCGCCTTCCACTAGCGTCACCAATCCATCCACGCCGGCCTTCTTGAAGTGGGTTCTTGCCATGGCCGCACGCCTCGCGTCCAACTCAAACGTTGTCAACTTGCCGCCCGTCCGGTCGAGTGCAATGCAAAACCACATTCCGGAAAGGCCGGTGGAAGTCCCGATTTCCACCACCTGCTTCGCATTTACCGATTCCGTCAGCAGCCGCAGCATACGCCCGTCCGCGGCGGGAACGTTGGCATACATCTCACCGTTGCGCACTGCTTCATTCAACGTGGCAAGTACGCGCCTCTCTACCTCCGTCTTAGGTTGAAGCTCGTGGTCCCCCGCCCCCTGTGCGAATGAAACAGTCGCGCAGAGGAGTCCAACTGCAAGCGCTTGCATGGGTGCTGCTATTAGATGACGTCCTGGGTGTAGTCTAGAAATGCTCATGCGTCCACTCTTTCTCTTAGGTGCTCTGCTTCCGTTCCTCTCCTCGGCCGAGCCGCTTTCCCTCTGGTACCGCCAGCCTGCCTCCGCTTGGGTAGAGGCGCTTCCCGTCGGCAACGGCCGCCTCGGCGCCATGGTCTTCGGCGACCCGCAGCATGAGCGTATCCAATTCAACGAGCACACGGTGTGGACCGGCGAACCGCACGATTACGCACACCCCGGCGCGTATCGATACCTGAAGACGCTGCGCACGCTTCTCTACGAAGGCAAACAGAAGGAAGCGGAAGATTTGGCCATGAAGGAGTTTATGGGTATGCCGGTTCGCCAGAAGACTTACCAGGCGTTCGGCGACCTTCTGCTTGACCTGCCGGAAGGCGCGGTCACCGCATACCGCCGCGAACTGAATCTCAACACCGCTATCTCGTCCGTGGAGTACGAACGCGAAGGCGTCCATTACCGCCGCGAGGTGTTTGCAAGCTGGCCGGACCAGGCCATCGTCGTCCGCTTGACGGCAAGCAAGCCGGGTGCCCTCTCCTTCCGCGCCACATTGAAGAGCGCGCACCCGAGTTCTCAGGTCACAGCCGTCGCTCCCGATGTTTTGTCGATGACGGGAGCCGTGGCGGATTCCGCGATTCGCTTCGAAGCGCGTCTCGCCGTCTCGGCCGAGGGTGGCAACGTGAGGTCGGATGGAGATCACCTGGTTGTCGATAAGGCGAATAGTGCGACTCTGCTGGTTACCGGTGCTACAAACTTTGTCAATTTCCGCGACGTCTCCGGCAATCCGCAACAGCGTAACGATTCGGTTCTGAAATCCACACGGCTCAAGTCCTTCGAAGCGTTGAGATCCGCCCACATCGCCGATCACCAGCGTCTGTTCCGGCGTGTTACGCTCGACCTGGGCGTCACCCCTGCGGCCGAAGCTTCGACCGATGAGCGCATCAAAGCGTTCGCTACCGGGAACGATCCGCAACTTCTCGCGCTTCTCTTCCAGTACGGCCGCTATCTCATGATCGGCTCGAGCCGCAAAGACGGCCAGCCGGCGAATCTACAGGGAGTCTGGAACGATTCGAACAAGCCCTCCTGGGACAGCAAGTACACGGTCAATATCAATACAGAAATGAACTACTGGCCGGTCGAGATCACCAACCTCGGAGAGTGCCACATAGCCCTCTTCGATGCGCTGAAAGAGCTTGCCCAATCGGGTGAGAAGACGGCGAAAGAGCACTACAACGCGCGTGGATGGGTGCTGCATCACAACTTCGATCTGTGGCGCGGCACCGCTCCGATCAACGCTTCCAATCACGGCATTTGGGTCACAGGAGGAGCGTGGCTCTCGCAGCATCTCTGGGAACATTACCTCTTCACGGGCGACAAGGACTTTCTACGCGGCACCGCGTATCCGCTCATGCGCGGCGCGGCGCTCTTCTTCCTCGACTACCTCTCACCGCATCCACAGAAAGGCTGGCTGGTAAGCGGCCCGAGCAATTCACCCGAACAGGGCGGCCTGGTCATGGGCCCCACGATGGACCACCAGATCATTCGCGGCATCTTCGCCGATGTCATCGCGGCCAGCCGAATCCTCGGTACCGACGCAGACCTTCGCGAGCAACTCACCGCAATGCGCGGCAGGATCGCGCCAAACGAGATCGGCAAGTACGGACAATTGCAGGAGTGGATCGAGGATAAGGACGATCCGAAGAACCAACACCGCCACGTGTCCCACCTCTGGGGCGTCTATCCGGGCAGTGAGATCACGCCCTACGGCACCCCGGACCTGTTTGCGGCCGCGAAGAAATCGCTCGAATTTCGTGGCGACGCCGCGACGGGCTGGTCCATGGGCTGGAAGGTGAATCTCTGGGCCCGCTTCCTCGATGGCGATCACGCCTACCGCATCCTGCAAAACCTGATCGCTCCGGCCGGCCCGAGGAAGGCAGGCGTCTACCCGAACCTGTTCGATGCGCATCCTCCATTCCAGATCGACGGCAATTTCGGCGCTACCGCCGGCATCGCCGAGATGCTGCTCCAGAGCCAGAACCCTTACGGTACACCCAATTCTCTGCCCACCGATTCCGCATTTATCCACCTGCTGCCGGCGCTGCCGAAAGCACTCTCCACCGGCAAGGTTAGCGGTCTTCAGGCACGCGGCGGTTACGGCGTCAGTCTCGAATGGAAAGACGGAAAGTTGGTCCAGGCGGTGATCCGCTCTACACAGGGAAGGCCGTTGAAAATTCGCTACGCCGGCAAAGAGATCGAACTGAAGTCCGCTCCCGGCAAAACATACAGAATCGGCCCAGACCTCAAGGTCAGCTAACGCTTCTTCAGCGTCTCGAGCTCTTCCAGAGTCTTGGGCCAGTCCTTCCCAAGCAGGCGTGACAAGCCGCGGTCGGCCAGCAGTTTGTCCCCAGTCTGGCAGTGCGGGCAGTAGTTCGTCTCATTCGAGGCGTATCGGATTCGCTGGATCTTCGTCCCGCAAACCGGACACGGTTCGCCGTACTTGCCGTGAACTGCCATTTCTTCCCGAAACGCGGTGACACCCTCCGGAAATCCTTCTTCCGCTTCTTCGCGCATCCGGGTCACCCACTCGTTCAGCACATCGACAGTCGAGCGGTACAGTCGCTCGATCTCGTCCGGTCTCAACTTCTGCGTTTGTGCGACGGGCGAGAGCCGCGCCCTATGCAGGATCTCGTCCGAATACGCATTTCCAATGCCACTGAATACCCTCGGATCGGTCAGCGCACGCTTCAGCGTGTGATTCTCCTCCACCAGGGCCTGCGCGAAGCCGCTCAGATCAGCGTCCAGGACTTCAATGCCTCCCGGATCCAGCGCCCGCAAGCCTTCTTCTCCTTTGCACACCATCAGGGAAGCCCGGTGCTGCGTCCCGGCCTCGGTCAATGACAGCACTCCATTGCTGAATTCAAACGCCGCCAGCGCCTTCGCACTTGACTTCCAGTGCAGCCGCCCGGCGATCATCAGGTGCAGCACTAGCCACAATTCGTCCTCAACGCCAATCGCAATGCGCTTTCCCACGCGCCTCACCGCCAATACCCGCTTGCCGAAACAAGCAGTCAGCGGGGGTGTGACGGAGCGTAAAAGAAACGGCCCCCGCACCAGAACTCGAACCAGTTCCTCGCCCAGAATGCGCGCGCGTAGCGCCTCAACGTAGATTTCTACATCCGGCAATTCTGGCATGCGTATCAGCTCTCATTGTGACCGAGGTGGAAGGCGATCCGGGGACACTCCGCAGCCGGTGATAGACTGTAAGCATCCCAAATTGCGGCGTCTGCTGCTCCGGAGAAAGGTATTGATTTAGCCATGTCTGCAAACCAGGATGTGAATCGCAGGAATTTTTTAAGAACGGCAACAGCGGTGGGTTCCACGCTGGGTCTCGCAACCTCGGCCCTAGCCCGTCCGGCGGCCAAGGGCGCCACGGGCCGGGTAATCGGTGCGAATGATCGCATCAATATCGGCTTGATCGGATGCGGTGGTCGCGGCACGTATGTTGCGCGCGAATTCAAAAATGTCGGCGAAAAGTCCGGCAACGCCCAAATCCTCGCGGTCTGTGACGTGTATGAAAAGCGGAAGGCGCGCAATGCCGATTTCCACAAATGCGACGGATATCTGGACTACCGCGAGGTATTAAATCGCAATGATATCGATGCGGTGATCGTAGCGACGCCGGATCACTGGCACGCCAAGATCGCGCTGGAAGCCATGGACAAGGGCAAGGACGTCTATCTGGAAAAGCCCATGTGCCATACGATCGAAGAAGCCCGCACTCTGGTCAGCACGGTCAAGGAAACCAAGCGCGTCCTGCAGGTCGGCTCGCAAACGACGTCCGCCGACCAGTGGCACCAGGCGAAGAAGGCTATCGCCGATGGCATGATCGGCAAGATGCTGATGAGCCAGGGCTCCTATCACCGCAACTCGGTGGAAGGCGAATGGAACTGGCCGATCGACGAAGGTGCAGGTCCGGACGGCAAGGGCGAGAACTTTATCGACTGGAAAATGTGGCTGGGCTCGGCGCCGAAGCGCGCCTGGGATGCCGACCGCTTCTTCCGCTTCCGCAAGTATTGGGATTACTCCGGCGGCATCGCGACCGACCTGTTCTTCCACGTCGTCGCTCCGATGAACATTTGCTGGAGCGAACCGCAGTTCCCGACCAAGGTGATGGCCGGCGGCGGCATCTATGAGTTCCACGATCGCGAAGTGCCCGACACGTTCTATCTGATGGGCGACTACGCTAAGGGCCATTCGATCGTGCTCAGCGCCTCGATGGCAAACTCGCAGCACATCCCGGGCCTAATCCGCGGCCACGGCGCGTCGCTGACGATGGTCGAGCACGGCATGTTCGAACGCTACTCGCCTTTCATCACGCTGAAGGCGGATCGCACGCGCGATGGCAAGTACATCGTTCCCGAACTGGCCGACAAGTTCAAGGGCGAAACCGAAATCAAGATCCCGATCGAGAACAACAACATGATGGAGGCGCATGTCGGCAACTTCCTCAAGTGCATGCGCACCCGTGAAAAACCGGTGCTGGACGTGGAGACTGCCGCGCATGCGCAGGTGCTGATCAGCATGGGCGTGCAGAGCTATCGCCAGGGCAAGATCCTCTACTTCGACGAGAAGACCTGGAAGGTGTCGGACAAGCCGGCCAAAGCCTAGGCAGTTCACAAAAGATTTACAAAAAAGCCGGCCTGCTATCGCAGCGCCGGCTTTATTCTTTGGTTGACGATTATGTTTGACGATGATCCAATTCATAGTCTCGTGCACTTGCACATTGATGGAGCATTCAGCCGCCGCGAACTGATTGACCGTGTAATTCGTCACACAGGCAGTCTCGCGGCGGCAATGGCGGCTCTGGCCGGGTTCGAGGAACTGAAGGCACAGGCTCCGCCCTCGGTTCCTCCTGGAGTGCGAGTCTCGATAGACGATCCTGCGATCGACGCGCGCGATGTCACATTCTCCGGACCGGCTTCCCTTCTATACGGACACCTGGCCGTGCCGAAGACCATCCTGCAGGACAATCAGCCGGGCGTACTGGTTATCCACGAGAATCGCGGACTCGTCGAGCACGTTAAAGACGTAACGAGGCGGGCAGCAAAGGCGGGTTTTGCGGCACTGTCCGTCGACTTGCTGTCACGGCAGGGCGGCGTGCAGGCATTCCCCGATCCTACGCAGCAGACGGCCGCCTACGGCCGGACGACACAATATGAGCGGCGCAGCGACATCATTGCCGCTCTCGATTACCTGAAGTCTCAGCCCGGAGTGATCCATTACCGGATCGGCATCGTAGGCTTTTGTGCCGGCGGCGGCAACGTGTGGGACTTCGTGGTAAATATCCCGGAGATGGTAGCAGGAGTCGCATTCTACGGCACGCCTGTGCCGGCGATCGCGGATCTGGATTCGATCAATGCGGCGATGCTGGCCTTGTATGCGGAGCGGGACCGCAATTTGACGAGGAATCTGCTGCCGGTGGCGGACGCGATGATCGCAAAACAGAAGACCTTTGGAATGTCCATCTACGAAGGTGCCGGACACGCCTTTCACAACGACACCGGCGC
>CAYXLI010000051.1:0-27710 GCA_964464925.1 uncultured Solibacteraceae bacterium | reverse complement strand
AAACCGGCGGCACCGGCGAACAGGGTCGACTGCCACAAGTGGTTCGCAATCGGCGATAGAGATTCGGGTATCATTTGGCCTCCTCTTTTCTCTCGTGGTCGAGAAGAATCTTCTCCGCTTCGCGGATGTCTTCCCTCGTAAACGAGCCACACTCGATAAGGCGGGCGATGAGGGGCCGGGTCCTTCCGCCAAACAAACCCAAGAGATCGTCGATCAACTTGCGTTCCGCCGCGTCTCTGGAAACTGTTGCCTCAAAGATGAACGCGTTGCTGATCTTCTTCACCCGCCGAAGGGCTTTCTTGGCTTCCAGGCGGTAGACCATCGTTTGCACCGTGCTGTAGGTTGGTCGGTTCCGCGCCGGGAAGGTCTCGTGAATCTCGCGAATGGAGCAATGGCCTTACGTCCACAGGGCCTCCATGATCGTAAGTTCCAGTTTGCTCAGCTTCGGAAGCGCCATAGTGTCCGCTGACTCATGTAAGTTACTCTCTGACACTTGTGGCTGGAGTACAAGAGCTTTTTTGCCGGACAAGCTTTCGAGTCACCGTCGCGGTGTGGGCGCAGGCGGCAGCTACATTCCTGGCGGGCGTTACCCGATGTTGCGAAAGCCAAAACGCCAGTTGTTCGGACGGTGCGGCATCGACCTGCTTGCCGGTCCGACCGAGTTCCTGGTCGTCGCCGCCGCCGAGCCCGCGCTAGTGGCCCGGGACGTCCCCGGGCAGGCCGAGCACGATCCCAACAACGGCGTGTGCCTGATCTGCCGGGCGACCGTGGAATTGGAGAAGCAGTTGCGAACCTTGCCGACTCGCGATGTGGCGAGCTTCGCCTCGCGATCACGGCATCTTATATATCGCTGGAGTTGCACGTGCGCAATCCGGAATTTTACTTCGAGAGGCTTCGAACTACGGCTCGGCGAGGAAGCCAAGGTGCCTTACGAATATGCTCGCGCATGCGATTACCGCGCGCGTTCGCATCGAGCGGTACGCTTCGAGCCGCACAAGCAAACGACACTCCCGGCCTGTTGGGCGGGGTATTCACAGATTCTGGCGTCATGACGTCCGTGCCCTATTGGGTTCTCGACGAGGCGCATTGGATTTTCCGGGGCTTTGGTCTTCTTAACGGCTATCTCTCCGGGGAAAACACGCTGCACGAGCGGGTTGCCGGCGGCACTTCCAATCATGAAGCGGAAGATCAGCGCCAGTTCACCGAAGAACGTCCGGGCTCTGGCGTAGGGCGCGAATACCGGCCGGTGAAGTCGGCCAATTTCGGTACTTCAGATTCTTACGGTGCGGCATTCGAGGAGGGTGCCGAATTGACGATACAATCGCAGCATCATGTCCGTTAGTTCCCCAACAGACGTTACGTTTAAGTCCCCGGTTCCGCGCGGGTGCGATCACATTCTGACGCCGGAAGCAATTCGGTTTCTCGGCGAGTTGTCTAACCGCTTTGAGGGCCGCAGGCAGGAGTTGCTCTCCCGTCGTCATCAACGGATGGAGCGTTTGCTTGCCGGCGAATTACCGGATTTTCTTCCAGAGACGAAGGAGATCCGCGAGAGCGACTGGACCGTAGCTCCCATCCCCCTCTCGCTCATGGACAGACGGGCTGAGATCACCGGCCCAGTGGAACGAAAGATGGTGATCAATGCACTGAACTCCGGTGCTCCGATGTTCATGGCGGACTTCGAAGACTCGAATTCGCCCACGTGGGATAACGCAGTCAACGGCCAGCGGAATCTCTATGATGCGATTCGTCGCACGATCGAGTTCACCAACCCGGATGGCAAGAAGTACCAACTCAATGAGAAAACGGCCACGTTGTTGGTCCGGCCTCGCGGCTGGCACTTGGTTGAGAAGCACTGCTTGGTGAACGGCGCGCCAATCTCCGGTTCGCTGTTCGATTTCGGTCTATACTTCTTTCACAATGCAAAAGAACTGCTTTCACGTGGGTTCGGTCCCTATTTCTATCTCCCCAAGATGGAAAGCCACATGGAGGCACGCCTCTGGAACGACGTGTTCGTGTTCGCCCAGGAATATTGCGGAGTGCCACAATCATCCGTACGCGCGACGGTACTGATCGAAACGATCCTCGCCGCCTTCGAGATGCACGAGATCCTGTGGGAGTTGCGAGATCATTCAGCCGGATTGAACTGCGGACGCTGGGACTACATCTTCAGCTTCATCAAGAAACTCGGACATCGGCCTGAATACGTGCTTCCGGACCGCGCACAAGTCACCATGACGGTGCCTTTTATGAAGGCATATGTAGATCTGCTCATCCAGACGTGCCATAAGCGCAACATCCACGCCATGGGCGGCATGGCGGCGCAGATTCCGATCAAGAGCGATCCGGTAAAGAATGAGGAAGCTCTAGAAAAAGTGCGGCAGGACAAACTGCGGGAAGTGAAAGCCGGGCACGACGGCACTTGGGTCGCGCATCCGGGCCTGGTTCCGATCGCAACGGAAATCTTCAATGAACACATGAAGACTCCAAATCAAATCCACGTGAAGCGCGAGGACGTGCACATCACAGCCGCCGACCTGCTCGCTCCGACTCCGGGCGCGATCACGGCGCAGGGTTTGGCCATCAATATCGATGTCGGTTTGCAGTATCTGGAGTCGTGGTTGAACGGAAACGGTTGCGTGCCGATCTATAACCTGATGGAAGATGCCGCCACGGCTGAGATCTCGCGTACGCAAGTCTGGCAATGGGTTCACCATGGCGTTACGCTGGCGGATGGGCGCAAAGTCACTGCGGATATGGTTCGTGATAGCGTCAAGGCAGAGCTGGAGAAGAGTCCCGGTACCCCCGCAAAGAAGAAGGCAGCCGAACTGTTCGAGCGCATGATGACGGCGCAGAACTCGGCCGAATTCCTAACTCTTCAGGCCTATAACGAATTGCCGTGAACCCTCTGCGTGTCTTGCAGGAGCGGGTTGCTTTACGAACCGAAGCCATTATCCAATCCTCCAAAGAGTGGCCGTGTCACGCAGGTTGCGACGGGTGTTGCCGGTCACTCGCTGCGATTCCTCGTATGACAGCATCCGAATGGGAGGTGTTCCGTGACGCGATGCAGGACTTGCCGGACGCAGAGCGCAGCAAGGTAATCAGCCGCGCCTCTGCGCTCGCCGGCGCTCCGATCACATGCCCGTTGCTGGATGCTGCCAGGGGGCAATGTCTCGTCTACGAGGCGCGCCCGATCGCGTGCCGCACCTATGGCTTCTATCGCGAACGGAATAATGGACTGTACTGCTCAATCATTCGCGGCCGGGTCGAAAGCGGCCAGCTCGATCACGTGGTCTGGGGCAATCAGGAAACGATTGCGGCTGCTCAGCAGGAACTCGGAACAGAACGCGACCTGCTCGCCTGGATGCAATTGGAAAACCTGAAATGAATCACTTGCCTTTTGTTTGAGAGACACTTCCCTGAACCGAGTAGTTGACGGCCAGCACTTCGAACTCGCGAATCTGTTCCTTCTCCCAGCTGTCGTTGTGCCCCAGCTCGCTTGCCAGAAGACTAGCAACACGCGGTGCCATCTCTACGGCAGCCCGGCTATTGAGGAACAGCGCGCGCAAGCGCCGAGCCAGCACGTCTTCCACAGTCCGCGCCATTTCCTGTCGCGCGCTCCACACAACTTCCGCCGCAGTGTATGGCAGCGCAGCGTGCAACCGTTCGCCGAACCGCGCATCTTCCTGCTGAAGCAAACCGATATCATGCGCGTCGGTTCCGTAGACACGAAGATGGCCCGGGGCAGGGGATTTCGTCGCCCCGTGAACGGGCAGATGGTGCGTCATGCATGGCTGATCTGGCAGGGAGGCGAGCGTTGCGGCATAATCCACGCAATCCTGGGCCATCCGCCTGTACGTCGTCCATTTACCTCCGCAGATCGTGAGGAGGCCCGATTTTTCGATCTGAATCGTGTGATCCCGCGACAGCGCCGCCGTGCTGGCCGCCTCCGATGAGCGAACCAGCGGGCGAATCCCGGTGAACACGCTCAGCACATCCGTGCGGGTCGGCTTCTTCGCCAGGTACAAACCGGCTGTATCGAGAATGAAATCGATCTCCTGGTCGAACGGTGCGGGCTCGAGCGCGGATTCCTGAATCGGCGTATCGGTCGTTCCAACGACGACGTGATTGTGCCATGGAATTGCGAACATCACACGCCCGTCGCTGGTGTGCGGCACCATGATCGCGCTATCGCCCGGCACAAAGGATCGATCGAAGACCAAGTGTATGCCCTGGCTCGGCGCAATCAGTGGGGCCACGCCGGAATCCGCCATTTTCCGAAGCTCATCGGCATATGCTCCCGTCGCGTTAATAACGACTTTCGCGGAAACGCGAATCTCTTCGCCCGTCTCCATGTCGGTCGCTACCGCCCCGTCCAGAAAGCCTTCCGCGTTGCGGGTGAACCCGGTAACCCGCACGTAGTTCAACAGCGTTGCCCCGAGGTCATATGCAGTGCGGACCAGATGGATTAGCAGACGGGAATCATCGAACTGGCCGTCGTAGTACATCACCCCGCCACGCAATCCTTGACGCCGGATTGTCGGCAGGCGTTGCAATGTCTCGTCTTTCGACAGAATGCGGGACTTGCCGAAACCATACTTGCCCGCAAGCAGGTTATAAACTTTCAGTCCCAACCCATAGAAAGGTGTTTCCCACCAGTCGTAATTCGGTACGACGAAGGGCAGATCGTGCACGAGATGCGGTGCATTCTCCAGCAGCAGACCGCGCTCCTTCAGCGCCTCCATCACGAGTGAGATGTTTCCCTGCTCAAGATAACGGACGCCGCCGTGGACGAGTTTGGTGCTGCGGCTGGAAGTACCCTTACCGAAGTCGTGCTGTTCCAGAAGCAGCACGGAATATCCACGGGAAGCGGCGTCGACCGCGATTCCCGCCCCTGTAGCGCCACCTCCGATAATCAGCATGTCCCAAGCGCCGCTGCGCGCGCGCAGTCTCTTCCACATGAACTCTCTGGTCATAAAAGAAGCGGGCTAGCCGCATTTGTCATCATGGTAGTAGATCGCACTGATCGGAGTCATGATCCAGCGCCGCTTTACTTTTTTCGCTTGGTTTGTTCTTGCCTTTAACGTAGCCGTTGTGTTGTGGGGAGCCTACGTGCGCGCAACCGGGTCCGGCGCAGGATGCGGCGAACATTGGCCTCTTTGCAATGGCCAGATGCTACCGCGGTCTCCGCAACTGGCAACCATCATCGAGTTTACTCACAGGGCAACCAGCGGCGTAGTGTTGATTTTGATTGTCATCCTTGCTGCGCTGGCATTCCGTAGTTTCCCTTCCGGACACGTCGTGCGCCGAGCCGCGACGTGGGCTCTATTGCTAACCTTGAGCGAAGCTCTGATCGGAGCGGGATTGGTGTTGCTAGGGCATGTCGCCGGCAATGCTTCGACGGCGCGCGGCTATTCGCTCAGCATCCATTTGGTGAACACGCTTTTTCTGCTGGCTGCGTTGACGGTAACGGCGTGGCACTCCTCGGATCATCCTCCGTTAGAGAGCCACCCTCTCCCACCTCGCATTCGAACAGCTTTCCTTGTGAGCGCGGGTGCTTTCCTGCTTGTCGGAATCTCGGGCGCGGTCGCGGCGCTCGGCGACACTCTATTCCGCGTCTCATCCTTGGCTGAGGGAATTCAGAGGGACTTCGATCCATCCGCCCACCCGTTCGTCCGCCTGCGTATCCTGCACCCGGCCCTGGCAATCTTCGTGGCGGGGGCTCTCATCGTGGCCGCACTCTATCTGGTTTCCGGTAGCCGTGGAAACCGGCGCACTCACCGATTGGCATACACCCTCATCACCGTCACTTTGGCACAGATCGTGCTCGGCGCGTTGAATCTTGCCCTCATGGCCCCTGTGTGGCTCCAACTCGTCCACTTGCTGACCGCCGATTTGCTCTGGATCACATTGGTTTTGTTGGCTGTCGAGATTCGGCCCTTATTGAGGGAGCAAGACCGGCTCGGCAGTGGTCAGGTCGTAACGGCATGAGTGAGGTGCGCTAGGAACCAATCCTGAGCTAGGCTTGCCACCTGTGCAAGGGTTCCGGGCTCCTCGAATAAGTGCGTTGCTCCAGGCACGATGGCGAGACGCTTCTCTCCATGAAGTAGTCGAAATGCGCCTTCGTTGAGTGGGATTATGGGGATATCGTTCTCTCCCACGATGAGAAGCGTGGCCGCCTCAACGCGCGGCAAAGCGCCGGCAGCGAGATCGGGCCGGCCTCCCCTTGAGACCACAACCGAAACTTCATCCTGCCGCTCGGCGGCTGCGACGAGTGCCGCGGCGGCTCCAGTGCTCGCCCCGAAATAGCCGATCGGAAATCCCGGATGTTGCCGCGTCACCCACTCCGTCGCCTCCAGGAGACGTTCGGTCAATAACGGAATATTGAAACGAAGGTGACAGGTATGCTGATCCTCATCTTCTTCTTCAGGTGTTAACAGATCGAATAGAAGTGTTCCTAATCCGGCCTGATTTAAAACGTTCGAGACGAACACATTTCGGGAACTATGACGGCTGCTGCCACTGCCATGGGCGAACAGTACGATGCCCGGAGCGTGGTCGGGGATGATCAAATCCCCGCGCAGACCCGTCGGAGGAATCCAGACTGCATCCTTTGTCATGGCTAATCTCCTTTGAGCGCATGTGCGCGCTCGCCTTGCTCGAGTAGGAAACGGACTTCCTCATCAGTGGTTTGTGAAAAATCTTCGTACCAGATGCCGACTGCCCGGAACGGCTCGGGAGTGTACAGCGCGACGACCTCGTCCGCGACAGATCGTAAAAAAGAAACCGTTTCTGCGGCAGCTACGGGAACTGCAACGGTAATTCGAGAGGGCTCGGATTTTCGGATCGCTCTTACGGCCGCCAGCATGGTGGAGCCTGTCGCGAGCCCATCATCTACAAGCAAAATCGATTTTCTCTTGATCTGTTTTGCTGGGAATACCCGATACTGCCGTTCGCGCCGTTCAATTTCAGATTGTTCCCGCTGGCAGATTTCGGTGATCGTTTCATCGGGTATGTTGAAGGAGCGGATGAGTTCGTTATCGAATACGCGAACACCGCCTGGCGCGAGTGCCCCCATAGCGAGTTCCTCGCGGCCAGGCACACCGAGCTTACGGACTATGAAAACATCTAGTGGAAGATGCAACGCGAGGGCGATCTCAACGCCGACAGGAACGCCTCCCCGGGGGAGGGCGAGTACCAAAGCATCCTCTTTATCTCGATAGTGATCGAGGACATTCGCGAGGTCTCGGCCCGCCTCGAACCGGTCCCGGAAAATCGCGGCCATAGATTGCCTCCTTTTGGGAGACCAGAAGGCGGCTGGTACCGCCCTCATTTGTTCCCCAAACTAGAAGACGCTGACTAGCACCGACCGAGATACGAACTAACGGACATTCGAGGAATGAACCGCTAGGTTATGTGCCGCAATGCCCCCGAATATGGCTGCGCCCACAAAGTTCAACGTCGTTGCGGTGCGCTCCATTTCTGGCTTTTTACGGATCATGTAGTACTGATAAACCAGGGTGCTGCCGGCGAGCAAACCTTTGATCGCCACTGCCTTGCCTCCGAAGTTGCCGTTCCCGTTGCGCAACAGTGGGTTCGCTTCGCGCTGGTTCCAGGATGTGGAAGCATCAGCGATGCTTGCGGTGCTCAGGACAGCAAGGCTGATTTTCCAAAGTTTTCTTTGCCTCGTTTCCGCGTTCATAGGAACACAAAACGTGCCGATGAGAAGCAGAGAGAGAAAAATTCGGCTCTGCACCCACCAATACAATAGGGTCCTTCGATTCATCATTGTTCCTCCTTGGCCGGAAGAACAATGATGATCGCCGGGCTCGTTGGATTCAATAGGAGCCACCGCACAGAACCATGGCCAGCGCTACAGTACCGGAGTATGTCGTCTACTCAGGGAAATTATGTATTCCCTTCGGGGAGGTGCTCCCAGGTGGTTGATATTCATAGTCATATTCTCCCGGATCTAGATGATGGATCTCGCACTTTTAGTGAGTCTGTCCAGATGCTGGCGCTGGCCGTCGAAAGCGGCACAACGGATATTGTTGCGAGCCCCCACTCCGATCTTCGGTACCGGTATGATCGGGCAGTTGTGGCGAGCAAAATCGAAGAACTGCAGGAGGCTTGCCCGGAGATTCGAATTCATCGCGGCTGTGACTTTCACCTGATACCGGAGCGAATCCACGAAGCCTTAATGGATCCAGCCGCCTATTCGATCAACGGCCGGGGTTTCCTCCTCGTCGAGTTTCCTGACGCCCTCATCCCTGATTCGACGGATGACCTTCTCGAGCGCATGATAACCTGCGGACTGACGCCCGTCCTGACGCATCCGGAAAGGAATCGCATTCTGCAACGTGACCCGGAACGAATCCATTATTGGGTAGACCACGGATGCCTGGTCCAAATCACGGCTCAATCCCTTCTCGGGCGTTTCGGTAGAACAGCGGCGCGTGTTTCTCGCGAACTCTTAGATGCTAGGCTGGTGCACTTTGTAGCCAGCGATGGGCACGATACGGATCACAGACCCCCGGTCCTATCGGAGGCCTTCCACACGGTGGTTTCCGAGTATGGTCAGGAGACCGCTATACTCCTCTTCCAGGAAAACCCTGCTCGAGCCCTCGTCGGTGCGCCCGTGGCGGCGCCCTCAAAATTCCGCAAGCGCCTCGTATGGCGCTGGTTCGGCAAGTAGCTACTCAACGCTAAGCCTCGTCAGGTTTGCCGCACCTGATACGAAAGCCAGGTCGCTACCGAGAGTTTCGGCGGTCCATTTTAGTTCGAGCCGTTGAGCATCTGTCGGTACGAGTGATAAATACCCGGACGATCCATCTGGTCCGGACCAAGTCATACGATCGAGCGAGCTCTTCTTGCCTGAGAAACGGAACTTCACAATTGGAGAGATCAGTCGGTCTCCGATCGCGTATTTACCCTCGTACGCACCGGAAATTAGGTCTCCGTCTTCTTGAATCTTCACCTGGACGTACTCTGGAGCGAAGGACTGCTCCCTTGTACGACCGGGCTTACCCGCGTACAGCCACCGGCCGCTCAAGCGTGCGGGTGGATCCTCTGGCGCAGGAGGCAGATCGACGGCAGGTTTCGCCCACTGGGAGTCCATCACGTGCGCCGGTGCGGGATCGAGCATCGGAACCGCCTCGAAGTGAGGCACATGGAGGTTGGGAGGAGGTGCATGAAAGTGCTTGCCTCGCTGAGCGCTCCGTTCTGGTTTTCTAACCAGTGCAGGGATTGTGCGACTTACCTTGGGAGCTTGATTGGGGACAGTGTGTACTGAGGGAGACCACAGATAAACCATTAAGCAGAATGCCAATAGCGCGCCAGCCACCCACCAGGGCCATCGGACATCCCGTGCGGCATCTGCGATGTGCGGGATCGGCAAAATTGGTTGTGGCACACGTGGGGTATGCGGTGAAAAAAGCGCTCTGTTATATTCCCGTCTCTTGGCCGGGTTCAAAAGAATAGAGCGAATTGCGTTCAGGCGCTTGATTTGGGACTCGGCAAGTTGCCGGGAATGCTCGTCTGAGTGGAGGTCCGGATGCAGCATACGCACTAGTCTGCGCAATGCTGTTTGTAACTCCTTGTGTGTAGCAGACGGAGAGACGCCGAGTTCCTCATAATGGTTCGGAACCGGGTTGCAAGGTGCTTGCTTCATCCGTGAAGAAGATTGGCCCCACACTTAGGAAGCATAGGGCCCTGGAGTTCGCTACCGTGAACTGGGACTGACCGCCTTTGTGTCACTGCCGCGAGAAATAACGAAGCCGGCACCTGTAGCTGCTGCAGCCACACCGACACCTGCGATCACGGTAGTCGGCCCGTGATGTCCCCGCGCTGTGGCTCCGGACTTTCCTATTTTCGTCACCTTGGCAACTTTGATGACCTCTGACGTGTTCGGCACAGAACTGGCCTCGTTCAGCACGATGCCCTCGATCTCCACACGCGCACCCGTGTAGGTGCTCAAGTCGCTGCCACGAAGCTCAATTGTCACTTTCGAGGTTTCTTCCTGAAGTACGAACCGGTCCCCCACTTTGTGTATCGTCCCACTCACTCTTGCCGGCGCAGTCGCGCCATCCGGGGGAGGGGTGAAGTCCAGGGACGTGCCGGGATCAAGACGTGCCAGCAGCACCCCTTTCTTTGTGGCGACCTCAACCGCACCGTTCACCGCGTCGACGTGCAGCAAACCGGGAGACGGCAGCGAGACGCGGGCAGACGCTTTCGCCGCGCCCGGAGTCACAAATAAATTCAAAGCCTCAACTTGAAAGCTGTTCGTTGCAACTACATCTCCAGCTCCCTTTTCAAGCACGAATCGATTCCGATAAATCGATCCGGCAGAATCCGCTCCAAGGCTGAGTCGATTGCCATTGTTTAGTTCCAGTCGCGTAGAGCCTGATCCAGTATCGATGCGGTTGCCCTCAAACACCGTTGCATTTCCGCTTACCCTGGCCCCATCGACAGTGAAGCTGCCACTTTTTACCGCTACCCCAACCACAGGAGCACCCGCCGTCGCGACCGTTAAGTTCGCCACCATCGCGTACGCCACCATCATTTGCGTTTTCAATCTAAGCACTAGTCGATTACCTCCCAATAGATTCATCGGATGATCCTCACGAGTCTCGTAAGAAAGAGAGACTCAGATTTTCGCTATGCCCTCCGGCGAGAGGGGGATACGCTCCACGCTGTTCCGTTGAAGTGGAGTCCATGACCGCAAGGGCCAGGTTTCTGAGCGACGTGACCGTGTCCGCCGCATTCATATTTTCTTGTGGCACCAGCTGCCGCAAAAGACTCAGGCTCGGATTGTAGTCCGGTACAATCTCTTTCAGTTTCAGAATCAGGCCGGCCGAGTCTCTCCTGGCGACAAGTTTACGTAGTTCTCCCAGGTGCTCCATCATTTCTTCGAAGGGCAGACCGGCACCGACGAAGACCTTGATCTTTTCGTGTGGGGATTCGCTCGTCTCCTCTTCCAGAGCACTCAATTCCTCGTAAAGCTTCTCGCCCGGCCGGAGCCCCGTATAAACGATTCCAATCTCTTCGTCTGGCTGAAAGCCGGACAAAGCAATCAGGCTCCTTGCGAGATCGTCGATTCGGATAGACTCGCCCATGTCGAGAACGAAAATCTCTCCCCCGCGCCCCATGGCGGCTGCTTGAAGTACGAGTTGGGCCGCTTCCGGTATAGTCATGAAAAATCGTCTGACATCCGGGTGCGTGACTTCGACAGGTCCCCCTGCAGCGATCTGTTGTTTGAAAATAGGAATCACGCTCCCATTGCTGCCGAGGACGTTCCCAAAGCGTACGGAGACGCAATTCGCGCTTTCCTGAAAGGCTTTGACGATCAGCTCCGCAACACGCTTGGTGACTCCCATCACGTTAGCCGGCCGCACAGCTTTGTCCGATGAGATCATCACAAAGTTAGGCACTCGCTCTTCGGCCGCCGCTGCGATCACGTTATACGTTCCGAAGATGTTGTTCTCCACAGCTTCGGCGATATGACTCTCCATTAGGGGTACGTGCTTGTACGCGGCCGCATGGTAAATTGCGGCGGGACGATGCTGTCTCAGAACCTCCGTGAAGCGCTGTCGGTTCTGTATGCTGCCGATTTCACTGAAGAACGGGACGTCTGGGAAACTCTGCCTCATCTCGCGGTCCAGGTAGAACAAAGCGGTTTCCGAGATCTCGTATGCGACGAGCGCAGCGGGACGGAACCGTGCGATTTGCCGGCATAGCTCCGAGCCGATTGAGCCTGCAGCGCCGGTGACCAGAATGACTTGATCACAAATGCCGTACCGTATCACTTCGGTTTCCAGTCGGACCGGCTTCCGGCCAAGTAAGTCCTCGACTGCCACGTCCCTTATTGCCCAAGGTGCAACCCGGCCTTCGAGAACCTCGGCGAGGGGGGCACGGTCTTACACTTCAACCCCGCCAGCCGGCAGTTCTCGAGAATCCTCACCATTGCCTTCCCTGTCGCAGACGGAATAGCGATGAGGACCTGTTCAATTCGATGCTGTGCGCGAATCCTCGCCAAATCTTCGCCAGAGCCAAATACGGGCAAACCATACAGCCAGAGACCCCGTTTCGATCTGTCATCGTCTACAAATCCAACTACAGCGTAGTGAAATGCCGGATTCGATCGAACCTCCTTCATTAGGAGGACGCCAGCCGCACCCGCCCCGTAAATGATCACTCGGCGTGCGGAAGGGTCAGGCCGTTTGTTGCCGAGGTCAGCGAGTATGCGCACCATGATTCTTGCACTGGCGATAAACACGACCGAGGCGAGAAAATCCAGCACATATATCGACCGCGGAAAGGATGGGCCGAAAATAATCGCGATCGGCACAGCACTGAGCAGGCAGGCCAATCCAATACCGGCAGTCAATTGTGCCAGATCCCGAACCGATACGTAACGCCAGGCACGTAAATCCAGCTTCATTCGATAGAACACGAGTGTTTTCACGAATAGCCAGATCGGCAATGCGCCTCCCATTTGCAAGTGGTACAAGGGAGGAACTGTAAGGTCGAATCTGAGCAGGAACGCGGCTACGGCTGCGAGAGCGAATATTCCTATCCGCACAATCCAGGTAATCAGTCCGCGAGGACTCCAGCCCACCTCTGCTTCAGTTCGCCCGAACCTGAGAATGTTCTGTGGCATAGGCATGTCACGCTCCCGCCTGTGCCAAGACGTGACCCCCGGTCAGTACTGTATCCACCGCTTCCCGCAATGCGGAGCAGACCTCTGCGATGGCATCCGGTCCGATGTCGGTGAAGAAAGGGAGTGCAATCGTTCTGTCCGCCACGCGCTCGGTGACCGGAAAATCTCCTGGGACGAAGCCGAACTGCTTGCGGTAAAAAGGTTGCAAATGAATCGGGCTAAAGTAGTTGCTGCAGCCTATCCCACGGGACCGAAGATGCGTCAGGATTGCGTCGCGATGAGCCCGTGTGAACTCGTCAGCAAGGCGGACGACGTACACAAACCAACTCATTTCGGTTCCTGATTCTACGGCTGCGGGCGGAACTACCTCGGGTACCGAATCAGCGAGAATGCCGCTATACAGCGCTGCCGCTGCAGCGCGCTTGCGAAGGATCTCGGGAAGCCGTCCAACTTGTGCCCAGCCGAGAGCACAGTTTATTTCCGAAAGCCGATAGTTATATCCAAGCCGGTCATGCACCAACCACGCTGCACCCTGAGATCGGCCCTGGTTTCTGAGACTTCGGTACAGCTGGGCCGACTCCGCAGTATTGGTTATGATCATGCCGCCTTCGCCTGTTGTGATTTGTTTATTCGGATAAAAGGCAAAGACGCCCGCATCGCCCGAAAGCCCGACGTGACGTCCTGCTACTCGTGCCCCGATTGCTTCGCAGGCGTCTTCGATGATTCTCAATCCGTTCTGACGCGCGAGCGTTGTGATAACAGACATCTCGCAGGGCCGGCCAAAAACATGAACGGGCAGAATCGCACGCGTGCGTGCCGATACAGCGGCAGGAAGCAGATCAACGTTTAAGTTGTAGGTGCGCTCATCGATGTCTACGAAGACCGGCGTCGCTCCTTCGAACAGAATACAGTTTGCGCTCGCAACGAAACTGAAAGGCGTGGTGATGACCTCATCACCTGGTCCGATATTCGCCGCCTTGATCGCAAGATGTAGTGCGGACGTTCCACTATTCACGGCGACAGCGTACGCGGAGCCGGTCAGTTCACAGAACGCACGCTCGAACTGCTCCAAATGTGGACCGATCGAGAGTGTGGTGGTGTCGAGGACGGATAATACTGCTCTCCGCTCAATATCAGTTATCGAAGGTGAAGAAAGTGGAATCCGCATAAGCTTGGCGTTGTCGTCGGCACCGCTCACTATTTCAATCGATTCTTCGCACCTGCTCCTGTAGCCAACTTGTCCCCAGATCTTTCCTAAGCCAAGATTCGGCCGGCCTAAGGATGAAGGGACGACCGCTCCTCATCCAGTGCGCCAACGGCCACATACGAATCCGGCGCAACGCCTTCTGCCCGGAGAACTCGGCTCAGGGTCATCCAAAGGATTTTCAGATCGAGGAGAAGAGACCAGTTCTGGACATACCAGATATCGTCGGCGAATCTCTTATCCCAGGGCGAGAAGTTGCGTCCCTGTATCTGGGCCCACCCAGTGATTCCTGGCTGGACGGAGAAGCGGAGCCGCTCCTGTTCGGTGTAATAGGGAAGATAACGCATGAGCAGAGGCCGTGGACCCACTAGGCTCATTTCGCCCCGAACCACGTTCCACAATGCCGGCAGTTCATCCAGGCTCCACTTTCGCAGTCTGCAGCCCAGAACGGTCAAGCGGTCTCGGTCGGGAAGAGGTTGCCCGTCCGCGTCACACACTTCGCGCATCGTGCGGAATTTCAGCATTGTGAAGGCGCACCCATTTCGTCCCGGCCTCTCTTGCCGGAACAGAATCGGAGTGCCAAGCGATAACCGGACAATAACAGCTACCGCAGCCATCAACGGCGCCAACAGTAGTAACGCGACCAATGCTAGGGCCAGGTCCAACATTCGCTTCAAGTGCCGCTCCCATAACTGACCTCGGCGCGCCCTGTTCTGCAACAACTTCTTGTAAACCTCCAGCAATGCGTTCCAAAGTGGAGCCGGACTGTAGTCCCTGAGCGCACGGATTCGACCTGCGCGTGCATGTTCGACTCGCAACTCTGGCTGCTCAATGTACAGGCCGATTGCTCTGCGCAGCGCCGCGGGGTCCCCCGGCGGCACCAGTTGGCCAGTGACCCCATGAACCACGGCATCTCTGCAACCCACAACGTCGGTTGCGATTACCGGAACTTCCATCGCAGCCGCTTCCAAAAGAGCGTTTGGAAACCCCTCCCGGTAGCTGGGCAAGACCAGGAAGTCCATCAGAGTGTAGAGCGGAGTAACATCTGCGAGCCACCCTGTGATGTGCACCCTCGGGTTCGTCCTGTAGAAGGCCTCAACAACTTCCGGAACTGGATCGTGAACCTCGAAGTTGCCAACGAGAAGAATGTGCAGGCTCGGATATACGAGTTGCAGTTGATCGAATGCGGTCGCCAGGTCCAATAATCCTTTGTCCCGGACCAATCGGCCCACAAAGCCCAGAACAGTAGCATCTGGCGGGATGTTATAGTGCTGTCGGATCACGGCGCGCTCTTGCGCGGAAATTCTTGCAGGACAAAACCGGCCGTCCGCATCAATTCCATTGCTGCTGCCATTCATGAGAACGTCGATATGACATGGCTTGCAGATGCATTCCGAGATGACCGCATCCCGCACGGACGCACTTACACTCAAGACGTGGTCCGCCAGGTAGCAGGAGACCTTAGTTGCCCACCATAGTAGGACTCGCCGCATCGGAGATGCGGTCGTATGTGGCAGGCCATGGAGATGAAATATCCGCACTGGAACGCGAGCAATGCATGCCGCGACCATGGCGAGCAACCCTCCCTTGGGCGTGTGCCCATGCACAACTTCTGGATGTAAGTCTCGAAAAAGTTTGACCATTGCTGCGACTCCGATGCAGTCCCGAATCGGAGTGATGCGGCGATGCATGGGAACGGCATGTACCGGAATTCCCTCATCCAGACCGAATCGAGTCAGAAGTTCCCCCGGGCTGGATACCACGTGGACACCGGCTCCGCGTTGTTTCATGTACGAAATCTGACCGGTAAAAAAACGTAGAGTCTCAGGCACAGTTGTGACATGAACGATCTTCATTCGAGCCCTCTTCTGCGACAAGCAAGCGTCGGCGATGACAACTCCCGCGGGACGCTTTGTAAGACTTGCTCGTACAATTGACAATACCGGTCAACTGTTCGGCTGATATGAAACTGTTGAGCCCGCGATACGCTACGCGTCTTCAGTTCGGACCGAAGTGTCTGGTCTCTTAAGACTTCAAGAATCGAAGAAGCCAGCGCTCGGTGGTCCCCGGGCTGAAAATAGCGCCCCGCATCTCCTACTACCTGCCGGAGCCCATCCACGTCGGTCCCGATAACCGGCAGACCCCCGGCCATTGCCTCCACAACGGCAATGCCGAATCCTTCTGCGTGGGAGCATTGCACGTATACATCAGAGCCGGCTATCAATTCTGGGATATCTTTCCGTTGCCCGACGAACCAGACACGCTCGGCCACATTGAGTTCTGTCGCAAGGCGGGTGCATGCGGTCAACTCAGGACCATCGCCTGCGAGCACTAAACCAACGTTGGCGCAATGGGTGAGTGCCCGAATCGCCGTAGCCTGATCCTTCTGCCTATGAAACCGGCCGACCATGAGGGCCAGCGGCAACGAAGTGTCTAGTTCCTGCTTCAACCGGTCTCTGTCCGCATTCTGAAACCGCTCCACGTCAACGCCGTTCCACACCGTGGCTCCGGCAGCATGGCCGAGCCACTCTGTCAGGTTGTTGGATACGGCCCCACTCACTCCGGTTGTCATCGCAAACTGCCGGTACATCCACCTGTCTAGTGGCCTAATCCACCCGTAATTACGACGGCGGTTCACCGTGCTGTGCTCCGTCGCGACGATAGGGGCGTCCGTTAGAGAGAGCGTGGCGGCACAGGCTACGAATAACTGCGCAGGGAACAAGTGAACATGGATCAAGTCGTATCGCCCGGAGTTCGCCTTCAGAAACCTTACGAGTTGAAAAAAACGGTGTGGACTGTAAACGGAGCCGGTTCCCCCGGAGTATGTCGCGACGGAACGCCGGACCTCAATTTCTAACCACGACCCGGTGGAGTGCAAGAGATAGACCTCGGTCGCCCAGCCGCGCTGCCCTAAACGGACCGTTAGGTCACGAACCAGCATTTCAGCACCGGCCGGTTGAAGGTTATTGATGATGTGCAGGACTCTCATCGATAACCCAACACCCGGTAGGCTCCAAAGCTCATTCGAATGACCGGTGGTGGCATAACGCTCATCATTCGAATGGCAGTCGATAGGACGCGTCGCCGTACACCCAAGTTGTCGAGGTGAGTTCGCGCCCTGTCCCTCCGTCCGCATAGCAACCAGTACGCCGCTGCACCCGCTGATTTCTTATCGAACAAATCCGGTGCTTTCTGCTTCAGATACGAGCCAAATTCGGCCAGGCATCTCTCCTGCATCTCGGCATACTCCAACGCACGGTTTGCCTGATTCCGCCAGGACGTCAGCTGCGCTCTAGGAGATCTGTCGAAACGTGCAACCTTGTTGGACCATGTCGGAATCTCTCTTTCTTGAGCGAGCTTCCACCACAAAAGATGTTCACCTCCAATGCGGAGGTCCGGGTACCGAAAGCCCATTCTGAAAAACGTGTCTCGCTGAATCACTGGCAAAAAATCGCCCCTAATGGCGCCGGCTAAGTAGTCGTCAAATCGAACCAGCCGAAAATCTGTAGTCAGGCTCCCGTTTTGATGAGCGAACTGAAACACCGGATAGTTCTCGAAATGACCATGCGTGCTGATTGTCTCCGCGATCATGTCGAGCGCACCTGGGAGTAGGCGATCGTCATCGTCCAGCATCAGTACCCATGGGTGCGTCGCCGACTCAAGCCCACGGTTCCTGGCGCACCCGGGGCCGAGATTTGCAGGTTGACGCACATAGTGGAAAGTGGGCGATGAAAGTGCCACAAGTGGCGGAACAGGCTGAGTGGAATGATCATCCACAACAATGATTTCGACGTTCGGCCAGCCCTGCTCCTGGATGGAACGGAGCGCACCGGGCAGCAGGTGCCATCGATTGTAGGTCGGTATGATAACCGAAAACCGGAGTGCCGCGGTATGCATCATCTATCGCTAGACCCTCTGTTCCGCGCCGTAATACTTGCGATAGCTACCGTCATAGTAGTAGCTGTCCGTCATCTCCTTATTCACGTCATTCATGACAATCCCAAGCACGTTCGCGCGAAGTCGCTGGAGCGTTTGAATGACGGCTGCGACCGCCTTTCGGCTGGTCTGGCCCGCTCGCGTCACGATAATGACTCCATCCACTGCTGTTGCCATCTGCAGCGGCTCCGCAAAACCCAGCAGCGGCGGCGCATCTAGCACCACGAGATCGTACTTCCTGCAGGCTTGTTCCAAAATCTCGGATAGTCCCCGGCCCACCAGATCTCCTGCCTGCCGCGAAGGTGGCCCAGCCGGCAGAAGATCGAGATGTTCGGCGGCCCCGGACGGGATCACCGCATCTTCCCAGGGCAGTTCGGAGAGAAGCACATTGGAGAGACCCACGCTGTTCTGAATCTGAAAGAGTTTCTGCATGCTGGGCCTCCGCATGTCACCGTCTATCAGGAGCGTCTTCTGTCCTTGTTCGGCATGAGCCATCGCCAGGTGTGAAGCAGTTGTCGTCTTGCCTTCGCCGGGCGAAGCACTGGTTAGAAGGACCGTCCTCAGCCGCCGGTCGAAATCGGTGAGCAAGACAGAATTCCGGAACGTTCGAATCGCTTCTTTGTAGCTTGCTGTATTCGCATCTGCCGATTCACTCCGTCGCACCACAGCCGTCGAACGCCGTCCCGCGGACAGGCGGGCCCGCCAACTCCGGACCGCCGGTAACGTGCTGATCACTTGCGCGTTCAGGGTGCGGCTCACCTGCTCCGGATCGCGTACTGTGTTGTCAAGCATATCGGCAGCAATCGCTGCTCCAACCGACAGGATTGTTGAGAGCAGGACCGCCAACAAAAGGTTCACCTGATAGTTGGGAAATACAGGTTTCAGCGAGGGCCTGCCCGCATCCGCAATCCGAATCGCACTGTTCTGAAAACTGGCGTTGATTCCAGCCTCTTTGATCTTTTGGATCAGTTCCTCATACAGTTTCTTGTCCGCTTCTGCTTCGCGCTTCACAGCCTGATATTCAAACGACTTCGCGTTGAGCCGATCGAACTCTGCCTTTGTCTCCGCAACGGCCTTGCCGAGCATGGATTCGCGTCGAACTGCTTCGTTGTACTCGATTCCGACCCGTTGCAGCACACTATCCTTCGTTTGCTGTAGCTGGCGTTCAACCTCTTGAACCTGCGCGGCCGCTTTCCGATACTCCGGATGGTTGGTTCCGAAGTGAACTTTCACCTCAGAGAACTTCCGATTCGCGTCATCGAGTTGCTCCGATAATTTCTTCAGAGCCTCTCCCTGACTGGATACCTGAGCAGCCTCCAGCGAGCCGCCCTTGACTGAACTGAACGTCGTCTCCTTCTTCACTCGATCGGCTTGCGAGTTCGTGTATTCCGTGTTGAGTTGCAACAGGCGGGCGGAAAGGATGCTCGTCTTTTCTTCGGGATTGATCACATTCAGTTCACGCTCAAACTGAGCGAGCGCTGAAGTGGATCGCTCCATTTTCGCCCGCAGCTCTTCGAGTTGCTTCTCCATGAATGCTGACAGTCCCGCGGACGATCGAAAGCGGATATTGTACGTATGCTCCAGATAGGACCGTGCGATTCCATTCGCTGCCGCGGCCGCGATATGCGGATCTGTAGACCGGTAGCTGATTTGAAGAAGGTAAGTATTCGTGGGGCGAGTCACCTTCAAGTTCTTCAGCAGAACCGGTGCCTCTTCTTGGCCAGGAGTATCGACTTTTGTTTCGCCCTCCCTTTCGCGAAGCTTCAGTTCCCGGGCAACGGGACGTAAAACTGAGTCGGACTGAATGAGCTTGATCTGGGTCGCAAGAAACTGGTCGGCGTCGTTCAGGGCATTTCGATTCGCATCCTGGCCGATCACCCCGGTAGGCATCTGCCTATCGATGTCGACCGTGGCTGTAGATTCGTATACAGGTGTCAATCTCGATGAGATCGCCAAGGTCGCGAGACTCGATACAACAATGAACGCAAAAATCTTCCAGCGATGCCGCTTGAGAATCCAAATATAGTGGGACAGCGGCACAGAGATGCGCTCCGGCTCTGTATCCCATCCTCTTGTTGTTGGCATCTCTATCAGTCGGATTGGTTCCGGAACCATCGGTAAGTTATTTGAAGAATACTCAGGCAAGGTTTTCATCGCGATTGTGCCTCTTAGCGGCTCCCCCAAATCAGAACACCAGATGCTGTCGCAGTGCCGAAGCCAATCAGCTTCTCCAGTGCCGACAAACTGGCACGTTTTCCGGCATTGTCAGGTATGTAAAGAATGTCGTTCGGCATCAGCGGAAGGTCTGGCGTCTTTCGGTCTAGAATTGCTTTCAGTTCGATGGGGATTTCGTTCTTTGCGCCTGAGCCTGCTTCTCGCCGGTAAATAAAGGCCCTCTTGTTCGCATACGGTGCGAGCCCCTCGGCCATCGCGAGCACCTTCATTACGGTCGTGTCCGAGCCCTCCGCCCGAAACGCCCCCGGCTTCTTAACATTGCCGACCACAAAAACTTTGCCTACTTCGGGCACTCGGATCTCCTCTCCGCCAGTGAGCTTCAGATTGAGATCCGGATCGGCCGCGTCAATCAGTCCCTTCACGGAAACCCGCTGCACGAGTGAAGAGGTGGTGCCGCCGACTATCTGGTTGTGCGTCACAAGGATCTCCGAACCCGCATCCTGAGCGAGCCCTTCGGCCCTCGTCAGTGCATCCAGCAGGCTCACCTGACCTGTCGCCTGAAAGGTAATTGGCTTCTTTACCGCGCCGGCAACACTGATTGGACGGCTCTGGTATTCCGAGACATTGACCGTCACCACCGGATCCACGACAAGGTTCTCTTCGTGAAGTGCCACTGCAAGCGCAGATTCGAGTTCCGAGGGCATTCGTCCTTCGGCCTTGATCCGCTGTTTAAGCATCGGAAGTCTCAGGTCGCCATCCGTACCGACCCGTATGACTCGCGTAAATTCAGGCGAGTCATAAACGGTAATTGAGACCAAGTCATTTCTTCCGATCCGCAGGGCGGGGAGAGCTGTAATAATCCCATCTGAGGGCGTCGTCCTGATCTGCCCGCTCATCGTGAGGGCGAGAGCAGTGGTAATCCAAAACATCCTACTTAGCGAGCACACGCAGGTTTTGTCCTCCTGTTGATCTTGCGGTCGAGTCGAATGGCCGACGCCGTTGACCTTGGGATTTTCGGTTGAGACGACTGCCGCAGGTAGTTAGGCGTGCAGTGCGCTTCAACCATAAGAATCGTCCATCTCTCACCGGAGCGATAGCCAATCTCCATAGGATCTTCCCGATGGATAGCCGCCGAATCCAACTCACGCCTATATGTAGTGTGGATCTGGGCAAATCGGTCTCACAGAAAATCTGGGCAGCCGTTCAGATTTTCCTGAAGACAGTTTGTGAGATCTTTCGCCGATGATTCATTTGAGAGGTATCGCTGATTTGTCTGCGACAGTTCAGGCAGGATTTGTGGGTCTGCTGCAGGGTTGCCTTCTGATAGCAGCGCTCCACACGCTATCTCACCTGCGAGCCGAAAAGGCGAGAGCCGGCTCAGATGCCCTCTCGCTGACACGCGCTGCCGTTCTTGAGCCCGCCAATGCCGCGGCGCACGCTGCTGTGGCCCGTTCTCAGTTGCAACGCGGAAATCAAGACGAAGGGGAGCGCTCTTTTGAAGAAGCGCATCGCCGCTCTCCGGCGGATACCCGGATCCTGACTGAATTGGCTCTGCTCCATGAACAGCAACACGATCTGCATCATGCCGAGCAGGAACTATTGCAAGCGGCTCGGTTGTCGTCCCTGTTCGAGCCGAGGTGGACACTTGCAAACTTCTATTTCCGGAATGGTTCGCGAGACAAGTTTGATCGATGGATTCGATCAGCGCAGTTGCTCGCCCCTGAGGGGCTAACAGGCGCTTTTAGACTCTGTGTTGCACAATCGCGGGACGTATTTGACGCAACAGCTCACTGCATCGCTCCGAACCCGCGAGTTCTTTCTGATTTTGTCGAGTATTTAATATCAGCCGGTCAGCTCGAATCGGCCCTGAGCGTGGCGAAACAGTTCCAGGATCTGTCTCCGCCGGTTCTCCTCAAATTGACGGACCGCTCGGTTCAAGCATCTTTGTTCGACAGCTCTTTCAGCATCTGGCAAAATCTCAGCATCCGCGGATTCGTTGCACCAAAACAGAATCTCTCGTCCCTTGCGAATGCTGATTTTGAGAGTCGGCCATCTTCGCAGGGATTTGATTGGCATCTCTCATCCCATCCTGCCGTGACTTTTGCTTTTGAAAAACCAGAAGCAGCAATCTCCTTCGCCGGTACTCAGCCGGAACAAGTAGATGTCCTCTGGCAGACGGTACCCTTCGCGGTCGGACGAACGTATGAGTTGGACTTCGAGTTCAGGACCGAGGGCATCGTTGACGGAAGTGGTCCGACATGGCGGGTCCAATCTCGCGGTTACCAAATTGAATCCGTGCCCCTGGCCTCAGAGCAGTGGCGTGCGGAAAAATTTATTTTTGAGCCTGCCGGGCCATCAACACTCTCATTGCGCGCTGCGCGTCGAATTGGGTTTACCCGTATCGAGGGACTGATCAGGATTCGCAAGCTGAGAATCCGGGAGGTTTCTTGAACTCAATTCGCGCTCTCATTACGCTATGGATTCTAGCCCTGCTCGGTATTTTGCTCGCGGGCTTTGGCGGGACCGAACCCTGGGCTGAGTCCATGTTCATTGTTTCAAGCTGCATTTTGTCGGCCGCTATGCTCACGCGCTTCTACCGTGCGGATTCAGAGTTGCTGGGCATTCCTGTTGCCGCGGCCCCATTCTGCTGTATTGCGCTGATCGGGGCTGCCCAACTCGCGTTCGGCGCCTCCATTTATCCACACGTCACATCCCTTGAAACGGTGCGCTACGGCGCATATGCGGCGCTCGCATTCTCGACAGCCGATGTTGCTTCTGATGTGCAAATTCGTCGCTTCCTCCTGGACGCTCTTTATCTATTGGGAATCGGCGTCTGTCTTTTTGGAATTGTGCACGTTTATACTTGCGAAGGTCGGCTGCTCTGGTTCATGACCAATGAGTTCGGCCCGACTCTCGCCCCGTTCATAAATCGGGATCATTACGCCGCGTTCTGCGAACTGGTGCTGCCCTTCGCACTATGCAGAAGCTTAAGAAGCAAAAAAAGACCTGTCCTTCATGGACTCGCTGCTGCTCTGGTCGTGTCCGGTCTCATTGTGTCGGGTTCCCGAGCCGGCATTGCAATCGGCGCAATTGAGCTGGCCGTTCTTCTGACACTTCACGTGAACAGAATCGAATCCCGTGTACGGCTCAGCGTAATCGCCGTCAGCATCGTCGCTATCGGGATTGTGTTTGCTACGGTCCCAGGTCCGGATTTCCTAATAAAAAAGGCGCGAGCTCCCGCGGAGTGGCAGTATCGTTTAATGATGGCGAATTCGGCCTGGCATCTCGGATTGGATCGTCCGTTCACAGGTCACGGCCTTGGAACCTTTGAGCTTACCTACCCGCGATACGCGAAGTTCGACCTCGGCCTTCGCGTAGATCACGCCCACAACGAATTGCTGGAATGGTTCGCAGAAGGCGGCCTCGTAGTACCCCTCTGCATGGCGGCGTTTGCTCTTTCCTCTCTTCGCCGCTGCCGCGAACAACTTTGGCTGTTTGGCGTCCCTGCTGTACTGCTGCACGGCGTAGTCGACTTCCCATGGAGAATCCCGGCGATCGCCGCTTATTCGATTGTCATTGCCGCCGCCGCTCAGCCCTTGAGGTTCGCAGCCTCTTCAAACACCCGCGTGAAGAAGTCCCGCGATGTCGGTGAGCAACCAACATGCAATGTGCCGCTGTTCGGAGATTCTTCGACGAATCCAAGATAGCCGTTCCATCCCAGATCATCGAGCACGAACTGTAGCGCTTCCCGTTCGCCATTCGGCAGGTTCGACAAGGCGATATCGAAGACCTGCCCCGTGCAATGAGAAATCGTTTCGGTTTTCGCGTAGCCGTTCAACTTCTTTGTGGACTCCATCGGACGCACCAGGCCCGTCACCTCCAAAGGCACGAACGTCTCCCCCTTCGGTTTCATCGCAGCGTGAAGTCTCCTGGTCTCGAATGCAATATACGCCAGCGTGCCAATGGCCGCTGGAGACGCCTGCAAGTAGTACTCCTGGTTTCTCAAATCGTCCTCGCCGATAGCGCCCGCTCCTGCTTTCCGGAGTGTGAAGCCGAAAAGCTTAGGATCGTCAAACGCTTTCACCAGATGATGCCCTTGATCTTTCCGGATGTCGTCGCACGTGTGAAATGCGAAATCGGCTGCCCTCAACCACACGCTCAATCTGTGCGGTGCTCTTTGTGTCGGATTGTCGTCATTTCGGTACTCGGTAATGAACGTCTTGAATTGCTCCGGATCGCTTTCGTACAAGTCCAGCAGCTGAGATGCGCGCATGATCCGAAACCAATAAGTGGGCGAGTAATCGCGATCCATATGGTGTCGGATCAGGTGATAAAGTTCCTTATTCCTTGCGGGGCTGCCGGCGAAGAACACTTTGGCCACCGATGGAACGCCCTTTCCGAGACCATTCGTTTCCCGAGCCGCCGCCTGAAATTCGCTAACGCAGCCTTCGCCGCAGTGATACGCGAAAACCGCCCAATCCCGCCCACCAAATTTCTTTTCCATTTCAGAAAGGTATATCGCGGCAGCCGGAATGGCCTTTTCGGGCTGCATCCGCTCATCACGAACCGTGACCGTGTACGGCACTTTGTGCTTCACGGTTCTCCATGCCATACCCCTCTTGGTCTTCACGCGCTTTTTCTCGGAGGTCACCCGATATCTCGTGGCCCGGACGATTTTCAACCCGGAGCGCCGCGCGGTAGCTTCCGAAAACTGCATAATGCCTTTCGGACCGGCAGGGCTCTCCGCCCGGGGATCTCCCCAACTCTCCAGGTACGCAACCGCAGAAATCACATTCGCGGGCATCCCACTCTTGTTGGCTGCGTCCCGAAAAATCTTCTTCATTTTTGGATTCGTGATCCGTGCAGCACCCTGCAATGCCTGCGGGTCACGCATAATGCTGAATGTCTGCGATTCAATCATCAACTCCGTGCGCTTCGCCAGCACGATATCCGACATCTCCTGGCGGTCTACACCAATACCGGAGAGCCGGTTCTTGGGAGTGAAGTCATCATTTCGCGACGACAGCCAGCCTAGTTGGCCCATCAGCAGCGGAGTGGTAGCGGCTGCAAGTAGCAGAGGAGCGAAATTCCCGGGCAGCTTCATAGCTTGTTATTACCAGAGTAGTAGACGTTGCTTCAACTTACCAACGTTTCGAGAGATGTTCCTTGTTTTCAGCATCCTGTGCTCCTGGCCTCCCGCAGCCGCTGATCACGGTTACGAGAACCTTTATATGCATAAGCCGAATTGAGGTGATAGTACCATAGGGTAGCCCGGTCGTGAGTGTCCTATCGGACACAGTAAACGCGATCGTGGTCCAAAATTGACGCGGCGGGTTCCCGCCTCCGAGGAACCCGCCCGCTTTTTCTTCAATTTAGTTCCCTTTCAATTTCAAACAGCCGGTTGTATTTTGCCAGCCGCTCTGACCGCGTGATGGAGCCGACCTTGATCTGCGCCGATCCTGACGCCGTCGCCAAATCCGCCAGAAATTCATCTTCCGTCTCGCCGGAACGCGCGGAAATTACTGCGCGGAACCCCGCCTCTGCCGCACGGTCAATCACCCGAAACGTCTCTGTCAACGTCCCTATCTGGTTCATTTTGACAAGAACCGCGTTCGCCGCAGCCAGCCGAATCCCCGTCTCCAGCCGTGCCGGATTAGTTGTGAACAGGTCGTCGCCTACCAATTGAATGCGACCGCCGAGCCTTTCCGTCAGATGCTGCCACCCCTCCCAATCGTCCTGGTCGAGCGCGTCCTCAATCGAGATAACCGGATAACGGCCGCACCATCCCTCCAGCAGACTCGTCATCTCTTCCGCACTCAATCTTCTGCCCTCGGTCTCCAGCGTGTATTGCCCGTTCGCGTGGAAATGCGAGGCGGCGACATCGATGGCAATGGAGATCTCCTCTCCGGCCCGGAATCCGGCCAGTTCGATCGCCTCAGTCAACAGCGCCAGTGCCTTCTCGTTCGACTCCACCTTCGGTCCCCATCCGCCCTCATCCGCCACCCCGGTCAACTCATAACCCTTCTTCCGCAATAAGGCATAGCAGCTACGGTGGACCGCTACGATCGCTTCTATCTGATTTGCGTAGCCCCGGATTCCATGCGGCTGAACCAGAAAATCCTGAAACTCCATGTTGTGGCCCGCGTGCAGCCCTCCGGAAAGAATATTCGCCATCGGCAGCGGCAACCGGGCTTCCCGTACGCCGGCCAGCCATTTCCAGAGCGGTATCCGTTTCGCCCCGGCCGCTGCTCTTGCAACCGCACACGAGACCGCCACCATTGCATTCGCGCCCAGTGAAGATTTATTCGCGGTTCCATCCAGCCCGATCAGCACCGCGTCCACACCGGCCTGGTCTTCCGCACTACAGCCCGCAAGAGCCGGATGAACTCGTTCATTGACATTGGCAACCGCGCGCAGCACGCCCTTACCCGCATACCGTCCGGGGTCTCCATCGCGGAGTTCAAGCGCCTCATGTTTGCCCGTCGAAGCGCCCGAAGGAGCGTGGGCCTTCGCGGTGGTGCCGTCCTCCAACTCGCAACCCGCGGCAACGGTCGGATTTCCTCTGGAATCCAGCACTTCCCATGCCCAAACGCGCCGTATCCTCAAACTGCCAACCTCCCGAACACTTGATCCATATCGGTCGCCGGAGCAGCAATCAGGGAGATTGCGAGTTCGCGGACCTGCTGCTTCTTCCCCATCTCTTTTAAGTACTCGGCCGGCGATTTCCCGTCCACACGCGCCAGTAACAACGCGGGCAGGTGCACTAAAGTGCCGGCCCACAGCCAGTTTTCGTCAGCCGGCGTCGAATTGGCCAGGCACTCCCAATACGCGACCGCCGCCCCCCGATACCTCTCCCGAAACTCCGGCCGGTAGATCGACTTCAGCAGCAAATGGTTGATCAGAAAGGCCGTGTCGAACGCTGGGTCCCCGAAATGGATCACCTCGAAATCTATGGCCATTACCGCATTCCCATGGACCATCATGTTCTTGGGGCTCCAGTCTCCATGGACAAGGCAGTGTTTCTCGCCCGCCGCGCGCGCGATCGCGTTTTCAAACCCGTTCCGCAAAGCCGGGTGCCGCCTGGCCGTGAAGCGGTAGTAAGGATCGATTCGAAGCTGATCGAACGCCGCCAGGTCACCGAAGGCCCTGCCCAACTCCTCATCATTCCAACTGGCCGCCATCACCTTCGCGTGGGTCCGGGCGATGTTCCTCGCCACTTCTTCCTCCACGTCTCCGGCCAGCAGAAGATCCTTCCATGTCCGGTCACCGGGCGCCGCCTCCATCGCGTAGAAGTACTGGGCGGGATCCTCGAACAGCACCCTCGGAACCGACCCGGCAGGCAAAACGGACTCGAGACGCCGCAGAGACTCCGCCTCCCGGTAAATTCGGCAGGGATCTGAGAGCCATTCCTCCTGCACGCGTAGTTTCGGGAGTGCCTGTTTTAGCACCAGCCTGCGTCCTTGTCCTTCCACAAGCCAGACGCGGTTGCTGACACCCCCGCCAAGTTCCCTTGCTCGCAAGTCCGTGGGGCGCAAGCCCAACGGCCCGGCCGCTTCGCGGCAAACCTCTTCTGCTGTCAGTTCTCGCAAATGGCTACTCTATCGGAACCAACTTAAAAAATCGACCCGCATTTTCTCAGTTCAGAAATCTCGCGACTCTATGTCCCTAAAATTCAGCTACTTACGGTTTTGCATCCGGTAAGTCTCGCTCATCCCGCAAACCCGGTCGAGGCCGATCTCA
>CAYXLI010000050.1:0-28300 GCA_964464925.1 uncultured Solibacteraceae bacterium | reverse complement strand
CGAGCAGATCAAGCGCTTCCGAATCCTAGACCGCGATTTTTCCATCGAATACGGAGAGTTGACCCCCACGATGAAGGTGCGTCGCACTCAGGTGCTCGAGAACTTCCGCAGTGCCGTGAACGAACTGTATCTCGGCAAAGAAGAGATGAGTTGATGAGAGCTACCGCAATCCTATTGACCATGACCCTCACTGTACCGGCCGCCGAACCGATCAAGCCGCCTGCCGCGAAGGTAGCGCCAAAGACCTTCACACTCCATGGCGACACGCGTACCGACAATTACTTCTGGTTACGCGAGAAGACGAATCCCGAGGTCATCCAGTATCTCGAAGACGAGAATCACTATACCGAAGCGGTGATGAAGGATACCGAAGGTCTTCAGAAGAAACTGTACGAGGAGATCCTGGGCCGCATAAAGGAAACGGATACGAACGTTCCAGCGCGGCAGGGGGAGTACTTCTACTACACGCGCACGGAGAAGGGAAAGCAGTATCCCATCAATTGCCGCAAGCGTGTGGGTACGGAGACGGAAGAGATTCTGCTCGATCAAAACGAACTCGCCAAAGGGCAGAAATACTGGCGTGTCGGCGCGCTACGCCCCAGCTTCGATCAAAGGCTGATTGCGTATTCTTATGACACCAAGGGTGATGAAAACTACAGCATCGTGATGAAAGATTTGTCTTCCGGCAAACTGCTTTCCGATGAAGTAGGGAACAATCAGGGCGTAGTGCAGTGGGCGAATGACAACAAGACCCTGTTTTACGTGACGCTCGACGAGGCCAAGCGGCCATTCAAAGTCTGGCGGCATACGCTCGGCACGAAGCAGGCTGATGACAAGCTGATCTACCACGAGGCCGACGAGCGGTTTTTCCTGGAGATCTCCAAGTCGCGCAGCCGGCGGTTCGTATTCATCTCGGCGGGCAGCAAGAACAGCACCGAGGTCCGCTATCTCGATGCCAATCAGCCGAACGGCGACTTCAAGGTGATCTTGCCTCGAGAGAATGAAGTGGAATATGACGTTGAGGATCAGGGCGATTCGTTCTATATCCGCACGAACGAACACGCCAAGAACTTTCGCCTGGTCAAGGCGCCCATTTCTGATCCGTCACGCAAGAACTGGAAAGAGGTTCTGCCGCATCGTCCCGACGTGAAGCTGGATGGAGCCGATGCCTTCCAGAATCACCTTGTCGTCTACGAGCGCGAGAACGGTCTCAGCAAAGTCCGCGTGGAAGACCTGCGCACAGGCAAGGTGCATCACGTGTCCTTCCCTGAGCCCGCCTACACCGTGATGCCGGTAGATAATTTCACGTACGAGACGAACCAACTCCGCTTCCGCTATACATCTCTTGTTACCCCTGGATCGGTCTACGACTACAACTTGGACACTCAGCACCGCGAGTTACTGAAGCGCGATGAAGTTATTGGCGGGTACGATCCCGATCAGTATGTTTCAGAGCGTATTTTCGCTACCGCGGGCGATGGTACGAAAATACCGATCGCGCTGGTACACAAAAAGGGCGCGCAGCGCGACGGCAAAGCTCCACTCTATCTCTACGCCTATGGCTCCTACGGCCTGAACTCTGAACCGCACTTCGACACCGCACGCCTCAGCCTTCTGAACCGCGGCTTCACTTATGCGATCGCGACCATTCGCGGCGGGAGTGAGATGGGCGAGCAGTGGCATGACCAGGGAAAGATGCTGCACAAGAAGAACACTTTCACTGACTTCATCGATGCAGCCCAGTATCTCGTCAACCAGAAGTACACCTCGCCGGACCGCCTGGTCATTATGGGCGGCAGTGCAGGCGGCTTGTTGATGGGTGCGGTGACGAACATGCGTCCGGATTTATTCAAGGTGGTGATCGCGAAGGTCCCGTTCGTAGACGTCATGAACACCATGCTCGATCCGTCCCTGCCGCTCACAGTCACCGAATACGAGGAGTGGGGCAATCCGAACGAAGCCAAGTATTACAACTACATGCGCAGTTATTCGCCGTATGACAACGTGCAGAGGAAAGCGTACCCGAACATGCTCGTGACGGCAGGTTTGAACGATCCTCGCGTGTCGTACTGGGAGCCCGCGAAGTGGGTTGCGAAACTCCGCACGATGAAAACGGATGACAATACGCTGCTGCTCAAGACGAACATGGGCAGCGGCCACTTCGGCGCGTCGGGCCGGTATGAACGCATCAAGGAAACGGCGTTCGAATACGCGTTCATCCTGAAGATGCTCGGAATTTAATTCGACGATTCCAGCTTCACGCCGTGCTGGGTAAGCACCATAGGCAGTCCCTGGGCACGGCGCAATTCTCCGGCCAAATCCAGCCAGTCCAGCACGGACGCTACTTCGGCCGGCTCCACTGCTTCCAGAAACTCCGCCGAAATGCGCAGCGGCATATCGCCGACGTTCAGGCGGACGTCTCCTGTCGAAGCGGGCTCCATCGGAGCGACAGAGGTATCCGGGAACTTCTCGTTCAAATATTTCAGAATGGCGTTCAAGGTCGATTCCGGCATAGCGCTACAATTTGAAGAGTATCCCACCCATTTCGTTTCATGCCCAGATTGCATTTTGAGCTGCAGGCCGAATGTCCCGTCACGCGTGCGCGCGCCGGTCTGCTCCACACAGGACACGGGGTCATCGAAACTCCGGTTTTCATGCCCGTCGGCACTCAGGCGACCGTCAAAGGGCTGCCGCCCCGCGCGTTACTCGAAGATCTGGACGCGCATATCATCCTATCGAACACATATCACCTGTTTCTGCGCCCAGGGCACGAATCCATCCAGAGGATGGGCGGCTTACATCGTTTCATGGGCTGGCCTCGCGCCATTCTAACGGACTCAGGAGGCTTCCAGGTTTTCAGCCTGAACGAACTACGGAAGATCAACGAAGACGGCGTGCTGTTTCAATCCCACCTCGACGGCTCACGCCACATGTTCACTCCGGAATCGACGGTCGACGTGCAACTTGCATATGGCAGTGATATCGCCATGGTGCTCGACGAATGCATTCCGTATCCTTGCTCGCATACGGACGCGCGCGTCTCCACCGATCGTACGGTCCGCTGGGCGCGGCGCGCTTACGAACATTTTGAAGAGCGCATGAAGTCGACCGAAACTCCTCACGCGCTGTTCCCGATCGTGCAGGGGGGCATGTACCCGGACCTCCGCGCACGTTGCGTCGAACAGCTTCGGGAACTGAACGCGGATGGCTACGCGATTGGCGGTCTCTCGGTAGGAGAGCCCCGCGAACTCAGCCAGGAGATAACGGAAGCTGTCGTTCCACTCCTCCCGAAGGACCGTCCTCGTTACGTTATGGGAGTGGGCATGCCGGAGGAGCTTGCCGAGTATGTATCCCACGGAGTAGACATGATGGACTGCGTCCTGCCTTCGCGCAACGCGCGGAACGGCTATCTGTTCACTTCACAGGGCCGTGTCATCATCAAACACTCCGAATATAAAGAGGATTCTTCCCCGGTCGATCCGGAGTGCTCCTGCTATACCTGCCGCAACTTCACGAAAGCTTACATGCGGCACCTGTTCCAGGCGGGCGAGATTTTGTTCTCCACGCTCGCCACGCTCCACAACATTCACTACTATCTGCAGACAATGCGCGGAATGCGCCGGGCTATTCTCGAGGGGCGCTTCGCAGAGTACTTGACGGACCGGCGTCAGAATCTAATCACGTAAGTGCCGGCGCGAGCGCGTCGTAAACCGCGTTTGAAGCGGCGTTTTGATCAGTGCAAATGGTTTGCAAACGCTGGGAAGCACTTCGCGAGTCGCGGTATTCCACCCCAAGTCTGGAACAGGCTGTTTGCAGCCGCCGTGATCGTCTGAGATGCCGGGAAACCTTGGCTGGAGTGCGGGAAGACCACGTAGAGGATCGAATGCGCCTTAGTCCCGCCATGCCGCGCATTATCGTTTAGCCCTAATGCCCGGGCAAGCGCGATGGATCCTTCGCCGATTTTGTTTGGCGGTCCGACATCGGCGTATACGGCCGGTGACCGGCGGCCATTTTGTCCATTGATGACCATCGCAAGATCACCCAGACTCATATGCAGCACGCCATTGGTGTGACCGGGCAAACTGATGTACGGCACGCTCGTTGCGTCGACATAACGTCGCGGGTCCGTCGCCGGCAGGTGTGAGTTTTGCAACGCGGTTGGAGATACGTAAAATCCTGGTGCGGGGTCGCGCGGCCCCTGCACGACCGGCTTGCCGTCGCGGCGGCCATTGTCGGTGACGACACCGTACCAGTTCCCCTCGTGGCCGGCGTTAGCCAGATCGTCGAGGCCCTTCCCTGGAATCGGATGGTATGCCGTCGGGGCGCCATCGGCGTCAATTGCCATGCCAGCCGCAAAGAAGGAAATGCTTTCGCCGGGAAATGAGAATATCGCGGTGTGCTCGACCGTGAAGATCACGTGCGGGCTAGCGGCGCCACTGGTTGGAATCGCCATGAAAGGTCGCCTCCCGCAACGGATCCTACCACGTCACGCATCGACTTATGATCTAGGTATGGACACACCCCAAGTTGTAACCGCTCCAGCGCGGCGTGTCCATCAGAGCGCCCGTGTGCGCATTCTGGAGGCTGCTTACGAATTGTTTTCCCGTCACGGAGTGAAATCGGTCGGTGTTAACGCCATCGTTCTGCGCTCGGGAGTGGCCCGGATGACGCTCTACCGGCACTTCGAATCGAAGGACGAACTGGTCCTTGCTTTCCTGGAACGCCGCGAACGGGTCTGGACGATTGACTGGCTCCGGTCTGAGGTGGAACGGCGTACAAATGATCCCGCCGGACGCCTCCTGGCTATCTTCGACGTTTTCAACCAGTGGTTTCACCAGGAAGGGTTCGAAGGCTGTTCGTTCATCAATGCGCTGTTGGAGCACTCAGGCGGCTCTTCCGCTCGTATTCATGACGAGAGCGCCCATTATCTCGCGCGCATCCGGGATTTTGTCGCCTCGCTCGCTTCCGACGCCGGCATCCCCGAGGCGGACGATTTCGCCCGCAAGTGGCACATTCTCATGAAGGGCTCGATTGTCGCCGCCGGAGAAGGCGATCTCGAGGCCGCGCTCCGGGCCCGCTCGATTGGCGCGATTCTACTGGAGAGCACGTTGTCAGAAAGGTGCGATAGTTAACCTGGGGCAACACACGGCAGTGGCGACGAAACACCCGCGCGTCGAAATAGAATACTGTACGCAGTGCCGCTGGCTGCTCCGAGCTGGCTGGATGGCACAAGAGCTCCTGACCACGTTTCAGAACGAGATCGGGGAACTCGCTCTCTTGCCCGGCACTGGCGGCGTGTTTGAGATCCGTGTGGAGGGCGATACGGTTTGGTCGCGCTCTACCGAGGGCCGGTTCCCGGAAATGAAGGAGCTCAAACAAAAAGTCCGGGACCGGATCGCACCGGGCCGGGATCTAGGCCATTCCGACCGTTGATTTCCGCTGTCACTTCGTCAGTGGGGCGACGAAACCGGGCGATTGAAAACGGACTCCCACTCACTCCATGTGCTACGCTGAAGCTTGTAAAGCGCAACGCCAAACTATGGCGGCTCAGGCGAGCGAAACTCTAGTTTTGCGTACGTATCCGCTCAAGGAAGCCGACTTGATCGTCAGTTTTTTCACGCGCGATCAGGGCAAGCTCAGGGGAGTCGCAAAACGTGCCCGGAAACCGAAAAACCAATTCGGCTCGGGTCTCGAACGGCTCTCGCAGGTACGAATGGTCTACTTGCTGCGGGAGAATCGCGAACTGGCCAACCTTTATAACTGTGAGTTGATCCAGTCGCAGTTCGGCGTTCTCGGAGATTACTCGGCGTCCGTCGCACTGGACTTCTTCGCCGAAGTTTCCGAACAGCTCCTGCCGCCGCATGAGCCAAGTGAGCGGTTCTTCCGCCTGCTGCTTGCCGTGCTGGCTCATATGCGCAGGGATCCGGCCGGGGCCGTTTGGCCTTCGGTCTTGTATTTCAGCCTCTGGGCCGTTCGCCTCTCCGGTATTCTTCCTGAACTCCGGGTCGCCGCCGAGTCCAGACGCATTGCTGAAGAGATGATGGTGACGCCAATTCATCAACTGACCACCACGGAGTGGACGCGTAGCACCGCGGCCGACTTGCGCCGTTTCCTGGTTCGCCAAATCCAGGACCACGTCGAACATAAACTCCATACCGCTCACCTCCTCGAGACCCTATAACCGCACGAAACAGATGGATTCCTTCCAAGAAACGCTCTTCAAATTAAAACGATATTGGTCTGATCGCGGATGCATTATCCAGGAGCCGTACGACAATGAAGTGGGCGCGGGCACCATGTGCCCGGAGACTTTCCTTCGCGTCCTTGGCCCGAAGCCTTACCGCGTCGCCTACGTCCAGCCCAGCCGCCGCCCCGCCGACGGCCGTTATGGTGAGAACCCGAACCGCCTCTACAAGCACCAGCAACTTCAGGTCATTCTGAAGCCCTCACCGGACGACATTCTCGAACAGTACTTGAAGAGCCTTGAAGCCATCGGGATCGATCTCCGCAAGCACGACATCAAGTTCGAAGAAGACAACTGGGAGTCGCCCACGCTCGGCGCATGGGGCATTGGCTGGCAAGTCATGCTAGACGGCATGGAGATCACGCAGTTCACTTATTTCCAGCAGTGTGGCGGCGTCGATCTTGATCTTGTACCCGCTGAAATCACTTATGGGCTGGAACGCCTGGTGGCCTTCCTGCAAGGAAAGGAAAGCGTGTACGACATCGAGTGGACCCCGCGCGCCGGCAATTACGCGCCTGTCTCCTACCGGGAGGTCCGCTTCGCGGATGAGCAACAGTTCTCTGTGTACAACTTCGAGATGGCGGACATCGCGATGCTCTGGAAACTCTTCGAGATCCATGAAGGAGAGTGCCAGCGTTTGTTGAACCTCTATCCATCGTATGAACCGAAGGGCCGCTTCCCTGTTTTGGCCGCATACGATCACGTTCTGAAGTGCTCCCATACGTTCAACCTGCTGGATGCACGCGGCGCGATCAGTGTGACGGAGCGCGTCGGCATCATCGGGCGCGTGCGCAAGCTAGCGGTCGGCGTCGCCCATCTTTGGCTCGATCAGGCCGGCCAAACGGATTCTCTGTCAGTTGCCGGGGAGGTCGCATAAGCGATGGCGCTCCCGTTCCTCCTCGAAATCGGCGTTGAAGAAATTCCCGATTGGATGATCGTTCCTGCGCTGAAGGACATTGAAGACCTGTTTCGCGCCGTTCTGGATCAGAACAAGCTCGATGCCCATTCGATCCACACCGATGCTACTCCGCGGCGTCTCGTGCTCCGCGCTCACGGCATTCCCGAACGACAGCAGGATCGGGAAGAACTCCTCACGGGTCCCGCAAAGGGTGCGCCCGCGAAAGCTCTTGAGGGCTTCGCCCGCAAGGCCGGCATCCTTGCTGAACAACTCGCCGTCACGACTACACCGAAGGGCGAATACTATACGTATTCCAAGAAGGTTTCCGGACGCGCCGCAGCGGATATTCTGGGCGAAGCGATACCAGGCATAATCGGCAGAATCTATTTCCCAAAGACGATGTACTGGACCGGTAAGGGCGGCCCGCGTTTCATCCGCCCCATCCGCTGGATCGTAGCGCTGCTTGGAGAGCAGGTTATTCCTTGCGAATTTGCCGGCGTTAAGTCCGGCAAGGTCACGCAAGGCCATCGCGTCCTTGGCGGCTCGGCAACAGTGACCGTCTCCAACTATGAAGATCAACTCCGCAAGAACTCCGTCATTCTCAGCTCCCAGCAGCGCCGCCAGATCATTTCGGACTCGCTAACGAACGGTGTCCGCCGGGACGATGCTTTGCTCGAAACGCTCGTGTATCTCACCGAGTGCCCGAGCACCATCCGCGGCAGCTTTGACAAGCAATACCTGGAGCTACCGCAGGAGATCCTCACGACGGTCATGCGTCATCACCAGCGCTACTTCTCGGTGGAGGATTCAGACGGCAGGCTCTCCAACGAGTTCGTCGCGGTCATGAACACCAGTGCGGATCCCGACGGACTGGTGCGCATGGGGAATGAGCGCGTCTTGCGGGCCCGCTTCAATGATGCGCGCTTCTTTTGGGATGTCGACTTGCGCCGCGGCCTCGAAGAGCGTGTTGAGGATCTGAAGAACGTTACCTTCCAGGCCAAGCTGGGCAGCTATTTCGAAAAAACCGAACGCAACGCCGCCCTTGCTGAAACCATTGCAAAGAAGATCGGCCGCAACCCGAAGAGTGCCTCTCGCGCGGCGCTGCTCGCCAAGTGCGACCTGACCACCGAAATGGTAAAGGAATTTACCGAACTGCAGGGCGTGGTCGGCGGTTTGTACGCCAAACAGCAGGGCGAGCCTGAAGAAGTCTGGAAGGCCATCTATGAGCAATACCGGCCTACCAGCATGGACGATGACATTCCGTCCACTGAGACCGGCCGTGTGGTCTCGCTTGCGGACAAGCTCGATACGCTGCAGAAATGTTTCGCCATCGGCATGGTGCCTACCGGATCGAAGGATCCCTTTGCACTCCGCCGTGCGGCGCAAGGCGCCGTGCGCATTATCATCGAAGGCCGCGTTCACGTTCCGATGTCATTCCTCACGGGCGGCAACAAGGAACTGGAAGAATTTTTTATCGATCGGCTCCGCTACTACTTCAAGGATGTACGCGGCTTCCGCTATGACGAAGTGAACGCGGTGCTCGCCTCCGGCTATGAGAACCTGCTCAACGTAGCAAGCCGCCTCACTGCCCTCCGCGAGGTTCGCCCGACGGAGAATTTCGAGCCCCTCGCGGCCAGCTTCAAGCGCATTCAGAATATCCTCCGCCAAGCCGAAGCCAGGCCGAGCGCATCTATCGAGGCCGCACTGCTCGAAGCAGGTCCGGAAGCCGACCTCTACGCCGAATTCCTCAAGCTGCGCGAACTGGTCAACCAGAAGCGCATCGTCGAAGACTATCAGGGCGCGCTGGAGGCTATAGCCTCGCTCCGCCCGAAGGTCGACCTCTTTTTCGACAAAGTTCTTGTCAACGCGCCGGATGAAAAGATCCGGCAAAACCGGCTGACTCTCTTGAGCAGCCTCTTGACTGAGTTTTCCTCGATTGCCGACTTCTCGGAAATCGTGACCGGAGTTAACCCTTAGCGCAGCCCGGAAGGGCTGCTTTTTTTAACGGATTTATTTAAGGAGATCACCATGAGCCAAAAGAACGTTTATTACTTCGGCGGTGGTACCGCTGAAGGCGACGGCAGGATGAAGGACGTGCTCGGCGGCAAGGGCGCCGGGCTGGCCGAAATGTGCCGCGCCGGTGTGCCCGTGCCTCCGGGCTTCACCATTGCCACGCAGGTTTGCAATATCTACTTCGCAAACAAGAATCGAATCCCCGCTGAGATCGACGAGGAAATTAAGGAAGCGCTCGGAAAGCTCGAAGCCGAGATGGGCAAGAAGCTGGGCGATGCTGCTGATCCGCTGCTGCTTAGCGTCCGCTCCGGCGCCAAGTTCTCGATGCCGGGCATGATGAACACGATCCTGAACCTCGGATTGAACGACGTCACCACCGAGGGCCTTGCGAAGAAGACGAATAACCCGCGATTCGCCTACGATTGCTACCGCCGCTTTATCCAGATGTTCGGGGAAGTCGCGCAGAACATCGCCATGGAGAAGTTCGACCACATCTTCGATGAACGGAAGAAGAAGGCGAAGACGAAGCTCGATACCGATCTGACGGCCGACGATCTCAAGACGATCATCGCCGACTACAAGGCGCTGGTGAAGAAGGAAACTGGAAAGCCCTTCCCGCAGGACCCGATGACGCAGCTCAGCATGGCACGTGACGCCGTGTTCCGCTCCTGGTGGAACGACAAGGCCGTCTACTATCGCAAGATGGAGCGCATTCCGGACGATATCGGTACCGCGGCCAACGTACAGGCGATGGTGTTCGGAAACATGGGCGATCACTCCGCCACCGGCGTCGGCTTCACGCGTGATCCTGGTTCCGGCGAGAAGGTCTTCTACGGTGAGTTCCTCATCAATGCGCAGGGCGAAGACGTCGTCGCTGGCATCCGCACCCCAGAACCGATCAGCGATCTCGCGACCGTCATGCCCGCGGCTTACAAAGAACTCCGCGAAATCACCACCATGCTCGAGAAGCACTACAAGGACATGCAGGATTTCGAGTTCACGGTCCAGGAAAACAAGCTCTGGATGCTGCAGACCCGCAACGGCAAGCGTACCGGTCCGGCCGCCGTCCGCGTTGCGGTCGATATGGCCGCGGAAGGCTTGATCGATGAGAAGACGGCCGTTCTTCGCGTTGCTCCGGCTCAGCTCGATCAGCTGCTGCACCCTGTTTTCGAGAAAGCTTCGCTGAAGTCCGCCACGAAGCTCGCCACTGGTATCGCTGCATCCCCCGGCGCCGCTGTAGGCCGGGTTGCGTTCTCCGCGGAAGACGCTGTTGAAATGTCGGCTCATGCGCCCGTCATTCTGCTCCGCAAGGAAACGACTCCGGATGACATCCACGGTATGGACGTCTCCAGGGGCATTCTGACCGCGGTCGGCGGCAAGTCCTCGCACGCTGCCGTCGTAGCCCGCGGTATGGGCCGCCCCTGCATCGTCGGCGCCGGCGCAATCGAAATCGACGAGCACAAGAAGGTCGCCAACGTGACCGCGAATGGCAAGAAGGTGGTCGTGAAGGAAGGGGATTGGCTATCGCTCGACGGCACGACTGGCGATGTGTTCCTCGGCCAAGCCAAGACCATCGAGCCCGATACGAAGTCCGGTTACCTCGCCAAGTTTATGACGATGGCGGACAAGTATCGCGGCAAGTTCGGCGTGCGCGCCAATGCCGACATCCCTCGCGACGCCAAGGCCGCCCGCGGCTTCGGAGCCGAGGGCATCGGCCTCTGCCGCACGGAGCACATGTTCTTCGCCGAGGACCGCATCCCGCACATGCAGGCGATGATTCTGGCTCGCGACGAAAAAACCCGCAAGCAGGCCCTGAACAAGCTGCTCCCGATGCAGCGCAAGGATTTCGAGGGTCTCTTCACCGCGATGGACGGCTTCCCGGTCGTCATCCGTACGCTTGACCCGCCGCTGCATGAATTCCTGCCGAAGCGCGAGAACCTCATGGTGGATCTCGCCAAGCTGCCGTACGCCGATACCAAGACCAAGAAGGAAATGTCGGCGCAGTACAACATTCCGGTCGGCGAGCTGAAGAAGAAGTTGCCGGAACTGCTGCAGCGCGTGGAAGAACTCCATGAATTCAACCCGATGCTCGGCTTCCGCGGCTGCCGTCTGGGTATCGTGCTGCCGGACATCACCGAAATGCAGGCCCGGGCCATCTTCGAAGCGGCCGTTAAGGTTGCGAAGAAGGGCGTGAAGGTGATTCCGGAGGTCATGATCCCGCTCGTCGGCAACGTCACCGAGTTGAAGGCGCAGAAGGAAATCGTAGAGCGCGTCGCGAAGGAAGTGATCAAGGCTGCCGGCATCAAGCTCAAGTACATGATCGGCACCATGATCGAGATCCCGCGCGCTGCCATCACCGCCGACCAGATCGCGACCGAAGCGGAATTCTTCAGCTTCGGCACGAACGACCTTACGCAGACCACGCTCGGCATCTCGCGTGACGACTACACGAAGTTCGTAAAGCACTACACCGACACGAAACTCTGGAAGGAAGATCCGTTCGCCGTTCTCGACCAGGAAGGTGTCGGCGAGTTGGTGAAGCATGCCGTGGAAGCCGGCCGCAAGACCCGTCCCGAACTGGAAGTGGGCATCTGCGGTGAGCACGGTGGCGAACCCAGCTCGGTCGAGTTCTGCTATCGCGTGGGTATGGACTACGTGTCCTGCTCTCCGTATCGTGTGCCGATCGCACGCCTCGCTGCCGCTCAGGCCGCCATCAGCGGCACCGACAAGAGCGAAGCCGCCCGCACGGCCTAATTGGCGCACGACACGTCGTCCGCCGGAAAAACAAAGGGGCATCTCTCGAAAGATGCCCCTTTTTTCTCAGCCTTCCCTTTTATCATTGAGAGTTAGCCTATGCCAACTGCCCTCATCACCGGCGCATCCAGCGGCATCGGTGCCACGTTTGCAAGACATCTCAGCGCTCGCGGCTACGATTTGATTCTTGTGGCGAGACGCCGTCCGCAACTGGAAGCGGTTGCAACCGCACTGCCCACTCATTCGGAAATAGTAGAGGCCGATCTCACACGTGAGGCAGACGTGGAGCAAGTGACATCGCGGTGTCAGAATGCCGATCTGCTGGTGAATAACGCGGGCTTCGGAACGAAGGGCTTCTTTTATAAGGCGGATCTTCAGAGCCAGATGGATATGCACAAGCTCCACGTTCTGGCGACCACCCGGCTCAGCCATGCAGCGCTCCCTGGCATGGTGCGGCGTAATACCGGCGGCATCATCAATGTGTCCTCGGTTGCGGCGTTCATCTCGGGTCCGGGCAACACGAGCTACTGTGCGACTAAAGCCTGGATGAATATGTTCACGCAGGGATTGGACCTGGAACTGCGCCATCTCGGCTCGGCGGTGAAGGTACAAGCGCTCTGCCCCGGGTACACCTACTCGAGCTTCCATGACGTGATGGGCGTCGACCGCAATTCGATTCCCAAGAGCCTGTGGATGAGTGCCGATTTCGTAGTCCAGCGCTCGCTGAAAGGCTTCGACCGCGGCGAACTGATCGTGGTTCCCGGATGGAAGTACTCGTTCTTCACCAAGCTCGCCCCGCTAGTGCCTGGATCGCTCATGCGCGCGATGGCGTCGAAGGCCGCGAAACGTGCGGCTAGGATCTGATTCGAAGTGATTGCCGCGGTTATTGCCGATGATTTCACGGGCGCGCACGAAATGGGTGCACTGCTCGCGGACGCGGGACTGAACACCCGGGTGGCTACGCGCTGGGACAGCGCGTATGCTTTGGACGCGGATGCCCTGGTGCTCAATACGGAGTCGCGGCATTTGCCCGCGGAGCAGGCCGCCGCGCGCGTAAGACAACTCACTCGGGCAATGTTGGACGCAGGTGTGGAACGCTTGTACAAGAAGACCGATTCGACCCTGCGCGGGCCCATCGCAGCGGAGTTGCAGGCATTCTCTGAGGTGCTTTCGGACAGGCCGGTCTTGTATGTGCCCGCGTACCCACGGCTCGGCCGCACCGTGGTAAATGGCGAGTTGCTCGTGGACGGAAATACAGTGAGTGGAACCGTATTTGCGAGGGACCTGTTGAATCCTGTAGCGGAGTCGTCAATCTCAGAGATGCTCAGGAGGGGCGGGTGTGAACACGTGGAATTACTCTCGGGGACTGCGGCCATGTCCCCCGGAACGGTCTACGTACTCGATGGAGAGACCGAGCAGGATCTGGAGAATATCGCCAAGTCCGTAGATGCTCGCGAGGTCGCTGCAGCAGGGCCGGGCGGGTTCGGCAGATATTGGGCGAGATCATTCGGCAGGGGTTCAACCAGGCAGAGCTTTCCTAAGGTTAAGAGCGCTCTGCTCGTTTCCGGCAGCCGGCATCCAATGGCGCGACAGCAGGCGGAACTTGCGGGCATCCCGGTCGTACAGGCGCCGGAGCAATTGCATCCCGAGCCCGAACGAGTGGCTAACGAACTCGCGAATGCGGTTGGGGAGTATCTACCGGAGTTGCTGATTGTATTCGGAGGCGATACGGCTGTCGCCGTGTTGCGACAACTTGGAGTAAGCGAGCTAGAGCCGTTGGGGGAAGTACTACCCGGCGTGCCCGTATCCCGCTGCGGAGAGCTGTTGCTGGTAACGAAAGCCGGCGGATTCGGCGAGCCGGATGTGGTGCAGCAGATAATGCGAATACTGACATGATTCTTGGCATAACGATGGGTGACTCGAGCGGCGTCGGCCCTGAGATTCTGTTAAGCGCCGCGGCCTCGGGCAAGCTGAAGGATAACTATGTGGTCTTTGGCGACGCTGCTGTTTTGGAGCGGGCGAACAGGGAGTTGCGATTCGGCCTTGCACTAAGGCGTATTCAGCACCCGCGAGACTTCGCTAGCGGCGCAGTAAACATCCTCGACCATGGCTTGCTATCCGAGCAGCAGATCACGCCGGGCAAGTTGAGTGCTGCTTCGGGCGCGGCGGCTCGGGAATATGTGATCTCGGCGGCGAAGTCGGCACTGGCGGGAGAGATCGCGGCCATGGTCACTCTGCCGATGAACAAAGAAGCGACTCAGATGTCCGATCCGAACTTCACGGGCCACACAGAGCTGATCGGCGAGGTCTGCGGGGCGGAGGACGTGACCATCATGCTCGCATCGGATCAACTCATCGTGACTCATGTGAGCACGCACTGCTCTTTGCGGGAGGCGATCGAACGAGCAAAGCGCGATCGCATTCTGCGCATCATCGAACTTACTTGTGAAGCGGTGGAGCGATTGAATCCCGGCGCTGTGGTGGCAGTGGCAGGGCTGAACCCGCATGCGGGCGAGCACGGCCTGTTCGGGCGGGAAGAGATCGAGGAGATCGAGCCGGCAGTCCGGATGGCGAAAGCTCGCGGATTGCGTGTGGAAGGGCCGCTGCCGCCCGACACGCTGTTTTACCTCACCGTGCACCGCAAGAAATATGACGCGATCGTCTGCATGTACCACGACCAGGGGCACATTCCTTCGAAGCTGCTGGATTTCGAGGGGGGCGTGAACGTGGCGCTCGGGTTGCCGATCATCCGGACCTCGGTCGATCACGGTACGGCATTCGATATCGCATGGAAAGGTGTGGCTTCCACCCACAGCTTCCTGCAGGCGGTGGAGTTCGCAAAACGGCTCATTGCCATATAAAAAGGCAGGCGTTTCTCAACGCCTGCCCGTGTGATTTGAAAGTTGCTTAGCTTACCAGAGGAAGCGCAGCCCGAGTTGCAGGCGGCGTGCGTTGGTGCCGTCCGGGAAGCCCTGTGAGGCGCTACCCTGGCCGACGTTGTTCTGATAAGTCAGCGTAGGGATGCCCGACACGAGGGAGTAGACGTACATGCGCGTGTTCACCGAAGTGAAGTAGCGATGGTTGAACACATTGAACGCATCGAAGGTGAACATCGCTTTGAAGCGTTCGCCGATGGGGATCTGCTTGGCCAGCCGCGCGTCGATTCGCGAAATCGTATCCACGTTCAGGCTGCCGATGGGCAGGAACGGAACGCGGCCGCCGAGACCGCTATTCGTATACCCGTTCAGGGTTCCGTTATTCGCCGAAGTGTATCCGGCGGGTGCGGGCGTCGTCGAGACCTGGACGACCGGCGTCGCGTTCGGCGACGAGGAGAAGGTGCCAAGAATCGAAAGCTGCCAGTTGTTGGCGATGTACTTGGCCGCGTTGTCGCCCTTGACGATGGTCGGCGACCAGATCGCACTAAGGCCGACGCGGTGACGTACGTCGAGGGAAGAGCTGCCCTTTTCCGCACGGTAGTCGCCCGGCGTGTAGCTCTGCGGCCCGCCGCTGGCAAAGATGTTGGGGGTGCCGGCGCCACCCTGGCCTTCATCGATGGCATGCGACCAGGTATAGGACAACGAGCCAGCGAGCGAGTGAGACATCCGCTTGTTCAACTGCACTACGAGGGCGTTGTACCAGCTATTCAGGCCGGAGTCCACGATGTTGATGCGCGCGTAGCGGGGATCCACGCGGTTCTGGCGGACATAGATCGGAGTAGTGTACGATCCGGTCTGGTTGCCGCTGGCGTCGTTGATGCGATAGGTGATGCTGCTGACGGGAGCACCAATGTTGATGTCCTGCACGGAGGTGAGATGCAGGCCGCGGCTCCAGATGTAGGAAACCGTGAGGCCGAGATCCCTGGTCAACTCGCGTTCGATTGCGATGTCGCCCTGCTGCGTATAGGGGGAGCGGAAGTCTGCGGCGGCCATATTCAAACTGACCGAGCCCACGGGCGGATTGAAGTTGCCGGTGTTCGGGAGAACGTTCGGGAAGACCGGGCCGGCAGCCTTATCAGCGGCGTTGGACGAATTCAGAGAAATGGACTTCTGATAGAGGCCGTTGCCTAGAAAGAATGTGTTCAGCAGTCCGCCGGGATAGCGGCCGTAGAAGATACCGTAACCGGCGCGAATCACAGTCTTGCTGTCGTTATCCAGCGCGTAGGCAAATCCGACGCGCGGCGCGATCGCTCCGGCGAAGGTCGGGATGCGACCGGTGGCCGGATAGTCGGGATTCACCAGCGTCGGTTGCGGCAGGTCCGAATAGTCGTATCGCGCGCCGATGTTCAGTGTGAAGCGCGGGGTGATCTTGTACTGGTCTTGAACGAAGAAGCTGTAGTCCTTGATGAAGAGGTTGACTTCCGGATTGCCGATGGTCTGGGTGAAGGTTGACCAGTTCTTGGCGCCTGTCGTATTGCCGCTGAAATCCAGCGCAAGAGCGGTCCAGTTCGGGTACGTGTAGGTGCCAGTGCGATTGAACAGCAGGTTCGTGTAGTCCTGGGTGCGGGTAAAATCGGCCCCGATCTTGAGGGTGTGCTTGCCTCGGGTCCACGTCAGGGTATCGGCGAATTGGTAGCGGTTTTCGCTCGGATTCGTGCGAGGATAGTCCGTCGCTGTGCCAAGGTTGCTCTGGCCGGTGACATTGATGCCGAGGAAGCCGATGCCGGGGATGGCCAGCGCATCGTTCGGATAATCGAACTGTTTGTCTTTGTACCAGCCGAAGCGGAATTCGTTCACCATATTGCTGGTGGCGATGGAGGTCCAGGCAAGACGGCCGTACTTGGCGCGCACCGAAGAGTTTACGTTGTTACCAACGCCATTGCCGTTGTTGAGCACGGCCTGGGTTTGCAGACCATTCGGTGAAACCCAGCGGAGCAGGTTCAAGCTCGCGCTGAAGGACTGGTGATCCGTGGGACGCCAGTCGAGCTTGGCGAACCCGAGATCCTGATTCGCGGTACGGGCCAAAGTCTGAAACTGGCGATTCAGGAATGAACGAGCGGTGCTGCACTGGGCGGCGCTGGCGTTGCAGGTGGCGATGAAATTTCCACTCGTATCAAACAGGCTGCTGCCCGGCGCGGTGATCGATGCGATCAGAGGGAAATCCCGCCGCATCGCTTCGTAGTTGGCAAAGTAGAACAGTTTGTCCTTGATGATTTTGCCGCCGGCGCTGACGCCGAGCTGGTTGCGCTTCTCCTGAGGATTGATGGAGGCGAAGGTGTCCTTGGCATTGAAATCCTGGTTGCGGAAGAACCAGTAGCCGGTTCCGTGAAAATCATTGCTGCCGCTGCGCGTGACCGTGTTGACGACGCCGCCGGTCGCGTGGCCGAATTCGGCGGAGTAGTTGTTGGAGATTACCTGGAATTCCTGCACCGCATCCTGCGAGATCTGCGAGCTGATTCGCGTTCTTCCGGCATTTTCGTTGTAATACTGATTCGTCGTATCGTTGCCGTCAGTCAGGAAGGAGTTGCCGCCTGCGATGCCGCGGAACGAAACAAGTCCGAACGTACCGTCAGGCACGACAGCAGGAGCCAGAAGCACGAAGGAGTCGACGCGGCGGCCGTTGATAGGCAGATCCAAAATCTGTTGGCTGCCCACGACTTGTGAAACGTCCGTTTTGGTGGAGTCCACAACGGGCGCGGTAGCTTCGACCTGAACCTGAGTTGCAGTTCCGGCTACGGTGAGAACCACGTCCAAGGTCACGTTCTGACCGACGAGAACTTGGATACCTTTCGCTTCGTACTGAGCGAAACCCTGCCTATTTACGATGACGCTGTAGCCTTCCGCGGGAATAAGGGACGGCGCGGTGAATGCTCCCGCGGCTGTTGTGTTCAGGCTCCGCCGAATACCTTTCGAGTCGTTCGCAACGACCACTTCCGCATCGGGTATGGTAGCCCCGGACGCATCCCGGACAACTCCGGAGATAGCGCCCAATCCAGCCACAGACTGTGCAAACGTACCGACGTTGCACAACATGGCACAAGCCAAAGCAAGTACTATTCTTTTCTGCATAGAACCCCACTTATAGTGTCTTAACGCCTAGAATAACACCGGCTGTTCAGTCTGAGAATGACAATTGCGAGAATTTCCAAGTGATTGATAATACAAGTAAAAACCGATGGTCTTGGCTACTGGAAATGGGAGAATGTGGGGTGTTATTTCTGTTGGAAATGGAAGACTGGTCCCGCGAACCTCGGAGTACTCGGTGACATGGAGGTATGTTGCCTTACCCGGTGCGCGCGCCGGCCCTGACACGTGCGATATTTGCAGTTAGGATACCTGTGGCAAGAAGTACTTTGAGAAAGATCTCTCTAGGCAGTTGGGCATTCTCGTTTGGTCCATACGCCGATGCACCAATTTCTTTCGATGCGACAGTGAAACGTTTGGCCGAGAGCGGTTACGATGGCATCGAGATTTGTGGGTTTCCTCCGCACATTACGCTGGATAAGTATCCGAGCGAACAGGCCAGGAGGGAGCTGGTGCGGTTTCTGCGTGCCTGCAATCTCGGCGTATCCGGCTACGCGGCCGATTTGACATCCGTGAATCCCACCGCGGAGGGCAACACGGAGAAGTATCTCGCGCTGTTTGATAAGAACGTGCGAATGTGTGTGGATCTCGGCAGTCCCGCAATTCGGGTGGATACGGTTGCGGCGCCAGGCTCTATTGAGGGCACCGAGTACCGGAATGCCTTCAATCGCGTGGCGGAAATCTGGCGCAAAGCGGCGGGCATCGCTGAGAAACACGATATCCGCATGGTGTGGGAGTTCGAGCCCGGATTCGTGTTCAACAAGCCTTCTGAAGTGATCACGATGCTCGATTACGTGAACCATCCAAATTTCCGCGTCCTGTTTGATACTTCGCATGCGTACATGTGCAGCGTTGTGGGGGCGCGGCAGTATGGAGCGAAAGAATTGCTGGCCGGTGGCGTTCACGAGTTCCTGGAGATGCTGAAAGGCCGCATCGGTGCGATTCATGTCATTGATTCCGACGGGACACTGCACGGCGATGACACAAGTACGCACCGGCCCTTCGGCGAGGGCAAGATAGATTTCCGGAAACTACTTCCGGATCTGCTTGCGGTGCCGGTGGAGTGGTGGTGCATCGATCTTTCCTTTTGGCCGAACTCGTGGGAATTGGTCGAGACGAGCCTGCGATTTATCCGGGATCTGCTGGATACTGTGTCACGGCAGACTGAAGCGCGCCCGAACACGGTTTCGCGTTAGTCTAGACATATGCGTAAAAAAGTTACTGTTGTCGGTGCCGGCAACGTAGGCGCTAACTGCGCTCTGCGGATTGCGGGAAAGGAACTGGCCGACGTTGTACTCGTTGACGTAGTTGAGGGCGTGCCCCAGGGGAAAGGGCTCGACTTGCTCCAGTCGGGACCGATCGAAGGCTACGACGTAGCGATCACGGGCGCGAATGACTATGAGCCTACCGCGAACTCCGATATCGTGGTGATCACGGCAGGCTTTCCGCGCAAGCCGGGCATGAGCCGTGACGATTTGCTGATGGCGAATTACGAAGTGGTGAAGACGGCCACCGAGCAGGCGGCGAAGTATTCACCGAATGCGATCCTGATCCTGGTTACGAATCCGCTGGATGCAATGTGCTGGACTGCTCACCAGATCTCTAAATTCTCGAAAAATCGCGTGATCGGGATGGCTGGTGTTCTCGACACGGCGCGCTATCGCACGTTCATCGCACAGGAACTCGGTGTCAGCGTGGAGAACGTGACAGCCCTGGTCCTAGGGGGCCACGGCGATACCATGGTGCCGATCGTCCGGTTGACGACGGTAGGTGGGATCCCGATTACGGAACTGCTGCCTAAGGAGACGATCGACCGTCTTGTGCAGCGGACGCGCGACGGCGGTGCGGAGATCGTCAAGTATCTGAAGACCGGAAGTGCGTACTATGCGCCGTCGGCCGCCACGGTCGAGATGGTCGAGTCGATTCTGAAGGACAAGAAGAAGGTCTTGCCGTGCGCGGCGCTGCTCGAAGGCGAGTATGGGATCAACGGCCTGTTTGTCGGCGTTCCAGTAAAGCTCGGAGCGCATGGCATCGAGAAGATTTTCACGGTTCAGTTGAACAACGAAGAGCGGGCGATGCTGGACAAGAGCGCTGCAGCCGTGAAGGAACTTGTCGAAGTCATCCAGAAAAAGGCGGCGAGCTAGTACCAACATATGAGGGGACGGCAGCAGAAATCCGTCGTCCCCTACTTGATCTCTCGCCCGCTTACTTGGTAAAAAGGCAGAACGGGAAAACCGAAGAGGAGCGTCTAAGCAATGACTCCGGAAACGATTCAAATCGTCGCGGGCGTACTTCTAGTGCTGTGCGTCGCGGCTATCATCCTTCGCAGGAAGAACAAGAAGAAGAGTTCCGCAGAAGAAGAGTTTTAAAGCCCTCACCAACCACGTTTGTTGTGCGGCTCGAACGCGATACGTGTATCCCCACCAGGAAGTATGGTTTCGAAGAAGAAACAGACAGCCACAATTTTGATATCCGCATCTAAGAATGGCCACGGCACCGTGCCTCGCATCGATGAAAGGCATGCCCGCTATAAACTCACGATCGCCCCTTCCGAGATTCACAGGTGGGGTGTATATGCCGGCGAGAACATTCCAGCGAACCGAAAGGTGATTGAGTACACCGGAGAGCGTTGCAACCGGAAAGAAACAAAGAAGCGTGCCGAGCGAGAGTTGAATTATATGTTCACTCTGGATAATTACTGGGCGCTTGACGGCACGGTAGGTGGCAGCGGAGCGGAGTATATCAATCATTCCTGTGACCCGAACATCCGCGCATGGATATTCAAGGGACACATCCTGTACATGAGCGTCCGCCATATCACCAAAGGCGAGGAACTCACGGTCGATTACCACTTCGCGAAGAATGTGGAGAAGGTGCCCTGCAGTTGCGGATCGCCGAAGTGCCGCGGCACAATCAACGTAACGGATTAAATGGAAGGATAGGCATTCCTGAGCTGATCGAGAACTGCCTTCGCGGCGTTCTGTCCGGCAGCTTTTTTTGAAGAGCCTTCGCCGCGGCTGGAATACGCCGGTCCGACCCGGACCTCGACGATGAAGGTTTTGGCGTGTTCGGGGCCATTTTCGAGTGCGATAAGATAACGGGGCTGCGGAAGCTTCAGCGAGCGCGCTCGTTCCTGCAGCGCCGTCTTGTAATCCTTGACTTGTTCGGATTCGCTGATCTGGCTGAGATCCCACTCGCCGATGAGCGCCCGGATCACAAATTCGCGTGTGGGTTCCGCTCCACCATCGAGATAGATGGCGGCGATGAGCGCTTCGAGTGCGTTAGCGAGCAACGCTTTCTTTTCGCGGCCCCCACTCATCTCTTCTCCACGGCCAAGGTGGAGGTAGCTGCCCATGTCCACCGAAGCTGCGATCTTATGCAGATGCGCTGCGCTGACCAGATGCGCCTTCAAACGGGAGAGACGGCCTTCTGGAAAGGAAGGGTACTGCTGAACGAGGTATTCACTAATCAAAAAACCGAGGACCGAATCGCCTAGGAATTCGAGCTGCTCGTTATCGATGAAGGTGCCCTCTGCGGGCTTCTTCTCGAAGGAAAGAGACTTGTGGGTAAGGGCGCGGACCAGCAGGTCTTTGTTCCGAAACGTATAACCGATCTTCGCTTCTAAAACCTGCAGGTCCGCGCGCATTTAGCGATCACTTTTTAATTTCAACCTGGGCCGGAGCCGCCGGGGCGGCAGGCTTAAGAGCGCCGGACTTCAGCTTCATCGCCTTATTCTTTTCCTGGTCCGCATATTGCTTGACGGCCGGATTGAGGTCAGGCAATGCCATCAGCTTGGTAATGGTGGCGAGGGCATCATCGGGTTTGTTGGCTTCGTTTTGCACCGCGGCGAGCCGAACGAACGTTGCCTGGTCCTGGGTGGAGCCTGTTTCGATGGCCGTCTTGTACTCATTAATAGCCACGTCGTATTTCTTGCGGACGCCGGCGGCCATTCCGAGCGCTTCATGCGCTTGGGCCAGATAGTCCTTCTTCGCTGCGTTCCACTGGTCGTCTGAAATATCAGGACGCGGCTTTTCGGCCTTGTTGATCAGAGCGATCGCGTTGTTGGCGTACTTTTCGGACTTCGTGAGCTTCTCTTCCTTATCGAAATCAAACTCGCGCGTACGCTGGGCATAGCCCTGGGCCAGCATCAGCATAGCGGGATAGTTCTCGGGATCGGCTTCGAGAGTCCGCTCGCTGTAGATCACCATCTTCTCGAAGTCGTTCTTCTGCTGAGCGGACGCCGCGGCGATCTGCAGGGCGATGGCCTTGAACTCGGTATCGGAGAACTTGCTCAGCAAGGCATCAGCGGCCGCGATGCGGGCATCGGGCGTTTGCGCGTTGAACATGGCCTGAAGCGCTTCGACTTCACTTTTCGATTTAGGCTGCGGCTGTTTCGGCGCGGCGGCCAGGAGCCCTCCTGCGATAACTGCCACACCCGCGGCTTTGACGATCGAACGAATCATGGGTAACACACTCCCTAGTTTTTTTGAAATTTCGATTTCAGGCCCTCTTCGGCCGCTTTACGGGCCGCCGCGGAAGCGCCTTCGTTTGCGAGAACGGCCTGATAAAACTGAGCGGCCTGCTCGCGTTCCCCCGCCAGATCAGAAAGACGGCCCAGGTAGACCTGTGCCCACGCTTTCGTCTGCGGATCTGGCGTCAACTCCAGTGTCTTATGAAAAAGCTTCTCTGCCAACTCGGGGTTACGCTCCAGAGCGGCAGCACGTCCAAGCCCATAATAAGCGCGGGCGTGAATGGTCTTGTCATCAGTCTCTTGCAAGGCGCGCATGTACGTCTCACGCGCCTTTTCGATGTTCTTTTCGCTGTACAACTGCTTTTCGGCTTCATCCAGAGTCTTCTGCGCCGGCGTGAGGCTTGGTTCTTTAGTCTGCGCCGGGGTGACTAGCTTGCCCGCGCGACGCGCGGAGGCGAACTTGATGCCCTCCAGGCGCTTGTCTTCCTTCCGGAGGTTGATGTTCTCCATCAGGTCAGGGAAGTAGAGACGCATCGCCACCTCCTGCTTCTCGTACCCGGGCAGCGCTTCGGAGAAGTACGGCGTCAGAACGAATCCGTCTTCTAGCGCTTCCTGTACCATGCGAGACCGCTCGGCGGGCTTGGCAAGGCGAACCTCGATCCCCTTAATCAGGGATTCGGTGGCGAGCAGCAGGAAATCCTGTTTGTAGCTGTCCTCAAGTGCGGGAGCCGCTTTGGCAAAATCACCAAGACCTCTGACGCGGTCCACGAAGTTCGAAAATTTCAGGGACAGAGGGTCGAGCAGGTAATGCAAGTAGGCGTGGCGGATCTCGTTGGTGTCCGGGCGCGCCGACGGCGTCAGGACAACAAAGTACTCGTCACCGTAGCTGAACGACTGGATTTGGTTGGGTGGCCCCAGAAGATCGAGAAATATTTGGAACCGGCGGCCCATGTAGCCGCTGGTAGGATTGCGGAGATAGCCATTCACCTCCATGACCCCTTGTACGACGGGGGGCTGATAAGCCGCGATGACTTTATCCAGGGAAGGCTGGATCCCTCGCCATGCGCTCTCTATATCCGCGTCCTTATAGAAGCGTTGCATGAGGGCCGGGAAGCCCTCGAGCGCGGTCACTTCCGGCGGTATGTCGCCGGGCTTATACCGCATCGCAAATTCAGGCGGATCAGTGACGCAGAGCGCGAAGGCAATGTATTGCTGGAGATCTGAAGCGGCTTCGCGCCGCTTGTGCGAGAGGAAGAAATTTCGAAGTTCCCCGAGGACCGCGGGATTCCTGGCAAGCACGTGCGCACGAACGGCATCGCGGATCGGGTTAGTGCCCGTTTGGGCATTCGGATCCGCTGCCGTGAGGGCTGCCATCACGGTAAATAGCGCGGGATTGCCGTCCAGTTGATTCTGATCAGCGGCGAAAGCGCGGGCAGATAAAAGGCCGGCGAGGGCAAATACAAGCGATCGTGTGAACAACTACTACAAGTGTACCAATTTGGCCGGACCGGCTAATTGCGGCGCCAGACCAACTCGACTCCGCCGACTACGGCGCGGCCGGGCATGGGTACGCCAAAAATTTCCTCATATACCGTGTCTGTCAGATTTGTGAGTTGAACGAACGGGTGCCAGCGGCCGCGCGTGCCGGCTACATAGAGGTCGAGAACGCCGTAAGGATCGCGGGCGAAACGTTCGAGTACACCCACGCGCGTACGAGTAAGCAGTCCGCCGCGCCATGTTGCTTCCCAGGACACTACTCCGGAATGGATCGGGTAATTGAACGAGTATTTTGAGTAGATGCCGTGGAGTTGGTCCTGCGCGCCTTGCAGTCCGGTGTACTCTATTGCGAACTGTTTCAGGCGCAAAGCTGCTTCCACACCGGTAAAGCTGAGGCTCTGGAAATTCGTGGCGCGCCATATGTCCGCGGGCGAGTACCGGACATAATCGATGCCGTTGCTTTCGCGGCGTTGGAACACTGTAATCTGCGCTCTCAACCGCGGGCTGAGATATGCGTCCACGCCGCCCTCAAAGGTCCACGCACGTTCGGGTTTCAGATTAGGGGAGCCTAGATTAGCGGGATCATGATAGTACAGATCCGTATAGGTCGGTAGGCGAAATGCCCGGGTAACGGCCGCGCGCAGTTTCAGCCGGGAAGAGAGCCAGTAACCTGCGCTGAAGGTAGGGCTAACCTCATGGTTAAACGAGCCATAGACCTCATCCCGAATCCCGGCGTTGAAAGAGAACCGGCGCAGTGCCCGGACGTCGAGCGCCGCGTATCCTGCGGAACGTGCGCGGCTGTGGTGCCCGAGATTGTTGCTGTATACGGAATCGGTAAACAGTTCCAGGCCGTAGGAGAGACGCACGTTGGGAGAGAGTGAGTCCCACCGCCGAAGCGCGCTCTGCACGCCCTCCGATTCGTGGCGATTGGTAAACACCTGCGGACGATCACGATAGAGCACGAACAAATCGGTATGCCGGCGATAGGCGAAGTCAGCCTCCATATGCGAGCCAAGTTCCTGGCGGATGGAGGCAAACCAGGTTCGTGTGCGCTCCCAGGAGTTGTAGTTCCCGTAGAATTGATCGGCTCCAAAAGGCCGATCGTTGTTCGCGAGGAGGATGTCCGTATTGCCCCAGCGCGTCGTAAAGTTGGTGTCGGAAGAAAGAGAAAGGTTGCGGTAGTCGCGATCGGGGAGAAAACCAGTGGAGAAGTCCCGGGAGACAGCGAACTGCTGTGTGAGCCGGGTGTTTGCATAAGTGAAAACCGCTTCCTGCTGGTTCACGCCGAAATTGCCCAGTGCGCCGCGCAAGCGCACCTCCGAACTCTCGGGGCGTTTCGTAATGAAATTGACGACACCACCGACGGCATCCGAGCCATAGAATGTCGACCCGGAACCTTTCAGCACCTCGATCCGGTCAATCGACTCGACCGGCACGGGAACGTCGAGGTTATGGTGGCCGGATTGCGCGTCATTCAGACGGAATCCATTTAGCAGGATAAGGCTTTGGCCGAACCCTGCTCCGCGAATCGAGATGTCCGTCTGAACGAGATTCGGAGCACGCCCGCGCACATCCAGGGAGGGATCGAGACGCAGAAGATCGGAGAAGCTGTTCGTGGTGAGGCGGAGCGTGCCAAGGGGAATCGATCGGATGTTTCGGTCGGCTTCTTCGAGCGGCAGGGGCTCAAAGGTACCGGTGACCACGACGGAGTCGCTCCGCTCCTGTGCGTGGAGACACAGACAGGCGAGTAAGCAGGTTATGAGCGCTCGGGTCACTTGCCGGACAGATCGCCGGGAGCGGGTACCGCTGAGGAGGACGCGGCGGCTTTTGCGGACGGCTTCTTTCTCTTTTTCTTATTTTGGGCGGGGGCGTTGGCGAAAAGGGGCTCGGTCTCAGGCATCATTAGAACCCACAGTCCATACGCGCCGAGCATGGTTCCGACAGGCGCATTGAGGGTATTGAGAGCGGAGACAAGGATCAACATCGTGCGAACGGGTTCAATCAGTTTCCGGATCAAAAATCCGCAGATGAAGCACGGAATCGAGATCAAAAGATGGAAAACGAGGCTTGCTGCCGCGACATAACCGTAGATCTCCTCATTAAAAGCGGCTGAGAGACCGGAGAATCCACCCGCGTTCACCAGCACAAAGACCGAAATCGCGAAGGCCAAAGCCCCGAAAATCATGTTCATCCAGCCGAGGACTTTGATATGCGTGTCCATGCTTTTGTGTCGCAGCTTACCCTTACTTATCGTCCGTCACAGACGTTTTCCTGAGAGCACGTCTCAATCTAAGGTACCATTGAACCCCCGCATAAACGAATGTAGGGCAGTACACGAGCCAACGGAGAGGCGGGTCGCCCTTCCATTCGCCGAGATTTCTCCAGCCGATCAGAACAGAGTAGCCGAGCGGTTCCAGCGCCATCCAAAGCAAGACCGGTATCCAGGGGGCGAAGGGTACGAACGGTGCGAGCCAAGTCAGGTACCACGGGTGAGAGTTGGCGGACAGCAGCAGGGCTCCCGCGAGCGTGGCAAGGCAGGCCGATTCCAGACTCCACGGCAGCAGGGCAGCGGAGAAACTTACTAATCCGATCACTGTTTCGGCCATGTATTTGGCACGATAGAGGTCAAAACGGGCGAGCCAGAGCAAGCCGCCGAAGAGGCTATCGTTATTTCTCCAGCCCCCGACGAAGCCGGTCATGAACCTGACGTTCTCAGAAACATCGCTCCAGAAAGGGATCGAGAAGACCAGGAGAATAGGAATCACGACCGTCCACTGCCACCAGCGGGGGCGTTCGCGGTTCCCATTCAGGATAAATGGCGGAAACAGGAGAATGGGCCAAATCTTCGCCGCCACTGCGGCGGAAAGAAGGGCGAATCCCGGAACCCAGCGTTTGGCTGTAGCACATAAAAGGGCAAGAGAAATCAGGAGGATGGGAAGCGCGTCATTATGACCGTTCCACCAAAACTCCACAATGGGGGTTGGGCACCAGGCGTAGATCAGGATGCGGGATTCGGGCAGACCTCTTCTCTGGAGGAGCAAAACAATTGTGAGAGCGGTAAGAAGTTCGCACAAGGCCGAAGGGAGTTTGTACCAGAAGACTTGTACGAACGGGTCAGGTGTGAAGCGTGAGACAGTTTCGTAGACCGCTCGCTGTTCCAGTTCGATTAGGGGGCCATACCCGGCTTTGAAATCTTTGGAGCCGACGTTCGGGAAGGTGGCGTCCCGATTGGCCCGGTCCTCAGACGGACGGATCTGATATGGATTGCCGCCGGAGCTCTGTAATTTGCCTTCCCATCTGTAGCGGTAAATGTCATCCGACAGCATTGGATAAGCGGTCCATAGGGTAAGTCGAAAGATGACCGCGCAGCCTAATATCCATCGCAGGCTGACTACAGGGCGCTTGAGAATCAGGTAAACCGAGACGAGGTATACTGTATGCGTCAGAAATTGTAGCAGGACGGCCTGCACCACCCCCCTGTTGTGGTTGGGAACGGATCGAAGAAACAGAAAGAGCAGTTCGAGAACTGCGGCAGCGACGAGAATCTGGAAAGGGATGGCCATCCAACGCTAACGTGATCGCCTGAGAAGACACCTATGGTACCAATTGCCAGCCTACTGCTGTGCCTCCTGTCATCGAATACACCGCTCATCGATCGTGCGATCAACGCCTATACCGACAAGACTTTTTCCGGAATCCACCAACTCGCGTGGTTCGACTGGGCGATCATGGTCCCCTATTTCACGGTGCTGCTGGTGCTCTCGTGTTACGGCATTCACAGATACGAGATGATCCGCGGCTACATGAAACACAAGAAGCGGTTGAGTGAAGCCGAGCAGCCGCGCTTCGCCGAGCTTCCTCCGGTGACCATACAGCTTCCACTCTATAACGAGAAATACGTCGTGGAGCGGCTGATCGAAGAGACGCTCAAGATGGATTATCCGAAGCACCTGCTGCAAATCCAGGTGCTGGACGATTCCACCGACGAAACGCATCCGTTCACGGAGGCCTTGGTCGCACGATACCAGGCGATGGGGCATAACATCGAATACCGCCATCGTGCAAACCGTCACGGCTTCAAAGCGGGAGCACTGCAGGAAGGTCTCGAGACGGCGACCGGCGAATTTGTGGCCGTGTTCGATGCCGATTTCATCCCGCCTTCCGACTTCCTGATGCGTACGGTGCATTCGTTCGCCGATCCCAAAGTTGGCGTGGTGCAGACGCGATGGACATATTTGAACCGGCACTACAATTTGCTTACCGAAGTACAGGCGATGCTCCTGGACGGTCACTTCGTGTTGGAGCATGGCGCTCGCATGGGTGGTGGACTGTTCTTCAACTTCAACGGAACGGCGGGGATTATTCGGCGCGCCATGATCGACGATGCGGGCGGCTGGCAGCAC
>CAYXLI010000049.1:0-29157 GCA_964464925.1 uncultured Solibacteraceae bacterium | reverse complement strand
GCCGTGGTTGGCGACGACGACCAGTCGATCTACGGCTGGCGCGGCGCCGACATCCGCAACATCCTCGACTTCGAGAAGGACTATCCGCGAGCCCGCGTCATCCGTCTCGAACAGAACTACCGGTCAACGAAGAACATCCTCGAAGGCGCAAGCGCCGTCGTCGCGAATAACAAGAACCGCAAAGGCAAGTGGCTCTGGACCGACTCCGGCTCCGGCGAAAAGATCACCCTCTACGAGGCGATGGACGGCGAAAACGAAGCACTCTTCATCGCGGACACCATCGACAAGCTCCTCCGCGATTTCCCCAAAGAAAAAATCGCGGTCCTCTACCGGACCAACTTCCAGTCCCGCCAGATCGAAGAAGCGTTGCGCCGCTACAACCGCAAGTACACCGTCGTAGGAGGCTTGAGTTTTTATCAGCGCGCCGAAATCAAGGACGTCCTGGCCTACCTCAAGGTCATCCATCAGCCGCAGGACTCCATCAGCATGCTGCGGATCATCAACACGCCCGCCCGCGGCATCGGCAAGACCACCATCGAGCAGATCGAGCAGTACGCACTCACCCACGACCTCACTTTCTGGTCCGCAATCGGCCAGATGCTCGAAGAGCAGGTGTTCCCCGCGCGCGCCGCAACCTCGCTGAACGTCTTCCGCCGCATCATCGAGGAGCTCCGCGAAGAGCTGCCCAATAAGAAGCTTGATGAGATCCTCAATCTCATCCTCGATCGCACCGGCTATATGAAGATGCTGGAATCGGACCAGTCTCCGGAATCGGAAGGCCGTCAGGGCAACCTCGCCGAACTGATCAACGCAGCCGTCGAAGCCGCCGAGCGCGGCGAGGGTGTCACCGAGTTCCTCGACCACGCCGCCTTAGTCGCCCAAACCGACGACATCGACGAAGCCGCCGTCGTTTCGCTCCTGACGATGCACAACGCGAAGGGTCTGGAATTTCCCGTCGTCTTCATCGCAGGGATGGAAGAAGGACTCTTCCCGCATAGCCGTTCCGTGACCTCCGGCGACGCCGACCAGATGGAAGAAGAGCGCCGGTTGTGCTACGTTGGCATGACAAGAGCCGAAAAGAAGTTGTATCTCTCGTGGGCTCGCTATCGCCGTCGCTATGGCGGAGGGCAGCCTGAGGCTTGCATCCCATCTCGCTTCCTGAAAGAGGTGCCTCCGTCGTTGCTCGAACGGAAAGGTGCCGATCGTGACATGCCGCAGGTGGAACTCTACGCCGAGCGCAGCTATGTTCGAGAAACGGCGAAGCGGAATCTGTACACGGGCAAGACGTACAACTCGCTCGAGAACATTGCGCAGTATTTCGCGGAGAAGGGAGTTGCCGCTCCGCGTCCGCCGGCCCCGCCGAAGCCGGCAGCAGCACCCCTGGCACCTGCGGCCACTCCACGGCCCGCGCTGGGTTCGGCCGGCTTCATGCAACCGAAGCCGCAATCGCAGCCGCCGCAGCAACAGCGGCAGATGTTTGGTGCCCCGTCCGCTCCGGTTAAAAATAAAAAGTTCGGAACGGGCTCCATAGTAAATCACCCGAAGTATGGCAAGGGCACGGTGATGCGGATTGAAGGCGACGGAGACGACGCCAAACTAACCATCAGCTTCCCTGGCCACGGTTTGAAGAAAATAGTGCAGAAGTACGCCGGCATCCGGACGGACGAGTAGATTCGCTTTCCCGCCTCGGATTGAAGACAATAGTACATTACGTAGGGATCAAAACAGACGAATGAATACGAAGAACATCGAAAGCAAAGAAGAGCGCAAGACGGCAAAGCGGGCTGCCCGCAAGAAGGCGGCTCCCAAGCCCAAGCGCGCCTCCGGCGTCGCGCGCGGTTCCAATAAGAAGAAGGTCAAGACGATCGCTAAAGGCCAGCGCAAGCGCTAGCGTAAGCCCAAGTGAGCCAGCTCTTTCGTACCAAGAGCATCGACGCGCTCATCGCTGCCAGCGAGGACTCCCGCCGCAGTCTCAACAAGACGCTCGGCCCTTGGAGTCTTACCGCATTCGGTATAGGAGCCGTCATCGGCTCGGGCATCTTCATCCTGACCGGGACTGCCGCTGCGGGCGAAACGCTCAGCGTCAAGTCCATCATGCACGCGCCCGTCATCGACTTGCTTTTACATGGCGGCGCGGCGGCATCTACTATCGGCCGGCCTGGTGCGGGGCCGGCCATATCGCTGTCGTTCATACTGGTCGCGTTCGTCTGTACGTTCGCGGCCCTTTGTTATGCCGAACTGGCCTCGATGATCCCGATCGCGGGCAGCGCGTATACGTACGCCTACGCGACGCTTGGCGAGATTTTCGCCTGGATCATCGGCTGGGATCTCATCCTGGAGTATGCGGTCTCGAACATGGCCGTCGCCGTCGGCTTCTCCGGGTATCTGAACGGATTTCTGGATACGCTCTTCGGAGTGCAGATCCCGAAAGCCTGGTCGGAGCCGATGATTCAGGGCGGCGCCGTCACCGCCGCTTTCAACTGGCCCGCGCTGCTGATCCTCATGGTCCTCACCTGGATCCTGGTACGCGGCGTGAAGGAGAGCGCAGGCGCAAACAACACCATGGTGATTATCAAGATCATTGCGATCCTGGTTTTCATCTTCGGGGCGGCCCGTTCGGTGAATACGTCGAACTGGCACCCTTTCATGCCGAACGGTTTCTCGGGAGTCCTTACCGGGGCGGCGATTGTCTTCTTCACCTATATCGGCTTCGATTCGATCTCGACCGCCGCCGAAGAATGCAAGCGTCCGCAGCGCGACCTGCCGTTCGGGATTCTGATGACGTTGGTGATCTGCACGGCCCTGTACGTCGGCGTCAGTCTGGTCCTGACGGGCATCGCTAAGTACACTACGCTCACCGGCGAAGCCCCGGTGAGTGATGCGCTGAAGAACCAGGGGTATTACTGGATTCGGATGTTCGTCATCGCTGGAGCACTCTTCGGCATCGTGTCTTCGCTGCTGGTCTTCCAATACGGCCAGGCTCGCGTCTGGTTCGCGATGGCACGCGACGGCCTCTTGCCGGGGCTGTTCAGTAAGGTGCACCCGGTCCACCGGACTCCGCACATCAGCACCTGGATCGCGGGCTTCGTCGTAGGAATCCCGGCCGGCATCTGGGACATTGGTACGTTCGCAGACCTGTCGAACATCGGCACGCTGTTCGCATTCATCGTCGTCTCGGCTGGCGTGTTAATGCTTCGCAAGCACCAGCCCGAACGCCCGCGCGGCTTTCGGGTTCCTCTGGTGCCGCTCACGCCGATCTTGTCGATTCTGTTCTGCCTGATTTTGATGATGAGCCTGCCGCTCGAAACGTGGATTCGTTTCTTCGTCTGGCTGGTAATTGGTCTGTTGATTTACTTCGGCTCCGGCAGGAAACGCGCCGCGGCCATGCAAGAAAATGAGCTTTCTCGACAATCTTGAAAACAATCTGAAGGCGCTGGAAAATCGCGAGGAGCGCGATCCGGAGCAGTTGAAACGCCGCCGCGAACAACAGGAAGCGGAGAAGTCCCGCGCACAGGCCGCCGCGCCTTACGCCGAGGCACTCAAGACCGGCGAGTTCACTCGCAAGCTTCTGGACGAGTGTGCGATCTTAGGGCATAGGCATCGGACGAAGGTGCACATCACGTGGCTGGGCGACACTCTGCGGCTGCAGGCGCGGGAGAACAGGTTGGAACTGGTTCCAACGCCGGACGGCATAGTAGCCCACCTGTTTAGAGGCGATGCGGAGTCCATCGAACCGCTCGATGAGACGCTGCCGTCAAAGCTGTTTACTTGAGCACTTTGACCTGAATTCCGTTCCGGATCTCATCCGTGGGATTCAGTACAACCAGGTCGCCCTTGCCTACGCCGGCAACGATCTCGGTACGCGCGCCGTAGTCGCGCCCGAGTTGGACGTTCTGCCACTGCACGGTGTTGCCGTTCACGAGCATCGCCACGCGCGGGCCGGTCTTGCTGCTGACCACGGCATCGCCGGGCACCATAAGCGGAGGCGACTGCCGGTGTGTCTTGAAGTTAACCTGCGCGTACATGCCGGGCAGCAGTTCGCCCTTCGAATTGTCGAAGTATACCTCGGTGTTTTGCGATCGCGAGGACGCATCCAGCGAATTGGCCATCCGTTCGACATGGCCGCTGAAAACGCGGTGGGGCATCTCCTGGACCGTAAACTCCACCTGCTGTCCAGTACGTATGAACGGCACCTCGCTCTGGGGCACCTGCACGACGATCTTCAGGGGATCGAGCTGGGTGATGCGATACAGTTCGCGGATAGACGAGTTGCTACCGGAACTGACCAACGTTCCGTAAACCACGTTGCGTATGGTGATCATGCCATCATACGGGGCGACCACTCTTTGGAAACCCTGAATCTCCGTCAGGCGCGCCACATTGGCTTCAGCAGCTGCAATGCCGTTCTCCGCGGCTTTGATATTGGCTTCAGCTGCTGCGACGTCTGCGTTGGTGATGTTGTACTGAGCTTCTTTGTCGTCACCTTCCTGCTTGGACAGGACGCCTTGCGCCACCAGGTCCTTCCAGCGCTTGAGCGTGACCGCGGCGAGGCTTTGGCGGGATTTGGCCTGTTGCAGCGCGGCCTGAGCCTGCCCCAGCGTCGCTTTGTTCTGCAATACCGCCGCCCGCGCCTGCTGCAGTTGCTGGTCCACTTCGGGTGAATCGATCTCCGCCAGCAGTTGGCCTTTCCTGACACGGTCGCCGATATCCACTAGGCGCTTGCGCACGTACCCGTCGGTGCGGGCATAGATCGGCGCCTCGACGACCGCGGCGATCCCGCCGGGCAGTACGAGTTCGGAGTCTTCGGATGCCTGGACAACGGGTGCTGCGGAGACCTCAATCAGTTCGCGATTGTGTGTATCGGCGAGCGACTGGATTGCTTTCGCGCGGGCGGTTCTGGGGTAGTATCCGAGCGCGAAAAGAGCTGCTAGGATCATCGCGATCGCGGCCAGAATCACGGTCGCCTTCCCATTGCCGGAAGTGCGTTTCTCTTGTGGAACGGAAACGGGGCTACTCACTGTGTCAGATCCCAATCGATTGTTGTATTTGCTTTTGGCGCATGCCGGCGCAGGTAGCTGTACATTACTGGTACGAAAAACAACGTGGCTACCGTCGCCACGATCAGGCCGCCGATCACGGCCCGGCCGAGCGGGGCATTCTGTTCACCACCCTCACCGAACCCGAGCGCCATCGGCAGCATGCCGATGATCATGGCGGCGGCAGTCATCACGACCGGCCGCAGGCGCGTGTAACCGGCCTCCAGGGCCGCGCTGATCTGGTCCTCGCCCTCGGCGCGCTTGTCATTAGCGAAGGTGACGAGCAGAATACTATTTGCCGTGGCTACACCGATGCTCATAATGGCGCCCATGAGAGAAGGTACGCTGATGTTCGTCTGGGTTACATAGAGCATCCAGATAATACCAGCAAATGCCCCCGGCAGGGCCATAAGGATAATGAATGGGTCCAGCCACGACTGGAAATTCACCACCATTAGAAAATAAACCAGAATGACAGCCAGAATCAGACCGGTCCCCAAGCCCAGGAAAGACGTGCGCATGGTCTCCACCTGGCCACGTGTTTCAATTAACACGCCCCGGGGCGCCTTGCTGCTCACATCCGCGATGATCTTCTCCACCTCAGTGGCCACGCCGCCGAGATCTCTATCCTGAACGTTGGCGAATACATCGATTTGCGGCTGCACGTTGTAGTGATTGACCACCGACATGGCGGTTCCGCGCTCCACCTGCGAGACGTTGCTGAGCAGTTGCGTACGGGCGACGCCCGCGGCCGTGATCGGAGTTGCCTTCAACTGATCGATGTTGTCGATGCGGTGTGCCGGAGTCTGCACAACGACCGGGTAGTTCACGCCATTATTCGGATTCAGCCAGAAATTCGGCGCGATCTGTCCGCTGGAACTGAGCGAGATGAGCATGCTATTCGCAACATCACGCTGGGTGAAGCCCATCTGTTCGGCGCGTGTACGGTCCACGTTCACCCTCAGTTCGGGCGCGTTCATCACCTGATGAATATGGACGTCGGCCGTTCCGGGAATCCGGCTGAGCCTATGCTCGATCTGTTTCGCAATCTGATAATTTGCCGAGATATTCCGGCCAACCACCTTGACGTCGATTGGCGCCGGCAGCCCGAAGTTCAAGATCTGGCTAACGATGTCCGCCGGCTGAAAGAAGAACTCGGCGTCCGGGAAATCCTTCGGCAGGCGCTCACGAAGCTGGCGGACATACTCCCAGGTATCCCCGCGCCTTCGTTTCTCGTTGAGGGACACCAGGATTTCCCCGTCAGCGGTTCCCAATGTCGCGCTGTCGGTATAGGCCAGGTTCACCGGCACGTAGGGGAGACCGATGTTGTCCAGCACGATGCCCAGCTTCTCCGGAGGGACCACTTTACGAATCGAGTCTTCCACTTCCGCAAAGAGCTGTTCGGTCGATTCTATGCGCATACCGGCCGGGCCACGCACATGAAGGCGGAACTGTCCGGCATCCACCAAGGGGAAGAAGTCGTGCCCGATCTGGGTCGTCAGGAAGGCGGAGAATCCGCAGAAAACGGCAAAGATGAGCACCACTGCCGGCCTGTGGCTCAGGCTCCACTCGAGTGCATTCCGATAGTTTTCCCGGAAGCTCTCAAATAGACGGTTGAATGCATTGTGAACGCGCCAGATTGGCCCCGAGCCGCCGACCTCATGACCATGCTCATCCACCTGATAAACCTTCAACTCGCCTTTGAGAAGGTACTGGACCATAGTTGGGATCAATGTGCGCGACAGGAAGTAGGAGGCCAGCATGGCGAACACCACAGCCATGGCGAGCGGCGTGAACAGGTACTTGGCTGTGCCCGTCAGCAGCACTACGGGAACGAACACGATACAAATGGCGAGCGTGGATACGAATGCCGGGACGGCTATCTGCTGCGCACCATCGAGAATCGCCTGACCAAGTCCCTTCCGCTGCGCCAGATTGCGATGGATATTCTCGATCTCGACCGTGGCGTCGTCGACCAGAATGCCGACGGCAAGCGCCAACCCGCCGAGCGTCATCACGTTGATTGTCTGGTCGAGCAGGTACATGATGATCAGCGACGTCAGAATCGAAAGCGGAATGGAGATGCAGACGATCACGGTGCTGCGCCAGCTTCCGAGGAAGAGCAGGATCATAAGTCCCGTGAGTAAGGCGGAAATGGCTGCTTCGCGGACGACCCCATTGACCGCAGCGCGCACAAACAGCGATTGATCAAATAGCAGTTTCGTTTTCAATTCCGCGGGCAGTGTCGACATAATCGACGGCAGCCGTTTTTTTACGCGGTCCACAATGTCGAGCGTGGATGCGCCGCCGCTCTTCAGAACCGACAACACCACCGATCTACGCCCGTCCTGACGCACCACGTTCGTCTGCACGGCGGATCCATCCCGCACTTGAGCTACGTCGCGCATGTAGACCGTCGCGCCGTTCACCTCTTTCAACGGGATGTTGTTCAGGGCCTCCACGACTTCAGGGCTGCTGTTCAGACGAACGGAATATTCGCGGTCGCCCATACGGGCAAATCCGGCGGGCAGGATGAGATTCTGCAAATTGAGAGAGTTCGATATATCGGAAGGCGAAAGGCCCTTTGCGAAAAGCATCTGCGGGTCCAGATCCACCATGATCTGGCGCGGACGTCCGCCTTGCGGCAACAGAACAGAGGCACCCTGAACGGTGGCGAGTTGTGTTCGAATGAAGTTCGTACCGTAATCGTAAAGTTGTTGTTCGGAGAGCCCCTTGCCACTGACGCTGAGCTGCAGAATCGGGATGCTCGATGCGTTGTAACGAACGACGAACGGAGAGGTCAGACCTGGAGGCATCACGCGCAGCACTGACTGCGAGCTAGCAGTAATCTGAGCGACTCCGGCTTCCACTTTCGCGTTCGGCTGGAAGAAGACTTTGATGACCGAGACGCCGGGAAGCGACTGCGATTCGATGTGCTCGATGTCATTTACCGTGGTGGTGAAGGAGCGTTCGGCCGACGTGACGATGCGCTTTTCCATTTCCTCAGCAGAAATTCCGCCGTAGGAAAAGATCACCGAAACCACTGGAATATTGATCTCCGGGAAGATGTCCGTTGGCATTCGGGTGATCGCGATAATGCCGAGGATGGTGATCAACATCGCCATCACCACGAACGTATAAGTGCTCCGTAGAGCAAGTCTGACTATCCACATAGGGATGACACTAGGAGGTCCGACGTGGGGTTAATCACCATTATAGATGCACGCGCCGTTGCGCCTTGGATGATACAGCAAACGCTTGCGATGCAACTGAATTGCTTAAAATTCAACAGGCTCCAGCGACTCTTCCAACAGAGGCCCGGCCGGCTGCACGTCCCGTGCGAACACTCTACGGCCGAAGAGAGCCGCGCCAAAGAGCATTATGGCAGCCATGACAAAGGGAACGGAGTAGCCGAAACGATTCGCCAGCGAACCGGCAGCGAATGAACTCATGCCGACGAAGAGATCGTAGAAGGCACTGAGCACGCCGACAGCCGAACCGCGCTCGCCCGGCGGGGTTTGCCTGAGGACGGTGGAGGCGATGGAGGACCAGGGGAACGAGAAGCCGAAACCCAGCAGGGCCGCAGCAAAGATTGCCAGCCCTGGAGGAGGCCCCCAGGCCAGCAACAACAGTCCGGCAGCCATGAACGCGAGTCCGCTGTAGAACGTAATTGCCGGGTCGATGCGATCAGGCAACCCACCCAGGAAAAAGCGTGAGAACAGAATGAGACCGGCGTACGCCGAAAACGCGGCGGGACCCGAGTTTCCAAGCTTCGCCAGGTGAAGAATTAAGAAGCCGGTGATCACCGGATAATGCACGTTCACGAATCCAACCGCGAATCCTGGTTCGATGAGACTGGACGGAAGCCATCGCCGGGTGCTGGAATGCGGGCTTGGCTCGTAGGATTCCGGAATCTGTGTCAACAACGCGAATGCGACCGTGGCTGCGGCGACCTGCAGCATGGCCGCATGCTCGAATGAGCCCAGCCACTGGCCGACCACGGGCCCGGCGGAGATGCCGCCCCAGATTCCGCTGCTGAGATATCCAAGAGCCCTGCTGCTGCGATGAATACCGGCTACTTCAACCACCCACGCCGCCGCTCCGGTATATAGGCAGGCTTCGCCGAATCCCTGGAGAACACGTCCGAGATAAGCACCCGCAATTCCGAGCGGCAACAAATATGCCCCTCCCGCAAGTCCGCAACTGAACAGACCGGTGAGGAAGGCGATCTTGCGTCCGCGGCGGTCGGCGAGCGGGCCGGAGAAGAAGCGGCTGAGCAGCGCGACAAAGGAGAATATGCCGATTACGAATCCGACCGTCTGATCAGACCCGCCGAGATCATGCCGGATATGGGGCGCCAGCCCCGGAAGAACGGTGCCAATTCCCAGAAATCCGAGAAACGTGGCTGCAATGAGACACCAAAAGCGCGCGCCTAAATCATGCTTAGATGACCCCATTTTTTACTATTGTACGGTCTGGCCCGGCGGAGCCCGCACTCAGGGTTCTTTGTTGTAGCGCTGGACTGCCGCCCGCAACTCTTCATCGCGAAAAGGCCCGTCGAGAAAATCGAAGTGGCCGACTGTCCAGAACGATGCAGCGTGCGGGCCGAACACGTCTGGTGTTTGGGTCAGCGCCTCTAGGAAATCGAGGTAATACCGGCGGCGGATCCCGAGAGCCTCAGCCGTTCCGAACGTAGCGGCATCGCAATACCATGGCCGTGAAACGTCCGATGAACCAAGGCCGAACTCTCCGATGGCAAAACAGGGGCGTTTCCCCGCAGTTTTTTCGAGCTGGGCGCCCAACTGGCGTGCGTATTCAGAGAACGTGGTCCCGGCCATGCGATTCGGGTAGAAGCTGAACGATACGAAATCCAGTGCGCTGAGATAGGCGCCCACTTTGTTCACGCGTTGACGATAAGCCCACCAGCCAAGCTGGTCTTCCCCATGGCGCGTCCGCTCGGCGTTCAACGCTTCTCGTATGCTGGAGGATCCTGCATTCAGCGAATCGTGATTGAGTTTGTGTCCCACATAGAGGCCCCGGATGAGCTGACGCACTTCGCACCACTCTTCCGCGAACGCCGCCAGAGCGACATCCAATTCCGAACCGAGCGTCAGCGCATCCGGATCCATGGCCGCGAGCGGGTAGAGAATCTCGTGCAAGTACTCGTCTTTCGGTGAGCAATAGATGCGGCGGCGCCATTCATAAGGTCCTCCGGTGAGAGTAGTTTCGAAATCCAGGTGTGGATCGAGCTGAATTCGCAAGCCAAGCTGACGAGCAATCCGGATGGCAGATCGTAATTCCTCCATGCGGGGACCGCGGGCAGGATCGATGCGTATGGGGACCTCATCGTACACGAGGTATGTGGGCGTGAAGGTGACCCATTCGAAGCCGAGAGCTTTCAGGTCGTTTAAACGTGCCTCTGTGTCTTCGTAACCACCCGGCTGGAAAGCGGGCAGGGAATAGGAGAGCGGCGTCATCCTGCTCCCATTGTGGCTCAGGATGACGCCAATGGTAGCTTCGCTCAGTGATGGCCGCGGCCATCGTCGTTGCGATCTTCCTGCTCCCGCTCCTGGACGCGATAGATTTCATAGACGGAGCCGCGAGACAGCGACACAATGAACAGATTTCCATTCGGTCCTGTTTGTATATCGGTGCCGATTCCGAAGTTCGATCCGAAGAGAAGGCTTTCACTCTCGGTGATATCGAATTTTGCCGTGTTATCGGCTACGCCGTCTTCCAGGCGGGGATCGTCGGTGCCGATCTTCCGCCTGTTGCCGGTGAGCTGGAAGCGGAACAGGTAGCCTCCCGCAAGCAGTGGAGTCGCGGCCCCGACGAAGAGATCTCCAGAGTACTGTGGTCCGAGGGCTCTGCTGTTCAGGAACCCGATTGCCGCGGGCGCTACTGCGTATTTCCAACTGAAGAGCGGGTCTGCATAGTGGGATCCGGGGATTACATAGAGTCTCGACAGTGCTTCCTGGGGCGTATCGGCAATGTTCGACGGAGGCCAGCGGAGCTGTTGGAGGTTGCCTCCGTTCAATGTCAGTTCGATCGACTTGTATTGTGCGATCCGGGTGACGGGCCCCATGATCTGCACCCAGCCGCCATTGTGGCCCGGCTCGATGCGATTAATCTCGTCGAAGGAGTCGTCGCCGTTCTCCTCATTCCACAGATCTCCTGAGAAGGGATCGAACGCCAAACCGAAGCTGTTGCGAACACCGTATGCAAAGATCTTCTGGATATTCGCGCCAACCTCTCCGCCCATGGCGGCGCCTGCTGCGAAGAACGGATTGTCCTTCGGCGTGGAGCCATCATCATTTAATCTCAGCACCACTCCAGTCAGGTGCGCGTTGTCCGGCAGAGGCCCGCCGAACTGGTCATCGGGTACAGGACCCATCTGGTTATTTTGAAGAAAGCCGCGGCGGCCGTTATCGCCGATGATTATATAGAGCTTCATGTCGTGGCCAAAGCGCAGAACGCCACCGTTGTGATTGCCGCGCAAAGATTGACCGGCGTCGTGCTGGAAGGCATGCAGCTTGATAAGGTTCTTATCAAATACGAGGGTGCCGTTCTGCCATCGGAACCGGTCTACGCGATTCCCGAGGAGAGGCACTTCCGCCAGGTTTGTGCTGTCGGCTCCTGTGCTGCTCTCTGTCCAGTAGAGATAAACAAACGGAGCGGATGGATATGCCGGATGCAGGGCAATCCCGAGTAGGCCGCGCTCGGATGCCGAGTTCACCGGCAGGTCCAGCACGGTGCTTTGTACAGATCCATTCACTACCCGCTTTACTTTGCCGGTGTTCTTTTCGAGGATCAGGAAATCATTCGAACCTAGAAAAGCCATGCTGATCGGGGTGATCAATCCGGAGACGACCGTCCGCACAGCGAGATTGGTGTCGACGACCGAAGGTGCCTGGGTTTGTGCCACCAGGGCAGGAACGGTTAGAGCAACGAGCAGGCGAAGAAGCTTCATCAAGGGGTTCTCCTTGGTGACGAGTTTAGGAGGACGGCTCTAACAAGTCGTCTGCAAATTGTGAGGGAAATGTAAAACGGCCGGCTTAACGGTGATTCGCGTGTGACCGCTGATCTAGCGGCCCTTCGCCTTCTCAATTTCTTCCGCCGCGTGAGGGGTTACGTTGAGAGACGGTTCGCGAGGTCCACAGCGCGAGTGGGCAAGCACGGCGAGAAAGATAATAGCGGCTACAGCAATTACCCAATAGACATTTCGAGACATGGAAGCGGCCGCCCGGGCCGCAATGCTAACCGGCTCAAGTGAAACGATTGCCAGGGCCGCAGCCCGAGGTAGCGAATGCGGAGAAGAGGCGCTTCACGCGCCCGGATTCGCACTTAGGGCAGCGCACATCGCTGTCGGCATCCTGCATGCGCCGGAGCTGTTCGAATCCCGCGCCGCATTGCTCACAACGATATTCATACATCGGCATACTTATATTTTACCGTGCGATACGTCCGCCGGCCGTGAGTTGCAACCGGCGGTCGCGCCAGCGTACCTGGTTGCCGAACATGCCGGCTGCCCAAACGGCCGCGCCGAGAAGGTCACGCAAAGGCACAAGCCAGAGCAGGGCCGCGGCTTGTTGATCGCGCAGCACCAGGCAGCCGAGTGCGGCCATGAGAAAACGAATGGCCAGAAGAGCGGCGCCGGCGATCCAATGTCCAGTCAACAAAGCCAGCAGTGCCCAAACGGTAGCGAAGGTCACCGGTAAGCCGGCATATCCGCCGCCGCGGGAGACGCGGATCGTGCATGCCCAGCGGACCTGATGCGCCCACACTTCTCTCCACGTGGATGCGCCCAGGTGCGTCTCTACCACCATGGTGGAGAGCAGGACGCGCTTGCCGGCGCGGCTCATCCGCTTGCCGATCTGGTAATCGTCGGCGATATAGTCCGCTACCGCCGCGAAACCGCCGATCGCGTTCAGATCTCCCCCGCGAAAGGCCAGCGTGGAGCCAAGTCCGAATTCGTTTACACCGACCAGGGGCGCGACGAGAGAGCTCGGCGCGAAGTCGGTGGCGATGCCGAGCGCTTCCAGGCGTCCTGGAAGCGAATCCGCGGTGGCACGGTAGAGGCAGGTCACCAGTCCGGAATCCTGCAACTCCGCCGCGAGCGTGCGCAGATACGAGGGCTCCACGTAGATGTCGCTGTCGTTGACCACCCATATGGGGAAGCGCGCTTGGCGGGCGAGATCCTGCAGTACGCCAACCTTCGCATTAGGCGCCGGCGTGGTGGATGGAAGAATGCGGATAGGCACCTGCGGAAACTCACGCTGCAGGCGCTGCATCACGGGCAGAGAGGGCTCCTCCGGATTGGCGTGACCGAACAGAATCTCGAACTGCGGGTAGTCCTGCGAGGCCTGGGAAACGATCGCGCGATAGAAATGGTCGTCGAGTCCGTAAACCGGTTTCAGGATCGAGATGGCGGGAAAACTGGAGGGAGAGGGCCTGCGACGGAGCAACTGCCGCACGCAAGCAAGGACGGCAACGACCTGATATGCGGCCGCTACACCGCAGATGAGGAGCAGGATCACACGAGCATGGCGACGCCGCCGGCCACCAGGACCGCACCAGCCCACCGCAACGTGTCGATCTGCTCGTGGAGAATGAGCCGAGCGAGGATGGTCTCAACCACGTAGCTGCCCGCAGTCGCCGGAACCGCAAAGCTGAGGTCCGCGATGGAGAGCAGAAACATGAACGAGAAAAACGAAACGGCCATGCAGAAGATGGCCCACAACAGAAAAGGGCGCCGGGCCATCCCGAGAAGGTTGTCTTTGATCCCGGCCGGGCGGAAATCCTCGATCAGGTTGTACTTCTTCATCTCGAGGCTCTGCAGGATGTCGGCGATGGTCGTGCTTGCCACGATCACCAGCACCATTAGCCAGGCGAGGATCACGTCTTCGCCGCCATTTCTGTCTTGGGGGCGGTCAGGCTGACCAGCAGGGTACCGGCCATGATCATCAGCGTGCCCATCCAGCGGCGATTCGTAATGTGCTCAGCGAGAAATACCTTGCCGGCAACCAGGGAGAGCACATAGCCGATGGAAGTGATGGGAAGCACGTAGCTCAAATCCGCCCAACTCATCAGCGCCATGCGGGACAGCATCCACACGATCAGCAGTGTGATCCCGAGCAAGACCATCGGGCTGAAGAATGCGCGTACATACAAGAGCAGGTTAGGAGCAGCCTCGGCGGCCATCTTGGCCTTCATGCCGAGGCTTAAGGCCAGATTTCCGCAAACGTTGCTCAGGATGACAATGAGCGTCAGGATTCTGGTCTTGATGGGTAAATGGTTCATGCTTCGTTGCTATTCGGACTGATCAGGGCAGCGGCTTGCTGCTGCTTGTGCGCGGCGACGAACTTCTTCCGTTTAGAGCGCAGGGCCAGGTATTCGCGAGCCTCTTTGTAAAGCCGCGGGATGTCGTTGTTCACAACCGCCTTCTTCACTACGCGCCAGGCGGCTTTCGGACGGAAGTAATACTCGCCGTAGAACTTCTCCACCCAATCGACCAGCTCTCCGCGATCGAGTCCAGGATAGACGATGTTCGGCAACTGGTGGCCGTTCTCGTCCGTCATCGAGTCGATGGTGATCAGATCGTTCTTCTTCACATAATCGAAGAACTCGGTGCCCGGATACGGGTGGGCAATGGAAACCTGAATCGTTTCCACGTCGAGGCGCTTGGCGAAATCGATGGTATTACGGAGCGATTCGCGGCTCTCCCCCGGCAGACCGACGATGAAGTCACCATGGATCACGAGCCCCAGCTTGTGGCAGTTCTCCGTGAAGCGCTTCGCCATATCGAGCGTAGCGCCCTTCTTGATGTTCCTGAGGATCTGCGCGTCGCCCGATTCATAGCCGACGATCAGGAGCCGGCAGCCGGCTTCCTTCATCGCCTTAAGCGTTTCGTAATCCGTGGTAACGCGAGAGGTACAGGACCAGGTGAACTTGAGCGGCTTCAGCTTCTCGCAAAGCTCAATAGTGCGCTTCTTCTGGTAGTTGAACGTGTCGTCGTCGAAGAAGATTTCCTTGAGTCCCGGGAACGATTCCAGCGCGAAACGGCACTCGTTCGCGATGTCGTCCACCGAGCGCAGCCTCCAGCGATGGCCCGAGTGGGTCTGCGGCCAGAGACAGAACGTGCACATGGCGGGGCAGCCGCGGGATGTGTAGAACGAGATGAACGGATTCAGCAAGAAGGGAACGTTGTAGCGCGTGAAGTCGAGGTCGCGCTTGTAGACCTCGGTTACCCACGGAAGCTCATCGAGATTCTCAATAAAGCCGCCTTCCGGGTTGTGGACGAAACCGCCGTTCTTCCGGAAACTTACACCGGGGATTTCTTCGAGGGGCTTGCCCTTGGCATAGTCAGCAATCTGGAAGTCGAACTCGCGGCGCACGACGAAATCGATGGCACTTTCGAGCAGCGCCTTTTCCGGCTCGACAGTGACGGGAGGACCGACGAACGCCACCTTGAGCTTGGGGTTGGTGTCCTTCATCATCTGCGCGATTTTCACGTCGACGTGAAAACCGGGAGTGGAGGTAAACAATACGAGCAGCTCGAAATCGTTCGCCATGGCGACGGTCTGCTCGATGGAAATCTTGTGAGGAGGAGCGTCTACAACTTTGCTGTCTTGCAGCATGCCGGCGGGATAACAAAGCCACACCGGATACCAATACGACTCGATCTCACGGGAAGCGGGCCAACGGGAACTTGCACCGCCATCAAAGCCCTCGAATGAAGGCGGATTCAGGAATAACGTTCGCATGAGACTCTTTTGAGCTTACGGTACTTTCGCTCCTCGACACAACATCCCTATCCGGAACAGCGATTTGGGAGCATTGAACGGCGAAAGGAAGGGGATGGATACTACCGGGACCGAGCCTCTTCAACCGGCTTGGACTGCTGTTCCGGATCAGTATGCTTGGGCTCCGAAAAATCGATCGAGATGTCAGCCTTGCCGACAACGCGAGTATCGACGGTGCTCTGGATGTGCTTTGGTAACGCCACGCCATCCCGGATCTCGTAATTCCTGGTGAACTCGACCTTTTTCAAGAAGACAGACGGCGTCTTGACGAAAGAGCCGGACTCGCGGACCGGGAGATAGGATTGGGCATCGATCCACAGTTCGCCTTTGAAGAGGCCAACGCGTTTTTGTCGAGGCTTAACTTCGAAAATGTAAACACGATTACCATTTTGCTCCATCGAGGCCTTCAATTTGAATTTATAATTCTCGGGCGTGATGGCGAGCGAGGAACCGCTGATCTGTGACTGTGTTTCTGCGGTGAGGTACCGCGCGATGACATCGTTCTTCACGGTCGCATCACCGCTGAAGCCGAGCATTTTGTAGGAGATCTTACCCACTTTCGAAATCATTCGAAGTGCGTTCATCTTCCCTGTTTTGTGTAGCTTGGGGAGATTTGCCTGGATCTCGACTTCCATCTGCACGCCACGCAGATTCTGCTGCTGCGCTTCGAGGTTGTTGACGTACTTTTGGACGATCTCGGATCCGGCGCTACGATCTTCGCCCTCCCCCTCGCCGTCGGCATAAGCGGGAATGAGGAATAAACCGAGCGCAAGGACAGCGGACAAACCTTTATGCAAATTAAAACTCCTCAATGATCCTTCTAGGATACCATGGAATGCAATGCCCAATATCCCATTAGGCGTATGCGGTGAATCTGCGTTACTTGTGAGTGAGAAGAACGCCATTTCATTTCTCGGCAAGGAATCAGCCCGTGTACTTGCAACTCCCTGGCTGATCATGCAACTGGAGATGACATCCAGGGATACGGTCAAACCCCATTTATTGGATGGGCAGGACACGGTGGGGACTCACGTAAATGTAGCTCATCTGGCGGCTACGCCAATCGGCATGCGGGCGAGGTTTCGAGCCGAGATAATCGCTGTAAATGGAAGGCGAATTACATTTCGCGTGGAAGCCTGGGATGACCGTGACAAGATCGCGGAAGGAACCCACGAACGCGCCGTCATTGACATCGCCAAATTCGGCGAAAGGGTGGAAGCGAAGAAGAATGCGCACTGACCGCCGTTCGTTTTTGGCAATGACCGGAGGGGCCCTTGCGGCGCTCACGGCAGCTCCTTCGGAGCCGGTGATCGATATTCACCAGCACACCCATTACAGCGGCCGGCGGGATGAGGACCTGCTCACGCACCAGCGGGCGCTAGGAATTACGAAAACAGTGCTGCTACCCGCAGGCTCCCAGTACGGGCTTGCGGCCGATGCTTACGGAAACGACAGCGTGCTGGCGCTGGCCAGCAAGTATCCCGAGGAGTTTGTGTTCTTTGCCAACGAGATCCCCGACATTCCGGAGGCGCGCAAGGTGATCGAGAAGTACCTGAAATTGGGCGCAAAAGGGATCGGGGAGCAGAAATTCAAGGTGCAGGCCGACTCGAAGCCCATCCGGCTGATTGCAGATATCGCGGAGCAGTACAGGGTTCCCGTTCTCCTCCACTTCGAGCACAACACCTACAATCTTGGAATCGAGCGCTTTTATCGTGTTCTAGAGGAGTACCCGAACGTCGATTTCATCGGGCACGCGCAGACCTGGTGGGGAAACATCGACAAGGCACACAAGCAGACCGAAATGTACCCTAAGGGCAAAGTCACCCCCGGCGGAATCACGGACGACTTGCTGACGCATTTTCCGAATATGTATGGCGATCTCTCGGCCGGTTCAGGCCTGAACGCCATGCTGCGGGACGAGGAGCACGCAACGGCGTTCCTGGCGCGCCATCAGAACAAATTGATGTTTGGCAGCGACTGCAACGACCACGCGCCGAATACGGATGCGTGCAGCGGCTCCAAACAGCTAAAAACGATTCGGCGGCTATCGCCGAACGCCAAGATCACACACAAAATTCTTTACGCCAATGCGGCGCGGGTAATCGGCTTGGTACCTTCCGGAAAAAAGACGAAAGGCTAGTGCTCCGGCGGAGGCGGGGTTCCACCCTGCGGCGGTTCACCTTTAGAGCCTTCGGGCTTCTTTTCCTTTGGCGGAGCGGCCGTCTTCACGGGACTGATAATCACGTGGGCATTACGGCCTTCCAGGCGCGGCTGACCTTCCACTGCCCCGTACTGGGCCAGGTCATGGGCAAACCGTAGAAGCAGCTTCTTTCCGAGGTCCACATGAGCGATTTCACGGCCGCGGAACTGTACCACGGCTTTCACCCGGTTCCCCTCGCCGAGGAACCGGATGGCGTGCTTCATTTTGAACTCGTAATCGTGGTCATCCGTGTTCGGACGGAACTTGAGTTCCTTCACCTGGATCACGTGCTGTTTCTTCTTGGCCTCGTGCTGCTTTTTCTTGTTCTCGTATTGCCACTGGCCGTAATCCATGGCTTTGGCCACCGGCGGCTCGGCCGTGGGCGATACAAGAATCAGATCCAGGCCCAGTTCCTGCGCCTTGCGGATCGCCGCCTGCGTCGGCATAATTTCTACGGAACCGTCCGGGAACACAGCACGGACTTCACGAACGCGAATTGCTTCGTTAACGTTTTCTCGAATACGGGGACGGCGTGGAGGAAAGTTTCTGGGAGGAATCATTGGCGAACGAGACTACGAGATACCATGGTACCGATCGTACCAGATTTGCCGCACGGTTTTGAGAAATCCTTTCAAACCGATTATCACCTCTGGGGGGAAGAACGAACGATATGAAGAAAATCCTTCTTATAACAAGTTGCATTCTGGCTGTAGCAGCGCCCGGGTCTGCTCAGCAGAAGAAGCGGGTAGCCGTCCTGAACTTCGATTACGCGACCGTTCAGAGCAGCGTAGCCGCGATCTTCGGAACGAACAACGATATCGGTAAAGGCATCTCGGATTTGCTGGTTGAGAAGCTGGTCAATTCCGGCAAGTATTCCGTGATCGAACGCAAGTCGCTCGACAAGGTTCTGGCGGAGCAGAACTTCTCAAACAGCGACCGGGCGGATCCAAACAGCGCCGCGAAAATCGCTAAGATCCTGGGCGTCGATGCGATCATTACGGGCAGTATCACGCAATTCGGACGCGACGATCATCAAACGACCTTAGGGGGGAGCGGCATCGGCGGCCTTGCGGGGCGTTACGGACTCGGTGGCATTGGAACGAAGTCTTCCAAGGCGGTTGTGGCGGTAACGGCGCGGCTAATCAACACGGATACGGCTGAGATTCTTGGTGTAGCAACCGGCAAAGGTGAATCCACGCGCTCCGGCACGAGCTTGCTTGGGTCTGGCGGTTCCGCCCTCAATCACGGAGGCGGCGCCATCGACATGTCGAGCAGCAACTTCGCAAACACGATTCTTGGCGAAGCGGTGAATCTCGCTGTGAGCAGCATGGCCAAGCAACTCGACACGCAGGCGGACCGGCTGCCGGAACGTGTAGTCACCGTGGAGGGCCTGGTGGCCGATGTAAACGGCAACAGCGTGGTGATCAACGTGGGAAGCCGTGCAGGGGTGAAAGTGGGAGACCGGCTACGCGTCAAACGAACAGGCCGCGAGATTCGGGATCCGGCGAGCGGCAAGGTCATCCGCAGGGTGGAAGACAACCTGGGTGAAATCACCATCACGGAAGTGGATGAACTTTCCGCGGTGGGCCGGTACAGCGGCAGCGCAACGCTGAAGGTCAGCGACGTGGTAACGAGCAGGCAATAACTGAATCAGCGAAGGAGGCGCCTCATGCCCTTACAGCAAGGCGATCGAATCGGCGACTACGAAATCCTGAGTGTTCTTGGCAAAGGCGGCATGGGTCAAGTCTACAAGGTGCGCAATGTAATTTCGGAGCGCATCGAAGCGATGAAAGTGCTGCTGCCCTCCCTGGAAGGCAGCGCGGACCTGGTAGATCGCTTTCTGCGAGAGATCAAGGTACAGGCCAGCCTGCAGCATCCGAACATCGCGGCGCTGCATTCGGCCCAGCGGATCGACAATCAGTTGCTGATGTTCATGGAGTTTCTGGAAGGCCAGACGGTGGAGCAGGAACTTCGGACCGGCTCGATTCCCGTTGCCCGCGGTGTGGACTACGTACGGCAGGTGCTAGCGGCTCTGGCATTTGCCCACAGCCGGGGGGTGATTCATCGCGACATCAAGCCCGCCAACATGATGGTGACGGCTGATGGCGTGGTGAAGCTGATGGACTTCGGCATCGCCCGCGTAGCCGCCGAAACGAAGCTGACGCAGACGGGCCAGACGATGGGCTCGTTCTATTACATGTCTCCCGAGCAGATCAACGGTTCCGCACTCGACGAGCGGGCGGATCTGTATTCGATGGGGATCTCGCTGTATGAGATTGTGACCGGGCGGGTTCCGTTCTCCGGCGACAGCGCTTATTCGGTGATGGCGGCGCATCTGCATAGCGATCCGACGCCGCCTATCGAATTGGATCCAAAGTTGCCCGATCTGCTGAACGAGATCATTTTGATGTCGATTGCGAAGGAGCCGGCGCGGCGCTTCCAGTCGGCCGATGCGTTCGGCAACGCCCTCAAGAGCGCGGCGGGCATGCTCGGGGTGGTTCCGGCCAGGCCTCATGTCGCGGCCAATTCGCAAAGGCCGGCCGGCGCGCCATCTGACGGCGCCTCGCGCATCGTTGCCAACCCGTCCCTGGTTTCGACCCGGCCTGTCACGCCACCTCAGGCGATCCCCATTGCTTTGTCTGCCGCAGGGGCTCCATCACCGGCTGGAGGGGCAGCGGCCGGCGCGGCGGTATCCGCGGTTCCTCCCCCAGCCAGAACCAGCAACCTGGGGCTGTACGTAGCCATAGGGCTCATTGTCCTGGTCAGTGCCGGTGGAGTTGCGGCATGGAAGGGACAGTTGTTCCATTCGTCAGCGCCCACAGGGGTTCCCGAAGTCGATGTACGAAGAGACCCGACCGTGCCGCCAGACCATTCAGCGGCGCCGCCGCAAGTCTCGGGCCAGCAAGCGCAGCAGACTGCTCCGGCTGCGGCCACCCCTCCCGCTACGGGCTCGCAGGCCGCAGCTACGCAGAGTGGTTCCCGGCGTCCCGCTGAACAACCCGCAGCGATCCCGCCACGTGTGAGGTCCGCACCCGAGGCTCCCGCCGCGGCATCGCCGGACTCCGTACACACGGCAACTGCGCCGGCGCCGGCGCAGGCTGCTGCCGTCCAGTCGCCCGCCGCGCCTCAAGAGGAAGACTTGAGCGAACTACGCGATCTCTACAACAAGATTGTGGTCCGCGCGACCGCCATACAGGAAGGTTTAGGCCGGCTGGAAGCGCAGCAGCGTGCAACCGGACTAGGGCTGCGGGGCGATATGGTATCCGCGAAGGTACGGATGGGTGTAAATATCCAGCTCGCTGAGGGTGCCTTGCGGGCGCACGACGGCGCTCGCCTGAAACAATACCTGGGTCTCGCAGAGCGAGATTTAGATAAGCTGGAGACGTTCCTGGGGCGGTAACTATCGCTGGAAATGTCAGAACAGAGCCGCAGACCTTCGCTCTTGCGGCTCCGTAAAGGTTAAAAATCGGGGCGATTCACTGTTACATTATTGCGAGGAATCGCGCTGCCGAGTGTTTGTCACGCCAGTCAGTATCCCCAAACCAACGAGGACGATAATGCCTACGGCGATCCAATGTTGCGGTACGTGCATCAAGGCAGCACCGTAAGCCAACCCACATATTAAGATCACGAACCCTACAATGTACAAAGCAAATGACACGAGTGTAAGCCCTCCTCCGGATGTCACCTCAGGCAATCGCCTTACCAAAGCCCACGCATGTGGGGTAGCCGCATTTTAGCGATAAATTAACTTTTGGAAATCTTGCTGGAAATTAATGTCTATGTGTAATTTTTCCTTGCATCCTTGCCGATTCCATGCTCGTCAGTAAGTAGTGAGAAATGAGACACAAGCGAGCTCAAGCTGGGAACGATCGCCGGACGTTAACGCGGTAAATATTACCTTGACGAACATGCCGTCGCACCTGCAAACTCGACCTTGAGCCCAGCAGCTTAAACGATTCGGCAGACGCGGATCCCGCCGGGAAGGGCCGCGAAAGAGGAGAGCTTTTTACAATGTCGCAGTATGCGTTTCTGGATCCTGGAGTGTCGTACGCCTTACCAGAGAGCTTCAACTACAAAGAGTACGCCGAGGCCGAACGGGAGTTGTGGGCGCTTTTCCCAGAGACCGATGGGAAGCGCGTTAACTTCGTCCAGATTGGGTTAACTGCCCAGATCTATGCGGAGGTATCAGATGACGGTTCAGAGCTCGCCATGGACGAAACCTATATCCTCATGCCGTGCCCGGACCGCACGATGCGCCCTATTCGCATGAAGGCTGCCCGGAGGCTGACGCTTTCGGAATACCGTATGGGGCACCTGACGGCCGTGAAACTAATCGGCAAGGTGAACGAGGCGGGCGAAATCATGCGTGAAATTGGCTGCGAGATCCTTGGTGAGGAAGTCCTCGAGGAAGTGCAATCCCGCCTGGCGGAGCCGAACGACAACAGCTACTAAAAGACTGCGGGACTGATTACAGGCCGGCAAGGCTCCCTCGACGGGGGCTCTGCCGGCCTGAATGCTATATATCCGCGGACCAAATCTATTTGAGGGATTTGCAGGCGATGGGGAGCGGGAAGGGAAGAGGGGTTGAAGAGCGTCCGAGGCTTGGACACGACGTGCCCGGGCCGCTGCAAAGAAGCTGCAACTGACCGCAACAACGCTCTTGCGATTGGCAGTCCACTCAGGTTCTAACTCTAACTAGCGCTCGACGCGGCCGACAAGACGCTCGCGACGCCGCTGAAGATGGTGCTGATGCTTGTAGCTACGTTCGGCATAATCGCACCCGCAGCAACCGCCACGAAGCCCGCCATCAGCGCGTATTCGATCAGATCCTGGCCTTTCCGGTCTCGAACGAACGAGGCGAATTCAGTTATCAGTTGAATCATGACCTACTATCGCCCAATTCGATCCCGGTGAATACCCACCGAACGACCTAAGAGATCTGGGTGTAACACCTAGCCGAAGTACTGGGGATTCCGCCGTTAGTACTGGGAACGAATACAGGAATCCCGCCAGAACATACAGTAAAGACAGTGCAAGAAGTTGTTCATATTACTGAATGCAGTGTTGTCTGTATCACAACGTTAAAATCGGCCAAATCTCATAATTAACCGTTTATTTGGCAGTTGCTGCCAGGAGTGCCCTTTCCAAATCGCTGGACGAGAACTCCTGCTCCCCCAGGCGGCTGGCCCACAGAACTGTACCAGCTCTTTCCACCACGTACACCGCGCTCGGCCACGCGTGGTAGGCTTTCTCCGCCTTCCTCTCAAAATCATCTACAGCGGCTGCGTATCGAATGTGCAGCTTACGAATGCAAGTTTCGGCGTACGATTGCTTTTGCGCGAATGTCTTTGCCGGCGCCAGCGAGATCTGCTCGCGCCTGTTGATGCTGCTCTGCCAATCCGCCTCGGAGTGAGCCTCCTGTATGTAGATGAGAACGAACGGGAGCCTACCTGAATACTTGTCCGCGAGTTGGTTCAGTGCTTCGGAACTTGCGCGGAACTTCGGACAAGTGTAGCTCCCGAAAATGAGCACCGCCGGGCCGTTTGCCACCAGATTCTTCAGCGAGAGTTTCCCTGCGGTTCCATGAGCGGGCAGCGTAAACTCGGGGGCTTTCGCGCCGACGGCGAGTAAGCCGGTTTCCGGCGTACCGGCCGGCTCCCCTCCGAGTGCTTTCCACACAGACTCTTCTTTGGCCGCTTCGGCGGAGCGCCCCAGCGCCTTGTAGGCCGCAGCGAGCTCTCCATGGGCTTCCACCGCGCCCGGACGAAGTTGAGCAGCGTGCTCAAGCAGCGGCATCGCTTCCGCATACTGTTTTCTAACCGAAAGGATCGAGCCGAGCTTTACGTTCGACTCATAGTCATTAGCATTCGTCTGCAGTTCCTTTCGAAACGCGGCGGCCGCTCCTTCCGCATCGCCCGTGAAGAGCAAACTCTGCCCGTAGAACGATTGCGCCGAGACCAGATTCGGATTCAGTTCCAGAGCCTTGCCGAATTCCTTTACCGCTTGCGGATAGTCTTTCTTCGAAAAGGCAGTGTGTGCCATCAGCAGATGTGACTCCGCGGAATTGCCATCGCGGAGGATGCGGTCTACAACGGCCTGGCCCTTCTGCACATGCCCGGACCGGATCAGCGCCATGCCGAGCATATAAGAATACGCGAGATTGTCTTTCTGTTCCGCCTCGATGGGAGACAGCAGATCGATGACCTGCTGCGTATTGCCGAGTTGCAGGTGGCAGTCTGCCAGCAGCAGCGTCACCTGCATTGCCTGCGGCTGCTGTTCATGGACGGCAGTCAACTCCCGGGCCGCTTTCGAGATGTCCCCGGACTTGTAGTATGCAAGCGCCAGGTTGAAACGCAGGCGCGTATCCTTTGTGCCTGATGCCAGCGATTTCTCATACTGTTGAATGGCTTCCTGATAGCGCCCCAGACTGGCGAGTGCGGCTCCGTAATTCGACCGTAACTGGCTGGCGCCCGGCCGCAGCGTGAGGCACGATTCGTATTGCGGGATTGCGGAATTGACGTCGCCAGACTGGTGCAGTTCGACGGCACGGCGGCAGACATCCTCTGCATCCTGGGCGGATCCAATCGCACAAACGGCCATCAGGAGCACGCGCCGCTTCATTTCTCTTCAAGGCTACAACAGCGGCAAAGCTTCGCCGATCACGATGCCTCCGAGGATGCCGTTGAGCAGATCCTTTGGCGGTTCATCGCGGACCTGTTTCCAGAACCGGCGGAGCCGCGTGGCGCGGCTGCGATACCGGAATTTCGGTGCTGTCCAACCGCACAAAGTGTCCGGCCTGACCGTCATAGCCACGGACCTCTCCGGTGTGTATGTCGTATACCCAGCCGTACAGATTCAGTTCGTCGGTCATGACGCGCGACACCACATAGGGATGCGTCAGGAGGTTTCGCAACTGCGCGACGACATTCTGTTCGGTGACGGCCGCGAGCCGATCGCAATCTTCGACGTGGGCAAAGGCGTGATCCACCACCCTTCTGGCAGCGTCGGCGTATCGCAACCATTTGGCTACGGCGGTCATCTCCTGCAAGCTTTCCGGATTCAGAATGCCCTTCATCGCGCCACAGTTGGAATGACCGCACAAAATGATATTTTTGATGCCGAGGGCCACCACAGCGTACTCAATGGTGGCAGAAACGCCGCCCATGGCCTCACCGTATGGTGGAACAATGTTTCCGACGTTCCTGCAGATGAACAGGTCGCCGGGTTCGGTCTGCGTCAGCAGATCCGGAATGATCCGGGAGTCTGAGCACGTAATGAACAGCGCCTGGGGGTACTGGTTGTGGGCCAGGCGCTCGAACTGTTCGCGCCGGGCGGGAAAGATCTCTTTCTGAAAACGGATTAAACCTTCGCTAATCTTTTGCATTGATATCTCCAGCGACGATCCGTCGGACACACATACGCACGTGCTGCCCGGGTGTAACTCTCGAAAGGGAATTGGCAGCTTTCAAAATTAGACGAGAGGTGGTGCGCGGGTGCGGACCAGCGACCGTGTTGGCACAGTCTCCGCTAACGCGCCCCGGATAACTACGGACTCCAGGATGATGAACTGCGGCGCTGTTGTGCCGCTCGCCATCACATTATAATCGGGTGGCTGGGAGGCGTCCGAGTGGCACGCGTAATTTACGTTCAGCGCCGCACGGGACACATGTCCGCGTGACGACGAGCGCTGGTCATTGTGAGAGCGATGGGGATCCAGGAAGTCCGGTGCGCTGCCCGGATAGGAGCATAGCGACAGAGCGCAGACGGCAAGGACCCAAAGGTGGCGGCTCTGGAACGTCACTATCTGTTCAGTTTGCCGCATATCGAGACTACTTTCAACAAAGCTTTTGTCCAACCAGCAACAGCGTTTGACCTAGCGGCAAATCAACACCATGTCCAACAAGCGCAGATTCGAGCGCCAGCGGCGCGTATAGGATCCGGTCGAGGAGCGGGGAGACGGGTTGTACTCCCGAGGTGGGTGGCTGCCGCGTCAATGGCTCCCAGATGCGAAACTTTGCGAAAGCGACCGGTAACAATAGCGAGTTGATGTACGTGCACCGGTGTACTTTCCAGCCGGCTGCTTCCGCACATGCGATCAGCCGGCCGCGGGAAAACCGCTGCTTCTCGTGGGCGAACCGCGAGTGCCGGCTTCGCAGGATATCGAGCGCGGAAACTCGCAAGAAGGCCCAGCCGCTCGGCGTCAGCACACGCGAGAGTTCCTGAAAGGCGCGCATCTCTTTTCCGCGCGGGAAGTGCACGATAACGTCCATCGAGAGCACGGAATCAAAGGTGGAATCCGCAAACGGCAGGTCCGATATGTCTGCTTGTACGGCGCGCCGCACTCCCATGCCGCGGGCGTATGCCAAACCTTCCCAGCCGAGATCGACCGGATACATCGGCCACCCGTAGCGCTCCTCGAGGACTTTCGAAAGGTAGCCGGTTCCGCACCCGCCTTCAAGGACCCGCCGGAACTTGTGCTCGCGTGCGACCGGATCGAGGACACGAAACAGAATCTGCTTCATGCCGCGGTACCACCAGAAGTGCTCTTCCGATTTGGCGATGTTGGCGAATTCCGCCGGATTCATGCGAGAAGAAACTCGAGCGCCATCTCGGCCAAGGCCGGGACGCAGGCAAAGCAATTCCCGCCGTAGATGCTGCTGCGGCCATCGAAGTTATAAAAGCGTCCGCCGGCTTCTTCAATAATCAGTTTCATCGGCGCCAAATCCCACGGAGATGCCCGGTTCTCGATACAAAGTTCTGCATGCCCTGAGGCGACCATCATGGAATCCATGCATCCGCCGAGGCTGCGCACCGCCCAGAATTGGGAGAGCCACTTCAGCAGCTCGGGCGCGAACGGCCGCTCGTGCAGATATTGGAACCCGTTCACCCCGACTACTGCCATTTCAGGCGTGTCGACAGTCGAAATCCGGATGGGTTCGCCGTTCTTCCAAACCCCGTGCCCTTTGTGTGCGTAGAACGTTTGGCGTAGTGGAACCAGGTTGCAGACGCCGACTACGATCTCCTCGTCGACCTCAAGCGCAATGAGATTCGACCAGAGTTGGTTGCCGCGGACGAAGTCTCTGGTACCGTCGATCGGATCGATGATCCAGCGGCGGCCGTTTGTAGAGGGCTTGTCGGATCCCTCCTCACCCATCAACCCATCATGCGGAAAAGCCTTGAGGATCTCGGCTGTAATCAACCGTTCCGATTCGCGATCGGCTATAGTGACGGGTGAGAGGTCGGATTTTGATTGAGCTACCACTCCTTGACTCTGAAAGCCAAGGGCCAATTCACCTGCGTGCATGGACGCCGAGAGGGCCAACTGCAACTCCTTTTCAAAGCGCATCCGCCTTATTCTAACCTGTAAGGGTAAAGTTCCCATTTTCAATCTAGTGAACGGCCAACACACGCGATGAGTCTGCGCACGCTCTACTCGGTTCTGGAAGAAACAGCCAAGAAGTTCGGCAGTATGCCTGCCATGTACCAGCCCACGGGCTCGAAAACGGGGGCTAAGTACCGCACTTACACCTGGCGCGAGTACGCGCAGTCGGTTCGGGAAATCGCGTGCGGCTTAAGGGCCATTGGTCTGACGAAAGGCGACATCGTTGCGCTCCATTCGGAGACGCGTGCCGAGTTTTATCTTGCCGATCTGGGTGTGATGACGGCGGGCTGTGTCGCAGCCGCTCTCTACACCAGCCTGCCGGTAGAGGGTCTGGTGAAGCAGTTGCGGGCCAGCGATGCGCGCGCCTGTTTCGTGGAAGATCCGAAAACCCTTCAGACACTGCAAAGCGCCGGGGCGCCCACGGAGGGCATTTCCTGGATTTTGCTGACGGGCAGTGTTCCCGGTGTACTCACGCTCGAAGAACTGCGGGCCAAAGGGCGCGCGGCCAGGGAAGCCGATCCGGGCCTCTTCGAGAGGATCCGATCGGAGGTGCTCGCGGAGGACTTCGCGATCCTCTATCTCACTTCGGGCGCCACGGGCGAGCCCAAGATGGGTCTCGCGACTCACGACGCCGTCGTCTCCAACATCGAGATGGGTCCGCCGGTACTCCCGCTCGGTCCCAACGATGTCACATTGGTGTTCCTGCCTTCCGCGCACATCGCGCAGCGGATCGTATTGCAGATGCTCCCGCTCATTTACGGCATGCCGGTGTACTTCTCTGAAGGCCTCGCCAAAATGCCGAACGAGATGAAGACACTGCGGCCTACGTTTCTGCTTGCTCCTCCCCGTGTCTGGGAACGCATCTACGCGAGCATCAGCACGGAGATCCGCAAACGCCCGGCCGTTGTGCGCAGACTGTTCTACACATCGCTCGGCCTGGGCCTGCGCGCGGCGCATCTTCGTCACGAAGGAAAGGCAGTGCCGCTTTGGATGAAGCGGGCATTGCAGGTAGCCGATAAACTGGTGTTCCAGAAAGTGCGTCAACGGCTAGGAGGACGTTTGAGAATAGCTGCGTCGGGCGCTGCGCCGCTCGGCAAGGATCTGGCGCAGTTCTATGAGGCTATCAATCTGCCTCTGGTGGAAGGCTACGGCCTGACGGAAGGCGGAGTCACTGCTCTGAATCCGCTCGACAATCCGCGCGCAGGCAGCATTGGCAAACTGCTCCCAGGCGTTCAGATGCGCCTCGCCGAAGATAACGAACTTCTTCTCAAGAGCCCCACTCTGTTCAGCGGTTACTATAAGGATCCCGAGTCTACTGCTGCCGTCCTGCAGGATGGCTGGCTGCACACGGGCGATATTGCCGAGGTCGACAAGGACGGCTACATTTACATCACGGGACGAAAGAAGGAGTTGATCGTCTCTTCGAATGGTAAGAAGATCTACCCGGCGCGGATCGAAAGTCTGTTTAAGATGGAACCCTTGATCAACCAGGTGCTGCTGATTGGAGATCGTCAACCCTATGTCACCGCGCTGGTTACCCTCAACACCCCCGCCGTGGAGAGTATCCCTGAAGCGGCTGAGCTGAAGGGCAAGCCTGCGAGGGAGCTCGTTACGTGCCAACCGGTTGTCAACGAAGTGGGCGAAGCCGTGAAGCGCGTCAACAAACAGCTGGCGCCTTTCGAGCAGATCAAGCGCTTCCGAATCCTAGACCGCGATTTTTCCATCGAATACGGA
>CAYXLI010000048.1:0-32825 GCA_964464925.1 uncultured Solibacteraceae bacterium | reverse complement strand
CAGAAGATGCAGCGGTTGTAGTCGATATTGTAAACCTCTGCATACCGCTCGCCGCCGCTGATGCGCTTGGAATCCGTGTTCTCCGCCGCTTCGATGTAAATGCAATCGGCCGGGCAGGCCGCGGCACATAGGAAGCACGCCACGCACTTCTCCATGCCGTTCTCATCGCGCTGCAGTTCGTGTACCCCGCGGTAGCGCTCCTGAAAAATTGCCGGAGCCTCGGGGTAGTCTTCCGTCAGCGTAGGCTGCATCATCTCCCGGAACGTGACGCTCATTCCTTTGGCGATGGCCGCAGCCGAGCCGATGATTTCGTTGATCTTTGCCATGCTTTCTATCTAGATTATCTCAGGCTCCGCCCGGGAGCCTAGTTTTTGGAGCTTCAACCAGCCTTGTGCTCGGGAATCGGATCATCCGCCCGGAACACGCTGATATGTAGTCTATGGCCGAGTTCTTCGAACTCGGTCCTGATGAAGCCGGCGCTTTCCCACTCAATAATTCCATCTTCCCGAATCAGGAACATCGATGGAACGCTCGTCACTCGAAAGCCGCTGCTGACCGGATATGGCGAGGCATCCACCAGGATCGGAAAGGTTAGATGGTAGTGAGCGGCAAAGGCCTTCGTGGCGGCCGCGTCGTCCTGGCTGATACCCACAATCTGCACGCGCTCGCGCGACAATCTCTCCAGAAACGGCAGCGTGAACTGGCACGTAGGACAGCTCACCTTGAAGATCGCCACCAGGACCGGATCCTGGGGACGGACGTAGAAATGCTCCAATGCGGTGACCTTGCCGTGAACGTCAGGCAGCAGAATATCCGGTGCTCGCTCGCCGGTCTGTAGCATGATTCCTCCAGTATCGGATCCGAAAACAGCCCAGAAAAAGTTCTATTGCTGCTCTTCCTTCACGAAGCTCAGCACATCGAATTTTTTGATCTCTCTACCGGGGAAAAAGCTGTTGACTGCGTTCTGCTCGTCTTCGAAGATTCCGAAGACTTTGGTCAGATTCGTCAACTCAAGCAGTTCCATATTCCTCCGGTTCACGTAGACCAGCCTCAATCCGCCTCCGGCCTTCTCCAGCGTCGTGTGGCAAATTACCATTCCGCCCAAGCCGGTGCTGTCGATGTAATCCACGTCTTTCAGGTTCAGAACAATCTTGGAGAGACCTTCCGCGAGCGATTCGTTGATCGTCGCCCGGAGTTTCGTAACGGGCTCGCCCACAATCAGGCGGCCGTTGAGCGAAAGAATAACAATGCCTTCTTTGATGTCTTTGCTAATTTCTAGGCTCATGAATTTCTTGTGGTACCGTGCTCGCTACCGGTGCAGGTTGCGTCTCTGCGGGCAGACGTACGATGAAGGTCGTGCCTTCTCTCAGCTTACTCCTTACATCAATTTTCCCGCCGTGTGCCTTGACAATCCAGGCCACGAAACTCAATCCCAGGCCCAGCCCCTTCTCAGGCGACTTCTCCGCCGTCGGCACGCGATAGAAACGGTCGAAGATGTGAGGCAGGTGGTCCGGAGCGATTCCGAGACCGGTGTCGGAAATGCGGAACTCCACATATCCATCCATGGCAGGCTTCAAAGACACAAAAACCTTCCCTCCTGTCGGGGTGTATTTAATCGAGTTGGAGAGCAGATTTGAAACCAGGCGCTCCATCTGCACACGATCCGCGAAAATGGGTGCTTCCTTCGGCAAATCGGCGGAGAGCGTCACGTGTGCGCCCTCGGCGGGAATTTGGAACTGATCTACAATGTCGGCGACAATGGCTGCCAGGTCGAGATGTTGTCTCTGCAGCGCCAATTGCCCCGATTCGGCTTGCGATAGCAGCAACAGCGCCCGAATCGTCGCTGAGAGCCTTTCCACGTCCTGCAGCGCATCGACAATTGCATCCCGATACTGTTCCACTGTGTTTGCAGAGAACAGCGCCACTTCCAGATTGCCCCGGAGTGCTGTCAGCGGAGTGCGCAATTCATGCGACACATCCGTCGAGAATTGCCGCGTCTGGGTAAAGGAATCATTCAACCGCTGGATCATCCGGTTAAACGAATCGATCAGGCGGTCCAACTCGTCATTTGCGCCCCGCCGCGGGATCTGCGTGTTCAGATTGCTTCCGGTAATTCGCTTTGCCGTTCTAGCCAGGTCGTTCACCGGCCGCAACGCCCGCCCGCTCACGAACCACCCGAGCAGGCTGCAGCTCAAGATCAGCACCGGCAGTAAGAGAAAGTAATCGCGCGTGAACTTATCGATTACCTTATCGCCTTCCGCCAGAGATCTCCCGATGGCAACATAGAACCACCGCTTCTCATCGATGAAGAGTCCCGATCGCATCAGGACATTCTCGCCATCCTTCGTCCGCGTGATGCGCCAGTTGGCACGCTGGGATTTCAGAATGCGCCTGATCTCCTCTGCCGACTCCGGATTCAGCAACTCGTCATACTTTGACGAGGAATCCATCTGTGTGCCCGTTGCGTCCGCAATCATGAAGATCTGCTGCAGGCGTCCTACAATAAGTCCTTCTTCGGGATCCTGCGAATCGTAGTACCAGTTCAGCTTGCCCTTTTCGACGCGCAGATAGCCCTTGACCGCAGCCCACTCCTCCGTCAACAAGTCATGCGCACGGTCGTAGTAGATGGTCTCCAGAGTCTTGCGGAAGAACACTCCGATAAAGCTCAATAGCACCGTGAAGAAGAGGATGTAGCTCAGAGTCAACCGCCAACGCAGACCTCTGGCGCGTTGCAGAAGTGGTCGAATCATGCTGCTGAGCTTGGGGAGCATTTAGTGTGGCTCAGCTTGTAGCGCACTCGCTTCTTTTTCCGGCATATCGAGCATGTATCCGATGCCGCGAACCGTGTGGATCAATTTTTGTGGCCACTTGTCGTCGATTTTGCTGCGCAGGTGGCGGATGTAAACGTCCACGATGTTGGTCAGTCCGTCATAATCCATGTCCCAGACATGCTCTACGATCATCGTGCGGCTCAGCGGACGTCCGCGGTTGCGCATCATGTATTCCAGGATGCTGAATTCCTTCGGCGCCAGTTCGATGCCTTCATTGTTTCGCGTCACTTTGCGCCGGATGCAGTCCAGCACCAGATCGCCTACTTGTAGCCGTTCCGGCGTTGGCTGCCCGCGCCGCAGCAGTACGCGGACACGCGCCAGCAGCTCCACAAATGCGAACGGCTTCACCAGGTAATCGTCGGCGCCCAGTTCCAGCCCCTTCACCCGATCGTCCACCGCGCCGCGCGCGCTCAGGATCAGAACCGGGGGACTGGACTTCCGGTTGCGAATCTTCTGCAGCACCTGCAGCCCATCCATGTCTGGCAGCATCATATCCAAAATCACCAGGTCGTATTCAGTCTGGTGCACCATCTCGATGGCCGTATTGCCATCCCCGGCCACATCTACTGCGTAGCCCGCGCTCTCGAGCCCCCTCGAGAGGAAATCGGCGATTCGTTTCTCATCTTCTACGACTAAGAAGCGCATGACACCTCGCCTCTATTCTACGGGAACCACTCTCGCCGGGGACTTCGTTATCATCCGTTCCCACTGTTCGCGCCCTTGAATGAGGGTTTACCCTCTACAAAGCACCAGTCATCCCATCCGGCATCGATCAGCAGGTCCCATTGAAGCTGGCACGGAAAGCCGCTGCCGCCGTACATGCGGAAGTGCAGCGTGTCCCCCAGCCGTATGCGTTAGGCGAGCGTCTGCTCCTGTGGCACTTCTTTATGGAAGTCGTTCGGAAAGACGCGTACGGCGCGTGTACCGGGCTGCGAGGTTCGTTCCTGTTCGGCGTTGCCATCACACGGAGTGCTCGCTCAAAATTTACGCAAGTCCGGTGTTGCGGAGGGGAGTATCTTTCGCAGCTGGCTCAATCGGCCGGGCTGATCGGCGCAGGCTCTGGTATGTCTACCCAGCCTCGCGCACAATAACATTCTGTTTCTGGGCGAGATGGGTGAAATTCTGGCGGAATATTCTGGGGTAACTCAGCCAACCTCTTCAATCACGTCACCAGAATGGTACCAACCATAGGAAGTTCCCGATGAGAAATTCGCGCGTGAGATCCACTACCAGACGTGGCACTCTATCGGACGTTCAGCGCCGCCGTCTACGGCATCGACGCACACCTCATTGATGTCGAAATCGACATGTATCCCGCGCAAGGCCAGCCGTTCATCACGGTGGGCATGCCGGATACCGCCGTCCGGGAAAGCCGAGAGCGAATCAAATCCGCTCTGATGAATTCCGGCTTTTCCTACCCCAGTAAGGGTGTCACCATCAACCTCGCTCCTGCCAATGTCCGGAAGGAGGGCGCCGGATTCGACCTCCCGATGGCCCTCGGCATCCTCGGCGCAATGGGTTCGGTTCGTAATTCCGAGGAATTCCTCTGCGTCGGCGAGCTTTCGCTCGATGGCACGATCCGGCCGGTCCGAGGTGCGCTTTCCGTGGCTGTCTGTGCCCGTCAGAGAAAGATTCCGAACCTGATCGTGCCGGCTCAGAACGCTGCCGAAGCCGCTGTCGCCGAAGGGGTGCAAGTGTTTGGCTTACGTCACCTGTCGGAAGCTGTGGCGCTGGTCAACAGGTCGCGGGAGTTTGCGTCTGCCCAACCCGCAAATCGGGAACTCCTCACCTGCCTGGAAGGAGTTCCCGATTTCGCGGACGTAAAAGGCCAGACGACCGCGAAGCGCGCTCTGGAGGTTGCCGCAGCCGGTGGCCACAACGTGCTCATGATCGGACCTCCGGGATCGGGCAAAACAATGCTTGCCAAGCGATTCGCCGGCATTCTTCCTCCGCTGACATTTCCGGAGGCCCTCCAGACTACCCAGATTCACAGCGTAGCCGGCATCCTCCCCGCCGGTTCGGGCCTCTTGCGGGAGCGTCCTTTCCGCGCACCGCATCACACCGTCTCCGATGCCGGCCTCATCGGCGGAGGATCCGGCATGGCCCGGCCCGGCGAGGTCAGCCTCGCGCATAATGGCGTTCTTTTTCTTGATGAAATGCCGGAGTTCCCTCGTAATGTTCTGGAGCAACTCAGGCAGCCGCTTGAGGACAACCAGGTAACCATTGCGCGTGCGAACATGACGCTTTCCTTCCCCGCGAGCTTTATGTTGGTCGGGGCTATGAATCCCTGTCCGTGCGGTTTCTATTCGGATCCTACAAGAGAGTGCCGCTGTACGCCCGCCATCATCCAGCGCTATCTGAGCAAGATCAGCGGCCCGCTCCTGGATCGGATCGATCTGCATATTGAAGTGCCCGCGGTGGCGTACAAGGAACTCCGGTCGAACCAAGCAGGGGTGAGTTCCGCGGAGATGCGCGATCGCGTCATGAGGGCGCGCGAAGTGCAGCACTCGCGCGGCTTCTACAATTCGCAAATTCCCACGCGCGAGCTACGCAAGCTCTCCGCATTGGATGACGCCGGCGAGCGCACGCTGGAAATGGCGGTTCGTAAGATGAACCTTTCCGCTCGCGCGCACGATCGAATTCTGAAAGTGGCCCGGACGATTGCAGACCTGTCCCCATCGGACAGCGTCAGCGCAAGGCATGTTGCCGAAGCCGTACAATACCGCAGTCTGGACCGGAACTACTGGACTTAAAGGCTTTCATCACAATTTTGGCCAACATTTTCAAATGGCCTAATGGAATCTATCCAGCGAGTCGATGTAAGGAACAGGGGCGGCAGTGTGCGCGCCCCATGCCTTTATGAAACAGAAGCTCGTCCCACTGCTAGGGATCGCGTTTGTTGTTGCGCTCATTGCCACCGGTATCTTCTATGGTTTATTCGTCGGCAAGTTGCAAAATAGCAACCCTCGATACAGCCTGGTAACTGCTGCCCGCGAACTTCCGCGCGGTGCCGTTCTTCAAACAGGAGATCTCAAGTTGGGAACGGTCGAGGCGCCGGAACCTCCGAAAGGCGCTTATACTTCCGTGGATCAGGTCGTCGGTCAAACCGTGTTGGTACCTATCAGTGAGAGCGCACCTGTCGTCGATTCCCGCCTCGCGTCTCACCGTTCGGTCCCGGTGGGCATGCGAGCTATCTCGATCCACGTGTCGGATTCAAGCGGTATCGTCTCCATGCTGCAGCCGGGCTACAAGGTGGATGTACAACTCGTCAGCCCGAGCTCCCGCAATGAGCCAAGTCTGCGCACGGTGCTGCAGAATATTGAAGTTCTTACCACCTCACCAGCCGAAAATGGCCGCCCCGTTGTCAATCTCCTTGTGAGCCCTGAGGATGCGGATGTGCTCGGCCTTGCCGATGCAACGGCACGGCTACGCCTGACGCTGAGAAACTCGTCGGACCAGACTCGGCCCCCGTTGGGTATCCTGCCGTCCAGCACCTTGCTGCAGCATTCCCAGGTTGGCGGAGATGTTCAGAAACTCACCCCTGAACGGATCCAAAAAGTCTCTGTACCGAGGTAAGAATGCTGGCTGCATTTGCGACGCTCACTGTCTTTGTAGGGGTCTTCCTGGTGGCGCTGATCGCGGTCGTCATCGCGTCGCAGTTCCTGGACAGACAGGCCCCCGCTGGTAGCGTTGATCTTGAAGAAGGAAGTTCGATCTTGAAGGACGAGGTGGTCAGCACCATTTCTCCGTTTGCCGCGCTGCTCACGAAGTTCGATTTCATTCACGTCCTAAAAGTGCGTATTGCTGAGGCAGGGCTGGACTGGTCCGTGGGCCGCATCTGCTCCCTGATGCTTCTATGCGGGGCGCTCACAATGGCGTTCGTGTCCAGCGCCGCATGGCTTCCGTTCTGGATCCTGCTGCCCGCTAGTTTGGCGGGAGCATTGGCTCCGTATTTCTATATCCTGCGGGCGCGTGCAAAACGGTTCGACAAATTCGAGTCGATGTTCCCGGAGGCACTGGATTCGCTCGTGCGTGCTCTGCGGGCTGGTCATCCCTTCGCCGCCGGCATGGAACTGCTGGCCGCTGAGGCAGTCGCGCCGGTCTCTACCGAAATGCGCAAGACACTCGACGAATGGAAACTCGGAATGTCGTGGAGCCAGGCGTTAGACAATCTGGTGCAGCGCGTCCCCGTCTTGGATGTCGCGGTGTTCGCAGCCGCGGTCAAGCTGCAGATGCGCACAGGTGGAAGACTCGGTGAGGTTCTGGGCCGTCTGGCTGAATCGATGCGCGAGAACTCGGCCATTCAGGGAGAAGTCAAATCTCTCGCCGCGCACGGCCGTATCACCGGACGAATTCTTTCGATCGTGCCTGTATTCATTGCGGGTGTCATGTTCATGGTGAATCCGGACCAGATGCTCATCCTGGTCCGGCACCCGGTGGGAAAAAACCTCATCGTAATCGCCGGCCTGTGCCTGGTCGCCGCGCACTTCATCATTCGCAAACTCGTGGACATCCGGTTGTGATTACACAAACCAGCATCCTCCTTCTGTTCTTCGTTACCGTTCTGACTGGAGTGGCCGCCGCAGGCTATTTCTTGGTTCTGCCGAAGTCGCAGGCATCCCCAGATGCGCAGCCTGCCACAACCCGCGAATTTCTGGCGGGCACATTGCACACGCTCGGAGAGGCCGTTCCGGCGCCGAAAGCTGCAGACGCCCTGCGGCGCAAGCTGGTGTCGGCGGGCTACCGGGCTCCCAATGCGGTCAGCACCTACAACGGCATTTCCTGGGCATTCGCTGGTCTGCTTGGTCTCACTGGGGCGATGACCGGGTTGTTCGTGCAAGGATCTTTCGCGGATATGATCCTGCCCGGCATCTGCTTTGCCGGATTTGGGTTTTTTCTGCCCAACCGCATTTTGAACCGCATGGTGGCGGGGCGCGCGGTGCGCATCAGCGCCGCTTTGCCGACCGCTCTGGACATGCTGGTGCTGAGTGTGGAAGCCGGACAGGCGCTGGACCAGGCCCTCGCGGATTGTTCGCGTGAATTGCGCCGCCCATACCCGGATCTCGCGGACGAGATGACGCAGATCTATCATCAGTTGCGGGCCAGTTCGGCGCGCGCGGATGTGTTTCGTGACTTTGCGGATCGTATCCCGGATTTCGACATCCGCAAGCTCTGCAACCTCCTGGTCGACAGCGATCGTTTTGGCACCAGTCTCGGCCCAACGCTGCGAACACATGCCCGTTATCTGCGGATCCGCCGCAGACAGCTCGCTCAGGAAAAGGCAAGGAAAGTCAGCGCGAAATTGGTGTTCCCCATCTTCTTCCTGATCTTCCCCAGCGTCCTTCTCGTTACCCTCGGTCCCGCCGTCCTGCAGATTATGAGCTCCCTCGGGACTCTGGTCGACGGCAAGTAGCCGCTCATACACCCGCGCCGCCTGCCGAAGAGGTAACTGGAAGGGGCGAAGCCATCGACGTGCTTCGAGTTACAACCACTGCTGTGGAAAGGGATCTCCGGTATTCACTGAAACTGCATAAGGATTGGCTTGACGGCAAGCCCGGCGGGCTGCGTGCCAACCTGACCGGCCGTGCATTCGCTGGCCTGACACTCAAAAATGCGGACCTCCGGAATGTGGTCCTCGAAGGCTGCGTTTTCCTGGAGTCGGATCTTCCTGGTGTCAACTTCTCCGGAGCCGTTCTCGACGGCGCGGATTTCCGAAGATGTACGCTCACGGGATCCGATTTTTCAGAAGCTCGTTTGCGGAGCACTCGTTTCGACGGAGCTTTCCTTACGGGAGCGAATTTCTCAGAAGCGCACCTGCAGGGCGCATCCTTCCGGGGAGCCAGATTGTCGGAAGCCCGCTTCATGGAAGCCAATCTCATGCAGGTGGATTTCACCGATGCGATGGCGGAAGGTGCGGCCTTTCATCAGGCCACGTTTTTCGAGACCTGTATGCGGGGCGCGTCTCTGGAAAACGCGATTTTCTTTTTTGCCCGCATGCAACTGTCAGACTTCGCGTATACGACTGGATCGGAAGTGAAATTCTCGAACGCCCGTATCCAGAATTGCGACTTCAGCGCCTGCGAATTGCCCTATTCGAAATTCTACAAGGCTTCTGTCGCACGCTGCCGGTTCATTCATGCCCAATGCTCGAATTCCGACTTCCGCGAGGCCCGTCTGGAAGGAACGGATTTTTCCGGCGCGACACTCAGCGGCTCACGCTTCCAGGGCGCGTTTCTCTTGGCCGCCGACTTCCGGAGCGCGAATCTTCGCTCGGCGCGGGAACTTTCATCCGATCAGTTAATCCTGGCTCGTACGAGTGACTCGACAGTATTGCCGAATGGGAAAACAGGGCCGTATATGAAGAACTCCGGGGCGGAGCGGCCTGGACTGCGGACTTAATCCTAATCCCCGGCTACGCGGGCAGGACTCGGATTCACAAAATCCAGACGCGTCTTCAATGCCTTCCAGCCGAGATGCGTGCTGGCTCTCGAGAGAGCGATCATCGCCACGATCAGCAAGACGGCAAACAGCGCAACCTGTCCATAATCCAACTGCGCCTTCCAGAATCCAAACCAGCGCCCGTATACGAGTTCGATGTGGACCCAATAAACCAGCAGGGAAGTGGTTCCTAATTGGCGCACCCAACTCCAGCCCTCACCCCCGCCATGCTGTGTCCACAAGAATGCCAGCGCAAGCACAACCAGAATTACGCCGAGTTTGATGAAGATAAGGCCGGGGCTATTCAGCCAGAAATCCACTTGCGGATAGAGAGAGTACGGCAGATTTGAAAGATACTGGGCCGACAGGATCAGCCCGAAGCCCAGGATCGCCGCCCACTGCATTACCCGGTTCATCTGTTCCGGCTTTGTCAACCGCAGGATACTTCCGGCCGCCACGCCAAAGACAATAAACGCTGCCCAGGGAAAAAAGGAAAAATAGCGTCCGTCCGGTACCAGGTACATGCGGACAACCGGTGGAATCCAGCCCTCCGGAATCGCTGAAACCAAAGGGGATGCGAATGCAATCAGGGAGCCTGTAACGATCGCGGCGCGAACCCGTTGTCCTGTCTGCAGCAGCGCCATCGGGGCGAGCACCGCGATCGCCAGCGCCATGCAATTCAGGATGTCGACTTTGAGAAGGTCGGAAACCTGCGCGTACGGTTGCGCGAACAGCCAAAGCTGCAGCCGGAACAAAACTGCCATTAACGCGAGATACCCGGCCCTGCGCCAAGTAGCCGTGAGCCGTCCAGCCGTATCCACGCTCTTCTTCTCCAAGCCATTCATCAGAAACGAAAGGGTCACCCCCGTGAGGAAGAGGAAAATAGCAGGTGCCTCGCCGCCGAGGAACTGTGACAGGACATACGGACCGCCTTCGCGTAAGTCATTCCGCGTGAAGGAATGAAATACGTGGCCCTGCAGCATAATGGTCGCCGCCAACCCTCTCGTCCAATCGAGGAAGGGAAGACGAGTCTTCTGCTTCGGCACCGCGGCCGGGGCAGGTGGACGGTCGATTGTGATCGGCTGCGCGCTCACTTCAGTGGTTTTTCCCGTTTGACGTTCTTTGGAACCTTTATCTGCATCGCCGCTTCAGTCAGGGGCGGATTTAGCTTGATTCCCGAGTAAGTGAACTGCGTGTAATTCCCGGACGGTTCATTGAATCGTTGCTGAACCGGATACGCTCCGTTTTCCGCCATCCAGAGATCGAGCTTCTGAAGCTTCTCTCTTCTGGCGGCGAGTTTGGGCACTAACTCCAGGTGCATTGTTTTCTGTCCGGCTGCTGTCTCCTCGCCAATCCACTTCACTGCATAATTCGCAGCAAGTTCCTTGCCAGTAGTGCCAAAACCAACAAGTAGAAACTGCTCAACAAGATCCGGCTTCTTAGCCAAATCGTATTCCTGGAGAGTGTTGATCTTCGGGTAATAAATCTCTGCCTTCTTACCCTGGAAACTGATCACTCGCGGGTCTGGCTTTGTAAAATCGATCAGAACCTGAAGCCCGCCCTTCGCCTTACGCAACTGGAATGTGCCGCTCTCCTCACCTTTATCGTCAATGACTTTCGTATACGTTAGCTTCTTTAATTCCGCTGTCATTCCTGTGAAGGAAGGGGCAGCCTGATCCATTTTGCTCAGGACGTCTTCGGCGGATCCGGCCACAGCCTGCACAAGACCCACACCGAGACATACAACCACTGCTATCGGTAAGTTCCGCATTTTGTCCAACCCACGTTCCGGCTTAAGGTTTCGTGAAGGCCATGTAGCCTTTAATTTCTTTATCGCTGTCGAACAAAGGTTCGACGCGAACCACGGTCTCACGTTTGCCGAAGCGGGATTGCACCAGGCGTTCCGCCCTCGTCTTCCGTTCGGCGTCAGGCACCTGAGACATGTCCTCTGATTCAATCAGATACACGTTGGCGCCATTCTCTGCCGGCAGGCGAACAATATTGCTCGCGCGAGGATAGTCGCGAAAGATCTCACGCGGTGTGAGGAAGATGAAGGCCAGGATGATGGCCACCATCACGTCATATTGCCATCCGGCACGGGGAAAATCCCAGAGTAGAAATCGTTTCATCCCAAAGATACTTCCCTGCCGATAGGATGCCGGCCTGTATCCGCCGGTTTCCCAGGCAAAGGGTTTTTAATCTGTACCAAAGATTATAGTTTACCTGACTTCGGCCGCTCCCCCGGAGTCAACTGCAAACACAACTCCCGCCGTAGGATCCGCGCAGGAACTCCTCTCGAATCGTGCGCTTCTTGGGCCGCCAGCCTACCAGCGCCTTCGTCTTCTCCGATGAGACCTGCTGGTCCAGCATCAAAGCATCGGCGAATGGACCCATATGCCTGCGTGCTTCCTCCAGATCCCACGCTTCCAGCGCGCGGTGCTCATTCGAGCCCTGAAGGGCTGCCTGGACGATGTCTTTCACCCGCACCGACGGACTGTCCACGCCGTGCAGAATCGAGCCCGCAGGGCCCCTCTCCATCGCCAAAACGTACAACTCCGCCAGATCCTCCACATGGACAACAGGCCAGCGCGTATTCCCGTCACCCACGAAGTGAATGATGGCATCGAACCGTGCCGGTTTCCGGACGAACATGGCGGGAATCCCCTGGCCACGGCCGTAGACGATTCCGGGGCGGATCACAATCGTACGTACGCCGCGATTCTTCCCGTCCACAACCATGCGTTCCACCTCGCAACGCCATTTCACCAGGTGCAACGGGTTCACGGGCGAATCTTCGTCCGCCATACAGTCGCCGGTCGGGCCCAACACCCAAACGGCGCTTGTGTACAGGAACGGTTTATTCGTACCCTCCAGAGCGCGGAGCACTGCCTCAACCGTCGCTTTATCCGTCTTCTCCGAGTGCACGTCGTTGTGGGATGCGGTGTGGATAACCGCATCGCAGAACCGGGCGGCGGATTCCATGCTGTTTTGGTCCAGCAGCTCGCCTCGGTACACTCGAATGCCGCGCTCTTCCAGATGTGTTGCGGCGGAATCGGAACATGCCAGTCCGATTACGTCGTGTCCCTTAGCGCGTAGCTTCTCAGCCACAACGCTACCCACGTATCCCGTAGCTCCGGTGAGAAACACTCTCATACCGGAGGTTTATAGCACTTTTTGTTCCGCCCGAAAAGCCCTGGAGGATCTCGGATAGCGATGCGTAGCTTGCGTCAAATTCCCCACTCCGGGCGTAAAGCACCCAGTTGTCACGGATTGTCTTTGACCGGTACCTCACTGCGCTAGCGCAACTTCCCCTCATGCCGGCTTTTGCCGGAGCAGCCCCGTATAACGCGCGTCGTACCGGCCGAAAAGTCCCGGCTACTAACTCGTTTTCAATGCTTGCGCCGCGGACCGAAAGTGAAGAGAGATGCTTGAACGCGGGAGTACCTGTCACCACGAAGTCTGTCCTGCTAGGCCGGATATTTTCGCTTGCACCCTACAGAGGGCATATATAGACTGGTCCGGTACACAGGGGAGGTCGTGATGAAAATCACACGATTACTTGGTTCTACGGTGTGCTTCATGGTGTGCCTACAGATGTGGTCGGCACCACAAACTACAGGCGGCGGTGGGGGCGGAACTGGATCGCCCCGTGCCTCCGAAAGGAGCATGGAAAAAAGCCGGGGCCCCGAGGCGGAGCGAAGTGCCAGAACTGCCAGCGCGGCCTCGACAGACGAGAGGAGCGAATCGAAAAAGCATAGTAAAAAAACTAAGAAGAAGTCTTCCGAAAAGAGCTCGGAATCAAGTAGCAAAATAAAAAAATAGACCCGGGACTGGAGCGTGGCTGCCGTGACGGATAAGGTCAAGGGCGTCCTGGAGCGCCTGAAACAATCCATACTGGAGACGGTTGAACAGTCCAAGTCTGCTCTCAGACCACTGAGGCCGTCAGAGCGCACTTTCACCGCGCGCAACATCAGCATTCTCCTTGCTTCGATCCTGATCCCGATGATGATCGAATATGCTCCGCATTTTCTTGAATTCGGTCCGAAGTCCCACAGTATCTGGCGGAGCCCGGTCTTTCTGTATCAGTGGCTTGTCACGCAAGGCCCTCGTAAGCCCCGGTCCCACTTCGTCCGGTTGGTCATCCTGAGACGGACGGCCGCGCCGGATGCAGCGCTGGACGAAATCAATGTGTGTCCGGGACGGCGCTTTACAGCCAAATTGCTCGATGCAGTCGAACGGGCAAATCCCGCGATGATCGTAATCGACAAGCGGTTCGCAGCATCACCCGTCTGCGCGGACGGAGAAACCGGCGATCTGGTGTCCACTGTTGAGCGCATTGCAAGATCCGTTCCAGTGATCATCGGCTATTGGGATAAATCCGCAGCCGAGGCTGCGAACCAGGATCATGAACTGAATGAGAAGCTCAAGCGCGAGGATGCGGTCGTATTATTTCCGACGCTCGATCTCAAAGGAGCGACCCAAGGTCTTCTGCAACTCGATTTTGACAACCGCCGTATCCCCCTTGACTGGCCGGCCTACAATTCTGAGGACGAAATCCCGAAGGGGAAACCGCGAAGGCTCCCTAGTCTCGCGGTCACAGCCGCGCAGATTTACGATCCAGGTGCGCTCGAACAGCCACGCATCCGGAAACTGCGCACGATACCCGACTTTCCGTTTACCAGCTTCTTAACGGAGACGGAGCTGGGGATCGTTGCTCCTCTTCAGCTAATCTGTGCTGAGAAAGCGGAAGACTGGCAGCATTGCCCGCCGGCGCCTCCCAATCCCACGCTGCGGAATCGCATTGTCGTCATTGGACAGGATTTCTCGTACGACTTTCACGAGAGCGCAATCGGCCGGGTGCCGGGCGTTGTGCTGCAGGCCAACTACATTGAATCCATACTGGATGACCGGTATCTTCACCCGGTACCCTGGTGGGTCCAATTGGCACTGAGTGTCATCTGGGTGGCTGTCATCGAATTGCTGTTCGATAAGTTATCGCTAGGGTGGGCTACGCTCGTCTCCTCGGCAATTACCGTCGTGGCTGGCATGGCGCTCTACACCATTTGTGTTGTGCACCTCGGAATCTATCTCGTTCTCTTGCCGCCGAGTATTCTTGTCATTGCTCTCAAAGTGATCGATCGATTCCTGCATCCGCACAACGGATCCACAGCGGCCGGTCTCCAGGGCAATCGCGCAACTGAAGAGAGCGATCTTTCGCACTCGAAAGATGCGGGACGCGCACCTGTCACCACTACCTGATAGATCCCGTCGGGAATCTCACGCCGGCAAACGCCGCGCCCGGGCCAGTGGTGACGGCTCTTCCGCCGGCAGTTTCTTCTGCTAGTGGGATTCTGCATCAGATCGGGCGCGGTGGAATGGGGACCGTTTACCTCGCCCGCCGCGATGATGATCAGTTCGAAAAGAGGGTCGCCCTCGAATTCGTTCGGCGCGGTCTGGATACAGAGGATCTGCTGGCCAGGTTCCGCGCCGAACGCCAGGTCCTCGCCAATCTCGATCATCCCTACTGCGCGCATCGCCTCTGATCCTGATTTTCAGCAGCTCGTGTACTGGATTCGCCGCAACGCCGCTTCTGATCCAGGAGCGCCTTAGCGGAACGGAACAATATCATCGTCCGCTAAAAGGGAACAATTTGCCCGCGAGACCGTATAAGGTCTCATGAAACAAACGATGCTCTTGTTCTTCTTGTCTCTTAGCCTCCATGCCGGGGATGTGGCCGGCCAATGGAATCTGAAGCTTGTCCGATTCGGAGAAGAGTTCGCGGCGGCCCGGGTCGAACTGAAAGCCGACGGCTCGAACCTTACCGGAACCCTGAACGAGCTGAAACTGGCGGGCTCGGCGGACGGCGACAGGGTGCACATCACGGCGACCCGGCCGGATGGCAAGGAATGGGGCAAGTTCGAAGGCACGGTGCAGGGTGACGAGATTAACGGCACCGTGAAGCAAGGCGAGGAAGAATTTGCGTGGAAGGCCCGGCGTGCGCAAACGATTTCCGCCGCTCCGAAGACACACACGTTTGAACCGGCGAAATTCCACCGGGTTTTCTCAGGCGGGATTGCCCCGGTGCTCCACATCAATCCGGGCGACACTATCAAGACCACGACCGTAGACGCGGGTGGGCGCGATGCCAAGGGCGTGCGGCAGTCCATGGGCGGCAACCCCGAGACCGGTCCATTCTATGTGGAGGGCGCGATGCCCGGGGACACGCTCGCGGTGAAGTTTCATCGCATCCGCCTCAATCGGGATTCGGCGGGAAGCGGTGATCGCATTGTGCCAACTGCCCTGCAGGCCGGCTATTTCCGCAACGCCAAGTTCGATGACAAATTCGATAGCGAATGGAAACTGGACCGGGAGGGCGGCACCGCCATGCTGGCGAAACCGACTGAGCGGATGAAGAACTTTAAGGTCAAACTGCAGCCGATGCTTGGCTGCGTCGGTGTGGCGCCACCGGCGAACCAGACGTTCCGCTCCGGCTGGCTGGGCCCCTGGGGAGGCAACATGGACTACAACGGGCTGCGTGAGGGCGTGACCGTGTATCTGCCGGTTTACCAGGAAGGCGCGTTGCTGTTCGTGGGCGATGGGCATGCGCTGGAAGGCGATGGCGAGCTGAACGGAGACGCCCTGGAGACTTCCATGGATGTGGAGTTCACGGTCGATCTCATTCGGGGGAAGGGAACACAGGGACCGAGGTTCGAAAACGGTGAGTACCTGATGGCATCCGGTATTGCGGGCTCTCTACAGGATGCGCTGCAAATGGCTACCACCGAGTTGGCCCGGTGGCTGGAACGGGATTACAAGCTCTCGGCGAACGAATCGAACGTTGTGTTGGGGACTTCGATCCGGTATGAGATCGCGGAAGTGGTCGATCCGCAGGTGCATGTTGTCGCCAAGGTGAGCAAGGCGGTGCTGGCCACGTTGCAGTAGCGCGTTTGGGTATCGTGGACTATGCCACTTCCATCTGATGAGAAGCTTCTAGCACTCAGCCGCGACCTGATTGCACAGTTCGATCAGATCTTCGGCCTGCACCCTGGTTTTCGCCCGGCTCACGCCAAAGGCATTCTCCTGACAGGCGCGTTTACTCCCTCCGCGGATGCTGCTTCGCTCACAAGAGCGCCGCATATCGCGCGGCCTTCTACACCGGTGACCGTGCGTTTCTCCAATTCGACGGGCATTCCCATGGTGCCCGATAATGACCCGAATGCGAATCCTCGCGGGATGGCGATCCGGTTTCATCTCGCCGAACACGTCCACACAGACATCATCAGCCACTCCGCTGATGGTTTCCCAACCAGAGCAGGCCAGGAATTTCTCGAATTCCTCAGAGCGGCGGCGGCTAGCGGCCCATCCGCTCCATCGCCCTCCCCGATTGAGAAATTCCTCGCCGCACACCCAGCGGCGCTTGCTTACGTACAGACGCCCAAGCCTGCTCCTTCCAGCTTTGCCAAAGAGCGGTACTTCGGCGTGACCGCATACCGTTTCCTGAGCGAAGCAGGAGACAAGCGCTACGGGCGGTACCGGATTGTACCGGATGCAGGCGTAGAGCATCTGGACGATACCGTTGCCAAAGGGAAAGATCCAAATTTCCTGTTCGATGAGCTTGCCAAGCACGTCGCAACTGGACCCATCGGATTTCGGATCCAGGTGCAGGTGGCTAATGAGGACGATATCGTGGATGACGCCACAATCCACTGGCCCGAGGACCGGACTTTAGTGGATTTCGGCAAAATCGCTCTCACAGCGGTGGCTGCTGAGAACGAGCGGGAACAGAAGGAGATCATCTTCGATCCGATTCCCCGTGTGGATGGCATCGAAGCCTCCGGCGACCCCCTCCTCGAGCTGCGGGCAGCCGTGTACCTGCTCAGTGGACGAAGGCGCCGGCAAGCGCCAGAGCCCGAAACCAGGACTCATACAACTGTTTGAGGAGCCTGCCGCTCAAACCCCGCCTTTACCTGGTGCTATCGGGGGGTGTAACCTAACTAATTGCCGGTGCGCCTTCTTATATAACCGCCGGCCCTGTGGCTGGAATGCTCGTAGAGTTTGAGCTGATAGAGAAAGCACGCGCCGGAGATGACCAGGCTTTCAACCGCGTGGTTGTGGCTTACCGGAAAAAGATCCTGGGCACCATTGCCCGGCTGATCGGTCGTCCCGAGGACGTGGAGGACGTGGCGCAAGAAGTGTTTGTGCGCTTATACTTCTCTCTCGACCAACTGCGTGTACCTGAGGTGTTCGAACCGTGGTTGTACCGGCTGACAGTAAACGCCGCATACGATTATCTGCGGCGGAAGAAGCGTCGCCACGAGTCGCGCATGTCGGACTTGAGCGAAGAGCAGGTCACGCTGGCCGATGCAGCCCATAGTGGCAAAATTCGGCAGGAGGAGGTCCGGCGCGCCGATGTCCGGGACTTCGTCAATGAATTGCTGGATTCGGTTTCCGAAGAGGATCGGATACTGTTGACTCTGAAGGAGGTCGAGGGGCTCTCTTTGAAGGAGTTGGAACAGATCTACGACGTAAATGAGAATGCTCTCAAGGTGAGGCTCTTCCGGGCTCGCCAGAGGGTCATAAAGGCGTATGAGACGTCCGCGGCAAAGGCTGGCAAAGCCCAGGGATGAAGCGGGCCGGGAGATTGAGATAACATGGCGAGAGATCGTATGCGAATGAGCGACGAGCCTGACGAACAGCCGCTTCCGGAAGAGTTGCGGGCATTGTTTGTATCTTACTGTGAAGAGTTGCCGGACGTAGAACCTGGCGCAAATTTCATGCCGGGCGTGTGGGCGCGGATCGATTCCCAGCGCGCCTTGAGTTGGAGCTTCCGTGCGGTAGCGAAGGCCTTGGTGACAGCGGCCGTGGGCGCCTGTTTAGCAATGACGTTATTTCTCTCCTCCTCGAGTCCACTCAACGTGACGACACGTTCCTACGTTGACGTGCTGGATGATCACAACAACAGCACGGACGAGGCGATTGAGATTAGCGAATTACTATGAAGAAGAAGATTAGCGCAGCGGCCGTTCTCTCGATGTTGGCCGTTTTCTGCAGCGGAGCTGTGCTTGGTGTCCTGGGCGATAGGCTGTACACTGCGAAATCCGTGACGGCTGCGCCGGCGCCAAAAAAAGAGACTCCGGACGAATGGCGCAAGCGGTTCGTTTCCGAGATGCAGACACGTCTACACCTCAAGACGGACCAGCTAAGTCAACTCAATGTGATTCTGGACCAGACTCGCGATGAGTTCAGAAGCGCTCGGGAAGAGGGTAAGGCGAAGATGAAAAGCATTCAGCTTGCACAGGTCGACAAGGTCAAAGCCATGCTCGACGATGCGCAGAAAGCTGAGTACCAGAAGATGTTGGACGAGCGGGAAAAGCGAGCGAAGGAGCGGGAGAAGCAAGGACCTCCCCCGCACCCGTAAGACTTAGGCCTTCGTAGTTTCCAGTTCCTTCTTTTTACCCTTACCTGCGCGCGGAGTGACGTTCGCGTACTTCTTCTGGAACCGATCCACGCGGCCCTCGGTGTCGACCAGCTTCTGACGGCCAGTAAAGAAGGGATGGCAGGCAGAGCAAATTTCGACGCGGAGGTCACCCTTGTGTGTCGAACGCGTGGTGAAAACATTTCCGCAGGCACAGATTACTTTGACTTCGTTGTATGCAGGGTGAATTCCGGCTTTCATGTACGGAGAATCCTTCTCGGTGGAGTGAATCCTTAGTATAGCAAACGGGTTGCAAAAGCGAAAACCCCGCGGCCAATGCACGTTGGCGGCGGGGTTTTCTTTTCGACTTACGATCTCCGCGCGGTGCGGCCGGTTCACAGGAACAGCGGCTCGTCACTGAACGAGACCTTCACTTTAGAGCGGCGACGTTAGTAGTCGGCCACCTCGCGCATTGATCTTTGTCTTGTACTACCTATTTCCATATTAGACTGGATCACCTCCTTCTTCAGTGATGTCTTCATGCTAACACCGTTCGTAGTTTTGTCAACAGCAAAGTTCAATCGATGCACAATAGGTGGTAGTCAGCTGAAGCAGGGCCTCTGTAATGGTACAGGAATTCCCGTACGCATTCTAAAAGTTCACACGGACAGCGAGCTGGATCCGGCGCGGATTCGTGGCGCTATTTGGCTCCAGGAACGTAGGATCAATCTGGTTCGCTCCCTGCCAGCGGGCCGTCTGGTTTACTCCGTTGAACTGTGTATGGTTGAACGTGTTATAGCTCTCAAACCGGAGCTGGCCGTTGATGCGCTCAGTAAACTTGAGAGCACGGTACAGGGAGATATCCCAGACGTGGATTCCAGGACGGTGCAGGACGTTAACGCCTGAGTTCCCCCAATCGCCACGGGCGGGGCGCGCAAACCGTTCTTCCGGCGGGGCGTTCGGATCGACTACATTCATTCGGGTGCCGTTCGCTTCCACCGAGGCTCCGCCCAGGATATCTACATAATCGGCAAGGGCATACCCGGGCGTGAACGGGGCGCCGGACTGGAATCGGCTTGTGCCGGAGATTTCCCATCCGTCGGTCACAAGGCCCAGGGGTTTCCAGCCGAGTTGTTTGCCTGGCCTGGGAAGCTGCCACGTATATCGGAGCGACGCGACGTGGCTTCGGTCGAAGCCGAGCACCCCGTAATTTCGCTGGCGAGGCGGAAAGAAGGGGCTGACGGAGGAAGTGTCGGAATCTGCCACGCCCAAGGCCTTCGAGAACGTGTAAGCAGCGCCGATCATGATGCCGTGACGCATCCGGCGGTTGAAGCTCACCTGGAGCGAGTTGTAGTTTGACGTGGCGGCGAACTCGTACACGTTGATATCACCATAGCCGATGTAGGGACGCAGGAAGTTCGTCGGCAAAGCGGTGTTCTTGACCGTTGGGTCCGCGTTCTCGGGATGGACGTCGAGCCAGCGCGCCCCATAGGGGATGGGGTTGATGTTGCGTTTCCAGGGTAGATGACGCGAGATGCCGCCGACGTAAGAAACATCGAGAATCATCGTTTGGCCGATCTGGTTCTGAATGCCAAAGCTGTAATTGTAGGTAGTCGGGTTCTTCTGCGCTCCCAAGAGGGAATCCCCGACCGTGCTGGGGGCCAGGATTCCTTTCCCAGCGGCGTCGGCGATCTGGTCGAGATAACCGCAGTAAACGGTGGGCGTGAAGACAGTAGGCGGGTTCGGCAGCGTGTTCATGGTGGGATTGCCCTGGATGCGATCGAAGAAAATACCAAAGCCGCCCCGGACGGCGGTGCGTCCGCGTTGAAACGGATCCCAGGAGAAGCCGATGCGCGGTGCGACGGCGAGCGCCGGGATCGTGTAGAGGCTGGAGGGAACGCCGGGCGTGACTCCGCCGGTCACCATCCCATCGAAGGAACTGCCGAAACCGGGCGCGAACGTTCCAATCAGGCCCTGCGGGAACGTCTCGCCCGTCAGACGGTTGACCGCTACCTTTTGTCCTTTTGCGTTGAATCCGGGCCAAAGCAGCACAGGTGCATTGGCGGGATCCCAGAGAGAGGGATCGAAGCTCGCGAGTTGGTTGCGGGCGTCATACTGCGGCATGTCGTGGTAGAAACGGACACCGTAGTCGACCAGCAGATTGCGCGTCACTCGCCAGGCATCCTGCGCATACCATTCGAGGTTCGTAAACCGGAATTGGCCTTGCGGCCGGGCCGTGGCTTCCGAGTATGAGTTGTAGGTGCCGAGGAGCGCGTTCGCGTAAGCGTAGTTCGCATCGAGCGGGTTGTTGCCGTTCTGGTCGAAATTAATGGAGCCGCGCGTCGGCGCGCTCGCGCTCTGATCCTTCCGCGTGCGCTCCACGTAGATACCAAACTTGAAGCTGTGTGTCTGCCAGATGCGGCTGATGTTTTGCACCAAGCTGAAGATCGTATTCGAGTTGTAGTACGGAATTCCATTGCTCAACGACGGATTTGCATAGTTCGGCACGTTGCCAAAGCTCATGTTCGGGATCAGTCCGCCTGGATTGAGATCCGGATTCCACTGCGCTAGCTTGATACCCAGCGCTGCCTTGGAGACTTTATCCACATCCTCGGGGAAGTAAGTCAGCTTGTTCTGGCTGATACCGAAAATGGTTTCGCTGAACGTCGTCGGCGTGAGAGTGGTTGTGCCGTGCAGCGTGATTCCGCGGCCCGGTTGGCGGAAGATCAGGGGCACCAGAGGATAGTTCACATTGCCGTTGGTCCAACTGCCGTAATAGGGATGCTGCTCATCGCTGTTCTGGCTGCCGCGCACGTACCATTGCATGTTGTCGCGCGGCGAAAAATCGATACGGAAGGTTTCCGTGCGGCGAGGATAGGGCCCACTCAGCTGGCTGATGTAGTTGTATTGCGGGCGGCGCACGGGTGTCGGATCCACATAATTCGGTAGCGGGAACATCTTCAAAATGGCTTGGCCCGTAGAGTTGAAGCGGCTGGGCGGGATGATGTTGCCGGGGAACTGTGTGCGGTTGTTCGCAGGGTCCAGGATGCGGATGATATTCCCGTTCGTATCAGGACTCTTGCTGAAATCGCCTTCCCGCTCAAGGGCGGTGGGGACACGTTGGATTTTCAGGCCCTGGTCAACGCGCTGACGTTGGAATTCCTCGGAGAAGAAGAAATTGATGCGCGACCGGTTGCGGTTGAACTTACCGGGGATGTAGATCGGTCCTTGGACAGTGTACCCCGCGATGTTGTAGCGATAAGGATTGCGCGGAAGGCCGCTCCGATTGGCGAAGAAGTTGTTGGCCGAGAAGCTCTCGTGCCGGTAGAACCAGTTGGCCGAGCCGTGGAAATCTTTTCCTCCCCCTTTCGTGATGACCGAAATCGTGCCGCCTGCGTTCCGTCCGTATTCGGGTGCGTAATTCGAGAGCATCACTTTCAGCTCGCCGACAGAATCCATGGACGGCATCTGGTGCACGCTGCCATTCGAGCCGGTGTCGAGGTTCGTGATGCCATCGATGGTCATGTTCTTCGAGTTGTTGCGGCCGCCTGCCAGATACAGATTGCCGATCGATGTAGGAGAAGGCGCCTCTCGGCTGTCCGAGGTGTCGACCACGCCCGCAAGCAGCCCTACCGCATCCATGAAATCGCGCCCCCGCAGGGCCATGCTGTCCAGATCCTTTGCGGTAAGCGTATTCGCCTTCTCAGACGACCCGAGTTGAACCGGCACTGCCTCCGCTGTAATGGTGATGCTGTCAGACGGTGCGCCCACCTCCATGGTGATCGTGCCAAGCGAACGTTGTATGCCGGAGGTGATTTCGATCGCTTTCTGCGTATACTGCTTGAATCCCGGCGATTTGATTTGCAGGACGAAGGTGGAGGGCGTGAGGTCGGGGAAAGAAAAGAATCCCGCTTCGTTGGTCTTCATCGTGCGGATGAAGCCTTGCTCGTTCGTCAGGACGATCTCGGCTTCGGGAAGGATCGCTCCGAGCGGGTCTTGAACGGTGCCGGAGAGCGATCCGGAAATGTTCTGGGCGTTCGTAATGGCCACTGCGAGCAGCGCAATCAGTAAAACAAACCGGGTATTTTTCAAATGGGCTTCCCCCTGACGCTTCGGAAGATGTTATCAAACTGTAAGCCAACCCAGGGGGTCTGACCCCATCTTCGAGAGAAGTGCGTCAGCACTGCGCAGCCCCTCGCATCTGTCACGTCGTTTAGATACCATGCACGCAATGAAGACTCTTCTGACCCTGTCTGCTCTCTTCAGCGCGGCGCTTGCGCAATCCCCGCAGCAACTCCTCCGGCAGGGCAAGCTCCCGGAAGCCCTCGCCCTCTATCAGGATGAACTGAAGAAGGCCCCGAATTCGGCCCCCGCAACAATAGGCGCCGGCGTCACATTGGATCTTATGGGCCGAACGGCGGAAGCGAAAAAGTATTTCGCAAAAGCGATTGAAACGGCGCCAGACCCTCAGGCGAAGGCGAATGCACAGCGGGCGATGGCGATGTCTTATGCCTTCGATGGCGACTGCGCCAACACCGTCAAGTACAACAAAATGGTCTTCGATCACTACGTCGCAACCGGCGATTTCTACCAGCAGGGAGAAATGGCGAATGAAGCAGCACGGGTCTGCATCGACAACGGCAAATTCGATGAGGCCGAGAAGTGGTACCGAATTGGCACGGAAGTCGGCCTCAAGGAACCGAACATCCGGCCCCAACGGGTCAATTTATGGAACTTCCGCCTGGAGCATGCGCTTGCCCGCTTGGCGGCCCGCCGCGGAAACAAGCCTGAGGCACTGAAGCATGTCGCGGCCGCCAAGGCCATTCTCGACAAGGATCCCGAAATGGCTACCCAGCAAGCCATCTTCTACCCCTATCTCATCGGATACGTCGCCCTGTATACCGGAGATCCGAAAACCGCCATCCAGGAACTGAAAAAGGCCAATCAGAACGATCCATTCATTCAATGCTTGATGGCCGAAGCGTACCAAAAACTAGGTGACCAGGTGCAGGCTCAGGAGCTTTATAACAAGGCCTCCGGGACTACCGCCCATAATCCTCCCGGCGCTTATGCGCACCTTGCTCGGCGCAAATAAAAAGGCGCCCCGAAGAGCGCCTGAGAAGGAGGCAACAACCACCTAGCAAATAACCTGGAAGATCTAACCCGAATCCCTCATTGCAATCGCCCTACCATTAGTAACTAATTGAAAACACGAACCTAGCCAAGGCCGAATCTCTGATTTTCCGGAGATTCACGGTGCCGGTCTTCCATAAACGGAAGAGTTACAATACACAGGTGACTCCCGCGATTGAGCAGGACTGGCTGCCCTCCGGGTCGGCTCGCGGTGCCCTTACGGGATTCTTTCTTTCCGGAACGCTGATGTCGTTTACGGGCGCCATTCTGCCGGCCTGGGGATACCATCTCGTCGCGGAATACACCTCGGTCGGCAGCTACTTCATTGCGGTCTACATTGGTTTGGTTGCCGCGCTACGGATCGCGGGGAAGCTGCTGCAGCGCCGCACCGCCAGTCTCGTCCTTACCATTGGCAGCCTGGTTGCCTGCGCCGCGTTGACGTTCCTCTCATTTGTTCCTCCACCCTCGCCGTTCTTATGGCGCACTTTCGGAATGCTCTTCATCGGGTTTGCGGCGGGAATGTTCAACTCAGCCGTATTCCAGGCGCTCTCTCCCGCATACCGGCAGGATCGCGCCGCTACCGTCAATCTTGCCGGAACTTTCTTCGGCCTCGGGTGCCTGCTGACGCCCGCGCTCTTAGCCGGCACGTTCAATCTGTACGCCGTCTCCACGGTCCTGCAAGGCATGGCTGCCGCATTCGCCTTCTTCGCCTGGTCCTTCGCGAGGAAGCGGATACGAATAGAATTATCCGTTCGTCATCGAAGCTTCCGGCAAGTCCTGCGCGATTTCCGAAGCCTCACCGCCGTGCTGTTCAGCCTGCTCTTGTTTTTTCAGTTCGGAAACGAATGGGCTATCGCAGGTTGGCTACCGCTCTTTCTTATCCAGAGACTCGGCATCAGCCCCAGCGCCGCTCTGTTACTCCTCGTCGTCTACTGGACGGCACTGCTGCTCGGACGAGTGGCTGTGCAGAACATTCTGCCCCGTGTCCGCCACAGCCGCATCCTGTTCGCCAGCATTCTCGGAGCGCTGTTCGGATGCACTCTGCTCGCATTCACGAATAACCTGTTCGGTGCCACCTGGGGCTTAACGTTCGTCGGCCTCGGCTTCGCCAGCATCTACCCTCTCGTCGCGGAGCGCATCGCGGCCAAGTTCCCCTATTACCACCCGGGCCTGTTCAACGGCATCTTCTCTCTCGCTCTCACCGGCGGCTTGCTCGCCCCTTGGAGCCTCGGCTTTTTTGCGGATTCGTTCGGCGTCCAAATCGTCATGGCCCTCCCTTTCCTCGGCACGATCGCCGTTCTGCTCCTTCTACTCCTGATCTGGTTCGACGCCTGGCTGCGCGGAGGGAAATAGAAATAACTACCTGAGTTTCACGCTCACCGGAGCCTCGCCACCCGAGTAGACCAACTCGATCGAGTGCAGCTTGTCGAGCTTGCCCCTATACGGGAAGTACAGATACCCGGACCGCACCGACCGCGTGGGCCCTTCCTCCAAGGCAACATGAACAACCGCCTCCGCCGCCGTCACCTTTGGAGGACGTTCCGCCTCCGCCGCCGGATCCGAACTGACCGTAGGCGGAACGCGTGTACGCCGGTCGCTCGGGTCGCCTGGGAAACGTGACTGCGGCGTCGGTCCGATCACCACCGGACCCACCTGACCAATCGTTGTCGGCCTCTGGCCCCAATCCGTGTACTTCAACGAAGCGGCCACCATACCGGGAGTCTGCGCCAGTAGTGGCTTGCGATGATTCAGCCGCAACCCGAACTGCGCTGCCGACACCGGAATCTCTTTCCCGCCCGCCGCTGGAAAGATCGCCACTTCAATGCACAGGTAATCTTCCACAAACAAACTCGTGTTCTCGGCCGAAAATGTATGCCCGCCGAAGTCCGCCGCGATCCAACCGCCTGAAGGGATCGCCGACGAGGCAGGATAGTCCGGCGGTTTCGCTTTCGGCTCCGTCCCCGCATACAGCGCCACGGCGCAAAACACGATCGGGCAAACGGCCGTCCGCATGCCTTGCAGTATAATCCGGGATTCATGCGTTTGGCAGCGCTCTTCCTCGCAACTTCGCTCTGTGTACCGGCGCAGACCGCATCGGCGCACATCGACGCGCTCATCCAGGACTCGCCCGCCGCGCGCCAGGCATTCTGGGGAATCCGTGTTCTGGATGCCGAAACCGGCGAGGTCGTGTATGAAAAGAACGCCGACCATTTCTTCGTACCCGCTTCCAACACAAAGCTCTATTCCACGGCTTTGGCACTCCAAAAACTCGGCCCCGATTTCCGCTTCCTCACGCGCATCATGGCCGATGCCCAGCCCGCCGCGAACGGCACCTTACAAGGCGATCTGATCCTCCTCGGTGGAGGCGACCCGAACCTTTCCGGTCGCGCCATCCCTTATGTCAAGGACGACCCCTTGCAGGACCCGCTTGCGAAACTGCGCCTGCTTGCGGACCAACTCGTCACCAAAGGCGTTCACAGCATCACGGGAGACATAATCGGCGATGACACGGCATATGCATATGAGCCTTATCCCCCAGGTTGGGCGGTCGACGACGCTCCATATGAATACGGCGCGGCAGTCAGCGCTCTGACCGTCAACGACAACGCCGTTAATGTCATCGTGCGTGCCGGTTCGGCTCCCGGCGATTCCCCTGTACTCTCCTTCGACCCTCCCATCGAGCCGCTGATTGTCCACAACCGTGTGCGCACGGAAGAGGCACAAACCAGGATCCATTACGAGCGCATGCCCGGGTCGAATGAGCTGACCATCTCCGGCGTCATCCAGCTCCGAAGCCAGGAGCAAAAGACGCGGCTCGCCGTGGACGATCCCGCTCTCTTCGCGGCTAAGGCACTCCGGTTTGTGCTCGAACAACACGGCATCACCGTGCGGGGACGCGCAGTCGCGCGGCACCGGCGCACGGACGAAACCGCATTTCCGGCGCCTGCGGTCGAGTTGGCGCGCTATTCTTCCCCTCCGCTCGCCGACGCCCTCCGTATCATCGATAAGGAGAGCCAGAACCTTCACGCCGAGATGGTGCTCCGCGAGGTCGCGCGTCAGCAGACCGGCTTCGGCACTCGCCGCGAAGCACTCAATCAGCTACAGGAATTTCTCACAGAGATCGGCGTACCCGGCAAGCAGGACCACTTCGAAGACGGATCCGGGCTCTCGCGGCTCACCCTCACCACACCGGCAACCACGGCTCAGCTCTTACTCTCCATGTGGCGGTCGCCGAACCGGGAAACATGGGTCGGGCTGCTGCCGGTCGGCGGGGAGGACGGCACGCTCGACAAACGCTTCAAGGGATTCACGGACGCCAACGCCGTCCATGCCAAGACGGGCAGCCTCACTCACGTGGCCGCGCTGTCAGGCTACATTCTCCCGCCCGGCGGACGAGCCCTGATCTTCTCCCTCATGACAAACAACTTCAATGCGCCGGCTTCGGAAGTGCGGGAGATCGCTGATAAAATCGTGATGGGATTCATCTCCAGCAAGTAAGCCTATGCCGATCTACGAGTACAGTTGCACCGACTGCGGAACGCGCTTTGAGAAGTTGGTCCGCGGAAATACCACCGAAGTGTTTTGCCCCTCCTGCGGCAAGACGCATCTGAAGCAGGAACTTTCCACCTTCGCCGCTCACGCCAATGGCGGTGGATCCGGAGCGCCCGCTCCCATGGGCGGCTGCCCCTCCGGCATGTGCAAAACACCGGGTCTCTGCGGAAGGAACTAAACAAGATGAGCCGGATGCCCACCACAGAAGACGCGAATTTGATCCTGCGTCTGTACGAACTGCGGCGCGAAGAGAAGCTGCGCGAGGCACGCGCCTGGTTCGCAGCCAACTGCAAATGCAAGACGCTCGATCAGTGGAAACAGATGTGTCCTCCCGGATCGCAGGAGAACGCCTATTTCCGCATGGTGACCACGTACTGGGAAATGGTGTCGTCATTTCTCGTATCCGGTGTCCTCCACGAGGAGTTATACGCGCAAAGCGGACTGGAACTGCTGATGACGTGGGAGCGCGTCCGCCACATCCTGCCCGAATACCGCACGGCGATGAAGAACCCCGGCGCATACAAGAACCTGGAAGCTGCGGCGAAGCGGCTGATCCCGATCGTCGAGCAAAATGGACCTGAGGCATATCAGGCCTTTGCCGCGCGCGTCGGCGTGCCGGCTTAGCCGATGCGCCGTGAACCGGACTTCTTCAGCGAAGAGACGGAACTCGTTCTCGTCTATATTGCGAAAAAGCTGAAGGAAGCATTGGCGCTGGAAGAACTCCTGACAGCCTCCCAAGTGGATTACCTCGTCGAGCCGGACACCTACAAGGGCGGCCTGATCTTCTCAAGCGAACGCGTCGGTGCATTCTTCTACGTCGCCCCCGAAGCCGAAGCAAGCACGCGCGCACTCCTGCAGGCCAACCGCTATAAGCCATATAAAATACCGTGACGGTCACCGTATTTCCAAAGCACCGCCGCGGCACCGAAGTCCGGCAGTTCTCTTACTGCTGAACCTTATCTAATAAACCGGCAATGGCGGAGGAGAACGCACTCACGAAGGAGGCACCGCCGCTCATCAGGTTGTCCCTGGTCATATAATCAGCCTGAATATCCGGGTAGATCCCGACCCCATCGTAATATTGGAGAGCCGGGAAACCAGGCACGGCCACCGGCGCTTTCCGCGTAATCAGTCCCTGCGTGACCCGCGTCAACCCCTCTGAGAAAGCGCCCGCATTGTAGCTGTTGACGTTTCCGCCGCCGCCGTCTGTGAGGGTGCCGAAAATCGTAGCCCGCTCTTCATCCTGCAGCAACATCGTAAACGCCTCCGCTGCCGACAACGTAAAGTTGTCCGTCAGAACCACGATCGGCTTCGTATAAGCCACCATGTTCCCGCTGCTGTCCTGGGCCGGTGGAATGTCCAAGCTCACGCCGCAAATGGGCACGGAACCGGTCATCCCGCGGTTCTCCGAGAAAGCCTGCTGGATCTGCTTAAGATACTCCCCATAGAGGACCTGCACATATTCCGGGGCCTTGTTGAGTTTCGCATTGGTGAGCGAGTTGCCGAATACAGCGAGCCAGTACTGGGTTGCGCGCACTTGATAGGCAATCCCCCGGAAGGTGTGCGGAATCAGCGCGCTCGCCAGATTCTGGGCGTAACAAACGCTTCCTCCACCGTTCCCCATCACGTCCACAACCAGGCCATCTGTATTCGCCTGGAGGTAGATGATTTCGTTCGCGAACTGCGTGTAAGCCGAACTCGAATTGGAAGGCGACATCGTCGGAATGCGAAGGAACCCCACCGTCCGCGAGCCCACAGGAAAGGTGCCGGAAACGAAGAAGTCGGATGAGCGCGCGCCCAGCCTTACCTTAAATCCGGCCGGCGGGTTGAACACGGGCAAGGTCGAGCCAAATGGAGTAACGCTGCCGTTCTCATTAACGAGCGGCAGAGCCACCGTGAGCATTCGTTGCGCTGCGAGGTACTCTGGAACCACCTCGGCCGGTACTTCCTCAGGCGCCAGCGTTCCCACTCCCCACGGGTTGGGGTCGAGGCCGTCTTCCGGGTCTCCCTTCGGCCGTGTCATGGTGGCTATCTGCGGGCGTCGCCTGGCTTGCTTGGCGGCAGTAGGGAAACCGGGGATCGGGCCTTCTCCCATAACAGGCGTTCCCAGGATCTGCCAATTCACGGGATAGGTCTCGATCTCGCCCGATTGCCGCCTGATAGCCAAACTAGCGCTCGTCTTATCCCCTATCGATAGCGGCGACGTGGGCCACCATGCCTGATAACGGTCCACCGCAAGATTTGCGGCGATGCGGGCGCGGCTCACGGCATTGGAGGCTCCGTTGACGGTGTAGGGATCCAACTCCTGAATCCAATCCTGCATGCTTTTTCCGTCGAGGGACACCAGTTCATCGCCCACCCGGAACGGATAGGCCGCGGACGGCAGGAACTTACGGTCGATGCTGTCGATCAGAACCCTTCCGTCGTAGATACCGACGGAGATCGGCAGGTACGCTTCATAGCTGGACCGAATGGTGAATTCGTCGTGGCTATCCCGGAGGCCGGCTACATATTTGACACAGATGTCAAAGAACTCTAGGTCGCTTTTAGACGCCCGGACTTGATCCAGCCAAGGTTGGATCTGATAAAGGTCGAATCCGAAGAAATCCCTCTTGGCCTCATACGGTCCGTAGTTACGGGCATACAGGGCAGCCAATTGGGTGAAATCGTTAAGTTTCTGATCCGTGGTGAGGTCAGCAAAGGCAGTGGGGCAAAGACAGAACAAAGCAACCGCAGCAATCTTTTTCGCGAACATAGAGCTCCTTGCTACAGCTAGTAACGCTAGAGATATTCGAGGTAACATTGAGTATCTTACAGCAGAACAGCCGAAATTCGGTGACAGGCATCATAGTTCCCACCCAATTTCCACCGCGCGTGAACCCAAGGGTCATACGCTGCGAAGAGAGCGAAATCCCACTGGCGCAGAAGCTGATACGTTCCGCAGAACTCGAAGGCCGGCAGCACATCGTTTGCACACTCTCCAGTGAGGAAGAGCGAGATCTGAGACACTGCAGAAGAGGAAAGCCGCATCGGTCGCTTTTCAGAAGGCGCTCGAAAAGGTTCGTGACGGCCACGCGGGACAGGAGAAGTTCTTTATGGAAGTTGGGGTACCGGTTGCCACGCGCACGACGCCTCCGCCGGAACTGACCGAGAGAGAGCAGGCAGAGTTCATCGAGGAAGCGAGAGCGCTTGCTCCGAAGTACCGTACGGAACTACTTAGAGAAGCGTAGCGGCGCGGAGTTTTCTGACGGCGCAATTTCCCGGGGTATGACCGGCCCGGCTCTCGCAAAACCGGCAACGGCGGGAAGTAGAAGACTTCACTTCCCAGCACGTTGCCGGAGAAAGAATCGGACGCTAAACGGGAATCAGAGTGCCGACTGGCTGCTCGCTTGCGATCTACGCCTTCGAATCGCGATGAGGCCCAATACACCCGCTCCGCCCACCATGGCCCAGGTCGAGGGCTCCGGCACCATCGAGGCCGGTCCCGTGGTTAGCGTTCCGGCAACTTTGGTGGAATCGCTAGTATAGCTTCCGTCGGGCCCGACGCCCAAAACGAAGTCGATCGTGTTTCCGCTCAGCAGAGTTTGCTGCGACGTGAAGGAGGCAGTTTGATTGGATGGATTCACAAGGCCATCGAACAGCGACACTCCGTTCTGCAGCACGTGAACGTCTGTGCCGCCAACGTCCCCCAGGGAAAACGACGCAGATAGGGAGTAGCTTCCCGCGGAAGGCGCAGTAAACCGGAAGATGCTGAATTCCCCGCTGGGTCCAGGATGGAAACCAGTCTCACCCGGCGCGTAAGAAACGCCGGCTAAGGTTGTCGTCGTGGAAGTTCCGTTATGGAAAACTCCCGGCGTCAGACCAGCACCAGGTGCTCCCCAATAATCCATGCCGTTCGCTGTTCCGTTAGCGGTATATAGGTTAAAGGTCCCCCCGAGCGTGGTTGAATAGCCGTAAGACCACACGCCGGCGGGGTTGGCGCTTGCCGAAAAGTCGCTAGCCAGGTTAAATGTCGCTGCCGGCACCGTTGCCGGCAGCGCCGAAAGCAGTAAGGTGAGCAGAATTGCCCTGTTTATCTTCATCGTTTGTTTCCTTGGAGATTGAGTCGAGTCGAGGCGGATTTCAACTCCGCCCATTTTGTAAAGCGTGATCCGCCCCCGTTTACCGACATCGAAAACTGTTTTTCGTTATTCGCGCCACTGCAAGCAGGCCCTCAAGGGAGGGAAAGTGGAGGGGAGGCTTGCATCCCACGCCGCACATTTACCCCGTCGCTGTGCAAAAACAGAGGGGAAGGCAACACGTATTCTGGGAACGACGGAGGCTGACGTGAGACTCATTGGGGAAATCGCATTTCTGCGCTTGCTGCAGTTGGCCGACTCGGCTCTTGCCATCGGCGGAACGGCGCACTCCTTTGGACTCGAGACTCTGGGCGACGAAGGAAGCCCGACGCCGGAAGACGTGGAAGCTTTCCTGAACGCCTATCTGGAAGAAGCAGGGGTGTTGGATGCAGTTTTTGTGCGCCGGTCTTGCGACGTCAGTTCCTCGATCCTCGAGACAGCTCGCGAAAGAGCCAGGCCTTGGCCACCCGCCAGTCGCGTGTAACCGTTTCCAGACTTGCCGCAATGTCTTAACCATGAAGTCGGTCGTACGTTTGTCTCCGTTGACGCGGCTGTCTGGACCGAGCCCTCATAGCCTCCGCGTTGTTGGATAGCGAGTCCTAGTACTTATCCATATACACACCAACCAGATCGCGGGCGCAATTCCGACGATCCTGGTTTGCCGGGGCGCGTGAAGCTCTTGTATGACGTTCGCCGCTGTGACGGTCCAGATACGTCTAGAATTCGCAACCGAGTCCTCAATGATTGCAACGGCGAGACTCGGTGATGTTGAACTGAAGCGTGTGCATCCACCGACAGAATCTTGTCGTCAAATCCGGATGAATCGCGTCTAGTGCTTGGCCACGATCTTCGGCTCAAAGCTGCCGTCGCGATCGCGCGGCGTTCCCAGATCGATCTCGCCGAAATCACTCTTCAGCTTCTTGCTCGTCTTGCCGTTCCGTGAGTTCCCGCTCTTGCAGCCAACCGGATCATGCTTTTGATATCCCAAGTGGTCCGTCAGTTCGGCGTTTAGAGCCCGCACCAGCACAGCATTGGTCAGATGCGTCAGCAACCCGGTTCCCGCCTACGATGTCCTCCGGCCGCATGTAGTCGGCCGGCAGCTTGTCAATCAACTTCGGATCGATTGCCATCGGTGTCCTCTAATTTTTCTCCTTTGTTGGATCACCGTTTACACAATCCGATTTACACCCTCGGGGGCAGCGAGCTCAATTAGACCTGTTGTGAGTCACGCCGATTAGCGATTCCCAGACTTTCTCTCTAACCCTCTGTCGGTCATCAACTTCGGCTTCTCCCGCCACCTCCGATCCACCCTCGCGCGTTCCACCCCCATGCCACCCT
>CAYXLI010000047.1:0-33405 GCA_964464925.1 uncultured Solibacteraceae bacterium | reverse complement strand
TGACCTTGCCGCGATATGGTTCCGCTCTGGCTTCGTAGCCGGCGTACCATGCCGCCGCAGGTAGAGAAAGTGCGAAGCGAAGCCATTCACGCCGGGAGAACGCACGCATGATACTCACCCTCCTTGAGCGAGTTAACAGCCTATCGCATTTTCAGAGTTTATGAAGAAAACCTCATTTACCGTAAAGGAGGGCAACAGTGTTCAAGCGAATACAGTCTCCTAATCGACAATCGCAAAAACAACACTTGATTTAGGAGAGGCGGTAAATTCAATGAAGTTACTTTGGAAGTCAGCCCTTTGTGCTGCCATTGCACTCCCTCTGACCTTCGCACAGACGGGAAGCACCGGGGCAGGAACGACCGGCACAACCGGCCAGGCGGGGTCGCAGTCAGGCTCTTCAACAAAGACCGACGATCAGACAACCCGTAATCGCACTGGAAGCAGCGCCGATACCGACACTACAACCGGAAAGAAGACCAGAACCAGAAAACACAAGAAGACGAAAAGCCCTAGCTCATCCAGCGGTACCTCAGGTTCGAGCACAACGACAACAACTCCGCCGAACCATTAAGCCATCGCAGTCCTAATCAGAGCCTCCAGCCTGACGGGAGCAGTCTTCCCGTCAGGCTTTTTTTATGCGGGCGTCTTGCGTTTCCGCAACTCGTCCACGCTGACCGCGAGGATGATGACCGCGCCAATGATGGCCTGCTGCAGGTAGGGGCGAATACCGAGCAGGTCACTGCCGTTTGCGAGCAAGCCCATAATGAATGCGCCCACCAGAGTTCCTATCACCGATCCTTCTCCCCCTCGCAGGCTGCCTCCGCCAATGACCACTGCGGCGATTGCCTGCAACTCATATCCCTGGCCCGCCGTGGGCTGACCCGTCATGAGCCGCGAGGCCTCAATCATCCCGGACAGACCGGTCAACATGCCGCCGATTGCATAGACCGCCGTAGTGTGAAACGAGACCGGAATGCCGGCGTAATAGGCCGCCTGTTCGTTGCTGCCGATCGCGAATGCGTAACGGCCGAGTTTCGTGTGCTGCATGATGATGTGCACGATAATCGCGCAGACCACAAGGATCCAGAGCACGAACGGAACGCCGAGCACTGTGCCTTCGCCCAGGAACGAGAAAGCCTGTGGAATGTCATGCACCGGCAGGCCATTGGAGATGATCAGTGCCGTACCTCGAATGATACCCAGCGTGCCGAGCGTCACGATGAACGGATTGATTTTGAGCCGTGTAGTGAGAAAGCCGTTGATGAATCCGCAAACCATGCCGGTCAGGATTCCGATCAAAATGCTTAACAGGATCGGCTGGCCTGCGGCCATCGCCATAGTGCCGAGCAGGCCTCCCATGGCGAGAATTGCGCCGACGGAGAGATCGATTCCGCCCGCCACAATAATCAGCGTCATGCCGAGCGCCATGATGTTGATTACAGCCGTCTGGCGCACAACGCTCGATAGATTGGTGGCGGTAAGGAAATGCGGAGAAGCGATTGCCAGTGCAACAAACAGAACGATTAAGGTCAAAAACGGCAGAAGCCGTTGGATCATGTAGTCTGCTCCTGAGGTGCGGCGAAACGCATAATTTCTTCCTGGGAAGCGCCCCCAGGCAATTCGGCGGAGATCTGGCCTTCGCGCATTACGAGAATTCGGTCTGGAACTTGAACCAGTTCCGGCAACTCGGAACTCACCATTAGAACCGCTGCACCGGATTTCGCGAGATCGTTCATCACTTCGAAAACTTCCATCTTTGCCCCGACGTCGATCCCGCGCGTAGGCTCGTCGAACAGAAACACACTGGCGCCGCGGGCGAGCCACTTGGCGATCACGACCTTTTGCTGGTTTCCGCCGCTGAGCCGCCCGGCCAATTGTTTATCGGATGCGCACTTCACGCGGAGGCGGCTAACGTACTCTCTCGTGACCTTCCGCTCAGCGGCATGGTTCAGAAATCCAAACCTGCTTAGCGAGTCGAGGCTGGCCATCGTCACGTTGTAGTCGATGGACAAGTCCACCGCGAGACCGGAGCGTTGACGGTCTTCGGGAATGAGGGCGATGCCGGCGGCAACCGCTTCGCGCGGTGTGTGCGCCGTGAGTTGCTTCCCGGCCACGAAGACCCTGCCGCTTTCGATCGGATCGAGTCCGAAGACTGCGCGGCAGAGCTCCGTACGGCCCGCGCCGATCAGGCCACCGAGCCCGACGATCTCTCCAGCGCGCACGGAAAAAGAAATGTCTTTGAGAACCTTCCCACGCGACACATTCTCCACGCGCAGCAGTTCTTCCCCAGGCGGGAATGGAGTGCGCTTGTAGATGGATGAGACTTCACGTCCCACCATATGACGGATGAGCTGGTCCGTCGTCAGTTCGCTAAGTGCGCACGTATGCACGGTTTCGCCATCCCGCAGGACCGTAACGCGGTCGCCGACGGAGCGCAGCTCATCCAGCCGGTGGGTGATATAAATAACGCCCATGTGCCGCTCACGCAGCGTCTTTACGATCCGAAATACCTCGTGCGATTCGGATTCCGAGAGCGATGAGGTCGGTTCGTCGAAGATCAGCAGGCTGGAACCCTGCATGATGGCGCGGCAGATCTCGACGAGCTGCTTTTGCGCGGGGCTGAGGTTTTGCACCTTCCAGTCGGGTTGGAGCGGAAAGTGATGCTCCTCGATAAGACGGGCCGCGCGGGATTGGATTTCAGCCTGCTTGAGCCAGGCGCCATTCGAGACCGGCTCGTGCCCCAGGAACATGTTCTCCGCCACGGTGAGATGAGGAGCCAGCAGGCATTCCTGGTGCACCATGGCGATGCCGCTCCGCGCCGCCTCGGCTGGGCTGCGGAACTGAACGGGCTGTCCCCGCCAGAGCACTTCGCCGGCATCCGATGTATACAGCCCCGCCACGATTTTCATCAAGGTGGACTTACCGGCCCCGTTCTCGCCCATGAGGAGGTGCACTTCTCCCTCCTGCACCGATAGATTGCCGTTACGGAGGGCGATGACACCACCGAAACGCTTCTGGATGTTCTTGAGTTCGAGGAGCATGCCAGCCTAGCGTACCGAAACGAACCAGTTTACAGTAGTCTTGCAGTAAGCGGCATCCGCGCGAATCGATCGAATGATGACCTTTGAACACTCTTCGTTTATTGGCTGTCCGGTAGAAGAGGTGTTCGCGTTTCATGAGAGGCCGGATGCGATCGAATTGCTCACTCCGCCGGATAAAAGCATCGAAATTGTGCGGCGTGAAGGCGGTTTGCATTCCGGCTCGATTGTGGAGTTCCGAATTCCCGCGGGGCCATTTCGCATCCGGTGGCTGGCGCACCATGTCGCGTATGAGAAAAACCGTCTCTTTATCGACGAGCAGCGGGAAGGACCGTTCGCTGCCTGGGTGCATGCCCACCATTTCCTGCCGGAGGGGTGCGGCACGCGCCTCACGGACTGCATTGAATTGGCTCTGCCGGGCGGATTGATCTCCGAAAAACTGTTCGGCTGGCTAGTGAAGCGCGAACTCCGCCGGATGTTCGAATACCGCCACGCGGTGACGAAAGCCTGGTGCGAATGCAAAGGCGGCGATTGCGAAGGCTGATTCCTGTTAGCATAGAAAGTTGCTACTGCCCGTCCTTGCCTGAACTCGACGAATGCTGCCCGCAGTGGGTAGCGGTCCAGCCCTGAAACCCTTCTTGTGTCTGGTCGAGTAGGAACAAGGGAAATCCAATGAATGGTCCTGAATGCGCGCGAGTTATACGCGCATCGCGTGAGCACTACGCGCTATTTCTCGCGGGAGAAGAGATCCCCGCGACAGTGAGTGGAAGAATGCGGATGGAATCCGCGATGCTGCCCGTGACAGGAGACTGGGTGGAATTGCGCCCGGGGACAAACGTAATCGACCGCATCCTGCCCCGCAGAACACAGTTCTCCCGCCGAGCCCCGGGACACCAGGCAGTAGAACAAATTCTGGCAGTGAATATCGACGTTGTCTTCGTGGTTACCGGTCTGGATGGTGATTACAATCCGCGCCGTCTGGAGCGATTTCTCCTGCTTGTGAATGAGTCGGGCGCATCCCCCGTGCTGGTGCTAAACAAGGCCGATGTATGTTCCGGCCTGAATTGCATTCTCAACGAAGTGAGGTCGATAGCCGCAGGCGCTCCAGTGCGGGTGATCAGCGCGCTTTTGGGCACGGCGATCGAGCAACTATCGGATATGCTGAGCTGCGGAGAGACGGCCGCGCTGATCGGCTCTTCCGGGGTAGGGAAGTCCACGATTATCAATCGCCTGCTAGGGCATGATTTTCTGCGCACGAGTGAGGTGCGGGAAAGCGACAGCCGCGGGCGGCACACCACGACGCAGCGGGAGTTGATTCTCATGCCGGGTGGATGGTGGCTGATGGATACGCCGGGGTTGCGTGAGGTGCAGTTGTGGGCATCACCGAAGGCGCTGGATGCCAGCTTCGCCGACGTTGCCGCCCTGGCTGCAAAGTGCCGGTTTCGCGACTGCACGCACCATAGCGAGCCCGGGTGCGCTGTTCGGGGCGCGGTCGATGAAGCTCGCCTGCATAGCTTTCACAAGCTGCAGCGCGAGCTGGATTACCTGGCTCGTCAAACCGATATCAACGCAGCGCAAGCGGAAAAACGGAGGTGGAAACAGATCCACAAAATGATGCGCCACGCGGACAAACGCCGGTAGCCGGCAGCAAGCGGAACAATAGAGTTGCTCCTCGGAGAGCCTCGAAAGGTTAGAGTAAACAAGGGCGACCGGATGAGCGCACGCCTGTCGGTTCCGAAATGACCTACGAAGAGATCCTTTACTCGGTGAGCGGGCGAGTGGCGAACGTCACGCTGCATCGTCCGCAGAAGTTGAACGCCTGGACTCTGCGAATGGAAGAAGAGGTGGAGCACGCGATTCGACAGGCCGCGGACGATGACGATGTACGCGTGATCGTGCTCACGGGCGCAGGACGCGGCTTCTGCGCCGGAGCAGACATGAGCCTGCTGAGCAGCGTCGTCGGTCAAAAGGAAGGCGAGCGCAGCGTCCGGCAGCATACCTGGATGCAGGAAATCCCGAAGCCGCTGATTGCGGCGATCAACGGGCCGTGCGTCGGGCTTGGGATGGTGCTCGCGATGTATTGCGATCTGCGCTTTGCCTCATCCACCGCCACATTCAGCACCGTATTCTCCCGGAGGGGGCTGGTTGCGGAGTATGGACTCGCTTGGATGCTGCCGAAACTCGTCGGGCTGGGGAACGCCATGGATCTGCTGCTCTCGGCACGCTCGATCGGCGCAGACGAAGCCGAGAGGATGGGCTTCGCGAACCGCGTATTCCCGGCTGAAGGATTCGGCGATGCAGTCGGTGCGTATGCTCGCGAGTTGGCGGAGCAAACGTCTCCACGATCCCTCCGCGTCATCAAAGCGCAGATCTACTCTGCGTTGTCCCAATCTCTACCCGAGGCGCTGGAACTCGCGGTCAACGAGATGTGGGCGAGCTTCGCCACGGAAGACTTCCGCGAAGGCGTCGCGCACTTCCTGGAGAAACGCCCGCCGCGTTTCACGGGCAGATAAGAATGACAAACGAAAAGCTCTCCATTGAACAGTTGCGGGATGTAGTTGCACGCATGCCGTTCAACTGTCTTATCGGTGTTGAGGTGGTGGACGTGCATGAGGACGGCGTGACCATCCGGTGCGCGCTAAGACCGGAACTGATGAACGGAGCGGGCATGTTGCACGGCGGGGTAACGGCCACGCTTGTGGATGCCGTCGTTGGGATTGCGATTTTCCGCCATTTTGGTGGACGGCGCAGAATGGCTACGACGGAGTTGAAGTTGAATTACCTGCGTCCCATCAGCAACGGCGCCGCGGTGGCGCGAGCGAAAATCCTGCGCACGGGCCAACACCTTTGCATCGGACAGGCAGAGGTGTTCGATCAGGATAACCAGCTTGCGGCCATTGGAATCGTCAGCTATTTGTTTACGGACCTTGGCAAATAGCGGCTATCGATTCACATCGATCACAATCCGGCCCCGCACCTTTCCGGCGAGAATTTCCTCGCCGAGTGCGACAACATTGGTGAGTGGCTCCACGCGAGCGATTTGGTCGAGAACGCGGACCGGCAAATCCTTAGCGAGCCGGCGCCAGATATACTCACGCCGTTCGCGTGAAACAAACACGGAGTTGATGCCCAGCAGGTTCACGCCACGAAGAATAAATGGAAGAACAGTCGTGGACAGTGCGGCTCCCCCGGCCAGCCCGCACGCGGCAACGCTACAGTTTGCGGCCATAGTCCGAAGAATACCCGCCAGGGTATCACCACCGACACTATCGACCGCGCCTCCCCAGCGTTCCGATTCCATCGGCTTTGTGGAAGGCGCGGCGAGGACACTCCGATCGAGGATTTCTGTGGCGCCAATCGCTCCCAGATAGTCGTGCGCGTCGTGCTTCCCGGTAGAGGCGACGACGTGAAAACCAAGATTTGCAAGGATTGCGATAGCCACGCTGCCAACGCCACCGGTTGCGCCCGTCACAACAATCTTGCGCCCGCCGGGGGCAGCCCCGTGTTCCTCCAGAGCGGCCACGCACTGCATGGCGGTGAACCCCGCGGTGCCAACCGCCATCGCCTGCTGCGGCGAGATCCCTGCCGGTAACCGGATCGCCCACTCGGCTTTCACTCGTGCGAGCCCTGCATATCCGCCCCAATGTGTTTCGGACAGTCCGCAGCCGGTAACCACAACCTCATCGCCGGGCGCAAATTCCGGAGAGGACGATTCTTCCACCGTTCCGGCGAGGTCAATTCCTGCCACCATCGGGTACGAGCGAACCACTCCAGGCTTGCCCGTCACAGCGAGCCCGTCTTTATAGTTCAAGCTGGAGTAACGGACGCGCACCAACACCTCGCCTTCAGGCAATCGATCGGAAGAAAGCTCCTGCAATGAGCGTGTTTCCCGAGTGATCACGAAGGCGCGAAAGTTCTCCATAGAGCGAGAGTAGCAGGCAACGGCGAGGCTATGGTAAATTGGAAGTTACCTGCCTTGCGCGCCCGTAGCTCAGTTGGATAGAGCGTCTGGCTACGAACCAGAAGGTCGGGAGTTCGAATCTCTCCGGGCGCACCACAAACCTGCTTTCACAGCGACAATCCACCACGCAAAGTGCGGCGTTGGCATTCCAGTTGATTTCTTAATTCGCGCAGAGGAAGAACTTCAGAGGAAGGGATAGCGGCCGCGAAGTCGCTGCGGCCGCCTATAGGATCACAAGTTAGAACTGCAGCGCAACAGCCCGCGCCATCTTCACAGCGTGATTCTTGAGCAGTTCGATCAGCACTTTATCCGGCACCGGCGCATCCGTCTCGATCACGCAAACGGCTTCCAACGCCTGGCCGTCCGATGCCTTTTCCTGGCGCCCGAGCGAGAAGTTGGCGATGTTGATCTCATTCTTCCCAAGCACTCCGCCGACGTAGCCGATTACCCCCGGCACGTCCTCATTCTTCAAGAACGTGAGATTGCCGGCCAGCGGAGCCTCGCAGTAAATCCCGTCGATCTGAACAAGGCGCGGTTTATCGAGTACGAGCGCGCCTTCGACCGTTGTGGTCCCAGTGTCGGTCTCGAGTTCGATGCGAATCGAATCCACGTGGCGGATGCGCTTCTCATGCCGCTCCCGGATGATCCAGCCGCGGTCCTGCGCCTGCGCCATCGAGTTCACCAGATTGGCCTTGGTGGAGACGGACCGGTTCAACACGCCTGCGATTCCGGCATTCCGCAGCAGGTTCGTGTTGCTCTCCGCAATTTTGCCGAAGTAGGTGAGCCGAATCGAATTCGGGTTGCCGTTCGAAACGTAAGCCGCGAAGTTGCCGAGTCTCTCCGCCAAGTCGACGTACGGCCCCATGGCCTTGTACTGATCGGGCGACAAGGTCGGCATATTGACAGCGTTGATCGCGACGCCGCTCAGCAGGTATTCAACAATCTGTTCGGCAATGCGCACGCCGACGATCTCCTGAGCCTCCTCAGTGGATCCGCCGATATGCGGAGTCGCCACCAGGTTTTCCACCTGCAGGAGCGGATCGGCTGGATCTGGCGGCTCCTTACGGAACACGTCGAGGCCGGCGCCTGCGATCTTTCCTGAGTTGATCGCAGCCGCCAGGGCGGCGTTATCGATCAGCTCGCCGCGGGCGCAGTTGATGATGCGCGCCGACGGTTTCATTGTGGCGATCGTTTCGGCCGAGATCATGTTGTCAGTCTCCGGCGTCAGAGCCACGTGCAGGCCGATATAGTCGCTCTTTGCGAACAGGGTTTTCAGGTCGACGAGTTCCACCTGGCGGTCGGCTGCGGTAGCCGTGCTCACATAGGGGTCATATGCCAGGACGTGCATTTCAAACGCATGCGCACGCTTCGCCACTTCGCGGCCGACGCTGCCCAGGCCGACGATACCCATCGTCTTGCCGCGCAGCTCACTGCCCAGAAACTTTTTCTTTTCCCACTTGCCGGATTTCGTCGAGTTCGTGGCCTGCGGGATGGAGCGGGCCAACGCCAACATGAGTGCCAACGTATGTTCCGCAACGGATACCGCATTCCCGCCCGGCGTATTCATCACCAGCACGCCTGCCGCCGTAGCGGCGGGAATATCCACGTTATCAACGCCCACTCCGGCGCGCCCAATCACGCGCAAGCGGGGAGCTTTTGCCAGAACATCGGCATTCACCTTTACCGCGCTGCGCACGATGAGTGCATCGGCGGTCGGCAGGTGCTCCGCGTATTCCTTGGGATTGGAAATCACGATCTCCCAATCCTTGTGTTCCTTCAGCAGCTCGATCCCGGCTGCCGACATCGGTTCAGCGATGACGATCTTCATCTTGTTTTGTCGGGGTCTCCTCTAAACAGCCACCCGGAAAGACTCGGTACGATGGTGGACAACGAATCCCATGATGCCTTGCAAGGGCGCACAGAGAGGGCTTGGGCCTGAACTGGGTAACCACCGCATCTCTATGTGCATGGGAGTAATACTTAGGATAGCAAACGACATGCCTCTACTCGATCAAATCCAGAAAGACATGGTTGCGGCCATGAAAGCCAAGGACGAAGCACGTTTGAACGTCGTCCGCATGGTGAAAACCGCTCTCAAGAAGCACGAAGTGGATACGATGAAGCCGCTTGACGAAGCCACGGAAATGCAGGTGCTGAACACGCTGATCAAACAGCGGCGCGAATCGGCCGATATGTTCCGGAAAGGCGGCCGTCCTGAACTGGCGGATAAGGAAGAATCGGAGATCACGATGATCGAAGGCTACCTTCCGGCTGCTCCCACCGAAGCCGAGGTGGACGAAGCGGTAGCCGCAGCGGTGGCTGAGACCGGCGCGACGTCCGCCAAGCAGATGGGACAGGTCATGAAGTCGGCACAAGCGAAGCTCGCGGGTAAGCGGGTGGATGGACGGGTGCTGAGCGACAAGGTAAAGGCGAAGCTGGGCTAAGGTGAGTACGCCGTGTGCGCTGCCGGCCTTTCGCTCCGGCGGTCTTCCCGCGAAACCGAAACGGTTACTCTCTTGCGCTGAAAAAGGCGAAAGCGACCGCGCATGTGCAGCTTAGCATCACCGCGCTGAGATACACTGAGCGAGATGAAGCACAAGCCGTTCGTTCCAGAAAACGTGGAAATGCGCGAATTCACGTTTCGCGCCGTGCTGCTCGGTCTCGTGATGACCGTAATCCTGGGAGCGGCTAACGCTTACCTCGGTCTTCGTGCCGGCATTACCATTGCCGCAACGTATCCAGCCGCCGTCATCGGCATGGCCGTTCTTCGTGTCTGGAAGGGCTCGATCCTCGAAGAGAACATCGCCCGGACCGCCGGGTCTATCGGCGAGTCCGTTGCGGCAGGAGCCATCTTCACTATTCCTGCATTCCTGATCTCCCGCGCCTGGACCTCCTTTACTCCGGGGGCTGCGTACTGGAAAAGCACAGCCCTCATGACGGTGGGCGGAATTCTCGGCGTGCTGTTCGTCTCTCTCGTCCGGCGCGTGATGGTGGAGGACCCGGAACTCCCTTTTCCTGAATCGGTAGCTGCCTCCGAGATTCATAAGGCCGGTCAGCGCGGAGCCCAGGCGGCGAAGTATTTGTTCTGGAATATGGGTCTCGGCGGCGTAATTTACATGCTCAGCCGCTTCAATCTCTTTGCTTCGGATGCGGAGTATCCAGTGGCGATTGGAACACTGGGGAAGAGTCAGGTACGCCTGGGTCCGCTAGGAACGAATCGAATCGTGAATTCCGGCGGCGTGAGCTCCTTTGCTGCGCCCAGTGTTAGCCCGGCGTATCTCGGTGTCGGCTACATCATCGGGCCGAAGCTTGCCGCACTGCAATTTTCAGGCAGCGTGCTCGCGTGGGGTTTGATGGTTCCGCTCTTCATCTTCCTGCTTGGGCCGCAATTGCAGCAGTACCTTCCGGCGAATGCAGGCCAAGGGGACTGGAGCGCTATGGCAGCCGCGGTGTGGCGCTTCATTGTGCGTCCGATCGCGGTGGGCGGCATGCTCGTGGGCGCGGCGTATACCCTGTTCCGGATGCGCAAGAATCTCACGGCTGGTATTGTCCGCGCAATGTCTGACCTCAGACAGAAAGGTACCGAAGAGGTCAGCCGCACCGAGCGCTACATGAGCTTCAAGGCTGTATTCGCCATGATCGGAATCGTTTTTGGGCTCATGATCGCGCTCTACATCTATCTATCCGGGTTCGTGGTGGCGGGCATCGTAGCTGCGGTCGTAATGTTGCTGGTCGGATTCTTCTTCGCGACCGTGTCGGGGAACCTGGTCGGCATGATTGGCTCGTCGAACAACCCGATTTCGGGGCTTACGCTTTCCACGCTGATCATTGCTGCACTGCTGATGGTCTCTCTAGGAGCGGGCGGCACAGGCGGCGTTGCCGTCGTACTTGGCGTAGCGGCCGTGGTCTGTGTGTCGTCTGCCGTCGCGGGCGAGCTGCTGCAGGACTTCAAGGTTGGTTACATCCTCGGTGGTACTCCGCGGACGATTCAGTTGGTCGAGTTGATCGCTGTGGTGTGCGCCAGCCTGGTGATGTACTTCCCCTTGATGCTGCTGCATGAAGGGAATATCCGGCAGGGTGGCATCGGATTCGGCGACCGGCAGTTGCCGGCTCCGCAAGCGGGCCTGATGGCGACCCTCGCGCAAGGCATCGTAGGCGGCGACATGCCGTGGCCCCTGGTGGTTACCGGTATGCTTTTCGGCGGCGCGCTCATCCTCATGAACGTGCGCAGCCCCATGCTGGTCGCCGTTGGGATGTACCTGCCGTTTGAGACGACCGCGGCCATTTTCCTTGGCGGCGTCTTCCGCGCGATTGGAGACCGCATGGCCGAGCGCATGGAATTCAATGACGCGCAGAAGGCTCGCGTGGAGAACGCCGGTGTGCTGACGGCCTCCGGACTAATCGCAGGTGAGGCGATTCTCGGGTTGGCCTGGGCCGGCCTGCAATTCGCCCCCGAGTGGGCCCGGCCGCAGATCTTCAAGGATCCCTCTTATCTGGCCGGAGTAGCTGTGTTGCTTGCGATCGGGGTGCTCCTGGTGCGGTTGCCGATTGGTGCCGCGGGAAGTCCCGACGAGCCGGCGCCGCCCACCGCGATGATGTAGTTATGTCTTTGATGCAGCAGATCCGAGCTTACCCGGTGCCCAAGGGATCCCTGGGCATCTGGTGGCTGGGGCAGAATGGATATCTTTTCAAAACTCCGGAGGGCACCATCGCCGGTGTCGACCTGTACCTGACCGACAGTTGTGCGGATCTGCAGCCGGGCCTCGATTTACACCGGCAGGTGCCCGTGCTCGTATCGCCGGACGAGTTGGACGTCGATCTGTTCGCGTGTACGCACAATCATCAGGACCACACGGATCCGGAGACCATCCGCAATCTGCGCAATCGGGACACAATGCAATTCCTGGGTCCTCATCCCAGTTGCGAGGTTTACGCGAAAGAAGGCGTGGAGCAGGGGCGCATCCAACCGGCGTGGCCGCAGTGCTACGTGGAGTTTCGGGATTTGAAGATCCACGGAACATTCGCGATGCCTACGGACACCACCGACCTGAATCACATGGGATACGTGCTGGAGGTGCCGCACGGGCCGAAGGTCTACATCACAGGCGACACGGATCATACGGAACTGCTTCTGGAAGTGACGCGCCACAAGCCGGATCTCGTCATCACGTGCATCAACGGCGGTTTCAACAACATGTCGCATTTCGAGGCAGCCGACATTGTCGGTAAGATCAAGCCCGCGGCGGCGATTCCCTGTCATTACGACATGTTCAAGGACAACTCAGCTGACCCGCGGCAGTTCCGTGCGTCGTTGTTGCTGAAAGCACCCGGTGTGAAATACAAGGAGCTGGCCCACGGCAAGCCCTTTCTATTCGCGGAACGAAAAGTGTAAGCCAGCCATTGGGGTCTGACCCCATTGCTGTGCGTTATTCTGAAGATTGTCCCGCATCTCATCCAGTGTTCCCAGTGAGGCGCGCAACTGGTCGCAAGTCTACCTGGGCGTTGCCATTACTACGCTCGCCACGCTCATTCTCGAGCTGTCGCTGACGCGAATCTTCTCCGTTGTTTTCTACTATCATTTTGCGTTCCTGGCCATCTCGATCGCGTTGTTTGGACTCGGCGCCGGAGGCGTCTTCTCCTACGTCGTAGCCGGTTGGAAGGGTTCGCTCTATCGCAAGCTGGGCATTCTCGCAGCCTCCACGAGCTTCGTGATCCTGCTGTCCATCGTAATCGTCCTCACGCGGACGGAGCTGACCAACTGGACGCTGGCACTCATCTACTTTACGAGTGCCTTACCATTCTTATTCGCGGGCGCCATTGTCTCGCTCGCGATTTCGGAGACCATCGATCGCGTTGATCGCGTTTATTTCTTTGACCTGCTCGGCGCCTCTATCGGCTGCATGGTGCTGGTACCGTCGCTGAACGTACTCGGCGGACCCAATACCGTCATCACCGCGGCTGTGCTGTTTGGCGTTTCCTCGGCCATCTGGTTCAACCTTGCCGGCCAATCCCGCGGACGGGCTGCCGGTGTGGCGCTGGCTCTCGTCCTTGTCGCACTGATCGTCTCGAACAGCAAGCATCACTTCATCGACGTGACTTTTGCAAAGGGGCATGCCCTGACGGGCGAGCAGTTCGTGAAGTGGAACAGTTTCTCGCGCATCGCGCTTGCTCCCGATTCCGGGGGAATGGAGACCATCTTCATCGATGCCGACGCCTCCACCGGAATCGCCAACTTCGACTTCCAGAATCTCAACGATGGACAGAAGCACGATCTGTTCTTCCAAGGCCCCGGCTTCCCGTATCAGGTGCGTCCCGGTGGCAAAACGCTGATCATCGGCCCTGGGGGTGGTTGGGATGTGGCACGCGCGCTGGCAACGGGCAGTAAGGACATTACGGGCGTCGAGATCAATCCGATCATCGCGAACACCATCATGCGGAACCAGTTTCCGCAATATAGCCGGAGTCTCTACGACCGGCCGGAAGTGCACATCCACGTGGAAGACGGCCGTAGCTTCGTCCGCCGTAGCAGCGACAAGTATCAGGTTCTGCAGGCCACGCTCGTGGACACCTGGGCATCTACGGCGGCCGGCGCGTTTGCGCTATCGGAGAACAATCTTTACACCACGGATGCCTTCTACGACTACCTCAGCCACCTGACGGACGATGGCATTCTGGCCTTCACGCGTTGGGGCTTCTCGCCGCCACGCGAATCCCTGCGGCTTCTATCGCTCGCGCGCGTCGCGCTCAACCGCCTCGGAGAGCATGACTACGCGAATCACGTCATGGTGGTCCGGGAAGGCAGTGAGCAGGAGTTGAGAGGTTGGGGCGCCCGCGATACCGTGCTGATCTCACGCAAACCATTCACCTCCGCCGATCTGGCACGCGCGCGCAATGCGATTCGCGAATCCCACATGCAGACCGTCTATCTTCCGGATGATCGCAAGCCCAATTCATTCACGGAACTCCTGACGACAAGCGATCCCGAATCCTTTTATCGCAATTACCAGTTCGATGTGCGGCCGGTCAGTGATGATCGCCCCTTCTTCTTCTACACGGTTCAGCCGCGGGATCTGTGGAGCTTTTTTTCCTCTCAGGAAAGGTCCAGCGCCGATTACAAAATCAATCGTGCCGTGCCGCTGTTGTTCGGCTTGATGGCCATCAGCATTGCGGCAACGGTCATCATTCTTCTGCTGCCGCCGGTGCTGCTCGGCAGCCGTCTGCCACGCGAGCGCGGCGTCCTGCAGTTCCTCTTCTATTTTCTTTGCATTGGTGTCGGCTACATTCTGATACAGGTCGCGCTGATCCAGAAATTCGTGGTGCTGCTCGGGCATCCCACCTATGCGCTTACGGTCATCATTTTCTCTATGTTGATCTCCAGCGGCTTCGGCAGTTTCATGAGCCGTAAGCTCGTGCACGGCTCCGATGTTAGGCTGCGTTATGTACTGCTGGGGGTGACGTGCCTGGTTACGGTGCTTGCGTTTGTCGCACCTCTGGTAACGGCCAGCACGATGGCCGCACCGCTCTCGTTCAAGATCGCCATCACGGTTCTGCTGATCGCGCCCGTCGGATTCCTGATGGGCATGCCGTTTCCAACCGGGCTCTCGCGCTTAGAGAAGGAACATCCTCCGTCTGTCCGCTGGGCTTGGGCCCTCAATGCCGCCTCCAGCGTACTTGGCTCTGCCAGTGCCATCTTTCTAGCTATCTACCTGGGGTTACAAAACACGTTACTAGTAGGTGGTTTGCTGTATCTGCTTGCGTTGGCGGTTGTGAAACTTACCCGACACTCTCCACTGCCACAGAATCAGTAAATTCTTCAAGGGGGATAGCACCCTATCGGCCGACGGGGCGCTAACCGTTTGATTTCGTTACGCTCGCGCGATGGTCCTTTTCTTGCTAAAACATACTCCTCTGGAGGGGTAAGAAATGAGATTGTTCGTAGCTTCATTCGTAGCGCTGGGGGCGTTACACGCGCAGGTCCCCAACCCTACGCAGAACCCGAGCAGTGCGACAAACCAGGTGGTTACGCTAGACCGGCAGCCACTCTACAAAGTCACTGTTGTATCGAGGACCGTCAAGGCTGTCGACTACCGCCATCGCAGCGGCGTAACCAAGGTCGACCTGCAAGGTACGGCGCTGATGCCAAAGGCGCACGGCGAAGCCAAGATCAACAGCAAGCAAGGCTACCTTGAGGTGAACGCGAAGTTTCGCGACCTCGGCGATCCGCAGCAATTCGGACCCGAGTATCTCACCTACGTGCTCTGGGCAATTACGCCCGAAGGCCGTTCCAAAAACATGGGTGAAGTTTTGCGCAATAGCAATGACGACAGCCATCTCGATGTCACCACCGAGATGCAGTCGTTCGGCCTCATCGTGACTGCGGAGCCCTACTACTCGGTCACGCAGCCAAGCGATGTCGTGGTCATGGAAAACATCGTCCGGTCCGATACCATGGGCGCCGTTGAAGATATCAATGCGAAGTTCGAGCTGTTGCAGCGTGGCCAGTACACCATGAACGTAAACAAGAGCTCGGCGAAATTCGTGAACATGCGCGATACCAACGTTCCGCTAGAGCTCTATGAAGCGCGCAATGCTGTCGAGATCGCTCGCTGGGCGGGCGCCGACCGCTATGCCGGTGAGACATTCAACAAGGCGCAAGCTCAATTAAGCCAGGCAGAGAATTACCTCGTCCGCAAGCAGAAGAAGCCAACCGCAATGATGGCTCGGACTGCTGCCCAAACAGCCGAGGATGCGCGCATCATTGCATTGAAGCGAATGGATGAAGAGCGGCTGGCACAGGAACGTCAGGCCGCGGCAGATCGCGAAGCCGCCGCCAAGCGCCAGGCCGACGAAGCTGCCCGCCAGCGTGCGCTCGCAGAAGAACAGCAGCGGCTCGAAGCCCAGCGCCGCACTCAGGCCGAAGCCGACGCCAAACTCGCGGAAGCAAACGCAAAGCTTGCGGAAGCGCAGCGCCAGCAGTCGGAGCAGGCTCGTCTAGCGGCCGAGAAGGCACGCCAGGAAGCTGAAGCCGCACAACGCGCCGCTTCGCAGGAGAAGGCAGCCGCCGAAGCAGCTCGCGCCGCCGCCCTCGCCCAGCAGCAGCAGGCCCAGCAGGAAGCCGAAAAGGCTCGTCTTGCCGCTCAGGATGCGGACCGCGCGCGCATGAAGGCCGAGTCCGATACCCAGGCGCTCCGCCAGCAGTTGCTGCAGCAGTTCAACATGATTCTCGAGACCCGGGACACTGCGCGCGGCCTCATCGTGAACATGTCGGACGTGCTATTTGATTCGGGCAAGTACACGCTCCGGCAGGGTACTCGCGAAAAACTCGCAAGAGTGAGCGGAATTTTGTTAGCGCATCCTGGGCTGAAGGTGGAAGTAGAAGGCCACACCGACAGCGTAGGCAGTGACGCCTATAACCAGACGCTCTCGGAGAATCGCGCCAACGCTGTCCGGGAATACCTGACTCAGCAGGGATTGAACGCGGCTTCAGTTACCGCCAAAGGCTTCGGCAAAACGATGCCCGTTGCCACGAACGACACGGCGGCAGGACGGCAGCAAAATCGTCGAGTGGAACTGGTGGTCTCCGGCGAGATCATTGGAACCAAGCTCGGCGACCTGAAGTCCACCCCCAGCTCACCTCGATAGAAGTAAATCAGGAGGGGCGTCTCGTAAGACGCCCCTCACCCTTATTGCGGCAGCTGTTGTAACGCAGACTGCAGCGCTTCCACAAAGAAATACTCTCCCCACATCACTGACTCATCAATCCCCAGTCCCTTGTGCACGTGATAGACACCCCCGCGCAGGACTCCTTCCCATCCAGGAACCTGATTGCCCAGGTGCGACTCGCAAAGGCTACGCAGAATCTTCAATGCTGTCGTCCAGTAAAAGTGGCCTTTCATCGGATCTGGAACGCTGCGGCAGAGGCGTAACAGCCCGGAGCTTGCAATTGCCGCGGCGGACGTGTCCACCAGCGTTCTCGCCTCCGGCGGAGCGTTGAAATCCCATGGCGGAATCCCGTCCCCTGCCGTATGAGTAATGTAGTAATCGGCGCAGCCCTGGGCGGTTTCCAGGAACCGTGGGTCGCGGCTGTACTCATAGCAGGTGTTGAATCCGTACAATGCCCATGCAAGCCCGCGCGACCAGCAGGAGTCGCCACGATAGCCCTGTTGCGTGGATTGCCGGAGGAACTCACCCGTTTCCAAATCAAAGATTCCTTCGTGTGCCGTCGAGCCGTCTCCACGCACCAGGAAGCGGCGCGTCGTCAACGAGTGCCGCATCGCGATTTCGCGCAGCAGGCGGTCCCCAGTCTCTCTTGCCGCGTAAAAAATGATGCCGACGTTCATCATGATATCGATGAAAATCGAATCTTCCGACACGAAAGATCGCAGGTATTGGCCTTTGTCGTTGAATCGCAGCGCAAGGGTTTGCCCGGCCTGCACCAGCACTTCGTTCAACTCCGCATCCCGCACCATCTGATACCACCGGTAGTAGGTGGAAAGAAAGAGGAATCCAAGGTCGTGAACGTCACGATCGAACTTCCGGCTCTCCAGCGGCTTCGAATACCGGATCGCCTGATCCCGCCACCATCCGGATTCCGGATTTCCCGTACCGAGATGTTTCGCAAAGATCCACATCATCCCGGGAAAGAAGCCGTCGCACCAATGAGTCCACGCCGGCCCATTGTGGCGCCATTTGCCGTCCTTCGTGTACATCGGATAGAAATCGGGATCCTTCTGGATCAGGTTCCGCACTTGCCCTTGCGCAAAGCGAATAGCATCCTCGAAGAGGCCCCGATCTGTCGCGAGTTCGAATTGAATCACTGTTGATCCTCACCGTCCGGCTGCCGCGTGCGCCACGTGATGCGCAGCCCGCGCGGCAACTTCAGTTCATTGCCTTTCATGAAGAACACGCTGCCGAAAATCGTCTCGTTGTATTCCGAAAGCGCTCTTTCCATTCTCCACTGAAGTGGAGCCGTTGTGCCGCCCCGGTAAATAGCCGTGTTGGCGCTTACAACAATCTGATCCAGTGCCGCTTTGAATTTCACACGGGAACCCGGTGCTTCCAACTCCAGAAGCTTGATTCCCACGGCGTACGCCGGCTGATCTGAATTCTGGCGGCGCAACAGTGAAAGACGCGCGTGCAGTACAGCACCCTTCGGAACCAGCACCTGCCCGTCTTTCTTCACTCCCTTCTCCACAAGGAACGTCAGGGGATCGCCGACCGCCGATGCCGCCGATTGAACAGGCGTTTCCAACGTTGTCTCCAATATGACGTTCGGTGGGAGTTGCACATCGCGAATCTTTCTTTCCTGCGCGGCGGTTTGCTCCGGATTGCCAAAGATCAGGGCGGACTCGCCCGTGTACTGCCGGCAATTGGAGAACTGCGTCCGGTTGACGCTGTCTGAATTCGTATCGTCGATCATGTGCAACTCGGAGTATTGCGGCAGCAGGAACATGCTCCCTCCGATATTCGTGCGAGTGTATTCCATCGCATCGCTCGCGCGAAACAGTCGCAGTTCCGGCGGAATGTTGTCGGCCTCCACCTCCAGCCGGATCAGGTCCAACGTTTCGGCATCCACCCAGAATGAGCCGTGATAGCCGACTACCGCTTCACGCCTGCCGGTCCGGATCACATAGCCGCTTCGCCCCTGGGGCACTTCGAAATCCCAACGATGCGTTCTCCGGTCGTCGCGGATCCGCTCGCCCATGTAGGTGAACTTTGGCGCGCCCGAGGAAAATACACTCTTCGCGTGCAAGGCGAAATTGCCGTTTCCGATCGCACCGCCCACTACGATTTCATTGATTTCTTTGTCTTGGAACTTATGCTCTCCCGGCCAGGCAAATAGCTCCTTGCCGTCCACCAGCGCAACCTCCAGCCGCACCGTGTCGATCAGTTGAAATTTGCGCGCGGGGGCCCGCCGTTCCGTGCGTTGAATGGTTTGCAGGCAGGTATAGTTCGGAAGGCGTACCAGCGTTCCGGCCATATGAACGCGTACGCGTTGCAGCAGGTCCGGCGGATCTTCGGCGCGCACGCAGCCTAGGCACATCGCACACACAAACAGCTTCCGGACCATCGCTTGCATTATCGCAGTCAACGTTCTTTCGTTTGTTACCATCCTTGCATGTCAGCCAAGGTTACGATTCTGAGGAATGGCCCGATCCGCATCGAGGGCGACTTCACGATCTCCGATTTCGAAGGTACGGATTTCGGGCTCGCCGGCCGAACGGTCATCTCACTCTGCCGCTGTGGCCTCGCAGAGAACAAGCCGTTTTGTGACGGATCGCACGCAAGAAACGGTTTTGTGAGTGAATGCAAGGCGCGGGATCTTCCACCGCCCAAGCCGAAAGTCTAAGTGCAACGGGGCGCCTACAGATCCAGCAGGTGCCCCATCTTCTCCTGCTTCGTCTTCAGGTAGTCCTCGGTTGTCGCAATTGGTTCCACCACGCAAGGCACGCGCTCCGCGACGCGAATTCCCGCCTTCTCCAGTGCTTTGATCTTGTCCGGATTGTTGGAAAGCAGCCGCACGGCTTTCACGCCCAGAAAGTTCAGAATCGCACCCGGCATTTCGTAATCACGCATATCCGCTTCGAAGCCAAGCTGCTCGTTGGCCTCCACAGTGTCCGCTCCCGCGTCCTGCAGCTCATACGCGCGCAGTTTGTTCATCAGGCCGATTCCGCGGCCTTCCTGGTGCTCATAGATCACCAATCCGCGTCCCGCTTCGGCAATCATCGAGAGCGCCAGTTCCAGTTGCGCCCGGCAATCGCATCGCAGGCTGTGAAACACGTCGCCAGTCAGACACTGCGAGTGCACACGCACCAGTGGCGGTTCGCCGTTCAGATCTCCTAGCTTGAGGACAACCGATTCCTCTATACCTGACGGGTAATGAGCTTCGAATCCGAAAATGCGGAAATGCCCGAAACGGCTGGGGAAGTCGGCTTCCGCGACTTTAATCAATTGCAATCTACTTCCAAGGTAGCATCCGTGCCGCTCTCACTCGTGCCGCAACACCTGTGCCGGATCCAGCCGGGACGCCCTCCATGAGGGCTGCCACGCTGCTACGATCGACACCATTAGGAGCAGACCGAACACCGCTGCACAAGTCCACACATCGCGGGCCTGCACACCGTAAAGCATCGACTCGAGTTGCTTCGCCGATCCAAAAGCCACTATCAGTCCGGCCACCGATCCGCCTATGGTCCAAGCCAGTGTGTTGCGGAGAACCAGTGCTACCACCCGGCGCGGCGTTGCACCGAGCGCCATCCGGACGCCCAATTCTGAGGATCGTTGCGTCACCAGGCACGAAATGACGCCGAATTGGCCCACCGCAGCAAGCACAACTCCGATCAGCGCGAACAGAGCCAGCAGCATCGTTTCGAACCGGGGCCGCTCAATTTGCCGGCCGATATTTTCCTCCATGGAGGTGATCGTGAGCGGAAGCGTGGAGTCGATTTGCGAAACCTCGCTTTGAATCAGCCGGGCCAGTGCACCGGGTTGCGCATCGGAACGAATCAGCAGGTGGGCTCGCGCGCGCCCTGTGTCCTGCCGCCAGGGATAGTAGTATTCCGGATCGTCCCCGGTGTTCAGGTATGCATTCTTCACTCGGGCGGCAACGCCAATGATCGTGTGCCAGGGAGAGGTGCTTTCGGGCGATCGTACCCGCTTCCCGATCGGGTCCTCATTCCCGAACAGCTTCTTCGCGAGTTGCTCGTCCAGAATCGTCACCAACTCCGATCCGGTCTGATCCTGAGCCGTGAACGCGCGCCCGTGAAGAATAGCGATCCGCAGTGTTTCGAAGTAAGAGGGCGACACGGTCCGAAACACCGTCATGCCCCCGGTGAGCCGCTTTGCATCCAAAGGCCGTCCTTCCACTTGAATGTTCGAGAAAATCATCGTAGCCGCCGCCCCGTACAGCGGCACCGAATCGGAGAGCGCTACCGAACGAATGCCCGGCAGATGCTGCACACGGGCCAGCGCATCCTGCAGAAATGCGGCTTGCTGTCCCTGTTGTGCATACCTCTCCCGCGCAAGTTGCAGCCGCACGGTCAGCACGTTCTCCGCCTCCATCCCGAGCTTCACATGCTGCAGGTTCCACAGACTTTTTAGAAGTAGGCCGGCGCCGGTCAGCAGCGTAAACGAGAGTGCGATCTGCACGGCGATCAAGCCTTGGCGAAGGCGGAATCCATGTCCTTTGGAACGCGCAGTGTTCAAAGTTTCCGGCCGGGGTAACTGCAGCGGGGGCGCCGTACCGAACAAAATGCCGCAGACCATCGAAACCAGTGCAGCGAACAGCAGTATTCGTCCATCCAGCGCAGCATCCGCCATGCGCGGAATTCCAACTGGAGCGAACTTCACCAGTAGTCGCAGCAAAGCCGCAGCCGCCGCCAAGCCGCAGGCGCATCCGCACGCTGCCAAGAGCAGGCTCTCAGTAAGCATCTGGCGAACGAGCCGAAGCCGCCCCGCTCCTAGTGCCATGCGCACAGAAATTTCCCGTGTTCTTGCCGCCGTCCTCGCAAGCAGCAGGTTTGCCACGTTCGCACAGGAAATCAGCAGCAGCCCCATGACACACCCGAGCAGCACCAACGACGCCGTCCGGTAATCCCGCACCTGACGATCCCGCAACGGCATGACATGGAACGTGCACTCCTTCGCGAATCCTGCCGGAACATCCTTAAGAGTGTCCTGGAATAGCGGAAATAGTGACGCGGAAGCCTGCTGCGGCGTCACATTGCGCTTCAGCTTGCCGAACGCAGTCAGGAACGTGACGCTAACATGCGGTGCAAGATTCACCTGCTGTCCAAGCAGCATGTCTGGGCGCGTCAGGTTGGGCATCTCAAAATCCGCCGGCAGCACGCCGATTACCTGCACGGCACGCCCATCCACTTGGATCTTGCGCCCGACTACCGTCTCATCGCGACCAAACCGCCGCTGCCAGAATCCATAGGTCAGCAGCGCCGCCCTCGGTCCATTCCGAGTCGTCTCTTCCTGGGTGAAGTTCCGCCCGCGCATCGGCCGGATTCCGAAGAACGGCAGAAAATCTGCGGCCGCCTGCGCGCACCGCAGACGCTCTGGCTGCGCCTCGTTCAGATCGCAATCGCCTACTCCAGAAAAGGACGTCATCGTATCGAAGACCTGCTGGTGATCGCGAAAGTGTAAATATGCGCCTTCCAGCAGGAACTCGTTCGAGCTGATCGGAGCCTTCACGCCGAACCAGACGATCTGCTCCGCCCCGGGGTACGGCAGCGGCCGGAACAGGATTCGGTCCACGATACTGAATATAGCCGTCGTCCCTCCGATCCCGAGCGTCATGGCAAGCACTGCAATCAGGAACCAACCGGGCTCTCTCCGGAAGCTCCTGAGTGCATAACGAATGTCCTGGATGACAGACTCCATGGACTGCGTTGGACACCGCCGCACGTGCCGAAGTTCCCTCAGGCATTCGTGTTGAAATAGTCCTGTCAAGCGATGGTTGAGCAGAACCTCATCATTCTTTTCATCAAGCTTGCCGTGGCGGCATCCCTGGCCAGCATCCTGGTGCGCATCAATGCGTTCAAACGCATGCTGCTGCGGGAGGAACGGACGCTCAACCAGCGGGTCCAGTTCGCCCTCAATCTATCGCTTATCTTCGCGACCGGTGTCGCCGTCCGCGTCGTAACGGGTATCTACAAAGCGGTCGACCTTGGACTGGAAGGAAGCCTGCTGGCAGGCATGTTGGGCGGCTATGTAACGGGCCTCTTCTCCGGCATTCTCATTTCCATCCCGGCGATGATTCACGGTGAGTTCCTTTCCATGCTGATCTTCGCCGGCGTGGGAGTGCTAGGCGGTTTGCTTCGGGACCTGGCGCCCGATCCGGAAGAAATCTGGCACTTCTCTCTGCTGCGAAAAGCACCGGACACTGTCCGTTCTGCGTTTAACTTCCTGATACTCGCAGGCATCATTTTCGCCGAGATGCTCCGATGGAGCGCCATTCAGGTATTCGGTCCCAAAGTCCTCTTTGCGCTGTATGGAGAGGAGTCGACACGTCTCGGTGTCATCGCCGTTTACGTCACTACTGTCTTCGCCGTACTGCTGCCTTTGAAGATCTGGAACAACACGCGCAACGAAGACAAGCTGGAAACGCAGCAACGTCTTTTGAACGAGGCGCGCTTGTCGGCTCTCACACGCCAGATCAATCCGCATTTTCTCTTCAATACGCTCAACTCAATTACCTCGCTCATCCGCACCGATCCCGAAAAGGCGCGCAGCATGATCGGCAAGCTCTCCAACATTCTTCGCCGTGTCATGCGCAAGCAGGAGAACATGAATCCATTGCGCGAAGAGCTGCAGTTCATCGACGACTACATGGCCATCGAACTCGTGCGCTTTGGAGATAAACTCCGATTTTTGAAGGAGGTCGACCCCCTTACCCTCGATCAGTCAGTGCCCAGCATGATCCTGCAGCCCTTGGTGGAAAACAGTATCAAGCATGGATTGAGCGGCAAGGTGGAAGGCGGTATGATTCGAGTACGGAGCCGTCTGGTCGATGGCCGGCTGCACCTGTCCGTGGAAGACGATGGCGTCGGGATTCCGGAGGCAAAACTGGCAACCCTTTTCGACCAGGGTATTGGCATCAATAACGTGAATGAGCGACTGAAGGTCCTCTTCGGCAACCAATACCGCATGTACATAGACAGCAAACCGGGACAAGGTACACTTACTGAAATCGAATTACCGGAATCGAGGTCCACTCTTGCAGCAGTGTCGTAAGAGCACGCTCGCACTATGGAAACCAGAACCACGAAGTTGACACTTCCCCTTCTTAAAACGGCTGTCGATGACATGCCCCAGACCATTGCGGATCGCACCCGGCGGGTTTATGACCGGCTGGCGCTTGTGTATCCTGCATCTACTTTCTTTTTCCACTCCCGGGCGCATCAGGAGGCATTGGAAGTCTGCGGCATTGAGGACGGCATGAACGTTCTGGAAGTGGCCACCGGCTCGGGCGAGATGTTCCGGCGTCTGGTGCGAAGGAATCCGAACGGTTCAACTATCGGACTCGACCTTTCGCCAAACATGGCTGCGCGGACACAACGCCGTGTGCAGACCCAGTTCCCTGATGTGGCCGCCCACTGCAAAGCGGTGGATGCGCGCTATATGCCGTTCCGGGATGAGACGTTCGACGCGGTTGTCTGCTGCTATCTGCTGGAACTGCTTTCCGGCGACGACATCATTCAGACCTTGCTGGAGATCCACCGGGTACTCCGGCCGGGTGCGCCGTTCACACTCGTCATGATCGGCCAGAACACGGAAGTGTTCAACCAGCTTTACAGGATCGCGGGCAAATTGGCCCCCGCTTTCTGGGGACGCCAGGTGGAAGAACGCGTCCCTGAGTTGATCGAGTCCATTGATTTCCGGATCACGACGGACCGCTTAGTCCGGCAAACCGGGTATCCGTCGCGCGTGCTGGCTGCGCGGAAATTATAGGAGGTCTCCATGGAGAGAAGAGAATTTCTGGCGGGTGCTGCCGTCACTGCCGCGCCGCTTTTCGTTCCGGAATCCGCGTTCGGCGCCAACGACCGGATCACGTTTGGAGCGATTGCTACCGGCGGCCGTGGACGCTATGTCGCTAGCGTTTTCAAGAAATTTGGTGCGGAGTGCCTGGCCGTCTGCGACGTCTACGAGCCGAATCTGGAGAAGGCCAGGGAGATGTTCCCGGATGCGAAGCCCTTCGTCGATTATCATGACGTGCTCGCGCAGAAGGTCGATGCTGTGCTGCTTGCCGGCCCCGATCATCACCACTGCCCGATGCTGCTCGCCGCGTTGGATGCCAAGAAAGATGTCTACACCGAAAAGCCTCTCTCCAAGTCACTCGAAGACAGCCTGAAGATGGTAAAGGCCGTGCGCTCCACCAAACAGGTGGTGCAGGTCGGAATGCAGCGCCGCAGTTCCGAATCTGTAGCGAAGGCTAAAAAGCTGGTAGACGATGGAATACTGGGCGATGTTTATATGGTGAAGCCGATGTGGAACTGGAACATCGCCAAGCCGCTGAACAATACGCCCCTCCCCGGTAAACTCGATTGGGCCCGCTTCCTCGGCGACGCTCCGAAGCGCGAGTTGGAGCCCATGCGCTTCCGCAATTGGCGCTACTTCTGGGATTACGCAGGCGGCAACATGACCGACCAGGGCACTCACCTCATGGACGTTGTGCAATGGTTCACCAAGTCCGGGCCACCAGACGCAGCCATCAGCCAGGGAATGGTCGCCAAGATGAAGGGCGCCGAACATGCCGACGTGTTCACCGCTGTCTTTCAATATCCGGAGCGCCTGGTCACCTGGAGCCTGGATTACGACAACGCCTATCAGAACGGCTGGTCCATCACGTTCATGGGCGACAAAGGGACCATGATCATGGACGAGACCGGCTACGCCGTGTATGCCGAGCCATGGAAGAAGGACGCCGCGCCCATCTACGAAGAACGTCCGAAGATCGGGCTCTCCAATGCGGAAGCGCACGTCCAGAACTTCCTCGATTGCATCAAGACGCGTAATGAGCCAAACTGCCCCATCGAAGTCGCGGCCCAGGCGGTCGCGGGTCCGCACCTGGCCAACATCGCGCTCGTGCAGAAGAAGGAAGCACGGCTGCCGCAAGGGTACCTGAAGGCCTAGTAGCGCTCTACGGTTTCAGTTTTCACGGGCTCCGTGGGCGACGTCCCGTGGAGCCTCCGATGCAGCGTCTCCCTATCGAGATCACCCGTCCACTGCGCGATGACGATCGTAGCAACTCCGTTGCCGATTACGTTCGTGATCGCGCGTGCCTCGGACATGAAACGGTCGATCCCCAGAATCAGCGCGAGTCCTCCCACTGGTACGTGTCCCACTGCCGACAGAGTGGCAGCGAGCACAACAAACCCGCTGCCCGTCACACCCGCCGCGCCTTTCGATGTCAACAGCAACACCATTAGAAGTGTGACTTGTTGCAGCCACGTCATCGGCGAATTCGTAGCCTGCGCAATGAAGATGGCAGCCATCGTCAGGTAAATCGAAGTGCCGTCTAGATTGAACGAATAGCCCGTCGGAATCACCAACCCCACCGTTGACCGCCCCGCCCCCAGGCTTTCCATCTTTGCCATCATGCGCGGCAGCGCGGCTTCTGAAGAGGAAGTGCCCAGCACAATCAGAATTTCTTCCTTGATGTAGCGGAGGAACCGGAAAATGCTGAACCCGTGCAGCCGCGCAATGGTTCCAAGAACCAGGAAGATAAACGCCACGCACGTCAGGTAAAACGTGCCCATCAGGCCTGCCAGTGACAGCAGGCTTCTCCACCCATATGCGCCTACCGTGAAGGCCATCGCACCGAACGCGCCGAGCGGGGCAACGCGCATGATCATTTTCACGATCTCAAAAAGGACTGCCGAGAAGTTTTCGATGATCCGGAAAATCAGGTTCTCGTGCGAGCCCAGGTGCTGCAGCGCGACCCCTACTAACAGCGCAATCAACAACACTTGCAGAATCTCGCCTTTCGCAAACGCATCCACCAGCGTCGTCGGAATAATGCCGAGCAGGAAATCCGCCACGCTGTGCATCTTGCCCGGCCCGGCATACGCCGCCACCGCGCCCGCGTCCAGCGTCTTCACGTCCACATTCATTCCCGCGCCCGGCTGGATCACGTTGACAATCACCAGGCCCAGAATCAGCGCAAACGTGCTGACCACTTCGAAATAGAGCAGCGCCAGCCCGCCCGTCTTGCCCACTTTCTTCAAGTCCTTTGTCCCGGCGATGCCAAGTACAACAGTGGTGAAGATGACCGGCGCGATGATCATCTTGATCAGCTTGATAAACCCGTCGCCGAGCGGTTTCATGGCAGCGCCCGTTGATGGGGAAACGATCCCAAGCACCACACCGATGCTGATGGCCACCAGCACTTGAAAGTACAGCGACCGAAAGATGGAACGGCTCACGACACGATTATCTCTGCAAGCGTATGCCGTTTTCACATACAATCTTGGTACGCGGAAAACCTCGTTGTAATGTTTGGGACGCAACGGGAGTCTATCGATCAACTCAAGGTAGGGAGAAGTGCTTCATGTCTAATACATTCTTTCGTGCGTCTTTGTTGCTGCTGCTTGTTCTCAGCGCTCCGGTATCCAGTTGGGCGCAGGTGCTGTATGGCTCAATCGTTGGAAGCGTGCGCGACCAATCGGGCGCAGCCGTTCCAGGCGCCACAATCACAATCACTAGTAAAGAAACCAGCCAGGTTCGAACCGCTGTCACGAACGATGAGGGTGGATTCAGTCTGCCTAACGTACAAAGCGGCACCTATGAGGTGAAGGCCACCAAAGAAGGCTTCCGCCCGATGGCGGAGGGAAGTGTGGGAGTAACCATCAATACGGTGGCCCGCGTCGACTTCACGATGCAAGTCGGAAACGTCTCGGAAACCGTGGAAGTTTCCGCCCAGGCCCAGACCCTCCAAACCGACCGTGCTGAAGTCCGGGCCGAAATCACCACAAAAACTCTCACCGATGTTCCCGTGCCCGGCCAGCGCAACTATCAGGCGCTTTTCATCACCATTCCCGGCATCACACCCCCGAGCACGCCCCATTCCATTCCCTCGAATCCTTCCCGGTCCATGTCCTGGAATACCAATGGCGTGAATCGCGCGGCGAACAACACGCGAATCGATGGAGCGAGCGCCACCAATGTCTGGCTGCCGCACATCGCATCGTACGTGCCTGCGCTCGAATCCATCGAGACCGTCAACATTGTCACCAATAGTTTCGATGCCGAGCAAGGTCTCGCAGGTGGCGCTGCCGTCACAGTGCAGATCCGCTCCGGCTCGAACGAACTGCACGGAGCTGGCTTCTGGTATCACCAGGGCAACTGGAGCCAATCGCGCCCCTACTTCCAACCGTCCGGCCAAAGCGTTCCGAAGTTCGTTTACAACCAGAACGGCGGCCGTCTTGGCGGTCCCGTCATCAAGAACAAAATCTTTTTCTTCGGCAGTTACGAAGGAACAACCGACCGGCGCTTTGCTGGAAGATTGGTCACCATTCCTACTGCCGCAATGCGCCGCGGCGACTTGAGCGCATCGAACACCGTCGTGTACGATCCTGCAACAGGTAACCCCGACGGTACGGGCCGCACTGCCTTCCCTGGCAACATCATTCCGGAGAGCCGCATTGATCCGCTGGCCCGCAGGCTGCTCAACGACCTGGTCCCCCTGCCGAACGTCAACACCGCGCTGCTCACCAACAACTACTATGCGGGTGCCCCGTTCAACTTCGATCGCAAGACCGTCGACAGCAAGGTCAACTTCAATATCTCCGACAAGTGGACCGCGTTCGCGCGCCTGAGCTGGCTCGATTTCAATACCTTCAACCAGACCATCTTCGGCACCGCTGGCGGAGGCGCCGGCATCAACGGCAACAGCAATGCCGGTAGCGGATTCGGCGGAACCTGGAGCGGCACCGTTGCCACGACCTACGTGATCCGGCCGACTTTACTAGTCGACGCCTATTACGGCTACACGCTCATGGACACCAACGTCGAGCAGCCTGGCCTCGGCCAGAACATCGCGCGCGATGTCTACGGAATCCCCGGAACCAACGGTACGCGCCGCTTCGAATCCGGCAACGCGGGCTTCGGCATCAGCGGCTTTGAGGCGTTCGGGAATTCGGACACGGTTCTGCCGTACTTCCGTCACGACCCGCAGCATCAATACGTCGCCAACGTCAACTGGACCAAAGGCACTCACAACATCCGTTTCGGCTTCGATATCTACCGGCTCGCTCTGAACCATACCCAGCCGGAGTTCCCCAGCGCTGGCAGTGCCAACGCCGCAGGCCGTTTCAATTTCGGCCAGGGACCAACACAACTATCGAGTGTCAACTCTTCCGGCCAGGTCACCACCAGCCAGGGCAGCCAATACAACTCCATGGCAACCTTCCTGCTCGGTTACGTCACCGATGGCGGACGATTGCTCCAGGTCCCGGATGAGTACACCACGCGTACCTCGATGTACAGCTTCTATATCCGTGATCAGTGGCAGGCCACGCGCAATCTCACACTCAGCTACGGTACGCGCTATGAGTATTTCCCCATGCCCGCGCGCGGAGACCGGGGCATGGAGCGCTACGATTTCAATACCAATCAGATGCTCATCTGCGGAATCGGCAAAGTGCCCAAAGACTGCGGCACGGAGGTCGGCAAGTGGTACTTCTCGCCGCGCCTCGGCATCGCCTATCGCGCCAACGAGAAAACAGTTCTCCGCAGCGGGTTCGGCATCAATTGGGATCCGTGGAATCTCGCCCGGCCCCTTCGCACCAACTACCCTGTGCTCGCCGCCCTGAACATCGCGGCTCCCGCGTCGCTCGGCTACGCCACCACGCTTCGCCAGGGCTTGCCGAACGTTCCCGTGCCGTCTTTGGATAATGGCGTGATTCCGGTCCCCGGCAACTATGCCGTCACCACCACGTCCGATAAGTTCACCCGCGGCTACATCCTTACCTGGAACGCGACCGTCGAGCGCCAGTTGCCCGGAAACTTCACCGGCCAGGTCGGCTACGTCGCCAATCGCGCCGTGCACACCCCAGGAGTCCTCGATCTCAACGCAGGCCAGGTCCCCGGACTCGATCGGGCCGGCCAGCCTTTCTTTGCCAGGTTCGGCAGAACCGCCGGAACCAGTCTGGTCGATTCCGTCTCCTACTCCACCTATCACTCGCTGCAGACTCAGTTGAACCGCCGCTTCTCAAACGGCATTCAACTCGGCGCTGCTTACACCTGGTCGAAGGTCATCGGCCTCTGTTGTGAGGAAGAGAACAACGGCGGCCCCCGCATCAAGGCCCTGAATTACCTCAGCCTCAACCGCACCGTGCTCAACTCCGACCGGACCCACAATTTTCAACTGAACGCCATCTTCGAACTGCCGTTCGGGCGTGGCCGCCATTGGGATACGAATAACAAGGCAGTTAGCGCTGTCGTGAGCGGCTGGCAGCTCAACACCCTCACCAGCATCTTCAGTGGAACGCCCTTCAGCGTAACCTCCGACGGTGGATCCCTGCGCATGCCGAACAATGATCAACGTGCTGACCAGGTGAAGCCAGATGTGAAGAAACTCGGCGGAATCGGACCCGGTCAGCCTTACTTCGACTGGACCGCCTTCGCCCGAGTCACCGAAGCCCGTTTCGGCACCGCCGGCTTCAACAGCCTGCGCGGACCCGGCGCCTTCAATTCCGACATCGGCCTGTTCCGCCGCTTTGCTATCACCGAACGCGTCAACCTGGAGTTCCGGGCCGAAGCATTCAATTGGACGAACACGCCGAAATTCAATAATCCGAGCGGCGGTATCAACAGCCTCCAGTTGAATCCGGACGGAACGTTCCGCACGGGCGTCTTCGAAATCACGGGGACGAACTCGTATGGACGCGACGTCGCCGAACGCATCATGCGGTTCGGATTGCGTTTAGCGTTCTGATTCTTCCTGCGCTCCCGAATATCATGGACGGATGCCCACGGGAGCGCAGCTCTTCGCCAGTAGTCTGGTCCAACTCGGAATCGATCGCGTATTCACACTGGTAGGCGATCATCTGAATGAAGTCCTGGCCGAGCTGGCCCGCGTGGGAATCCGCGTCATCGACATGCGGCATGAGTCCGGAGTTACTCATGCCGCCGACGCATACGCGCGCATGACACGTAAGCCGGCCGTCGCCTTGGTCACTGGCGGTCCCGGCCATACAAATGCGCTCACGGGAATTGCCACGGCATACCTCGCCTGCAGTCCTCTCATCGCAGTCAGCGGTTCCCGCGCAGGCACGGTCGCAAACCGCGGAGCCTTCCAGGATATCGATCAGGTCAGCATGGCCAGGCCCGTCGTAAAGTGGGCTGCCGAGGCGAACTCGCCATCGCAGATCGCGCCCTACCTGGCACGCGCGTATCGGGAAGCGGGTTCTGGACGGCAAGGCCCCGTGCATATCACCATCCCCATCGATGCTTTCCAAGGTCAGGCGGCGGAAGCGCGCCTGAGTGCGGAAACACCTGAGCCGCCTTCGCCTGATCCGGCCGCCGTGCAACAGGCCATCGGCCTTCTGCGTGCGGCCAAGCGCCCGGTGGTCGTCGCGGGAAGCGGCGTCTGGTGGGCCGATGCTGGTCCGGAGTTGCAGGCCTTTATCGAACAGACAAACCTTCCTCTCTACACCATCACCATGGCCCGCGGTGTCGTGCGTGACGATCATCCCCTTTGCTTCGGCTATGCGGACCCGTCCTTGAACCGCGCGGCCCGAACGGCGCTCCAGGAAACGGATGGCGTGCTCGTGCTCGGGAAACGGATCGACTACCGGCTCGGGCTCGGCGGCCCTCGTGTTCTGCAGCCGGCCGCAAAGGTCATTCAAGTCGATATTCACCCCCAGGAGCTCGGACTGAACCGCACGCTCGCAGTTGCCATTCACGCAGACGTGAAGAAGACACTCTCCGCTCTGAGCGCCATCGCGGGCAACTGGCCGAGGCTACCTTGGCTGCGACGCCTCGATCAGCTCAGGCAGGAGTGGCGCGCTGCTCTGCGGATCGACGGACCGATGCATCCTGCCGCGATATACCGGGAGATCCTGCGAGCTCTGCCGGACAACGCCCAGATCTCCTGGGATGGCGGCGATTTCATCCACTGGGGCCGCGCCATCGTGCCCGCATTGCAGCCTGGCGGCTGGTTGCGCCTGGGACCGCTCGGAACCATTGGCGCCGCACTGCCGAATGCGATCGCGATGAAACTTGCCCGTCCGGATCAGCCGGCCGTAATGATCACAGGCGACGGCGCGCTCGGCTTCTACATCGCCGAAATGGACACAGCCGTGCGCTACAAGCTTCCCATGGTCATCATCGTCGGCAATGATGCAGGCTGGGGTCTCGAACGCGAATTGCAGCAGGCGCAGGGAATTCCTGTCGTGGCCTGTGAACTCCGCCGCACCCGCTATGACATCGTGATGCAAGGCTTCGGGGGCGCCGGGGAAAACGTCGAACGCATGGAAGACGTGGCCCCCGCTGTCACTCGTGCTCTCGCCTATCCCGGCCCATATTGCATCAACATCAACATCCCCGGTGTACGGTCTCCATTTACCGACTGGCAGATCGAAGGTAAGAAAACATCTGGCCGACCCTGACTAGGTCTTTTGGCCTAAAATGTAAGGTCGATAGCTATCGTTCGATCTAAATCATACATCCCTGCAAGAATACTGCTGATTCTGAGCGATTTGAGGGACATTTCTCACTGTTACCGTCTTGATTGTCTAGGGTAAACACCTGAATCTTGCTAAGTACACTGGTGTACATACAGACATTCGGAGGGAACGTGAACAAACTGCTACTTACTTTGTCTTTTGGGGTCCTGGGTGCCGCAGCCTCGTGGGCGGGAACGATCTGTCCTGGCGGAATACCGACAAAACCCTTCCCGCACTCGCCTGATGCCGCTGCTACCGGCTGCAATGTCCTGATCACGATCAGCCAAACCGGAAGCGTCGTCAGCGCGACAACAACAGTGAAGGACGCAAGTCCGTATGACGGGTCGGAAGATACACTCGTCGGCGTCCTGAACAACAGCTCAATCACCGTCAGTTCACTGACGCTCACCGGAACGAATATCTTCGGCCTGGATGGTGACGGAATTTGCACCTTCACATTTACCGGCAGCTCCTACTGTTCCACAAGCCAGAAGGCCGGAACGGATCCGCAGAGCTACTATGGACCGACTTCGACTTTCTCCATCACCAACACAAGTTCCGGAACCGTCAACTTCTCCACGCCCATAGCCGCTGGAGGTGGTTCCACCTACTTCAGCCTGGAGGAGCCCCCGACCGCCAGCCTGCAAGTTGTCGTTGGCGGCGTGCCGGAGCCGGGAACACTCGCCCTCATGGGTGGAGGATTCTCGCTCCTGTTAGTCGGACTATTGCGGCGCAGCAACTAAGCGGCCGCAAATTCTGACCGGCGTGACGCCACCGGTTCCTCCCCGGTGGCGTTCGTATCTTGGCCACGCTGATTTTCGCGAGACGGATTGGTAGATGACATTTACTTCTTAACTGCTGAGCGCTGCGACAACTGATTTTCCGGCTCCTCGACTTGCAGCAGGTGAGCAGTGACGCAGTCGGCCCGGTTTTCCTCACTCGTTCAGTCCGTCTGCACTCAGCACTTCTGTGAACACAAACATCGTGACGGCAAACGGCTGAGCGAACTATCCGATCACAACGGACACGCTCGGCGCGATTGCTGGAGCCATTCGCCATTCGATGCTATTGCCGATGGCGATCAGCAGGCGAAACGGCACAAGAAACTTGAGGGACGCTGCAACCCACACCCAGTGGCGCACTCGCGGACGATTCTCCCGCAAGACCAGCGCGAGTAAACCGGCGGCACCGGCGAACAGGGTCGACTGCCACAAGTGGTTCGCAATCGGCG
>CAYXLI010000046.1:0-34501 GCA_964464925.1 uncultured Solibacteraceae bacterium | reverse complement strand
CGGGATCATGTGTTTCGCCGCGACAAAGGCATCTGCGCCATGTGCGGTCTGGATTCCGAAGCCGAATGGTTGCGAATTCGCAAAATGCCATTCGGGCGCCGCGCAATCGCCCTCAAACAGTGGGGGCTGAAGCCGCGCCAGCGGACGAGCCTGTGGGACGCAGACCATGTTCTGCCCGTCTCCCAGGGCGGGGGCGAGTGCGACCTGGACAATCTGCGCACACTTTGCCTGCACTGCCACAGGAAGGTGACCGCAGAATTGCGGCGGCGATCCGGCTAGCGTGCTGTTCTGACAAAAAGTGTAAGCCAACCATTGGGGTCTGACCCCATGTTGTAATAAGAAAGTCGCTGAGCTCTCCTCTTTTATGCTTCCTCTTCCGGAACACCTGAGAGATTCCGTTCGGATCTCCTGGCATTTGACCTCCTGGTGCAATTATTCTTGCAACTATTGCGGCGTCATGGTCTTCTTACGCCGCTCCAAGGAGGGTGCTCCCCAAGCCCACGCCTTCGATCATTACCCCGTTGAGAGTTGGCTGAAAGTCTTTCAAGAGTTGCCGCAGCGCGAGATTCATTTGAAAATCACGGGTGGTGAGCCGTTTCTGGACCGCGGGAATATCTTGGGTTTCCTGAACTCGTTGACGCAGGATGAACGGTTTCATATCCGAATCGATACGAATGGCACCTGGGATCCCCAATTCTTCCAGTCGGTTCGCAAAGACCGGATCTCTTTAAACGTGTCCTATCACCCGGGCGAAGAGAGTTCGATAGAATCCTATCTGCAGCGTATCGGAAGAATTCGCGACGCGGGTTTTCATGTCAGCAAAATCAATTATGTCCTCGCTCCTGAAAATCTGGCGGAAGGAGAGCGGTCTATCGCTCTTTTTGAGCGCAATGGTTTTTTCGTAAATGTAGGAGCGATGATCTCGCTGGGCGCTTACGGATCGCGGGAAACGCGCGAGCCGGAAGAGGTAAGAATCCTGCGACGTTACAACACGCCTGTCGATCTCAAATACCGGCTGTCGAATCCGGTGACAAAGGGACGTCAGTGCTTCCATCCCGCATTGAGTTACTACGTGCTCTACGACGGAAGTATTGAGGTATATTGCTTCAGCGAAACCCGCCGCAACTGGTTTGTTGACGGCGTCCCCGAGTTGCCCCGTACATCGGTAACCTGCCCCGCTGAGCATTGCCAGGGCTGCCTCGAAATGTACAGGGCGTTACCGGACGAACCACTCACAACCGAACCGCTTGGAATGTGCGATCTGGACGATTATGTGCGCGAAGTGAAGGCTTACAGGCGCCAGTATCGCACGCGATCTCTTTTGCGTTCGCTGCCGGTTGTACGAAGGTTTGTGGACAAGGAGGAGCCGATTGAATTGCCCTCGTCCGACCGTCCGGCGCACGTCGATGTTCCACTCGCGGCGCTCGGCCAGTCTTCCCCGCAGGTCGTAGGCCAGATCGAGAATTGTTATGGTCCCGAAAACCGCGCGGCGCTGAGGACCAGGGATCGGCTGGCGCTCACCGGATACGCGTATAGCACGCGCGCGCAGAATCCAATTCGCGAAATTGAAGTTTTTCTCGATGCGAATCGCCTGGGCAGCATTGAACACTTCCACATCCGCCAGGACTGCGCGCAGAATGCCGGTTATCAAGAGGCGGCCAGATGCGGCTGGAAGACCATGGTGTACATTCCTTCCGTGGGGAACGGCGCCTACGAGCTGCGATTGGTGGCGCGTACGGAATCGGGCGAAACCTCCTGCTTTGCAACGAGGAAAATCGAAGTGGTGAACTGAACTCGATTTCGCTTGCCGGCGCCCGCGGCGTGTGAACAATTAGACATGGCGTGCATTGGCGTCCTCTCTCTGGAACTACGCATCGAAGAATCCCACTCTTTAAAGGACAAGCGGCAGGTGGTCAAGAGTCTGAAAGATCGTCTGCGCGCGCGTCACAACGTGTCGGTAGCGGAAATCGACCATCAGGAACTCTGGCAGCGCGGTGTCGTCGCGGCAGTCACAGTGGCCAGTGATCAGGTCATCGCGGAGAACACACTTCGTGCTGTGGAAGATGAAGCCGCCGGCATCTTGGGCGGCATGCTTGTGGCAGCAACCTTGGAATGGTTAGCGTAGAAGTATGGACCCCCGCAGATCAGAGCGCGTTGCTGAAGCCCTTCGGGAGGAGTTGGAGGAAATCATCAACTACGAGATGCGCGATCCGCGGATCGACATCGAGGGGATCTCGGAGGTGCTGCTGTCACCCGATGGGCGCCGTGCCAGCGTACGCCTGACCATGACTGGCGACTCCGGCGCGCAGGCCCAGACCCTGGAGGCACTCAATCATGCCAAGGGATTTCTGAAGAGTGAGGTCGGGCATCGCCTCGACCTGTTCCGCGTTCCGGATCTCCATTTCGAGGCCGCAATTGCTGCTGACCTCGGCTCGCGCATCCCTCATTTGTTGAAGAGAATCCGCAAAGGTCGCCCGCGAACAGGATAAATGTAATTCACCCTACTCTTGTGGGCGTCCCTTCCTAGGGGCTAACTTAGGAGAAGTGGATCCCGAATTCGTGCGGAAGCGATCGCCTTCCGTTCTCCCACACGTTATAACAAACTGCCTATCCCGCGTCTTTTCAGTAAAAAAGGCAGACACCCGCAAAGCCGTTGTGATATTTTCAATGGTAACGGCTCTGGGGGTTACCCTCACCGGCGCACGGCCAGAAACTCTTCGCTTCGAAGAGAGTATGGACGCGATGGGGTCAACGTACTCCATTATCGCCTATGGGGAAGACCGTCAGAAGATGTTGGGAATCATCGAATTGGCGTTCGAAGAAGTACGCCGGCTAGACCAACTCCTTTCGAACTATCGTCCTACTAGCGAATGGAGCCAAGTCAATAAATATGCCGGGGAACGTCCCGTTAAGGTCTCAAAGGAGCTGTTCGATCTTTTGGCGGCCTGCTTGGACTACAGCCGCCACAGTGACGGTGCTTTCGACATCAGCGTCGGACCGTTAATGAAAGTCTGGGGCTTTTACAAGGGCTCGGGACATCTGCCGCACCGGGCCGAGGTTCGTGGCGCTTTGGACTATGTCGGGTATCGCAATATTATTCTCAACGCCAAGGAACTAACGGTGCGTTTCGCGAAAAAGGGCGTCGAAATCGATCCCGGCGGAATCGGAAAGGGCTACGCCGTGGACCGGATGGCCGGAATCCTGAAGCAGTATGGAGTTCGATCCGCCATGGTGAGCGGCGGCGGCAGCAGCATCTATGCCATCGGAACTCCTCCGGACGAACCCCGCGGATGGCGGATGAGCATTCGCAATCCGAAATCGCCGGAGAAAACAGTGCAGGAGTTGTTCTTGAGGGATGAGTCGCTGTCCACGTCCGGAAGTTACGAGAAGTTTTTCCGGGCCGAAGGCCGGATCTACAGCCATATTATGGATCCGCGAACCGGGTGGCCGTCCCAGGGAATGTTGTCGGCATCTGTGATTGCACCCAGAACGATCGACAGCGAGGCATGGGCTAAGCCGTTCTTTATAGACGGCGCTAAGCCCGACAGCAAGACGCGCCAGCTATGGCGCTCGGAGTTGAAATCGAAAGGGTTTCGCGTGTATCTCTGCGAAGACAGATCGGAACTGGCATGCGCGTGGCTTCAATGAACAGCCGTTTTCTCGATGCTTGCCGCCGGCGGCCGACGGACGTCCGTCCCGTCTGGTTTATGCGGCAGGCTGGCCGGTACATGAAACAATACCGGGACATCCGGGCCAAACACAGCATTCTCGAAATATGCAAACGGCCCGACCTGGCGGCTGCGGTCACTCTGCAGCCGGTTGAGGTTCTCGATGTGGACGCCGCGATTATCTTCGCGGACCTGCTGCTGCCTGTCGAGCCCATGGGACTCAAGCTGCAGTTCGTGCAGGGAGAGGGGCCGCAGATCGACAACCCGGTCCGTACGTCCAACGACGTCGATTCCTTGTCCATCTCGAACACCGATGACCTCGGTTATGTCGGCGAATCGATTCAGCAGGTCGTAAAAGCGCTGGCGGGGCGCGTACCGGTTATCGGCTTCGTGGGCGCACCCTTCACCCTCGCCAGCTACATGATCGAGGGTGGCCCGTCCAAGACGTTCCTGCGCACGAAGACCATGATGTACCGCGACGAGACGCTTTGGCGCCGCTTGATGGGCAAGCTGGTTGACGTGCTCGGATCCTTCGCCCTGCTGCAGGTTGCGGCGGGTGCGCGCGTCATCCAGGTGTTCGATAGCTGGGTGGGCGCGCTCGGTCCGGACGATTATGTACGCTTTGTCGCCCCTTACTCCCGGGCGCTAATCGAGCGCATCCGTTCCACCGGCGCTCCCGTCATCCACTTCGGAACGGGCGCAGCGGGTTTCTTCCGCGAACTGCATGCCGCAGGCGGAGATGTCATGGGAGTTGACTGGCGCGTAAACATCGATCAGGCCTGGATGGACATCAGCTATCGGTCGGCGGTTCAGGGCAACCTGGATCCGACCGTTCTCTTTTCTCCCCTGCCCGAGTTGCGCATGCGCGTACAGGAACTCTTGAAGCGCACAGGCACTCGGCCGGGCCACATCTTCAACCTTGGCCACGGAATCCTTCCGGAAACTCCCGTAGAGAACGTCAAGGCTGTGGTGCAGATTGTGCGGGACTTCAAGCCCTAAGTGAATCAGGTTGTCATTATAGGCGGTGGCATCTCCGGACTTGCCACCGCTTATTACCTCTCCAAAGCCGGAATTCCCTTCAAACTCATTGAACGCGATACGCTCGGCGGCATCATCCGGACAGAGCGGATTTGCGGCTGTGTGGTGGAGCACGGACCGGATAGTTGGGTCTCAGCCAAACCCTGGGCGCGCGAGCTTGCGGTCGAACTCGGGCTCGGCGATCAGATCATCGGATCCAACGATCATCTGCGCGCAACCTGGATCTGGAAGGGCGGCAAACTGGTGCGCATGCCGGAAGGCATGAGGCTGATGGTTCCTGTGCAGCTAGGCCCCATTTTGCGATCGGGCTTGATCGGCCTCGGTGGAAAATTACAGATCCTGCGCGAGCAATTCCGGCGCCCTCTGCATCGGGATGACGACGTCTCCGTGGCAAAGTTCATCGGCGGCCACTATGGGCGCGACGTGGTGGATTACCTGACCGAGCCTCTGCTAGCCGGCGTCTTCGGCGGCGATCCGAACGAGATGAGCGCCCAGGCGGTGCTGACAAAGTTCGTCGAGTACGAAGAGAATTACGGCAGCCTGACGAAAGGTGCCAGGCAGGCTCCCGAGCCCTCGCAAGGGCCTCTCTTCAGCACCCTGCGCGATGGCCTCGGCTCGTTAGTGGACGCGCTCGTCGCCCGCGTCGGTTCTTCTATCATCCGGGGCACAGTCGATCGCGTCGAGAAGGGCTGGCGCGTTCGCGTGGACGGAGAGTGGATCGAAGCATCCCGCGTTGTGGTCGCCTGCAAGACGCAGAACGTCCTCCCGGATCTGTTTCCGCCCGTCGAGTACAGTTCTTCCACCGTGGTCGCGCTCATCTACAAGCGCTCTGACGTTCCGCATCCGCTGAACGGCTTCGGCTTTCTTGTCCCGAAAATCGAGCGCCGCAGCGTAGCCGCCTGTACCTGGATGGGGACGAAGTTCCCGCATCGCGTTCCGGAGGACAAAGCACTCCTCCGCTGCTTCGTCAGTGGCAACGTCGGTGACGTCCGCAGCGAGCTTACGCAGAAAATGGGCATTACCGCGGCCCCCGAGCACGAGCGCGTCATTCCCTGGCCCCAGTCCATGCCGCAGTACACCGTCGGCCACAAGAAGCGTGTGGAACTCGTGGAAGAAATGCTGAAGGACTTCCCCGGTCTTCACGTGGTGGGCAACGCCTATTACGGAGTTGGCATACCCGACTGCGTGCGAATGGCGAAGCAGATCGCCGGCAGAATCGCAGACGGCCAGTAGCGTGGGCTGACCCCCATTCCCCAAAGGCAAATTGCGCGCTACCGTTGGGGTGGAGGCTGCAATGTACGCCCGAACGGATGTTCAGATCGGCGGGCACGTGCCGGAGATCACGCGCGCCGTCCTCAAACGTTTGATGCAGATCCTTGGCTCCCTTGCGGCCTGGGCTATCGTCTTCTTCGCGGCGGCTGGCAAAGTGGATGTTTCGCGCGCATGGATTTACCTTGCTCTCTGTCTTTGCAGTGTGGCGATCAATGCGATTCTGGTAATCCGGAAGAATCCGGATGTAGTGGTTGCGCGCTCGAAACTGCAGGCTGGAGCGGAATCCTTTGACGAGGTGTTCGTTGCGCTGTGTACGATCCTGCTGTTTATCGTGCCGCTCGTGGCAGGACTGGACGCGGTGCGTTTCGGCTGGTCTGCGATGGCTTTCGACATGGTCTACCCCGGTGTGATCCTGTTTCTTCTCGCCTGGATCCCAATCACGGCGGCAATGATCACCAATCCCCACCTGGAATGCCTGGTCCGTATTCAGCGAGACCGTGATCACCATGTCATCGCGAGCGGACCGTACGGTTTCGTGCGCCATCCAATGTATGTCGGTTGCATCCTCCAGAACATCGCCACGCCGCTCATTCTCGGTTCCTGGTGGACGTACGTGCCCGTCGCGATGATCGTCGGACTGTTTGTCTGGCGTGCCGCCATGGAAGACCGTACGCTTCGCAAAGAACTCCCTGGCTATGAAGAGTTCGCTCGCCACACGCATTACAAGCTCCTGCCGGGAGTTTGGTAGCGGCAGCCCCCGCCCAGGTCACATCATTTTCGGCAGTTGAAAATCTCAAAAAAAAATTCGCACAGCCTTGTCGATTCGGCCGCCCCTGGTTCGACGCCAGGATAGAGGCAAAATTCAGCCAAAGGTCAGAGGAGATACGGAAATGCGATTCATGATGATTATGATCCCGAAGGGATATGAGAAAGCCGAGCCCGGCGCGATGCCTGACGCCAAGGCGGTTGAGGCAATGATGAAGTACAACGAGTCGATGCAAAAGGCCGGCGTATTGCTCGCGCTCGACGGTCTCCATCCGCCGTCGATGGGCGCGCGGGTCTCGTTCGAGGGCGGCAAGCCGAAAGTAACTGATGGCCCTTTCGCTGAAGCGAAGGAGGTCATCGGGGGCTACTGGATGATTCAGGTCCGCTCCAGGGAAGAAGCCATCGAATGGGCTTCCCGCTGCCCCGCCTCTGGCAATGAAGTGATTGAGATTCGCCAGGTGCAGGAGTTCGGCGACTTCCCCGAAGAGGTCCGGAAGGTGGCCGGAAAGTTCCCGGAGATGCAGCCTCAATTCGGGCAAAACGCAAAAAACGAACCTAGGTAGTTGCGTTGCACGCCTGAGGGATGTTGTCATCGGTAGTCGTGGAGGCTACCGGTACACATCGCGCGATCGATGCAGTCTGGCGAATCGAGTCGCCGAAGCTCATCGCCGGTCTGGCCCGGATCGTGCGCGACGTCGGCATTGCCGAGGATCTCGCGCACGACGCCCTTGTCGCCGCATTGGAGCAATGGCCGGTGTCAGGCATTCCCCGAAATCCGGCCGCGTGGCTGATGGCCGCTGCAAAATTTCGTGCGATCGATCATCTGCGGCGCAACAAGCGTCTGCAGCGCAAGCACCAGGAACTCGGTCACGAGCTCGCAAGCTTGCAGAAAAAGGGCGCAATGGATGTGGAGGCGGCCGCCGAAGACGAATTGGGCGACGGCCTGCTGCGCCTCATGTTCACAGCTTGCCATCCGATTCTTTCCTCCGAAGCGCGTGTTGCGCTCACGCTACGCCTGCTCGGAGGACTCACCACCGGGGAAATCGCGCGCGCGTTTCTCGTACCCGAGCCAACCGTCGCCCAGCGAATCGTCCGCGCGAAGCGAACGCTTGCTGAGAAGAACATCCCGTTCGAGGTCCCCCACGGCGCTGAGCTTTCCGTACGCCTCTCCTCCGTGCTCGATGTTATTTATCTCATCTTCAATGAAGGCTACGCGGCCACTGCCGGGGACGACTGGATGCGCCCTGCGTTGTGTGAGGATGCGCTCCGTCTCGGGCGCATGCTGGCCGGACTCGCCCCGCAAGAGACCGAGGTTCATGGCCTCGTTGCGCTCATGGAGATTCAGTTCTCCCGGTCGAGAGCGCGGGTGGGCCCTTCGGGCCAGCCCATATTGCTGCTCGATCAGAACCGTGCGCTTTGGGATCAACTCCTCGTTCGTCGCGGCCTTGCCGCAATTCAGTGTATCGGGAAGCTGGGCGGGGCGCGCGGACCGTATGCCCTGCAGGCCGAGATTGCCGCTTGTCATGCGCGAGCCCTTACTCCGCAGGAGACTGATTGGCGTCACATGGTGGACCTGTATACAGAGCTGGCGCGGCTCACTCCCTCGCCGGTTGTGGAGCTGAACCGCGCCGTTGCGATTGCGATGGCATTCGGTCCCCAAGCAGGCCTGGAGTGCGTAGACGCGCTGATAAATGAGCCGTCCCTTCAGCAGTACCACCTGTTGCCTAGCGTCCGAGGCGACTTCCTCAACAAGCTCAGCCGTTTCGAGGAAGCGCGTCAGGAATTCGAGCGCGCAGCCTCACTCACACGCAACGCCCGCGAACGCGAGTTCCTCCTCGCCCGCGCCCGAGGCTGCGGCCCGTAAAAAAGCTGTGTCATAAAGCCGCCCGCATTCGGCCTGCTTGATTGCTTATACTCGTCGTGGCATGGGAGCTCGCGCGCATCTCGCCACGCTGCTCGACGATTTTCGGCGCAACGGCCGTCAGACCGCCACCGTTACCCACTCAGGCGTCCGCCACTTCCGGACCAGCTATGCGGAGCTCGCCACACTGGCGGCCCGTTTCGGCGCCGAGCTCGAACGCCGCGGGATCCGCAAAGGCGAACGCGTCCTGCTTTGGGGCGAGAACAGCGGGCCATGGCTGGCGGCCTTCTTCGGCTGCCTGATGCGGGGCGTACTCGCAGTTCCCATCGATTCTGCCGGCACAGCCGAGTTCTCCCGGCGCGTCGCGGCCGATGTTGCCCCGCTCCTTGTGTGCGCCGACGCTGGTCACGCCGCCGCCCTGCCCTCCGGTTTACCCTGTTTGATTTTCGAATCTCTCAGGACCGGTTTGCCGGAAGCACAGGGCTCAATGATCCCGGACCTCAAGGATAGCGATCCTTTTCAGATCATCTTCACAGCCGGCACCACCGCTGAGCCCAAAGGCATCGTGCACACACATGGCAATGTGCTCGCCAGCCTTCGACCTATCGAGCAGGAGATACAAAAATACCTCAGGTATGAGCGGATCTTTCATCCCCTCCGGTTCCTGCACACTTTGCCGCTCAGCCATGTCTTCGGCCAGTTCATGGGAATCTGGATCCCGGCGCTACTGGCCGCCGAAGTGCACTTCCAATCGCGATTGGTTGCACTCGAGCTGTTGCCTGCGATCCGGCGTCCCCGCGTCTCGGTGCTCGCAGCCGTACCTCGCGTTCTCGATCTCCTCCGCACTCATCTCCTCACGCTCTTTCCCGGTCTGGAGGCACGCGTCAGCGCTGCGCGAGAGATTCCAGTCTGGAAACGATGGTGGGTATTCCGTGACGTGCATGCCGCGTTCGGCTTTAAGTTTTGGGCGTTTGTCTGCGGAGGAGCCACCCTCCCCGCCGGACTCGAGAGCTTCTGGACGACGCTCGGCTTCGCCGTTATCCAGGGCTACGGAATGACCGAGACCGCCGCGCTCGTCAGTCTGAACCACCCGTTCCACCAGGCACGCGGCAGCGTTGGCAAAGTTCTGCCGGGGCGCGAAATTCAATTGGGCCAGGACGGAGAGATCCTGGTGCGGGGCGACACCGTCGCGGGTTTGACGTGGCAGCACGGACATCTGCAGCCACGCGATTCCGATTGGCTCGCCACCGGAGACCTTGCAGCCATCGACCCGGAAGGCAACCTGCGTTACCGCGGGCGCAAGAAAGAGGTGATCGTCACCGCCGCCGGCCTGAACATCTTTCCGGAGGACGTCGAGACGGCATTGCTGCGCCAACCGCTGGTGAAGACTTGCACCATCATCGAAAGCGAAGGCGCCGGCGGTCCGGAGCCGGTCGCCGTCCTCGTCCTTCGGGAACTTCTAGATCCGGCGGCTGCTATCAAAGCTGCGAATCGCGAACTAGCCGAATACCAGCAGATCCATCGTTGGGTTGTCTGGCCGGAGCCCGACTTGCCGCGCAACTCCGCGGGCAAGGTTCTCCGTCGCGAGGTTGCCCGCCGCCTTGCAGCCGGCGGCGATCCAGACACCCTATCGTCGATTCTTCGGGGCGGTGATCTGCAACTCGACAGTCTCGGACGCGTCGAACTGCAGGCGCGCCTGGAATCGCAGTTCGGCGTCGCCCTCGATGACGCTGCCTGGGCCGGCGTACACACAGCGGACGATGTACGCGGCTTGCTGAGACAACCCGGAGCCGCGACTGCCGCCCCGCCCGCCGGGGAGCACCTCTATCCCACTTGGCCATGGAGCCCGGTCCTTCAACTCGTCCGCGCAATATTTCAGGAAGCCTTGATTCGCCCGCTCGTCTGGCTGCTGGCCAAGCCCTCTGTGCAATCGGAGCTCCGGCAGTTACCATCCACCCGAATGCTGATCGTGGCCAATCATGTGACGGCTTACGATGTTCCCCTCGTTCTCTACGCGCTGCCTGCGCGCGTGCGGCGCAGAGTCGCCGTAGCCATGAGTGGCGAACTGCTGCTCAATCTGCGGAAAGGGCGCGGCCAGGGAAATCGGTTTCTGAATTGCGTTGCTCCCATCGCTTATTGGTTGATCACCTCGCTCTTCAACGTCTTCCCGTTGCCCCAGAAGACAGGCTTCCGCCGCAGCTTCGACCACGCAGGCCGCGCCGTGGATGCCGGTTATCACATACTCGTCTTTCCCGAAGGCGCACGGACCCGTGATGTCCAAATGCATTCGTTTCAAACAGGCGCCGGCCTGCTGTGGAAGGAACTCCGCACGGCCGCCCTTCCGGTCTATCTGGCGGGACTGGCGGAAATGAAGGTCCGTGGCTCCGGCTGGTTCCACTCGGGCGGCCTTACTGTGCGGGTCGGCCAGCCTGTGGAAGCGGACCCTTCTCACGAACCGCGGGAATTGGCATTACGGCTGGAGGCCGCCGTTGCGCATCTCGCTCGTCAGCCCTAGTCGGCTGACACCTTCCCCTCCAGATACTGGTCCAGCCACGCGATCCACCGGCGGTCCACGTCCCTTTGGCGCACCGGATCCGTGGCACTGTGCCCCGGAATCGGATAGGCCACGAATTTTGTCGGCACGCCGTTATCCTTCAGTACGCGATATAGCTTGTACGATTGCGTCACGGGCACTCGATAATCGGCGGTGTTTGACAGCACTAGGGTTGGCGCTTTGATGCTTGCGGCATACGTAATCGGCGACTGATCGATATACGCTTTCATTCGATTCCTCGTATAGGGCGATCCCCCGAACGCCTGACCGCGCCGCACGTTGGCATCGCCGATGGTGTACTGGTCAATCCAATCCGTCACGGCCGCTCCCGCAACCGCACACTTCCAAACCGGATAGTGCCCCAGCAGCCATGTGGTCATGTACCCTCCATAGGACCAGCCGGACACTGCCATCTTCGATTCGTCCACAAAACCGCGCCGCTTCAGATACTCGACACCACCCATCACGTCGCGCCCCGGGCCATCGCCGGCATCGTTCCATATCGCCGATTGATACGCATTGCCAAGGTTGTCGCTGCCGCGGTAATTGGGCTCAAAAACCACCCAGCCCTTCGCGGCCAGCAGTTGCGCACGCGAACTGAACCCCTCCTTGGACGCTGACCTCGGGCCGCCATGTACATACAATACGAGCGGATACTTTCGCCCGGCTTCGAAGTCCGGAGGATAGGTGACCACTCCGTCCTCTTCAAACCCATCCGGCCCTTTCCAGCGGATCGTCTCCGTCTTCCCTAGTTCCAGCGAAGCCACCGCATTGTTAAAGTCCGTAAGACGTTTCACCGGCGCGTCGATAGAGGACAGGAAGTACAACTCAGCCGGCCTCTGGGGTTCGGTTGCCGTAAACGCCAGCGCTCCTTCTTTGCTTACCGACACATCTACCCAGAACGTGCCCGATATGGTCGTCTTCCCGAGCGCCAGCTTCCGGGCCTTGCCATCCAGCGGCTGAATCCAAAGGCTGGTGCTCGTGCCATCATTCGCGCCCACCAGCAGCGATTTTCCGCCGGGCATCCAGATCGCCCGGGAGATATTCCGGTCGATCGCACGCGTAAGGTTCACCCCGTCGCCCCCCGCCGCATTCACCAGGTAAATGTCGTTGACGTTCCGGGTGTCGTTGTCCCGCGGATACCAGAATGCGATTCGTGTGCCATCGGGAGAATACACCGGCTGCGATTCGTTCTCCATCCTGCCCGTAACGCTTCGTGCCGATCCCGTCACTACGTCCAGAATCGTAATCGAACTGCGATTGCTATCTCCCGAGTGCGGATCCGTAACTTTCACAATCGCTATTGACTTCCCGTCCGGAGACCACGATGGCGGCGATGCCGGTGAACTTGGGGGATGACTGATCGGCAGTGTCCATGTACCCGACGTGAGCCGCCTGGCTGCTCCACCTTCCGCTCCGATTACCCACAAATGCACGGGCAGTGGCTCCGCCGTCACCAGAAAATCGTTGTTGCCGACTTCGAACGAATCGTTATGCCGCTCCTCTCCCGTCCGCTTCGGCTTGTCCTCCTCGGCCACGTAAGCGATCTGCTGGCCATCCGGACTCCAGGCGAACTGCTGCACGCCGGTGATTGATTTCGTCACCTGCCACGAGTCCCCGCCATTCATCGGCATAATGAAGACCTGGGGCTTCGCCGCGCCCGCAGGCTGTGACAGAAACGCGAGACGGTCTCCCTGGGGAGACCATCGTGGCGACGTCAATTCGCGGCGCTCGCGCGTGAGTACTCGGCGATTTCCGCTGGCCGTATCCACAAGGATGAGTTCAGCGTCAAACCGGTTCTCTTCATAGTTTGGCCGCGAGACCACAACAACCACCGATGTGCCGTCTGGTGAAATCTGGGGATCGGTAACGCGAACCACTTTGCCCAGTTGAGATAGATCGTAGCGTGCTGCGCAAACCGCGGCGGTTGCAAGTACAAAGACAGCGAGCGAGCGGGTAAGAGACAAGGTCTTTCCTCCCTTTTAAATGTCCTTACGATACTTCCAAATGCCTTTCAGATGCAAAAAGAGGGGTGCTCCTTGGCGCCCCTTTTTTGCAATCTGCGGATTCAGCTTCGTAGCCAGGCGGCGCGCGTTTTACCGGCGTAACACCACGTAGGCGATGCCCGGCTTCACCTCGAGGCGGTCCATGTTGTAGTCAAGTTGGAATGGCCGCCCGATCTTGGCCTCCGGATAATTCGGCAGCAGGTAGTTGTCGACCAGAAAATTGAGCGCCGCGCCTTCCACCGGAATTCCGCCGATCTCAACGCGAGTCAGGTGCACCACCGCAGATCCGTTCGCAGAAGTGACATTGGCCGTGACCACCACCTCATGCTCTCCGTCCAGCAGATTGCGCATCATCCACCCGGGTGCCTGGCCCCTGCCGTTCTGCACCTTCATGAAATTGATATATGCCGTTCCGCGAGCTGTATTGTTCCCGATCAGTTCCACAATCGGCCTGCGAATCCCTTGCGGCGCTACCTTCGGCAACTCCGTCTGCACGTATGCGTTCAGTTCGCTCGAGGGAAGGGGAACGCGTGCTCCTCGGGCCGCCTGTCCGGATTGAATGGCTCGGAATTTCTGCTTGATGCTCAGATAATCGGAGCGCGATGCGAACAGCGTGCACGCGGCCAGCAACGCGAAGACAGATAACTTCGCTCTCATATTGTAAGTTTAGCGCTGGTACCCGTCGTCTCCGTTGGCTACAATGCAGCTATGAGCTCCAAGGCCTTCCGCAATGTTGCTGTTTGTCTGATCGCACTTTCCGTTCCGGCGCTGGCCGCCAAAAAGGATACCAGCGCGAACAAACGGCTCACTGAAGCCGATTCGATGCTGCACGAAATCATGGATGCCGGCGACAAAGCGGTTCCACAGGATCTGCTCGACAAGTCCCAATGCGTCGTGCTGGTCCCCGGGGTGAAGAAGGCGGCGTTCATCATCGGCGGCAAATATGGCCGCGGCTTCGTCCTCTGCCGCAATCAGGGCGGCGTCGGCTGGAGTGCGCCTGCCGCCATCAAGGTGGAAGGCGGTAGCTTCGGATTCCAGATCGGCGGATCCGAAACTGACGTCATCATGCTGGTGTTGAACGAGCGTGGCGGTGAGAAACTCCTTTCCAGCAAGTTCACTGTCGGCGCCGACGCCAGCGTGGCGGCAGGTCCCGTAGGCCGAACCAGTTCAGCGGAGACGGACGCGGCGATGCACGCCGAAATTCTCTCCTATTCCCGCTCGCGCGGTGTGTTCGCAGGCATTGCGTTGGACGGCGCTACGCTGCGTCCGGACGATGAGACGAACCGCGAACTCTACGGCAAGGATGTCGACAACAAAGAAGTAGTCAAGGGTAAAGCCCCTGTACCGGCTGGTCCGGCAAAAACACTCATTTCCAGTCTTAACAAATACTCCAGCCGGAAATCGAAGTAGGCTACAGAACCCAGTCCATCGGCTCAGCGCTGGAGATCTCCAGCCAGCCCTGCGGCGGAAGTGCGTCCATCGGCAGCCCGGCGGACCAGAGCGAGACCTGAAATCTTACCGGCTGCCCTTGCGAGAAGCCGAGCGGCTTCAGCGGAATCGCCATCTCGCAAACTTTGTTGTATGCGCATTGCACCTCTTCCGAGAATTCATTCAAACCCACGGCCAGTGCGCGCGTGTCCGCGCCGGCGATGTTCACACGAATCTCTGTCTTCGAAATGTCCGTGATGCTGTCCTTCACGAAATCGAGCCGCAGGAAAAGCGTCTGCCCATCCGTCCCGTAATGCAGTTCTTCCACGAAGAAGCGCTGCCCGTGCATAGCCCCCGACCGGTTGTCCACGCGGTACGATCCGGCGCCTAGCCACTCGAAATACGATGAGACCAGTCCGTCCAGTTGGATCTTCACTGGCCCCGTCGGCGGCTGCCGGAACTCCTTCACCACAGCGCGCAGGATCGGCCGCGAAAGCTCTTCAGGAGGCGAGAGCTTCAACGCCAGGTATACATTCGCAAGATGATCCCGGAAAAGCTGGTCGAACTCCGGCCGGTTCGCGGAATCGTGCTCCGGTCCGTACCACCAGTTCCAATCGCTCCCCTCTGCAATCAGAAGCTCTTCATACGCCAGCTTCTTGCGATCTTCAGGAAGGTGAGCGGCCTCGGGCGACTGGATCACGCGATCGTAGGTCTGCCGCGCATGCAGAAGATAATCCCACGCTTTGTTATCCTCCTCCGCCCCGATCCATACATCGAAGTTCGCATTGATCCAGGAGCCTGGAAAAATCGACTCGATTTTCTGCGGTTCCACTCTCGCCAAGGCTTGAGAGACCGTCAGCGCCGTCATGTGATCGTCATCTGCGATGCGGCGGTACAATTCGCGCAGAAAGGGCCGGCCGCTCTCGTCGTAATACTCCCATGCGTTCTCACCGTCGAGAATGATGGGCACCAGGGCGTCGCGTCCGCTCGCCAGAACGCCGCGGCAATTCTCCCGGATCCGGTCTAGAAAATGAGTGGCTGCATCCGCCGGATTCATACGTGCGTAGACGAACCCGATCAGGTCACTCAGGTAGTGATCCCGGAAAATGCCGCTCATCTCGTGCTCGCCCTGCTTCCACCGGTACGGGCGGTACGTCAGATGCGCACCTGCACTCTGATGCAAGGTCCTGGCCAGTACGCCGTTGTCGGTGGCGAACCAGCGGAAACCCGTTTCCGCTGCCAGGTGCAACGCCTCGTTAGAAACGGAGCCTTCAGAGGGCCACATACCTGCCGTCTCATAACCGAACTTCTGCTCCATGTACGCCCGCGCGCGCTGCAGTTGCACACGCGCATCGTCCGGATAGCGGAAGCGCGATGGAAGCGGCACGTGCGGGTGAGCCACATCCGCCACCTGCGTATCACACAACAGCGGCAGAATCGGGTGATAGAAGGGCGTGGTCGACAGCTCAATCTGTCCGCGCCCGGCAAACTCCGCGTAAATCGGAATCACTTTGCCGCACGCTTCCTGCTGCTTGCGTCCCAGCAGAGCCTGGTCATCCAGGCTGTAGTCGCGCTGCTTCGCCACCAGGTTTCTGATGTCGTCGTCATGCTGCAGGAACTCTTCGTCAAACCACGCGAGTTGCGAAAGCACCTGCAGGTCTCGCATCGCTTGGGCTCCAAACAGCCTCGGCGCGCGTGAGAAGTTGCCATGCATGGCGGCCCAAATCTCATACAACTCGCGATACCGGGGATACCGGTAGATCATCTTCGCTACGTTCGCCTGAAAAAAGTAGCGCAGGATGAAGTTGCGCTCCGTCTCGTCAAGCCGTTCAGCGGGCTTCAACGCGCATCGTAGGAACGGATCGAAGGCCTCCCCCGCGGCGTACTCCTCCACCTGCACCATCATCGAAGGCACAAGATTGAACGTCTGGTGAATGCTGGGAAAGTCCTCCAATACCTTCACCATCCCGTAGTAGTCTTTCAGCGCATGCATGCGCGTCCACGGCAGCTTGTACTCACCCGAAACCAGGTCCTTGTAGAACGGCTGGTGCATGTGCCAAACGAAGCAGAGATATGTATGAGCCATTAGCGGGTGTGATAGCCGGAGACCGGAACCGGAGGCTCCGTCTTTCGAATCGAGCGCCAGAGCATTGCGTTCAGTTCTTCATCGTCGGCACGGTCGGCCTCGTCAAAATCCATCTTCGCCGCCTTTGCTGCCTGCGGCGCTGTCGCGGGATTCCGTTCCGTGGTAGAGATGCGCGGCGCCTCTGCCTGGTAAGGCCGCACGTCCGGCGTATTGGTGAATGCCGCAAACATCGGCTTGGCGGACGCGTCGAAATGCGTCATGGGGCGAAGCCCCAGAATCAACTCCATCGTTCGCAGCACGGATGTTGTGTTGTACATGCTGCTGTCCACGGTTCCCCGCCGTGTGTACGGAGACAGCACGTATACAGGCGACCGGTGCGAATCCACATGATCCGGTCCGTTCTGCGCATCATCCTCTAATATGAAAATCGCCGTGTTCGCCCAGAACTTGCTCTTCGAAACGGCTTCCACCAATAATCCGACAGCGTGATCGTTATCAGCCACCGCGGATAGTGGCGCCACCTTGCCTGCCGCCGTGCCGTTCGTATGATCGTTGCCGATGCGCAGAAGAACCAGTTGCGGCATCTGGCCGCTCTTCTCCCACTCGGCAAGTTCGGCCTGGAATACCTTCACGCGCTCCACGTCCGGGTAGTCCAGGTCGAAGCCCCGGTAGTTCATGTTCGTCACCTTCGCCAGCACCGGGTCCCGAACCATTTGCACTTGCGTCATGCCGGGCTGCGGCTTTGGATTATTCGTGCACCAGAAGCCGAAGTTGCGCATGGTCACACCCTTCGATGACGCGTTCGTCCATAGGTAGCCGGCCGGCGGAAGCGCCGCGATCTCCCCTCCCTCGTAGTCGTAATGCGTGCGCCGCGCGCCATAACTGTTCGGCCACATCTTCTCCACATAGTCGTTTGCAATAGCCGACGTGGACCAGTTGTGTCCGTCCGCACTGACATCGGCACTCACGTAGAAATTATCGAAGAGTACAAACTCGCGCGCGAGCTTATGTTGATTGGGAGTAATATTTTCGCCGAACAGCGTCAACGAAGGGTCGCTATTACCCTTGCCTATATCGCCCAGCACCTGGTCATAAGTGCGGTTCTCTTTCATGATGTAGATCACATGCCGGATCGGCGTCGGCCCTCCTGGGCTCGCCGGAATTGGATTACCGGTTGGAATCGTCACGCCTTCCATCTGCGAGTCCCGGTATGGGGAATTCTTCAGCACCGCCGTCGTGTACTTGTCCAGTTGATCGTCGTCGAACCGGTCCACAACCGACATCGTTCCCGTCTGGATTTTTCCGACGTACTCGATATTGTTATTGCCCTGGTGAACTGGAGCCGCACGCTTCGTCGGATTCGGCCCCGCTGGATTCGGAAACGAGCGCAAACCCCGGCCGTTGAACACCAGCAGCTTCTGGTCCGCCAGCACTCGCGCCGCAATCGGATACCATCCTGTCGGAATAAATCCCGCTACATGGCTGCGCGCCTCCAGCAGATCCACCACCGCCACGGCATTCGCGTTAGAGCAGACCACGTACAGCCGGCTGCCATCCGGATTTAGCGCGAGCGCGCTCGGCGTCATGCCGAGCGGTTCACGCGGAGTCATCGCCACATTGATCGACTCGACCAGCCGCATCTCTCCCGCTTCCGTCAGCCCCACGGAATAAACTGTGTTCGTATTCGCAGCCGAAACGAACAGCCTGCCTGTGAACGGCGCCAGCTCTTCGGCATCGTCCTTGGCCTGTTTCGGTCGCCAGATGATGTCGGTCGGGTGCGCACCCAGCCGGAGCTGCCCCAGCCTCTTTCCCGTCTCCGCATCCTGCTGGTAAAGCGTTCCGTCGGCCCAACTCGTCACGAAGAACGACCGGCCATCCGGATGGAATAGAATCCGGTACGGCCGCCGCCCCGTTTGCCAGTTCTCGATGATCCGTCCGGTCGATAGGTTCACCACCCGGATCGCGTCGTTGTACAAAGAAGCCGCGTAGAGAAAGCGCCCATTGGGACTAATGGCGATGTCGCCAATGAAATCGGTCCACTTCCTTTGCGCATGCGCAACGAACTCGAACGTGCGCGCTGGAGTCAGCGCTCCGCCCGCAAAGTCGAACTCAAAAACAGACGCGCGCGATCCGCCTCCTACATACACCTTCGTTCCGTCCGGCGAGAGCGTCAACCCCAGCCATCCGTCCTCAACCGGCGTCCGCCCCACCTCTTCCCATGTGTCTGTCTTCAGCACCTGAATACTCGGCTTCATATAGCCGCCATTCAGAATCAGCAGAAACTTGCCCTCTTTCGAAAGGGCGGAGGACATGGGAAAGTTCCCCGTAGGCACTTGCTTGCCGGCCGGCAGAACCTTCCAACCCCAATTGATCAGAAACCCGCCATCGGGCAGCGGCCCAACGTGCTCCTGCGGCGCGGTCTGCGAGGAAAGGAAAACAGCTCCAGCCAACAGCCCGGCGATCACGAAATATCTCATTCGGAAAACCTCTGTGCAATCGGAAAACGGCGCCCCATTCCGAACGCCTTGGAGGTCACTTTCAGACCCGGCGCCGCTTGCTGCCGCTTGTATTCGTTCCGATCTACCTTGTTGATGATGTCCCGCACAAGTTGCACCGGCGCGTCTACTTCCTCGGCGATCTGCGCCGGGCTCTTGTACTCTTCCACGTAACACTTCAGGATGCGGTCCAACAAATCGTATTCCGGCAGCGAATCCGTGTCCTTCTGATCCGGACGTAGCTCCGCCGATGGCGGCTTCACGAACACATTCTCCGGAATCGCATTGTTGTGCCTCTTGTTCGCGACCCTGGAGAGCCGGTAAACCAGCGTTTTAGGCACATCGGAAATCACCGCCAGCCCTCCGCACATATCGCCGTAAAGCGTGCAGTAGCCGACCGCAAGTTCACTCTTGTTCCCAGTCGTCAACACCAGCGCCCCCATCTTGTTTGAAAGCGCCATCAGCGTCACGCCGCGCAGCCTCGACTGCAGATTCTCTTCCGTCACATCCTGCTTCATCCCGGCGAACACCGGCGCGAGTTCCTCCAGGAACCGCTGATACGGCCCATTGATCGAAAGCAGCTCAAAGCGGATACCCAGATTCACCGCCATGTCATGCGCATCTTTCACGCTGTGATCGGACGAATAAGGCCCCGGCATGCCGACGCCCATCACGTTCTCGCGCCCCACCGCATCCACCGCAATCGCGGCAGTCAGCGACGAATCAATGCCGCCGCTCAGTCCGATCAGCACTTTGCGGAATCCGCACTTGCGAATATAGTCACGCGTTCCCAGCACCAGCGCTTCGTAGCAGGCGTCGCACTCGTCTCCGAAGTTGGCATGGTGGTCGCCTTCTCCGGTTTCCGTATCCACCATCACCAGGTCCGGCTCAAAGGAACGCGCCGAAGCGATCACGCGCCCCTGCGCGTCCATGGCGAAACTCGACCCGTCAAACACAAGCTGGTCATTCCCGCCCACCTGGTTGACATACACCAGTGGAATTCCATACCGCCGCGCGGCGGCTTCGAAGATCTCGCGGCGGATCTCGCGCTTGCCCATGTGCCACGGAGATGCATTGATACTCAGCAGGATCCTTGCCCCGGTCTGCGCCAGTTCCTCCACCGGATCGCGCTGGTACAGCCGGTGCTCCCAATACTGTTTATCGTTCCAGGCGTCTTCGCAGATCGTGATCGCGGTCGGCTGCCCATCGAAAAGAAATAAGGACTGCTTCTCGGCCGGAACGAAATAACGCGCCTCGTCGAACACGTCATACGTCGGCAGCAGCATCTTGTCTTGCCGGAACAGCATCTGCCCGCCGCGCAGAAGTGCCGCGCTATTGGATACCTTTTTTCCGGTGTTGGCGCCCGACCGCCCAACGTACCCGCACAGAATTGCCAGGCCCAGAGAAGCCGATTCCTCGGCCAGTTGCTCCAGGTGCTGCTGCGTGCGCGTGAGGAAGCTCTCCTTCTCAACCAGGTCCCTGGGAGGGTATCCGGTCAGTGAGAGCTCCGGGAAAACGATGATTTCTGCTTGCTTCTGAGCGGCCTCGCGAGCCTGCTCCAGCATGAGTTTTCGATTGCCAGGCAGGTCGCCGACCGTGCTGTTGATCTGCCCGAGAGCGATACGCATGGGGAACTTTTATTGTAATTGTTGAGAGAAATCGATCGGCAGGATCATGGGGGGTGTCGATGCACTGTCAACCGTCGATTTGAATTTTACTCTGAAAGTAGGCGCCGCCCCTCAACACGGAAGACGCACGGATGGGACAGACGATGCGAAACGAAATGTATCCGTCGCTGCCCCTCTCCGGAGGTGGATTCCGAATGGGCGGTTTTGCCTACATCACGAGCAGAGTGGAATTCCCAGCGGTCCGCCGCCGCACCGGAGTACGCCTGGCGCAACACCTCTCGCCTGTGCTAACATTCCGAGCCGGTATGACACATGAGATCAGCGGTTTACTGCTGGCCTGGGGTCAGGGGAACGAGGAAGCACTCAACGAGTTGATGCCTGTCGTTTACCCGGAATTGCGGCGGATTGCCCGCAAGCAGATTGGCCGTTGCGGACTCCTCCATACGTTGCAGTCTGTGGCTTTGGCGAACGAGGCGTATCTGAAGCTGATTCGATCGGGGGGAATCCGGTGCGAAAACCGCACTCACTTCTTTGCCCTGTGCGCACAGATCATTCGCCGGATTCTGGTGGACCACGCCCGCAAGCGCCAGTATGCAAAACGGGGCGGAGGAATGCTGCAGGTCGCTCTTGAGGACGCGGTGGTGGGAGCGCAGGAACGCGGAATTGATATCCTGGCGCTGGAGGAAGCCCTGCTTTCGCTGTCGAAATTGGATCCTCGGAAGAGTCGAATCGTGGAACTGCGTTACTTCGGTGGGCTGAGCGTGGAGGAAGTCGCGCAGGTTCTGAACGTCTCCCTCGCCACGGTGATGCGCGATTGGAAGCTGGCAAGGACCTGGCTGTACCGGGAACTTCGGCCCGCCGCGGAGGACTCAGGATCTCGCCTGCCTCGTAGTCCTCTTACGTAACGGTCTAGAAGGGCAGGTTTTCGATGAGCCAGACGTTACTGCTGGACACGACCTCGCCGAATGCCAGAGACCGGCCGTCGGGGGAAGCCTTGGGCAACTCCAGCTCTTTCGCACCTTTGTAGAGCACGCGCGTTTTCCCGTCCAGGAGGATTTGTATCAGGGAGCTTCCGCTCGGCGAGAAATCCGTAGCAAAGAGACTCGTCCCGTCTGCCGACCAGCCGATGGTGTACAAGTCGGGCCACTCAGGAACGGGGATCTCGCTGTTCGTGTTCATATCCGCGCGAATCGCCTGTATCCGGATAAGGGAGTGGGCGCCTCGCTCGCCGTAGGCGATGCGCGAGCCCTCCGGAGATAGATCCCAATAGACGTCATCCGGATTGTGCGCCTTGACACGGAAAACTTCGGTTCGCGCAGCTGCCGGCACGGGCTCGAAGGAGCTGAACACGATTTCGTTCCCCTGGACTTCGCTCAGCATGCACGCAACGCCGGCCCGCGTTGGGCATCGGAAAGCGGGATGTCCGCCGGTGGTTGGAATCAGGACGTGACTCGAAGTGAGATACGTAAGCGAGCCTTTCGTATCCAGAACCGGTTCCGGCAACCCTCCGCCGAGAGGAACCCGCGTCAACGTCCCCGCTTTCTGTGTCCCGGCTTGGCCTCGCCAGCTCAGATAAAGAACCCATCTTCCTCCGGGACTGAATACCGGTGACCGGTCGTCACTGCGGCCGCTCACAATTTCTTCAGGGTTCCGGTCTCCTCCGGTCTCCCGGCGGAGCCTGAAAATCCCCATGTGGCCGCCGCGGTCCGATTGGAGCAGCAGCCACCTGCTATCCGGACTCCAGCCGCCCGGCCAATCCACCCGGTCGTTCGAGGTCAGACGGCGCACGTTACGCAAGCGTTCGCCGTAGCCGGCCAAGTCGCCTACGAAAACGTCGCTTTGATCCAGCTCCTTGGTGATCGCCATGCGGCGGCCATCGTTGGAAACGCTGAGGCCTTCATGTCCCAAGGCAAAACCGGCCCAATTCGTTAGGCGGCGCGGCTTCCCCGGCGTCCGCATCGTGTTCGGGTCCACAGCCAAGTCCCAAAGGTTCGACGCCGGCTGGTCGGGAGCTTCCCATAGAGAGAGCACAATCCGTCCCGAAGACAACCAGCAGAAGGCTTCCAGATCCGCGCTTTCGAAAATCCTGGCGGAGCGGGGAGAGCCGGGAATGCGCGCCTCAACGATCTTTGTGCCGGACCCGCGGCTGCTCCGCTTGTAGGTCAACCAGCGGCCGTCGGGCGACCATTTCAGATTCGAAATCGTCTCGCCCTCGGCAGTTCGGAACAAGAGTGCCGGATGCTCTCCATCCGGGCCCATCAGCCAGATCTCCCGATTCCAGACGAACGCGATTCGCGAACCGTCCTGGGAAAGAACCGCACCGGCACCTCCGTCGTGAATCTTGCGAAGGTCAGCGCGCGCCAGCGACAAAGTCCACACACCCCAAACGCCGCCACCAGCGGGACCGCTAATGAGAAGTTTGGTTCCCTCCGGGAACCAGCACAACGCCGCTCATCGAAAACAAAAGCCCGGGGGCAAGCCAATTGTGCGGACCTCACCCGTGTCGAGTACTTCCAGGTGGACACCTTCAAGATCGGTGTAGGCCAGCTGCTTCCCATCAGGTGAGATCGCGGCAAAGTAGACGGAATCATTGTTTGGGTTGGCGGTGACCTGGCGTTGGACCAACTCGGGAACTCCGCCGGGCGCCTGCGCCCGCCTGGCGACCACAACCCCTACTACGCACGCCAGCAACAGAGCCAGAAAGGAGAGTCTTCCCAAGGCACGGCGGTCCGCCGCCTGCAGCTTGCGCAAATCGGCAAGCATCTCGCCGATGGACTGGTACCGGTCCCTTGGGTCTTTTTTCAGTGTCTTGAGAATGATTCGTTCCAGCTCCGCGGGAATCGTTCGGATCAGCGACGGTCTGATTGGCTCTTCGTTCAGAATTGCGTCGATCTGTTCCGCGATCGTGGTTCGGCAGAAGGTGGGCCGGCCCGTTGCCATCTCGTATAACACGACGCCGAAAGAAAAGATGTCGCTGCGAGCATCCACCTCTTCACCGCGAGCCTGCTCCGGCGAGAGATAGGTGAGTGTTCCGGTAATGCTACCGGCAAGAGTCAGTCCCTGTTCCGGTACTTGGCCGGACGCGCGATGCTGGTCCGCGGCTTGCGCGGGACGAGGCGGCTGCACGGAGCGTTTCGCCAAACCAAAGTCCAAAATCTTGATCTGTCCACCGGCGGTGACGAAGATGTTCGCCGGCTTCACATCGCGGTGGACGATGTTTTTGCGTGTGCTGCCTGCAGGCCGTCAGCGATCTGGGCTGCAGTTTCTATAAGCTCTGGTATCGGGAAAGGCCTAACGGCAATCCGCTCCTTCAGCGTTTCTCCGTCCAGAAACTCCATCACCAGAAACGGCCGCTCTTTGTAATCGCCGATGTCGTGAATGGTGCAGATTCTGGGATGATTGAGGGCCGAAGCCGCGAGGGCCTCGCGCCGGAAGCGATCCCGCGCGAAACTGTCTTTTCCTGGATCGGCGGCAAGAAACTTGATGGCCACCGTGCGCTCGAGGCGAGCGTCGACGGCCTTATATACCTCGCCCATTCCGCCAGCTTGCAGGAACTCCGTGATAACGTACGGAGGGATTTTCGTCCCCATGGCGAGCTTCGGCGTGGTTGCCGCCGCGGGGGCCTCCGGGCAGCCAGGCTCCAGAAAGCCTGTAGCCGCTTCTTCATTTGCGAGCAGCGATTCCACCTCTTGGCGGAGCTCCTCATCGCCTTGGCAGACCTGTTGCAGGTACTGACGGCGCTGGTCTGGGCTCAGGCCGCAGGCGGAGTGAAAGAGACGTTCAATCTCGCGCCATCGCTCCGCCATGATGGGGTGCCTCGCGCATTTGATTGTACACAAAGTGGCACTTGCCCACGCGCGCGGCCGAAGCGTCAGAGCTCGACCGCGGCGCAGGCATTATGCCATTCCGCGAAGCTAGTGTTGGTCTTCCGGCATGGGTATGGCGATGAATCCGTGAGAGCCGGCCGCATCCACATGCCACCCCACGATGGAGCCCGCAGGGTTGATACCGCGCGCTTGGGTTATGCGTGCGCCCGGAAAAGTCAGCGATGTGAACGCGCCATGGTCCAGCAGAAAGCCATGCGTGCCGCTGGCATCCCGGTAATCGCCGGCGATGGCACCGGACGGATTGATGTCCCAAGCTCGAGTGGACACGACCGAGGCGCTGGGATAGTCGAACGGAGCCAGGTTCCCGTTCCGGATAACGTAAGCCCGGTTTCTGTTCAGCATCATATCCATCGAAAACCCCACAATCGTTCCCATATCCGGACTGGCGCCGTTATTCATCGAGGAGGGCACGTTGAGCCCGAAATATGTACCATCCAAACCCGTGTAGACGTTGTCTTTCCAGAGGAAGCCGCGCATCCAGAATCCGAAATCATGATTATGGAAGCAGCCAACCACGGAGCCATCTGGGGCAATGCGGGCGGTAATCATATTGGGGTGTCCCGGGTAAGCCAGTGAGATCAGGGTGCCGTCGCGCTTGAGCACGAACCCGTGTATGTTAACGGGCGCCCCGCCCGGAGACAGCGTAAAGCCCGGGTTCTCTCCCGGCATGGCATAGTTACCGACGAGGTCGCCGCCCGGAGTGATCCCCCTCAGCTCGGTATAGGCCGATCCGGGATAATCCACGGTTGTGAAGACGCCCCGGCGGAGCACGAAGCCATGCACCACGTTGGAATGGTCAGAATACATGCCGACGACATCGCCACCCGGGTTGATCCCTTCCGCCAAGGTGAAAGCGGCGTTCGGATAGTCAATTGGAATGAAATGGAGAGCCCGGTCGGTGGCGAACAGCGTCCCGAGAAAGAACACGGAACCCATCAGGACCGTCGGGGTCAGTTTTTGCAACATGGACGAAACCTCCTGACTCAATTCCGCGAAATCCAGACAAAAAGTCGCAGGGTCTCCAGGGCCCGGCGAGTTCCGGGTTGAGAGCTAATAGCATTCTGCGGTGCGCCCCAAGCTTGAACCGCGCGAAAAGTTTATATAATCGACCGTACTTAGCTTCTCCGCTTCAGAAGGCAACATGCATTTCAGAAACCTCGCGCTGTTTCTTACATTCCCGGGTTTGCTTCTGGCCCAGGAATTTCGCGGTACCATCAGCGGCTCTGTTACAGATCGCACCGGAGCCGTGATCCCCAGCGTGAAGATCACTGTCACAGAGGTTCAGACCAACACCAGGCTCCAGGTCACATCCGCATTGAGCGGTCAGTACACCGCGCCGTTTCTGTCGCCCGGTGATTACGACATCGTCGCCCAGGCGCCCGGCTTCCATGAAGCGATCCGCAAAGGCGTCCATCTCGGAGCTGGAGAGCATCCCGTGATCGACATTCAACTCGAACTCGGCGATACGGCGCAGTCCGTCGAGGTAACCGCCGAAGCGCCGCTCGTCAATAACGAGAACGGATCCGTCGGCGGCGCCATCACAACGAAACAGGTCGAGAACATGCCCCTGAATGGCGGTTCGCCCTGGATGTTGGCGCAGATGGAAATCGGCGTCATCTATAGCCCGTTCACCAGCAGCGGCTCGGCTTCCGGCGCGGTGCAGACCTATGATTCTTCCAACAATTTCAGTATTGGCGGCACGCCCACCCAGTCCAGCGAGATGCTTCTGAACGGCGCGCCCAACGCCACGTGGGACCTGCGCTCGGCCTACACACCGCCTCGCGATGCGGTCCAGGAAGTCCGGACGAAAGTGCTCGACACCGATGCAGGCTTCGGCCATACGCGCGGGGGCACCATCAACATGGTGATGAAGTCGGGCACCAACCAACTTCACGGCAGCCTGTGGGAGAACAACCAGCCGTCCAACCTCACCGCCAACAGCTTCTTCAACAACGCCAAGGGGCTCGGCAATCCCGTCACGCAGTTCAACCAGTACGGCGTCAGCGCCGGCGGCCCCGTATGGATCCCGAAAATCCTGGACGGCAGAAACAAGCTCTTCTGGTTTTTTGCGTGGCAGAATGACACGAACCGCCAGCCCTTCACCACGTTCGTGAGCGTACCCACGGCGGAGGAGAAACGCGGTGATTTCTCACAGGTCCTGCGCGCGGACGGAACTATTCTGTATGACCCGTACAGCGCCGTGCAGAACGGGAATGCAATCGTCCGGCAGCCGCTCGCCAACAATCAGATTCCAGCCAGCCGCATCAATCCGATATCCGCCGCGTATCTGAAGTTCTTCCCTGCCCCGAACGTGTCCGGCACCAATGCAACCACAAAGGCCAACGGCTACTACAATTTCGGCACCACGGCTCCGAATATCAACACTGCGGACAACGAAACCGGGTCGCTTGACTACAACATGAGCGGCAAAAGCCGCATGTCTTTCAACGCGCGGCACAACGCGCTCTACGCGAAGAAGAACGATTACTTCTCGAACATCGCAAGCGGCCAGATCACGAGCCGGGAGAACTGGGGAGCCAGCCTCGATGAGGTCTACATGGTCACACCAACCAACGTCCTGAACGTACGTCTGAACTACACGTACATGTTCGAAAGCTCTACTGATCCCAGTGAAGGATTCGACGCGACGTCCCTCGGCTTTCCCTCATACCTGGTGAAAAACTCGGCACGCCCAGCCCTTCCGTACGTGTACTTCGATACAAGCACAGCCTTTCAATCGCTCGGTTTCAATCAGGCTTCGAAGCGTCCATCCCAATCGCTGCAGTTCTACGGATCCTGGACGACGATCAGAAACAATCACACCTTCCGCGTAGGTTCAGATCTGCGGCAATACCGGTTGAACACGATCAACTACGCCGCGGCAGCGGGCTCGTTCAACTTCGGCGGAAACCGCTGGGTGAACCAAACGGGTGCTGCCTCGCAAGCCGTCGCCATGGGACAGGACCTGGCGCAGTTTCTCTTCGGCCTGCCGACGCAAGGAACCTACGACATCAACACATATGGCTCCTGGTATTCCTATTACGTTTCCGGATTCGTGCAGGACGACTGGCGCGTACGGCGCAACCTCACGATCAATCTGGGCGTGCGGTTCGATCGCGACGGCCCGTACCACGAGAAGTACAACCGAACCGTGAACGGCTTCGCGTTTGATACGCCCAGTCCGATCGCGCAGGCGGCCATAGCCAAATACAATCAGAATCCGATTCCGCAGATTCCCCCAGGCAGTTTCAACGTTCCCGGCGGCCTCACGTATCCGAAGGGCGCCGGCGCCGTGTATGACAACACATCGCATCTTGTGAGCCCGCGCTTCGGCCTGGCGTGGTCGCCGGACAAGCTCAAGGGCAAAACCGTGATTCGTGCAGGTTTCGGTATGTTCGTCGCACCGATCACCATCGCCACGCTGGCTCAGAACGGCAACTACTCCTCCCAGCCGATCACTAATCAAGAGGGCTTCAGCCAACAATCGTCGATGACGCCGAGCACGAATAATTATCTCTCCCCGGCAGCCACGTTCAGCGACCCTTTCCCGGGCGGATCAATCCAATTGCCCAATGCTTCCACTGTGGGCTTGACCACTTTCCTAGGGCAGTCCGTTTCCTTCATGAATCCGGAGATGAAGAGCCCGTATTCGCTCCGCTGGAACTTCGGCTTCCAACAAAGCTTGTCAACAAATACGATGCTCGAAGCCGTTTACATCGGCAATCACTCCGTCCACATTCCGATCAACCTCACGCAGCTAAACGGCATCCCGCGGCAGTATCTGAGCACCCTCCCGGTTCGCGATAATGCGCTGAACACGGCGTTGAGCGCCACTGTTCCGAACCCGTTCATAGGACTGGTCACCAGCGGCACTCCTGCCGGCAATACGACGAGTGTTGCGCAACTTCTCGCGAAATATCCGCAGTTCCCGCTCGGTTACACCAACGGCGGCTTCAGCGGCAGCGGCGGCGTTCAGATTCAAAATCTCAACGTGGGCAGTTCCTACTTCCACAGCCTCAATGTCCGGCTTCAACGCCGTCTCTCCAGAAATCTGACGATCATCGGCAATTATGTTTTTTCCAAGCTGATTGAGCAGACCACATGGTTGAATGACACGGACCCTCGCCCCGAAAAACGTATCGGCGTATTCGACCATACTCACCGCGGAGTGATCGCAGTCAGCTATGAGTTACCCACTCCTGACTTTCAATCCCGATTGGCGAACACCCTTGCCAAAGGATGGCTTTTGAACGGCATTTACACGATGCAGACCGGCCAGCCCTTCACCTGGATGGGAACCAGTTCCACGACCATCGGCGATCTGGTCTACAGCGGAGACAAACTGCACTTCAATCAGCGCGAGACCAACGGACTAGCTTTCAACACCTCAGCGTTCGCCACAAAGCCGCAGGAACAGTTTGCGTATCACATCCGGACATTCTCCACCACCTTTTCGAGCCTGCGCGGTGATAACACAAACGAGCTAAACGCATCCGTGCTGAAGCGCTTCCCGATCCTGCAGGAGGGCAGGACGTACTTGCAACTCCGGTTCGAGGTTTTCAACGTGATGAACCATCCCACATTCGCTTTCCCGAACCTCGCGCCTACCAACTCGGCATTCGGCCTGATCACGCAGCAGGCAAACCGGTCTCGCTCTATCCAGATCGCTGCGCGCCTTGTGTTTTAAATGAAGAAGTTTGACCAGACATTGGCCGCGATCCAAGAAGTGAAGGAGGATGCGGCCGGGATTGCCCTGCTCCGGAAGGCCCTCGCGAACAGGAGTAGTTACCTGGTTTCGAAGGCAGCGCAGAAAGCCGAGCAGCTCGGCTGGAGAGAACTGATCCCCGACCTCGCGAGGGCCTTTGAGCACTTCTTCGAAGCGGCCGACCAACAGTGTTGGGCGAAGATCGCTCTTGCCAGGGCGCTGGCAGCCCTAGAATACGACGAGCCGAGACTCTATCTTCGCGGCCTGCGGCACGTGCAGATGGAACCGGTCTGGGGAGGGTACCAGGACAGCGGCGGCCCTTTGCGCGGACAGTGCGCGCTCGCCCTCGTCCAGTGCCGCTCACTGACCGACCTGGAAGTGCTCTCGCATTTAACCGAAGTTCTTGCGGATTCCGACAAAACAGTGCGGCTGGAGGCTGCCCGGGCTGTCGCGAGCGTCGGCCGCCCCGAGGGCGGGCTCCTGCTAAGACTCCGCGCGCTCAGTGGCGACTCCGAACCGGAGGTGCTCGGTGCCGTCTTCAGTGGCATCCTTGATCTGGACCTGAGGGAAGGCATGTCCTTTGTTGCAAGGTTCCTCGAAAACGGTCCCGATGTAACCGCCGAAGCCGCCATGGCGTTGGGTCTCAAGCATGAACCGGAAGCCCTGCAGATTCTGCGGCAACGCTTCGAGCGTGAAGCTCTGCCGGAGACCCGCGCGGCGCTGCTGCGCGGCATTGCGTTAACGCGCCTTCCGGAGGCGTTCACGTTCCTGCTTGAGCTAATCCGGGGCGGCGGCGCAAACAGCCACGCGGCGCGCGAAGCATTAAAATGCGTTCCTATTCCCGAAGAGATCCGAAACAGTTTGCCGGAGGAGTAACTCCTATAAGCGAATGTTACGCCTGATCGCATTCGTGTCCCTCTCCCCGCTACTGATGGCCCAGTCCGTCGAGTTTCATTACGCACCTGCGGATGGAACAACATTTACCGAAACAACCACGAGCCACCGAACGATGGATAACGGCCCGACGCGGCTGGATGACGACATCTCCATCTCAGCGAACACTACCATTCATAAGACCCCGAACGGATATGCAATCACCCGGATCGTTCAAACAAAGAACGGCAACCAATTTGAAACCGCTATGAACGGGGCGCCGATCACGTGGACGGTGGATAGCGCGGGCAAGTTCCAGGGTGCAAGCGGCTACGAGAAGCCCTTGTCGGACTTCAAAGCCAAGCTGCCCGAGAAATCCCAGGAGCAGGTCTCGGATGCGCTCACACCCGAGACACTGAATGCCCGGGACCACCGCGATTGGGATAGCCGTATGGGACGCCTCGCAGGCAAGAAGGTGAACTTATACGAGAGTTGGACCGAGGACACTCAGTTGCCAGGTCCGGACGGCGAACCGATCACGATGAAAACGATTTCCACCGTGACCGCAATGGCTGACTGTGCCTCCGGAAAGTGCGCTCGCGTTAAGGTCTCCAGCAAGAGCGTAGAGGGTGCACCGGTTGAGATGCAGGTGGATAGTGAAATGGTGATCGACCCCGCAACGGGTTTGATTTATGACGAGACGCTGACCCGCACGGCCCGGCTGAAACAGAAAGAGCACATGGTCTCCATCACCGAGAAGCGTGACACCTCATATCAGTACGCCGCTACTCAGCGGTAAGTCTTGTCGTCCAGCTTGGTGAGATCGAGCGCTTCATCGATCACGCCGAGCGTCACGATGGCAAAGGTAAATACGGTCGTACCCGATTCCAGGTGGCCACCGAGCGCCCTGTCGGGAGTGGCCATGGTCATATGCGCGTGCACCTTCCCGTTCATGATGTAGCCGTTCATGCCGATCACGTCGGCAGCGGCGGTTGGGTTTTTCACGTAGGTATTCTTTGACGGGAAACTCCGATTGGTGACTGAGTGCACCTGGTAACCAGTCACGGAGCCAGCACCCGCAAGGATGACCGCGTTCTTAATCTTCTCCTGTTTGATCATGGATTCGATTCCGGCCAACAAGTCTGTCTGGTACTTGAACCGCAGAATCACCACGCGCTGGAACTGAGTGTTTATCGCGTAGACGTCGGGGACGCTCGCGCTGTTGGCCTTGGAATCGTCTTTCGGAGTCGTCGGCTTGAGGACCTCGGTCCGGGTTTCCTGCGCGGCGAGCAGGTAGGTGAAGGCAAGCATCAGAATGAGGGTGCGCATGCACTGATATTATTTCTGACGTGGGCGTGCGTCTGATGATCATCGATCCCGCTCACCTCCACACGACTACGCGGGGAGTAGAACCCGCGAATGGAAGAAGACCGTGATGCCCAGCCGGAGGGATGTACTCAAAGCCGCGTTCCTGCCGTTGGCCGCCCAGGATAATCGCACAATCGTTGTCGATCCAAAGCCACAGTTCCGGCTCTCTCCCCTGATGTACATGCAGTTCATGGAGCCGCTCGGCGTGACGGACAGCTCTGTAGAAGCCGCGTGGGACTATGATGCGGACGACTGGCGCAAAGACTTCATCGAGGTGGTGAAGGGACTCTCGCCGAACGTGATGCGGTGGGGCGGGCTGTACTCGCGGTATTACAAATGGCGGGAAGGTGCCGGGCCGGCGAACAAACGTCCGCCCATGCGCAATTACGCGTGGGGCGGAATGGAGACAAATCGCGTAGGCACGCGTGAGTTCGTCGACTTCTGCCGCCGGGTGAATGCTGAGCCGCTGATGTGTGTCAATTTCCAGAGCGACGGGTTCCAGCAGTATTTGCGCGCCGGGCGGTCGGGCGATGCGCAGGAAGCGGCGGACTGGGTCTCCTATGCGAACGCTCCGGAGAAGGGCGAAGCGCTGAAGATCCGGCTATGGCAACTCGGCAACGAAACCTCGTACGGCAAGGGCGGGTTCACACGGGATGAATCGATTGCGAAGACGATCGAATTCGCGACCGCGATGAAGGCGAGGGACCGGTCCATCCAACTTATCGGATGGGGAGACCGCGCGGGCAAAGGCACGCCGCTGTGGGCGGGCGAGTTGCTAAAGCGTGCGGGGGAGCATCTAGATTTCGTGGCCATCCATATGATGGGCATGAGCCCACAGAGGCCGGACACGGTCCTTAAGGGCAACCTGTATCAGAAGGATCCGCAGCGCGCCTGGCAGGAACTCCTCGAATTGACCAGCTTGGTGGAGAAGCGCGTGGAGGAGATCGTCCAGGTGGTGGACGATTCGGGATCAAACCGCAGTGTGGCGATTACCGAAGGACATTTGAGTTTGAGCCCGCACAACGCGAATCCGATTCTGACCGAGTGGCTGTCGGCTGCGTATCACGCTCGCACGATGAATATATATGAGAGGTACGGGCGGCGCATTGGCATTATGACGGGTGCGGATTTCGAAGGCAGCCGTTGGACTGTAAACGCAGTACTGCTGCAGGTGCCGCGTGGAGTAAGCTACCTGACTCCGATCGGGTCCATCATGAAGCTGTTCGGGACGCATCGAGGCGAGGAGTCTGTCCGCGTGACGGCGGCTCCTGGCGGGCTGGATATTTCGGCCAGCCGAACGGGGAACCGCGTTTTCCTGCACGTCCTGAATATGGAGTACGACCGAGCAGTGGAGGCACGGTTCAGCCTTCCCGGAAAGCGTGTGCTGGAGATTGCACCGCAAGACGCGCGCACGGCAGTTGGCCCCGACAATCCGAACGTATTTGAAGCGCAGGAGCATCCGTTAGGTGACAACTGGCGGTTCCCGGCGCGCTCAGTGAGCGTAGTGGAGCTGGAAATGCGATAATTAAGAGCGTGAATCCTGTAAAACCCCTCGTAGTCCTCGTGTGCGCAGGCACTGTGTTTGCACAGACTCCTGCCACAAAGCCGAAACCCGCAGCAACTCCGGCCAAGCCGGCCGCGGCCTCCGCTGCGAAGCCCGCTCCCAGCGCGGCTAAAGCTGCCCCCACAACCGCTGCCGCCGCGCCCAAGGAAGGCAAAGTGATTCTGACAGTCGGCAACGAAACAGTGACGGATAAGGAATTCGAAGCACTGCTCGATACGCTTCCGGAACAGCTCAAGGCGCAGGCGCGCATGGGCCGTAAGAAGGAAATCGCCGAGCAGGTTGCCCGAGTGAAGATGCTGGCCCAGGAAGCTCGCAAGGAGGGCCTGGACAAGAGCCCTCAATACGCAGCGCGCATCCAGTTCCAGGTGGAGAACATGCTCGCCGGCGCGCTCTACAACGAGCTGCAAAAGAAGGCGAGCGTAGACGAGAGTGACCTCAAGAAACGCTACGAAGAAGCAAAGGCCGGTGCGGAAGAGGTGAACGCGCGTCACATTCTGATCCGCGCGAAGGGCTCGCCGTCGCCGCTTGGCGCCGGCAAGAAGGAACTGAGCGAAGAAGAGGCACTGGCGAAAGTGCAGGAATTGCGCAAGAAGATTCTGGCGGGTGAAGACTTCGCGGAACTGGCGAAGAAGGAATCGGACGATCCGGGTTCCGCCACGAACGGCGGCGACCTCGGTAGCTTCAAGCGCGGGCAGATGGTGCCTGCGTTCGAGCAGACCGCATTCTCATTGAAGCCAGGAGAGGTGAGCGAACCGGTGAAGACGCAATTCGGATATCACCTCATCAAGGTTGAAAAGCATACGACCAAGACCTTCGAGGAAATGAAGCCGGAACTCGAACAGCGCGCACGTCCGGAAGCGGCCAGCAAGGCAGTCGATGAGCTTCGCACGAAGACAGAGGTGAAGTTCGACGAAGCGTACTTCGGACCTCCACCGGCTGTGCAGCCGCCCGCTGCTCCGGGTGCGGTTCCCCCTGCCGCGGCGCCTGCTCCGAAGCCGGACGCAAAATAGAGTTCGTAGCAGTTTCTCCAAAAATATGGAGCGCTCGTCCCACACGGGAGGGCGCTCTTTTTGTTTTAGAGAGTTCGCTATATTCAGTTGTCCAAGAGCTATGGAGAGACCACCTTTGCAGGGGCTCCTCCGGGCGCCCGATGTGAACGCCGCACCGCAAGCTGAAGGCTTGCGCCGCTAGAGATTCAGTTCGGTCTTCTGCAAACCCGCGAGGTGGGCGATTTTGCGGTCGGTGCTTTCGAAGAAGCGCCTGGTGGAGAGTTCTTCGAATTTCAGTTGCTCGGCGAGGATGG
>CAYXLI010000045.1:0-35896 GCA_964464925.1 uncultured Solibacteraceae bacterium | reverse complement strand
AAAGTGTTACCTATGTCTTAGGAACGAATTGTTACCTATGTGTCCGGTATGGACAAAGGGATGTCTGGCGGAGAGACAGGGATTCGAACCCTGGATAGAGTTTCCCCTATACACGCTTTCCAAGCGTGCGCCTTCAACCACTCGGCCATCTCTCCGTTCGGGGCGCGCGCTTACCCACTCTGTGGGAAGCACAAATCCTAGTTTAGCAGACAAGCTATTCCAGCGTAAACGCGAGCACCTCCCCTCCAAGTTTGCTGCCATCGATCTTTCCATGACCGCCGGCGCAGACCACCACGTATCGTCTACCCTTCCAGAGATAACTGGAGGGCACCGAATGCGCCGAAAAGGGTAGATCGGTTTCCCATAACTTCCGGCCGTCTTCCGCCGCGTACGCCCGCAGCTTCGTTTCAAAGATTGTGCCCCCGAAGAACACGACTCCGTTCACGGTCAGCGGCCCGCCCAAACTGACCAGCATCGGCGCTTCCCAACGCAGTTTTCCCGTCGCAACGTCGATAGCGGCCAACGCGCCCCAAGGCGGCACGTTACACGGACGCCCATCACTGCCGAGAAACGTCCTGCGCGACATGCCGTAAGGTGTGCCGCGCTGTGGCGCATACTCTTGCCCCCATCGTTCCCCGGTTTCCCCGTTTCCAGCCGAATCGTAGGTGGCGCGCGGAATCAGCCGCACAGCCGTTGCGAGTCGATTCGCCGCGACAAACAAAAGGCCGCGATCGCGATCGTAAGCGCCGCTTCCCCAGTTCGCTCCTCCGACGTTGCCCGGGAACAGCAGAGTGCCCTTCAGCGAAGGCGGCGTGAACAGCCCGTCGTACCGCAGCTTCTCGAATGCCTCTGTGCACCACCCCGGACGCGGAACAAACTTTTGTCCGGTAAAGATGCCGCTCACCGGGACGGGCTGCGTAGGCGAAGCAGCCTCACCCTCCACATCGGATCGCGGAACGGCCCGTTCTTCCACGGGCAGAAGCGGTCTACCCGTCAGCCGGTCCAGCGCGAAGTAGTGACCCACTTTGGTCAGGACGCCGACAGCCGGTTTGCCGCTGATCTCGATCAACTCCGGACGTGAAGCAACGTCATAATCCCACAGATCGTGATGCACCACCTGGAAAGACCAGACGAGGCGACCCGTGGAAACCCGGAGCGCGACTACCGAGTTGGCGTAGCGGTTATCGCCGGGGCGCAACCCGCCGTAGAAATCCGGCGACGCCGAGCCGGTCGGAATCAGCACGAGGTCGTTCTTTAGATCCACCGACATCGGCGCCCACGCGTTCGCCGCACCTGTTTTGCCGGGCGGCGTAGGATCCCAACTCCAGAGCGGCTTGCCCGTCTTCGCATGAAAGGCACGAATGGTTCCGCGCTCCATCTCCGCCCGGCCGTTATCCCCGATTGCGGATCCGACAATGACGACGTCACCCGCAACTACGGGAGGCGAGGTGACCTGGTAGTTTCCATCATTCGATTCCGGATTCAGCTTGACCTGCCAGACGAGCCGCCCCTTTTCCGCCGTCAGCGCAATGAGCCGCGCATCGAGCGTACCGAAGAAAACAAGCCCTTTCGAGACCGCCACGCCACGGGCTGAAGCTTCCGAGTAGTTCCGGTCTTTCGCGATTTGCGGATCGTATCGCCACCGCTCATTCCCGGTGCCCGGTTCGAGCGCGATCACCTGGTTAAAAGGAGTAATCACGTACAAGAGATCTCCGGCGAGAACAGGCGTCGCCTCAAACGCGGCGATCTGCGCAGCGCGCTGATTCGGAGCCTGTGCATGAGTTTCGTAGCTCCACGCAATCTTCAAGTGGGAAGTGTTCTCCGGTGTCAGATCCATCGCAAGCAGCGCGAACAGCAGCGGGATACCGGTGGCCATTCCTGTATGTTGGCATAAACAAAAAGCTGGCCCGCTGGGGCCAGCCTGGTGTTAAGCAGAGATCCGATTTTGCGCTCACCTCGGAGAAAACGGTACAGACTAGCATCACGCCTCTTCGAATTCAGCATCCCTCTGCGGAAGAACATCATTCGGTCTGGCAAACCAAACATAGAGAGTCGGCAGCAGAAAGATACTCATCACCAGATCCGAAATCAACCCTCCCACGATGACGATCGCGAACGGCCGCTGCGAATCTGAGCCGATCGCTGTTGATGTGGCCGCCGGGAGCAAACCCAATGTGGCCACCAGCATCGTCATCATGATGGGTCGCAGGCGAAGCACTGCTCCCTCCACGGCGGACTGCTCTATAGACCGGCCGCGCGCACGCAGCTGATTGATGTATTCGAGCATGATCACGCCAGTCTGGACGGAAACACCGAAGAGTGCGAGAAAACCGATCCCGGAAGACACACTGAAATTCGTATGGGTAACCAGCAGCGCGAGCAAACCACCGATTCTCGCCATGAGAACGTTTGCCAAGATCAACAGTGCCCATTTGAACGATTTAAACATCGTGTACAAAATGATGAAGATCAGCAAAATCGTCAGGGGCACGATGAGCAGTAACCGAGCCTCGGCCCGTTTCTGACTCTCATACTCACCCGCCCAGTCGATGTGATACCCAGCCGGCAACTTCACCTGCTTGTTGATCTTCTCAATCGCCTCTTCCACCGTGCCGCCCAGATCACGGCCGCGCACACTGTACTTGATGGCGACATAGCGCTGATTGCCCTCCCGATAAATTTCCGAGCCTCCATCGCGCACCTCTACTTTGCAAAGCTGCGCGAGGGACACGCGTTCGTTCGTAGGCGAGAGCAAGCGGATGTTGGCGATCGCTTCGCGAGAGTTACGATACGGCTCCTGATAACGCATGACCAGATCGAAACGCTGCTCGCCTCGCAACACTTGTGTCAGAGCATTGCCTCCCACGGCGGTCTGGATCGCGTCCTGCACATCGGCTACGTTGAGCTGGTAACGGGCCGCCTTGGCACGATCCACGGTGAAATTCAGATTCGGTTGACCCAGCACGCGGAATACGCCCAGATCGGTGACGCCGCGAATCCGCCGCATCACAGCCACCATCTGGTCGGCCTTCTCCTCCAGGACATGCAGATCGTCCCCATAGATTTTCGTGGCAAGCTGTCCCTTGACACCGCTGACTGCCTCCTCCATGTTGTCGGCGATCGGCTGGGAAAAATTCCAGATCACGCCGGGGATCTTCTCCAATTCCCGGTTCATGGCAGCAATCAGCTCTTCCTTGTCTTCATGGAACGCCGGACGCCATTGGTCTTTCGGTTTCAGATCAACGAAATATTCACTATTGAAAAAGCCGGTTGTGTCCGTTCCATCGTCGGGGCGCCCTACCTGGCTGGTCGCAACCGTGACCTCGGGAAAGGATGCCAGTACAATACGAGCCTGGTCAGCAAGCCGTATTCCCTCCGTTGGACCGGTGCTCGGCGCCAGCGTGCCACGTACCCAGATGGCTCCTTCATCGAGGTGGGGCAGAAATTCCGAACCGATCACTCCACCAACTGCAAGGTAGATGGCCGCGACCAGGCCGGCCACCGCGATGCCGAACGTGAGCCATCTCTTTCGAATAGCCCAGGTCACGATCGAACGGTAGCGCGCCGTCGCCCAAGCCATGACCGGGTTATGCCATTCACGCGTGCCCTTGGGAAAAAACAAGCTCGCCAGCACCGGCGCAATCAGCATCGAGAACAAGAGCGCCCCCAGGAGTGCAAACGCAACAGTCCAAGCCATCGGTTTGAACAGGCGGCCCTCCACGCGCTGAAGAGTGAAGATCGGAATATACGCGGTGATGATAATGGCGATTGCGTAGAACACAGGCCGCTGTACTTCATGCGCGGCGTCCCGTATTTTTTGAGCCGGAGTTCGGGTGTCTTCCCCGTTCCGGCTCAGATGGCGGACAATATTTTCGACCATGACGACCGCACCGTCAACGATCATGCCGAAGTCCAGCGCACCGAGCGAGAGCAGATTGGCCGGAATATGCCTCAGGTCGAGACATATGGAAGCGAACAGTAATGAGAACGGAATGGTGAGGGCTACGATGATCGCGCCTCTGACATTGCCGAGGAACATGAACAGGACGATCACGACTAAGATGATGCCCTCGGTGAGATTGTGCTCCACGGTACGCGTGGTGTAGTGCACCAGATCACTACGATCGAGGAACGGAACCACCTTCACGCCGGGCGGAAGCAGGTGATCGTTGAGTTCCTTCACCTTCGCTTCGATGCCCTTCAATGTGGCGTCAGCCTCAGCGCCCTTTCGTAAGAGAACGATTCCCTCCACCACATCGTCCCAATCGATGATTCTGCCGTCCGCTTTGCGGATGCTCTTGCCGTTCTTACCGAGGCGGATTTTGGCGCCCTGCTGGACCACGGCTATGTCCTTGACCCGAATTGCGGTGCCGTTCTGGGATTTGATTACCGTATCTTCGATATCGTGAACGCTGGTCACGAGACCCACGGCGCGTACATTGATCTGCTGGAGGCCCGCCTCGATGAAGCTCCCTCCCGCGTTCACGTTGTTGTTCGTCAGTTGCTGCTCAACCTGAGCAATGCTGAGCCCGTAAGTGATCAACTTGTTCGGATCCACGCGCACCTGGTACTCGCGCGTGATGCCGCCGAGGCTAGTGACATCCACCACATTGGGCACGGACTTGAACTGCTTCTCGAGATACCAATCTTCGAGTGCCTTCAATTCCATCGCATCATATTGCGGATTCGCGCTGATGAGGTGGTAAAAAAAAATCTGCCCCACAGGGCTCCAATCGGTACCCATCTGGGGTTGGATGCCTTGCGGCAAAGTCGCCTGCGCCAGACGTTCCAGAACTTTCTGCCGGTTCCAGTCGTTCTCAGATTCGTCATCGAAGATCAGAGTGACGGCAGAGAGTCCGAATAGCGAAACGGAGCGCAGGTGGGCCAAATGCGGGATGCCGTTCATCGCTGTTTCGAGCGGTACGGTGACCTGCTGCTCCACCTCCTCCGCCGCGCGCCCGGGCCATTGCGTAATGACCTGGACGTAGTTATTCGCCACGTCCGGATACGCTTCGACCGGAAGATTCTTAAAGGAAACAACCCCCCAAATAAAGAGCAGCAGAGCCGCCGAAAGAACGATGAAACGATTGTTGAGGGCGTAATCTACAACCGCACGGATCATTACTGCTCCACCGTGTTCTGAAGAACCAGCGCGTTCGCGACCACTTCCTGTCCTGGTGAAATCCCTGACACGATCTCCTGCTGGTTGGAATCGAGCATTCTTCCGGCGGCGACCTCCGCTCTCCGGAACCGGTTGTTTCCAGCTGGCACGTACACCCAGTCGCGATCGTGCAAGTGCAGCACGGCAGACGCGGGCACCGAGGCTCGTGTCTCTTTGTTCATTGCATGGAAGGTGGCTGTTACGAACATGCCGATCCGTAGGACTCCGGGGTTCGGAACCTCCAGGCGAACCTTGGCCGTACGGATGTTCGGATCCATGACGGGGCCGATATTGCCGACGCGGCCTTTGAGTACCATTTTTGGATAGGCGTTGATATGGATGTCGGCGTACTCGCCGAGGCGAACGAAAGGCAAGTCGTTCTCATAGACGTCGCACAGGATCCAGACGGAGCTTAGATCGGCAATCGTGAAGAGGTTCGGGGAGTTGTCCAGCGTCTTCACTCCAGCGGAGCGAGTCACGTTTTGTTCCGTGATGACGCCGCTGACGGGCGCGAAAATGTCGACAATCGCGCTGGGCTTCGACGTGTCGGCGCCGAGCACCCGCAATCTCTCGCGCGTCGTCTCCACCAGAACTTTCGCCTTCACATCGGCATCTTCGGCGACTTCCAGATCCTTTTGCGCGACGGCGCCTTTGTCGAAGAGAATTTTTGCGCGCTCATACTGCGAGCGGGCGAGTTTCTCGTCGGCCACCGCCTGCCTCCAGTCGTTGAATGCCTGAGATATATCCGAGCTCTGGATTTGAAGCAGCAGTTGGCCCTTCTTGACGGTATCTCCTAACCGTGCGCGAATATCGATCACGCGACCAGAAGAAAGAGAGATGACCGGTACGGTCCTTGCCACATCCGGATTTACTAAGCCTGTTGTATTCAGCTCCGGTGCTGCGTTGAACTGGCCCGCCCGGACCAGCGGGAAGCGCTGAGGCCGATCCACGCTGGGATAGTTGCTGTCGAACGCCTTTTCGACACGCGCGAGGAGAGGGGCGGTATCCGCCGGATTTGCCCGCACCTCTGGCTTGCAGCCAGACAGAAGAATACTCGCGCCGGCGAGAAAGACGGCTTCGATCAGAATCGTAGGTTTCATGGAATCACCTCGCGGCCCACTGCCAGATTCAACTGGCTTGATGCGGTGAGATACGCGCCCACCAGATTTACGTAGCTAACCTGCACGGACCGATACTCCTGCTGGGCCTGCAGGAAGTCGACCAGGGATGCTCCTCCGTGCTGGTACGCGAAGGAAACGGTATCCCGTACCTCGACGGCTTGTTTCAAGTAATTCGTTTTATAAGGGCGAAGCAGGTTCAGATTCGCATTCAAGGTTGCAAAAGCCGAGTCCACATCACTGAACACCTGGGCCTTGCTCGCGTCGTACAGCCGTTCCATACGGCGTATGTCGAGCGCGGTACGCTCCTTTTCGCCCTGGTTGCGATCAAAAATACGGACCGGAATTGACATGTTGAGGCCCATATAAGCCGGGATTGGCGGGTTCCGGCCGAAATCGATCCCGAACGTCGGATCCACGGATCCATTCGCCCATGCGAGCCGGTTATCGGTCTTTGCTTTTTCCGTGGACTGCAGCGCAGCTCGCAAATCGGGACGGTACTCCAGGGCGGCGTTCCGCAACTCATCGAGAGTGATTATCCTCTCCGCAAAATCGAACAGACCTGAAATGTCAAATCGCTCCACCGGAGTGCGATCGTTCAGTAGCGTCAGCAATTGGATCTTCGCGGTGCGGACGTTCACTTCGGCCGTCTGCACGTCGGACACGTATTGAACGCGCTGCAACTCCAGGCGCGTCAGATCCACCCGTGCGATGTCGCCTGCCTGGAATCGATCCCGGCTGATGCTGAGCAGTTTGTCGTAGTAGTCGAGATTGTCACGGGACAATGCCAGCAGGGCTTTTGCTTGCAGGCACTGAACAAAGGCATTCCTGAGACTGAAAAGGAGAGTCCGCTCCAGGTCCCGCTGCTGAGAGGATGCGATGCCCGTCGCTTTTTGAGCACTTTCCAGCCGCAATTCCCGCTTGTGCTGCCTTTCGTGAACATAACTTGCGGAGATAATCGGAAGCGCTTGCGCGAGAACCCTGTACGGCAAAGTCTCGTTGGGAAACGGATTCAACTGATCCACCGTCGTCGTTAGGGTGGGATTCGGCCGGAGGTATGCCGTGATCTCTTGAGCGCGTGATTCCGATATATTGATAGCGCCCGCTTGCAGCGTCGGGTTTGATGCCTGAAATTTGTCGCGGATTTGCTCCCAAGTGTACGTTTGCTGCGCAAACAGTACTGACGCCAACCAGAACGGTGCGAGGAAAAGCAGTCGCGAGCAACACGATGATCGAAGCGCACGAAAACTGAACACACATTGGAGAGTCTGCATCATGTGTTTGAGTCCGGAGTTGATTTCCGCTGCAGCCAAGCTAAGCGCAAATCGAAATTTGCCGCATTCCCGATGGCTGGAGAAGCGCATAAAACAAGCGCCTGGAAACCCCGAATTCTCAGTGTAGGGAAGAGCGACAGCCACGACGACCAATCTTTCTTCGATCTGGCCCCTATCTTCCGGCTATATCTTTTGAGCTGGGTTGCCGGCGACGCTAGCCCTCCTACAATGGAAACTAGTGGCACCCTTTCGTCCGTCTCAGCTAATGAGAATGTATCTTCATCTGCTTCAGGGCAAGAGGGGCGTGGTATTGGCGCGTGCGGCCGCATTGATTGCGGCGATCGCGCTCGTCGATTGGCGTTTCGAAGTAAATATCTCCTTTGGCTTCCTCTATCTCTTTCCGATGCTTATGGTCGGGAGCTGTCTCGATCGTTGGCAAATCGGAATGGTGGCTGCCCTCTGTACTGGATTGAGCGAAGCGTTCGATCCGTTCCCGTGGGATGCAACCGCCGGCATTCCGCGTCTGGTACTCACGTGCGCTGCGTTTTTCGGAGCTGGACTGTATGTCTATGAGTCTGCGCGCAATCGCCGGCTGGCCAGTCAGCACATGCAGGAGATCGAACGGGAAATCGATCTCCGGCGCGACGCCGAAGAGCAACTCGAGTTCCTGATTGAGAGTAGTCCCGCAGCCATCTTCACGGCCGATGCAAGGGGCAGGATACTGCTCGCCAACGAAGCTGCGCACCGGCAACTGGGGCTCGATCCTGGGAAACTGGTAGGGGAAAACATCGGCCAGTTCCTTCCGGCATTGAAGGCGGTTCCGCCGCCTGAGGGCGCTTTTCCGTTCTTCCGGACCGCAATGGAATGCCGCTGCCATCGCGAGAGTGGGGAAGTGTTCCTGGCGCAGATCTGGTTCTCTACGTATCGCACCGTCTCCGGCCCAAGGCTCGCTGCGATGGTCATCGATGTATCAGAGGAACTTCGAGACAGGCAGGAGTCCAGCCTTGAGCACGTGCTGGCAGGCTCCCGGATCCTGGTCGGTGCCGTTTGCCACGAGATTCGCAATATTTGCGGCGCGGTGGCGGTTGTTCACGCGCAACTGGCTCGAAATGCAAAACTGGCGCAAAACGAAGACTTTCGGGCGCTTGGAGTTCTTGTGGAAGCCCTCGGCAAAATGGCCGCTCTGGAGCTTCGGCAGTCGCGGCAGCCTGAACTGGATGAACTGGACGTCGCGGGTGTTATTGAAGAGCTACGCATTATCATCGAACCGTCGCTGCGCGATTCAGGGATTGCTGCTCGTTGGGATATAGGGGCGGGTTTGCCTCTGGTCTGGGCGGAGCATGAAGCTCTGCTGCAGGTATTTCTGAACTTAGCTAAGAACAGCCAGCGATGCATGGAGTTCAGTGACCAAAAAGTTCTGACGGTCAGCGCCGGAACCGAATCAGGCCGTGTGTTTATCCGTTTTCTGGATACCGGGCCGGGTGTTGCTCATCCTCAACAGTTGTTTAAACCGTTCCAGGGCGGGGCCGAAGGTAGCGGATTAGGACTCTACTTATCGCGCGCGCTGGTCCGCAGCTTTGGAGGAGACGTCGAGCATGAAGCGACTGCCGCTGGATGCTGCTTCAGGGTGACTCTCACACCAGTCTCGGAGCGGAGGGATGATTCAGGGAAGGTAATGGATGGCGAAGACGCGACTGCTGCTGCTGGACGATCATACCCTGTTCAGGGAGAGCCTGAGCCGGCTACTCGAAGCTGAGCCGGACTTTGAGATCCTCGCGCATTGCGCAAATTCCGATCAGGCGCTGGGAATCTTAGGCCGCGAGGCTGCGGACATCGTGCTTTTGGATTACGATCTCGGTGAAGAGACGGGGTTCCAGTTCATCCGCCGTGCAAGGGATTCCGGTTATGACGGTCGCATTCTCATCATTACTGCCGGGATGAGCGATGCCGAGTCGGTCCGCGCCCTCGGCCTTGGCGTCTGCGGAATTTTTCTGAAACACAGCTCACCGCGACTGCTGGTTGATGCAATCCACAAAGTCATGCTGGGTGAGACGTGGATTGATCAGCGCTGCATTCGGGCCCTTGTCCAGGCCGTCGATCAGGGCGGCGCGCGGCAATCGCGAAAGCAATTAACCGATCGCGAGAGCAAGGTGCTCAAGGGAGTGTTCGAGGGTTGGAGCAATAAGGAGCTATCAACGAAGCTCGGCATTTCCGAAGCGTCCGTGAAGTCCGCACTCCAGCAGCTCTTCACAAAGACAGGAGTGCGTACCCGGAGCCAGCTCGTCCGCGTAGCGCTTGAGGAGCAGTCCAACCTGTGGCGCGCTACGGAAGGATGAGTTTCGGGTTTTCGCCGGGATAAGCCGGGGGTAGATGGGTAGTCGCCGGCCGCACGCCATCCGAAATGATTTGATATCATCCCGGGCGAGCGTGAACAAACGAACCTTCCTCAACCTGATCTCAGCAGCAATCGCCAGCCCAGCTCTTTCCGCAGTCCCAGCCAAGCAGAAGCTGACCAACTGGGCGGGCAACCTCTCGTACAGCACAGATCGCCTGCGGGAAGCCTCCTCGGTGGAACAGGTCCGATCTGTTCTGCGGACGCAGGACAAAGTGAAAGGTGCTCGGCACTCGCCATTGTTTCAACTCCATTGCGGATAGCCGCCACAACCTCTTGTCGCTAAAGCCGATGCATGAGGTGGTTGCTCTCGAAACGGACGCCCGCACTGTGACAGTGGACGCGGGCATCACCTACGGCCAACTCTGCCCCTACCTCGATGGCAAGGGGTTCGCGCTACACAATCTGGCTTCCCTGCCTCATATCTCGGTCGCGGGAGCCTGCAGCACCGCCACGCATGGCTCGGGCGAGAAGAATGGGAACCTCGCTACCGCAGTCTCGTCGCTGGAACTCATCACTGCCTCCGGAGACATCGTAAAGCTCTCCCGCAAGTCGGACGGAGATGTCTTCCCCGGCGCCGTCGTCGGGCTTGGTGCTCTCGGGGTGATCTCGCGCGTCACACTCGACATTCAGCCCACGTACGCGGTACGGCAGTACGTATATGAGAACATGCCGTTGGCGCAGATGAAGGAGCACTTTGACGCTATTCAGTCGAGCGGATACAGCGTCAGTCTGTTTACCGATTGGCAGAAGCAGCGGATCAACGAAGTTTGGATCAAGAGCCGTGGCGCATTTGCGGCTCCGCAGGAGCTCTTCGGCGCGAAGCTGGCGACTCGAAACCTGCACCCGATCGCCGAACTTTCGGCCGGGAACTGCACCGAACAGATGGGCGTCCCAGGCCCCTGGTACGAGAGGCTTCCCCACTTCCGTATGGGCTTCACTCCGAGCGCAGGAAAGGAACTGCAGTCGGAATATTTCGTACCGCGGCACAATGCGGTTGATGCGATTCTGGCCGTAGAACGCCTCCGCGACCACGTGAGTCCGCACCTGCTGATCTCAGAGATCCGCACGATTGAAGCCGATGATCTGTGGATGAGCACGGCCTACCGGCGAGCAAGCGTAGCAATCCACTTCACCTGGAAACAGGACTGGCCCGCGGTGAGGCGCGTGCTGCCTCTGATCGAGAAGGAGCTGTCTCCCTATCAGCCTCGTCCACATTGGGGCAAGCTGTTCACGTTGTCTCCGGCCGAGCTGCGCACGAGGTATGAAAAGCTGGCAGATTTCCTCCAACTGGCGGCGAAGTACGATACGAAGGGGAAGTTCCGCAACGACTTTCTGAACACCAATCTCTTCGCGCGCTAAGTGTGAGCGCGATCCGAACCTGAATATGATGGAAGCCTGGAACCCGACCTCATCATGCAATCCATCCGCCTTTGTTTCGCGATCACACTGCTGGTAACTGCCGCGGCAGCGCAGGACGGCCGCCGCGCCCCGCTCCCACCTCTGCCTGCTCCGATGAATGTGCCCAAGCCGGGGCCGGCCAATGAGGCTCCGTATGCGCCGCAGCCGATTCTGCCAGGCGGCATTGTCATTCCCCTGTATCCGCCCGGCTCGCCATTTCTGAAGGTTGACAAGGTTCGTGAGGCTGAGGTGTACAACATGAGCCAGACCGTTCCGGGCCGCATCGGCAGCATTGTCAATATTCACAATCCCTCGATCGAAGTGCATACCGTCGATCGCAGCCTCAACACCGGAGCGGCCATCATCCTCGTCGCAGGCGGCGGGCACAATACGCTGAATGTCGGAAGTGAGAGTGCGGATTTCGTTCCCTACTTCTACAATTACGGCGTGAATAGCATCATCCTGCGGAATCGTCTGCGCCGCGACGGTTACAATCCCCAGACCGACGCCGTCAATGATGCCTTGCAAGCCATCCGCATCGTGCGCGCCTACGCAAAGGAATGGAATATCGACCCGAACAAAATCGGCATCATGGGCTTTTCGGCCGGAGCAGAGCTAGCCGCTGCCGCCGCCGTTCTGTTTGACGGCTTCGACAAGAAGAACGCCGGCCCGAATGATCCCTTCGCCGGCATTTCTTCGCGAGCCGATTTCGTGGGCATCATCTATCCTGGCCCGTCTCCGTTCGCCCGCAACCGCACGGCTCCGCCCATTCCGCGCAACGTTGCTCCGGCATTCCTCACGTGTGCCGGATCGGGGGACCGCGTTCATGCCGTCTGGGCTATGGAATACTACAACGCAATGCTCGCCCTCGGTGTGCCGAACATGGAAATGCACTTGTACGGAAACGGCCGGCATCCCGGAGATCCGTTGCCCGACGGCAGCCGGATGACGGGCGGCTTGACGGATCGCGGCAACATTCCGTTCGGGACTTGGCAGAACCGGTTCATCGACTGGTTCCGCGATCTCGGATTCCTGCAAAAGCCGGGCATCGAAACGAAGGCTGCTAAGGATGTGGCGGCCTTCGTCAGCCAACCGCCACTCGCGAGTCGTTAGCGGGTGCCGCTCCCTTGGGCGATCATGAAGGTGAGGCGCCATGACTCCACTCTTCGACAGCAATTCGTTGCCCCCGTCGTCTGAGCAACTCGAAGAAGGCGCAATGCTATTGCGCGGTTTCGTCTCTGCGGAAGTGCCCGCACTGGTTGAAGAAGTGGAGCGAATTGCGCAGGCCGCGCCGTTCCGTCATCTTGTCACACCCGGCGGTTACACAATGTCGGTAGCGATGACCAACTGCGGCCGTGTCGGCTGGGTATCCGACCGGAGCGGCTACCGTTACGATCCCGCGGATCCCGATAGCGGAGCGCCTTGGCCTGCGATGCCCCCTGCGTTCCTGGACTTGGCCGTCCGGGCCGCTGCCCGGGCCGGGTTCCCCAAGTATGATCCGGACGCTTGCCTGATCAACCGCTATGTCGTTGGCGCAAAGCTCAGCCTTCATCAGGACCGTGATGAGAACGATGCCTGGTCTCCGATTGTCTCGGTCTCGCTCGGCTTGCCCGCCGTGTTCTTGTGGGGCGGTAAACGCCGCTCCGCTCCGGTGCGTCGGATCGGGCTGGAAAGCGGCGACGTTGTGGTGTGGGGCGGTCCCGCGCGCTTCGCGTACCACGGCGTGGCGCCGCTCAAAGATGGGGAGCATCCGTTGACCGGGGCCGCTCGCTTGAATCTGACGTTCCGGAAGGTGTTCTGAGAGCGTCGCCCCGCGATCCTGCTTCACATAACGGACGCCTCGTGTGATGCCGCTTTAATCAGATCGCAACATTGGGATATACTCGCGAGATTGCTTAAGGCGCGTAAAAGGGAGTCGCGCGCTCGGTGCGAGAGTGTCCGTCTGGCGGCAACGGAGTCTGCCACGAGTGAGCTTCAAATTAAAAAAGGAGAGCAGTCTATGAGGTTAGCGAGACGTGTGTTTATAGTCTTGTCGATTCTGTTGCTGGCCGTCTCGGCAGCGATGGCGCAAGCAACGTCAGGTTCCATCGGCGGAGCCGTTACTGATCCGAACGGCGCAGTAATACCGGGTGCGAGTATCATGGCGGTTCACACGCCAACGGGCCGTGGATATCCGGCGGAATCGTCGGAAGCAGGACTTTATTTATTCCCCAACCTGCCGCCTGGGCCCTACGAGATTACGGTCACCCACCCCGGATTCAAAAAGCTGGTCCGCTCTGGTATTGAGATTCGTATTGGCACCCGTACGGACCTGGATTTGAGCCTGGCCGTGGGCGATGTGCAGCAGGAGATAGAGGTCAAGGCGGAAGCGCCGCTGCTCGAAACGACGAAATCGGAACGCGGCCAGAACCTCAGCCAGGAGCAGTTGTATTCACTGCCTATCTACGGCGGCGGCCTGCGTTCGGCCGAGGCTTTTCTGGGCTACATGCCAGGTGTGAACAGCGGCCCCGAGTTGAGCGTAAACGGTTCCAACGGCCGTTCGCGCGATATTCTGATCGACGGTGCGAGTATCACCATTCCTGAGTCCGGAGGCACGAACTTCTACTTCCCCGGCTTTGAAGCATACCAGGAGATGAAGCTCATCACCTCGACGTTCAACGCCGAATATGGGCGTCTGGGCGGCGGACTGGAGATCATCACCACTAAATCCGGAACCAACTCGATTCACGGCTCCGGCTTCTGGAACCTGCGGCGCGACATTTTTGAAGCGGCGGGCTGGTCCAGCAATCAAGTAGTGGGGCGCACTCCCGGTTTCCGCTCCAAAGTGCGGTTGAACGAAGAGGGCGGAACCGCGGGCGGCCCAATCTGGATCCCCAAGCTCTACGACGGCCGCAATAAGAGCTTCTTCTATTTCACTTACGCCAAGGACGTACGGCCGGCGACGCCGATTATCAGCGCAGGCGAAACGGTGCCAACCGTTGCGATGAAGAATGGCGACTTCAGCCAGTTGCCTTATGCGATCTACGACCCCAATACAACCACGTTGGTGAATGGCGTTCTGACCCGCTCGGCGTTTCCCGGCAACATCATCCCGAAGTCCCGTTGGAGCGCGATCTCCACCAAGATTGTTCCCGTGATTCCCGACCCGAATAGCGGCGGTGGCATTACCTCCAACTACACACTCGTGGGTGGCAGCACTCACGATGACACGCTGTGGACCCTGAAACTGGACCACTCCTTCACGCCCAATAACCGCGTGGCGTTCTTTATGACGCGGCGGAACTACTTCGATCTCGCCCCGAGCCTGTTCGCCGGCCCGCTCGGCAATGGGCTGCAAAACGGCCAATATCCGGAAGATTATCGCGGCAACTGGGACTGGGTGATCAGCCCGACGATGTTGTTGCACACTACGTTCGGCAATAGCCAGACCATTCAACTCTGGAACAATCCAGACCAGCGCGGCTGGGGCTCTAAATTGGGGTTCCCGGGCCTGACGGGGAAGGCTGATGCGACTCCAGTGATCCAGTTCAACACGGACGCGCTGACCAGCTATGGCATGACGCAGGGAAAAGTGGATGGCGGCGGCCAGTTCAACTATACCTATCAGTTCTCGCAGCAGTTGAGCTGGATCAAAGGCAAACATGAGTTTAAGGCTGGTTGGGACCTCAGACGGCTGCAGACGACTGGCGATGACTGGGCCGGCACCAATGGCTTCTACAACTTCAGCCGTTATCAAACAGCCGATCCGGCCAACAAGAATGCCACTGGCAACGCCTTCGCAAGCTTCCTGCTGGGTGCGGTGGACAGCGCCAACCAGACCACGCTGCCTGTCGTGATCGGCCAGATCCGATATGGCTACCACGCCGGTTTCTTTCAGGACGACTGGAAAGTCACTTCGCGGCTGACCTTGAATCTGGGCATCCGGTATGAGGTACCGATCGGATGGCATTCCCGCGATGGGCTGTACTCCAACCTGGATATCACCAAAGCGAATCCCGGCGCCGGCGGGCTTCCGGGCGCCCTGGTGTATGCGGGAACCGGTCCGGGACGTTCCGGCGTGAAGCGCTTCTACCCCACGGACTTCACCGATATTGGCCCGCGCGCGGGGTTTGCGTATCGTCTTGCGAACAAGACGACTCTGCGCGGCGGCTTCGGTATCTTCTATCAAACGCTGGGCAACGGCGGCTGCGGTTGCACAGACGGTGTCGGCGGAGCGCCGATCTCAGCCTCTTCCGATGGCATCAATCCGGCCCTCTACTGGGACGGCGGCATCAAGGCGACGTCAGCATCCACGGTCACCCGGTTCGATCCGAATGCCGATAACTTCTACAACGGCGGTGTTTACCGGCAGGGGCCGAACTACGGCAAGGCTCCTCGCATTTACAACTGGAGCTTCACCGTTCAGCAGGAAGTGAAGAAATTCCTGTTGGAGGCCGCTTACGTGGGCAACCGCGGTTACGGCCTCAACTCGAGCGTGTATCTGAACCAGTTGAATCCCAGCTATCTCTCGCTGGGTCCGCTGTTGGGAAAACTGATTACAGATCCGGCCGTAGTTGCTGCGGGATATAAGGAACCTTTCCCCGGCTTCGCAAAGGGCTGGGGCGGCGCGGCCACACTCGCCCAGGCATTGCGTCCGTTCCCGCAGTTCGGCACCGTGCTGGATGTGAATGCAGGCGTAGGCAAGACCTGGTATGACGCTCTGCAAACGAAGGTGGAACGCAGATTCGGCGACTTCCAGATGATGGCATCCTATGTCTGGTCGAAGAGCCTTGCGCTGATGACCTACCGTCAGATCTTCAGCCAGGGCTCGCAGGTGCAGACCGGCGACAGCTATAACATCCCGGACGCGAAGTCCTACTCGCCGATGGACATTCCGCACGCCGTGAATATCCTCAGCACGTATCAGCTACCGTTCGGCCGCGGCAAGAAGTTCCTCGGCGGTGCGAACCGCGCCGTGAATCTGGCAGTGGGCGGCTGGTCCATCGCGGCTGCACAGCAATACCGCAGCAGTGTGCCGCTCCAAATTGTCACACCCGGCAATCCTAACGGCTCCGGCGTGCTGTTTACGCCGCTGACCAAGGCCAATTACACAGGCACTCCGATCCGTACGGGAATGTCGGCGACTGACATGGATCCCAACAATCCCAACAGCCGCTGGTTCAACTACGGCTCCAACGCCCCCTTCGTCGCGGCGGCACCGTACACGCTCGGGACGACTTCCATCTACAACAACGCGGTCCGAAACCCATACATCCGCAGCGAGAATATTTCTCTCCAGAAAGACTTCGCGATCTGGGAGAGTGTGAAACTGCGGTACCGGGCAGACTTCATGAACGCGTTCAACCGCTCCGATCTGGGCAACGTCAACGTCGTTGTCGGGAACCCGAACTTCGGACGGCCGACCGGTCCCATGATGAACCAGCGCTACATCAGTATGGGGGTGCGGCTGGACTTCTAGCTGAGGTTTGTACGTTGAGAATTGCGCGGCTCGGGACCAGTGGTTCCGGGCCGCGATTGTTTAGAGAGGAAGGATACTAGGCGAGCGCCAGATTCAGATTCTCGATGGCCTCATCGATTTCCGACGTATTCTTGTATCCAACCGTCACCGAATCCACGCCCGCATTGCGGAACGCGTATCGCATCGCGGCCTGACGGTCCTGACGGTTCGTGAACGCACCTTCGCCAATCAGTTTCATGCTGATCACGCCCATGCCTTCCGAGCGGACCTGCTTCACGTGCGTGACCACCTCGGGCACGTTTCCAAGACCCCTCGTGTTGTAGTCCTCCGCGTCCATCTTGGTCCCGTTGTGGTTCATGCGGATCATCGCGACCTCAAGGAACTTGTTCCCCGGCATCTGTCGTAGTGCAGGCAACCCATGTACGGATGCGCCTTGGCTGATCAGCGCCTTCTTGTGCTTTGCTTCCAGAAGGCCATCCTGCCACCGCACGGTGTCTTTGGGCCACGTCGCCACGTGCTGGTAATGCAGCAGCAGCACATCGAAGTAATCCGTCTGCGCCAGTTTCCGCAACTCATCGATCTTGTCTTGCGGGTTCACGCCATCGCGCGTCGTAACCTTCGACATCAGCCGGTAGCTATCGCGCGGAACGCCCTTCAGCGCGATGCCAAGCATCTTGTGCATCTCGCCGTACGATTCTGCGGTTTCGAAAAAGCGGATGCCGCGGTCATAGGCGTAGCGGACCAACTTGGTGAACTCGTCTTGTCCTAATTCCCGTTGAACCCGCCCGCTCATCGTTCCGGTACCGAACGCGAGGCGCGTCACCTTGACGCCGGATTTTCCGAGCGTTACCCAGTCGGTAGCTGTCCCGCCCGCCGCCCGGATAGGCAGGCTTCCAAATCCTGCGAGCGCGCCTGCGGCAAATCCGGTTCTCTTGAGGAAATCACGTCTGGAGCAATGCGACATCTGTTCGTCCTCCGATGAGGCAAATGGTATCACGACTAGCCGAGCGGTTCCATGGCAGCTCCCTGTCTCGTGCAATTGATCCAGACCTCCGCGGCGATCAGTTGCAACGTAAAGCCCAGCCAAAAAGCAGTGCCAAAAAAATCGTGAGGGGTCAAATGTGTGATGCTGCGCGTTGCGAAGAATGCACCCACGATGGGCCGGATAGTAGCCACTGCCGATCCGATTGCAAACGCCCGGATCATCCATTCCCGGTGCAGGGCAACGTTCCCCCGGCGGATCGACAGGTAGGCTTTAATCAGCGACAGGAGAAAAATCCCCGCGAACAACATTGTCGCGGCTGTCTCGTTGGTGCCCCCGATGGCCATTTGCGGACTCATCACCAAGGCCGTAACACCGATGAGGAAACCGGAAACAAGGAACAAGCGTCCCGTCCAACGGTGCAATCGCGGCTTGCGGCTCCGGAGTCTCCGTGCAAACTGGAGAGGGCCCAGCAGCATGAATACCAGCCCGGGCATGATGTGGACCATCGTTAGAAGCCGATGCCGCGCAAATCCGGCATCCATGTCGGCAGCGTCAGAAAATTTCGACGGAGCTGAAGGAGGAGCGAAAAGTTGCCTCGTTCTCCGGAACACAATGGCAACTGCGATGAGAACTAGAAAAAAAGTAATTAGCCATAGAATTCGAACAATCGCGGGTCTCGGCTTCACGATCCATCCTGTGAGGACTACATATATCTACGCCCGAACCAGAGGATTTGTTCCCTTTCCCAGTCACTCTCAATAGAGTGATAGAATCGCGCCCGATGCGATTCGTTCCAATTACGGCCCTTCTGCTTCTACAGTCGGCTCTGCCGGCCGCCAGCCCTGTTATCGGCAAAACCAAAAGTGGTGGAACTGTAGTCAATGGCGTGGAACGCCTGCTGTACGTGACTAACAAGTCCGGCATAGGTATCTATGACATCAACAGCAATCACAAGCTGCTTCGCACCATAGAGATTCCGGACACGGCCGAGTATAAGGGCATCTCGGCAAGTGTGTCGCTCGGGAAGCTTTATCTCACATCCAACTTGAACGACGAACTTCTCTGCATCGATCTGGCGACCGACAAGGTTGATTGGCGCCGGCACTACGACGGCGGTTATGCTGACAGCCAGGCGATTACGCCAGACGGCAAAACGCTGTATGTTCCCATGCGCGACAGCGACAGTTGGTGGGTGATCGACGGCGCCACAGGCGACGTTAAGGCGAAGATCAAAACCGAGCACGGCCAGAACTACACAGACCATCCGATCGGCGGCGTCGGGCCCCATAACACGTGGATGAATCCGGATGGCTCCCGCGTGTACATGTCGGTGCTCACGGTGCCGTATGTATTCATCGCGGATACACGCACGAACCAGGTAATTGGCAAGGTAGGCCCATTCAGTAAGGGCATCCGGCCCTTCGTCGTCTCCGATGACGAAAAGCATGTGTACGTGAATGTCGATTGGCTACTGGGATTCGAAGTTGGCGAAGCCAGGACGGCGGCCGGGTGGGGAGGGAAGATGCTGCAACGGGTTGAATGGCACACTCCCGCGTCCCGACTAGCCCAGATGCCCAACCCTCCCGCGAGAAAACCCCACAGCACTATGAGCCACGGTATCAACCTCCGCCCGGATCAAAAAGAGATTTGGTTCGTAGACGGCGTGTACGGTTATGTTTACGTGTTTGACGTCAGCGGCCCGCAGACAAAGCACGTAGCCGACCTCCCGATCTTCAAGGATCCGTCGGAGATGCCGAAACCGGGTTGGGTCTCTTTCAGCTTGGACGGCAAGTATGCCTACCCGGATGGAGGCGTGGTGTACGACGCATATACGAAGAGAGTGGCAGCACGCATTCCCACCAGCGAAAAAATGATTGAAATCCAGTTCCGCGATGGCAAGCCGCTGAAGGCCGGGCACCGCTGAGAGGCGTAGGAGACATATCTCATGAACCGCTATCTTCTTGCCGCCGCTTTCAGCCTGGCTTCGACGTTGAACTGCTTTGCACAATTCGAACAGGGCTCCATTGTCGGTACAGTCACCGATCAGCAGAAAGCCGCGATAGCCGGCGCGACCGTAGAGATCCGCAGCATAGGCACAAATGTCAGCCGCGATGTCGTCACATCGTCCAACGGCGAATACAATTCCTTGCCACTCGCTCCGGGCCGTTACACGGTCACCGTGCGCCAGCAAGGGTTCCGCGACAAGGCAATCGAGGTGAACCTGGGCGTCAGTCAACGCCTGCAGGCTGACATTACGCTGGAACTCGGCAGCGTCAACGAGCAGGTGCTGGTGCAGGCGACGCCGCCAGCCATCGAAACGGAATCCTCCGACATCGGCCAGGTGAAGGAGGCGAAAGAGATCACCGACCTGCCTTTGAACACCCGGAATTTTACGCAACTGGTGCAGCTTGCTCCCGGCGTCGTCACGGGTGTCGGCGGCGCCTCCGGCACGCTCGGCTACACCAGCGGCCGCGGCACGAACGGCGCCGTGATCAATGGAGCGCCGGTCGAAGACGTCACATACCTGATCGACGGAATCAACAGCGTGGACACGGATGCCGGAGTGTTGATCTTCTTCCCGCCCGTCGACTCTATCTACGAATTTCGCGTGCAGACGAGTTCCGCGCCAGCAGCCTACGGCGGAGGACAGGGAATCATCAATGTGACGTACAAGTCCGGGACAAATAAATATCACGGCACGCTGTATGAGTTTCTGCGCAACTCGGCACTGGATGCCAAGAACTTCTTCGACTCGGCGAAGGATCCAATTCCACCGTTCAAACTGAATCAGTTTGGATTCAATTTCGGCGGTCCCGTTCAGATTCCGAAAGTGTTCAACGGCAAAGATCGCCTATTTTTCTTCGTGGATTACGAAGGCAAACGGGTCCGGCAGGCGCAAACACTACTCAGTTCCATACCGATTGCGCCTTTTCGCACCGGAGACTTCTCGGCTCTGTTACCGAAGACCATCGTGTATGATCCGCGAACCACGCCGCGCACTCCCCTGCCCGGCAACATACTTCCGGCCAGCGTCATCAATCCCACTTCCGCGCGGCTGATAAAGCTCTATCCCGATCCGAATCTTCCCGGCCAGATCAACAACTTCCTCTACAACCCGGTACAGACCAACCAGTTGGACCAGACCAACGCGCGCGTCGACTACCGAACCGGCAAATCGTCCATCTTCGGGCGCTATTCCTGGGAAGACGCGGACACGTTCAACCCAGGCAACTTGCCTGAGCCCGCCATCGGCACCGGCCCTGGGCGCCCCGGGCGGGTGCTGATCCCGAGCAAGCAGGCCGTGATCGGTTATGGACGCACACTGAGCCCTTCAAAGTATTACGAACTTCGTGTCGGCTACTCCCGGATGTTTCAGGGAATCTACGATTCAGGCACGAAATACGGAAACATCGCGGAGGAGCTTGGAATTCCCAACGCAAACGGGAATGGAGCGGCGCCCGGCCTGACCACGATGAACATAACGGGCATGACCGGCCTGGGCGATGGCGCCGGCAGCCTGCAAAAGATCAACAACAATTGGGAAATCGACCAGGCGTTCAGTTGGGTGCGTGACCGGCACGATCTGAAGTTCGGATTCGACTATATGTCGCGCCGATTCGCGTTCTTCTCTCCAGGCTCCCCCAACGGGCAATACACGTTCAGCGGCATCTACTCGAATTACGGGCTCGCGGATTTCCTTTATGGCAACCCGATCAGCTCCCGCTTAGACGTAACAAAATTCTTCAACCTGCAGCGCTTCTACTTCAGTTGGTTCGTGCAGGACAACTGGCGTCTGAGCTCGAAACTCACCATCAACATGGGTCTGAGAAACGACACAATCACGGCCTGGAAGGAGCGTCACAACAGGCTCGCCGGTTTTGTGCCGGATAACGGAGGCACTCTGATTCCCGTGGGTACGGCTCCTTTTGCCGGAGATTCCGTGCTGAAAGCACGGCCATGGCAGCTCGGTCCTAGACTAGGGCTTGCCTACACTGTGAATCCGAAGACTGTGATCCGCGCAGGCGGCGGCATATTCTACAGTTTCAAGACGGTCACCTCGGGCAACTCGCTGGCGAAGAACGCCCCATTCAGCGGCACTCCGATTACCTCGAATGATGCGAACAACTTCGGTGCGGCAAGGCCCATCTCCGCGGGATTTCCTGCAGGACGCCCGGAACTCTGGCCCGTAGCGGGAACAGGCTTCTATTACTGGCCCCAAGACAGCAAGACGTCGACTATGTACGAGTGGAATTTGAACGTGCAGCGGGAGTTGCCCGGCAATATCGTGGTGACTGTTGCCTATGTGGGCGCCAAGGGAACCTATGTAGATGTAGTGGGTCTGAATATTAATCAGGCGGTCCCTGGCCCAGGCCCGGTAGTTAGCCGCCGTCCCTATCCCAATCTTAGCGACGCCATTGGAGTGGTCCCCTGGGGCAATTCATCCTACAACTCGCTGCAAACCACCTTCGACCGGCGTATGGGAGCTGTGCGCTTTACGGGCGCGTGGACCTGGGCGCACAGCATCGATGACACCAGCGGTGAGTCGAGCAATAGCCCGATTCAGAACGCCCGGGATCTGGCAGCACAACGCGCGAGTTCCACGTTTGACATCCGTCACAAGCTCGCACTGAGCGGCACGTATGAGATGCCTTTCGGGAAAGGCAAGCGCTGGGCGAATTCGGCACCCAAACCTGTGGACTGGCTGATCGGAGGATGGCAGGTGAATAATATCCTCACTCTGATGACCGGCCTTCCCTTCACACCGGTCATGCAAACCAGCACGCTGAACACCGGCACCGGTTCGCAGTTCCCGAATCGGATCAGATCCGGCGTGCTGCCTTCTGGCGAGCGGTCCATCGATCGATGGTTTGATGTTTCGGCCTTCGCCGCTCCGGCACAGTTTGCGTTCGGCAACTCCGGGCGGAACATCCTCTATGGTCCGGGCACGAAACAAGTGGATGTGTCTCTATTCAAGAGCTTCCCGTTTGGCGAGAGTCGCAGGGTGGAGTTCCGCGCAGAGGCATTCAACGCGTTGAACACGCCGCAATTCAATAACCCGAACGCAAGTATAGGGTTCAGCGGAGCAGGCAAGATCACCAGCGCCGGCAATCCGACGGTCTACCAACGCACTTCACGGCAGATTCAGCTCGCGCTGAAGCTATATTTCTAGTGCATGCTGTTTGCCGCGCCGCCACCTCCGACACCGGTAAGTTTTTCGCGGGAAATAGCTCCGATTCTAGCCATGCACTGCAATGCCTGTCACGGGGATTCGGGCGGGCTCACCACCCGGAGCTACCGGGAGTTGATGCTGGGCGGGAATCTGGGGAAAGTGATCATTCCCGGAGATCCCGGGCGCAGCCTCATTGTGGCTTTTCTGGAAGGCCGGCGCGGCCCACAGCAGCGCATGCCCAAAGAGGGCGATCCGCTCAGCGCGAGGCAGATCGGTACGATACGGCGCTGGATTGCCGAAGGCTCAAGGAATGACAATCTGCCGGTGAAGACCTACCGCGTAACCCGGGCGGCCGTCCCAATGCGAAAGGATCAGGCGACACGTGTGTTCTGTCGCGTGAACACCCAGGCATACCTGACGGTCATCGCACGCGATCCGCGCAACGGACACGTGCTCTGGTCGGACGTTGCGTCGCTGAAATCTCCAAAGGAGAAGATGGACGCAGCGCGGCCGGGCGATTTGATCTGGTGGGATCTTCGCGCCGGGTACGGCTGGCCGAAAGAGATCCGGCTCGAACTCTCAGTTCAATACGCTGCATCCGAGCCCCGCGGAACGGAATTCTACGCGCAACTGCTGAAGCGCTGAAGCCCGGGTGCAGCGTGGATGCGTTAAGCTAAGTCAAATTTTTCCGGATGCAGGTTCGAATCGCTCTTCACAAGCACCGGACGGGCCAGAATCTCTTCGAGTTCCTCAAGGTACTTGTTACCCGTTGATTTGAGCAGTTTCACAACATCCGGAGAAGCCCGGAGCATCACGTCAGAACCCTCCACGACTTTCCTAAGCTTCTGCGCTTCCTGCAGGATCTCGGTGATGACGGTCTGCGGACTCTTCACGTAACCGGCGCCTTCGCAGGTCGGACAAGGCGCGCACAGCGTCCGCTCCAGGCTCTGCTTCACACGCTTGCGCGTGATCGCTACCAGCCCGAAATCGTTAAACTGAAGAATCTTGTACGGTGCACGATCGGCTCGCATCGCCTCTTCGAGCGCCTGCATTACCTTCTGGCGATTCTTGCGCTCGTCCATGTCGATGAAGTCCACCACGATGATGCCGCCTAGGTCACGCAGCCGGATTTGCCGCACAATCTCCTTTACGGCCTCCGTATTCGTTTTGACGATGGTGTCTTCCAGGCGGTTCGACTTGCCCACGTACTTGCCGGTGTTGATGTCGATCGCGACCAGCGCCTCGGTCTGATTGATGACGATATAGCCACCCGACTTCAGCCATACCTTCGGCCGCAAAGCCTTCTCCAACTCGGCCGTAATGTTGAATGCGTCGAAAATCGGCGTGTCCCGGGTGTACAGCTTCACCTTGGAAACCAGGGTCGGCTGGAAGCGCTGCACAAAGCGAAGCACGCTCTCATACAATTCTTCGTTGTCCACCCAAATGGCCTTGAACTCCTCGGTGAGCTGATCGCGCAGCGTGCGCTGCACGATGTCGAGGTCATGATGGAGCAGCAACGGTGCCGGGCGCTTCTCCGCTTTTTGCCGAATGTCCAGCCACAGGTTATACAGGAACGCCATGTCGGCGGCGATTTCCTGCTCCGTCTTGCCTTCGCCCGCGGTGCGCACGATGAAGCCGCCGGTGATTCCGGTAATGTTGCCCTGCAGGATGCGCTTCAGGCGCTGGCGCTCTTCGTCGCTGTCGATCTTGCGCGAAACGCCGAGATGATCGAGGCTCGGCATGTAGACCACATAGCGGCCCGGCAGTGCGATATGCGACGTAATGCGCGCACCCTTTTGCCCCAGCGGTTCCTTCGCGATCTGGACGATGATTTCCTGCCCTTCCTTCAGCAGGTCCGTGATGGACGGCTGCGGTGCACGCCCGCCACGATCCTCCTTCGGGGGCCTCGCTTCGCGCTGCGGTGCAGGAGCCTCTTCGACCGCATGCTGCTCGCCGTGCTGCTGCTCTCCGCGTCCGCCACGCCCGCGGCGCCGGCGCATGCCTCTTCCGCCACGATGCAGAAACCGTCCGCCGCTTTGCTCACGGACGGCGGCGCTAATCGGTTTCTCCGTTTCTTCCGCAGTCTCGGTCTCGAACTCTGTCTCAGTTTCCGCGTCCTCTTCCAACTCACCCGCGTCAGTACCGCTGCCAAGAACGGCTTTCGCTGCGTCGTCGGCCCGGCCTTCCGAGAGAAAGCTCTCGATCAGGCGTGCCGCTTCTTCATCGACGGGTTCATCGCTCAGGGTCTCGCTGCTTTCCTCTTCAGGCTCCGCCACACTGGCGGATTCTGCGCGCCCGGATGCTGCAGTAGCTTCCGTCTCCGTTATCTCAGGCTCGGCAGCCGGTTCGGCTTCTGTTTCCGGCACAGGCGGGGCCATCGTGCTTTCCGGTTCGGCTTCCGCCTCCTCGTTAGCTAGGTCGATGTTGGGCTCGGGGGTCGCTGCCGAAGCATGAGGGAACTCCGCAGCCCTGATTGGTGCCGCCTCTTCCAGCGCCTCCTCGCCAGATTCCTCTTCGGAACCGTTCTCAGACCGGCTGTATTTAGCCAGCGATTCGCCGGGAAGCAGGAAGATTTCACGCGGAGCTTCTTCTTCCTCAGGTTCCTCCTGCGCGGTGCCGGCCGGCACATCTGCAGCGTATTTCGATTCCGGGAAGCCGCGTCCGCCCCGTCGGCGGCGGCGGGACCGGCGTCCCCGATCTCTATCTCTGCCATCACGTGCTTCGCGATTTTCGGCGCCTGCCGGTGCGGCGGGCTCTCCGTTTGGCGCGGGTCCGGCTATAACCGGTTGTGCTTCCGCCGCGGGCTCAGGCGCTTTCGCTGGAGCTGCTTCAGGTGCTCTGCGTTCCCCGCGATTCGGATCCCGGCGCGTGACGTCCTGCCGTAACGGCCGCTCGTCTTTTGTGCTCAAGCGATCGTAGTCTTCGTGTTCTTCGAAGAAATCTGAGACGTAGAGGAACGTGTCCCGCTCCAGGCCCAGGTCTACGAACGCCGATTGCATGCCCGGAAGGACACGCGTAACTCTGCCTTTGTGGATGCTGCCTGCGAGCGAGTACTCGTTCGCACGCTGAAAATAGACTTCTACCAACTGATCGTCTTCCAGCATCGCCACGCGTGTTTCGTGGCGATTGGAGGAGATCACTAACTCTTTACTCATGGACCATCTCCGTTTGCCGCCGGGAGGCGACTACCTGGACGGAGAGGCCGGATAAGCGGCTTCCCGCGCCGGGCGCGTGCTTGGCGCAGCCGGCGCTGACTCACAAAACTGTTTCAGAACCGATGCCCTGAGATGGAGAGCAACTCAAACATCCCAGACCATGGCTGGACTTCCGGAACTCTCGGGCGCGCTCCTACGACCTGCTGCGCCCGACTACGCCCCGGTACAAATCTGATTCCGATCGCGGAAGCAACTCCGACCAATCTCGATATCCGTGTAGTTCGACCCATTCGGCCGAGCGTTCTATTAATTACTTCTCTTAACTGCAACCTAGTTCACAAATCTTCTAAGCCGGACATTGTTCACCAACCCCAGCATCATAAACATCGACAAGATATTCGAGCCACCCGCACTCATGAGCGGCAAAGGAATACCGGTGACGGGCATCCTCCCCACCACCATCCCCACATTCACCAGAATGTGAAACAACAACAGCGCGGCAACTCCCATACAGATGTACATCCCGGCCCGGTCAGGCGCTGTCTGTGCATTCTGCACGATCTGCATCAACAGCAGGAAATACAACCCTAATACTACAACAACTGAGAAGAACCCATGCTCCTCGCTAAATGCCGAGAAGATGAAATCGGTGTGCGGCACCGGTAGAAACTGCAATTGCGTCTGCGTTCCATGCGTGACACCGCGTCCCCACATACCTCCATGGCCGACCGCAATTTTCGATTGAATTACCTGGTACCCTTGACCGCGAGGGTCCTGCGAAGGGTCCAAAAAGGTGGTCAGGCGAGCTTTCTGGTAGTCCTGCAGGAAGAACCAGCCGATCGGCAACGCTAAAGCAAGCACAAGTGCCATCGCCACCACATAGTTCCAGCGCAATCCGGCGATTACAATCCCGATCGCCAGGATCGGCAGATACGTCAATGCCGTTCCCAGGTCGGGTTGCTTCATTACCAGCAACATGGGCGCCGCCACGAGCCCCACAATCTTCAGCAGATTCTTCCAATCCAACTCATCTCTCTTCAGTTCCGTGAAAAAGCGCGCGACCAATAGGACGATTACGAGCTTCGCGAACTCTGAGACCTGGAATTTGAAGCCGCCTCCGATCGGGATCCAGCGCCTTGACCCGAACACCTTACTCCCGACGACGAACACAGCGAGTAGAGTAACCACGGAGGCGCCGTACAGCAGGTACACCTGGCCCAGCAGCGTATGGTAATCGATCGCCGTAACGATCCAGAGAAGGATCAGCCCCACGCCGATAAAGACGATCTGTTTCCACCAGGCATCGCGCCAGATGGTGTCATGGGTCGCGCTGTATATCTGTAGAACCCCGAGCCCGCAAATGACGAGAGCACTGATCAGCAGCGGCCAGTCAAGATCACGGAGGGTGCGGTAGGAGGCCATAGAGTTACTGCTGAACCTTCTTCTCTTCTGTGGTCGTCGTGGTGCCCTCTACAGGAATGGCCGCGATCACCGAGTCGGGCTGCTGCGCAGGAGCGGATTCCCGGTCCTCAATCGGACGGGGAAGTACCGACGGAGGAGCCGCCGTCATCAACGTCCGATGCTCTTTGCGATACTTCTTGTCGAAATACGATTTGATCACGTCACGCACGATGGGAGCGGCACGATCGCCGTGCTCGCCACTTTCAAATAGGGCGACGACTACGATCTCAGGCGCCTGCCGGGGAGCAAAACCCACGAACCACGCGTTGTCTTTCATTGAGCGGCCCACACTGGAGCCTTTGAGCACGGTATTGGAAGCAAGTTGCGCGGTACCTGTTTTGCCGCACACATCGAGGCCGGGCAACCGCGCCTTGCCGCCCGTTCCCGCCTCATTGACGACGCCCCACATCCCGTAGATCACCTTCACCACGTTGTCCAGATTCACATCTCCGCGGGAGGCGGACTCGCCGGAAGACGGCTCCTTCACCAGATGGGGCTTCTGCCAGACACCGCCGGTCGCAATCCCGCCGATCGCCCTGGCTAATTGTAGAGGAGTGACCGTCAACGCACCCTGGCCGATGGACACTGAAATCGTCTCGCCGGCATACCATTTCTGGCGGAAGTTCTTCAGCTTCCAGGACGATGAAGGGACCACGCCGGAGGCTTCGTGAGGCAGATCGATTCCCGTCTTCTGGCCGAGACCCGCCATGCTCGCGTACTTTGCGATTGCGTCGATTCCCATCTTATTGCCGACCGTATAAAAGTACACGTCACACGACTGCTCGATCGCCTTGTGCAGATCTACTGCTCCGTGTCCGCCCTTCCTCCAGCACTTGAAATAGCGGCCGTAGAAGCTGGCGCCTCCCGGGCAGCTCACTTTGTAACTTTCATCGACGGTACCCGTTTCGAGGGCGGCCAGAGCCATCAGCGGTTTGAACGTAGAGCCCGGCGCAAGCTGGGCCTGGATGGCACGGTTCAGCAGCGGATGATCCGGATTCTGAAGGATCTCTTTCCAGTCGGCAGTTCGAATGCGGCCAGCGAAACGGTTCGGGTCATAAGCTGGCCTGCTCACCATCGCAAGCAACTCGCCCGAGCGCGGATCCAGCGCAACCACAGCCCCCTTACGGCCATCCATCGCCAATTCGGCGACGGCCTGCAGGTCCAGGTCGATACTCAGTTGCAGCGGCTTGCCGGGAATGGCTTCCTTGACGCCGATCAACTGGCGTTCATTCCCACGGTTATCGACAAGCACCTGGCGTTGACCGTCAACTCCCATCAGATGGTCGTTATATTCGCGCTCGATGCCCTGTTTGCCGACTACGTCGCCCTGCTCGTACTTTATGAACTCGGCGGTATTGAGTTCGTTTTCACTGACTTCTCCAACGTACCCGATCACATGCGCGGCGAAACCATTCTGCGGATAGAGCCGGCGTTGGGCCTGAATGAGTTCCATCTCGGGGAACGTTTCAGGATCGCGATGGGACTCGACAAACGCCAGTTCACCAGGCGTAAGTTCTTCTTTGATAATGATCGGCTCATATTTCGGGCGATTGCGCCAGCGGCGAATACGGGCGATCAGATCGTCATAATTCAGATTGAGACCGTCGGCGATCGGCCTCAGGTGCTCTTCCTTCAGGTTTTCACGGGATAGAATGACGCTGAAAGTGGAGTGATTGTCTACGATTACGCGGCCATCGCGGTCGAGGATCTTGCCGCGCGGGGCCAGCAGAGGAATAGACTTAATTCTATTCTTTTCAGCGGCTTCCGAGTAGATACTCTCGTTACGGACTTGCAGATCCCAGAAACTGGCGACTAGGAATACGAAAATCGCAACGGCAGCATACTGGAATGCAGCAATCTTGCCGGCCGCGAACTTTGGGTCGTCACGCAGCAGTTTTCCGGGAGCGATCGGCTCCTTTTCGGAATCGGCTGTGAAGTGAATAGACAAGCGGCCCGGGCTGCGACCCTACTCCTTTATTCTATCCAAAAGCAGAAAAAGCGGCAGCCCGACCACCGCGTTTAATAGCGCAAAGATCAATGTCTGTTGCGGATTGAAGTCGATATTTTGACCGAGCAGCGCACGAGCCAACACCCAATAGAAGAACTGGTGGAAGCAGTAAAAGAAGAAACCGAGCACAAACTGAATCAGCGGATTGTCCACGTCGAACCGCATGCTGACCGAGGCGGCAAAGTAACCTACGAGTGTCTTGACAATGCCGTACATTCCCAGCGGCTGGTTGGAGAGCGAGTCCTGAGCGAGTCCGATGAAGGCGCCATAGAAGACTCCCGCGATGGGCTGGCGGCGCATGAGCGAAAAATACACCGTCACAAGCAGCGGAAGCTCAAGATAGTTCAGCGATTGAAAGCTCGGAAACAGCCTCGGTAGGTACACCTGCAGAAGAATCGCGCAGAGCGGGACGAAAAAGATCGCAGCCGGGCGAAAGCGGAAAATCCGGTTCTTGCGCGGAACCTCGGTCAACAATTGATCCGAACTGAACTCGGTCATAGACGCGGAGGAGCCTCTTGCGATGGGGGTGTAGTCGAGACCGGCGGTTTCTTTGGTTGCGTTACTGGTGCCGGACGGGACGTTACTGCATTCGACGGCACCTGAGTTGTTTTCTGTGCGGGCCTCTGGGCCCCAGGAGCGGTTGGGTTCGTTTTGACAATAGTGCCCTGGACACTCTCCCCAGTGGCGGAGCGAACGGTCGGGGGCGCGACGGGCGGCCTGGAGTCTGTCGCCGGGCCAGTTGGCTTCGCTTTGAAATTTGGCGTCACCGGCGCGGGGGCGGCAGGAGTTGGGTTCGTTTTGTTTCCAGCCGTGCCGGGCTGAGCGGGAGGCACGGCCGGCTTCACCGGGACCGTCTTATCAGGGTTCACATTAAAGTCAGGGGGGCGGCCGCCGGATACTCCCTCGCCGTAAACGTGTTTCTGGACCTCTCCGATCTTCTTATAACGCTCCCGCATCTTATCTGCGTCTGTGAACAGAGTGGCGGGATCAGAAGGCTTCTGGGCGGAATCGGGCGCCGGCGGCATGAGGTAGGTTTCCGAAGACGGTGCTGCTGTCGCTTCCGGAATGGCTTGGTGCACGCCCTCAAGCACAATCAGCACCTCTTCCAGCCCGTTCTGGAATCCGCCCGGAACGATGAATATTTCCTTGAACGACTTTCCAGGGCGAACGACCGTCGCAACCCCTACAGGCAGTCCCTTCGGAAACACGCGGTCATCACCCGATGTATAGAAAACTTCATTCTGGTCGACCTTCTCCTCGTTCTGTACATAGTCCACGATGCACTTTGCCTGGCCGATTCCTTTAAGGGTTCCATGTACGCGATTCTTTTGAGAGATGACGCCGGCGGCGAAGGTCGGATCGGTAATCAGCAGGACCTGAGAAGCGGTCGGATAAGATGCCAGCACCTTTCCTACGATGCCGTCCGGAGTGACCACAGCCATTCCGCGCTTGACGCCCTCCACCGAACCGCGGTCGACAAAGACGACCCTGGAATTCGTGCCGGTCCCATTGCCGATGACGCGAGCCGGCAACGTCCTCGAAGGAGTGCGGGTTTGAAAGGCGCGTAGTGCCTGCGCCCGGTCAGCGGTGGAGAGTTCCGTCTTAAGGTACTGATTCTCCATCTTGAGTTGACCGATCTCTTTGCCGAGCCGGATGTTCTCATTCCGCACGTTCACCAGGACGAAGTAGTCCTCAGCGACGCCGATGGTATTGCGGCGCACGAACTCCAGAACCCGGGCCAACGGGGTGACAGCCGTCACCGCCCAGGTCCGCAGCAGAGTGACATCCTGATTCGACTTGACCTGGTAGGCGAGTAGGAGCAACTGCGCTACCAGGACAAACACCAGCACCAACAGGTTTCGGTACCGGTTCAGCAGCGTTTCCATCTACACCCTCTTGGACAATAAACCGTGAATCCGAGTTTCGTTATTCGATCGCAATTCTACGCAACAATTTGAAATCGGTGAGCATCTTGCCCGTGCCAAGCACCACGGATGCGAGCGGGTCTTCGGCAATCGACACTGGCAGGCCGGTCTCTTCCCGGATGCGGCGGTCCAGATTTTTAATCAGCGCGCCTCCGCCGGTCAGCACAATCCCTTTGTCGCTGATATCCGCGCTCAGTTCCGGAGGAGTCCGTTCCAGCGCTACGCGAATCGCGTTCATAATGGTCGCGACGCATTCCGACAGCGCTTCCCGAATTTCGCTGTCATCGATGGTGATCGTCTTCGGTACACCTTCAATCAGATTTCGTCCCTTAATCTCCATCGTCAGAGGACGGTCCAAGGGATAGGCCGAACCGAGTTGAATCTTGATTGTTTCCGCCGTGCGCTCGCCGATCAGCAGGTTGTACTTGCGCTTCAGGTATTGCATGATCGCGTCGTCCATCTCATTTCCTGCGACGCGTACCGAGCGGGAATAGACGATACCGGACAGTGACACGACGGCTACGTCCGTGGTTCCGCCGCCGATATCCACTACCATGTTGCCGGACGGTTCGGTAATGGGAAGTCCCGCACCGATCGCGGCCACCATCGCCTGCTCCACAAGATGCACCTCACTGGCTTTCGCCCGATAGGCCGAGTCGATTACCGCTCGCTTCTCGACCTGAGTGATTTCGCTTGGCACGCCGATGACGATCCGGGGATGCACCAGCATCTTGCGGCCATGGGCCTTCTGGATGAAGTAGCCCAACATGCGCTCAGTGACTTTGAAATCAGCAATTACGCCGTCCTTCATAGGACGGATGGCGACGATATTGCCCGGAGTCCGGCCGAGCATCTCTTTCGCCTCCTTGCCAACGGCCTCAATCTCGCCCGTGGTTTTGTTGATGGCGACAATAGAGGGTTCGTTGACGACAATGCCCTTGCCCTTTGCGAAGACAAGCGTGTTTGCCGTCCCCAGATCGATGGCGAGGTCCGAGGAAAACAGACTAAACAACGAGCGCAGATTCATCAGGAGAGATCCAAAAGGATGAGGTTTTTCAAGCTTACGGCTGGAGAACCTTTAAATTGGAGGGTACCATACCTGCACTCCGCCCTCAACAGATCGCAGCGGCTATTGATTTGTTTTCAACCAACTAGCCCTGTCCACCGGGATTGGGCTGGGCGGACTCCCATTCCCGGAGGAAACGGCGATGCTCGTCGCATGTATGCAGGCGTGCAAACCGCGCGACCTGCCGTCCGACTTCGAGTAATCGTTGCTCCAACGCTTCAGAACGCGTAGCGCCCTCCGCGTCAAAAACCTTCCACGCTTCGGCTATTGCCGCCTGTTGAGGGACCACCCAAGCATGCAATGCACGGCCCACACTGCGCAGAGTGTTGAGAGCATCGAAAGCTCCTAAGGCGCCTCCGCCAACGCCTACCAGTCCAAGCATCTTGCCTTCAAACTCGTCGAAGCCCATCAGGTCGAGCGCATTCTTCAGCACACCGCTGAGGCTTCCATGGTATTCGGGCGTGCCGAGAATGAGGCCTCTTGCGGGCTTCACGCGCAAACGCAACTGCTCGACTCCAGGCGGATAATCACTGGAGTTTTTCGACCCGTTGCAGAGCGGAAGGTCAAACTCCCGAAGGTCAATCATCTCGATCTGCGCGCCGGCCTCGGCCGCGCCACGCAGAGCAATCTCGACCGCCATTTTTGTATAGCTGCCCGGCCTCAAACTGCCTGCGATGCCGGCAACCCGAATCACCGGCTCGTTCATGGCCGGTCCTTGCCGCGCCCGAGCATATGGCTCACGCGCAGACGGAAGGGCACCCAGAGCGATTCCAGAATAATGCCCGTGTTCATCTTCGATTCGCCGTATGAGCGGCCACGATAGATTGTTTGCACCTCTTTGATGCGAGCCTTATGCAAACCCGCATAGAAGAGCGTTTCATAGAGAAACGCGAAGCCCCCGGCCTGTAACTCACGCAACGGGAACTGCCGGATGAAGGAAGCGCGCCAGCAGCGAAAGCCGCTGGTGGCGTCGTCGACTTTGGCACGCGTCATGATGTGCAGGTAGAGATTTGCCATGCGGCTCATCGCGAGGCGATACAGAGGCCAGTCCGCAACCGTGGCCGAGCCCGTTAAATAACGCGAGCCGATGACGAGATCGTAATTGCGTGCGATCGCCAGCATCTCCGGGATGGTCTCCGGTGCATGCGAGAAGTCCGCGTCCATACAGACGATGAACTCCACTCCCATATCGAGCGCCATCAAAATCCCGTCGACGACCGCTTTTCCGTAGCCTCGATCCCCGCCGCGGCGAACGACACGCACGTTCGGATAGCGATTGCGCAGGAGGTCCACTGCATCCGCCGTGCCGTCCGGAGAGGCGTCATCCATGACCAGCATGCGGAAATCCCGCGAGTTGCACGCTTCGCCAATGGCCTCGACCAACTTGGTAATATTACCTTTCTCGTTGTATGTCGGGGTGATGACGCACGCATTCCGCAACGTATCTTCGTCACGCTCCATGAGGTTTGCGTTGAGCTTATCGAAAGCCATTCAGCCGGTGCGGTCTCCTCATTATACAGACTGGGCCTAATTCTTTATTCCCCGGTTCCAAGCAAGTTTATGGAAACCGTTAGCTACCCGGGAGACAGCAGATTGCAATGCAAAGTCGAGATGCGGTGGGTTAAGTTGGTATTCGAACCGTTGAGTGCCGTTGGCCGATTGTCATGCGATGAACACAAAACTGCAGCCGGTAGCGCGTCTCGGGGAGCTTGGCGAACGAGCCCTAACCATGGGCGATGAACTGGCCGCCGCGCTCCAGCGTTCGCTGCAACGGTTCGGCTGGCTGTGGGCACTTGGACTGACCGTGATGTATGCACTGTATGTGTGCAGCAGGGCCAGCCTCAAGCCTTTCTGGTTCGACGAAGTCTTTACCACTTACATCGCGCGTCTGAACGGGCCGAAGGCTCTTTGGGACGCTTTGTTCGCCGGCGTGGATCTGAATCCGCCCGGGGTCTATCTGGCGACGCGGGCCATCGAGCGCTGGACAGGCGGTGAAGGCCACATCCGCACGCGGCTCCTGGAGATCGCGGGGTACTGGCTCATGAGCGTGTGTCTCTTCCGGTTTGTACAACGGCGTTGCGGCCCGTTATACGGCCTGCTCGCAGCCTTATTGCCGATCGGGACAATTGCGATCACCTATGCGATTGAGGCGCGCCCCTACGCAGTCGTGATCGGCTTCTGCGGATTGGCCCTGGTTGCCTGGCAAGCTGCAGCAGAGGGAAGCCTGCGGATTGTGAGCGTACCTTTGCTCGCGTTGAGCCTGGCCGCAGCGGTCTCGTTTCACTATTACGCGGCATTGTTGTTCCTGGCATTCGGCGTGGCAGAGCTGATCCGGACATTGAGAAGGCGCAGGATCGACTTTTCCGTCTGGACTTCGATCTTCGCCGGTGCACTCCCGCTGGCCGCCTACGTCCCGCTGGTGCGCAATGCACGTTCCTACTTCCGTGGTTTCTTTGTAAAGCCGGAGAGCGTCACCATCGAAGCACTCTACGCTGATCTCTTTCTTAGCGGCTGGATCCTGATGGCGATTGTTCTTGTCCTGACCGTTCGTGCGCTCGATAAGAGGTCGAACAGAGAAGACACAGAACAGCGGCCCGCGGTTCCGCCGGAGGAGATCGGCATTGCGCTTCTGCTCGCGTTGCTGCCTGTGGTGTGCTGGGGAATTTCAAGGCTGGTGGTGGGGCAGATTCTAGTTCGCTATGCGCTGAGTGCGGTCATCGGATGCAGCGCCCTGGTTGCTTACGCCCTGTACCATTGGCGGATGCGGCGCAGCTACGCGCTCGTCCTGGTCGTGCTGCTGCTCGCGATAACCGCTAAACGCGCGCTTGTGGGAGCGAAGACCCTGATTCATCGAGGGGAGAGCCGGCCTGAATTCATGAGCACCGTCGAAGGGGCGCCCGGCACTCTGCCCGTAGTGATGTTTCGCTGCCTGGACTACATCGAAGCATCCTACTACCTGCCGCCTGAAAGGGCGAAGCTCACTCGCTGTATCGCCGATGTCGAAGCCGCCTACCGAAGCAGCGGCGTAGACAACCTCGACCGGGCCGTTCTGTCGCTTCGGCCTTACGCTCCCATCAACATCGAAGACTATGCGCCGTTCATTGCAGCCCACCGGGAGTTTCTGTTGTTAGGCAGGATCACTTCGCCCTGGCTGATTTCGCGCCTGCTCGAATCCGGCGCAAAGATCGAAGTGATTTCGCAGAAGGGCAGTTCGTTCTGGGTGATTCTGCATGTCACGCTTCCCGGAGCCGGAGTGTGAGGGGGCTGGATGTTCGTCGTTAAGGCGCTGCTGCTGTGCCTCATCGCGCTGACCGTCGCTTTC
>CAYXLI010000044.1:0-36445 GCA_964464925.1 uncultured Solibacteraceae bacterium | reverse complement strand
CAGCCAGAAATTGATGTAGGCGTCACCAGTGGGAAATGTGACCGTCTGGCTAAGCGAAGCGTTCTCCGGCACGCCATCCGGCGCTGTGGCGCCGAAGAAAGCCCAGTGTGTGGGAGAATTCGGTCCCGCAACTCCTCCGGCATCTCCGCAGTCAGTAAGAGTGCATACCAGTTGGCCGGGAGGCACGTGAGTGGATGTATCCGTCCAACCCGTGGCCCCGAGTTCAAAGTCGCCGTTGACAATTGCTGCCCGCGCCGCCGAACTGGAGGCGAGCATCAGGAGGCAGAGAATCAGATTTTTCATGTTAGTTTGCGATTACGATCGGGAGAGGGTCGGAGATCGCCTTTGCTCCATTCGAGTAGGTCACGATTGCGGAGAACACGCCCGGCGTATTGTTATTTACCGTAGTGCCGAATGTCACCTGGTACGGCGCAGTGGTAATCGGCCCTGTAACCAGACTTCCGTTAAACGTGTACTGGACATTCGCAACGGTAGGTGTGGAAGGCAGGGACATGGCGACCGTGATATCTCCCGCGTAGTAGGCGCCGTTCACGTTTGGCGCCGAGATGAGCATGCGCGGTGTCGATCGGGAGCGTAGCGTGGTGGCAAAGACGTTTGGCGAATAAAGTGGATCACCCACGAAAATCATCATCCAGTTCAGCGCCGGTGTGGCCTGGTATGCGGATTCCGCAAAGTTGTACCCGTTCCAAAAATGATTGAGGACGTTGTCGCCCAGGGCGTAGCCGATCGAGTAGGGCTCGCCGGTGGCTCCCCAAGTGGCGGTGATTCCATCTCTCAGCCAGACCGGTACCCAGGTGCCCGGCATGTTGAAATTGCGAATTGTGTTTGCTGAATAGGAGGTGAGTTGCGCTCCAACTGCTCCATTCACGAAGCTGTAACAGGTGCAATACGAGGCGCCGCTATACCAGCCCCAAGCCCAGGCGGTATTCGGAGCGCTCTGAATCATATGCCCCGCCACAGACTGGTCATTCAATACCGATGGGAGTCCTTTGTTGACCGCGATCGTGTACGCGTTCTTCATGCTTTGATCGCCGAAATTGGTGGAGTTCTGCCAATCGAAGTAGCCGGTTCCCGCGGTTTTTGTCAGTCCCGCTTCGGCCTGAATAGCCTTGTCCACAAGGCCCATCGCAATATCGGAGGAAGGACCATCCAGCCGCGCTACCAGATAAAACGGCCATCCCGCCGGATTGACCCAGTTCCGGATCGGTGCTTTGAAATACGTAGGATCGCTTACGGCATAAGGGTTCGCCATCCATGGATAGTCGCTGCCGGAGTACATGGCGGCGAGAAATGAGTCGATGGAGTACGCCTCAATCGGAAAGAAAACATTGTTCTGATTCGGCGGCAGCGGGACCCCCAGATTCGCCAAGTGTGTGGGAATGCCGTAAATCGGAACAATGTATTTGATTTTACTTTGCAGGTTGTTCGTTTCCAGGTAGTTTTTGAGAGGTGTCCGGATGTAGTTGACGAAATTCGGCCAAGTGATGGTCCAGCTATCGTACGCGCCCGGATCGCTCGTGCAGCAGCCAAGAGGGATGCTCAAATGCACGATGTTCGCGGCGGGAATGCCGCGTTTGGCTGCGTAGTACTGGCCGACATAAATGCTTGCGCCGACTCCATTGGTGTTGGCCTCCGGAAGCACCTGATCGTTCACTAGAATCAATACGGTAGACGGATCGTACGTGCCCGCGAGGCTTGCGCCGGCAAGAAATACGCCTAATAAAACACTCTTTAAATTAGTAAACAAGTTTTAGTACCTCGGGATGTTTCAAACTTAGCACGTAGGGCCTAGGACTGAAATACCCGCCCGAGCGCCTCGAGGTAATAAGTGGTTAACCCTATATAGTTAGGTGTCGAGGTAGTGTCGTAGGTCGTCGGGCCGGAAGCAATGGGCGAAAGCGATTTCGCGCGTGATCCGGCCGGCACGAACCAGTTCCCCCAGTGATTGCTCCATCGTGATCATGCCCTCTGCACGACCGATCGAGATTTGGGAACGCAACTGGTGATCTTCGCCGCGGCGGATGAGATTTCTGACGGCATCGCTCGCCATCATGATCTCGACAGCGGGGAAGCGCTGCAGGCCATCGGCGGAGAGAACGAGTTGCTGCGCGACGACGGCAAGCAAGGCGAGGGATAATTGCTGACGCATCTGCGGCTGGTTGGCCGAAGGGAACGAATCCAGAATACGCGACACGGACTGGGCGGCATCGTTGGTATGCAGCGTGGAGAAGACCAGGTGGCCGGTTTCGGCTGCCGTAAGGACCGTTGCCATGGTCTCGGTATCGCGCATTTCGCCCACCAGAATCACATCCGGAGTTTGCCGGAGGATGCTGCGCAGGGAATCCGCGAAGTTCGGCGTATCCTGACCCACCTCAATCTGCTCGACGATCGAGTTGCGGTTCGTATGCCGGTATTCGATCGGGTCTTCGATGGTGACGATGTGGTCCCTACGGCGCGTATTGATCAGGTCGATCAAGGCGGCGATGGTAGAGCTTTTTCCGGAGCCCGTGGGGCCCGTTACCAGCACCAGCCCCTGCCGCCGTTCGGCGATGCGGGCCAGATGTGCGGGCAGGTGCAGCATCTCGAGCGTCGGGATACGGGCGGGCAACAACCGCACGCTGGCTGCGAGGGTTCCGCTCTGGTAGTGCACGTTTGCGCGGTAGCGGCCAAGCCCCGGACGATCGAAACAGAAATCCACCGATTTCTGTTTCTGCAGCTCTTCGTATTTTCCGGCTTCCAACAGCGGCAGCACCCAATTCCGGATGCCGTCGTTCGTCAGCGGCTCACCGGGCGAGAGAGTGAGAGCTCCACTGACCCGCATTGCGACGGGTGTATTGGCGACCAGGATCACGTCGGAAGCATTGAGACGCGCCGCTGTCGCGAGTACGTCATCGAGACCGGAGCCTTCTCCCACAGGCTCCATGGCGGGTTTGCCCGTCCGTGTAGTGCGATTCATCTGCTCTACCAGACGCGCGAGTTCCTGATCGTACTGCTTCATCGATTTAGCTGCGGAATCGGGGAGCGAGTTTCTCGAAGGTGGTCCGCAGGTCTTCAGGAAGCACCCGCGTCTCACCGATGGCCGTCATGAAATTGACATCGCCGGGCCAGCGCGGCAGTACGTGCATGTGGATGTGGCCCGCGACCCCCGCGCCGGCGCTGGCGCCCACGTTCATGCCGATATTGTAGCCGGGTGCGTTGTAAATGTCGCGGAGAATGCCTTCAGCCTTTTGGGTGATGATCGTCATTTCCTGCAGAGCTTCCACGGCTGTGCTGGTGAGATCCGGAACGTGTGAATACGGCGCTACCATGAGATGGCCCGCCGTGTAAGGAAATATATTCAGTAGCGCGAAAACGTGCTGTCCGCGGCACAGGACGAAGTTCTCATCATCCCTTGCCTGATCCGCAGCGGCGTCACAAAATACGCAACCGCTGGTTTTGCCGCTCTTGGTGACGTAGGCATACCGCCATGGACTCCAGAGGTGATCCATGTTCCCATTGAATGCAACTGGTCCGGTGCTTATAAAACCGGGTTGCCGTTGCCCGGTTCACCCGCAGGCGGAGCAGCCTGGCCGGTGGCCTCTTTTTCCGCGGATGCATTCACAAGATCCTTCAATTCCTTGCTGGGCTTGAAGTAGGGAATGCGCTTTGAAGGCACTTCAACCCGTGTTCCAGTCTTCGGATTACGCCCGACGCGAGGCTGGCGCTGCCGCGTACGAAAACTCCCATAGCCGCGAATCTCGATCTTGTCTCCGGCACGCAGCGATCGGACAATGCTGTCGAAAATCGCTTCCACAATGACTTCCGAGTCCTTCCGGGTCATCTCCACTACGCGCGAGACTTCTTCAATCAAGTCGGCTTTGGTCATGAATAGGTCGCTCCTGTTCCGTTTTTGGGTCTTCTTGTTCTAGTTTTCCGAATGGCCGCGCACGTTGATCACTTCTTCGATGGTCATTGTAGCCGCGGCGGCCTGCCGCTGGTATTCGTCCAGCCTGGTTCTCTCTTCGTCGTCCGCAATAGCGCGGATGCTGAGCCCGATCTTTTTCTCCGGCTCACTCATCTTGATGATCTTGAAATCATACTCCTCGCCGAGATTGAGCGGCGGGTCGCCTTTATGCCGTTCCGGGGCGGGCGGGATTTCCGAATTGTGGCAGAGCCCTTCTACGCCCGGTGCGAGTTCGACAAATACGCCGAAGTTCGAAGCGCGGCACGCCTTGCCACGGACGATATCCCCGGCATTGTGCGACCGGAAGAAGGTCTCCCATGCGTCCGGCTGCAGTTGCTTCACGCCCAGCGACAGGCGCCGGTTCGCGGCGTCGATGTGCAGGACCGCGGCTTGCACGAGTTGACCCTTCTTGAGCACCTCAGAAGGATGCTTGACCCGCTTCGTCCAGGAGAGATCGGAAACGTGCACCAGTCCGTCGATACCATCCTCTATTTCAATGAACGCACCGAAGTCGGTCAGCTTGCGAACCCGTCCTTCCACCACGGAAGCCACGCTATAGCGCTGTTCCACAGTGGTCCACGGATCGGCTTCCAACTGCTTGATGCCCAGAGAGACGCGCCGGTCTTTCGGCTTTACGTCGAGTACGACGGCTTCCACCTGGTCGCCCGGTTTCACAACCTTGGATGGATGCTTCATGCGCCGGCTCCAGGTCATTTCCGAAATGTGGATCAGGCCTTCCACGCCAGGCTGCAACTCGACGAACGCACCGTAGTCGGTCACGCTGACAACGCGTCCCAGCACGCGAGCTCCAATGGGGAACGTCTGCTCGACGATCTCCCAAGGGTCGGGCGCCACCTGCTTGAGTCCGAGCGAAATTCGTTCTTTGTCCTTGTCGAACTTCAGCACCTTGACGGTGATCTCATCGCCCGGCTGGACCATCTCCGAGGGATGAGTGATGCGGCCGTACGACATGTCGCTGACATGCAGCAGACCGTCGATACCGCCGAGATCCACGAAGACCCCGTAATCGGTCAGGTTCTTCACTACGCCAGTAAGGATAGCGCCTTCGGCGACGTGTTCGAGCGCGTGCTCTTTGCGAGCTGTCTCTTCATCGGCGACGGCAGCGCGGCGGCTCACCACCACGTTGCCGCGGCGCCGGTTCAGCTTCACTACCTTGACAGGGATGTCCTGCCCGACGAATGCGTCGAGGTTATGGATGGGCCGGGTGTGGATTTGGGATCCTGGTAGGAACGCTTCCACGCCGACGTCCACGAGCAGACCGCCTTTGGTTTTGCCCGTAACCCGGCCTGAGATAGTGAGGTTTTCGCGGTGAGCCCGCTCGAGGTTCTCCCAGGCCTTCGTCTCGCTCGCCCTGCGATGCGATAGCAGCACGTAACCCGACTGCCGGGCTCCGCTGCGATCTATCATCACTTCTATCGTGTCGCCGATCTGATACGGCACCGTACCATCAGGCAGCGCTACCTGCTCAATGGGAACCAAACCTTCGGATTTATATCCGAAGTCGACGATCACCTCTTTTTCAGTGATCGCAAGCACGTGTGCGTGTAGGAGTTCGCCGACCGATGGAGGCGCAAAATGCGTGTAATCGTCCAATAATTGCGCGTACTCTGCCTCGGCGTTCGGAGCCGTTTGCTCTGTCTGCTCCATCTGCCGTTCGTCTTCCATGCTGGCCATGACCAAGTTCTCCGGGTCGGATTGCAGCTTTCAACGGTTCGCAGGTGAATGGGCTGAGGTTGCTAACGGGGAAATCACTGCGGCCTGAGACTGACAAACCATTGATACATCAATACTTTCAGAAGCATAGCGGACCTTTTCGCCGATGTCAACAGCAGGGTGGGGCATTCTTGCCGGCTTGCCGGCCGTTCGCGATCTGCGAAACAGGCCCCCAAGCCGGCAGAGTTTTACTGCAGAGGCGTCGAATAGAAGTCCTTCAGCCGGAACGAACGATACGTATGCGTGTTCGATTGTAGCCGGAAGATCACGCTCCCGGTCGGCGTCACCTCTTCCACTTCCGAGGTCATGTTCCCGTTCATGGAGGGGCTGACCCAACCCGTCTCGAACGAGTAGTTGCCGTTGGCCATCCGCTGAGAAGTCCCTAGAGCGAACGCATACGTGCCCAGATCGGCGGTCAACGTCCGGTTGGCTACCATGTTCGTCTCATCGAGCGTCAACTCCATTCCGCGGCTATCAATAAAGTCACCCCGGGTATGACCAACATTATTGTTGTCGTATACGGAAAGGACCGTACTCCCGCCTTGCTGGAGCTTCGGGAAGTGCTGGTGGCTGAACCAGGGGGCCGGGTCCATGCTAAAGGGCTGGTTGAAGTCGCCGCCCATCCCGAGTCTCCAAACGATATGGCCATCACCGGCGCCATTCTGATAGGCGATCTTGAGGATCCAGTCCTGCGAGCGGACCGACAGAAGGAGATTCCCGTCCGCCGGCGAGTATTCGAGCCCATTCGAGTGCATCCAGTCGTTCGCGACACTCGCATATTGCAGAGGCTGCCCCCACTGGTCATTGAGGCTGGCTGTCCGGGACAGATATGCGGAGAATTTATCGAAACCTCTCCATTGCCATACGACTTGCAGGTTCTTATCCAGAACAATAATGTCATCGGCGAGAATGTCCACCGGTGATTGCGGAGTTCCACCCTGTACGTTCGTGAACAGCTGTTCCTCGTCTCCGATCAGCGCCAGATAACCGTTCGGCAAAGGCAGTGCATCGTGATGCAACGCGTGCAGCGCAGGCTTGCCTGCCGCCACCAGCTGATCCGAAATGGCCGACTGCTCGATCTCCCGGACGGTGTTGCCGGCCAGATCCACTTCCCGGATCATGATCGTATTCGGCGTCAGCTTGGAGTTCATGCGGACCAGAAAAGTGCTTCCGCTCAGCATGCGGTATAGGTACTGCGTCGGATTCTCATAGAACAGGGGCTCGTAATACCAGACGGTCTGGCCCGTCAGATCCGTGGCGACCGCGCCGCCGAGCTGTGCGAAAAGCAGGAACGGATAGGCCGTCACGTTTGTCCCTGAGGGGGGCATAACGGACAGGAACTGCGGCATGGTGAGATTCGATGGAATCGCTCCGGTGGTGAACTGTTGGATGGAACTGGAGGACAGGGCAGGACCGGTGAGAATGTCATGCCGCATGTTGTACGTAGTGGTCGCGTACATGCCCGCCACGTACACGTTATTGCTGAGTCCGGTGCAGTTTGTATACGGAGTTGCCTGCCACGCCGTAGCGCCGGCTTTCTGAAAACGAACCCGGATTCGGGATCCCGTGTTGCACGGCGGCGCGCTGTAAAGCGCTACCAGCGGATTTCGAGTGGTCGAGATGACTGCTGCGGAGCCAGCTACACGGGACGTGAGCGTTACCGGAAGCAGCGATTGCGAGGTCTGGTTGGTTGCGTTGTTCCGTACAGTCGCCTGAATCGCGTATGCGCCCTCCTGTAATTGGGTCCATTCAAAATTGTTCGAGGAGTTGAAATCCCGCACGATCGTGTAAGGTCCGCCGCTGGGTCCAACCGCAAACCGGTATGCCAGCGTTCCGGCATTCGTGTCGCTGGCGGTAGTGGTCGTGACAATCGTCGTGCCAACCGGCTGGATCGCGCCCGGAGAAGCACTCACGGTCATCGAGATATCCGCGCGAAGCACCGGCACAAGGCAGAGCGCCGCGACTGCCGCTAGCCCGCGGGCTTGGCGCTTCCGAACCAAGCCAATTAGCAAGAGAGACGATCCGGCCAGAAACCAGGTCCCTGGTTCGGGCAACGGTGTGCCGGTATCTATGCCGACGTTCAAGCCCGGCGAGCTGAACTGCGACAAGACCAATCCGGTAGTACTCACATTGCTGACAATGTCTGTGCCACCTACCCAGAAGGAGTTCGACGTACTGTCATATCCAATGCCATACGCTTCCCCTGGATTCAGTCCGGTCGTGATGGTTTGAATCTGATTGCCAAGCATGTCCCATTGGTAGATGTTGCCGCTCGCGGTGCCGCCCGTCGTATAGAGGTTGGTCCCATCGGTGGCGATGCCGGTATAGGCCGCCGCCTGGAAACTGGAAAGAATCTGGCCGCTGTCATCAATGTGATAGATCATCCCGTTGAGCACGGAAAGCCAGAACGTGTCCGCTCCGCCCCAGGCCATATCCATGATGTAGCCAGGCGAATAAGATGGATCGCCTGGAAGCCCACTCTGTGCCACACCCGGGTTGAAAGTGAAGCTAGATAGCGAGTCCGCCGCATCGTTATACTCGGTGATCACGCTGGAGGTATCGCCCGGCGTGGCAAGATAGATTGACTGTTTGCTGATGGCGATGCCGCTGGTCGGGCCGGCACCGAATGTTTGCTCCAGGGTGCCGAGACTTGTGTCTTCCTGAGCGGGCCCTGATGAGTAGCCAACCCATACAACCGGGGAGGCAAATCCGCACACAACGGTGCAAGCAAAGATAAAACCTGAGACAATAAAGCGCATATTAAAAAAACTAAAAGTTTCTGGGTTCTCAGGTTGGGTGAGATTAGTTCTACCTGAGTTTCAGGGCTAATGGTACCAATGGCTTAAGCGCTAAATCAATGGAATAGATAATCTACTGTACGTATATAGTACTATTGGTTGAGAGGGTGCAGCCTAATATATTTCTATTTATCTCATTTAGGGGGTGGCCGGCTCCCCCATTCTGGGGTTAAAATTCAGTCGAAGATGACGGTCTTGTTCCCGTAACTGAGAATCCGGCCTTCCAGATGCCAACCCACCGCTCGTGAGAGAACGACCCGTTCGAGGTCGCGTCCCTTCCGCAATAGATCTTCCACCTGATCACGATGAGAAATCCGGACGACGTCCTGCTCGATGATGGGACCGTCATCGAGTTGCTCCGTCACATAGTGACTTGTCGCACCGATCAGCTTAACCCCTCGCTGAAAAGCAGCGTGATAAGGACGCGCACCAATGAACGCCGGCAGGAAGGAATGATGGACGTTGATGATGCGCGAGGGATAGTGCGCGACGAAATCCGGCGACAGGATCTGCATGTACCTGGCCAACACGATCAATTCGATTCCGGCATCCCTCAGGAGTTGGAGTTGCGAGGCTTCCACATCGCGCTTGCTCTCTGCCGTTACCGGCATGTGCCGGAACTGTACGCCGTAGAATCTTGCAAGCGGCTCGGCGGTTCGATGATTGCTGATGATGAGAGGAATGGAGCAGCGAAGTTCGCCGCTCTGATGACGGTGGAGCAGATCGGCCAGGCAATGCAAATACTGTGAAACAAAAATGGCAACCCGCGGCGGGTTCGATTCGGAATCGAGATGCCAGCGCATCTCGAACTGTTCAGCCATCCGGCTGAACTCGGCCGTGAAGGCTTTGAGATCGAATCCGTCCAAGGGCCATTCCACCCGCATGAAGAAGAGGCCCAGTTCGCGATCCTGGTGCTGATCGGCATGGGCGATGTTGGCGCCATATCGATAAAGAAGCCCGGAAACGCTGGCGACGAGACCCTTACGGTCGGGGCAATGAATGAGAAGAACCGCGGAACCTGCCATTAGCAACCAGCGTATCGCGCCGCGAGACTTCAGCGCCTAATTATCTGGTCCATGTCGAACAGCGGCGAAGCCCAGCAAACAAGGGAGAAGGGATCCAATAAAAACGGCCGGCTACTCCATCGAGAGCGGCCGGCCATGCTCAACTAATCTGTAAACCTACAGCGCCTTATAGCAGGCACGGCCCTCGTGGCATTCGTACTCGTCCACGATCTGGCCGTCCTTGCCCAGGCAGTTCTGTGTGTGATGACACCAGAACAGCCTGTCGTTTCCGTGCGGGACCGACGGATCCCACTCGGCCGGGATGAACATCCCCTTCCAACGCAGGTTTGCGCAGCGGTCGTCGTCGATCCGCGTCAATCCGGCGCGTTCCATGCTACGCCTTCTTTCCCGCCGCCAACAGAGCCCGCTTCACCGCCACCGAGGCCAACTGCACTTTGTACTCGTTCTGGCTGAGCGGTTTTGCACCCGCGACCGCAGCCTTGCCGGCAGCCTCCGCAGTGCTCTCATCCAGGCTCTTGCCGGCCAGCGCCTTCTCAGCTTCGGTGGCAATATACGGCGTTGGAGCCACATGCCCCAGCACCACCTTCGCCGAAGAGATCGAGTTGCCGCTCATCTTCAGAGCTACGGACGCGGTCGCCAGCGGCCAATCAAGCGCTTCTTTATGCCGAACCTCATAGGTCGCATTGCGGAGGCCGGCCGGCACGAGAATCTCCGTCACGATTTCGTTTGGTTGGATGGCGATTTCGCGTTCGGAATCGCTCTTCGGAACCACGAAGAACTTGTCCGCCGCAATCTCGCGTGTGCCGCTTGCCGAGGCGACCTTTACCTTCGCCCCAAGCGCAACCAGCGCCGGCCCGAGGCTGGAGGCGCTGACGAAATAAGCCGGACCCTCCGCGAAGATCGCATGATACCGGTTCTGGCCGTTCGGCACGAGGCTGTTGCCGTTGGACATCGCCAACAGGCCGTGTCCGCCGCGGAAATACCAGCAGCGGGGCCGCTGGCAGAGATCGCCGCCAACTGTGCCCATATTGCGAATCTGGGGGCTGGCCACTCCGTGCGCGGCTTCCAACAGGCTGGGCAGTTCGTTCTTGATTAGCGCATTGTTGACCAGGTCATCGAACGTTGCGATTGCGCCAATGCGAACATTCGAGCCCGACTTGGAGATGCCGCCGAGTTCCTTGATGTCCTTGATGTTCACCACGCGTTTCGGTGTCATCACGCCGTCCTTCATCATGCTGATGAGGTCGGTGCCGCCGGCAAGGACCGCCGCGTCCGCCCAGCTTCCGCCGAGCAGGGCCACGGCTTCCTTGACGGTCTTCGGATTAGCAAATTCAAAGTTCTGCATGGCTATGCGGTCCTCCGATTCAGAGCAGCCAGCACCCGGTTCGGGGTGAGCGGAACTTCCGGCACCCGTACGCCGATGGCATTGGCCACCGCGTTCGCAATCGCCGCCACGCCGGGAATGGCGGGCGGTTCGCCAAGTCCAATCACGCCGCGTTTGTCATGCTCGGGCGCAATATCCATGTGCACGATGATATCGCCGATATCGGAGATACCGGCGAGCTTGTAGAACTCCATGTCTGCGTTGAGCACGCGTCCGGTCTGTTGATCCATGATGCGCTCCTCCATCAGAGCCGCACACACGCTCATGATGCAAGCGCCCATCACCTGGCTCTCGGCGGTCTTCGGATTGATCACAAGGCCGCAGTCCTGCACGGCGACCATCTTGTTCATCTTCACCACGCCGGTTTCCATGTCGACAGAGACGTCTGCCATCTGCACGCCGCTTGCGCCGCCGGTATTCAGCCCTTCGGTCCGCTTGGTGTCGTTCTCGCCCATCTCGCTGATGGTATTTACACCCAGTTTCTGGCAGGCCTGCTGCCAGCTCATCCCCTTATCGGGATTATTCTTGACGCGAATCTTGCCGTCGATCGCTTCCAGTTGATCCGGCGGAACGCTCAGTGCCGGTCCAATCGTTTCGAACAGCTTGTTCAGCGCGTTGACGGACGCTTTGCGCGTCGATGAGGAAACGCCGCCCACTGTCGTGGAGCCGCCGGAAGGTCCAGAGACCGGATACGTGTTATCGCCGATCTTCACCTTCACCATGCTCAGCGGCAGCCCTAGTGTTTCGGCAGCCACCATCGCGATAATGGTCCGCGTGCCGGAGCCCAGATCCTGCGATCCGAGCTCAATTTCCACCGAGCCGTCCGGATGGATGTTCGTGCGCGCCTTGCTCGCGTGGCCCGCGCCGCCCCATGTGGCGATACCGAGGCCAAGTCCGCGGCGTACCGGGCCGGAGCCTTGGCCGCGCGGATGCCAGTTCTTCTTCCACTCAATCAACTCGGCGGCCTTGTTCAACTGCGAGCGATAAGTGTCGGGACGAGCCGTCAGATCGACGTTCTTGAGAAACAGGTCCAGCGGATCCATGTTCAGCTTGGCCGCCAGATCTTCCAAAGCCGAGCAGGTGAGGAACGATGCTTGCGGATGGTTTGGAGCGCGCCATGCGCGTGCCATGCCCGCATTCAACGAGACTGCCTGGTGATTCAAACGATAGTTCGGAATCTTCGTGAAGACGTACGGGATGGGAGGCATGCCGCCGCCCGTGAATCCGCCGCTCGCCCAGGACTTCGAATCCCACGCAACCAGGTTGCCTTCCTTATCCGCTGCGACCTTGATCTCGGCGAACGCCGAGGGACGCACGCCCGCGATGGTCAACTCCGTCGCCCGGTCCAGGAACAGCTTTACTGGCTTGCCGCCGCTCATCTTCGAAAGTTGAGCGCATTCAGCTCCCCATCGGTCGGAGGGAAATTTCGAACCGAAGCCACCGCCCATGTAGTCCATCTGGACTCGCACGTTCGCAGCCGGCACCTCCAGGGAGCGTGCCAGGTCTCCGCCGACCGTCGAAACGGCCTGAGTGGAGGGCCAGTATTGCACCTTGTCGCCGTTCCACGCGATGACCTGACCGTGCGGCTCCAGGCAGCAATGCGTGATGACGGGAATGCCGTAACGGCCTTCCGAAACGGCCGCTGGGTCCTTGAACCCTTTGTCCGGATCGCCCGTTACCTGCTCGCCGGATGCCTTTGCGCGGCTTCCTACCTTGCTCAGATCTTCTTCCCGGACGACGTGGGGGAGAACTTCGTAATCTACCTCGATCGCCTTGATGGCGTCGCGCGCTATGGTTTCGTTCACCGCCGCCACCGCCGCCACTTCCGTTCCAGCCCACTGAATCTCGGTGCCCGGACCGGAGATGACGCGAACCGCCGTGACTCCTTTCATCTGCTCGGCCGGCTTCGTGTTGATCGACTTCACACGGGCGTGGGCATGCGGGCAGGTCAGCAACGCGGCCTGCAGGATCCCCTGCGGGTTGAGGTCGGACGAGTATTTTGCTTTACCGCTCGACTTCAGAGGTCCGTCCAAGCGGCTGATCCGCTTGCCCATGACCTTCCGCTTTTCCATCGGCGGCCAACTGTAATCAGGCATTGCGACCTCCCTTTAATTGCTTCCCAGCCTCGACCACTGCTTGGCGGACGCCCATATAGGTGCCGCAGCGGCAGAGATTGCCACCCAGGCCGTGCCTGACGTCGTCGATGGTCGGATTCGGATGCTTATCGAGGTATCCCTTGGATGCCATCACGAAGCCCGGCGTGCAGTAGCCGCACTGCTGGGCGTCGTTATTCACAAAAGCTTGAATGATGGGGTGGTTCTTCTCGGCCACGCCCTCCAGCGTTTCAATCTGCTTACCTTGGGCGTCGATGGCCAGAACAGTGCAACTATATACGACCTTGCCGCCCATAATGACTGTGCATGCGCCGCAAGTTCCGCGGTCGCAAACGCGCTTGGCCGCGGTGAGATCGAGGTGATTGCGGAGAGTATCGAGTAGAGTCTCCCGCGGCTCGACCGTAGCTTTGAGAGATTTCCCGTTAATGTTCAGAGTGATCGGCACCGCGTTTGGGCCGCTTACGCCAGCCGCCGGTGCCGCTTCCGCTTCCTGGGTCAGAATCCCGCTTCCGATGACGCCGCCGCTGATGCCGGCGCCCCGGATAAAGCCTCGCCGGGAAAACCCGGGTTCCGGCTTCGTTGGTTTTTCAGTATCGTGTTTGGAACTCACGGAAAGACCTTCCTTTCGCCTTTCTGGATAGGAGAAGGATATCAGATGCGTTTTGGACCGAACAAGGTGGAAGAAGTGAAGTTTCGCTTCCGGGCTTAGTTCTTTCCTTGCAATTGTTACAATCTGCCAAGATGAAGCCGCCCAGCCGACGCTCGTTCATCGTTTCGCTCAGCCGCACGTCGGCGGTATTCTCCCTGGAGCAGTTGTTGGGACAAACCTCGCTTGGCGTTGAGTTTGTGAATGTCGCGAAGGAGTCGGGGCTTCGGCGGAAAACCATTTACGGCGGCCAACGGCGCAACAAGTACCTGTTGGAGACCACGGGCTGCGGAGCGGCGTTCTTCGATTACGACCAGGATGGCTGGCTCGATATCTTCCTCGTAAATGGTACGCGCTTCGAAGATAAATCGACCGGCACCGAGCGTCCGGTCAGCCGGCTTTATAAGAACAACCGGGACGGCACGTTCACGGATGTCACTCTGGAGGCTGGGCTGGCCCGGACAGGCTGGGGCGCCGGCTGCTGCGTCGGCGACTTCGACAACGACGGCTGGGACGATCTGTTCGTCACCTATTGGGGTGATTGCGCATTGTGGAAGAATCTTGGCAACGGTAAATTCTCCGACGTGGCCGCTAAGGCTGGCGTAACCACTCGCACCGACAGCGGCCTGAAGCGGAATAACACCGGCTGCGCCTTCCTGGATTACGACAAGGACGGGCGCTTGGACCTTTTCATCGCCAATTACATCGATTTCGATCCCAAAACCGCGCCGCTTCCCGAGTCCGGCCCGTGTAAGTATAAAGGGATCCTGGTGGCCTGCGGCCCTCCGGGCCTGCAAGGCGGAAAGAATATCCTCTTCCACAACAACGGCGACGGCACGTTTACCGACGTTTCGGAAAAGGCTGGGATTCTGAAGACTACAGGCACGTTTGGCCTCGGTGTGATTGTCAGCGATTTCGACAATGATGGGTGGCCCGACATTTATGTGGCGAATGACTCGACAGCTTCCGCACTATACCGGAATAACAGGAACGGTACGTTTTCCGAGGTCGGCATCGAAGCGGGAGTAGCTTATTCCGCCGATGGGAAGCCGCAGGCCGGCATGGGTGTCTCTGTTGCAGATTACGACTGCGACGGCAATTTCGACATCGTGAAGACAAATTTCGCGGGAGACACCAGCAGCCTGTATCGCAATTCCGGAAATGGCTTCTTTGAGGACGTCACGTTTCAGGCAGGCCTCGGGCGGGTGACACGTTTCCTGGGCTGGGGCGCCGCGTTTCTCGATTTCGACAATGACGGGTGGGCGGATATCCTGCTCTGCAATGGACACGTGTATCCCGAAGTTGGCGAGACAGCACTCGAGTCCGGATACAAGCAGCGCAAAGTGGCCTATGCCAACCAGCGCAACGGGCGCTTTCGCGAGGTGTCGGAAAGCCTGGGTCCCGGCATTGCCGAACAGGTCACCGGGCGCGGGATGGCCATTGGCGACTTCGATAACGACGGTGATCTGGACGTGCTGGTGAACTGCATCAACGATGTGCCGCAACTGCTGCGGTGCGATTCCACCTTGAAGCGGAACTGGCTGAAGGTGAAGCTGAAGGGAACGAAGTCAAACCGAACCGGCATCGGAGCGCGTGTGTATTGCACTTGTGAGCTCGGCGGGAAATCGCACAGGCAGATGGATGAGGTCCGCAGCGGAGGCAGCTATCTGTCACAAAGCGATCTGCGTCTTCATTTCGGCCTCGACACTGCCTCCACCGCCGATATCGAAGTCCACTGGCCGAGCGGGATCGTCGACAAAGTCCCGGGAGTGGCCGTAAATCGCGTGCTCACTCTAACCGAAGGGAAGGGAGTCTCGTGAGTTTCAACGCTTTGCCGGAGGCGCATCCCTCGTTGCAGGACCCATCGCGCCGAGCCGCTTTGCCTGCTCGGCCCCCAGCTTCTTTTCCAGTTCGGCGGCCTTTGCAAACAGCCGTTTCGCCTCTGCCGCGTCGCCCTGCGTTTGTCTGATCTGGGCAAGCGTGTTGACCGGTCCCGGCATGCTCGGATTCAGGCGGATAGCCTCCTGCAGTTCGCCCGCGGCCTTTTCTAACTCGCCTTTCTGTTTCAGCGCTGTTCCCAGCATATAGTGGGCGTCCGCGTATGCAGGACGGCGCTTCACGGCATTGCTCATCGCCTCCTCCATCTCCTCTACCTTGCCCTCCTGCCAGGCTGTAATTCCAAGCGTGTAGTACGCCTCCGCCATTTCCGGATTCAGGCGGATCGCCTCGCGGAAAGACTGTTTCGCCGCATCCAGTTGATCTTTCTGTTTCAGTGCGAGGCCGAGATTGTAACGAATGCCCGCGTCCTCCGGAAACTCTCTAATTAGCTTTTGGAACATCGCGATCGCGGTATCGTATTCGCCGAGTTGCAGGTGCGCGTAGCCGAGATTGATGCGCGCGTTACGATTGGCCGGCGACTTCGACAGAATCGTGTTGAATTGTGCGATGCCCTGGCTTGCCGCACCCGTATCCACCAGCACGACGCCGAAATTGTTCCTGTACTCTATCTCGTCCGGCTTCAGATCCACAGCCCTTTGATACGCGTCTCGCGCCGCAATCAGATTTCCGAGGTGCTGCTCGGCGAGACCCAGCAAATTATGCAGATCCGCCCGGCGATTGTCCGCCGCAAGGCCTGCCTTGATGTGCGGGATGGCTTCCTGGTCGCGTCCGGCCTCCGTCAGCGCGAGCGCAAGCCGCAGCCGGTAGTCTGCATTGCGCCCGTTCAGCCGCACCGCTTCCTGAAGAGATGCCATCGCCTTCTCCGGATTCTGCGCCAGCCAGAGCGCCACGCCGAGATGATAATGCGCCGGTGCATACGATGGCTGTAGCTGGATGGCTTGCTCGAACTGAGAGATCGCTTCGCCTTGCCTTCCGAGGACCGCCATCAGAAAGCCGGCCTCGTCATGGATGCTCGCCGATTTGGGATCGAGCGCCAGCGCCTTCTCAAAAACCGCGAGCGCCCCGGTCGCATCGCCTCGCGCCTCCAGTGCTTTCCCCTGCGCGATCAGATCCGCCGCCTGTTGCGCCTTTGTGAGTCCAATCGCAAACGCCAGGCAGAGGAATATCCTCATCATGGTCTCAGTATAGGCGCGGCATGATAACGCCAGCGCCCGCAGCCGGTAAGAAAGAATAGAGAAGAGCCATCAATGCGTTTCCTGCTTTTCTTGTTGTGCGCGCTCGCGTGCGCTGCCGAACTGCCCTACGATCGTTTCAACACGCAGGACGCTTTCCAGCGCCGCATCATTTTTTACCTCACCAGCGATGGCGGCGCCAAACTTCCTCTGGTGGTTTCCATTCTCGGTTCCGGCGCACATTCGAACTTTGTCCAGCGCGATGGAAAGATTCTCGATGCACACCTCCGGCTGCGGGAAGCATTCCGCGGAGTGGCCCACGTCCTCATCGTCGAAAAGCCGGGAATCCCTTTCGGATTCCAGCCCAAGCGCGCCGGCACTGCGGAAGGAGCATCGGAAGAGTTCCGCCGCGAATACACGCTCGACCGCTGGGCCGAGGCCGTCTCGGCGGCCCTGCGTGCGGCACACGCGCTACCTTCGGTAGATCCTTCAAAAACGCTCGTCATGGGGCATTCGGAAGGCGGATTGGTGGCGGCGCGCGTTGCGGCCATGAATCCTTTCGTCACCCACGTAGCTACGCTCGCAGGCGGGGGGCCTACGCGTCTCTTCACGTTGATGCAGTTGGTGCGTGCCGGTTATCTCTATCAGGACGCCTCGCCGGAGCCGCGCGCCCGTCTGGCGCAGTTCCTCTCCGATTGGAACAAAGTGGAGCAGGACCCAGACAACTGGTCTAAAGATTTTCTCGGACATCCCTATCGCGCGTGGACCAGTTTCGTTCGTACCTCCTGTGCGCAGGAACTCGCCAACAGCAACGCCCGTATTTACATCGCTCAGGGTACAGAGGATCGCAACGTGATCCCGGCGGCGTTCGATGTGCTCTACGCCGAGTTGCTCGCGCACAAGCGGGATGTGACGGCGGAACTCATCCCTGGCGCAGACCACGGCTTCAACTTCCCGCGCGAGCCGAACCGGGATGGCCAGTCGGAGCTATTCGCGCACCTGCGAGGCTGGTTCCTCGCCGGAGCGCACAATTAGCGCACTCGAATCTTCGCCGGATTACTGCTGATCCCCTTCACTGTCAGCACCAGCAACTGATCGCCTGCCGGCACACCATCCGGCACCCGCACATTCACTTGGTCCAATCCGGGGAATCCGGGAGCTTGTCCGGAAAAGAGGACGTCGGCCTCAACTCCGGCAATGGTTGACTTCACGGAATTGGCCGTCGTCGGCGCAGCGGCGAATCCGGGTCGCAGAGGTCCCAGGCCAGTCGCATACACCTCGACATAGCCGCCGCGCGGCACCGGGTTTACTTGCGTCAGCGATCCCGTCCCGCTCGTCAGAATGGTTCCGAAGCCCGAGCCCGCATCGAAGAACACGCCCGGCTGCACCGCCAGTAACGGAACGGCCACGGGGCTCGACGTGCCGGCGGACGTCTTCACCACCACCGATGTGGAAGGCCCTACAAGATCGGCCGGTACGAAAAAGTTGATTTGTTTCGAGTCCCCATAAAACACCGTCGCAGAGCGCCCGCCTACTCGCAGGTCGAATGCGTCCGTCGACGCCCCGGCCAGATTCGCTCCGAAGATGGTCCCGATCGCTCCGGGCACTAAACCCGGGGTGAAAGATGCCGCATTCACCACTCCATCCGCTATAAAAGAAGGCTGCCCCAAAACGCTGGCGGTTGCGGTTGCGCCGCTCTCCGCCGTGGCCGTCAGCTCATTCACGGCGCCTGGCCCGGGCGTCCATCGGAACTCGGCGACACCATGTTCATTGGTCACGGCGGAGCTTACGTTCACTGATCCGCCGCCACTCACGCTGACCTTCACCGTCACGCTGGGGTAGGGAAGTTCGTTGACATCGGTTACCTGAAAAGCGATCGGCTGCGGTAGCACCGCTCCGGCCTGTCCGGTCTGGTGGTCTCCCGAAGCGACAGACATCTTTACGTCACCGGCCGTGGCCACCTGAATACGCGACCACGCTGCCTCATATCCCGTTTCAGCCGCTTCGGCGCGCAAGGTATCCACGCCCGCGCGAACCCCGGTAATCACGAAAGTGATTTCCGTCGCTCCGGCCGGCACTGTTACCGACGCAGGCACACCGATACCGCCGTTCTCTGACCGGAGCAGCACAGTCAAAGGAGTACTACGCGAGGAATCTAAAACGATGCGGGCCGCCGCAGCCTTGCCCTCCTGCACACCGGCCGCCGGATAAGTTGTGATGTGCAGCGCCCTAGTAAGCGTTGTTTCCGCGTAAGCGTTCCCTGAAGCGGCGGAGTTGTAGACCTGCTCGAACTGTGCACGATACGCCTCCAGCTTCGCAACATCCTTTGCGGTCGGCTGCGTTCCGGCAGCCACCACCAGGATGAATGCGAAACGAAAGTGCCGCTGAGAGACGGTGTAATCCGGCACCCGGCGTCCTTCCGCGGAGAGGATGTCGCCGATGGACACATTCACCCGCGATCCGTCAAATCCGACTCCTGCCTCCGGCATACGTGCCCCCGTTCCGCTGGTTGCGTTGGCGACGTAGAAGGTGTCAGGCACCTCGGCCGGAGATCGAAATCCCATCAGGTATTGATCCAGTGCAGAGTACCGCCGCACCGTCTCGGTCGTAGTAAAACGCGGCGTCGCACCCGGGCCGTTGTCCTGAATCTTATTTCCCTCCAGAAACGACGCGTCGGAATTGAAGTTGAAACTCCAATGCACATTCGCCCTGCCCAGCATCGGCTTGTTTCCCGACTCGTCCACAATGCTGGCGAACGCAAGGAACAGATGTCCGGCTTCATGTGCGAGAACACTGAGCGGCGTATCCCGGCTGGTGAAGCGCAGCGGCACCACCTCATTCGGATCCGCCGGATACTGGTTCACCGGCCCCATATTTATCAGAGCCTGCAAGCGCCGGCGGGAGCCTGTTTCATCGCCCACGTCCACCATCTTTTCGCCGAATCCCTTGCGGGCATTACGCACCGTAATCTCATAAGCGACCGCGTTGGTGTCCGCCATAACGTCAAGATTGTTGTAGATCACCAGGTAATCGTAGGCGTCCTCGTGCGATGCGTAGAACCGCTGCGCCACAACCACAGGATCGATGCGCGGGTTGTTGCTAAACTGAGCCGCCACCGCGCCGTCATACGCCGCCGCAGACGCATCCAGAAAGCTGACCAGCGTTGGCGTACCTTGTTGTTTGCCGGGTGAGATTCCCGTAATGGCGTCGTCGATTAGGATGTCTTGAAACGCGAATTCGATCTTGCCGTCCGCGTAAAGTCTAACCTGAAACGTCTGCAGGGGACCTCGCCCGTAATCCTGGTACGAGGGAACCTGCACCCAGGAGATCACCACGCGGTTGCTCTGCGAAACCACCGTGATGCCGAGCAGTGCGCGCGTCGGATCCAGGTCCGTGAACAGCGGCGCAATCCTCGGAGCACCGGCCAGCATCCGTCCCAAGGAGCGGTTCGTGATGTCCTTGTCGCCTTGGTGAAATGTCAGATTGCCGTCGGAGTTCACGAAGATGCTGCGGTACTGCTGCCCGTAAAAAGGAAAAGGGAATGGAAGGCTGATTTGCCGCGTATCGTCGTCGCCGATATCGGCGATGGGCGTTCCGGAGTTCGCCACGTCCGAATCGTAGTCCTGGTCCGCGAGCTCGTAGCGGTAGCTGGACGTATCGGACTTCGTTGGTAGAAACCGGACAGTTTTGCCGCGCAGGTTGAAGGGACTGCGCCGCGCGACTGTTCCATCCTGGTCGTCGATGATGGCTAGATTCCCGATGTCGGGCAGGGAAGCTGCGGCCGACGCGTTCCTCGTACGGACGCTCTTCTTCATCCGAGCCGCGGAAATCCGATGTAGATGCAGTTCGCGCAGGTCGGTGCCGGAATCCGTGCCGCAGACGACAGGGGCTTGGCGCCCCTGCAGCAGACACGCGTTCAGCAGGATAACCAGGAAAGAGGTGTAACGCTTCATGCGTACGCTAAGTGCTTCAACCTTGCACGGATATGTCCAGACTAGCGCGAGGCATCGCCACCCGCGGATTCGCGGAACTTTCACAGCCGGTATGTCGTTTTCTATCCTAGTGGTTAAAAGGAAAACATATCTATGGTCTTTTGTACGAACTGCGGATCGAAACTGGGGGATGACGCGCGCTTTTGTCCCAATTGTGGACAACAGATGGGCGCTCCGGGTACAGCCGGAGCCGCACCATCTATGGTTCCGGAAAAGCTGGAATACACAATCCAGGGAGACAACCTGCAGGTAGCCCGGCTTCGCCTGAAGCCCGGCCAGGAAGTCTACGCAGAAGCGGGCAAAATGGTTTACAAGACGCCCAACGTGCAGTGGGACACGCGCATGACGGGCGATTCACTGGGCGAAAAGATCTGGGGCGCCATCAAGCGAAAGCTGATGGGCGAATCGCTCTTCATGACTTACTTCAAGGCGTACTCGGACGGCGAAGTCGGTTTCGCCGGCACCTATCCCGGCAAACTGCAGGCGTTCGAACTGGCGGCGGGCCAAAGCATCAACGTGCAGAGGGATAGCTTCATCGCCGCACAGACGACCGTACAGCTCAACATCGCTTTGGTGAAGAAGCTCGGAGTCGGGTTCTTCGGCGGCGAAGGCTTTATTCTCGAGAAACTCACCGGCCCCGGAACCGTTTTTATCCACGCCGGAGGTGACCATGTCGAATTCAACCTCGGTCCCGGAGAGATGCTGCAGGTGGACACCGGTTCCATCGTCGGCTTTGACGAAGGCGTCTCCTATGACATTCAGATGGTCGGCGGAATCAAGACCGCAATCTTCGGCGGGGAAGGTTTGTTCCTCGCGACGCTGACTGGTCCGGGCCGCGTGATCATCCAGAGCATGACTCTCGAGAAGATGCGCCGTGAGATCGCTCCTCCCTTGGGCACAAAGACAGGCGGCGATCAGCGCATCGGGCTCGAAGCCATTACAAATATTTTCGGGAGCGACGATTAGACGCGGCTGGCGTTCATATCCGCCAGCGTTTGCGCATACAGCCGGTATGCTTGCTCGTCATAGAGCACCAGGATCACCGTTCGTATGGATGTGCCTTCTCGAGTGAGGTGCGTTCCAACCTCGCGGATCGCGATCTTCGATGCCTCGCTCATCGGATATTGGTACACGCCTGTGCTGATAGAGGGAAAGCTGATCGACTCCAGTTTTCTCTCTTCCGCCAGTTTCAGGCAGGTGCGGTAGCAGGAAGCAAGCGTCTCCGCTTCACCATGCCTGCCGCCCTGATAAATCGGCCCCACCGCATGAAACACATATTTTGCCGGCAGTTGTCCCGCCGTCGTGACCACTGCGCCTCCGGGCGGGCAGTTCCCGATCTCCGCCCTGATCCGGTCCAACTCTTTCATCAATTCCGGGCCGCCTGCCCGGTGGATCGCTCCATCTACTCCGCCGCCGCCCCGCAACGCTGAATTCGCCGCGTTCACAATCGCGTCCGCACTCACCGTCGTGATGTCGCCGGTAAGGAGCCGGAGAACCTTTCCATTCTGGCCTCGCCACTCCATATCTATGAGGATAGCGTGCTACCTTCGCAGTCTCGCTACCATTCGCATCTCTGTCACCGATTCACCGGTCCAACCGCAGAAGATATTCACTTCGGAGGCTGTCAGCCGGGCTGCGGGATGCAGGGCGCGATAGGAGACGGGAGGCATCCGTCCATCCTTCACGCCTTCGCACGCGCCTACCAGCGCTCCGATTGCCGTACCCTTTCTCCGGCCCGCGTGCACGCTCCAGTCCGAGAGATTCAAAGCCGATCGAGCCCGGTTTACGTCCCGTTCCATAGCCCACGATACCGGAGGGAACCTGGAGTACCACGGCCAATCCGTGCTGTATGTATGGCAGTCCGCGCATGCTTTCCGCAAAATGCCTTCCACCTCCGGCGGTACGCGCAGATTCGACTCGAGGCGGTGCTCGGGCACGATCGGCGGATTCGTGTGATCGCGGCTTGCGTTCCATGCCAATGCGGCAAGTACCATGGCCAGTGCTGCAAAATAGACTTTCATAAGTCCTCAACAACAGGAAACACACGAGAGCGCGCCAGGAGTTACTACCGCTGAACCGTAATGCTGGCAGCGGACTGCGACGCGGCACCGCCAATCTGAATCACCACCGGTTGGTCGCCATCCGGCACATCAGGCACAACCACATTGAGTTGATAGAGCCCCGCGAAGGACGGAATCAGCCCGGCGAATGAGACGTTGGCCTGCTGCCCGCCTATGGTCACCGTATATGCGGTGGTCAGGCTCGCCAACTGAGCGGTGAGCGTTCCCGCGGCGATCGATGGGTTGGTCGGCCCGAGGCCCGTTGCGTATAGGATGATCGTTTCTCCGGGCTTGGCCGGTGTTGTCGCATTTGGAGCCGAAGCGAACAGCCCTGCCTTGCCGAGCAGCGAATTGTCCGAATGAGTGGCGGCCAGATACTTGCCGTCGAAGGTAAAGAACGCGGGCGAGAACGCCTGCAGCGTTGCAGTGTACGGATCACTCGTCTGCCCATTCGAGGTCACCTTCACCTCCACCTGGCCGGTCGAAGCGTCGGCTGGCGAAAGCACGTTGACCTGCGTGGGACTGATGTATTCCACGTACGCGGCCTTTCCATTGATCGTCACACTGACTCCGTCCAGAGAAGTCGGCAGATCGCCGTTCACGATGTCTGCTCCAGCCCAGGAACGAGTTGTAGAGGAAAGGTTCGTTCCTTTAATCGTGACCCAGGTTCCCTGCATGATCGCCGGAAGATAGCTCGCACCATTCGTTACGCCTCCGTCGGCGTTGATGGAGGGTTTGTTTGAGGTCTGCTGCGCCACGCCGAGCGAGATGGAAGTAGTGTAAATATGATCACCGGTATCGGAATTATTGCCGTTCGCCGCGTTTCCAGAGGCGTACATCGTCACCGTGCCTGAGTCCGTTGAGGGCGGAGTCCAGTCGAACTCGAACGTTACCGGCCCGCTTGTACCGGGGCGCGTGCCGGATAGCGTGTGTGTGATGTATTGCACCGGCGCGGAGGCGCTGCATGGCTTCGATCGCCCGTTGGCGCACTCGACCTGCGTGTTGGAATCTACCGCGGCCAGGTCTCCAGCTTGACCGCCGGCCGAAGTTCGCGCGGAAAGCTCGAATCCCCAGCGCCGCTGGGCCGGATCGGCCACCTGTACCTGAACTCTTTGTTTCACGCCCGGCGTGTAAGTCGCGTCTCCCGGCAGGAGGATTTTCACCCATCCGGAGCCGCCGTTTACGGACGTACCGGAATGGCACGCCGTGCAATTGCTTTCGCCGGGCGCGTTGGTTAGTCGAGGATCGGCCCCTGTTACATCCGCGTGTACAAAAAGCGGAAGTGCTGCAAAGAGAGACAGTCCCGCAATCGCGATGATTCTGTTATTTCGAGTCATCCATTACTCTTTCTTTTTTTGAATTGTTTTATCGCCCAGTGATGGCGACTCGGATCGAAGCGGATCCTGCATCGATTTGGAATACGTTCGATCCTGAAATCAACCCGAGTTGAACGTCCACTCCGATCAGGCCCGGAACATCGCTATCGTGCGAATGAAGGCCGGTAACCGTGCCGCCTCCCGACACCACCGTGACGGCAGGTTGAAAATCAGCCAGCGTCACGCCGCTCTGGTCTGTGACGCGGATCAGCAATGCGTCTTTTTGAATAGATCCGCGCCTTGCACTGGTGATGCCGTCCAGCAGGACGACATTTGCCGCCCCGCCCGTAGCTGCGTACCAGTAAGGCACGTTCTGTTGCCCACCCGTGGATGCGGATGAGATGGTAATAACTCCTTCATACGTTCCCGCGGTCATTCCGCTTGCAGACCATGCAACCGGCACCGTTGCGGAAGCGCCGGCAGCAAGCTTCACTTGCGGCATTCCCAGTGCAGGAGTTACCCCTCCCTTGCTCGCAACCGGCGTCAGAGTGAATGTGTCGTCGGTGGACCCGGTATTCGTCAGCGTGAGCGTGGCATTCGCTTGCGCATCGCCTCCGCCCGAGCCGAAGCTCAATGAAACCGGCGTTACGGAGGCATTTGCCCGCAGTGCCGCACTCATATCCAACGAGCCTGTTCCTGACTGCTGGATCGTCGCCGCGCCGCCGGTGTGCGCCTGCAACGCGGCCGCGCTGTTGATGAGCATCGAACGGTATTGGTCTACCGTCAGGCCCGGACGTGCGGCTTTCAGTAGCGCCGCCGCGCCGGCAACCAGCGGTGTCGAAAAGCTGGTGCCGTCCACCAGCACGTAGCCGCTAGAGTTATACATATCGCCGTTCGGATCCGCCGTTTGCGTTGCCACATAAATGTTCTCGCCCACCGCGGCCAGGTCAGGTTTAATGCCGCCGTCCACGTTCGGCCCGGCAGCCGAAAAATCGGTCAGGCGGTTTCCGTTCAGCGGAACGGGGTGCAGTGTGAACTGCAGGGTCGCCGTGGCGGATTGCCCCAAACTGTTCTTGATGGCCGTTCCACTATCGAAGCTGATCATCTGCGCGGGCAGCGTAGCCGCGCCGACATCCATATAGATCGGGTCGGGAGAAGAAGCCGCGGCATACAGCAGCGCGGCAGTTGCGCCCGCGCGCTGCGCGTTATTCAGCTTCGTTTCGAATGTGCATGTGCCGCGCAGAATCAGGGCGATCTTGTTGCTCAAGCTGTTGGACGGCAGCGTTCCGCATGCCAATCCATTGGTGTCTATCGTGCCGACGTCCACAATTGTGCCGGTGATCGCCGCGGGCGGGGTTGGCCCGTTTCCGTCATAGGCGATGAAGGGTGCCAAGCCTTGCAGCTCTGCGGTAGAAGCGAACGTCCGGTCATTGCTCACGGCACCCACGGTGATGGCCGAAGGTGCCGTACCGGGTGACGCGATCGTGTTCAGGTCTGGACCGGCGTTGCCGGCTGCCACCACCACAATCACACCGGCCTTTGTTGCGCGTTCTACGGCCTGTGCGTCCACGTCGTCGCTTAACCTCGGTGCCAGAGGATCGCCGAGGCTCAGGCTGATGACATCCATACCGTCGGCAACCGCGTCGTCTATCGCTTTGAGAATTGCATCGTCGGAGGCGTTGTCGTTGTAGCCGGGCGTGCCGAACACTTTGTAGCTGCCCAGATATGCCTTCGGTGCTACGCCCGTGATTGTCGCCAATGGGCCAGCGTTGCGAACTCCGGCCGCAGTCATGGCGAGCGCGGTCCCATGTCCCACACGGTCTCTCGCAGAAGAATCCGGATCGCGATTCGGCAGCAACTGCACGTAACTTCGCGCCACGATTACCTTGTTGTTCGTGAACGAGGTGTCGGTGGCGGCGTTCACCTTCGGGAAACCGTCCGGAAGAGTCAATGAGGAGTCCTGAAATCCCGGATGCGACACATCGATTCCGGTATCGATGATCGCGATCTTTGAGCCGGCGCCCGCGTTATCTGTCCCGCCGATCTGGTTCCACGCGTCTGCCACTTTGTGTAGAAGCACGGCCCGGTCCAGCAGCATGTGCATCATCCTGACCGGTACCACGCGCTTCACGTTCGGCAAGGCTCCCAGCGCGCTCGGGTCGGTTGTCTCCACGAACAGGGCATTCGTCACTGTCTCCACCGTGTCCAGCACCTTGGCGTTGCCACTTTCGATTTGGGCGCGCAGGCTGGCGTGTTCCGCCTGGATACGCGCGCGATGCGACTCGGCCTGGATACTACGGACCTTTTGCTTCGTTTGCTGGACCTGCTCTGCCACCGAAGGTGTGGTCAGTTCCACGATGTACCGGTTCGGGACCCGTTCGGCCAAGAGCGTTCCAGCAAAGATCCACAGAAGTGCGAAGCGAGGAGATTGCGGCTGCATATCCGGAACTATGCGTCCCGGGTCCGGAAGGATTCTTAAGGTATGTAAAAAATGGTCTTTACAAAACTTATCGGATTGCGGCAGAGAGGGGCGCGGTAATCTATGAATGTGGAGAATAAGCGCCGCCGGACGCTGCAGGCCTGGCTCTTTGTCGGGGCCCTGGTTGCACTTGCGGCTACTCTCGGTGCTTTGCAATACCGGTGGCTGGGCGAGGTCAGCCAAGCCGAGCATGATCGGCTGCGGAATTCGCTCCAAACCAGCCTCAATCACCTGAGCCGCGACTTCGATTACGAGATTACTTCTGCCTCCACGGCTCTGTTGCCGGATGAGGTTCTTCGCGACGATGCCGGCCGCGAGCGGGAGTTCGCCGCGCGCTACGCCAATTGGAAGAGCACTCATGCCCGGGGCAAGCTGTTCAGCACCATCTTCTTGGCTGTCCCGAAAGGATCGGACATCAAGCTCAAGAAGCTGGACGCCGACGGTGGAGCGTTTCAGCCGATTCCATGGCCTGCGGCTTGGAACCCGATTCGCGAGCGGCTTCTCAGTAAGTTGACTGGGGAGCATCGCTTTGGCGGCTTTGTGACGGAGGATTATCCCTCCTTGATTGATGTTCCTTTTTTTGGGAAGCCCAACGTTCGTCCACAATCGTTCCGGGAAGTGGAATGGCTATTGATCGAAGTGAACCTGGATTACGTAGAGAAGGAGATGATGCCGGAATTGGTGCGGCGGCATCTCGGCACAGATTCCTATCAGGTTCAGGTGGTCAGCCGCTCTCAGACACCCGCGGTGATTTACGCATCGGACAAGCGTCTCGGTGATCTCGGAAGAAACGCGGACGCTTCTGTGGCGATGTTCAGCCTGCGGCCCGATTTTGTGTTCCGGCGTTTGGGCGGCTTGCGCCGTCCGATGGGTCCTCCGCGGGAAGGCATGGGACCCGGTCCGGGGCCGGGCCCCGGCGGTCCTGGCTCTGGCCCGGGAATGTGGCGGGGAGCACGACGGCGTGACGAGAATGCCGGTGCCGAACACGGACGCTGGGAGATGTTTGCACGCCACAATGCCGGATCGCTGGAGGTTCTGGTTGCTCGCACGCGCAAAGGGAACCTGATCATCAGCTCGGCGATTCTTCTGCTCATGATCGGCGCGGGAGCATCTCTGCTGCGCTCCACCCGGCGTTCGCAGCGGCTGGCGGAATTACAGATGGAGTTCGTCGCCAGCGTGTCTCATGAACTGCGTACGCCTCTCAGCGTAATGCGCACCGCCGGACACAATCTGCAGGGCCGTGTCTCTACGGATCCGGACCGGGTCCGGCGCTATGGCGCGTTGATCGAGGATGAGAGCGAGAAGCTGACCGGCATGGTGGAGCAGGTGCTTCGCTTTTCAAATGCGAAACTCGGTCGCGTGATCGGTGCAAAGGAAGAAGTCTCGATCGACTCGGTGATCGATTCCGCCATCCACTCGGATCGACGCGTTCTGCAGGACAGCCATTGCGAGCTGGAAAAACATATTCCCGATGACCTGCCTCAGGTGCTTGGCGACGCCACAACTTTGAAACACGCGTTCCAGAATATTCTCAGCAACGCCGCGAAGTATGGAAGCAGCGGCGGCTGGATCGGTATTTTCGTTTCCGCAACCGGCGGCCCGGACGCGCCGGCAATTCAGGTTCGCATCGCCGATCGCGGCGAAGGAATTCCTGCCGACGAAGTCGCCCATATTTTCGATCCGTTTTATCGAGGCAAGAAGGCTTTGTCGGACCAGATTCATGGAACGGGGCTCGGCCTCAGTTTGACAAAGCGCATCATCGAAGCGCATGGTGGTACCATCGCGGTGCAAAGCCAGGCAGGGCAGGGCACCGAGTTCGTGATCCGCATTCCGGCTGTGGCTGCATCTCAGACCCATGAATTCGCGCATTCTAATGATTGAAGACGAACCAGGGCTGGTTCTCACCCTTACTGACCTGCTTTCCGCGGAAGGCTACGATATCGAGACCGCATCCGAAGGAAACGAAGGACTGAAGAAGGCTCTCGAAGGCGAGTTCGACCTCATCGTGCTCGACGTGATGCTCCCCGGCAAGAACGGCTTCGACATCTGCAAGGAACTGCGCCAGCACGGTAAGGACACTGCCGTGTTGATGCTCACCGCCAAGACGCAGGTAATTGATCGCGTAATTGGCCTGAAGATCGGCGCAGACGATTATCTGACGAAACCGTTCGATCCCTCGGAACTGATTGCCCGCATCGAAGCCCTGCTGCGCCGCGTGAACAAAGACAACGCCGCACAGGTTATCCGTTATCAGTTCGGCAGCGTGCAGATTGACTTCGATCGCGGCGAAGTTCTGAAAAACCGGGAGCGGATCCCGCTCACCGGGAAGGAACTCCAGCTTCTGCAATACCTCGTAAACAACCGCAAGAAGGTGGTCTCGCGGGACGAATTGCTCAAAGAAGTATGGCAGTATCAGGCGGCGGTGTCATCGCGCACCGTCGACGTGCATGTTGCCTGGCTGCGCCAGAAACTGGAAGACAATCCGCAGCTCCCGCGCCATTTCCACACGGTGCGCGGCGTAGGATACCGATTCGTTCCGTAGGGCATTTTACGAATCTTAACTACCTGTACAGCAACAGAATGCAGCGCAGCCGCGTTTCTACTAACAGGAGTAGAAAAATGAAGCTTTCCCGAATTGCAGCAGCATTTGCACTCTGTGCCGCTCTGACCTTTGCTCAAGGCCCCGGCGGTCGCGGACCGCGCGACGGCGGCGGTACACCGCCGGACCCCGCACAGATGGTAACGATGCGCGTCAATATGCTTGCTGAGCGCCTCAACCTGACCGATAGCCAGAAGACCCAGGCTACGAAGATTTTTACGGACGCAGTAGCTGCCGCTGTCAACGCGCGCACCGCCCTGTCCGACTCTCATACAAAACTGGCCGACGCCATCAAGGCGAACAACACGTCCACGATTGATACTCTCGCCGTGACGATCGGCCAACTCGAAGGCCAACTGGCCGCGATTAACGCGAAAGCGGAAGCTGCGTTCTATGCAATCCTGACTGCGGATCAACAGGCCAAGTACCACGTTGGCGGCGGCCCAGGAATGTTTGGCGGCCGTGGCTTCGGTGGTCAGCGAATGGGCCCGCGCAACCAATAGATACGACGACTCCCCCCTACCCCCCTGGAGGCAGCTGAGAACCCCCTTCGAGGCTGCCTCCGCCCCCAATCTAATTACACCTTCAATAACTCAGGCAGCCGATCGAGTTCTTCCGGTGTGCTTTCGTTTGGCACCGAGCAGCCGGGTGCGAGCAGGAACTTCTTGCCTGCTGCTCTCTGAGCGCTCTCCCATTGCTCGCGCAGCGCCGAGGCGCTTAGCGTGCGATAGTTCCTCTCGTCGATGCCTGCCATCAGCAATCCGCTATACTTTGCGCGCACGTCCTGAATTGGAATCTTCGTTCCATGCGTGGAGTAATTGATTGCCGCTGCCGGCCAACCACTCACGAAGTGCGACACGTAGACATGATCGCCATGCAGGTGCAATGTGTTCAGCGGAGCGTCTTTGACTGCATCCAGCACGATGCGGTCGAAGGGCTCGCTGAACTTTTGGTAGTCCTCGACGGACAGGATCTCGGGCTGCGCGTTGGCGATCGCGAGGAACACCCCGGCGGCGCCGCACTTCACAGCCAGCTTTGCGTGGCTCGCTTCCGACTTCGCGATCACCTCCAGCGCATCCAGCAGCAGTTGCGGTTTCGCTGATTTCATCTCCAGAACCGCCGTGGGTGACGAAAGGTTCTCCGCTACTTTGTACGGATTGAAGATCGTTTCGACGAAGTACTTCGTACCCGCTAAGCCGTCCCTGATCTGGTTGAGCGCATCGATCTGCGCCGGAAACGGTGAGCTGACGAACTTGGTTTGATACCACTCGCCGGCGGGCTTTGGATACGGAAAATCGCTCATCACCTTTACCAGGTCCGTGCGATAAGTCCGCTGAAAGTCGAGTGTCGCGCGCGCATGTTCATTTGCGGTCTTTAAGCCGAAGTGATGCCAGAACGTGAACGGCGGCCGATCGACGCCGGCACCCTTCAAGGCGCGATCTACCCGCTCCTTGTGAGACAGCCTGGAGCTTGCTCCGAACGCCGCGGTTGCGGCGAATGCAAGAAAAGATCGTCTGTCCAGCATGGAGCTAGGATACTCCAGACCCTACGTGTTCGATAGCCCGCCGGATTGCATCTGCGGCAGCGGCCATCTCGTCATGATCCTTGTACGGCCGCCTTGGCCAGAAGAAGCCTTTCATGCCATCTTTCGGCCGTCTTGGGATGACATGCACATGCAGATGGGGCACGCTCTGGCTGATCTTATTATTCACGGCCACGAAGGATCCCTGCGCGTCGAGACCCTTTTCGACGGCCCGGCAGACAAGCTGCGTGGTGGAGAAGAGCGGTTCGAGCATGTCCGGCGGCACGTCCATCAGCGTTTCATAGTGCTGCTTCGGACAGACCAATGTGTGGCCTGGAAACAAAGGAGTCGAATCCAGGAAGGCCAGGACCCGTTCATCCTCATAGACCGTCTGCGCCTTCACCTCACCGGCGATGATTTTGCAAAATACGCATGAAGAAGACATCAATTCATCGTAGCGGTAGCGTTCTAAGCGCGGCGCAGTTTGGCGGTGACCCAAGTACGGATGAAGCGGTTCGCCGGTTCCTCGAACCAATGGGACACGATGGAAGAGATACCTATGACGAACGATAGATAGACGAGAGCGGAACTCGTATTGGCGAGCTTGCCGGAAAGGAATACCCAGGACCGCTTGTACCACCACAGCAGAGGCACATGCAGGATGTACATCGAATAGCTCGCTTTGCCGAGAAATTCCGCAACGGAGTGCGATAACGCGCGGACAGGAAGTCCGCCGCCGATGGCAAGCCCGAGCAGGAGCAATGCATTGAACGGCCGGAGCGCTGCGTTCAGCACCATCCAATGCCAGGTCCAGTGCGGATTCGACACGAGAAGGATACCGATTACGGCGGCCGGAACGTACAGCCAATAACCGCGGATACGTGTCCTGCAGTCTCCGTATGCTCCGGCAGTGGCTATGCCCACGAGAAAATCCGCGAGGTGCTGCAGGGGTTTCCAACTTCCCGGGATTCCGAGCCAATCGAGAAGGAACGGCACTGCGGCGGCAGCCGCAACAGCGATCAGGGTCTTTAGCCAGCGGGTCTTGCTGAGCACCGCGGCGATCACCGGAAAACAGAGATAGAAGAAAAACTCGCAGGAGAGAGACCACGCAGGGGTATTCCAATGCACGGGTAATCTGCCGGTCCAACCCTGGAGCACCAAGCCGTAATTGGCCAGTAACTTCGCGTTCTCGCCGGATGGCGCAGGAGTGGAGCTGAGATACTCCGCGATGAATGGTGAAATGATCACCAAGCTGAGCAGGTAGACAGGGTATACGCGGGCCAGCCGTGCCGCGCCGTACTTCATAAGGTTCACGCGATCCCAGGCGGTGCCGGCATATGCGCGGGCAAGGACGAAGCCCGAGAGCACGAAGAAGGTTCCGACCGCTACGTAACCGCCATGCAGAAACGCCTTCGCAGGGGCGGGGAGTGTCTGCACCCAAGGCTCCAGCAGCATGTTCTTTCCGGTCAAGTGGTGGACGATGACCCACAATGCAAGAAAGAAGCGGAGACCCGTCAAGGCAGGCAAATAGTCGCGCCTTCGCCCCGCGGGCACCTGTAAAGGCCGCACGATCTCCGTTTTTACGGCCGGAGCACTTTGGATTGTTGCAGTTATGCTCTAATTCTAACCCAGGCTGCGAGTCGCCCCATTCTGCTGGTACTCTATCGCCATGGCCGGCTACGACGTGTTGATCATAGGAGGCGGACAGGCGGGTATTCCGCTCGCGTGGGCACTGGCAGGGAAGGGAAAGCGCGTCGCACTTGCTGAGCGGAAGTGGCTCGGCGGATCGTGTGTGAACTTCGGATGCACACCTACGAAGGCTGCGATCGCCTCGTCGTCGCTGGCGCATCAGGCGCGCCGTGCGAAGGAGTTCGGGTTGAAGATTCCGAACGTTGAGGTGGATTTTGCGGCTGTGCTCGCGCGGGCCCGGGGAATTGCCGAGAACTCGCGGCATGGGCTGGAGAAGGCTTTGGCGGGGAGTGAAAATCCGAAGCTTCTCAAAGGTCACGCCCGCTTTACAGGCTCCGGGTTTCAACTGGACGTCGGCGGCCAAGCGGTCACGGCCAAGGAGGTGGTGATCAACACGGGCACGCGCAGCCTGATCCCGGAGGGGCTGCCCGTGAGGGATCCCCTGCACTCGGGCAACTGGCTGTATCGCGAGGAATTGCCGCGCCATCTGGCGATCCTGGGAGGCGGGTACATTGCGCTGGAGATGGCGCAGTTCTACAGGCGCATGGGTAGCGAAGTGACGGTGATCGAGCGTTCCGGCCAGATCCTGGGCCATGAGGATGCGGATGTCGCGCAAGCGCTGCAGGAGATGGTGGCCGGCGAGGGCGTCAATTTTTTGCTGAATACAGATGTTGAGGCTCTCCGAGGCATCCACTACTCGCACCTGTTCGTTGCGACGGGACGAACGCCCAACACGGATGACCTCGGGTTGGAGACGGTCGGCGTACGCACCGTGAAGGCCGGGAATATCGAGCACGATACGCGACTTGCCACGAATGTGCCGGGAATCTGGGTGGCCGGCGATGTCCGCGGAGGGCCGCTGTTTACGCACACATCCTGGGACGACTACCGCATTCTGCTTTCGCAGATGGCTGGAGATGGCTCGCGGACCACGGACCGGATTGTGCCATATGCTGTGTTTACGGATCCGGAACTCGGCCGGGTAGGTTTGACAGAAGCGGATGCGAAGAAGCAGGGACGCAACGTTCAGGTACGCCGGTTCGAGATGAAGCGGAACGGCAAGGCGACGGAAATTGGTGAACCGCGCGGCTTCATCAAAGTGCTGACGGATCCGGCAACCGACGAACTGATAGGTGCGGCGCTGCTGTGCGCGCAAGCTGCGGAGCTGGTGCACCTGTTCGTGGACGTGATGAATGCGAAAGGGAAAGCCTCCGCCATCCGGGATGCGATCCACATTCATCCGACACTCGCGGAAGCTGTGCAGAGCGCGGTTACATAGTATGCTCATGGGCATCACTGTGGCCTCCTGCGTGCCTGTTGCTACAGTGAGCAGAAAGCGATGGAGGTAATTCCCGAACGTATTCCTTTCCAGATCACGACGGGCGCGACGCCTTACGACGCCATAGACCGCTTGCCCGTGGCTGTGTTGCTGGAGAATTTGCGGAGCGCGTACAATGTGGGCTCGTTTTTCAGGACGGCCGATGCGGCTGCCGTGGACCGGCTCCTGCTGTGCGGCATCACGGCAACTCCTCCGCACAAGGGCGTCGTGAAGACTGCACTCGGGGCCGAGGAGACGGTGCGATGGGAGCAACAGGACGACTCTTTGCAGGCAGCCCGGAACGTGCGCGACAACGGGTATGAGCTGGCAGTGATCGAGACGAGTATTCATGCGGTTGATCTTTTCGACTGGCAGCCGCGCTTTCCGGTGTGCCTGGTTTTCGGCAATGAGAAAGACGGCGTGAGGCCCGAGTTGCTAGGAATGTGCGACACACATATCCGCATCCCGATGCTCGGCTTCAAACATTCCCTGAACGTTGCCACGGCGGGCGGCATCGTTCTGTACGAGTTACTCCGCAAGTACCGGCGAATGCTGGAAGACGCAAGGACGATCCGATGAAAAAAGCATTGTTGTTCCTTTTGAGTGCCGTGGTGATCCCGGCGCAGCCGACGATGTTTCCTCCGGTGCGTGGAATGCACGAGATGGTGGGCGCCGCGAACAACCTCGAGGTGGAAGCCGGTTACCGCATACTCACGAACGGCGGCAATGCAGTGGATGCCGGTGTGGCGTCGGTGCTGGCCGCGGCGGTTACGGAGCAGTCGCGATTCGGGCTGGGCGGAGAGATGCCGCTGCTGATCAAGATGAACGGCAAGCCGGTAATTGCGATCAGCGGCGTGGGAACGGCTCCCAAGAAAGCGACTCTCGACTACTACGCCAAACGGGACATGGAGCAGTGGGAAGAGCCGGGTAAGATGCCGCCGATTCCATCGCAAGGAATCCGCAGCGCGATTTTGCCGGGAGTGTTCGATGGGCTGATGATTGCGCTGGAGAAGCACGGGACGAAGTCTTTTGCCGAGGTTGCGGCGCCGGCGATCGAGTATGCGGGGGGATTCCCGATTGCCGAGGAGTTTGCGGGCATGCTGCGGGGATATCAGCCGGTGCTGAGCCTTTGGCCGGCCTCGAAGAGTTTCTATTATCCGAACGGGACGCCTCCGACGAAAGGCGATATCGTGCGCATGCCGACGTTGGCGAATACGTTGAAGGAACTGGCCGACGCGGAGAAGAAGGCGCGTGGAAATCGAACCAAGAAGCTGGAGGCGGTACGGGATGCGTTCTATCGAGGATCGATTGCGAAGCGGGTCGCGAAGTTCTCGGAAGAGAACGGCGGACTGATCACATTCGAGGATCTGAAGGGATTCCGTGCCGAGATAGACAGTCCGCGCTCGACTACGTTCCAGGGTTACGAGATTCATAAGCCGGGTTTCTGGACGCAGGGGCCGGTGATGCTGGAGGCCCTGAACATCCTGGAAGGGTACGACTTGAAGGCGATGGGCCACAACAGCCCTGAATACCTGCACACGGTGATCGAAGCAGTGAAGCTGGCGTTTGCGGATAGGGACCGGTATTACGGCGATCCGAAGTTCAGCAAGATCCCTGAGGAGACGCTGCTCTCGAAGGAATATGCCGCGGAGCGGAGAAAGCTGATCGATCCACGGAATGCTTCCATGGAGCACCGGCCGGGCAACATCGGCGCGCCGGCGCGGAGCGCGGCTCCGTCGAACAGCGGCGGCATCGTAAACGATACAACGTGCGTGAACGTGGTGGACAAGGACGGGAACATGTTCTCCGCGACGCCGAGCGGGGCGTGGCTGCCTTCGGTGATTGCCGGCGATACAGGCATTCCATTGAGCACGCGATTGCAGACTTTCGTTACGATTCCGGGGCACCCAAATGTGCTGGAGCCCGGTAAGCGGCCGCGCGTGACGCTGAGCCCGACGCTGGTGACCAAAGACGGCAAGGGATATTTCGTGATGTCGACGCCGGGGGGCGATAACCAGGATCAGGCGATGCTGCAGGTGTTGTTGAACATTCTGGTATTCGGTATGGGACCGCAGGAGGCAGTGGAATCCCCGCGTTTCCAGACTGAACACTTCTATACTTCGTTTGCTGATCATCAGTTCGTGCCGGGGAAGCTGAATCTGGAAGCCCGCTTTCCAAAGGACACGGCGGGCCGGCTGAGCGCGCTGGGACACAAGGTGACCGTCAACGGGCCGTGGAGCAACTCCTCGGCTCCGACGGTGATTCTGGTGTCGGAGGATGGAGTGCGGCACGGTGCGGCGGATCCGCGCAGGGCACGGATTGTGTTTGGGCGGTAGGAGCGTCACAGATTCCTCGCCTGGATGGAATGGATAATGCAGGCCCGGAGTTTGTCGGCGCGGAAGAGAGTGCCGGCGGAATCGAGAAATTCGCAGAGATACTCCTGGCGAAACCAGCGGTCGGGGTGGGTTGCGCGTTCGCGTTCCAGAAAATCGGACGATATGCGGGGGCACTCTGTGGACAACTGCTGAAAGCGGGCCCAGGCGGGAGAGCCGCTGGTCCACTCGGAGTAGAAGAATCCTTTGCAACCGTTGGCCGTGCTGAGCAGCATGACGGCGCCGTTGGTGACGGCGAGCATGGGGCGGAGCGCGTAATACAGGTCGTCCGGCGCATAAGCGGCTTCGTCGATGACGAGGAGATGGACGGCGGAGAAGCCGCGGATGTTCTGATGGGTTCC
>CAYXLI010000043.1:0-37703 GCA_964464925.1 uncultured Solibacteraceae bacterium | reverse complement strand
TCCGTTGCGGCGATTCGCCTCGATTTTCCGTTGTGATGACATTTCAGGTACACCTTTCTCTAGCGTGATGGTCGCAGGAGGGGTGTTCTGTTTTTGCGGCGAAATGCGCGTAAGTGTAAGAAAAGAGGCGCAATCGAGTCGAGGAATCTGTGACTGCCGAGTTGGCGTGTCCGCTCCCCACTGTCGATCCGGCAGGATGCAGCTAACGTTACAGACGAGCTCAACGTTGTCTGGCGGTGCCATGGCCGGCAGGATCAGCTTGGATACGTGGCCGGAATTCGTGCCCTATCGACCCTGCCACCGACGTTTATAATCGTCGTCCTGACGCTTAATTTTGCTGCTCACGTTCTTTCCTTCTTCTCCTTCCGCAACGGGCGGCAGGCCCGCCTCATTGCGAATACGATCGCTCTCGGCATGTAAGGATTCAGATGGGGCCATTTCCGACCCACTCGCTGGTTCGAAGATCCAAGATTCGGGCTCACGTTTCAGCGCCCCTGCTTCCGGGCTCTTGCCGGAGCAGGGGCACTGTTACAGAGTTAACCTAAAAAATTACCTTCGCACCGAACTGGATTTGCCGGTTTCCTCCGGCACTCGTGATGTAGCCGAACGTGCGGTTCCCGATTCCCGTATCCGGATTACTCCACTGCGGCGTGTTCGTCAGGCTGAACGCTTCGCCGCGCAATTCCAGTTGCATCCGCTCACGGATTCGGAATTGTTTAAAGATGGATCCGTCCAGATTCCAGAATCCAGGTCCGCTGATCGGGTAACGTCCAAGGTTTCCGACTTGCAAAGCTCCGGGCTGCGAGAAGCAATTCGAAGTCACGCTGGATGAGCATACTGCTGGATTGAACCATGGCGCATCCCGGCCCGTGCCGTGCAGAATCTCGATTGAGCCTACGTGGTTCAGCGTATTGCTGTTCCCGGGCGCGCGCAGGCCCGCTGCGTTCGAGCCGAAATTCAGCGGCGTTCCGCTAGCAATCGTCAGGATGGCATTCATCTGCCATCCTCCTAAAACGTACGCCACGGGTCCGCTCTTCAGCCAATGCCTGCCGGGACCGAATGGCAGCTCATACACCCAGCTCTGAACGAAGTTATGCGTCCGGTCGAAATTAAGCCGCGCATAATTCTTTCGTAAATCGAAGTAATACGGCAACCCTTCCGTCTCCGGCTGGAATCCCATGGCCTTGCTGTAGGTGTACGAACTCGTGATGGCCAGCCCGGACGAATAACGCTTATCGAGTTTCACCTGAAGCGCGTTGTAGCTGGAGCTGAGACCCACATAACGCAGATTCGTCGCCGCCTTTCTGCCGAACTTCTGATACAGTGGCTGGCCTGCGACATCGAGACCAAGCACTGTCGCCGCATTCAGGTTATACACGGCCGGTTGATCCACGCCGTGGTTGCCTACGTAGGCCACATCCAGCGAGAAGTTATGCGGGAGTGCCTGCTGCACCGCAACGTTCCAAGATTCGACGTATGGTTCCCGGAACTTGGAGTTGATGATTTCATACACCTGGTTCGGATCGGCGTTCGGAATAATTCCGTTTGCCGGAACCGCCGCAGGCGTGGGCGCAGGGAAGCCTGCCGACAGTGTTGCTGTTTGTCCGTTCGGCAGCAAGGCGGGACAGAAACTGCATGCCCCATTGAAGGAATTGTTCTGCTTCACGGGGAAGTTGTACGCGTACGTATTATCCGGATACGGCGAATAGCTGATGCCGAATCCGCCACGGAAGACGGTGCGCTCCGTGAATCGATACGCCAGCCCGACTCTGGGAGCGAAGTCCTTATAGCGGGTTTCGCGGCCCGCGTTTAAGGGATTGTTCCCGACGCCGGCAATCACCAGACTGTTGGATGCCGGATCGTAGTTGGAGAATCCCGCCGGGTGGGCCGGTGTGGCCGGTGGATAGAACTCCCACCGCAGGCCATAATCGAGGGTCAGCTTCGGCGTAATCGTCCACTTGTCCTGCAGGAATGTGTAGAACTCCCACGCGCGATAGGCCGGAAAGATGATGGGCAGGTCGCGGCCGACTTCGTTGGGCAATCCGAGGAGGAAACTTCCGAAGGAGTTGCCGAAGCTGGTCGCCGAGCCCGGGATAGCGGTCTGCGGTTCACGGAAGCGATAGAGTCCTCTCGGGCTGTAGGTCTGGGTCTGCAGCAAATCGTCTCGGACGCGGCGCAATTCGGCGCCCCATTTTACAGTGTGATTGCCCTTTAGCTTGGTCCACGAATTCACCATGTCTATGTTCGTTTCCGCCCGGACCCACGGCAAGCTGGCCGAGTATCCGACGATAGGATTCGAAAACCCGCCGATGTCGATGCCCACCATGCCGCTCGTAAACGCGTTCACGTTGACGCCGGGTACGCCGAGCGCCTGAGCGTCGGTTGACCCGTAATCCATCTGCTGCGCGTCATTGCGGTAACGGTTCACGCCAGCGCGCGCCTCCGTGATCAGCGTCGGCGAAAAGATGTGATTGTAGTTGATTGCGCCATTGTGGGTGGCCTGGGTGCCAGTCGCTTCGAAGCCGCCGCCATGCGGGCCGCCCGCCGATCCGAATGCGGACTGATCCGTAGTGACCGGTTTGAAGTAGCTGTAGCGGACGGAAATGCGATTCTTCTCGTTCCAGTTGTGATCACCCTTCACATCAAACTGATCGCTGTTACGAGAAAACGGGATGAGTGTGTAGTAATTGTTGTTCAGGCCCGGCAGGTTGGGCAATGGAACCATCGCGAGAATTTTTTTGGAAATCGGATCCAACCGGTTCGCGGGAATCACATTCCCTGGAAATTGAGTGCGTCCCGCGCCGGTGTTCGGGTCTCCTGTATTTGGATCGTAGATTGGCGTGGGAGACGCGCTCAGGTCCCCGGCGCGCTCTTCGGCAGTAGGAAGCGTGTAGCGATCCACGTTGTACCGCCGGTCCATGATGCGGAGGTAATCGACGAAGAAGAACGTTTTGTTCTTGATAATTGGACCACCCAACTGGCCGCCGGTGTAATTGAAAACGAAGTGCGACCGAACCGGATCGTAGAAGGCGCGGGATGAGAGCGCGCTCACGCGATTGAACCAATATGCCTGCCCGTGGATGTCGTTGGTTCCGGACTTTAGCAGGACGTTCGTTACTGCGCCTGTCGCGCGTCCCAACTCCGCTTCGAAATTACTTGTGCTGACGTCGATCGTTTGTAATGCTTCCAGCGCGGGAATGTAAACGGTCAGCAATCCCGTTCGTTCATTGTTGTCCACGCCTTCGAACTGAACGTTATTCGCGAGCCGCGACTGGCCGTTCACCTGGGTAGCCAGGCTGTTCTGCGGGTTGAAGAACTCCGAATGCGGCCGGAACGCACGCGTCGTGCCGGGAACTAAATTGAGGAGCGCCTGAAAATTGCGGCTGCCCGGAGTAGAGACCGGCAGATCTTCGATCTGCTTTGTCTCTACCTTGCGTCCAGTATCGGCGCGCTCCGTCTGCAGCGCCGGAGCCTCCGCGGTCACCTCTATGGTCTCGGCAACATTGCCCGGTTCCAGTGTGAGGTCCGTTCTCACGGTGCTGTTGACCAGCACGGTCACATTCGCCCGCGACACTTTCTTGAATCCCGTCATTTCTGTATCGACCCGGTAGACTCCGGGCGGAAGATCCGGGAAAGTGTAGTTTCCGCTTTCATTCGTGGTAGTTGTCCGGCTGACGCCGGTGTTCATTTCGGTGGCTGTAATTTTGGAATTCGGTACGGCAGCACCGCTCGTATCCGTTACGGTACCAAGAAGAGTTCCATTTACAGCCTGTGCAGAAGAAGAGAGAGTAAAAACCAGAAAGAGCGCACAAAGCGCGCACATCCAACGGAGATGTTTCATTTTAATAACCCCTTGTAACCCCTTTTGTGGAGCCTAATCGTCTCTTAGACATCATTCAGTCACAAACCGTGTCTAGAGCGCGAGTGCCGCAGCCACCCAGACCAAAGGCACTCGAAGGCTATGCTTATATGTCCAAAGCATTATATAAGACCGAAGGGAACGGAGTGCTCGTACGGTGTCCTAAGCTGCGTACGCCGAGGAGGCATCTCCCCGTTTTCACATTGGGCACTTGACTCCGAAGTTAAGTCCAGGCTGTATTCTTAGAGGTGCTGTGTCACTGCAAATTGGCCAAGTCGCGCAAAGAACAGGCACTACGGCAACCATCGAAGCAGGACGACTCTTGCCCCGTTCTGGAGGCTATTGCGAACCCCAAGCCACGAAGAAGGAAAAAGTCATGATGAAGGTTGAGATTCTTTATTTTCCGGGCTGCCCGAACCACGGCCCGGCTGTCGATCGAGTGCGAGAAATACTGCAGGAAGAGGATACCGCCGCGGACATCATTGAATACGAGGTAACGGACGAGGCTATGGCGCAACAAGCCGGCTTTCCCGGTTCACCGACGATTCGGGTTGATGGGCAGGACGTTGAACCTGCGGCGCGCACGGTCCGCGCCTTCGGGATGACGTGCCGCATCTACACCGAAGGTGCGCGGCGTGAGGGTGTGCCGCCCAGGGAATGGATTCGGGCAGCAGTGCGAGAATCGAAAGGGAAATATCATCCATGAACATCACACGCCGATTGCCTTTGATTCTTGTTTGGTCCGTGCTGGTCGTGCTTCTGCTCGGGATTGGACGGCCGGTACCGGGAAGCCCTGCTGCGCAGAACGGCATGCAAAGCAGCGGGAAGCAACGGACGGTGCAGATGCGTATCGCGGGAATGACCTGCCCGGCGTGTGCAAAGGGCCTGGAAGCATCGTTACGCAAAATGGCGGGAATCGTGAAAGCCGATGTCGACTATAAGGCGGGTCAGGCGATGATCACCTTCGACACAGCAAAGGAAAGCCCGGAAAGCCTTTCCAGGTTCATTGCGAGCTGCGGTTATCAGGTGAAAGAAACCAAGTTGGTGTGAACATGCGTACCGCCGAGAAAGTGACTCCGGTTGCCGCCGCGGTGAGCGCGCTGGCTTCCATAGCGTGCTGTTTGCCCTTCGGTGTCGCGGGGGCGGTGGGTGCGCTGGGATTGAGCCTAGCCCTGGAAAATCTGCGACCGTGGTTGGTTGGCCTCGCTGTGATTCTGCTTGGTGTGAGCGTCTTTCAGATATATCGGGGCCAAAAGAGCTGCCAACGACGGAGCCGTCTGAGTCTGCTGTTGTTCGGGCTTTCGGCGGCGATTGTGCTGACGGTGACTCTATTTCCCCAAAAATTGGCGGAGCTACTGGCAGCCTTGCGGTAGGGATCCGCGATCGGGAGGCTAACGGGAGTGGGCCTGAACTCTATACGCAATGTGCTTCTGATCGGAGCGAACAACGGGATCGCAGCTTCGTGACAACTTAGGCTGCGCGTCGAAGCAGGGTGCACTCACAGCAAGACTCCGAGCCGTTGTCCCCAAGGCTGGCTAACGCGGCGCGGATGGCTGCGAGAGTCGCCTGTTTGTGATCGCTGTCAGGCCAGCTCTCCACCAGATGCATTCTGTAATGTTCGATCGCGATCCAACGTTTTACCATGTCCTTCTTAACAGCATGTTCAGGACCACTGAGAGAAACGACGAATTATGATCAAGCTGCAAGGAGACTGCGGGCGGAAAGTTTTACAGTCCTTAGCGTTTTGCTCTGATATGATGAACCGCACTTATGCGAACTCTCTTGCTGGCAGTGATGATTGTTCCTTTGTTCGCTCAGGAGCCGCCTCCCCCTGGAGACCGGCCCCGGCGACCTGTGCCGGAGCCGAAGAACCTGAAAGTATTGAAGGTTCCCGCATCCGAACTAATTCCCCTGATGCGGAACTATTCGGTCTCTTTGGGGGTACGTTGCGACCACTGCCACGTGCAGGGGAACTTTGCGAGCGACGAAAAACCGCAGAAGGAAACCGCCCGGAAGATGATTCAAATGGCCGAAAACCTGAACACTACGCTGGGTGACGGGAAGGTGACATGCTACACCTGTCATCGCGGTGAAGTGGAGCCGAAAACGATCGCGCCCGCACCGCCTCCGGGGCAGCAGGGTCCTCCTCCGGCACAGCGGCCGCCGCAATAGTAGACAAGAAAGAGAATAGAAGTCCCTCACGCTTTCCGCCCGCGGCAGGCTAATTCGGAATCACGCCGGTACTATAGGTGTATGAACCGCCTGACACGCCGAGAATGGATCGCGCTTGCGGCTCCTCTGCTGTATGGTCAGGATGACGTCACGTTTCGTACGGATGTACGGGTTGTGAATGTACTGGCCACCGTATTCAACAAGAGCGGCGATCTCATCAAATCGCTGGAAAAGGACGACTTCGTTTTGGCTGAGGACGGACGGCGGCAGGAGATCCGTTACTTCGCACGGCAAACGGATCTGCCACTGACAATCGGGCTGATGGTGGACACGAGCCTGAGTCAGCAGAAGGTATTAGCGGCCGAACGCGGAGCGAGCCTCCGCTTCTTCGACCAGGTGCTGCGAGAGACCAAAGACAGAGCGTTCATCATGCAGTTCGATATGAATTACCGCGTACGGCAGGGATTGACGTCGTCCGTGAATACACTCGATGAAGCTTTGGCATTTGTGGATACGCCGACCCGCCTGGAACTGGAGACTACGCATGCTAATGGCGGCACACTGCTGTTCGACGCGCTGGTGGCCGGATGTCAGATGATGAAGCCCCTGCAGGGCAGGAAGGCTTTGCTGGTGATGACCGACGGAGTGGACGATGGTAGCGCGGCGGCGGTGCCGGACGTAGTGGATGCGGCGGAGCGATCGGACACGTTAATTTATTCGATTCTGTTCTCGGATTCAGGTTTTTATCACGGGATGGCGGACGGGAGTAAAGGGCTGGCCCGGATGGCTCGGGAGACGGGCGGGAGCTACTTCGAGGTAAGTAAAAAACGCACTATCGATCAGGTTTTCGAAATCATCCAGGACGAATTGCGAAGCCAGTACAGCATCGGGTATGTGTCGAACGAGCCGGTGCGGATTTCAGAATTCCGGAAGATCCAACTCACGACGAGGCAAAAGGGACTGGCCGTCCGGGCGCGCGACCGATACTGGGCGCAGCGATAGATTGTCACCATGGTGTGCCGCGGGAGCGACTCCGGATAAACTGCCGCAAAGAGTGAGTGATTCCCTGGCGCACTCGGCTCCGACGCAATGATTCGACGTAGTATTAAGAAGTAATGCGAATTCCGAAAACGGTAGTTGCGGCGACTCTGCTTCTTGGTTCGCTGGTGTGCTCGGTGTTTGCTTTCCAGAAGCCGTTCCGCGAATATCCGGGTTGGGAATATGAAGACTTCCCCCTGCCGCCGGACTGGCAGGAGAAGAGCGAATGGGTGTTCGCGCGCCTGATGTACCCGACCTATGGCGTTCCGTTCGACCGTTGGTTTCGACGTTCGGGAGACTGGCGGCAGGGGCGCACGAACTGGACGATTGATTACCCCAGATCCGACCGGCACCTGTCGCAGGCGGTGCGGCGATTGACTCGCATACACGCCCGATCGGTGGAGCAACCGGTAAACCTGGAGGACGGCGACGATGTGTACAACTGGCCGTGGCTATACGGAGTGGAGGTCGGCCATTGGGAACTGACCGATGAACAGGTATCGAAATTTCGGGACTTCCTGCTGCGTGGAGGATTCTTCATGTGTGACGACTTCCACGGCACGCAAGAATGGGCCGTCTTCGTGCAGAGCATGCAGAAAGTTTTCCCGAACCGGCCGATTGTGGAAATTCCGGACAGCGACCCGATCTTCCACACGGTATTCGATCTAAAAGACCGGTTTCAAGTGCCCGGAGCGCAGTTTCTGTACTCCGGGAGAGTGTATGAAAAAGACGGGTACGAGGCCCGCTGGCGCGGCATATACGACGACAATGGCCGCCTGATGGTTGCAATCTGCCATAACATGGACCTGGGAGATTCCTGGGAACACGCCGACGACCCGGCGTATCCGGAAAAATACTCGTCACTTGGAATGCGGATCGGCGTGAACTACGTTGTTTACGCGATGACGCACTGAACTTACGGGACGACGGGTACGATCACGTAAGGCTTGTCCTTCTCCAGATCGGGATACAAGCGCCCGTTGCCAGCCTTGTCCACTGCTTCGACAAAGAACATGAGACTCCAATGCGGGTCGATGAAATCGGGTGGAATGACGCCCGTGTAGAGGCCATTGGCGTCTGGCTTCATGTCAGTTACGGTATAGTCCTCGACCTGCGCCATGTGGCGGTAGTGCAGGCGCATGATCTGGATGCCGGACGGATCGGTTGCCTTTGCTGTGACCGTAACGGGCATACCTTGGGCGGTGGGCTCGGCCGGGTTGATGGTGACCTCCGGCGGCTCGTGATCAGAAGACTTCGTAGGAACGGGAAGGGGCTTGGCCCGGGTTCCCTGGTTGGCACTGGCGCGCTCTTGCTCCAACTGCGCAACTCCGGCCCGAACCCTCTCGAGTTCCTGTTTCCAGTGGCGAGGGAAGCCGCCCCGGTATCCGAACGGGAGTGAAGGGCTGTAAACATCCCCAGCCGATTCGACGATGCGCTGCCATGCGGCGAGGCCACGTTTTTCAAATCCGATAGCCTGGTCGAGCGCTGCGGGATTCCGCGTCTCCTTCCAGAGTGCATACTGAACGGCCGCTTGCAGGCGCTGCGCGTGATATTCGGCAAGGTGCGCGAGGATGCGGAGATCCGTGGCAGTCGAGATGAACTCTTTCGATGGAGATTTGCCCGCGGCTTTCCCGGCAGCGGCGACCTTTGATAGCACCGAAGCCGCGGTTGCGGCGAACCACTCGCTAGTCTGTTCCGGTGTGCGTGCACCGCGGGCAGTGTCGCTCAACAGGTCGCGGGCGCGAGGCAGAGCGCTTTGGAACTGCTCGGTGTCGGTCGTGTGTTCGGTATAGTATTTCGGCAGGTCACCGAGGCGCATCATCTCAGCCCAACCGCGAGTGGTCGGAAAGAAATTATAGGGATAACTTGCGGCGACGATGCGTGGAAGGATGTTGCTCGCGATATGGAGTGCAGACTCCAGATCTGGAGCAGCCGCAGCTCCGAACCGCTGGGTGAATTCGTGGTCCCAAACCTCCGATGGGGTATCGGGATTGTAGGCGAGGCGTCCCCAGAGTTGGTAGAAATGCCAATAGCGCTCGAACTCATAGTCGTAGTAGCGGTATTTGGAATTGAGGATTTCGACGGGTGCGGCATCATGGGGCTCGCCGAGCATCTTAGTGGCGAGCATCTCATTCACCTCAAAGCCATGACCGTCATACAGGCGCGCGCTACGGACCGTGCGCCTTACATATTCAGGGTCGCCCCAGAGAAGCAGGCGCGTAGTGCCGCCATTCCAGAGCCGCCACTGCACTTCGTAGAACTTCGGATAATGGAGCAGGTCGGCGTAGCTGTGGCGCCGCTCCGACTGATTCTGCTTGTTGATGTGCGTAGGGTGGAAGGGCATGCCCATCTGTTCCATCCAATACTTGGTGGAGACGCGGACATTGAGTTTCTGCCGGAGCGCATCCATGATGATGCTGTCCGGCAAGGCCTTAGCACGGAGTTCGACCGGCATCTCGGGCCGGGCCTGCTTGAGATCCGCGAAGACCTCGTGCCAGAACGCAGCCATTTCGGATGGCTTCAGGCCCGACTCGTCGTGCATCCGGAACTGAATTGAATCGATATCCGGGAATACCTGAAGGAACTGGCGAAGCGCCGCTTTCGTGTACGGGGCAAGGTTGTCCGCATCGAGACCCCAGACGAGGCCGGGCGTGCGCTTGCCCGCTTTTTCGGAGGCGCCCTCTATGCCACCACCCTGGACACCGCCACGGTAGATGTGATCCCAAATGCCGGCAGTGATCTGAATGCCGCGGTCATGAGCGGCCTTGATCAGCGAGTGAAAGGCTTCGGTATTGCGCTGCTGCTGTTCTCCCGTGAGACCAACCATTTCAACCTGAGGGAATGCGGGCACGTTGAAGAAGTAAGGATAGAGAGGAGCCATGAAGCCGCCGTTCTCATATCCGAAGATCACGACGAAGCGATTGATGCGGCTGGCAGCGAGCAGATCGAAATAGCGCTCCCATTGCTTCGTGTCATACAAGCGGCTTTCGAACCAAGCGCGCTGCATGGTGTACATGGATACGGCGCGATCCTGCAAGAATGGCGACTCAGAGATGGGCTTTTGGTTCGCCCATGGATCGCCGGTCCAGGAAGCACGTTCCGCCATCTCGAGCAAGGCATACATCAGACCGCGTGAATCCGGTGCACAAACAATGAAGGTATTCTGAGCCCCGCTGGTGATGGCGAAGCCCTCGGCATTCAATTTACAGCCCGTCCGGATTTCGATCCTGGCGTCTCCGGAATCATTCGAGATGGACCAGCCTTTGGCCTTGAACGCAGCTTCGAGCTTGGCGCGGCCGTGGCTGGCGGGCGCTTCCAGTGGTGATTGGGAGACCACGGCGAGTGTCTTGGCGACTGCGCAAACGGGTAGCCAAAAGAGGGCGAGGGCAAAGATGCACTTCATACTATGAAACGAGAGTATCGCACGTTGAACAAAAAAAATTCACCCGGCTGAGGTTGCCGGGATCGAGACACATTTCCAGCGGTCACTCACGCGCACCTCGCCGCATCCCGTTGAGCGGTGCGCTACAGTTGCAGGGGCATGGAGCGCAGCCGCTTCCCGGTGGCTTGAAAGACAGCGTTCGCGATGGCCGGGGCGATGCCGACGATTGGCGTCTCGCCTGCGCCGGCGGACGGCAGGTCCTTGCGATCGACCAGAACTGTTTCGATCACTGGCGCATCGAGGAAGCGAGGGACGCGGTATTGCGAGAGGCGTCCATTCCGGATCATGCCGTTGGAGAACTGGACCGATTCGAAAAGTGCCCCGCCGATACCCATGATGACGGCGCCTTCGATCTGGTTCTTCAGTTGATCGGGATTGACCACGGCGCCGCACTCAAACGCCTCCACCACGCGATTCACCTTGACCTGATTTGTGATTTGGATTTCGACACAGCAGGCCAGGTAGCCGCCCTTTTCGAATCCCGCGGAGATGCCGAAGCCCCGGCCAGGGGCGGCCTTTGTCTTGCCCCAGCCGAAGCGGCCGGACGCGGCTTCGATGGCGGCGCGCAGCCGCGGGTTGGTTGTGTTCTTCAGGCGAAATGCAACCGGATCCATACGGAGCTCGTGCGCCAGTTCATCCATATTCGATTCGCGAGCGAAGTGGTTGGCTGTGGCAGCCAGCCCCCGGTAGGAGCCTTGGCGCAGAGGCGAGTCGCATTGATGAAACTGTTCATGAGGGTTCTCGATAGCGTAAGGGCTCTGAAGACCCGATGGGCCCGAGTTGTAATTGTGAAACTCCCACGCGAGGAGCTTGCCGTCTTTCGCTGCGGCGCTGTGTACGTCAATAACTCCGGCGGGACGGAAGTAGGCCCAGGCGAATTCTTCCTCACGCGTCCAGTTCACACGAACGGGCTTACCGGCAGCCTTGGCCAGACGAGCCGCTTCAATCGCTGCTTCGCCGGTGTGTTTGCCGCCGTAACAGAACCCGTATCGGGGACAATGACGCGGATCTGGTCTTCGGCAACGCCGAACGCCTGAGCGAGTTCGGAACGCACGCCGAACGGCCGCTGGGTACCGGTCCAGACCGTAAGCTTGCCATCGTTCCACTCCGCGACGGCGGCACGCGTTTCCAAAGGGATGTGCGCAATGTAGGCGACGGTGTAAGACGCTTGTCTGGTTACAGCCGCATCTGCGGCGGGGGCGGAGGTAAAGGCCGGAGTCTTGCGGAAGTGCTCGAAGAGTTCCGCGTTGCCGATCTGTTGCGGGGCCTGCCACTCTGCCTTCACAGAGGACGCTGCCTGTTCGAGCTGCTCGGGGTTTGCACACGCGACAGCGAGGTAGTTGCCGTCTTGGACCACGGTCACACCAGGAATCTGCCCGGCGGCCTTCGTATCCGCAGAGATGAGTTTCGCATTCCATTGGCGAGGTCGTATCACGCGGCCATGCAGCATTCCCACGCGGGTGATGTCGCGTGTAAAACGATGTTTGCCCGTGACAATGTCCCGGGCGTGGATCTTTTCCAGATCGTGACCGAGGCACTTCCACTCGGATGTGGGAGTGAGTTCCGTGCCGGGTGCGATCGAACGGGTGAGCTTCTGGCCCTTCGTGAGATCGGCGAAGGCGGCGGACTTGCCCGTTCCGTTGACGCGACCGTGCCTCACAGTGAGAGATGCGGGATCGGCCGACCATTTTTCCGCAGCAAGACCGACTAGCATCTCGCGTGCGGCTGCCGCTACCTTGCGGATCTGCGGAGCCATCGCCGGCGTCGTCCGGCTGCCGAATGTGCCCATATCAAACGGCGTCAGGGCGGTGTCGCCCATGACGAGTTCGATGGATGAGGGCTCAGCGTGGAGTTCTTCAGCAACAGCCTGAGTGAGCGAGGTTCGCGCATTCTGGCCGACCTCCACTTTACCCGTAAAGACGCGAACGGTCCCATCTTCGTCAATGTGGAGCCACGCGCCGAGGTCCTGCGGGAGCGGGTCGCCTGCACGCCCTGCGCCTGGGCGGCCGGATTCCTGGGCTTCCGCGCCGGTGAGCAGCAGAAACACTGAGATGCCTCCAGCGAGTGTCTTGAGGAAGTCACGCCGGTGGGCCTCGAACGAGTACAAAGGACCGGACCGCAGTTCGTAGCGTTCGAGTTCGATGTCAGCCACTGTGATCCTCCTTGACGCGGGCGGCCATCCGAACGGCCTGCACGATTCGCGGATACGTGCCGCAACGGCAGATATTCCCTTGCAGGCCGCGGCGGATCTCTTCCTCGCCAGGGTTCGGTTTCGACTTGAGCAGGCTGACGCCGGCCATAATCATTCCGGCCGTACAATAGCCGCATTGCATGGCGTCCGCACGAATAAACGCCTCCTGCAGAGGATGCAGTTTGCCATTCTGCTCCAGTGCTTCAATGGTGGTGACCGGTTTACCCTGTACCTTGCTTAACGGAGTGATGCATGAGCGGACGGCGACGTTGTCCACCAGAACTGTACAAGCGCCGCACTGGCCTTCGCCGCATCCATACTTGGCGCCGGTAAGGTCGAGTTCGTCGCGGAGCACGTAAAGGAGGAATCGGTCGGGGCCGGCTTCGATTTGATGCCGCGTGCCGTTGACCAGCAGTTCCATCCCTTCAGTTTACGTCTGCGCGGCAAGAAGGAAATCCACGGATTGCTCTCCCACGGTCAAGCGGGCCGCGACAGGGCCAGTGAGAGACGGAGCGACGAAGTTGAGTTGATCGATGAGAAGGCCGGGTGCGGCTCCGCAATAAGTGACGAGTGTGTCGGCTCCGGCGATCGTTAGGCGGCAGGTGGAAGCTGCATAGGGGAGCGGCGAAGCGTTTGCAGGCACTCCGTCCTGCTGCGGAGGCATGGTCTGCCCGAATCCATTACCCCATAAAGTGCAGTTGGCTGTGTCTGAACAAGTGACCGCGAAAATGGAAGGCGCTGTTGCATTGAGCGTGATCATTTCGGAATTGCTGTCGATGTTGTTGCGCGCGACGTGGACCTCTACAGGTATATTCAGGGGCGTGGACCATGGAATCTGAAAGTTCGCTTGCGTGTCATTCACAAATGTCAGCGGAGCCGGCACGCCGTTGACAGTTACCTTCGTACCTTCACCGAGATTTACGCCAAAGAGAGTGGCAAGCGCTCCCGGAGCGAGATTCGTGTCGAAAGAAGCTGCGTTCACGACCGCACCGGAATGAATTGCCGCCTGATCGGTCTTCTTCGAGACGCGTACCCAATCGACTATGAGGTCCTGCGGGAATTGCGTGGTGTCGTCGGGATTGCCTGGCCACGAGCCGCCAACGGCGAGGTTCAGCAACAGGAAGAACGGCTTGTTGAAAACCCATTGAGTATTCGCGGGCAGGGAAGCGGGCGTGACCTTGTGGTAGGAGACGCCGTCCACAAAGAACTCGATGCTTTCCGGCTCCCAGACGACGGTGAAGATGTGGAAGTCATCCGCGACGCGGTTCTTGAGCGTGATCGATTTGCCAATGCCATTACCGCCGGAGTAGCCGGGACCGTGCACGGTGCCGTGTACAATATTCGGCTCCTTGCCGATGTTCTCCATCACATCTATTTCGCCGCAGGCCGGCCAGCCTGCTTTGGAGATGTCTTCCCCAAGCATCCAGAACGCGGGCCAAATACCCTGACCGAACGGGATCTTCATTCGCGCCTCGACTTTACCGTAGGCCGTCGCGAACTTTCCTTGTGTCTTCAAGCGCGCGGAGGTATAGCCGGACTGCGTTTTGATAACACGAATGACCAGATGCCCGTTGCCATCGAGGTGGACATTATCGGGTGAGTTCGTATATGTTTCGAGTTCCTTATTGCCCCAGCCCCCACTGCCAAGATCGTAGGTCCACTTAGTGGAGTCGGGCAGAGAACCGGCCTTGCCATCGAATTCATCGCGCCAGACGATTTGCCAATCGGCGGCAGAGGAGAGCGTGCAGCCAAGCAATGCGAGAAGAAGAATCTGCTTCACAGTCCGATTGTATGTTTGAGAGCGAATTGCCGTACTCGGGGCCGGCTTGCTAATGGGCGCGTCCGAATCGAAGCGTAACATCAGCAGTGCGTGTATCCGGGCGGATGTCCACGCTTGGGTTTGCATTCTGAATTTCGACCGGAAGGATATTGCTCCTGAATACGGTATCGACGAAATCATCCACCTGCTGGCGTGTGAACTTCTGGCCTTCTTCGATCTTCCACATGCCGCGGACACGCGACGTGGTGAACTCGGGCAGTCCTTCAATGTTCAGCCTGCCCAACACGAGATCGTCTTTGCCGCTTTCGACGGTGCGGGAGCGAGTGGCGGTGTCCGGCTGCGGGACTTGGCCGATGGTGATGATGTGAGTTCGCAAGTCCACGTTGACAGCTGGTTCCGGGAGATCCGGACGGAATCGCTTCAGAGCAGCTAGATAACCGCGAGTAGCTCGATCCGAGTTCGGAGCGCGTCGCGTCAGCATTGGGTCATTGTTTTGGATCCATGTCCAAAGCGTATCTTCGCTGATACCTGGAATATCGAACCGGATGCTCTCGGTGGAGGGCAGTTCGGTAATGTCGAAGGTGACTTCGCTACCCTTTTCGGTGTCGCTCCAGTTGTACTTGCACGTGGAGATAAAGCCAGTGGATGTAAGCCGGTCACAGGCACGGTCCAGCGATTCCTTTGATGCGATCATGCCGGTGTGGAGTCCGGCGGCGCGCTCGAGCGTGCTCGGGAGGCGGCTGCTGTTCCCGGTAAAGTGAATGCCCGTGATGTTATGGGCGAGTAGTAGGAATGCGAGTGTCCACTTCACGACCTGTTAGACACGCTGCAGAGGTTCGCGTTACGAGTGGAGAAGTTCCGCGTCCGAGCGCCGGATGTAGTTTGCATCGAGTGACGCAGGATCCGGACGCTCGCCAGTGCTCAAACGGCGGAATGCAATGCGGCCGATGGCGGCCGCGAGCGCCCGATTCTCCGTCACGGCATTCGCCTCGAACCGCGTGTGGGAGAGAGAATCGCGAAACGGTGAAAAATCAGTGGAAATAAATTCCAGCTCCGATGTGGGCGGCAGCGCGGCGAGCCACTCCGGAAACAAAATGACCGTTTCCGGTAGGACGGGAGTGAGAGCCGAATCGTAGAGTGCTCCATAGATTTCGCCGCGGCGGGCGTCCAGAATTGTTGCCCGTAAAGGCGCTGTGCCACATTCGGCCAAAGCCTGCAGATTGGAAACGGCGATGGCCGGTTTACCTGTGGCCTCCGCCAAACCTTTCACAGCCGTGAGGCCTAGACGAACTCCCGTGAACGAGCCTGGTCCCGAGGCCGATGCGAAGGCATCCAGTCCGGAGATAGGAACGCCATGCTGTGCGAGCATGCGGGAGATGCGGTCAAACAGAATGCCGCTGAAGCCCTCAGGGGCGTGGATCAGCAGCTCGGCGATCGTGTGCTCGTCTTCAATCAGAGCGATGCTGCCGAAGTGTGCGGTGGTGTCGAGCGAAAGAATGCGCATCAGGGCTTCAAAGTGACGATCTTGTCCTGCGAGTATACTTTCCCGTTTGCGTTCATTCCCCACACGTGCAGGTTGAAAACCGCGGGCACTTGTTTGGTGACGTCTTTTGGAATCTGCAGAGTGCCTTCGCGTCCGGTACCGACGACGCGGGATCCTTTGCCGCCGGCAGTGACCTCGCCTGTCCACAAGTACATCATGCTTCGTGTGGCACGGGTTTCGCGCTTCAGCTTGGCCTCGTATTTTCCGGGGCTCGAGAGAGATGCGTCGCCGGACGGCAGCGCAATTTCGAAGGGGAATTTCGGACCCCCAGTCTCAATCTCCTGCATGAGGATACGTCGCGATTCAAATTTGTAAGAGTTGGCCATCGACTCCTTCTTGCCTTCTCGTGAGAGGTAGAGAACCCAGTCGTGATCGCGGTCCGGAGGCTCAGCTGCGAACTTTTCGCCTTTGTAATTCTTCAGCTTGGTGCTCTGGCCGGTGGCAGGGTCAAACCAGGATACGTCATAACCGTGCCTCTCGATGCGAACTTCGAGGGGGGCGGACGGCTTCTCAACGTAAACGATATACTCGACGCCTTCGAGTGTCACAGCGCGGCCTTCGTCGAGATCGAAAAACGGCTCGAGTTCCCAATGACGCGAATCGGAGAAGAAGTCGAACCATATGGTGGCTTGGCCGACTGCCGCCGAATCATTCGGCCCAAGGCACGGATACTGCCCATCCATGGCGGAGTTCCAAAGGCGGCGGCGGACAGACGCCGGGTCGTGGGCGGCGCGGCCATAAGTAACGTCCAGATTCACGAAAGGGCGCGGGTAGACCTGGTGTTCAATCGCGCCAAGCTGATCGTCCGCGCTACGGACGGCGATGTAGTCCATCCAACCCTCTTCGGCGAGCGCGGACGTGGTGGCCAGGGTTCCGGTGCTGCGCGGATGTTGATACGGGTCGTTGTTCTTCAGTAGCATGCCGAGTTCCCTGGTGATGGCCTTTGGATTGTCATAAGTCTCGAAGTCCTGGACGAGAAGCCAGGTGAGGTTAAAGGCAGAATAACGAGAGACCAGGTATTGCACGTAAGCCTGCCGCTGTTGCCACGTGGGGAAATGAGTTGTGAGCTGGTTGCGCGCATGGCCGAGGATCATATCGAAGATCAGGCCTTTGCTGTTGAGATAAGCGATGCGCTGATCGAGTTGCTGGAAGAACGCCGGATCAGGCCTGTCGGGCGTGGGAAACGCCTTCTTCAGGCCGTTTTCGTCGCCGGTCGCGAAGCCAATCACATGGCTGAACTTCTGTTGCGCTCGCTGATCTACGTATTGGCGCACGGCATCCATGGGCATCATTGCGAAGTTGTAATTCGTGTCGCCCATCCAGAGGTGCGGCTTGAGCCCTTCGGTATATTGCCAGTGGTGCACGTTCGCGGCTTTGATGAATCCGGGAGCGTCGGACTGAGTGGCCGTGATCTTCAGCAGCTTGTTGTTGAAGCGCTCAATATTTCCGGTGACGCGGACTTCCCACTCCCCCGGTTCAGTGGGGGCCATGCGCATCACCATGCGGCGTCCGCCGTCCCAGAATGCGTGGATGAGTGCGGTTTGATATCTGGGCGAGCGGAACTCGCCTTTCATCTGGACCGAACGATACGGGTTGGGGTGAGCGGCCGCTTCGGCATCGTTCAGTTCGAAGACGACTTCGCAGCGGCTATAGGCGGGAGTCGGGCCACAAACAGTCTGCGCGAAAAGGGGAGCAATGAACAGAACGGACGAGAGCAGCTTCCAGAACTGCATGATTTCAGTGTAGTTGGTGAGTGGGGCAGCGGGCTACAGGGCGGGCTTTGCAGTTCGGAATGCCATCGAGTCAGATGCGCGTTCATCGCATTGTTAAATGACTGAAATCACAAAGCCAAGGCTTTGCGCGAGAATAGGTGCAACCCGAGAGCCTGGAAACAGTCTAAAATAGTAAGAGCAATCTCGAAATTGCACATGGGCCCAGGGTGTTGGCCCGGTATTTGGGATTGTATTCCTGCCTCCGCTCGGCCGAGTTCGCCGAAACGCAAACGATCAAACCGATAGGAGACATTTTGTCGAATCCACACAAACAGTATCTGTTCATAAGCGATTTTGACCAAACGCTGAGTTTTAACGATTCAGGGATTGTGCTGAGCGAAATGCTTGGCATTGCGAACTTCCAAGAGAAAAGTGCGGGATTGTCACAGATGCATTTTGTGCAACAGGGCGGCGAATTGTCGTACCTTCTGTTGCACGATCCGGAATACCGGCAAGTGCGAAAAGACCATCTGATCGAAACGGGCAAGCGGATCCGGCTGAAGGAGAACATTCGGCTGCTATCCAAATTGCTGAACGATATCGATGGATGCTGTTTCGCGTTCCACGTGGTTTCGGCGGCGCCCGAAGAAGTGATCCAATCGGCGCTGGAAGGGATCGTACCTCCGGAGAATATTTTCGGGACGAAATTCCGCTACAACGAATCGACCGGAGAAATCGATTCGATCGTGCGAGTGCCGGCCGGCTACGGCAAGGTAGTTGTGCTGGAGCAACTCCGTGCCACTCTTCCGATTGGGCATGACCGTGTGGTCTATGTCGGCGACGGCAGTTCGGACGTACACGTGATGTTGCATGTGAACCGGCTGGATGGGCTGACTATCGCGGTTTCAGGGAATAGGTACATCACACAGATCGCGAGTCGCACCATCCTCAGCGATGATGCGCTGAGCGTTTTGATTCCTGTCCTGGAGGATATTCTCGGGTGGAACTCCATGCGCATTCGTGCGCTGTTCGAAGCACATGGCTTCGTAGTGCAGGAATGGGACAAGGTTCGGACGGATACACTGACCATTTCCAGGGTGGTTCCGGCTGCAGGAAGGGTAGAAATTCAATGAGCCTCGAGTGGATCGGTTGGGTGGCGACCGCCATGTTCGCGAGCTCATATTTCTTCAAACAACCCGCGGCGTTAAGGAAAGTGCAGGCGACTGCGGCGCTGCTATGGGTGGCGTATGGGCTTCTGATCCATGCGATGCCCGTGGTGGTGGCGAATGTCGTAGTGGCGGGAGTGGCGGGGTACTCGCTGTTCGCGTCAAGGACAGAAACAACGTAGGGCAGGGCAGGCGCACAGCCTGCCCTTTTATTCCAGTAACACGTCTTCCATGAAGATCATCTCCGGCCAGTAGAGTGGTTGGTACACTCGCCAAATATGGCGCGCAACCTCCTGGTGTGGCTCGGTCTGTGTCTGGCTGTGATGCAGGGCCAGCCGGCAAGCATTGGCAAGAAAACCGAGGGCATGGTGAAGATGTCCGGCTTCTTCCCGATCTACTGGGATGAAAAAGCGGGCAAGCTATGGCTGGAGATCGACAAGTTTGACAGCGAGTTCCTGTACGTGGAATCGATGCCGGCCGGCGTCGGCTCGAACGATATAGGCCTCGATCGAGGGCAGGTGGGAGAGGCCAGAGTGGTGCGATTTGAACGTAGCGGGCCCAAGATTCTACTGGTTCAACCGAACATGGAATATCGCGCGACCAAAGGCGAGCCTGCAGAGCGGAAATCCGTGGAGGATTCTTTTGCGAGGTCCGTATTGTGGGGATTTCAGGCTGAAGCAGAAGAAGGTACGCACGTGCTGGTGGACGCGACCACTTTCTTTGTGCGCGACTCGCACGGTGTTGTGGAGACCATGCGCCGTACCCAGCAGGGCTCGTTCCGATTCGACCCGGCCCGTTCCGCCATCTACCTGCAGATGACGAAGAACTTCCCGCGGAATACCGAGGTGGAGGCAACCATTACTGTCGCGAGCGACGCGCCAGGCGCGTATGTCCGCGAAGTGGTGCCGACACCAGATTCAGTGACGGTACGCGAGCATCAGTCGTTCATCGCGCTGCCGGAACCCGGCTTTCAGCCGCGCGCGTTCGATCCGCGTGCCGGATTCCTGAGCATCCATTACATGGACTTTTCCACGCCGATCGGCGATCCAATCACGCAGCGCTGGATCCTGCGGCATCGGTTGGAGAAGAAGGACCCGAGCGCGGCGGTATCGGATGCTGTAAAGCCGATCGTCTACTACCTGGATCCGGGTGCGCCCGAGCCGATCCGTTCGGCCCTGCTAGAAGGCGCTCGATGGTGGAACCAGGCATTTGAGGCCGCGGGCTTTCGCAATGCGTTTCGAGTGGAGATGCTGCCGGAGGGCGCCGATCCAATGGACGTCCGGTACAACATGATCCAGTGGGTACATAGGTCAACCCGGGGATGGTCGTACGGGAATGCCGTGACGGATCCAAGGACGGGCGAGATTATCAAGGGACATGTGACGCTGGGGTCGTTGCGCGTACGGCAGGATTATCTGATCTTCGAAGGGCTCCTCGCCCCGTATGAGGCCGGAAAACCGGCAGACCCGCGGATGCTGGAGGCAGCGCTTGCACGGCTGCGGCAATTAGCTGCGCATGAAGTGGGACATACTCTGGGTTTGGCGCACAACTACGCCGCCAGTGTCTATGATCGGGCTTCGGTTATGGATTACCCGGCTCCGCTGGTGGAATTAGAGGGGCCGGGCGAGCCTTCGCTCAAGAATGCGTATGCGGCCCAGATCGGGGAGTGGGACAAAATTGCGATCACCTGGGGATATGGCGACCGGAACGACAGGGCCGATGCAGTGCGGAACGCATTTCAGAAAGGACTGTATTTCATCACCGATTCCGATTCCCGCGCCACGGGCGGAGCACATCCATATTCGCACCTGTGGGACAACGGCAGGAATGCGGTAGATGAGCTGAACCGTGTGATGCAGGTAAGGGCGCGCGGGCTGCAGCGATTCGGTGAGCGGAATATCCGTGAGGGCACACCTATGAGTTCGCTGGAGGAAGTGCTTGTGCCGCTGTACATGGGGCACCGGTATCAAGTAGAGGCGGCGTCGAAGGTGCTGGGAGGAGTGGAATACCGCTATGCATTGCGCGGGGACGGGCAACTGGTGTCAAAGGTTGTAGCAGGTGAGGAACAGAAGCGTGCGCTGACGGCGCTACTGCGAACTGTAGAGCCTGCCGCACTGACGCTGCCGGATCGCGTATTGGACCTGATTCCGCCGCGGGTGTTCGGATTTCCACGGAATCGGGAAACGTTCAAGGCTCGGACTGGTCTGGTGTTCGACCCGATGGGCGCCGTGGAGGCCGCGGCGGGGTTGACGCTGGGACAGATTCTGCATCCCGAGAGGGCGGCTCGGCTGATCCAGCAGCATGCGCGGGATCCGAAGGTGCCTGGGTTGGATGCTGTGATCGATGAGGTGCTGGCAGCGACTTGGAAACGTGCTCGAGTTGCTGGGCTTGGGGCGGAGACGCAGCGCGTTGTAGACGATGTGACGCTCTATTATCTGATGGCGTTGGCCGGGGATGTCTCGACGGCCGCTCAGGTGAGGGCGATCGGAGAGGCAAAGCTGCAGGAGTTGAAGGCGTGGATTGCTACGGTGCCGCCGGCAGACGGGACGCAGAGGGCTCATTTACGGTATGGGGCGGCGCAGATCGAAAAGTTTCTGAAGGATCCGAAGGTGGTGCCAATAGCGAAACCGAGGGAGGCTCCGCCGGGGCAACCGATCGGAATGAGTTGCGAGTAGGGATTTGGGATCAGGTACCTCCTAGTGAGGGGACAGCGACCTCAATTCCCTGATAAGGGCAAAACCGGTAGGCAATGCCAACTCTGCACGCATTGTGAACAAGGTTCGCGTTGCTTGAGGGTACCAAGGCTAGGAGAAATCTCAGGAATTGAGGTCGCTGTCCCCTCACTAGGGGACAGTAAAGAGGAACGTTGTTCCGGAGCCCGGGGTCGATTCGGCCCGGATATAGCCGCCATGGACTTCGACGATCTTCTTGCAGATTGCCAGGCCGATCCCGGTGCCCGGGTACTCTTCCCGGCTGTGCAGTCTTTGGAAAACTTCAAAAATGCGCGTGAAGTATTGGGGTTCGATACCGATCCCGTTATCGGCGACTCGAATCAAGTGAAACCGCCCTTCGCGCCCCGCCTCAATACGAATTACCAGCGGCTCTCCGGAACGGCGAAACTTTACCGCATTCTCGATGAGGTGTTCGAAAAGCTGAACAAACTCGAAAGTATCGCATCGTACTTCCGGCAATTCCGAGACAGATAAGGTAAAAGGCACATCCTGATGGCGTTGTTGAACAGCGCGGCCGGCGGTTTCGGCAAGTGGGCCTAATGCGGCAAGCGCCCTGCGCTCGGGAAGCTTCCCCACATAGCTGAGAAGCTGAACGCTCTGCAGCATCTCCTTGAGCCGGTGCGCTCCTTCCACGGCAAGGTCTATGAAGGCGTCCGCATCCTCATCCAGCCGGGAGCGGTAACGGCGCTTGATCAATTGCACATAGCTGGCGATCATGCGCAGAGGCTCCTGCAAATCATGCGCAGCGATATATGCAAGCTGATCTAACTCCGCATTTGAACGGGCTAGCTCCTTCTCATGTTCCAGCCGCTGCCCGGCAAGGATTTCCCGCTCGGTAATGTCCAGGTGGATCCCGACCCAACTTCGGATCGAACCGCTCGCGTCATGGACGGGAACACCGCGGCTCAAGATCACATGACGTTGGCCGTTGATGGGCGCCATATGGTATTCGCAATCCCAGGAACCGCCTTTTTTCACGCAAGCCAACCAATCGTCTCGCACTTGCGCTCTCTGCTCGGGAACTAATAAATTGATCCACCCAAGATCACTGCAACGGAGCTGGCTGGTCTGAAAAGTATTAAGAAAGCTGTCACTCACTTGTGTCATGTTGCCCCGTTCGTCCGCCGTCCAGCCTCCGAATGGAATCAGATCCGCCGCATAGCGGAACTTCTCCTCCGATTCCTCTAAGTCCGCCTGGGCCTGAGAATGGTTATGGATCAACAGGACGATCAACGTAGATGCCACCGCGAAAAATGCCAGTGACAATGCTACGGGCGAAGGGAAGTAGAATGCGAGCGCCAGGGTCGATACGAGAGTGGCTAGCAGCCCGGGTACGAGGCCCCCATACCAGGCGGTGACGGAGACTGCGGCGATAAAAGGCGCGTCGAATGCAGGCTTCAGCAGATCCTGGAAAACGAAAGAGATCAGCAGCGCAACGCCTGGAGTAAACAAAGCGAGCAGGACCTGCGGAACGGGCCGGCGGCGCCCCAGAGGAAGCGATCGCCAAGGCCGCAGTTTCCCTGCTCGTCTCATTTAGATGGCAATTTTACCGTCCGCACCCGGAACGCCTCAGGCACTTCATCCAAGCTCAATCCAACGGCCGGATTTTTATATTTCGGAACCAGGCAGCATCATTGTGGTTCTGCAGCGAGATTGGACACTTCCGCTCCGGTTGATCCACGAGGAGATGGTACATCGGCGACCCCGCTGTCCAGCGTTTTGCAACCGATTTTTTCACCGCCTCGGAATTCAGCATGGCATCCACTACCTTCGTGCCATTCAGCCAGTGCTCCACGTGGTTGTCCTTCAGTACGATTCGTGAATGATTGAATTCTCCCACAGGCTTCAGAACTACGTTAGTGGGCGCAACCATGTCATACAGCGCGCCGGCGGTATGCAGGTTCGTGCTCTTCGCGTCTTTGTTCTCGGCATCGTCGATCACCTGATACTCGAATCCCACCACATACTCCTCCTGCATAGTCTGGCGGGTAGTATGAGGATTTTTCAGCTCGGCAAGAACGGTTTCCTCGAAGCGTTTCGCGTCGGAATAGATCGAGCGTGGACCGACCGGCAACGCTCTTTGAATCCTGTACTTCACCCCGCTGTTGCCGGCTTTTGAAATTTTCCAATCGAACTCCAGTTCGAAGTTATGGAACTTATCCACACTGAAGAGGTCTTCGCGAATCTTTGGTCTTGTATTCGCCTTCAGGCAATTGTCCTCAATGCTCCATGCATCCCCGGGCGGAGACTTTTTCGTCGGATCCGCCCAGTTCTGAAAAGTCTTACCGTCGAACAAGAGCTTCCAGCCGGCAGCTTTCTCTGCTGGGCTAAGTTGGTTCAACGTTTGCGCCTGTAAGAAACTGCAGGCGAGGAATATAAAGGCTGCGTATCGCATGGCTTACGAACAGCATATAGCACCGCCGGTCACTTTCATACTGTGACCACCGGATGTTCTCCCGTCCTCGAAGGCGTCTAACGTAAGTAAGGGCCGGCCGGAGAGCGCGACCCGGGGAGAGACACAATGCGTTGGTTATTCGTGAGTGCGATATCCGTCTTGTTCTGCTTCGCTTTGTGGGCAGCGCAAACAGTGAAACCGAACTTCTCCGGAAAATGGAAACTGGACGGCGCCAATAGCGAACTACATGGATCTCATGATTCAAAGTGGGATGTGGAGCAAACGGACAAAGACCTCCGTTTGTTGAGCACGGCTGAAGGCGGGGCATCTACCGAATTTCGGTGCGGCACCGCCGGCCAGGAATGCGATGCAAAAGGCCGGAAAGTCCGACTCTGGTACAACGGACCGAAACTCGTGGTCATGGACTCGGAGGGAAAGAACGGCAGCACAGTGACCAAGCGGCGCCTCTCTCTGTCCGATGATGGCAATCAACTACAGGTTGAGGTGTTTCACATCGTGCCTCCAGGGCCGACTGAGAAATTGATCTTTACGAAAGAGGCTGCGGCGGCAGAGGATGCAAAGACGAAACGGTAGCCGGTTGTTATCGAGGTACGGTCCGAATTAGAATCGGCTTCCATGACGAATCGCCGAGCCTTTCTGCAGTTCCTGGCTGCAAGTCCGCTGTTTGGGCAACAGGCTTTGCCGCCTTTGGTGCTCAATAGCCCAAAAGATGCGCTCAACGTCTCAGATTTTGAAGCCCTCGCACAGAAGAATATCCCACCGGCTCATTTCGGCTACATGGCTACTGGCGGCGATGACGATGCTACGCTTCGGGCGAACCACGAAGCCCTGCAGAGGATTGGTCTGCGTCCGCGCCGGCTTACTGGCGTGAGCAAGGCGAACCTGTCGACCACGTTGTTTGGATCGACGTGGGAAACGCCGATCTTTCTTTCTCCCATCGGAAGCCAACGCGGTTTTCACCCCGACGGGGAGATTGCCACTGCACGCGCGAGCAGAGTGAAGCATCACTTGCAAATACTCTCGACCGTGACGTCCATTTCGGTGGAAGCCGTCGTCGAAGCGGCAGCGCAGCCTATCTGGTATCAGCTTTATGCTTCCTCGAATCAGGATCTGAGTCAAAAGATGATCCGGAGGGCAGAGGCTGCCGGCTGTCCAGTCCTTGTGCTCACAGTCGATACCATCGGCGGCCGCAACACGGAAACGGAAATGCGTTGGCGGCAGATGGACTCGCGCAAGTGCATCTCATGTCACCCGAACGAGCCTGGTTCGCGATTCAACCGGAAGCCGATGTTTGAGGGCTTCAATATGTCGAAGAACTCGATGACATTTCCGGAGATGACGTGGGACCACGCGCGGCGGATCCGCGACTCCACGAAGATGAAGTTCGTGGTGAAAGGCATCGAGACGCGCGAAGATGCGGAGTTGTGCCGCAAGTACGGATTCGATGGGATCATCGTTTCCAACCACGGAGGCCGTGCCGAGGAGAGCGGCAGGGGGACGATTGAATGGTTGCCAGAAGTGGTGGAAGGGGCGGGGAAGAACATGCCCGTGCTGATTGACGGTGGCTTCCGCCGTGGCACCGATATTTTCAAGGCGCTCGCGCTCGGAGCAACGGCGGTCGGTATCGGCAGGCCTTACATCTGGGGACTTGGAGCGTTCGGACAAACAGGCGTAGAACGAGTGCTCGAAATTCTAGGCGCTGAATTGGAACTGGTGATGCGGCAGTGCGGGACGGCCACGATTCGAGACATTACCCCCGCTTACGTGGCCGCCCGCCGTTGATCCAGACTAAAAATTAAACTTCATACCAACCTGAATGCGCCGCGGCGCGCTCTCCACAAGGCCGCCGATACGGCCGAACAGGGAAGACGTGTACGTTGCAGTCGGCAGGCCGAACGATGGCGTGTTCGTCACGTTTGTGGCATCACCGCGAAGTTCCAGGTTGACCTTCTCCGTAATGCGGATCCGCTTCAGGAGTGCCACATCGATATCAACGAATCGAGGCCCGATGAAAAAACCTTTTCCGGTGCCGCCAAGCTGTCCAGGTCCTGGAGCTGAGAACTTCGATTTGTCGGTGTCAGGGTTAAAGAACCATTTATAGCCCTGGTAATCCTGCACCTGTCCGAGACTCCGCGAACAGCCATCGCAGTTCACCGTGCTCTGCACGACGCTGCCGAATGTGTTGGCGCCGGAGTAGACCGTGAACGGGCGGCCCGAGTACCACGTGAAGATCGGGGCGATTTCCCACCCTCCGATGACGCGGTCAAGTGCACCTGGCAGATGATTTGCATACGCGCGCCCTTTGCCGAACGGAAGCTCGATTGTCGCGTGCGTCTGGAAGGCGTGGCGATGATCGTATTGCGGCAACCCATAGTTCAGGTTGCGATTGAACAGATCGAACGGCGTGGAGGAGGCGGATTGTGAATTCTGGGTGCCCACTACAGTGAAGGTGGGATCGAAGTCACGGGTTGCAAGTGCCTTAGACAGCGTATAGCTGAACTGGAAGTAGATGCCCTTGCGGTAGTGCTGCTGGAACTGCAGGACGAGCCCGTTGTATGTGGAGAAGTCGTTCGAGTCAATCACACTCACTCCGCCGGAGAACTGCGGGAACGGAATCACTGCGAACGCGCCCGCGCCGGAGAGCGCCGTCACGTTGCGGGCATTTGCGCCGGAGCCCTGCACGCGGCGGCCCAGCGCGCTGAGAATGGCCGCATAGCTGTTCAGGCTAAGCTGACTGACATACTGCGAGCGGATCATGTCCGAAGCAGTGCGGCCCGACGCAATTCGGTTGTCGGCTGCGAATATCCGGTTCAGTAAATCGGACTGGCCGCCCGCCTTCACCGTATTGAAAGCATCGAGCATGCCGGGGGCGAAGAGGTTCGGCTGGTTCGCGTCATACGCGCCAAGCAAGTGATACGCACGGCGGCCGATATAGTTCACTTCGAACACGCCGCCCTGCCACAGTTCGCGTTGCAGGGAGAATGCCCACTGGTGTGTCGTCGCGAATTTCAGATTCGGATCGACCACGGAAATCGAGCCGGAGGAGTAAGCACTGGGTTTCGTGAAATCGCTCGGATTGACGTTGGACGGAGGCTTCACGGGCGTGACGGTGCTAAGCCGAGTGTCCTTCTGGCCGAGGCTGGTGTCGTCGTAGCCGTACACATAACCGGGCAGGCTGTTGAAGACCTGTGAGGAGAACAGGAACGAATTCACGCGGTCATATGCGATCCGGTAATTCGCGCGAAGGGACGTTTTGCCAGTGCCGAACGGATCCCAGGCCAAGCCAATAGAAGGCCCAAGGTTGCCGTAGCTGTCTTTGAACAGCGAACCCTTCACCCACTGCGCCGTATTCGTCGGGTTCGCGCCGAAGACCAAGGGCTGATCGGGGTGCGACATCACGCCCGCCGGCGATGTGGGAGCCATCTTGATTTCCCAGCGAAGCCCGAGGTCGACCGTCAGGTTCTTGCGTACTTTCCAGGAATCCTGCACGAAGAAGTCGTATTCGTTCCAGTTGGCCGTGAACGGCAGCAGACCTTCAGCAAACTTCTGTCCGTCAGGGGCGGCAAAGCCGCGCTGCACCTCTCCAACGCGGCCGAGCAGGAAGTTCACGGCGCTGCGCAGCGCGGGCAGGTCGTTGGAAGCATTGATCTGCGCAGTGGGAATGCCGAAAGCGGCGTTATCGAGGTCGGCGTTGAAGTACACGTCGGTTGCGGCGTTATAACCGGCGATGCTGCCGCGTGAATCGATTTCGCGGCCCAGGCGAAGGTTGGTTCCGAACTTCAGCGCGTGATTGTTCCACTGATACGAGAGGTTGTCGACAAATTGCCACGTCTTCAGTTCCCGCGAGTTGCCGAAGTCCGCCACGGGATATGCCACTGGCGCGCCGCCGGCGAGAGACAACTTGCTGAGATCGCCCTGGGGAATGTTGAATACGAAGCTGAATTGATTGAGTCCGAAGATGAACTCGTTGGTGAGACGGGGCGTGGGATTCCAGCGCCAGTTGTACGCCATGTTCTTCGGATCGCGCAATGTGTTGACCTGGCATCCCGTGCCCGGGAACAACTCATAGCCCGCATTCGCGCCATCACACAATGTGTTCTGCTGGCCCCAGGATATGCGCCCGTATACCGTATTCTTCGCGTTAATGATCTGGTCGATCTTGATTGTGAGATCGTGCTGGCGTTCCTGGCTGCTCGCCGCGAAAGAGTAGCCCGCGGTGTTCAGGCCGTCGCCGACGTTGAAACGATTCGGCAGCGGCGCGGCATTGATTGTGCTTTGGATCGTCCTGTCGAGCCCGAGGTGAAGCGGATCATTCGCCACGATGTTGTAAGAAGCAACATTCAAACCGGGAACCACGTTGCCAGCGGCATCGACGGCGGCGTTCGGCGAACCGGCGGGATTGTTGCGCCCGCCCACGACGTACCGGAAGATTCCCTGCCGTGCGCTCGCAGTATAAACCGTCCGGGTGATGCCGACGCTCGAAAGCGCGCGCAGCCACTGGCCGTTGAAGAAGAAGAATGTGTGATCTTTCCAGATCGGACCGCCCACAGCGCCGCCGTAAATGTGCTGCACAAACTGGGAACGGCCGATGCTGTTGAAGTTGTTGCCCCAATCGTTGGCATTAAAGCGCGGTGTGCGATAGAACCAGAAGCCGTCACCATGAAATTCATTTGTGCCGGACTTAGTGATCATCGCCACCTGTCCGCCGCTGCTGCGGCCATATTCAGCACTGGGATTTGCGGTGATCACCCGGAATTCTGCAAGCGAGTCCGGATTGGTGCGAAGGGGTGCAAAATTCGATCCACCGCTGCTGCTCTCGTTGTTGTCGATGCCGTCCAGCGTAATGTTCCATGCGCGATCGCGTGCGCCGAAGACCACCACGGCGCCGCCGCTGATCGCCTGCGTATCGATGACGCCAGGCTGCAGGTCGACAAGCCCGAGGGGATTGCGGCCGCGCGTTCCAACGATCGGCAAATCCTTGATCGTGTTCTCCTGAATGACGTTGCCGATGTTTGCGGACGTGCTGGTTTGCACGGCTTCGGCGGAACCCGAGACCGTGACGCTCTCGGTGACGTTGCCGACTTCCAAGGTCACATTCACCGTGGTCGGCTGGCCAATGGTGACTGGATTATTGGTGGAGGTGAATTTCCGGAAGCCCGGCGCTTCGACTGTAACCTCGTATTGCCCCGGTTGCAAGGATTCAAAAGTGTATGCACCGGAAGCAGTGGTTGTGTTGGTGAAGGAAACACCTGTTCCCTGGTTTGTAAGCCGGACTGGCGCACCGCTGATGGAGGCGCCGGTAGGATCACTGACAACTCCAACGAGCCGCGACGTGGAGCCTTGTCCGAAGGCCCAAACGGCCGCCAGACACAATACGAGAAATAACCGAAATCCCTGAATACGCATTACTCGGTATGGTAGCAAAAGCGCGCTGCCTTGCCGGTGCGATAGACTCTCCGGCATGAATCGACGTGATGCTCTGCAGAGGCTTGCCGCCGGCGGTGTACTCGCCGCCAGCCCTGCCGCGGCTTTGGCACAGACAAGCAGGGGGTTACCTCCACTGAAAATCACCGACGTGCGCACCATACTGACGCAGCCGGGCGGAGACCACTTGGTAATCGTAAAGGTGCTCACCAGCGAACCGGGACTCTACGGCATCGGTTGCGCAACCCATCGCGAGCGCCCGCTTGCCGTCGCGGCTGCAATCAACGAGTATCTCAAGCCCTTCGTCGTCGGGAAGAATCCCGAGGATATCGAAGACATCTGGCAATCCGCGTATGTCTCTTCTTACTTCCGCAGTGGCGTGACGTTGAACAATGCGCTTTCCGGAATCGACGGAGCACTCTGGGACATTGCAGGGAAGCGCGCCGGCATGCCCGTTTACAAATTGCTGGGCGGAAAGGTTCGTGCCGCGGCTCCGCTATATGCACATGCGAGCGCGCGCGAATTGCCGGAACTGGAAACTCAGGTTCGCAAGTATATGGCCGACGGATACCGGCATGTGCGCGTGCAACTCGCCGTTCCGGGTTTTTCGGGCTACGGCGTCAGCGCGCCGACCTCAGACGAGATTCAGAAGGCGAGGCCCAGAGGCATCGCCGCTTCGCCTGTTTTTGAACCGACGCCGTACGTGAACAATACCATCCGCATGTTCGACTACTTGCGGCAGAAGATCGGTTTTGATGTGGATCTTATCCACGATGTTCACGAACGTGTGCCGCCAAATCAGGCGCTCATGCTGGCCAAGGCTCTGGAACCGCACCGGCTCTTTTTCCTGGAGGATGCCCTGGCTCCGGAGGACGTCGCCTGGTTCGAAAAGATCAAAGCCCAGTGTTCCACTCCACTGGCTATGGGAGAGCTCTTCGTGAACCGTAACGAGTGGCTGCCTCTGGTTGCGAACCGTTGGATCGATTTTATCCGCATCCATATTTCGGCTATTGGAGGTCTCAGCCTGGCGCGTAAGGTGCAGTGCTGCTGTGAGATGTTCAATGTTCGGACCGCATGGCACGGTCCGGGAAATGTTTCCCCTGTCGGGCACGCCGTGAATTTGCACCTGGACCTTGCGTCCTACAACTTCGGCATCCAGGAGCAAAATCTGTTCTCTGATCGCACACGAGAGGTTTTCCCCGGCGCGCCTGAAATTGCTGGAGGTTACTTGTATGCAAATGACAAGCCGGGTTTCGGGATCGACCTCGATGAGAGCCAGGCTGCAAAACATCCGTACAAAGGCAGCGGGGGAAGCCGCGGGAATGACCGGCGTCTGGACGGCAGCATCGTGCGGCCGTGATTGGCAAAACCGATGTGCGAGAACTCTCTTTTCAGGCTGAAAAATTTGGCGTATGCTGGCAGGAGTTAAACGTGGCTGATGAAAATGTTGCCTGGAATTCAGACCTGTAACGTGTTACAGTTGAGAGACCTCGTATGTCCAAGACAGTCCTCGTTGTGGACGACGATCCGACCTTTGTTAAGGATCTCAGTTCCGCGCTAACGCCATTGGGTTATCGCGTACTGGAAGCGTTCGATGCAACGGGCGCTTTTGAGGCGCTCGAAGAAAATAACCGTATCGATCTGATGATTGTGGATCTCAATCTGCCGGATAAAAGCGGCCTGGAGCTCATTCACAAGACAGCGCATCGAGATGGTGGCATGAAAGTGCTGGCGACAACAGGCGCATTTGGCGCTCTGCACCTCGAAATCGCCACTTATATGGGCGCTCACATAACAACGCTGAAGTTCGGACAGGAAGGGGATGAGTTTCCCGCCGAGCAGTGGCGGGACATCATTACAAAGGCCTTACGGCCCGGACCCGCACAACCGGAGACCTCGAACTGAATCTTCTAATCGAGCTTCTTCTTCCCGCGTAACATCTTTGTCTGCTCGGCTTCCCGCTTCTGCTTCCTTTCGGTTCCCTCGGCGAATGCCTTCTTACTGCCTGCGGCATCCCCTTTCATCCGGAGGATCTGGCCGACCGAATTATAGGGTCCGGGGTCGTCCGGATCCAACCGGATGGCCTCCTGGAATGCGGACAGAGCGGCATCCAGATCCCCCTTTTGTTTCAGAACTGTTCCGAGCATGTTGTGGGCCGCGGCGTAGTCCGGCTTCAGCCGCACAGCCTCGCGCATCTCGGCGCTGGTGGCGTCAAAATCTCCGGCCTGCCAGAGCGTGACGCCTAGCGTGTAGTGGGCTTCCGGCATATTCGGGTCCAGCCGGATCGCCTGGGCGAATTCTTTCTTGGCTTCCTCCAGATTATCCTTCTGTTTCAGCGCAACGCCCAGGTCGTAATGTGCCACAGCGGAATCCGGATCCTGCTCCAGCACCTTGCGGAACTGCAAGATCGCCTTATCGTATTCGGTTGTTTGCAGATAGGCGAATCCGATGTTGGTCATGGCAACCACGTTTCCCGGATCGGCCTTCAGGACCCGCCGAAACTCTTCTATTCCTTTATCTGCTTCCCCGGTCTGGACAAGCAGGAAACCGAAGCTGTTGCGCGCGTCTTTGTCCGACCCGTCGATTTCCACGGCCTTCCCGTAGGCATCGCGTGCATTCTGCAGCGCACCTTTCTTCTCGAACGCAGCGCCTAAGGCACTCCACGAATTCGCATCGCGCGGCTTCAGCCGGGTGGCCGCCTTCAATTCCGTTATCGCGTCCTCATATTCCCCCAGAGAATGAAGGCAAGTGCCGAGGCGATATCGGTATTCGGCCGATTGCGGCGAGAGCTTCACTGCGGTTCGTAACAGTGGGACCGCCCGGTCAGGATTCTGCTCGAACCAATACAACAGACCGAGGTGGTAGTAGGGCGCGGCGTGATTCGGCTGCAGTTGAATCGCGCGTTCGAAGTGCAGCTTTGCCTCGGAGGGGTGCTTCAGAACGGCAAACAGAAACCCGAGTTCATGCTGAATCTCCGCCGACTCAGGAGCCAGTTCTTCCGCCTTCTTATATGCTGCCACTGCTCCGGCAGCATCGCCGCTGCGTTTCCGGGCCGCAGCTTCGGACTTCAGATCGTCCAGCGTGTCTGCCCGAAGTGTCAGGACCAGGATTGTCCCAAGCAGGAAACGACTGATCATCGGATTGCTCTTGATTATAGATGCGTGTCTCGGGAAGTGATATGCTTCCACGAAGTGTAGCGGGTGCCCGGCCAGGTAGGCGATCCGGGTTTTCCCAAAAGTGAGGATTCATGAAGATACTGTGCAGCAGCGTAGTTACTCTTCTCCTGGTTTCGGTATTTGGGACGAAGCCACTTGACGGGCAGGCTGTTTACGGAAGCATCGTCGGGACCGTTGTTGATTCTTCCGGCAGTACGGTGCCTGGCGCAAAGATCACGATTACGGATGTGGGACGTGATGTTTCCACCAATACGGTCACGAATGAGTCCGGCAACTATACCCAACGCGGCCTGATTGTTGGCCGCTACCGTATGCGCGTGGAAGCCGCAGGATTCAAGACCTTCCTTCAAGACAATATCGGCGTGTCAGTAGACACCGAAACGCGTGTTGACGTCCAGATGCAGGTTGGCGACGTGACGCAGATGTTGGAGGTGACCGCAGAAGCATCGGTCTTAAAAACGGAGCGCAGCGACGTAGCCACAACCTGGAGCGAGAAGACTGTGACGAACATACCGACGCTCAACCGCCGCTTCACGAATTTTCAATTGATGACGCCGGGGGTAGTGTCTTTTCCGACCAGCCTGACCGCAGCTTCCGCTGAGAATCCGCAGGGCTCCTATCGCATGCTTGTCAATGGGCAGAGTTTCGCTGGCACCTCTCACCTGCTGGACGGGACCGATAACCATGATGCCGTGCTTGGCTGGATCGTCATTAATCCGACTCTGGAGTCAGTGACCGAAGCAAAGATCACGACCGCGAACTACGATGCGGAATTCGGAGTGGCGAGCGCGGGTGTCGTCAGTTCGCAGACGAAGTCGGGCACGAACGCGATCCACGGCAGCGTGTTCGAGTTTCTCCGAAACGACCACATGCAGGCACGCAACCCCTTCACGCAATCGAAGCCGATTCCAAACAGCGGCGGCCGTCTGATCCCGCTCACCCAGTGGAACCAATACGGCGCCTCTATCGGCGGCCCGGTGATGAAGAATAAGCTCTTCTATTTCGGCGACTTTCAAGGTACCCGCCGCAACACGGGCGGCGGCACTCTCTTGCGTGTGCCCACGCAAGCCGAACGTGAAGGTGACCTCAGCGGCCTTGGCCTGAGCATCTTCGACCCGGCCAGCGGCTCCACGCCGGCCACGAGAACGCAATTCCCGGGGAACAAGATTCCTCTGAACCGGATCTCACCGCAGGCCACGGCGCTTCTCAAACTCATCCCTCTGCCCAACAGCGATGCGAATCTCGACCAGCCCAACTTCGCTGCCTCCGGTGGAGTGAAGTTCGACGACGAAGCCTTCAACACGCGCGTGGATTACTACACTTCTTCGAAGCTGCAGTTCTTCGGGCGTTATAGCCTGCAGCAGTTCCGGATGGTGGCTCCGGGCGCATACGGATTGCTGGCCGGTGGATCGGGGCTGGATGCGAGCGGATCGATCAACGCCTATGCCGGAAGCTCGGATTCGCGCAACCATTCGATTGCGGGGGGATTTAACTACTCCTATTCGCCCTCTCTGCTGACCGATTTCCGATTTGGCTGGTTCCGCTACAAAGTGTTCGGACAACCGAACCAGATCGGCTCGACTCCGGCAAAGGATGCCGGAATTCCCGGATTAAACACCGGAATCGACTTTACATCGGGAATGCCTGCCTTCAACATCAACGGATACGGCAGCGGCGGCAGCATCCCGTTCCGGTTTGGCTACTCGCTGGGCGTAAACGGATGCAACTGCCCCTTGATTCAGGATGAGGATCAGTATCAGTTCGTCAACAACTGGACGAAGATTCAGGGCAATCACACATTTAAGTTCGGCGCAGATATCCGGCGCGCCCACAATCTTCGCGTTCCGAGCGATAGGCACCGCTCCGGCGAGTTGCAGTTCGATGCAGCCCGCACCCAGGGCCCCACTGGCGGCGGATCCGGTCTGGCGACATTCCTGCTCGGCGACGTTTCCCGATTCGAGCGGTATGTCAGTCCCGTACTGGATGCGGCCGAGACGCAGAATCGTTGGTTCTTCTTCGCGCAGGATACCTGGCGAGTTACGCAGCGGCTGACCGTGAACTATGGTCTGCGCTGGGAAATCTACCGGCCACAAACCGTGAGCGGGCCGGGCAAGGGCGGCTTCCTCGACTCGACCACGGGAGAGATCATCGTTGCCGGGGAGGGCGTCGGACTGGATCTGGGCGTTGCCTCGAGTTGGAAACTGCTGGCGCCGCGGCTCGGCATCGCTTATCAAGCGAACCCGAAGACCGTCATTCGCACCGGCTACGGCCGCGGATACAACCTGGGCGTTTTCGGCTCCATCTTCGGACATAACGTGACGCAGAATCTGCCGGTGCTCGGAATTCAATCCGATCAGCCGGCGAACAATTACGATGCCGTGTTCACGCTCGCAAAAGGCCCGAAAGAACTGGATCCGGCCACCATTCTCGCCGCCCAGAAAAAAGGACCGAACGGCCGCAATATGCTGCCCAACGGTGTGACTGCGTTTATGATTTCCAACCCGATCCGATTTCCCACAGTGGATGCGTGGAACTTCACCGTGCAGCGTCAACTTGGCGGCGACATGTCTTTCGAAGTAGCCTATGTGGGGACCAAGGGTACCCACGTCTTTGCGGGAACCGGAGGCGATTATGATCCGAACCAGCCGACGATCAATGGCTTTGGCACTCTCACCACGAATCAGCGCAAGCCCTTCTTTCAGAAATTTGGCTGGTCGCAAAACCTGCGATATTACGGCAGCGACGCGAGCAACAACTACCACTCCGTGCAGATGAAGTTCGAGAAACGCTTCAGCCACGGCTTTTCGACAATGTCCCATTTCACGTGGTCGAAAAACATCGACTACGATGGAACATACTATCCGCAAGATGCCAAGCTTGCACGAGGGCCCTCCAGCAACAATCGCGAGCGGGTCTTCTTCCTGGCAGCCCTCTACGAATTGCCATTCGGAAAGGGGCACCAGTTCCTGGCCAACGCATCCCGGCCGGTGGAGCTGATGTTCGGCGGCTGGCAGATGAACGGTACTTATAGCTGGATGAGCGGCCAGCCGTTCACGCCGAGCTATCGGGACTGTAACGCCGATCGGGACACGGGCTGGTGCCGGCCGAATCTGGTGGGGAGTCCTCTGTTGAGCAATCCAAGCCAGTTCGGCTGGTTCGCGACCACGGATGCTCCGCTGACGGCAAACGGGCAGACGATCGGGCCGTGGCAAAGACCGCAGAGAGGCCAGTTTGGGACGGTAGGACGCAACGCCATCTTCGGACCGCCGTTCTCGCAGATGGATATGTCGTTTTTCAAGGTGTTTCCCATCACGGAGCGCGTCCGGGTGCAGTTCCGGGCAGAGTCTTTCAATTTCCTCAACAAGGTGAACCTGGCAAATCCGAACAGTTGTGTCGATTGCCCGGGCACGGCAGGCCGCATCTTCGGAACGTTTGCCAACTATGTGCCACGGCAGTGGCAGATGGCTCTGAAGGCGGAGTTCTAGCAGCAGAAGAGGCGAAGCGAGCGAGTACTAGCTTCGCCTCGTATTCCGGCGGGATACGCCCAACCGCCAGGAAACCGCTATTACGGGTCGCGAGAGTGCAGCAGCCGTCTCATCGCGATGCTGCGCGCCGCCGATAACGGGGTAAGGCCTTTACTTCCCTTCGAATGCATGTCAGAGCCCCTTGCAAGAAGCAGCGCGGCGACACCGGTCTTATCACAATTGACCGCACGCCGCAGCGGGGTCTCGCCCAGGCTGTCTCGCATCTCGATTCCCGCACCGCAGTCCAACAAGGCCCCGGCGACCTCTATGTTGCCTCGCCGAGCTGCCATGTGCAGCGCGGTGCAGTGCTTCACGCCATCGTGGGCGTCGACGCTCGCGCCAGCTTGAACCAATGCGCGCGCTACGTTTGCACCACCGTGCGTCTCGCACTCATTGGCAACGCAATACAGCGGAGTGTGGCCACCTGCATCGGTTCTATCTGGCTCGGCGCCAAGGCTCAGAAGCAACTCCACTATGGCCAAGTTGCCCTCGGCTGCCGCTCCATGTAAAAGCGTTCGGCCACTGTAGCGTTCTTTTGCGAGCGCTGGATCAGTCAGGAGTTTTTCTCGTACATAGCCGAGCAGAGTGCCATGGCTCCTGCCGATCATGAGTGCCAGCAGGGCTGCAAAGACCGCGCGGTTGCAAGCGAAATACCTCTGTAAGGTCGAGCCTTCTGCTAATGCTATGGCACGATCGGCTGCGCCGCTGTGAACGGCAGCGACCGCCTGGTCGAGCGTACGTTGCGCACTCCATCGCCAGGATATTTCCTGATGGATCGCGTCGCTGGAGGACCCGCCTCCATCGTCAGCCACGGCAGGCGCCTGCCCAACATTGACAACATATGCGGAGGATCGCTCAAAAAGATCACGCAACGCGCTGCGTAATGACTCTTCGATCGGTACATCCTCGAGAGCCTGCATCATATTCTTCATCCAGGCATCCCTCTCCTTTTGCCCGATTTTGAAGCGTAGATGAGATTCGCGCAGGCTCAACCACCACCGGCGCTGGGCGTCCTCCGGCGGGCCGCCGAGGAACTGAACAAGGAACGCAGTGAACTCTTCGATTGCGCACCTAAGAGTTTTGCCGGGAAAAAACGGACGCAACACGGGATCCCGCTCCACACGGGCGTAAAATACGGCAGCGAGTTTGCGGCATGTCCCTGTGCCGCCAATGGCTCGATGCAGATTGAAGCCGTCCATGATGTCCGGTCCACTAAAAAAGGATCGGGCTTTACGCCTGAATCTATTCTCTTCCATATCGCACGAGCGGTCGGTTCGCTGAATCGGACGGCATGCAAATGCTTCCCCCGGACGGCGCTTTGATTAAGAGAGTAGATGAAGCAGAGCCACTTCAGTGAAGAGCAGATTTACAAGGCGATGGCAGCAGGAGGGCGGAAAGCCGGGGAAGTTGGCCGAGAGGTGGGCGTGAGTACACCTGTACGCCTAGCTCGCCGGGTATGGCAGCCTAGCTAAAGGAACAACTGAAGCCAGTACCTAGGAGACAAGAATCGGGCACTGAAACAGCTCGT
>CAYXLI010000042.1:0-41211 GCA_964464925.1 uncultured Solibacteraceae bacterium | reverse complement strand
AAAGTGTAACCCATGTGTCCGGAACGTTCTGTTACCTATGTGTCAGACTGGTCACAATAAGTTACGAAATCCGAGAGTAGGCAGAAGCAGGACGAAGCGAGGTTGAAACGAGGTTAGGCAGCCGAACTCGTTGAACCAGCGACCGCCGAATGCCAGCCACACGATGATCGAGTCCGGCCTCCAAAGAACGGGACGCGAATGTCATTCAGCATCGACGGCGTCACGCTCACCTTCGGCTTCGACGCGGCGTTCCTTGCGATCGAGCTTGCCGATCGTATCAGCCCGGACTTCGATGCTTGACGCCTTCATACTCACGTGCGCACGGTGCCTTGCACCATCACATGGGAGCGTTTGGTAAGAGTTCGCGTGAACTCTGCGTAGCTGCCGAAAAAAGAGAATCGTGTGAACACCTTGCGCTTTGCTTCCATGCCGCCCGCAGGATCTTGCGTTCAGCATTGATCTGAGTCACGGCGTTCCCGTCTGCGACCCGCGCCGATCGAGGCCACATTCCGGAGACCGGATTTCCCAAGCCAACGCGTGAACGGTCGGGAAGCGCTCGCCAAAGATCAGCAACGCGCGTTTTCCGTCAACTTGACGGCTCTGCCCAGCTTCCGGGTTGGCGCGTTTATCTGGCCGGAGCGAGCCCATTTCAACGAGATGGCGATTTCTCCCTTAGGTGGATGATACTTGGCGTCAACTTGACTCGACGCCGAACAGCCCAATTGCGGCCAGCGCGACTTTCGGTAGCAAAAACGGGATGAGCGCGTCGTTGCAGCCGACGCGTGATTCACTGCCTCAACAGCGCCGTCCATCCGGTCAAGAGGGTCAGCGGTGATGAATCGGAAGGCAACGAATTGATCAGAAACCGTCCGTCTGCGGCGACATCATATTGAATTCCAGCAATTCGCGTCGCGACAATTCGGGTTTGGAACAGCGCATGTGCCGGACCCAAGGCGCGGCCCTGCTTGGGATCAAAGCCGACGGCCATCACTTTCCGATTCGCAGCCATGTAGAAGACCTGTCGCCCGTCACGGCTCCAGCGAGGCTGCGTTCCGCCGTTCGCAACCTGCAAGTGCAGGCGAGGCTCCGAAACAGACGCGACAAATGTGCCGGCAGACGATGCTTGTGCAATCCATTTTCCGTCCGGTGAAACTTGTGCTTCTGACCCCGGCCACAAGAAGGTCAGCTCGCGCCCGCTTGCCAGATACATTCTGGGCCCACCGCCCTCAACTTTAGCGAACACCAGCCGGCCGTCGGGCAACCATCCGCGCGGACTCAATCTGCCGCCTTCGACGAGAACGCGGGGCGGAGCCGACCCGTCGATCCGCACGGATTTCAAGTACGCGATGTCGTTCTCGCGCGACTCGTAGGTGATTTCTTTGCCATCGAGCGACCAGATCGGACTGGAATCGAGCACTCCCTCCGTGATTCGTGTGGAGACGCCGCGTTCCAGGTCGTAAACACAAATCGAGTGCTTACCGTCATGACCTTCATCGCAGGAAACCGCGACCTTTCGCCCGTCCGGCGAAAGCGTCGGGCTGCGATAGCCCGTCTGAGGAATCTGCCCGAGTTCCCGGCCGGAAGGATCGAACCAGGTCAGATGCGAGCTGAAGTCCGGAGCCGACTCGAACACCACATCTCCGGCCTCCGAGACGGAAAATCCGGATTGAAGATAGATCGTGTCCTTCTCCACTTCCTGCGCTGTGAGGGCCACTGGCGATCCACTCAGTTGAAGGCGAACAGGATCGAATGGCTGAGCGAGCAGTTTACCCTCGCGCACGAATAGCAGGTGTCCGAATGCAAAGGCCACGTTGCCGCTGATTTTGCCCGAGACCAGCCCGTCGCGTGTCGAGTCCAACGATCCGACATAAAGGCCATTGCCTAGGCCCTCGCCCGGCACAGTCCATTGGACGGAATACACGAACCGTTTGCCATCCGGCAGGAAGCACGGCCAAGACCCGGTTTGCGCTGTACGGCCCTGCATGATGTGAGTGACGGGCGCAGTCTGACCGCCGGCCGCCGGAACGCGGTAGAGCGGCTGTCCGATGCCGGCCGCAAAGACAATCACATCGCTTGGATTCCACGTGCCTCCGCTGGGATTTTCCGCGCTTGCGAGGGCCTTAACCGTACCGCTGCCAGGCTCTACCGTCTTAAGTTGGCCCCCGGCAAAAAAGCCGATCCGCCGGCTCTCCGGCGACCAGAACGGATACATCGCATCTTCCGTATCGTCCAAGTGATGGGCGGCAGCGCCTGTCAAATCGCGGACCCAAAGCGTTGTTCTTCCGTCGGGTCCGATCGCTACGAACGCAAGCTTCAGACCGTTCGGTGAGAGGGCGAAGTTCCGTGGGAGAAAACCGGAGTGAGGAGGAGGAAGCAGCGAAGAGCGGAAGAACTGCGGCGGCAAGGATCGCCGAAGATAAAACGCGAGGCCCCCCGAACTCAGAACGGCCACCGCCGCGAGAACTCCAATGGCGGCCGGCCACGTACGGCGTGCCGGTGGGTTGGGCGGTAAAACAACCGCTTGCCTTTCTGTGCGAAAGGTCACCGCCTCAGGCTCGATCTCCGCGACGAACCGATAGCCTCGCTTCGGAATCGTCTCGATATAGCGCGGTTGATCAGCCGAATCGCCTAAAGCGTCTCGGAGCCGGTTCATGGCCTTGTTCAGGCCGCGGTCGAAATCGACGAAGGTATCGGATGGCCAGAGCTTACGTTGAAGGTGGTCGCGAGTGACGACCTCACCAGGGACCTGCAGCAGTTCGGAAAGCAATTGAAAAGGTTGCTCGGCCACTTTGATCTTGAGGCCGTGTTTCCGCAGTTCCCGCCGCTCCAGATCCGCCTCGTAAGCTCCGAAGCGGATCAGCATGGCGGGACGGTTCGTCTCAGCCATAGGCGACCAGCATATAACACGGGGACCTTTACGTAAACTCGCGTGTTTTCCGGCATTTGCGCAGGGACCAAATGGTCATGGGAGGGCCATTGCCCTTCGTGTTTGAATTGCTGCCCAATAGAGTCATGGAGGGGTGGATGCTGGACATCGCGAAAGCCTCGATTGCCATTGGAATGACCGCGATCATCGCACGAACGGCGGATTGGGCGCCCTCGATCCCCAAGACTTGGGACGATACCGCGATCGCCACAGTGGAAGTCCCATTAGCAGACCCGGTCGGATCGCCCAAACACGCGCCTGCCGCCTATTACTACCGCATTCCGGTCGCGCCTATTTACAAAAGCTACCCCGTGTACGCGCCCGGCTACGAACCCCCCGGCTATATCAATTGGCTCAAGGACCAGCCGCCGCAAATCCTATGGGATGGCGACGGCCACGCTCCCGCGCTGAGAACGCAGCAAGACTGGATCAAAGCCGGTGAAGTTGTCTTCGATGCGGCAGTACGTTACGGAGGAAACCGGCTGTTCTCGGATCTGCGAGACCCGTCCTGGTATGCCGAGACGCGGGTGCCCCACGCAAAAGATGGCACGCTGCCGATCTTCCGGTACGTGATCGTGAAGCGGGGGGTGATCGATGTCGGGCAGTTCTCTTGCGGCTACTGCCACACGCGCCTGATGCCCGGCGGCGACATATTGAAGGGAGCGCAGGGCAATTTCCCCCTCAGCAAGATCGGCGCGGCGGCACTGCGGGCGGGCGCGCTGGGCGCTAACCCCGGCCTGTTTTTCCGCGCCGCATTCGGCGTCCCATGGCTTGACCCGGATCCCGCCGCCGAGCTGTATCGCCCCTCGCCTGACCTCCAGCGCGTCGGAGGGCTTCCACCCGGCGTCAATCCACGCTACCGGGCCAGCCCACTATATCCGGTTCAGATCCCCGACCTCATCGGTGTGCAGCAGCGGCCTTACCTGGACCGTACCGGCCTTCAACGCCACCGCTCGATTGCGGACCTGATGCGTTATGCCGCGCTGAACCGGGGCATCGGGGATGGCGGCGATGCATTGGCTAATCACAACGGTTTCATCCCCGCCGACCCGCCGCGGTTCGAGACGTTGCCGGACCCCGCCACCCGCACCCGGTATAGCGATGAACAGCTCTACGCTCTCGCGCTTTACTTGTACTCGCTACGGCCGCCGTCGAATCCGAACAGATTCGATACGATTGCGGCACGAGGGCAGAAGGTGTTCGACCGCGAACATTGCGGAACGTGCCACACACCTCCTCTCTATTCAAATTACAAGCTGACGCCGGTGGACGGATTCCACATTCCGGACGGGCATGGCGACAAAGTCGACCTCATGCCCGTTTCCGTGCACACCGACCCCGGGTTAGCACTCAAAACGAGGCGCGGCACTGGTTACTACAGAGTGCCTTCGCTAAAAGGTCTCTGGTATCGCGACATGTTCCCGCACGATGGTTCCTGCGCAACACTTGAAGACTGGTTTGACCCACGGCGCCTGCGCGACGACTACCAACCCACCGGCTGGAAGGGCAACGGCAGCTCGATGCACTCCGTGCCAGGGCACAATTTCGGACTGAATCTCTCCCATGAGGACAAAACCGCGCTGCTCGCCTTTCTGAGGACGTTATAACTACCGTCACGATCTCGGCCCGTGGGAAGCAACCGACTTTCCGGGTAGTCGCCTCGTTGAGACTGCCTCGGCGGCCTTCGAGGCAAGTACTCCGTCCTTGGTCCTCCACGTCGTCCAGCGTTTACCGGTGTACAGAGCCCCTGTCGCTGGTGTCCTTTCGGTAACGGTGTGTGAGTCGGTGTTGAGTGGCTCGAAATCATGCGATCAGGGATGAAGGCGCCCGGGCAGATCGAAGACCGTGAAGTCAGTTTGACGTAGAATGTAACGAATCGCAGGGCCGGAGCGCGGGCGGCGGCGGAAAACGTTTGGACGAGGCGCTTGAACTTCAGGCGCGAGTTGCACGCATTTCGAGCCCCCGACTTGAAGAGGGATATGACAGGCCCGCAACTGGCATTCCTGGCTTGCCTACCAGCCTTGGCGGCTGCCGACGAGTGTGAGGCTCTGCTACAGCTGAAATTGCCTGATACGAGCATCCTGGCTGCGGAACGGGTCCCTGCCGGAGCGATGGCAGATACGTCGTCTCCCCAGGCGACTTCGCTATATCCCAGATTGCCTGCGGTCTGCCGGCTACAGGCAGTGATCCGGCCGACCCCAGATTCGGAAATCAAGATTGAAGTCTGGATGCCGGAGTCGGGCTGGAATGGGAAGATGCTCGGAGTTGGCGGGGGCGGCTATGCGGGCCAAATCCCCAGACTGCGAATGGTGCAGCCCGTGCTCCAGGGCTATGCTGCAGCGTCGACGGACACGGGGCACGAGGGCGACATAATGAGCGCGACCTTCGCACTCGGGCACCCGGAGAGGATCATCGATTATGCCTACCGTGCCGTCCATGAAATGACGGTGAAGGCAAAAGCCGTAATCGCGAGCTATTACGGAAGGGGCCCACGGTTCTCATACTTTGCGGGATGCTCGCTGGGCGGCCAGCAGGGTCTCACGGAAGCGCAGCGTTATCCCGCCGACTATGACGGGATCAGCGCCGGCAGCCCCACATACGACAGGATCCATTTGCATGCGTGGCAGGTGTACTTGGGTCAGGAAGCTCTTAAGGGAGACAAAGCGAAGTTGCTGCCCGAAAAGAAATACGGCGCTCTGCACAGCGCAGTGATGGCAGCGTGCGACGAGCTTGACGGAATCAAGGACGGGATTCTGAATGATCCGCGCCAGTGTCATTTCGACGTGACGCTGCTCAAGTGCCGCGGTGATGACACACCAGAATGCTTGACGGGCGCGCAAGTGGAGATGGTCAGAGAGATGTATGCGCCCCTTGTCGACCCGAATACTGGCAGAGTGCTTCACCCGGGTCTGGCATATGGAAGTGAACTGGGGTGGAAATCGTTGGTCGGAGCTCTGGAGCCCTTCGGGCTGGGGGTTCAGATGTTCGAGTACATCGTGCATCAGAACCCGAAGTGGGATTGGCGTACATTTGATTTGACTCACGACATCGAGGCCGCCGATCGGCGGTACAAAGGTACTCTGGATGCGGACGATGCGGATTTGAGTGCGTTCCGCGCGCGGGGTGGCAAACTATTGCTCTGGCACGGTTGGAGTGATCCCGCCGTGCCGCCACAGGGCACGATTAACTACTATGAACGGGTTGCAAGCACGGCTGGAGGGAGAGCGCAGGATTTCGTGCGGCTGTTTCTGGTCCCAGGCATGTACCATTGCCAGGGAGGCCCGGGTGCCAACCAGTTCAACTTAATTGCCGCGCTAGAGCGTTGGGTTGAAGTGGGTATCCCACCGACTCGTATCCTTGCCTTTCATGTCGTAGACATCGCAGGCGGCGTAGCTGGACTGAACGGATCGGGATTGACCCAGGTCGAGATGACCCGACCTTTGTGCCCCTACCCGCAGGTGGCACAATGGCGGGGAATCGGGACTCCGAACGATGCGGAAAACTTCGTCTGCCAATTGCCGGGCAGGCCAACACGAAGCCCAGCGGGTGGCCGCGCTACGGCGAAATAATCAGTTCCTAGCTGTTTCCATGCGTGGCCAAAGAACCGTGCGCTTCTGGATTGCGGTATGCGCCGTTAGGCAGCCAGGTCTGACCGACGGTCGCGTCTTGGCTGAGGATGATCGTTTTCGGCCAGACCCAGGTGCTTGCTGTTAGCCCGGGGTGATCACTGTGGCCACCATTCCGATGCTTTGATCGCGACCGGGACTCCAGGGCGTCTCGAACTCCGCCTCCTATACCGTAGGCCTTGGCGGACGGTGCACGTGACAAGAAATCACGGTCATCTAGCATTTACAGCCCAGATTCGCTATGCTGCGCCTCTCTCGGAAAGACGGCATGTGATCGGTTCAAGACGATGGCCTGGCCATCTTTGCTGATACGGGCTGGGCAGTGAGGCCAGAGTGCGCGGATGCTGTCGAGCCACTGTTCGATCATCGCTCGGAATCTTCGCGGCCGGGAGTAATCCGTGGTCCCGATCTGGTTGGCGAGACCGAAATCGCCAAACAAGGGAATGGATTCTTCTCCCTTGGCAGTGAAGCATCGATAAGAAAGCCACATGAAGAGGTCGAGAACGGCTGGCGATGCGGCGAGGACTTTCACCGCATCGAGGTCATTCGGAACCGGGTGCGAGATTAGCTCCTGGTAGAAGTCGTCGCTGAGCACGATCACGTTCTCGAATTCCGCTGAGAGGGTGCGCTGGTCGGGAACGCGACTGTACCAGATTTGCGCCTCCCGCATGAAATTGAATCGGCACCGTTGAACCATCGTTGCTCGGCCGGTGGTGGTATCGGTTCCGAAAAAGATCGTCGCGCCGAAGATCCGCTCGAACGCGCTTACCAGCCTCCGATACTCTTTTCCGCCAGTGTGCATTCCGAAGCTCTCCAACATTTCCGCAGCGGTTCGGAATCGGATCGTCTGACTCTTCTGCTGGACCGCCAGCGTCGCCAGGAAGATCGGAACTAGGCGGTCCTGCCCAAACGGCACGCCGAACTCCGGATGGCCCGTAATCTGAAGCAGGAACCTGCCGTTCCTCCTCTCGTACAGGAGTTGATCCTTCGGCAGGCGCCGAACAGGCAATCCACAAAGGACGAACGGCCGTGAGCTGAAGCACAGATCCTGTGTTCGATGCTCGCGTTTGATCCGGACTACCTCGATGCCGCGGGCGCGCTCCAGTTTCTGTTTGGAGACGATGAGGTCGGCGTGTTCGAATTGAAGTATCTCGGCGGCCGACGCCATGCCTGAAGAGCGGCGGCGATCGACCGGAGGGGAAAATGAACGAGGCAAAGTGGACTCCCATGGTTGTCGTCCGGGCCGCTGACGGTCCGGCTGTTATAGCCATGGAATGCCGCGCAAATCGAGGTACGAATGACAGTCGACTGTACCTCGAAAAAACCTCGATTAGAGGGGGTCAAACAGGAAAACGCTGATTTGGCGAGACTTGCAGTGAGTCGGTAAAGCGCGCCAGAGACGCTAAGTTGTTGTAGACACGTCCATCCTACTCTTTCCCAAGCTGGACGTCGCGGGTTCGAGTCCCGTCTCCCGCTCCATAAAATCAATAACTTACGAATTCCGAAAGCAGGCAGAAGCAGGAATAAGCGAGGTCGAAACGAGGTTAGGCAGCCGAACCCGTTTAACCAACGAAGCCGAATGCCAGCTACGCGATCATCGCGTCTGGTCTCCAAAGAACCAGACTGGCACGTCATTCAGGAATGACGTGCCTTAGGCTCGCCTTCGGGTTCGGCGCGGTGCTCCGCGCGATCGAACTTGCCGATCATGTCAGCGCGACTTTCGAGAATCCGGTCTTCGCGCCTTCCCGTCCATACTCGCGCGTGTGCACCGCTCTTTGCACGGTAAGATGCGAGCCTTTGGTCAGCGTTCGCGTGAACGCCGCTTCGCCTGCGGAAAGAAGAAGACAGTGAGCCTTGCATCTCATCACCACGTAAGCCCAGCAGCCTCTCTCATGGCATCTTCGAATCCCTGATCGTCAACTCCTTCGCAAGCCCAGAATCACCTCAGCGTCCTGCCCGACCGGTACACGGAAAGGTGTCGCGGGGTCTTCGATTGCACGCGCGATGGCTAATGCGACAACTTCGGGTCCGGGTGGGCCAGTTGGGCCCGTCATTTTGGTATCGGCTCCGGCCCACTGCTCCCAAAGTCCGGCGTAGTCGGCTGGTCCCTTATGAGGCTCGCTCGCTTTCATGCCGGAAGCGATGGTTCCGGGCTCGATCAACACGCAGCGTATTCCAAAGTGGCGGACTTCCAGGTGCAGTGACTCCGTCAAGGCTTCGAGCGCGAACTTGGAGGCGCTGTACGCTGCTCTGAGCGGCGAGGAGACCCGGCCGTTCACAGTCGATACATTCACGATGACGCCGGAACCCCGCTTTCGCCAGGCGGGCAACACCGCCTGGATTACGCGCAACGCGCCGAGCGTGTTTGTCTCGAACGTCTGCCGGAAACGATCAAGTGGATAGCCTTCCACCGGGCCTCCGCCAACAAATATAGCTGCGTTGTTGACGATTGCATCGAGCGGACCAACCTCTTTAAGGCACTGCGTCACGGAGTCATCGCTGGTGACATCAAGCACATGTGCCTGGATGCCTTCCGATCCACTCAACGCGGATACGTCGGTGGCGACGACTGAATGCCCTCGGTTGGCAAGTACCTGCGCCGTTGCCATGCCTATGCCGCCTGCCGCACCCGTTCAAACCCTTAGCGTCTTTGACATTCGAAAGTCCTCTTGCGTGTCGCGGTCTACCTTCTCGGGTTTGTTCGCGAGCAACCGCACAAATCTACCGTATGGATCAACCTCAGCCAAGTCTCGCCGTACACCTCGGGGCCACAGACGGTGGCTCCCTTTTCCCTCGGAAGAGGTAGCGGTCGAGGAGATGAGTTCCGCCGAAGGTACAGGTCTGGATGGAAGTTGGGCCGGTGAACGGCAGTGCCGTATAGCGACCACAATGCTCGACCTCCCGTTTGCCGACATAAGCGGAAAGAATCTCTATGCCGGGATACACATTTCTTTGCATGGAAGGGATGTCGATTCGACCCCTTCGAACTGCCCGTCGGGTCCACCACAAGGGTTAGCTGGCTCTGCGATTCGACACACAGGGCTTCTCCAGCCAACGCATTACGGCAATTGGCAGGTGAAATTCGCCGCTACGGTGTAAGGTCTTGATGGTGTTGACCCCTAACACGCTGGGCGATAGAATCGCCCACCAGGAGGATTCACTGAAGTGAACATCACGACTCGTCGGATAGCAGTCTGCTTCGCACTGATGCTGCTGTCATGCTCTGTCATCGCCGCCCAAACTACGTTCGGAGCCATGGGCGGTATCGTGACAGACCCGAGCGGGGCGCCGATCCCGAAAGCGCAACTGACACTCACAAACGTGGCAACCTCTGCCGCGCAAACTGCGGCAACGAACGAAGCCGGTATGTACCAGTTCGTCAATGTTGCTCCTGGCGCGTACCGGCTGGAGGTCGAAGCGAGTGGTTTTCAGCATTTCACGCGTCAGGCCATCACTGTACAGGTGCAGCAAACCTACCGCATCGACATCGAGATGACGCTCGGCTCCACTACCCAGACAGTTCAGATCAGCGCCGACACGCCAATGATCCAGTCGGAAACGTCATCCCTCGGCCAGGTGATCTCGGGACCTGTAGTGTCTGAAATGCCTTTGAATGGCCGCAACGTCCTGAACCTCGTGACACTGGTTCCCTCTGTGGTTCCGCAGGGCGGCGCGCTCGGAACGCCGGTGGGCCAGAACAGTACCGCCTGGGGCAACTACCAGATCGGCGGCGCGCTCGCAGGACAGAGTGTCATATACCTCGACGGCGCTCCGCTGAACAACTCGTTTATCAGTCAGGTCACGCTCATGCCCACTCAGGACTCGGTACAGGAATTTAAGGTCCAGACGAACAATCTGGGTCCGGAGTGGGGCCGCTTCGGGGGCGGCGTGATGAACTTCATCACGAAATCAGGGGCTAACAAAGTTAGCGGAGGCGCCTATGAATATCTGCGGAACAAGGAGCTGAACGCCAACACGTTCTTCAATAACCGCGCCGGGATCCCCGTCGGCGCATTCACACAGAACCAATACGGCGCCTATGCGGGCGGTCCGGTGTACATCCCCGGTGCGTATGACGGCCGAAACAAAACTTTCTGGTTCACGAGTTGGGAGGGATTCCGATTGCGGCAGGGCACAACCGCGGTTACGACGGTGCCCACCGATGCCCAGCGAAGAGGCGACTTCTCAGGCTTGCGCGATGCGAGCGGAAACCTGGTTCCGATCTATGATCCGCTCACTGTGTGCGGTCAGTACGGCAATCCCGCCTGCGCCGTGGGAGCGAACGGGCAGCCCGTCTACACACGGCAGCAATTCCCCGGTAACGTGATTCCCGCATCGAGACTAAACCCGGTGGCCGTCGCCCTGACTCGTCTCTGGCCGGCTCCGAATACTCGTGGTGCTGCCTTGACCAACGTCAGCAACTATATTGCGAACTACAGCTCCGGCGGCAACAGCGACCAGGTAGTCGCTCGCGCCGACCACAACATAAGCGGCAGGCATCGCCTGTTCGGGCGCTTTACATATGCGAATCTCAGCGATCTGCCAACAGATCCGTTGGGTACCGGAGTGTGCGTGGACCGCTGCTCGGATACTTTCGCCACAAAGAACGCAGTTTTGGACGATACGTACGTATTTGGCCCGACGCTGGTGAGCGGGGTCCGCCTGAGCTACAACCGGTGGGCATACAACCGGTTCCCGATTCTCAGTAACTTCGACCTGACTTCGATCGGATGGCCGAGCTTCATGAATGACCAGATTCCTGCGCTGCAGCGCACCCCGCCAACGCCGAACGTTCAGGGCATGGCCAACGAGATCTTCGGCACAAACGGCATGGGCAGTTCAAACTGGGTGCGTGACGATACCTGGGATGTTTCCGGAGATCTGACCGCGATTCGCGGCAGGCACACCGTGAAGTTCGGCGGACAGATCAGGGTGGAAAGGATCGCGCACTCGCAGACGAATAACGCAAGCGGAGCTTTCGCTTTTGACAAGGGCTTTACCGCAAGCTCTCCATTTAGCGGCGCTGGGGGCTTTGGCTTCGCCTCTTACCTATTGGGGTATCCCACAAGCGGCAATGTTGCTCTGAATAACTTCACCATGCCTCAGGAGATATACCGCGCGCTCTATGTCGGTGACACATGGAACGTGACCACCAGACTCACACTCAATCTGGGGCTGAGGTATGAGCAGGCCGGATCCTGGTCCGAGCGCTATGACCGGATGGCGTTCTGGGATCTAAGCGCTGAAAGCCCACTGGCGAAGGTCACCGGTCTGCCCTTGCGGGGAGACATGAAACTGGTCAACTCTCCCTCACGTCCGACCCGCGAAAATCTGGACCTGAATAAGGGCATGTTCGCGCCGCGCGCAGGCTTCGCGTTCCGCCTGACCGCCAAGACCGCCGTCCGGGGTGGATACGGCATATTCTGGGTTCCCTATGACCTCAGTCTGCAGCTTGGGCCCAGTTGGGATGCCATAAACCTGGCAAACACGCCATTTGTGGCATCCCTGGACGGCAACATTACGCCCTATAATTCCTTCAGTAACCCGTATCCCACTGGAGTAACTCAGCCGCCGGAGCGTTCCGCGAATCTGAGCCAGATCATCCTGAATCTTGGTGGCGGCAGGAACCCCGTCCCGAACGGCAAGCACAATCCATACCTGCAGCAGTGGAACTTCAACATTCAGCGGGAACTCCCCGCCCATTTCTTCGTGGATGCTGCCTATGCCGGATCAAAGGGTACGCATCTCGGATTCAGCACAAACGTGAACCAGCTGAATCCTGACCTCCTGTCCATGGGCAGTGCCCTTCAGCAGCAGGTCCCGAATCCGTTCTATGGATTGATTCAGGGTGGAACTCTTGCGGCTCCAACCGTCGCTCGCGGCCAGTTGCTCCGGCCGTATCCTCAATTCACCAGCGTCACTGCCGCGGGCACGGGGTATGGCAACAGCTCGTACAACTCGTTTCAGTTGAAGGTGCAAAGAGCATTCTCCGCCGGCGGTACCTTTCTCGTTGGGTATACCGCGGCGAAGTTCCTTACGAACGCCGATACCCAGTACAGCTGGCTGGAGGGAGCCACGGGCGGCGTGGGCGGCATCCAGAACTGGTATTGCCTGCGATGCTCCCGCTCTCTATCGAGCCACGACGTTCCGCAGCGCCTGGTGATCAGTTACGTGCAGGAACTTCCATTCGGACACGGCCGAACGTTCCTCTCGGGAACCAGTGGCTTTGTCAATAAGCTGGTCTCCGGCTGGGGTGTCAACGGCGTTACCACGTTTCAGTCTGGTTTCCCCCTGAAGCTGGGAACGTCCGTGAATCTGACCAACTCCTTTGGAGGGGGATCTTTGCCCAACGTGGTCGCCGGATGCGATCCAAAGCTGCCCGGCAGCGCGCAGGAGAGGCTGGGTAGATGGTTTAACACCGGATGCTTTACTCAACCTCCGGCATTTACGTTCGGTAATGAGGCACGAGTCGATCCGGTCCTCCGGATGCACGGGATTAATAACTTCGACGCGGCGGCATTTAAGAACACCAGGTTCGGAGCTGGCGAGTCAGTTACTTTACAATTCCGGGCAGAGTTCTTCAACCTGTTCAATCATGTGCAGTTCGGGCCTCCCGGAACGACGGTGGGTAATCCCCAGTTCGGAGTGGTAAGCTCGCAGGTCAACAACCCGCGACTAATCCAGTTCGGACTGAAGCTTTCGTTCTGACCGGGCAAAAACATCGAGCCGCTGAGGCAAAGCTAAAGCGCCGCCGGCCGAACGCCAGCCTCCGCGCGGGCGGTACCAATTCCCGCTCTGGAAGCCATTGTTTCCGAGAAGCGGACCTCACAGGGCCGAACGGAACCGCAGCCGCTAACGCTGCGGTTCGCGCGGTGAACCTCGATGTAGGCACTCCAGGAAAGATGAAGAGAAAACCCGAAGGTCACGTTCGTTGTGAGCGCCCTCCCGGAGCAGTACTGCAAACGGGCTCTGCCCGGCGCCGGACTGAGAGAAGACTGCGCCTCCGGCAAGTTGCCCGCGTTCCGAACGACGACACCAGGCCCCTCGAGCGGACACTCTGTCAGTTGGCGTTAGCCATTTCGGCTTCACCATTTCACGCCGGCTGGAGTGTGAGATCCTACATCGTGCAATGAAGAAAGTGGGCATGGTGTCGGTGCCGGCCATCGCTGTGCTGCTGGCTGCCACGCCTGACTTGAATGAACTCAAGCGAATGACCGCGCGCTTCCCCCGGTCGAGTTGAAGGTTGATATCACCGCTCTATCTGGCACAGACAAGCAGGCTTTATCGAAGCTTGTCGAAGCGGCCCGCGAAATAGACTATCTGTTTTTGGATCAGTACTGGAGTGGAAATCGCCGGTTGCTGACCGAGCTTCGGAGAGACAGATCGCCGCTCGGCAACGCGCGTCTCGAATACTGGTCGGCAGCGACCGATTCGATCACGAGGTTTAGTTTGTCGGCGCTGTTGAGCTTGCCCGCTACGCAGTAGGCCACATCGGGCTGGATGAGCAGGGCTTTGGTAAAGTCATGGAGCCGATAAACGCGCTGCGTGTCGAGGTTCCGCAACAGGAACACCGCACACGACGGATACTCCGTCCGCGAGAGCAGGAGCAGATGATTGGCGCTGAAGTTAAACATGGAGGGAACCACAAGGGGAGAGCCGGAAAGGCTATCCGCCCATTGGCAGCGCCATTGAGGGGTTCACGCGGCGGACTCCTCCGCCGGGCATCGCACAGAGCGGCGCATGATCGGGGCCGGAGTGACTACTGTTCGGGCGGAGCGGAGTTCCTGTTTGCCTTGCGGAGGCTCTCGCCGCCGAGCAGGAAGATCTCTGAGTTCTCGACCAGCGGTCTGCAATAGCTATTGCGATGGTCGTGTTGAAGAGGATGTTGCCCCAGTCGGACAAGGGCGTGTATTTCGTGATAGTGGTGGACCGCTTCTGACTGTGGCGCGTGGAGATTACCTGATAAAAGAGGTTGGAAGTCTGCTGATCGAGTGACAGGTAGGCGAGTTCGTCAACAATGAGCAGAGTCCGATCTGTATAGATCTTCCGCTTGCGGACCAGCGAGTGATCGACCTGCGATGCGAGCAGGTGATTCAGCATATCCATCGCGGTCGTGAACAGGACGCGCTGATTGGCCTGACAGGTTTTCGATCCGATGACGCGGGCGAGAAACGTCTTTCCGACGCCGGGGTTGCCGATGGGCACGATTGTTATGCGGCAGGATCCGCGACTACACCAGCAGGTTGTTGTTTGCAAGATGGCGGCAGGGTGTCCGGCGGGGCGGAAGTGCTCCGATTTCCCAGACTTGCGCCGGAGCTGAGTTGTTTTTTACAAGATTGCGGAGGCGACGCTTCCGGTCGCGGAGTTGCTGTTCGCTGCGGTTCCGTTCAACAGCGGCGGGGTGCTTTCGCCGATACTGCGAAGTTCCAGCGCCGTCAGATCGTCTGCAGCGAAGCCGCCTGCCAGCGCCGACGTCAGGCCGATTATCGCGGGGGTAAACTCGCTGCCGATCCCGAATACCGAGGTCTGTCGCGACAGTCCGCGGAAATGGCGCTCCCGCAATCCCGACTACTGGAAGCGAAGGCTGGAAGATCTGCTTACATTAGAGGCAACGCCGTTCACCCATATGAATGGCGTTTGTCTCAACCCGGCAAGCCTCGTCGAAGACGCTGGCAGATTTAGAAACTGCTGTAGAGTGCCTACCGCGTCCCCGCCAATGGCCTCATTGGCCGACTACATCATCGGGGAAAATGCGGTCGTTTTAAATCGGGAATTGACACAACACGCATTTAAGGCGAATGCCCGCCAAAGTTTGCCGGAGGGATGGTCAAATCCGGCTGCAGGCAGCGCCTCAGATTTACCCCCTGTGCTCGGGATGTGTACACCCTGTCCACACTGAAACCGCCGAGTTGCCCTTAAATCCAACTTCCTGAAACCCGAGCTTGCTGGAATAGAAGCCGTCGCATGTCAGCTCGCGGACTTGTACGAAAAATGCGCGGCCCGGCCCCATTGCGGGCGGGACATTCTTTCCATCTGAAAGCGCATCGAGAACCGCGATCTGGTCGCGTTCGGCGCACGCCTGAAAGTCTTCACCAAATCGCTCCATGCAGTAGTGATCGAGCCACTGGATGCCGCCTGAGATTTGTGTTTGCATGGCGGGCATGTGCGCAAGCTGCCGGTCTATGTACTCGGGTACCCGCGCATCAAGTGCTCCGGGAGTGGAGTCCCGCGGAATGGTGAGGTCCGCAACCCTCGATATAACTCCGAACTCGTGTTTGTTGAGATGCGTCGGTACTTTCACGTCGCCCTGAAGTTTCGGGCCGGTAGCAGAACTGTGGCTGGTGTGGGGCGCGGGCTGGTCTGGCCGCACCGGGTCCTGCGCACTGGCGACAGCCGAAGTACCTGTAATTGCAATAAGAGTTAATGCCTGCCGTCGTTTCATAACGTTGCCTCTTTCCGGATTTGGGTGCCTACCGCGTGACGTAAAAGCGGACACAACTGCAACTCTACAGATCTCCTCGTTTTGCCTGCTCCAGCAGATATTCCGATGCACGCATCGAGAGCGCAAGGATCGACAATGTCGGATTTTTTTCCGGATTACTGGCGAACGCCGCGCCATCGACCACGAAGAGGTTTCGAATTTCGTGAGCCTGATTGAATTTGTTCAGGACGGACGTTCGTGGATCAGATCCCATCCGTGCCGTTCCAACCTCGTGCAGAATTTCGCCTCCGGCAGAAATGGAATCACGCCGGGTCAGTACCTTGCCGCCAGCTGAATCCACGATCGAGTCGAACGTTTGCCGCATGTGGCGCACCATGGCGAGGTCTTCTTCGGTCCATCCCCAGTGGAACCGAAGCACCGGTATCCCGTATGCGTCTACAGCCTGAGGATCGATCTCGACCCACGATCGGCTGTTCGGGATCATCTCCCCACGGCCGGAAAATCCGAAGGTACTGCCGAACAATTCCCGCGCATGCTTCTTGAGGTTTGATCCATAGCCGTCGTATACCCGGGACACAGTTCGGCCGATGCTGGACACGGACCCCATCTGCGCTCCGCCGAACAACTCGACGTGATATCCGCGACGGAAATCACGGCCTTTCACATCCTGCAACCACCAGGGAATAATCAGGTGTCCGCCGCCGATGCCGTCTTCGTTTTCTATCTTTCGTCCCATTAGCTGCGGGAAATATGCGGTCGTCGTGTACCCAACCGTATCAGTCAAATTTCGTCCCAGTTGGCCGCTTGAATTGCTCAATCCGTTTGGAAACCGTCTGGAGCGGGAGTTTAGCAGCAGCCTTGCCGATTCCAGGGCGCTTGCTGCAACGACAACGGTCCGCGCCCGGACCTGGTATTCCTGGCGATCGGTGCGATCCACATAAGACACCGAAGTGCATCGTCCGTTTTCATCAGTCAGAATTTCACGCGCCATGGCGTTTGTGAATACATCGAGCCGACCAGTCCTGAGCGCCTTCGGAAGCAGCACCTGAACCGAACTGAACCGCGATGCTGTAACGCAGCCGCGCGAGCACTCGGCGCAGTAGTGGCACGCCGCGCGTCCATCGTGCGGCCTGGTCAGTATGGCATTCCGCATGGCAATTGTCGGAATGTTCAGCTTCTTACAGCCTTTCGCGATGAGGTGCTCGTGACAACGCGGGGCGGGCGGAGGCTGATAGATTCCGTCCGGGACTGTGGCGATTCCGTCCCGATTTCCGAAAACACCGATCAAACGTTCGACGCGGTCATAATAGGGCGCGACGTCATCATACGAGATCGGCCAGTCCACGCCGCCGCCGTCAGTCGAATATGGTTTGAAATCGTAGGGCGCAAAGCGGAGCGCGACCCGCGACCAGATGTTCGTGCGACCGCCGAGAACTCGCGAACGGAACCACATGAAGTTCTCGTTTTCGGCGACCGTATAAGGCTCGCCTTTCAGATCCCACGACCCAAGGTGTGAGTTGAAGGCGTCGATGTAGGGACGGTTGAAGGAATAGCCCGGCCCCCATCCGCGGTACATCAGCTCATACGGCCAGACGTGCTCTTTGTAGTCCGTAGCCGGATTTAGCGGCAGGCCGGCCTCGACAAGGGCGCAGTTCAGCCCCCCCTGTGTCAGCATCATCGCCGCCATACCACCCCCCGCGCCAGAACCAACGATTACCGCATCGTATACTTTTGTCTTTTTCCTGATCTGCATTAGAGCCCTGCCTTATAAAGGTCGCGCAACCTAAGATCGCGAGTTGCTGGATTCCCGAACGATCAGTTCCGGCCGAAGCAGCTTTCGCCTGGGCGGGCCGCGGAAACTTTCATCGAGCCGTCCTAAAAGAAGGATGGCCGCCTGCGCGCCGAGTTCGTAGCTATTCTGCGCGACCGCCGTTATGGAAGGCTCCATCAACTCAAAAAGTGGTGCATCATCGAAACTCACAACGGCGATGTCGTGACACCAGCTCAATCCGCTCTCGCGCAGCGCTCGCAAACAGCCCAGGGTCATCTGCGCATTCGAACTGAACACGGCTGTTGGCCGCTGCGGAAGGTCGAGCATCCGCCGTGTCGCATCGTACCCCGAATCAGCATCAAATCGCCCAGCGAAAATCCATTCGCGCTGTAAGCTAACGCCCGCCTGTGCTAGCGCTTTTTTGTAGCCACGAAGGCGCATACGTGCGTTTATCAGCTCCATTGGACCCGTCAGGATGGCAATTCGGCGGTGGCCGGCGTTCAACAGATGCGTGACCGCACTGAAGCTTCCGCGGACATTGTCCACGATCGCAATATCAACACCGAGGCCGCTGTAATAACGATCCACAAAAACCACCGGTATCGTACCGAGTTCGTGATGAAGAATGTATTCCGGCGGATGTGTCGACAGGCAAGCGGTAAGAATCAGGCCATCGACCCGCTGAGCGCGGAACGTTCGATAATACAATTCTTCCTTTGCGGGATCGCTGTCGGAGTTGCCGACCGTGAGAATGTATCCTGCATCCCTCAGAACGTCCTCGGCGCCTCGAATGACTGCGGGATAAAAGGGGTTCGTGATATCGGGAACAATCATTCCCACCGTTTTGGTTTTGCTCGTCTTTAGTCCCCTCGCAATCGCGTTCGGATGATACTTCAGGTCGCGAATGGCGTTCAGTACGCGGTCACGCAGATGCGGCGAGACATTCGAGGAGTTATTGATGACGTGCGATACGGTAGCCGTCGACACACGGGACAGCGCAGCAACGTCCTTGATCGTCGGCATTTTTTAAACGATTACTGCCACATCAAACGCTACCGTGTGCCACGGGGAAAGTCAAGGCCGGCATGGTGGAATCCTTACTATCTCGAGCCGCCGCGCTCTGTTTTCGTCACCGCGCTTTTTTCCGTTGCCGCAAAATCGTAGTTGACACAGCCTCGAGCTAAACGTATAATCCCTGACGTTGCTTGCCCTTTGCCGGTACGGTCTCGCCTCAGACGAGACTGCGCGGGCATCGTTCAACGGCGCCCAATTAAGGAGGGACCAATGCAGTTGACGAGAAGAAATCTCCTGAGACTCTCAGGTGCGGGCACAGGGCTGTTGTGCAGTGGCTTAAGTCTTTCCTCGCAGGGCAAGGAGCGCGCAAAATTCCGACTCGGTCTCGGCACATTCACGTTTCGCTCGCAGGACCTTAAGGGGCTGGCAGAACGCTGCCGAGCGCTCGGGCTGCCCGCGATCGAACTTTCGCATCCCGAATATATGTTGCCCCGGGCAAGGGTGGAGACGTTTGGGACGGTGCGCGACACCCTCAAGTCGAGTGGGATCGAATTGGTGTCCTGGTACTGTGGTCACCTGTCAAAGCAGGAGGAAATCAGCAGTATGCAGGCCGGTGTTCGAATGTTTGGAGTCAAGACCGTATCAGGCTCGGCGGAGCGCGAGTTGCTCGATGCCGTGAACGCCGCGTGCGCAAAGGACGGCTTTCGGTTCGGGATACACAACCACTACTTTAAAAATCGCAAGTTCCTCTATGAATCTCCGGAGGACATCCTGTCCGCGCTGCGCGGCAGGCCGAACTTGTTTTCGACCTTGGACACCGGACACATGATTGCCGTCGGCATCGATCCTGTTCAAGCGTACGAAAAACTGAAAAGTCATGTCCGGATCGTCCACCTGAAAGACGAAGACTCTCCTGGGCATGGCGTCGTCATGGGAAAGGGCAAAGCCGACCTGTCCGGCTTCCTTACGGCGCTTGTCCGGAGCGGTTTCGACGGATTTGCAGCTATCGAGTACGAAGAAGGAACTGATCCGACGTCCGAGGTTGCCGAGTGTGTGCGCTACGTTCGCGCTCGCGTGAGTCTCTAAACACCGCGTTTGAAGGGGGCAAGCAGCTTGAAATTCGGTGTGAATAAGTTTTTGTGGTCTGCGAGTTTCGGACCCGAACAATTTTATCTTCTTCCGAAGCTGAAGGAGCAGGGGTTCGATGGGATCGAAATACCCCTGATAGATCCGGAATCCTTCGGCACCGCGCGTTTTCGGCGCGAGTTGGAAAGATACGGTCTCGAGGCGACCGTGTGCTCCGTCTTGCCCGGCCATCTGAGCCTGATTTCGCCCGACGGCATCATCCGGCGCCGGACCCAGGACCACCCGAAGCGCTGTATTGAATTGACCGCGGAACTAGGAGCCAGTGTGCTGGCCGGCCCTCTATACTCGCCAGTCGGGTACCTGCCGGGTCGGAGACGCACGAGTGAGGAGTGGACCCATGCTGTCGAAGGTTACAGGGAACTCGGACCTGTGCTGGCGAGCAGCAACGTTGTACTCGCCATAGAGGCTATCAATAGGTTCGAAACGTACTTTCACAACACCATCGGCGATGCAGTGGCGTTGTGCGCTGAGGTGCGTCACCCTAACGTTGGCATCCTCTTTGATACCTTTCACGACAACATCGAAGAAAAGAACATCGCCGATGCCCTCGCCGCCGCAGTTCCGTATTTGTCACACGTTCACACGTGCGAGAACGACCGCGGTATTCCGGGCACAGGGCATGTGCCCAGGAATGAAGTTTTTCGAGTTCTCCGGGACGCCCGCTATGACCGCTGGTTGACCATTGAAAGCTTCGGCTTTGCCCTCCCGGAGCTGTCGTCCGCCGCTTCGATCTGGCGGGATTTGGCCCCCACACCTGAATCAATCGCGTCGGAAGGTGTGAGATTTCTAGCGCGCGAATGTGCCGGCGGTACTGCCGTTAAAGGGCGCGGCGCCAGCAAAAACGGTCTGACGACCGTAAGAGACACAATTGACACAGGTTGACCAAAGTGTCGAAACACCCAGACTGATGAGCGCTCGATATACGGAGCCGTCCAACGAGAACCGCCGAAGGACCTGCACAGGAAAGAAAGGAACGTCTATGATATGTAGGCTGTTGATTATTGCTTCTATTTTGCTTTTGTTCTCCGAGTACGATGTCAAAGCGCAGACCTTCACTGGCGGCATCTCGGGTACGGTGAAGGACAGTAGCGGCGCGATCATTCCAGGTGTTGCACTGAAGCTTACAAACCTCGATACCAACGATCAGCGCAGTCAGACCACGAACGACCAGGGATTATATACATTCACCGCATTACAACCCGGGCGTTATCGCCTCGAGGCCGACCATGCGGGCTTCAAAAAGCTCGTTCAGGATTCCATCGAAGTTCGCGTCCAGCAGTTTGTCGCGGCAAATCTCGTACTGACAGTTGGTGAGTCGAGTCAGTCGGTTGAGGTTGCAGCTGAGGCAACATTGCTCGACTCTAATACCAGCTCGCTCGGTCAGGTAGTGGAGAATCGCCAAATTACGCAGCTTCCGCTCAATGGTCGAAACACGCTCGCGTTCGTTGAACTTACTCCGGGAATTCGAATTCAGGGGACCATGGGAGAAAATCCGGCCACGGTCAACTACATGGGCTGGGGCAACTTTTCATCAAACGGTGGTCTGGCCAATGCGAACGAGGTTTTGGTGGACGGCGCGCCTGTAACGACTGGAGGACTTCACGCGGTAGGATATGTTCCGCCTGTAGACGCAACACAGGAGTTTCGCGTCCAAACGAACAATTACTCCGCCGAGTTTGGCCGAAGTGCCGGTGCAGTCGTAAATCTCAGCATCAAGTCGGGTACCAACCAGCTTCATGGATCGGTATACGAATTCTTCAGAAACAAGTCGCTCGATGCAAACGATTTCTTCCAGAATCGAGCAGGCCAGAAGAAACCTGCGCTCAGCTATAACCAATACGGCTTTTCTCTCGGCGGTCCGGTCGTTCACGACAAAACCTTTTTCTTCGGCAACTACGAAGCTTTTCGACAGCGGCAGGGAATCGCGTTGACCACGACCGTTCCCACATTGCTTCAGCGCGAGGGTGACTTCTCTCAGACGTTCAATGCTCAGGGGCAACTGGTCGTCATAGGGGATCCCAGTACGACTCGCGTCGGCCCCAATGGCAACCTGCTTCGCGATCCCTTCCCGGGGAACCGTATCCCGGCAGATCGTTTCGATCCGGTCGCGAATAAGCTCCGCAACATCATCTGGCCACTACCGAACGCGCCTGGTCAGGCACTGACCGGGGTCAACAACTTCGCAACCTCCGCGACGCAGGCGACGGACACAGATCAGTTCGTTACACGCATCGATCACAACCTTAATTCGAAGTGGAAGCTTTTCGGAACATACGGTTATCAGTTCTACGATCTCGGTCCGTATGATCCGTTTCGCAACAACACCACCACGATCGACCCCGGCCGCGCAGAACAGAACCGTATACATAACGCTGTGCTGTCGGCGACTGCCGTGCTCACTCCCGCAATCGTACTTGAACTGCGGAGTAGCTATAACCGCCTGAGTTCTGAGCGTGTACCACCCAGCACCGGATTCGACGCCACCACGATAGGCTGGCCCAGATCGCTGGTGGAAAGGCTTCAGTACAGAACGTTTCCTGTCATCAACGTCTCAGGAATTCAGGCACTTGACCCTTCGACCTCCAGCACGATTCACAGAGCCAATGGCTCATTCAGTGAAAGCGGCTCTGTGACCTGGTTGAGTGGTCCACATACGTGGAAATTCGGCGCTCAATATCGCCTGTTTCACATCCGGGACATCCAGCTGAATAACGGCACTCCGAACCTGTCATTTGACGGCCGTTTTACTTCCGTGGATCCTCTTCGGGCTACTTCGAGCAGCGGTATCGGGTTAGCATCTTTCCTTTTAGGTTATCCATCGGGAGGAACTGTGGCCAGAGCTGAGCCGCTCGCACAGCAGAGGTGGTTTGCAGGTTTCTTTCTGCAGGATGACTGGAGGGTTTCTCAAAAGCTCACGCTCAACCTCGGCTTGCAGTACAGCCTAGATGCGCCGCTTACCGAACGTCACAACCGGCTGTCCTGGTTCGACCCGCAGGCAGTTCCGCCGATCGCGAATCAGCTCGGGATGCCGCTCAAAGGTGGATTGCGCTTTACTGATTCGAGTACACGAACTTCGGAAGACCTGTACATGAAGCAGTGGGCTCCACGGTTCGGCTTTGCCTATCAGCTGCGACCTCGCACTGTCGTCCGCGGAGGATATGGGATTTTCTGGCTACCGAACGATCTAATTACGGTAAACAGCGCCTGGCGAGTTCCTCAAGTCTCGGTAACAACAAACGTCGTGAGTTCGATAGACAACGGAATTACTCCCAAAGACACGCTGAGCAACCCATTCCCAGGTGGGATTTTGGACCCGCCGGGAAGCGCCGCGGGGTTAAATACCCTACTCGGTCAGAACATTACTGTCGACATGCGTGATAACCGCGCTGGCTACATGCAGCAGTGGAACTTTAATATCCAGCAGGAGATCGGGTCGGGGCTCGCCGTCGATATAGCATACGCCGGAAGCAAAGGGAATTCGTTGCCCGGCAACCTTGCTATGAACGAACTGCCCACAGAGTATTTGAAACTCGGTAGTGCACTGAACGATCAGGTACCGAATCCCTTCTTCGGTTACGTGACAGCAGGAACGCTCGCACAGCCCACCGTGTCCAGGGGCCAGTTGTTGCGGCCATATCCACAGTTCGGCAACATTACACAACACGGAGCGCCGGTTGCCTCTTCCATATACCATTCAATGCAATTGAAGGTCACAAAGCGCTTTAGTTCTTCTCTGCTCTCCGCTGCTTACACCTTGAGCAAGGGAATCGGCGACGCCGAAAGCTGGAGCGGCGGCTGGCTCGAGCCGAATGGCTTGGGGAACACGAACTATATGACTTTCTATAACAGAAAGCTCGATCGTTCGATCAACGCGTTTGATGCTCCTCAACGGCTCGTAATCGGCTATAACCTTGACGTGCCGTTCGGACGTGGCAAAAGATGGCTGAGTTCCGGCGGTCCTGCGACATGGGCGGCGACTGGCTGGGAAGTAAACGGCATTTACACTCTGCAAAGCGGTACTCCACTCTTCTTCTCGACAGCAACCAATCTGACCAACTCTTTTGGAGGCGGCTCTCGTCCGAATAACAACGGAAAAAGCGGCAAACTGTCGGGAGATGCTCATCAGCGACTGGATCGGTGGTTTGACACCTCCGTGTTCAGTCAGCCGGCGGCCTTTACCTTCGGAAACTCCAGCCGTACATCTCCAGACATACGGAACGACCACATCAACAATCTTGATGCGGGCGTCTTCAAGAACAACCGGTTTGGCCGGGACGGCAGACTGAACCTTCAGTTCCGGAGCGAGTACTTCAACATGCTGAACAGAGTGCGCTTTGCAAATCCCGGCATGGTGTTCGGTAATCCCCAGTTCGGAGTTGTCAGTGCTCAGGCAAATCGTCCCCGCCTGATTCAGTTCGCTCTGAAGTTCATTTTCTGAAGGTCCGTCGTGCTGGGCACGACCCGATGCTGTTGCGAAAACCCGCAAGCGGAACAACTGCGCGCGGGTTTTCTGCTATTTCCACTAGAAAGAATCGCAAAATGGATTCACAAATTCCGGTGAGCCGGCGAGAACTCCTTCGCTACGCGGCGTCACTTACATTGCCAGCAGCCGGTTTCCTTAATCTCGGGGCGGCATCGGCCGCCGATGAAGCCCTTCCTGCTTTCCAGCCGTTCACAGCCCAGATCAGACGTGTGATGACCGCAATGAGAGAGATTGGCGCTGACTTCCCCGAAGGAGACCGCGCTGCCTTAAGTGCAGCTTTGGGAGCTGGTGATCCTGAGAGGTCCGGCCGTCTAATCCAGGCGATTTTAGACCGATATGTGCTCGTAAACGTAGCAATAAATCCGGAGAGCCGCGTCAGCGTTTCGCGCGGAAGTGCTCCTGCGGCTCTGGTTGAAAACGGCTGGAGAAGCTTTCTGGTTAAGGTTGTAAACCGCTCGGGGCTCACGGCGGAACTCATCGCGGAGAGCCCGCAGGCCAAGGCTGATTCCGATCATGCTCCGGGTTCGGAGATCACAGGAACGGGCATCATGAAACCGGGAGCCCAAGTTCCCGTTCAATCCATCACTTTCGCAGATGTTGCCGATAGATGGCTGGATCTGGACATGTACAACCAGCCTCCACTAACGCGAGAACTGTCCGGACTGCAAGTCGAGTACCGCATTTTGCAACTGTATAGCCGGGATATGGGTACGCGTGAGGCGACAATCAGCTTCAATGCCGGTCCAACTACGCGCGACCTCGGTTTTAGAAGTGAGCTTCCTGTTTTGTTTCGCTGCGCGCGAGCGTCACGCGTGACACTTGGTATTCGTGACTCTGACGGCAGCCCTGCAACAGCATCACTGGTCATATCCGATAAGGTTGGCAGAGTATATCCGTCTCGGCCAAAACGACTCGCTCCGGATTTCCCGTTTCAGGAGCAGATCTACCGAGCCGACAGGGAGTTCATCTCACTTCCTTCCGGCGAGTACACGATTCAGTATTCCCGTGGGCCCGAGTATCTCGTCAAAGAGGCCTTTCTACGTGTGGCCGAGTCGTCTGGCGCTCTTGACCTGGAACTGAAACTGGAGCGGTGGATCGATCCTGCCGGGCGTGGCTGGTATTCCGGTGATCACCACATTCATGCCGCTGGATGCAGTCATTACAATACTCCAACAGAAGGCGTGCTCCCGAAAGACATGGTGCCCCAAGTACGGGGGGAGGGCCTCAGCCTCGCTGAAGTGCTCACGTGGGGGCCATCATGGTATTACCAGAAGCGGTTCTTCGATGGCCGCATCAGCAGCCTCTCGGACCGAAAGACGCTCCTTCGATACGACGTCGAGGTTTCCGGGTTCCCGTCGAGCTATTGGGGGCATTTAGTACTCCTTGGACTTTCGGAGCAAGACTATCCGGCCGCGCAAACGATCGAGCAATGGCCCACATGGAATCTTCCGATCCTGAAATGGGCGAAAGCTCAGGGTGCAGCTGTCGGTTACGCACATACGGGTCATGGACTTGAAGTTGAAACTGATCAACTGCCGAACTACGTCATCCCGGCTTTCAACAATAACGGTGCAAACGAGTTCCTCATTGACGTGGCGCACGGAGCGGTTGACTTCCTGTCAGCTGCCGACACACCGGTCAACGCTGAGCTGAACATTTGGTATCACGCCCTCAATTGCGGTTTTCGGGTTCCGATTGCCGGGGAGACCGACTTTCCGTGTTTATTCGAGCGCGTCGGCGTCGGAAGGTCCTACGTGTGGCTTGAAAAGGCGCCAGCAGGTGAAGCTGGTTACAAGAATTGGATAAATGGCATGTGCGCCGGTCAGTCTTATGTTTCGGATGGCAGGAGTCATCTTCTGGACATGCAGGTGGATGATGTCCCTCTGTCTCAACTGCGGCAAGATGTCGAGCGAAACAGCCCCGGAACGATTCGAGTGCAAGTGAGCGCTGCAGCTCTGCTGGCCGAAAAGCCTGCTGATTCGGATAAGCGCATCTGGAGAACTTCGGCGAATAAGAGTCCATACTGGCACATTGAACGCTCGCGAATTCCGAATACACGTGAAGTGCCTGTTGAACTCGTTGTAAACGGTCGCGCCGTAGCGTCACAGACTCTTTTGGGAGACGGTACCGTTCGAAGACTCGAGTTCAAAACACATATCGCAGAAAGCAGCTGGGTCGCAGTACGGATCCTGGGGTCTTGTCACACGAATCCGGTGTTCATTCGCGTTAACGGAAGACCCATTCGTGCTTCACGCAGGAGCGCCGATTGGTGTATACAGGCCGTAACAGCGGCATGGGATCGTTTAGGCCAGCGCATTTCGGCACAAGAACACGGCAGTGCCTTCCGAGCCTTCAAAAGTGCGCTCGCGACATTCGAGGCAATTCGACGCGAATGCGAGAGAACGCCCGGTTAGATGGTATAAATTCGCGACTCTCGTGCCTCTTCCGGCTGCGGGACCTCGCTCCCCGCAGCGTCACTGCGACAAGGAGCGTGAAGGCCTTACGATGTGCCGAAGCGCGTGCGGAGCCCCTATGCAACCTTTCGTTCCCGGAGAACGGCGCCACCGGAAACAATGCGCCACATGGGCGAGTAGTCGCCGATTCTGATGCTGGCCCGAAACGGCGTTCGAGGAGATCACGGCGCGTAGTTGACTGGCGTTTACTGTTCGAGCCCGGAGAACGGCTCACGGAAACCGGTTTCCGCGGAGGCGGAGACAGTTGGAAGCGCGGAGGATCATCCTGCAATCCCGGACTTCATCTGCGATGAGGCAATTGCCGGCGCATGATCGATCAACAGCCGTCGGCCGTCGGAGCTGACCTTTGCCGGGCAAGCGGGCCACATAACCCGAATCACCTTTAACCACTGCTCAAGCATGCCCCTGAACCGCCGCGGCCTCGAATACTCAACAGATCCGAGCTGCGCGACAAGCCCCAACGGACCGAAGATCGGAATCGCCTCCGGTCCTTTGGCCTTGAAGCATCGGTACGAGAGCCACATGTAAAGGTCGAGCACCGCTGGAGCCGAGGCGAGCACCTTCACAGCGTCAAAATCGTTCGGGACCGGATGTTCAGTCACCTCGCGGTAGAAGTCATCGGTCAGTACGATAACGTTCTCGAACTCCGAAGAGAGAACGCGCTGCTCGGGTGATTGTGCATACCAGATCTGAGCTTCGCTCATGAAGTTGAAGCGGGTACGATGCACCCGTTTCGCCGTTCCCAGCAAGCTGTCCGTACCGAAGTAGATCGTCGCTCCGAAGATGCGCTCGAATGCAGCAACTAGTCTTCGGTACTCCTTGCCGCCCGTGTGCATGCCGAAGATTTCGAGCATCTCAGCCGCAGTTCGGAAGACGCGAACTGAAACACAGATCCTGATTCTGTTGTTCGCGACGGCCGCGGACGAGTTCGATCCCGCGCGCCTGCTCGAGCTTCTGTCGCGAGATGATGAGTTCAGGTTGCTGATCGCGGAGCAGTTCGCCAAGCGGCGTCAGGGTTCGAGCGGAATGCGCTCCGGAGATAGGAGACAATGACAGACTCCCATGGTTCTGGGGTGGCCAGTTCGGCTGGCGCACCCGTACTCACAAAAGGCCATGGGATGCCGCGCAGAATCGAGGTACGAATGACATCGAAATGTACGTCGAAAAAACCTCGATTAGAGGGGTTAGAGAGGAAAACGCTGATATGGCGAGACTTGCGGTGAGTCCGTAAAGCGCGCCAGAGACGCTAAATTGTTGTAGACACATCAATCCTACTCTTTCCCAAGCTGGTCACGCGGGTTCGAGTCCCGTCTCCCGCTCCATGAAATCAATAGCTTATAACCCTCAACAACAGAAAGAACAGCAAGAAGCGAGGTCCAAACGAGGTACGGTTGGCAAAACTCGTGAAACAGTAAGGCTGAATGCCAGCAAGCCAACCGATGGCAGTCCGGCGTTCGAAGGGCGTACCCTAAGTCACCTAGGCATTGGCCGAGTCAGCGTCGAATTCGGCTTCAGCTCGGTGCGCGATCAAATTTCCCGATCGTGTAAGCGCCGGAGCGAGAAGGCGACTGAACATCTCGCGCTTTGTCGGTGGTTATTCGATCGGATTACGTATCGCACTGCTTCCGAGGTGAAGCGGCCAGTGCATGTCCCGCGATGGTCGCACCCATCGCCATGGTCGGCGATTCCTCCGGACTCGCGCTTGGCAAGGCCTGTTCCACCATCTTGGCCCATCCAAAATCCAGCACCTTCACCGCGCCATCAGGCTTGATTTTGATGTTGGCCGGCTTCAGGTCGCGATGAACTAATTCCTTTCTCGTGCGCGCACTCCAGGGCATCGGCAATCTGATGCGCAATCGCCAGCGCCTCATCCAGCGGCAGAGCGCCCGTCCGGATACGCTCGGCGAGCGTCGTGCCCTCGATCAGTTCCATGACGAGGTAGTTCGGGCCGACATCATGGACATGACAAATGTTGGAATGGTTCAGGGCGGCGACGCGCGGACCTCGCGCTCGAACCGGTCGCTGAAGCGCTCGCCGGAAACTTTGATGGCGACCTCGCGGCCCATGCGGGGATCGCGGGCGCGGTACACCTCGCCCATGCCCCCGGCGCCGAGAGGCGTAATGATCTCGTACGGACCGAGATGTGTTCCGGGAGAGATGCTCATTTGCCTTGCCCCACCCGGCGCCGGACCTCATCGAAAAAGTTCAGCGCCAGCATCAAGTGGCCTTGGTTATCGCGTCGCTCCGCGTCTCCGGCCGGCATCAGAACGAGGAAGCGCTTTCCATCCGGGGCGAGATCGAAATTGCTTGCCAGTCCGACGCTCGCCAGCGGTCTTCCAAACCACTCCCGCGGCTTCCCCCTCTCGAACGAGCCGCCCTGAGCCGTGTAATCCGCCACCATGATCCGCTGATCTTCCGTACGATAGAAGAGCTCGTGGCCATTCCGCGACCACACCGGCAACACTCCGCCTGCGCTCGAAACCTGCCACTGCCTGCCGTCCCGTGGAAACGCCCGGACATACACTTCGTAGATCCCGCCCTCGCCGCTGGTATAGGCGATCCATCGGCCATCGGGTGAGAAGGCCGGAAAGGAGCTGACAGTCGAGGTTTTCACGAAGGTCTCGGCCTCCCCGGCACGCAAATCCCCCCCACTGCTCTGGAGGCTCACGGTGCGGATCTCGGCCCCAACCCCCGGAATCAGCTCCGTATAAGCCAGTCGCCTGCCATCGGGACTGAAAGAACTCGGAACCTGTAGGTTCTTGCTTCGGGTCAATGGCTGCGGATTACCGGCTCCGTCAGAACGCGCCCAGAACATCCCACCCGTCGACTCGAAAACAACGAACCGGCCATCGGGACTCCACACCGGGGACCCGCCGTTGGCCTCCACGTCTTTACTGACCTGCGATTTGATTCCTCGCTGCCAATCGTAAATCCAGATCTGGGAACGCGCCCCCTCGTTCTCCAACACGGCTATGCGATTCCCTTCCGGTGAGAGACGGAAAGAGACGTTACGCGCCGGCCCCGCGCTGAACGGCGCGGTCTTCCCCGCGGCGTCGACCCACTGCATAGCTGTCAGTTCTTCGCTCTTGCCGGTTATGTACAAGAGCGCCCCACTGCGCGAGAAATCAAGCTGGGCGTATCCCAGGTTCAAGTAGCTGGGAATTTCATCCAGGAGCTTCACGGCGGATCCCCGCACTTGCAGCCGCTCCATGTCGAACGGCACCGCATACAGGGCTCCATTCGCCACGTACGTCAGGTGCCCGCTTGGCAGGTACCGCGGGAACATCCCTCCCGGCTCGAGCACGGTCTTTCTCTGGCGATCCTTCAGAGTTACGACTGCAATTGCGGCATCTTCGAAATTCGCGTAACGTTTGGACGCCGTAAACAGCACTGCTTTACCGCCTGGCAAGGCCTGCGGCCACCGGTGAGAAAACTCTCCGACCTCGCCGCGCAGTTCGGTAATCGCCACGGGCTTACCGCCATCGGCCGGGATCTGCGAGAGCACGGTCTGCGGATCGAGAGCCACCACGATATTGCCATCCTCGCCCCAACTGCCCCCCCTGGCGGCATAGGCTTCGGATAAGGTGAAGATCGTGCCGTCGTCGAGGCGGATCTTCTTGAGCTTTCCATTGGCGAAGAAGGCGACCCACCGCCCGTCTGGAGAGAAGAACGGAGTGTACGCGCCCTCCGTGCCGGGCATTGGCGAGGCCTTCGGTTGGTCGGTGCGCCGCATGAAGAGCCGGCTGGTTCTGTCCGCGCTCTTCGAGACGAACACCAGTCGTGTTCCATCCGGCGAGAGGACTGACGCAGGGCCCATACCGTACCCGAGCGAAACATCCGGGCCGAGATCGAGATCGATCCGCACCAGTGGCTGCAACGGAGTCTCCGCGCGGGGCGCGCGCCAGAGGGCCGCGAGCGCCAGAATCGCCAGCAGCGTTGCCGCCCCGGCAATCCCCCACGGCAACCGTACTGAGGCGCGACCGCCAGGGAGCGGTTGCGCCTCTTCCAAAAGCTCCCACGCATCGCCGATATCGCGAAGGCGCCGCTTCGGATCTTTCTCCAAGCACCGCCGAAAGAGCCTGCGGACCTTCGCGGGAACGCGATCCCAATCCGGCTCTTTCGTCAGCACACGCGCCAGCACGTCGGAAATGGTCGCCCCTTCGAACAGCCGGCGCCCCGTGAGCATTTCGTACAGCACCACGCCAAATGCCCAGATGTCCGCCCGCTTATCCACCGTTTTGCCACGCGCCTGCTCGGGGGCCATGTAAGCCGCGGTCCCCATGATCTGCCCGGCTATGGTGCCGCCCATCGCGACCGTCGGCGATTCTTCCGGACCGCCCGCGCACGCGGCCTGCTCCGCGATCTTCGCCAGCCCGAAGTCCAGCACCTTCACCGTGCCGTCGGGCTTGAGCTTGATGTTCGCGGGTTTCAGGTCGCGATGGATGATCCCCTTCTCGTGCGCGGCTTCCAGCGCATTGCCGACCTGGTGCGCGATCCGTAGCGCTTCTTCGAGCGGGATCGCACCCCCATCGATGCGCTCTGCGAGCGTCGCGCCTTCGACCAGTTCCATCACGAGATAGTTCGAGCCGACATCGTAGACATGGCAGATGTTGGGATGGTTCAGGGCGGCGACGACGCGGACCTCGCGGTCGAAGCGGTCGCTGAAGCGCTCGCCGGAGACTTTGATGGCGACCTCGCGGCCCATACGGGGATCGCGGGCGCGGTACACCTCGCCCATGCCCCCTGCGCCGAGAGGCGCAATGATCTCGTACGGGCCGAGATGTGTTCCGGGAGAGATGCTCATTTGCCTTGCCCCACCCGGCGCCGCACTTCGTCGAAGAAGTTCAAGGCCAGCATCAAATGATTCTGAAGTTCGATCGGACCTTTCTCCTGTGATGGCATGAGCACAACAAGGCGTTTGCCGTCAGCACCGAGATCGAAATTCGGGGTCTGGCCCATGTTCGCAAGCGGAGTTCCGGACCACACGCGCGGTTTATCCGCCAAAAATGATTCTCCCCGTTCTTTGTAATTCACCACCATGATTCGTTGATCTTCCGTACGGTAGAACAGCTCATGTCCGTTTGGCGACCAGATGGGCGTGAGCCCGCCGGCATTAGAAATTAGCACTTGGCTGCCATTGTCCGGGAAGGCCCGCACGTACACTTCGTAGATTCCGGCCTCCGTGCTGGCGTAGGCGAGCCAGCGGCCATTGGGGGAGAACGACGGGTAGGCATTGTAGGTCGGAACCTTCAAGAACGCCTGACGCTTGCCGGCGTAGAGTTGAAGGGATCTACTCTCTACTTTGACGGTACGAATTTGACTCCCGACTCCGGGAATCAGCTCGGTGAAAACGAGGGTCCCGTCAGATGTGAAGGAACCCGGAAACTGAGAGTCCTTGCTGTCGGTAAGCGGCTGGGGTTGGCCTGCTCCATCCGCTCTGGCCCAAAACATTCCTCCGGTCATCTGGAAAACCAGGTAGGTTCCGTCAGGGCTCCAGACGGGAAAGGAACTGACGGCGCTGGTCAGGCGGTACTTCCCCCCACGTTGCCAGTCGTAAATCCAGACACCTCTGCCTGAACCTTCATTCACGAGAAAAGCCAACCTGCTGCCATCCGGCGAAATACGCGGAAATTCGTACTGAGCCGGCTCAGACAGGAGGGGTTCGGTCTTGCCGGTACTGTCCAGCCACTGGATCGTCGACTGCGTTTCCGATCTTCCCTTGCGGAACACCATCGTTCCACCACGCGAGAAGTCCAGGTGAGCGAACCCCAGGTGTGTATTCTCGGAGAGGTCCTCCATCACCGGCGTTGCCGGGCCGCGAACCTCGAGGCGGTTGAGATCAAACGGCGCCGCGAGCAGGGTTCCGTTCGCGACATACGCGAGGTGTCCGCTGGGCAGGTAACGCGGGTACATTCCTGCACGCTCGAGCACCGGCTTCCATTTGTGATCAGCCAATGAAACGACCGCAATTCCAGATTCGGTGTGGTTGCCCCAAGCAGAGTTGTTATTGAAAACCACCGCTTTGCCTCCGGGCAACGCGTAGGGCCAGCGGTGGGAGATTTCTCCGCGGGCAAGATCCGTGAGTGGTGTGACCCGTCCACCCGCGACGGACACCTGCGACAAGCCGGTTTGAGAGTCCAGCGCAGCGATGATGTTGCCACCCTCAGCCCATGTGCCGCCGCGTCCATTGGCAGCGTCGCACAACGGGATCGGTTCCCCGCCATCGAGGAAGATCTTCATCAGCTTCCCACGGCCAAAAAAGCCGATCCACTGGCCATCTGGCGAGAAGAACGGCCCATAGGCGCCATCTGTTTTTGGGAGAGGAGATGCCTTCCCTTGGTCGAGCCGGCGCGTGAAGAGCCGGTGAACCCCATCTTGTGCCTCCGAGATAAATACGAGTCGCGCGCCGTCCGGAGAGATAATGGCCGCGGGTCCCGAGGTCGCGGCAAACGACGTGCCCGAGCCGAGATCGAGGTCCAACTGGACCAGTGGTTGCGAGGTCGCTTCGGGAGTACGAGCGGCACGCCACGCCCACCAAATCGAAGTCGCTGCAATCGTCAGCACTATCGCGGCGGCGGCTTTCCACAATTCAATGCCTTTCGCCGCCGGGTCCGTGGGCGCCTCCTCCAACAGATCCCGAGCATCACCGATATCCCGCAAACGACGCTTTGGATCCTTTTCGAGACAGCGCAGCAAGAGCCGACGAGCCTTGATAGGCACGCGGGTGAGATCCGGTTCTCTCGTGAGCACGCCTGCCAGGACGTCAGAGACCGTTTCTCCTTCAAACATGCGGTGGCCGGTGAGCATTTCGTATAGCACGACTCCGAACGCCCAGATATCGGCTCGTTTGTCCACGGTCTTGCCGCGCGCCTGTTCGGGGGCCATGTAGGCCGCTGTGCCCATGATCTGGCCGGCGATGGTCGCGCCCATCGCGACGGTCGGCGATTGTTCGGCGCAGCCCGCCGGCGCGGCGTGCTCGGCAATTTTGGCGAGGCCGAAATCGAGCACCTTCACGCCGCCATCGGGCGTGAGCATGATGTTGGCGGGTTTGAGATCGCGATGGACGATGCCTTTGTCGTGGGCGGCTTCGAGCGCGTCGCCGATCTGGTGGGCAATGCGCAGGGCCTCGTCCAGTCGGATGGCGCCGGTCTCAATGCGGGCGGCGAGCGCGGCGCCCTCGACGAGTTCCATGACGAGGTAGTTGGGGCCGACGTCGTAGATGTGGCAGATGTTGGGATGATTCAGGGAAGCGACGGCGCGGACTTCGCGCTCGAAGCGGTCGCTGAAGCGCTCGCCGGAAACTTTGATGGCGACCTCGCGGCCCATACGGGGATCGCGGGCGCGGTACACCTCGCCCATGCCCCCGGCGCCGAGAGGCGTAATGATCTCGTACGGACCGAGATGTGTTCCGGGAGAGATGCTCATTTGCCTTGCCCCACCCGGCGCCGGACCTCATCGAAAAAGTTCATCAGAAAAACCACGTGATTGCGTGGCTGGTGCGCGTCCGCTCCTTCGGCCGGCATCAATGCGGCGATGCGCCTGCCATCCGGCGCCAGGTCATAATTCTTGAAAAGGCCTAAGTTTGCGAGCCGCGTCTCCGACCACAGCCGGGGCTTGTCCGCCATGAAGGAATCGCCCTGCACCGCGTAGCCCGCCACCATGATTTGGTTGTCCGGGGACTCGAAGAATAGTTCGCGTTGAGTGCGCGACCACGTCGGGTACACCCCTCCGGCCGTTGAGATCTGCCATTTCCCACCCTTGTCCGGAAAGGCTCGGACATATACCTGAAACCCGCCGGACTCGGTTGAAGAATAGGCCAACCAGCGGCCGTCGGGAGAGAACGAAGGATGCCGTTCGTCGGCTGAGGTCTGCAGAAAGACCTCGGGCTGTCCGGCTCGCAGGCCCCGATCGTCCTTCTCAATCGGAACAGTCCAGAGGTGAAACGCCGTTGCCGCACCAAGCTCGAAGTACGCCAGCCGCTTTCCATCGGGGGCAAAGGACCACGGCATCGGCCCGCCCTTCGTCCGGAGAAGCGGCTGCGGCTTTCCCGCCCCATCCGCCCGCGTCCAGGACAATCCGCCCGCATCCTCGAATACGATGTAGCGGCTATCGGGACTCCAGATGGGAAACTGGTTCAGTTTGCCGTCAGAAGTCAAGCGCGTCATTGCATCCCGCCGCCAGTCATAGACCCAGACGTCCTCACCCGAGCCGTTGGCGATATCCACGGCCACGCGCTGCCCATCGGGAGAGACGCTTGGACGGCCGTAATCGCCGGGCTTGAGCGCCAACGCTCGCGTTTTGCCGTCGCTCTCGAGCCATTCGAGCCTGACGGCTCGCCGTTGCGCCCCGCCGATTTCGTACACAAGCGCGCCGCTTTGCGAGACCTCGAAGCGTGCGCCGCCGCTGACGTCGCTGTAGGCAACCTGGTTCACAATCGCCGCCGGTGTACCACGTAGCTCTAGCGCGTCCAGGTCAAACGGCGCGGCAAACAGCGTCGCCCGGTTCAGGTGGACGAGATGGCCACTACGGAGATATCGGGCGTACGTGCCGCCCCGCAGGAGGGTTTTCGTGCGGCGGCTTCGCAGAGACATGACCACGATGCTGGCGTCGTCAAATCCGCCAACCTGACGGGTGTGTGATGTGAACAGCACCGCGTTGCCACCCGGCAGAACCTGGGGCCAGCGGTGAGTAAACTCTCCGCGCGCGCTGTCAAGTTCCGTCAATGGGGAAGGCGCGCCGCCGTTCGCGGGAACCCGGGACAAGCCGCCGATGACATTCAGGGCCGCGGTGATCGTTCCGTCTTCACCCCAACTTCCGCCCATTCCGTTCGGGGCGTTGCACAAAACAACCGTTGCGCCGCCCTCTACAGGAACCTTTTTCAGCATTCCCTGCGTAAAATATGCGACCCATTGCCCGTCCGGCGAGAAGAATGGCGCGTCAGCGCCTTCCGTTCCAGGAAGCTCGGTGGCCTGGAGTTGATCGAGCCTGCGCGCGAAGAGCCTACTACCGGACACGTAGACGAGGCGAGTGCCGTCGGGTGATAGGATCGCGTTCGCTCCGGCGAACGAACCGAGTGAAACGTCGGGGCCGAGATCGACATCCAGCCGCATCAGCGGGCGATCGGCTGGTTTACGCCAAGGCGCCCAGAGTGCGATGATCGCGACTATCGTGGCCGCGCCCGCAGTAGCCCACGACAATCTTGCTGAGCCGCGACCGCGAGAGAGCGGTTGTGCTTCGTCCAGAAGATCCCAAGCGTCGGCGATATCGCGCAGCCGGCGTTTCGGTTCCTTCTGGAGACAGCACAGTAAGAGCCGACGAGCCTTGATAGGGACGCGTGTGAGATCCGGCTCCCTAGTGAGCACGCCGGCCAGCACATCCGAGATGGTCTCGCCATCGAACATGCGACGCCCGGTGAGCATTTCGTACAGCACCACACCGAAGGCCCAGATGTCGACGCGCTTGTCGACGGTTTTGCCGCGCGCCTGTTCCGGGGCCATGTAGGCCGCTGTGCCCATGATCTGCCCGGTGATGGTGCCGCCCATAGCGACCGTCGGCGATTCCTCCGCGCTGCCCGCGGCAGCGGCCTGCTCAGCCACCTTGGCGAGGCCAAAATCCAATACCTTCACTCCGCCGTCCGGTTTGAGTTTGATGTTCGCCGGTTTGAGATCGCGATGGATAATACCCTTGTCGTGAGCGGCTTCGAGCGCATCTCCGATCTGGTGCGCGATGCCGAGAGCTTCTTCGAGCGGGATGGCGCCCTGCTGGATTCGTTCAGCCAGGGTCGTGCCTTCGACCAGTTCCATCACCAGATAATTCGGCCCGACATCATATATCTGGCATATGTTGGAATGGTTCAGCGCCGCGACCGCGCGGACCTCGAGGTCGAAGCGGTCGCTGAAGCGCTCGGCGGACACCTTGATGGCGACCTCGCGGCCCATGCGCGGGTCGCGGGCTCGGTAGACTTCGCCCATGCCGCCCGCGCCAAGAGGCGCGATGATTTCGTACGGGCCGAGACGGGTTGAGGGCGCGAGTGCCATCGCCGTTAGACTCTATCTCAGCGGTGACAACCGAAACACGCTAAGCACGTCTGAACAGCCCTGCGTTCGGCTCGGACGGATACACTTGGCAGCAGCGTTTGCCACTCGGACTTCACAGTTGCCAGCTCCTGCTTGCAGCCGATTATACACCCACTACCTCCGGAGGCCGCAGCCGATGCCATTCCGTTGACTGCTGGTAAGCATGCGCCAGCGCCAGCACCGTTGATTCGGCGAAGGGCGCACCGGTGATTTGCAGGCCGACCGGCAGGCCGGACGCCGTGAAACCGCATGGAATGGAGATTGCCGGCACCCCAAACACATTGAACGGCGCGGTGTTGCGAATCCCCGGGGGATACTTGATGTCCCCAACCGCGTCGACGTTGTCGGAGATGTTCGCCGGAAGAAGCGGAATCGTCGGTGTGATGAAAAGATCGACTGAGGTGAAGGCCTGCTTGATTTCTCGGCGAAGGAGTCCTAGTTGGCGCCGGGATTGGGCATAGGCCGACGCTTTGATGTCCGCCGAATTCTGGAGCAGCCGTTGGCGAGTACTGGACTGGTACCTTTCCGGTGACTCGTTCAACCATTGGGCGTGGTACGTATAGGCTTCGATTGACCGCACGTCACAGAAGATTTCATTAAGGGGAATGGCCGTTGCGGGGAGCTCGGCGTCGTGCGTGGATGTCGTCAGCGTTCGGAGCACGGCGATGGCGGCGTCCACCGCTTTCCCGATTTCAGAGTCGAGTTTATCGAAGAAGGGGTGGCGCGGAATACCCAGGCGCAGCTTTGAGACCTGCATACGGAAAGCGCGGCTATAGTCGGGAACCGGCGTATCCACGGATGCCGGCTCCAGATCGTCGTAACCGGCGATCGCGGCGAGCATCAGGGCTGTGTCCTCAGCAGTCCTGCACAAAGGGCCTACGTGGTCGAGAGTCCAGGAGAGCGGCACCACGCCACGATTACTCACGCGGCCATAGGTTGGCTTGAATCCCACGATTCCGCAATACGCAGCAGGGCCTCGCACAGAGGCGGCGGTATCAGTCCCCAAGGCGCCGAAGCAAAGGCGGGCGGCGACCGCGACGGCGGAACCTCCCGACGATCCGCCCGGAATGCGATCGAGGGCCCAGGGATTGTGAACCGGCCCGAAGTAGCTGATCGCCGACGTACCGCCGTAACCGAATTCGTGAAGATTGGTTTTGCCCAGGATAATCGCGCCAGCGTTCTTCAATGTCCGGACCACTGCTGCATCTTGGGACGGAATGCGATCTTTGAACAACTCGCTCGCCGCCGTGGTGCGGACGCCCGCGGTGTCGATGTTGTCTTTCAACGAAAGCGGGATGCCGTGCAGCGGTCCGCGCCAGTGCCCGCGATGGATCTCCGCTTCCAGTTCGCGCGCCTGGGCGAGCGCGCTTTCGCCGGTCACCGTAATGTAGGCGTTCAGCAGCGGGTTGAGTCTTTCTATGCGCCGAAGACAGGTCTGGGTCAACGCGAGCGGCGAGATCTTTCTTTTACGCACGCGATGGGACGCTTCAGCCAGCGTGAGAAAAGCGAGTTCCTCAGCGCCGAAAAGCGGCGCGGCGCAGGTACCTAGCATGAAGGAACGGCGAGTCAGACCCATATCAGCGCCGGTCCTCTAATTCGGCTATCATCGCCCGGGCGCGGCGGGCCTCCGGGTCCTTCGGCGATAATTCAAGGAACTTCCGCAGATGCGCCACGGCGCTGTCCCGGTCGCTGTCGCGCGCCAACAATGAGCCGAGTGCAAACTCCGCGCGAGGAAACCGACGTTCGCTATCCTCCTCAATAGCCCGCAGCGCGCTGGCTTCGGCCATAGCGAAACGACCGGCCTGCCAGTTCGCCACGCAGTGGTAGTACCAGGCGCGTGGCATACCGACTGGCTTCAATCGTACTGCACGTTCAGAATACTCCAGCGCCGCCTCGTTCTGTGAGGCCGCCAGGGCGAGCCCGGCCAAATGCACGAGCGGGCGCACGAAGTCCGGTTCGACTTTGGACGCCCGCTGATAGGCGTCCATCGCGTCATCGGTTCGGCCCTGCATCTCGAGAGCGAAGCCCAGTTCGTCCCAGGCGATCGAGTGATCGGGGCACTGCTCGACTGCTTGTCGCAACCATTTTCCAGCAGCGGTCCAGTCTCTTAAACCAAGCGCCTGCTCGCCATTGCCGAACGCCTGCGCGGACCGAGCCGCGCACCCAAGCATCCGCATATTGATCTTAGCGGGAGGCGATCCCTCGGACCCGAGACGACGCAGTACCACGCGCATATAGTGCGCCTCCCAAGAGAGATAGCCACGATAGGTGTAGAACCCCCGCAGCCAGATGGTCAGGTCGCACGGCCGGCCGGAGGTGCCGAATTCGCCGGAAGGGCGGAAGTCGAACACGCCCCCTGGCGCCGTGGTCAACGCTTCGCAGATAGTCATCGTGAGGCCTTTGGGCGGCGGACTTCCATCTTCCAGCACCACCTGTCCGCGATACCAGAAGCTCTGGCCCATCTGGGCCATCAGGCAGTTGCTGAACGCCAGGACAGCTAAAGTTACCGCCAGAGTCTTCATGTCCGCCGCTCCTCGGGCTTGCGCAACAGCAGCGCGAGCGCGCCGCAGGTCAGAAGGGCGATTCCCGTGAACATGATGCCGCCGCTGAGGCCCCCGATTTTCTGGTCGATGGCTCCGATGGCGTACGGCCCCACAAACGCGCCGATGTTGCCCAGCGAGTTGATCAACGCGATGCCTGCCGCCGCCGACGGACCGGTGAGAAACCCGCTCCACTGGGCACAGAACGGGGCCAAGAAACTATAGATGCCGGCAGCCATGACAATCAGCGCGGCAATGGTTAGGGCGGGCGAGCCGGCCACTACAGGCAGTGTCCATAGCGCGAGTCCCGCCACGATCACCGGGATGGCCGCGTGATAACGCCGTTCGCGCCTTCGGTCGGAGCTACGGGAGACGGCGACCATTGCGGCGAGCCCCGCCAGTTGTGGAATCATCACCAGCAGCCCGATCGTGGTGTTCGAGTACAGGCTCGACAGCGATTTCAGTTTCTGCGGCATCCAGAAACTCATCCAGTACAACCCAATGTCCCAGGCCAAGCCGGTCAGCGCCAGGTGCCATACCCGCTGGTTCGTGAACGCGCCCGCCGCCGAGGCCGGGCTGCTCGCCGCTTTCCGCTGTGCTTCGCGCGCCACCTCGGAGGTGATCCACTGCTTCTCGTCCGAGGTCAAGAACCCTGCTTCGGCCGGACGCGCGGGCAGAAAGAACCACGTGAAGACACCGCAGACGATCGCGGGAAGCCCTTCCGCGATCAACAGCCATCGCCAACTGCTGACGCCCAGCCAGTGCGCGTGATCGAGAAGCACGCCGGAGATGGGAGCGCCGAGAATGTTCGCCACCGGCGCACCAGCGAACAAGAATGCGATCGCCCGGGCTTGTTCGCGCTCGCGGAACCAGTATGTGAAGTAAAGAACGATGCCAGGGAAGAAACCGGCCTCCGCTACGCCCAGCAGAAAACGCGCGACGTATAACTGGGTTACGTTCTGAACCAGGCCGGTCAGCGTGGCAACGATGCCCCAAGTCACCAGGATCCGGGCGATCCAGATGCGCGCTCCGTAACGGTGCAACGCCAGGTTGCTGGGGACCTCAAAGATCACATATCCGATGAAGAAGATTCCCGCGATCAACCCGTATTGCTGGCTGGTGATGGCGAGTTCCCGGTTCATCGTGAGCGCGGCGAAGCCGATATTGATGCGATCGATGAACGCTACCACGTAGAGGACGAAGACAAGCGGAAGAATTCGCAGGCGGACTTTGCCCATCGTTCGCGATTCGAAGTCCTCCGCAACCGCTGGCTTAGCCACGTTGAACCTCCTTGGGCGCCCATGCGTCCAACAGGCGCCAGACAGCGTATCCCAGGACCGGCAGCACGGTCGCGAAGGCGAACGCGGCGTGGTAGCTGCGCAGGTCGAACAATCGTCCCACCAAAGGCATCTCCAGCGCCACCACAATCGAAAACCCCGCGCTGCCGAGACCCGCGATCAACCCCGAATGGCTGGCCGCGTACTCGCGCGCTGCGTAGGCGAGGGCGCTGATCGAGGTCCCCGCGATTGCGAACATCGCCGCGAATAAGAGCGCCAGCGTACCGAAGTACGACCCGGCGTGTGGCACGACCGCCAGCGGCAGGATCAGCGTCGTGACCAAAACAAACCGTTGGGTCAAAATATTCAGAACTGGTTGATAATCAGAAACGTGAGAGGATGCAGGCTGGATGAGAACAGGCTATCAAGTGTCCCG
>CAYXLI010000041.1:0-42178 GCA_964464925.1 uncultured Solibacteraceae bacterium | reverse complement strand
GGGAATTATTCGTCGCGTCATGATCGATGATGCAGGCGGCTGGCAGCATGACACGCTCACCGAAGATAGCGACCTCAGTTACCGCGCGCAATTGAAGGGCTGGAAGTTCGTTTACATCCCGGCAGTGGAATGCCCGTCGGAATTGCCGGTTGAGATGCACGGGTTCCAGGTGCAGCAATCGCGCTGGTCTAAGGGACTGACGCAGGTCGCCATCAAACTGCTGCCGACGATTCTTCGCGCGAAGCTGCCGAAGCGGGTTAAGGCGGAAGCGATCTTCCACCTCACGCCGAACATCTCCTACCCGATGATGATTGTGGTGACGCTGCTGATGCTCCCGGTGATGATCGTGCGCTTCTATATGGGCTGGCTGCAGATGCTGCTGATCGACCTGCCGTTGATTATCGCGTCGTTCTGGTCGATCAGCGCGTTCTACATGGTGGCGCATCGCGAACTATATCCCAAGTCGTGGAAGAAGGGCTTCGCGATTTTGCCGGCGCTGATGGCGGCGGGCGTTGCGCTGACCATCATCAATACGCGAGCTGTGCTGGAGGCGCTGTTCGGCGTACAGACAGCGTTTGCACGCACTCCAAAGTATGCGATTTCGGGCGGACAGAAGGTGAAGGTCGCGACCAAGTACCGTAGCCGGAGCGGCTGGCTTCCCTACGCGGAGATCGCGATCGGGAGCTATTTTCTCTATACGATCGACTTCGCGATTGAGTCCTACAATTTCCTGGCGATTCCGTTTCTGGCACTTTTCGTGGCCGGCTACTACTGGGCCGGGTTCTCCACGCTGTGGACGGAATATCAGAACCGCCTGCGGTGGCAGCGCGCCCGGCGCCTGGAGATGCAGCAGCAGGCCGGCTAGGAATTTCCGCAAAAAGTGTAAGCCAGCCATTGGGGTCTGACCCCAATCAGCCCCAATCAGCCAATTAGAACATGAAGCGCAGGCCAAGCTGCAGGCTCCGGGGATCGGTGGCGCTGGTGATCTGGCCGAAATTGGAGTTGCCGAGCGTCGTGCCTACGCCCCACCAGGAGAGGTGGTTCGGAGCATTGTAAAACTCGGCCCGGAACTGCACGCTGTAGCGCTCATTGAAGCGGAAGTATTTCTGTAGCGATGCGTCCCAGATGTTCTGGCCCGGTCCGATCAATACATTGCGGCCTAGATTGCCGAATGTACCGGGCGCCGGTAGGGCGAATGCCGCCGGGTTAAACCAGCGATACAGCGTGTGCGCGTCCTGGTTCCAGTCTCCGACCACGTTAGGCCGCTGTCCACCCTGGCCGATGCCCGCCTGATCCGGATTAATACCCAGATTCAGAGGAGTGCCGGTCTGTATCGTGGTCACACCAGAGACCTGCCACCCTCCAAGAATCGTCTTGTACCAAGTGCCGCCAGTCGTCCAGAAGGGAAGCGGGTAGATGTAGCTGAACACGAAGACGTGCGCGCGGTGGAAGCTCGCAAGGCCGTGCTCGGCTTTGAAATTGTAACTATCCATCGGCTGCTCGCTATATCCGCTGGCATCGGTGGTGACGCGAGACCAGGTATAGGCGAGGTTCAGGAGCCCGGCATTCTTCATCTGGCGCTTCACCGAGAGCTGCATGGAGTTGTAAGCGGAGTTGGATCCCGTCACATACATATTGATGTTCGCGTAGCCTGGGTAAGGCCGCAGCGCATTCGTGTTGACGCCGGGGTTCTTCTGTAGCGTTCCAACCGGCAGCTGGTTGAGGTTGACAGTGCGCGAAAGATTGGCGGCGCTCGATCCGACATAAGCCAGATCGAAAGTGGTGGCGTTGTCGAGCTTCTGCTGGATCCCAAAGCTCCAGTTCATAATGCGCGGCACCTTCATATCGAGGAAGTGCGAGTTCGACAGCCCTGCCGGAAACGCCTGGCGCGTGCCACCGGTGGGGCTCTCTATATTGCCGTCATAGACATCGGACTGCGAGATGAATGGCGGATTGTTGATGGCACTGAAAAGGAAGTTCCCTTCGATCCGTTCGTAGAACATACCATAGCCGCCGCGCAGCACGGTTTTCTGTTTACCCGTGGGATCGAAAGCGAAGCCGAGTCGCGGCCCCCATGTCCCCCAATAGGTGTTAGCCAGGTCCTTCGGAATTCCGCGGAACAGCGCCTTCACGGCGGGATCGTTTGCCATCGAAATACGCTTTGCCGCATAATCCGGGAAGCCGGTTCCGCCCAGAACGAGTCCGTTATAAGGATCGTAGTTCGCGGTCGGGATGATGGCGCCAGTGGTTGGATTCACGGCGGGCGCCTTCTTCAGGTCATAGTATTGCGGCAGGAACAGAACGCAATTCTGCAGGGCGCAGAACTGCGGCTGCATGTATTGATAGCGCAGGCCCAGGTTCACGGTAAGGCGCGTGTTCACTTTCCAATCGTCCTGGACATACGATTCCCACTGCGAGAAGCGATACCACCCCTCGCGATTCGTGTCGGCTTCCGTGTATTGCGAGAAGTTGCCGATCAGGGCGTCTGCGAATGCGTTGCCGGTTGAGTTGGAGTGACCAGTTGCAAAGTTAACGGTACCGTTGACTGCGGGCCAGTTGTCCTGGTTTTTGCGACTCCGCATGAAGAGAGTGCCGAGCTTCAGGGTATGGTTTCCGAGGATCTTCGACCAGTCATCTTTGAAGTTAAATATCCGGTTGAAGTTGTTCCAGTTCACATTGGATGCGCCCAGGCCGTTGTAGCCGGCTATGTTTACGCTTGGGATGGTGTTGTTCCGCCCGTAGATCATAGGAAGGGTAATACCCTCACCCTTGCGCGTATAGTCGGTCAGGAAAATTGGATTTGCAGCGAAGTCGCCCTGTAGGATCACATTGCCACTGAACGATGCCTGGAAGGTGTTTACCGTAGTTGGGCTGGCCACGAATGTCCATTGCGCCTTGGTGTTGGTGCCTGGAATCTTTCTCGTATACGTCACCAGAGACGTCAGGTTGTTCAGGTTCGTGTAGTAGTCCCGCAGGTAATGGACCGATACCGTGTGCTTGCTGTTGATAAGGTAATCACCGCGGACCAAATACTGATTCGCATCGTTCGGCGTGGTGGTCGGGAATACCAGGTTTCCGCCAGCGCCAGTGAAGTTCGGAGCGGGGTAATTCTGAATGAGGCGAGCCATATTCTTGCTTAAGCGGTCCTGCGGAATCACGCCGCCTGCGAAGACTTGACCGGTGTTCGGATCCTTGGGCCACTGGGAGGCTGGCAGCGAAGAGAAATCGCCGTTGCGAGTGGGAAGAGTAGGCACTACCCATGTGTTGATACTGCCCTGGCGATAGCGCTTGAATTCCATGCCAGTGAAGAAGAAGAACTTGCTCTTGTCCGAGTTGAACTTTCCGGGTATGTACGCCGGACCGCCGAGGTTCCAGCCCCAGTTGTTGAACCGCAGTTTTTGCTTCGTCAGGGCATTGAAGGCGCGAGCGTCGAATGCATCATTACGGACGAACTCGTAGGCGGCTCCGTGGAAGTCCTTCGTGCCGCTTTTCAGAGCCAGATTGATGATTGCGCCCGAGTTCTGTCCATATTCCGCACTGTAGTTCGTCGTGAGGACCTTGAATTCAGCAATTGCGTCCGGGTTGATGTTGACGAAATTATTGCCGCCGCCGCCGTTGTCCTTGTTGTCCACACCGTCGATGTTCCAGGAGAACGTATCGGTACGGCCGCCATTCGCCGACTGCGCGCTCATATTGGAGCCGTATCCGCCGAATAAGTCCATGGCGGAGCGGTTTGTGGTGGCGACGCCGGGGATGAGGGCTAGCAGTTGTGTGAAGTTGCGCCCGTTCAACTGCATGTTGGTTGCCTGCTGCCCAGTAATCAGACGGCCGACATCCCCGTTGCTCGTCTCGATCTGGACCGCTTCCGCATTTACCGTGATAGATTCGTTGAGCGAGCCGACCTCCATTGTGGTATCTACGGCCGGCTTGGCGTTCACGTCAACTTTCAAGCCCTTCTGCGTAGTCTTCTTGAATCCCGGCGCTTCAACGGTGATGTCGAATTCGCCGATTGGAACGTTTGTAATGGCCCAATTGCCGGATTCGTTCGTGGTAGTCTCGCGAACCTGGCCCGTTCCGTTATTCAATACAGAGATCCTTGCGCTAGTAACGGCAGCTCCGGAGGAATCCTTCACTGTGCCGGAGATCTGCTGTGTGGTGGATTGAGCGAACAGGCTCGCGGCAAGCATAGCCGCAGCTACACAAATACGAAGCGTGGTATTCATAGATCGACTTTCTGAGGAGAGAAAAACCTCGAGTGCCTACAGTCTATACCCAAGGAGACCCAATGTGAGGTACTGGACAGTCGAGGACGTCGAGCGCCCCAGTCTTGTCAGTACGTTGCGAGTACGTTACCGCATGTGTTCTCCGACGTCCTCGACGTCATTTTTTTCTTGTTATAGAATTGCTGTCAACATTCATTCGGGGTGATCAATGATTGAAATCCAGGATCGGACCGACCGCCAGCCAGCTGGGGTCGATCTGATCGGCGCACAACTGGAGCGCATCCTCTCTAGCCGCCATTTCAAAAATAGCCGCCGGTGTCAGGCTCTGTTGCGTTACGTGGTGGATACATTCCTGAATGGAAATCCGGACGAATTGAAAGAGCGGGTCGTAGGAACCGTGGTGTTCGGACGCGACCCGGGCTATGACACGAATGAGGACGCCGTGGTTCGTAATGCTGCGGCTGAAGTCCGCAAACGCCTTGCGCAGTACTATCTCGAGCCCGAGCACGAGACCGAGATGCGCATCGAATTGCCGCCCGGCTCTTATGTGCCTGATTTCCGTTGTGCACCGGTTCGCGCTCCGGAACGGCAAACCTCTGCGAAGACCACAAGCTTTCAGTGGTGGTATGGCGCGGTGCTGCTGCTGATCATTGTTTTTACCGCAGTGCCTGTGCTGCGGCGGCCCGTAAGTGGAAGCTCTCCACCGTCGGACCTGGATCGGTTTTGGTCGCCCATCATTGCCACCCCTGGGATTGTGCAATTGTGCGTCGGGCAAACGGGGCTGTACTATTACGATGGCAAGCCTCCTCTGACAGCGGCAAATGGAGTCGACGCAAAGGCGATGATCCCCGCCGCCAATCTGGCACCCCTGCGTGATCGATTTATGTACTTCGGCGATGCAATCTGCCTCGGCCGGCTGGGCGGTTATCTCTACTCGAAAGGCAAGGAATACAATGTCCGCGGAGCCGCAACAACGCCATATTCCGAGTTGCGAGGCCATCCCGTGGTTCTGATCGGGGCATTCAACAATGCCTGGACTTTGCGTTTAAGCGAGGGATTGCGGTTTTCACTAGGGCAGTCTAGTGATCCACAGACGCGTACCGTTTTAGACCGGCAGAACCCGGGTTCGACTCCGTGGAAGGTCGCAAAGATGAGCGGTACGTGGAACGGTGAAGAGGACTACGCGATCGTGACTCGTATTTTCGATCCGAACACGGAACGTTGGGTAGTGGCGGCCGGCGGTATTTCGCACTTCGGGACGATGATGGCCGGTGATTTTCTGGCGAACGCATCGTACTTTAGCAAAGCTCTCGCCTCGGCTCCGAAAGACTGGCCGCAAAAGAATATGCAGATCGTTCTGGAGACGAAAATCGTGGGTGGCACACCGGGGCCGCCAGAGGTTCTGGCGACACACTTCTGGTAGCGTCAGGCGACCTCGGTCAGCAAGGGGAAGTGATCGGATGCGATTTCTCGCACTACTTCGCACGTGCGCAGCCGGTGGGTGAACGCGGCCGGAACGAACGCATAGTCCAGGCGGACGTGCGGATCCCAGGTGGGGAAGGTGTACCCGGGCAGTGTGGGGTGCAGCGTACGGTGCACATCCAGATACCCGGCGCTCAGCATGAGTTGAATAGTCTTCCAGCGGATCTGCCCACCAGTGATCCACGCAAAAGCTCTGAGCCGAGGCGGGAGTTTGGCCAGATCGAGTTTCTCGCCCGGCGCGAGCGTGTTGAAATCACCGGTGACCAGGTGGAACTGGTCGCGGTAAGTCGCCAGACCGCGTAACAATGAACGCATCTCAAAAGTACGGCGCTCCTCGGTGACGTTGGAGTGAATTGCGGAAAGGTGAACTCCGAAGACTCGGACCTGTTCTTCGGCCAGTACCACTTCCAGATAGGCTCTGCGCGCAAACCACACGCGATGCCACGCGTGTCGCTCCACGGGCACGCGGCTAAGGAATGCGACCGACTGGCCGGGCGCCGCGGCCCAAGTCTTGGCTTTGAGACCCTCGGCGAGCCGGCGCACGACGTCTCCGTCATAAGCCTCCTCCAGGATCACCAGGTCCGGTTCGGTTGAGCGAAGGAGCGCCGCGATCCGCTCCTCGCGGCCCTTGCCTCCATTCTCAATGTTGAAGCTCAGGATCCGGAGGCTCACGACTCAACGACGCTGCCAAACAGAGTTAAGTAAGGTTGACCGAGAATTTCGCCACGGAGAAATTGCACCCAGTCGCGCGTACCCTGAATGTTTACAGGGCGGCGCACGATTTCCATCAGGCGCACGCGAAGCGGCACCAGATCGGGTGCGATATCGGGATCCTCTTCACTCAATGGACGCGAATGGACACCAGGGATCCAATAGCCATTCGACACATAGTAACGCAGCACCTCCGAGCCGGCGAGAGTCACATCGAGGTCACTGGTGCCCGGGCCGTCGGCGTCGAACGGAGCATTGTCGCTCCAGCGGAAACCCGTGATAGCGCTGCCACGCAAGACGCCCGCATGCGCCTCGGGAACGCTGTTCTGCAGAATACTGCAGAACTCCTTGAAGTCCGGTTCCTTCCCGTGAAACGCCAAGCGGATGACATTGGCTCGCATCTCCGTCTCGGTCATCACTAGGTCAGATTCACGCGGCGCGCGTGGTGTTTCTCACCTGAGGGGAAAGGATGTTGTATTCGTCGAAAAACCGACTACCGCAGGTCGTTTTCCAAAACGATTCGATAGCGCGCTTTCCCGGCGTCCAGGTGCTCGATCGCATCATTCGCGGCTGACATGGGATAGAATTCCGTCACCGGCTCGATCCCGTGACGCGCGCAGAAGCCAAGCATATCAAGCAAGGTAGCCGGACTTCCAAGCGGGGTGCCTGAGACGGATTTCTGCGCGCCGATGAGAGTAAACGACTGTACCGGAATTGCACTCGGAACAACGCCAACGAAATGCATCCGCCCCTTGGGTGCCAGGACTCCGAAGTACGCGTCCCAATCCAGCACAACATTGACCGTGGATAGTAAGAAATCGAGGCTGCCCTGAATGCTCCGCATCTGGTCCGCATTGCGAGAATCGAGCACGTGGTGCGCGCCGAGCCGCAGAATCTCATCTCGTTTCGCCGGGTTCGAACTGAACGCATACACCTCACAGCCCCATTTGTTCAGAAACTGCAACGCAAGGTGACCAAGACCACCAATCCCGATCACGCCAACACGTTGGGTTGGGCGCACGTCGTTTTGTACGATCGGATTGAAGACCGTCAATCCACCACAGAACAAAGGCCCCGCTTTCCGCACGTCGAGCATCTCAGGCAGGGGAACGGCCCAGACCCAGTGACAACGAATGCGGCTGGCAAATCCGCCATGCCGTCCCACGATAGTCTGCTCTGCATAGATGCACAGGTTATGGTTGCCGGACAAACATTGCCGGCAGGCCATGCAACTTCCGCTGTACCAGCCGATCCCCACTGTTTTGCCTACGGGATTGCCACGCGAGCCGGGGAGTCCCCGGACACCACTCCCTGCCGCAGTCACGCGGCCCACCACTTCGTGGCCCGGCACAAGCGGATACTGCGTCATTCCCCACTCGTTGTTCAGCAGTGAGAGATCCGAATGACAGACCCCGCAATACAGAACCTCGACTTCTACCTGTTCGGGGCCGAGTTCCGGAAAAGAAAATTCAATTGGCCGCAGATCACCCTTGGGCTCCGCGGCGGCGAGCGCTTTCACGATTTCGGTCACGCAAGTTAGATGCTCAGATTCGGAAAACTGTTGACTTTCCGCTCGACCCTCCTTACAATGAACAGTGTTCAGTATGACGACTCTCCGGCGAGAACGACTGAAATCCGAACTGCGGGAAGAAATCCTTTCCGCGGCCCGTGATCTGTTCGTTAAAGAGGGTTACGAGACCGTCAGCATGCGCAAGATTGCCGGCAAAGTCGGCTGCGCGCCCGGCACGCTTTATCTGCATTTTCAGGATAAGGACGCGATTCTCTCCGCGATCTGTATCGAGACGTTCGCAAAACTGGATGCTCGCATGGAGGCGATCGCCAACGATAAGGGCGATCCATTGGAGCGGCTGCGGCGGGGAGGCAGAACTTACATCCAGTTCGGACTGGACCATCCGCAGCACTATCTGGTTACGTTCGGAATCAGCGGCGCGGCCGCATTTCATGAGGAGCACGCGAAGCAGGCGGGATTTCGCTGCTTCAGTTGTCTTCGGCGCGGCGTACAGGACTGTGTGGATGCCGGGCTGTTACGCAAAACCGATGTGGAAGAGGTGGCGCAATCTCTTTGGGCTGCCATGCACGGGCTTGTCATGCTGCTGATCACGAAAGGGGCCTTCCCTTTTGTAGAACAAAGCCGCCTGATCGACTCCGTGCTGGACATGAGCATTGAGGGGATTCGAGCAAGGTGATTTTTTAGCTCTTGTAATGAACATTGTTCATTTATAAAACTATGTTTTGGTTGAGGGGAATCGCATGACTTTCATCGCCTGGCAGATGTTAACCGGTGATCGCGCCAAGTATCTGGGCCTGATCTTCGCAATCGCATTCTCAACGTTTCTGATGTCCCACCAGACGTCGATCTTCTGCGGGCTGATGGATCGCACGCGCAGCCAGATCAATGACGTCCGCGACGCCGGCATCTGGGTAATGGACCCGAAAACTCAGTACCTCGACGAGGTGAAAGCGTTGCCGGATCAGGACCTCTTTCGCGTCCGTGGAGTGGAAGGCGTCGACTGGGCAGTGCCGCTGTTTAAAGGAAATGCGCGAGCGCGAGTGCACAGTGACGGAAAGTTTCGTGCCGTCATCCTCATGGGCATCGACGACGCCTCGCTTGTCGGCGCTCCACGCGACATGGTGCTCGGCCGTTTCGAATCGCTCGCAGAGCCTGATTCGATCCTTATCGATCGCGTAGGCTACAAATTCTTCTTCCCTGGCGAGCCGCTTCAACTCGGCAAGCAAGTCGAGATGAACGACCACATCCTGCGCATTGTCGGGATCTTCAATTCATCGGCGCCGTTTGTGAATCTGCCGGTGGCCTACACGCGCTATTCCGAAGCGACACAACTCGTTGGCCGGGAGCGCAACCTGATGTCCTTCGTCGTCGCGAAACCGAGGCCTGGAATGAACGACGGTGAAGTGGCGGAGCGCATCACGAAAACGACCGGCCTTCGCGCACTCTCTTCTTCCGCTTTCGGCTGGGAGACGATCTGGTATTACATCCGCAACACGGGCATCCCGATTAACTTTGGCATCACGGTGGCTATCGCGCTCGTAGTGGGCACCGTCGTCGCAGGACAGACCTTCTACCTGTTCATGCTCGAAAACTTGAAACAGTTCGGCGCGCTGAAGGCAATCGGCGTCACGAATTGGCGCATCACTGGGATGATTCTGCAACAGGCCTTTACGGTCGGTGTCATCGGTTATTGCATCGGCATCGCCATGACCGCGGCGTTCTTTGAATCGACGAAGAACAACCTGGACCTACGCGGCTTTTATCTGCTGCCGCAGATCATGGGCGGGGTTGCGATTGCTGTTTTTCTCATTGTGTTGCTGGCCAGCATCGTGAGTGTCCGGCGTGTAGCTGTTCTGGAGCCCGCTGTTGTGTTTCGTGGCTAAAACAGGAGGAGAGTCATGAACGTCATTGCAATGCCTCAACCGGCCGTTGTCTCTCGTGATCTCATGAAGGACTTCGGTTCCGGAGAAAACAAGGTCCGTGTTCTGCGCGGTGTGGATTTTGAAGCGAATTACGGCGAGATCACGCTTTTGGTAGGCCCTAGCGGATGCGGCAAGACCACGTTACTCAGCGTCATCGCAGGCCTGCTGAACAAGTCCGGTGGGCAGATAGATGTACTGGGAACGGACATCGATCAACTCGGCGGAAGCGAAGCGGTCCTATTCCGGCGCAGGAATCTCGGCTTTATCTTCCAGCAGTACAATCTCCTGCCTGCATTGACGGCCGCCGAGAATGCATCGGTTCCGCTGCTCGCAGCCGGAATGAAGCGCAACGCGGCAGTCGAGAAAGCTTCGGAGATTCTCGATGAACTCGGCATGGGCGACCGTCTGAAGGCACGGCCAAACCAGCTCTCCGGCGGGCAGCAGCAGCGCGTCGCAATCGCGCGCGCCCTGGTGCACGAGCCGCGGCTCCTGGTTTGCGACGAACCGACGGCGGCGCTCGACGCCGAGACCGGTCATGGGGTCATGGAAATTCTGCGAAAGGCGGCGTTGCGTCCCGATCGCGCCGTCATCGTGGTTACTCATGACTCTCGGGTGTTTGGATTTGGCGACCGCATCGCGTACATGAACGACGGCCGCATCGCGAAAACCGAAATACAGACCGGAGCGCTCAGCGGCTCCGCTATCCATTAACGGAGGAACGCAATCATGTTGACAAAGTATGGGATTCCTGTTCTAGCGGGCTTGGCTCTGCTGTTTGCGGCCGCGAGTGTTGCCCGTCTGCGGCCGAAGGAAAACAAAGTCGAGCCGTATGCGCCCCCGCCGGCCGCGGGTTTCCGCAATCAGGTGGGCGCGGTAGGGCTGGTGGAGGCGTCGAGTGAGAACATCGCTGTCAGTCTGCCGGTTCCGGGTTTGGTCACCCAGGTCTACGTAAAAGCGGGGGACCGCGTCAGTAAAGGTCAGAGGCTCTTTTCGCTCGATGAGCGGGACATCCGGGCGGAACTCGTGTTGCGGCAATCGAATCTGCAACTGGCGAAGGCTCGCCTGGCCCGCTTGGATGCGGCCCCGCGGCCGGAAGAAATTCCTCCTTCGCAGGCACGCGTCGCGGAAGCGGAGGCGCAACTCTCCGACGCGAAGGTGCAACTGGATTTAATGGAGAGCGTTCGCGACAGGCGCGCGATTCGCGTCGAGGACCTGGAGCGCCGGCGACGGGCCGTGCAGGTTGCGGAAGCGAAGCTGGATGAGGCGAAGACCAGCTTGCGTCTGCTTCGGGCCGGGACGTGGTCACAGGATCTGCAGGTTGCCCGGGCTGAAGTGGCGCAGGCTGCCGCGCAGGTGGATCGGGTCAAGGCGGACCTTGCAAGGCTGACGGTACTTGCTCCGATTGAGGGTGAGATCCTGCAGTGCAAGGTGCGGCCGGGGGAATATGCCGCCGCCGGGCCGATCGCACAACCATTGATTCTGCTCGGCTCCGTGGACCACTTGAACGTGCGCGCTGAGATAGACGAACGGGATGCTCCACGTGTGAAAGCGGGGTCTGCCGTCGTGGCCTCGGTTCGCGGAGATGCGACGCGTAAGTTCCCACTGCAATTCGTGCGATTCGAGCCCTTTGTAGTCCCAAAGAAGAATCTGACAAACGACGGCAGTGAGAGAGTGGACACGCGTGTGCTGCAGGTGATCTACGCGCTGGATCGTGGATCTCCAGTGCTGGCCGGTCAGCAGATGGACGTATTTATCGAGGCAAGGTAAGGAGACCACCATGCGACGTGTGATTCTCTTACTCACCATTCTTCCCGTCTTCGCGGGGAAGCGCCCTGCACCCAAACCGAACGTTCCGCTGCCGGGCGCGTTTCGTAATCAGCCCGCGGGAGCGGCGGTCCTCCCTGCGGCAGAGCAGTGGTGGAAAGCGTTCGGCGATCCGCTGCTGGACAAACTGATGGATCGAGCCGGACGTGCGAATCTCGACGTGCGCAAAGCGGAATCGCGGCTCGCCGAAGTGCGGCAAACCCGGAACACCAGCCGTGCGGCGCTGCTGCCGAATGTGGATAGCAGTGCTTCGGTATCGCAGTTGCGCGGAGGCTTCAATCAGGGCGTGGCAAGAATTCCGGATCGGGCGGGGCAGGGCGGAAGCTTTGTCTCTCCGTTTGAGACCTCTATCGTGTCCGGTGGCCTGAACATGCGTTGGGAAGCGGATGTGTTCGGCGGCCTTCGCAAGGCGTATAAAGCCGCCGGTGCGGAAGCGCAGGCGGCCGAAGCGAACATCGCTGACGTGCAAACGATCGTGCGTTCCGAGGTGGCTCGGAACTACGTGGAAATGCGCGCTGCCGAAGACCAGATCACGATCGTGAAGGCACACATCGCGTCTGAGAAGGACCTGCTGGACCTGCTTCGCGTGCGCGCAGATGCAGGTCTGGCGAGTGATCTCGACGTGGAGCGGCAAGTGTCGCAACTGGCTTCTGTGATTGCCACCTTGCCCGATCTGGATGGGGAGCGGCTCCAAGCCGCGCACAGAATCGGCGTGCTGCTGGGAGAGGAACCCTCGGCATTGCTGGATCAATTGCAGCGAAGTGCGAAGCCTCTGCAGGTGCCGGACGTTCCGGCCGCGTTGCCGGGTGAATTGCTGAAGAGGCGTCCTGACATCCGGCGGGCCGAAGCGGAAATCTCCGCAGCCTATGCCCGCGCGGGTGCGGCACGCGCCGACCTTTATCCGAAGTTCGTCATCCAGGGACTCTCGGGGCGGCAATCGACCGACTTTTCAGGGCTAACCTTTGGCGCCGGAAATTTCTTCTCCGCTGGGCCGGGCATTTCATTGCCGATCCTCAATTTCGGCCGGATACGGGCGCAAATCGCGGCACGGGATGCGCAACTCGAGCAGTCTCTGCGGGCGTATGAGAAAGATGTCTTGGAGGCCTTCGAGGAAACGGAGAATGCGTATGTGGCAAGGGATCGCGCCGAGCAGCGGCAGCGCAGCCTGGAGGCTGGTGCTGCCGCCGCAAAGCGCAGTGTAGAACTGGCGCAGGAGCTTTACATAAGGGGACTCGGCGATTTTCTCGCCGTACTCGATGCGCAACGGTCGCAGTTCCAGATGGAGCGCGAACTGGCCGCATCGAACGCCGCTGTCTTACGCCAGACTGTGGCCTTGTACAAGGCGCTCGGACAGTAAGCTAAGCCTTGACGGGCGGCACCAGCGTCTTCAGGAACTCATGCGCAGTCCGGAACCCGCGCTTGTACTGCTCCGTGAAGTTCCCTTGCTCGTAGGCCGGATAGTAGAACTGGTCCTCATTCTCGATGTTCATTGCACCTTGGTACCCGGCTTCGGCCAGCACGGAGAAGAATCCCTTCCAATCCACTGAGCCGTAGCCGGGAATCCGGAAGCGCCACCAGCGAATATTTGCGGGCGGTTGAATTCCGGTGCGGCGCAGAACGTGCCAGAGAATTTCGGTGTCCTTCAAGTGCACGTCGTAGATCTTGTCTACAAAATCGCGCGCGGCGGCTACCGGGTCCATGAACTGCCACACCAGGTGTGAGGGATCGAACTGCAGTCCTATATGCGGGCTATTCCCAAATGCCTTGAACAGCGCCTCCCAGCCCACCGGACCGGTGGCGATGTTCGGGCCGCCGGCGTATGGTTCCCACAGAATCCGAACTTTGTTCTTTTCGCACGCGGCGAAATACTTTTCGTTGTAGACCCTGACGATTTCGTCCACCTGCTCCTGCAGGGGTTTCTCGCGAATGGTGCCGGATTGGCCGCCGATCGCCGGAATGCCAAGCTTTCCGCACAGTTCAATGCACTGCACGGCGAATTGGTTCATCCGCGCGCGCTTCTGCGGATCCGGATCGATGTGGTTGCCATCCACGGCAAGAGAGGAGACGTAGATGCCGGATTGCTGGATCTTGTCCTTGATTCTGGCGATCTCCGAATCGTTGACCTTGGAGGGATCCATGCGGAGTTGCATGCTGGTGAAGCCTTCATTCTTCACCCATTCCAGGTTGGAGTCGGAGTACTGAGCGAGGACGCCGATCTTCGGTTTCCAGTTGGGCAAATTGCGGCGTTGGGCCTGCGCCAAAGCTGCCGCAGACACGGCGGTAATTACACTTCGTCGAGTGATGTTCACTTTCTTTGACGATACAACATTCGGCTCAAGCCTTGGTTGTCTGCCGAACGGCTGCAGGGTGGTTCCAGATCTCCGGCTTGATTTGCATTCCGAAGCCCGGCAGTTCCGGCGCGCTGATGGCACCGTTCTTCGGCACTAATGGATTCTCCAGCATTTTCGGCCAGTCCGATTCGTAGAATCGCTGGCAGCTCTCCTGGATCCAGACGTTTGTCGCCGCCGTGGTCAGATGCGTCGAAGCATAGAACAGCAGCGGGCCGCCCGCCGTGTGCGGCGCAACGGGTAATTGAAAGGTGTCCGCCATCGCCGCGATCTTCCGGGCTTCGCTAAGGCCTCCGCACCAACACACGTCGAACATCACATAGCGCGCAGCGCGGGACTCCAGCAACTGCTCGAACTGCATGCGCCCGGCGATCCGCTCGCTAATTGTCAGGGGCAGGGAAGTGCTCTCGGCTAGTTGCTTGTATTGCTGAAAATTCCCTGGAAGCAGCATATCTTCCAGCCACATCGGCTTGTAGGGCTCCAAAGCTTTCGCGATTCGAACCGCCGAAGTCAGGTTCCAATTAGAGTGGAACTCGATTGCGATCTCAATGTCACTACCGAAGGTGTCGCGCAACTTGCGCACGGGCTTCAGCGATTCCTCCAGGTCGGAGTGCGTGATGAACTGGTGCTGGTTGCGTTGTGCCGCGGGATCGAATGGCCAGACTTTGATGGCCTTCACGCCGTAGCCGTCTATCAACTCGCGCATGATCTTTTCCGGCTCCGTGTGGAAATCGTACTTGTGCGGAAAACATGTATTGTAAAGCCGGACGGTGCGATTGGACTTCCCGCCGATGAGCCGGTAGACCGGTGTGTTCAGCGACTTCCCGAGCAGATCCCACAACGCCAGGTCGAGCGCACTGAGTACGCGCATCTCCGTACCGCCCGTGATCTGGTAATCGAACGTGCGATATGCGTCCGCCCAAATACGCTCAATGTCCCGCGGGTCGCGGTTCAGCAGCATGGGCGCGACATAGCTGTGAATCATCTCGGCTTCCACGCTGTTTCGCGGATACGTCTCGCCAATACCGGTTACGCCGCTATCGGTGTGAATGCGAAGCCACGTCCAATGAGGCCAGAACGGAGCGTCATTCCGGTTCTTCCAGTAGATCGTGTCCACCTGTTTGATCCGCATGGATGGCGCAGCCTGCCAGGCCTGCGCGAGCGCTGGAGCAAACAGCGACAAAACAAAATCCCGGCGATTCATCGTGATTACTTTATCGAAGACTGAAGACCGCCGTACCGCTTTGTTAGCATCAAGAGGAAGACCGTTTTGCCCAAGGCCCTCATTCCCATCTTTCTGATCGTGGTGGTGGACGTTCTAGGACTCACCATCATCTTGCCCCTGTTGCCGTTTTATGCCGAGCATCTCGGGGCCAGTCCTACACAAGTAGGACTGCTCGTCTCGACATACGCGCTCTGCCAATTGCTTGCCGGACCCGTGCTCGGGCGGCTTTCGGACCGGATCGGCAGACGTCCTGTGCTGCTCATCAGCCAGGCGGGCACGCTGGTGGGATTCATTCTGCTCGCATACTCAAATGCCCTGTGGCTTGTGTTTGTTTCGCGAATCATCGATGGCCTCACCGCTGGTAACCTATCCATCGCGCAAGCCTATATTGCGGACGTGACCCGCCCGGAGCAGCGTGCCAAATCGTTTGCGGTAATCGGCATCGCTTTCGGACTCGGCTTCCTGGTTGGACCGGCGCTGTCCGGCTTCCTGGCGCAGTTTGGCATACGCTATCCAATATTCGCAGCGGCCGGCCTGTCTGCAACCAGCATCGCGTGCACATACTTTCTGCTGCCGACGAACACGCATCCGCAGCACGATACCCCGCGGCGGCTCACGCTACTGGACTGGGGAAATTACATCCGGTTCTGGAAACAGCCCGGACTCGGTGCGCTCCTTTGGCAATTCCTCGCGTTCATCTTTTCGTTCTCGGCGTTCATGTCCGGTTTCGCCTTGTTCGCCGAAAGAAGATTTGTGTGGAACGGCCACGCTTTCGGACCGCGTGAGGTGGGCTATGTCTATGCGTACGTCGGTGTCCTGTCGATCATTTTGCAGGGCGGCCTGATTGGCCGTCTCGTCGACAGGTTCGGCGAGAGGCGCCTGGTGCGCGCCGGCTTCTTCTGTAGCATCGTGGGTTACGTAGCGCTCGGCTTTACTTACAGCCTGCCCTTGCTGCTGCTGGTTTCCGCGCTCACTTCGTTCGGCGGAGGCGTGCTCAGGCCATCGCTCACCAGCCTCATCACACAACAGACAGATCGTTCAGAGCAGGGCAGTGTGCTCGGCCTCACTCAATCTCTCATGTCCTTGTCGTCGATCATGGCGCCGTTCCTGGCCGGAGTATTGATCGATCATCGATGGCTGCTGGCATGGACTTTGGTCCCGGCGATCAGCAATGCGCTAGGCCTTCTCCTCACGAAACCTGTGCCTTCAATTGCGCCCGAACCCGTACAGCAAGACTAAATTCCTTCCCAGACGAACGCGCCAAAGCGGCGAATGGACCGGAATCCGATGCGCTGATACAGCCGAACTGCCTCGGTGTTCGCTCCGGTTACCGTGAGGCTGGCTTTCTCGCAATCGTGCTCGCGAAATACCTGCAGCGAACGGCGTAGCAACTCATAGCCGAGGCCTGTGTGCTTCACATCGGGGCTCACGCAGATCTGAGTGATGTGCCCGACCTCCGGGGCTACCAGGCTGGCCAGCGACATGCCGCCTAACCGATGGTCTGCCCCTTCGGCCAGAATCGAAGCGTTATCGAAAAACGTCCCGCAACCGGGATATTGCACAATGTTTTGCAGGAACCTCCGGGCGCCGCCGAAGGACCGGTACTGGTCATTGATCGTGGCATCCACATGACCGTGATAAGCCTTGGCGATAAGCTGTGCCGCTTCGTCCTGCCGCCGCTCGTTCCACAACGTGAATCGATATTGCGTGGAGGACCTTCCCTCAGGCAGCGCGCGTGTGTCGTCTAAATCGACCATCATGAAGTGCCGCATCTGCACGCGCGCATACTGCATGTAGGGAAGTGAACGGTCGAATGCGCTGCGCAGCATCAGGAGTTGAGCCTCGATTCGCTGCAGGTACGGCACGGCCGACAGTGCATCCAGAACAGCCTGTAACAAGCAGTCTTCGTATTCCGTGCAGGAAAATTCTCGCAGGATATAAAGGTCGCCGATCAGCGCCTTATGATCCTCCACAACGTAGTATGCGTAACCGATCGGCCGCCCGGATAAGACTAGCGCGTACCCACTTAGGGCCTGGATCTTCACGAACCGGCGCACGAGTTCAGCCGAAGCTTCAAAATCCCAGCTCAACTGTGTTCGCCAGACGAGACCTTCTTCTTCTAAGATCGGATCGAGATCTCCCGTTTTGAGTTCCCGCAGGTCCACCAGCTCGGGGGAAGAGACCTCATACAGCGCGGCCATACGCGCATGATACCAGCGATTCCACAAACTTGGGTGCAAATCTGTGAAACAAATGGATCCAACTTAAGTGACTCGTTTCTTGCGACAACTCGGTCCTGGGGTGATCAGCGGCGCTGCCAATGATGATCCGTCCTGCATTGTGACGTATTCGATCGCAGGTGCCACGCTCGGGTACGTCACCCTGTGGACCTCCCTTTATTTGCTGCCCGTAATCATTACTTTGCAGTGGATGTGCGCCCGGCTCGGTATGGTGTCCGGCCGCGGGCTCACGGCGGACGTACGGACTTATTTCCCTCGATGGGTGGTGCTTTTATTATGCGGTGCGCTGGCTCTGGCTAACACCGTTACACTAGGGGCCGATCTGGGAGGAATGGCCGAAGTAACGCAGATGGTTAGCGGCATTCCAGCATTTTGGTGTGTGCCGGTCTACGCCACTGGAATCACCCTCCTTCTCTTCTTTCTGTCCTACTGGCAAATGGAGCGCGCGTTGAAGTGGCTGGCACTGGTGCTCTTCGCGTATCTGCTTTCCGGATTTCTGTCTAAGCCTGAATGGACGGCTGTACTCAAGGCGAGCTTCGTCCCTCAGGTATTGCAAAGTCCTTCCTACATTTCCGTTCTCGTCGCGATTCTTGGCGCGACTGTGTCACCTTACTTTCTGTTCTGGCAGGTATCCCTACAGGTGGAGGAAGAGTACGCGCTCGGGCGCAAGACCGTTAAGTCCCGTAAGGGAGCGACTGACAAGGATCTCAAACGCTCCCAGGTAGACGTCCTGACCGGATCATTCATATCGAAACTGATCACCTACTTCATTACGCTTACCGCGGCGGCAACGCTGTTTGCACACGGCAAACATGAGATTGCCACTCCCAAAGACGCCGCCGCTGCTCTGGAGCCAATTGCCGGTCAGGCCGCCTCGTTCCTGTTTACTTTGGGCATCATTGGCACGGGCCTCCTCGCCATTCCCACGCTCGCCGGATCCACTGCGTATGCGGTAGCCGAAGCGGCCCGCTGGCCGAGCAGCTTGCACGAGCAGCCGGGCTTCGCCCCGCGATTCTACGCAACCATGGCTACGGCAATGGCTCTCGGAATGGGATTGATCTATGCCGGAATTCCAGTAGTGAAAATGCTGTTCTGGGCGTCGATCCTGAACGGAGTTCTCGCTCCCGGCGTTATCGTTCTCATTGTCCTGTTGACAAGTGACGAGCGCGTAATGGGGATGAGGCGCAATCCGCCCTGGTTGCGTTTGCTCGGGTGGCTTGCAGCGGGGGTCTCGGCTGCGGCCGCTTTGTGGATGTTCGTTACACTGATGTGAACCAGCAAATGTGCTGCCCCGCTGTTATAGAATCGTGGGCACTCGCATGACTCCCGGCAATCGCTCCAGCGAAAACCTCAGTGCCGCGCAGTGGCGCATTGTCGCTCTGTTGGTGTTCTCCGTTTTTATTAATTACGTGGATCGCGGTAACCTCTCCGTGGCCGCGCCCAAGCTGATGGACGAGATTCATCTCACGCCGAAGATGCTGGGTCTGCTGCTCTCTGCGTTCTCCTGGACCTACGCCATCGGCCAGCTCTTTGGTGGATGGCTGGTGGACAGGTTCAACGTCCGTCTCGTCTATGGCGCCGGATTTATTCTTTGGTCGATGGCGACTGCCGGTACAGGGCTGGTCAACACGTTCGCCGCCCTGCTTGTGTTCCGGCTGCTGCTGGGAATCGGAGAGTGCGTTTCTTATCCTTCGTATTCGAAGATTCTCGCGGGCAACTTCCCGGAGAGGCATCGCGGTGTGGCCAATGCACTCATCGACGCCGGATCAAAACTTGGTCCGGCCATCGGTACATTCCTCGGCGCCCTGATTGTGAGCCACTACGGCTGGCGGCCCTTGTTCTACATCCTTGGTTTCGGAAGCCTGCTCTGGGTGGTGCCATGGTTCATCTGGGGGCCGCGTGATACGGCGCTCGCGGCATCCGCGTCTGAGGCTGCTCCCAGCATGCTGGAGATTGCGGGCAAGCGCGATTCCTGGGGCACCTTTCTCGGCCTGTTCTGCGGAAACTATGTCTGGTATTTCCTGATCAACTGGCTGCCTTACTACCTGGTGAAGGAGCGCCACTTCTCGATGGACAAGATGGCGGTGTTCGCCTCACTGCCGTTCGTCGCCATCGCGATTGGCGCGACACTCGGAGGCTATTTTTCGGATCACCTGATCTTCAGGGGTATGTCGCCCACGAAAGTTCGAAAAGGCTTCATTGTGTCGGGATTCCTGCTTGCGCTTCCCATGGTTTCCGTCGTGATCATTCCAAACGAGACGCTGGCCCTCTCCGTGCTGATGGGCGCCAGCTTGCTTTTCGGCCTATACTCTTCAAACCTCTGGGCCATCACGCAGACTATCGCCGGTCCTTCGGCGGCTGGAAAATGGACCGGAATGCAGAATGGGTTCGGTAATCTGGCCGGGATCGTCGGTCCCGCACTGACAGGATGGATCGTGGAGGAGACCGGTTCCTTCGTGATTCCGTTCGCAATTCTGGCGCTACTGCTGATCGGCGGGGCCGCGAGTTTCTGGTTCGTAGTAGGGCCGGTGAAGCCGATTCGCTGGAGCACCAGCCCTGCTGAACAAGCGGCCGCGCGTTAGCTGGCCAGGAAATGCTTGATACCGCGCAACGCCTGGCGCGTGCGGTGATCGTTTTCAATCAAGGCAAATCGCACATGCCCCTCGCCCATGGGGCCGAAGCCGATGCCCGGTGACACGGCAACCAGCGATTTCTCGAGCAGCGTTTTCGAGAACTCCAGCGATCCCATATCGCGGAACCGCTCCGGAATCGGAGCCCACACGAACATGGAGCCCTTCGGCTTCTCCACCGGCCAGCCTGCTTTGTTCAAGCCATTCACCAGCAGGTCCCGCCGCTTCTGATACAGAGTACAGATCTTCTGGGTATCTTCTTCACACTCACGCAGCGCGATAATGGACGCGATCTGAATCGGCTGGAAAACGCCGTAGTCCAGGTAGCTCTTGATGCGTGCGAGCGCGGCGATCATCTTCGGATTGCCCAGGCAGAAGCCAACGCGCCAGCCGGCCATGTTGTAGCTCTTGGACATGGAGAAGATCTCAACAGCCACTTCCTTTGCGCCATCTACCTGAAGAATGCTGGGCGCTTTGTAGCCGTCGAAGCAGATATCGGCGTACGCAAAATCATGCAGCACCATCGAGCCATGCTGGTGCGCCATGCGTACGATTTCTTTCATGAAATCCAGATCGACACACTGCGTCGTCGGATTGTGCGGAAACGAAATCAGGATCAGCTTCGGCTTCCGCGTGCTTCGTCTATACAGATCCTCGAGCCCGTTCAGGAACTCCGCCGGATTCGGCATGGGCAGCATGCAGGCATGTCCTTCGGCCATCACGACGCCGTACTGATGAATCGGATAAGCCGGGTTCGGAGAAACCACCGCATCGCCGGGTCCAATCACAGCGAACAGCAGATGCGCCAGCGCATCCTTGGCGCCAATGGTGACAATCGCTTCGGAATTCGGATTCAGATCGACATCGTAGTTCTTCTTGTAACGCTTGACGATCTCTTCCCTCAGCTTCGGAATGCCCTTGGAAAGTGAGTAGCGGTGGTTGCGTGCGTTCCGTGCGGCCTCGATCATTTTGTTCACGATGGGCCGCGGCGTAGCGCCATCAGGGTTACCCATGCCGAGATCGATCACATCCTGCTGATCTGCCCGCAGGCGTGCCTTCATCTCGTTCACAACCGCGAACACGTAGGGAGGCAGCTTACTAATTCGATAAAACTCATCCGGAACGGAAGACATAAGGCCTATTTTACAGGCCGTCAAACTGTAAGCCAGACTAGGGGGTCTGACCCCAATTGAACTGTACGCCGCGTTCGCGGTTGAGCTGGTCTGTCAGGTCGCGATCCACCGCGGAAAGCGGCACGTTCCTCTGAATCCGGTTCTTTGTCACGAAATGGAGAATGTCCCGATCCACCCAGTACGAAATAGCAACTTCCACCGTACCGTTCGGCAGTGCGATCAGGTAGTAGCTCGAGTTGCTCACCAGCGGAGGCGCAGCCGGCCGCGGCTGCGTGTAGTATTGGTTGATCACCACCGGTTCGCGTGGCTCGACAGGCGCCGGAGCGTAGTAATAGGATGTAGCTGGCGCACTGTAATAGTTGGATCCGTAGTAGTACGGATCCGGATAGTACGAATAGTAGTACGGATCGTAGTATCCGCCGTAGTATCCGCCATAGGAGCCGAGCGAGAAATAGGGATACCAATAGGCTCCGTAGAAGCCCCGGTTGTAGAAGCCTCGCCCGAAACCAAAGCCACCGCGGAACCCATGTCCGAAGCCGAAGCCGCCTCCGCCGCGGAATCCACCGCCACGGAACCCGCCGCCACGGAACCCGCCGCCACCCCGGAAGCCACCGCCGGTGTGAACGCCGGCTCCGCCACGGAATCCCCCGCCTCCTCCACCACCGCGGGATCCTCCCCCTCCGCGCTGTCCATATAAGACGGTTGACGCCAACAGAAACGTGAGAAGCAGGGCCCGCATACTCGACCTCCTTTTTGACGCTAGCGCGTTACAAAGGCGCGCGCAACCTTGGGAACAACTTGAGCACGATTCCCGTATACTCAATTGACTGAGGAAATATGGCGCTCAAAGACTTCCTGAAGAAGCAATTCATCGATGTCATCCACTACACCGAGCCAGAGGATGGCATCCTGTCGTACCGCTACCCCATGCAGGACATGGAGATTCAGAACGGCGCCAAACTGACCGTTCGTGAATCCCAGATGGCCGCCTTCGTGAATGAAGGACGCGTGGCCGATGTCCTTGGGCCAGGGCTTTACACCCTGAACACAAACACTCTCCCGTTGCTGACGAACCTCATGAACTGGGACAAAATGTTCCAGTCGCCGTTCAAGAGCGACGTATACTTCTTCTCCACGCGCCAGCAGGTAAATCAAAAATGGGGCACGCCGAATCCCATCACCATTCGTGACAAGGAGTTTGGCGCAATCCGCCTCCGCGCGTTCGGCATCTACTCCTGGCATGTCCAGGATCCGCGTACGTTTCACACAAAGATCAGCGGAACCCGCGACACGTATACCGTTCCCGAAATGGAAGGCCAACTACGCAACACGATCATCGGCAGCATGACGGACGCAATTGCGTCCAGCCAGATCCCGTTTCTCGATATGGCCGCGAACCAGAACGAATTCGCGCAGCAGATCGCAGCCCATCTTGCCCCGGTTTTTACTTCCTTCGGCCTTGCCTTGGATACATTTGTTGTCGAGAACCTTTCGTTACCCGAAGAGATTCAGAAGTTCCTGGATCAGCGCGTCAGCATGAACGTGCTTGGCGACATGAATAGATATACGCAGTTCCAGGTAGCTCAGTCCGTTCCCATCGCCGCGGCCAATGAGAGCGGCGGCAATCTCGCCTCAGCCGGCGTCGGATTGGGCGCAGGCTTTACTCTCGCGCAGACTCTGGCGAACGCAATGCGCCCCGGACAGACAGGTCCTGCGGGTCCGGATGCCATGAGTCCGCAGCAGCCGCCTCCGCAGCAGCCGCCCCCGGCTCCTCCTCAGGCGGGCGCACCCGCGCCGCCGCCTACGGAGCCGGCTGCCGAAACCAAGTTCTGCGTCGAATGTGGCAAGCCGATTCCGAAGCGTGCAAAATTCTGTCCCGAATGCGGCAGCGCGCAGCAGTAGAATACTAGTTCACCCAAGCCGTGAATCTAACTGGTGGATGTGAGTGGGTCGTGGAAGCGCACGGGTGCGACTCTGTTGCGCTTCAGGATCCCATAAAACTCGATGCGCTCTTCGCATGCATCATCCGCGAGATGTCTCTGCATCCGCTGAGTGAGGCGCAGTGGCACAAGTTTCCCGGTGCCGGAGGGGTCACTGGAATGTTGATGCTGACCGAATCGCACCTCACCTGCCACACGTTTCCGGAATACCGGTCGTTGTGTCTCAACCTGTTCTGCTGCCGTCCACGCCAGGACTGGGATTTTGAGCAGCATCTGAGAGAGGAATTCGGTGCGGCGAGCGTCCGCGTACGCCGCATCGACCGGCCCTATACCGCATGAGCCAGCCCACTGCGAACTGCCCGAATTGCGGAGCGCCGATCCGCTTCCTCTGGTCGAGCGCCGTCCAGACCACCTGCGAATACTGCCACTCGATTCTAGTCCGCACCGACGTCGACCTGAAGAAAGTGGGCGAAGTGGCGGACCTGCCTCGCGATGCGTCTCCCGTCCAGATCGGCACGGAGGGCATGTTCAACAAAAAAGCATTCGTCATCGTGGGCCGCATCATCTACGGCTACGACCAGGGCAACTGGAACGAATGGCATTTCGTCACGAACGACGGTGCTAGCGGTTGGCTTTCCGATGCGATGCTCGACTACGCCGTCTCCTTTCTCGCGCAATCGAAAGAAGGCATCCCTTCTCGCGATCAGCTCTACGCCGGCAAGACGGTGCAACTGAATGGCGTCTCGTACGAGGTGACCTCCGTCACAAACGCGCAATATCTTGGTGTCCAAGGCGAGTTGCCGTTCGAATACTGGGACAAGAATGTCTGTTCCTTTATCGATCTGCGCACGCCCGACGCGCGCTTCGCCACTCTCGACTTCAGTGAAGATCCCGCGCTCTTGTTCACCGGCCAGGCGGTCACATATCAGGATCTGAATCTGAAAAACGTGAAGCTGTTTGAGGGGTGGTCGTGATGGCAGCCGCTCCAGTCCCCCAGGTCAAATCGCTTATCTGTCCGAATTGCGGTGGAACGGTGAACCTGCGCGGCTACGCACAATCTTTGAATGCCGTTTGCGAACACTGCACCAGCATTCTCGATACGCGGACCCCGACACTCACCGTTCTGCAGCAGTTTCAGGGCCGGCAGAAGATTCAGCCGCTGATTCCGCTTGGCGCACGCGGCAAACTCCATGACATTCCCTTCGAGCACATCGGCTTTCAGGTCCGGGCGATTGTAGTCGACGGAGTGACGTACCGCTGGACTGAATACCTGCTCTACAATCCATATCATGGCTACCGCTATTTGAGCGAGTACGACGGCCATTGGAACGACATCAAGACCATCCAGTCGCTGCCGCGAGTGAGCCAGTCTGCGAAGCCCACCGCGGAAGTCGGCGGCCGGACCTATAAGCACTTTCAATCTGCCGTCGCCAACACTGTCTACGTCATGGGCGAGTTCCCATGGCAGGTACGCGTCGGCGAATCCGTGAACACATCGGATTACGTGAGTCCGCCGTTTATGTTGTCGTCCGAAAAGACAGAAGGCGAGACGGTTTGGTCCGTGGGCGAGTACACGGCGGGTTCGGTGATTTGGAGCGCGTTCAAACTGCAGGGCGCTCCACCCGCTCCGCGCGGAGTCTTTTCGAATCAGCCGAACCCGCATCCAGGCTCCGTTGGCAGCATCTGGCGTTCGTTCATTCTCTGGTCCATCGTCTTGTTGGTCGCAGTTATCGCCATGGCAGGCGTGAATCACAGCGACAACGTATTCCATCAGACTTACACGTTCCAAGGAAAGGCCAAGTCCACGGAGAATGCATTCGTCACGCCCGTGTTCGAGATGAAGGGGCATTCATCGAACGTGAAAGTCGAGATCTCCACGGATCTCAGCAACGATTGGGCCTACTTCAACCTCGCCCTGATCAATGAGCAGACTGGCGACACGTACGATTTCGGCAAGGAACTCAGCTATTACTCCGGCAGTGACAGCGACGGATCCTGGACCGAGGGCGACCGCAGAGGCTCGATTACGATTCCATCGGTGCCGCCGGGCCGCTACTATCTTCGTGTCGAACCCGAGATGGAAGAAAGCTCCACGCGCAACCTGCTCGGCAGGGGAATGGCCTACACCATCGACGTGAAGCAAGGCGCAGGCAACGCCATCTTTTTCCTGCCCGCGTTTCTGCTTTTGCTGATTCCGCCCATTATCTCGTCCGTACGCAGAATGAAATTCGAAAACGAGCGCTGGTCTGAGAGCGACTACGGCTCGCCATTCAGTATCAGCACTTCCTCAGGAGGTGACGATTGAAGCACCCTCTCTTCGCGCTGTACGCGCTTTCGCTCATTGGCGGCGCTTCCTGGCTCGACTACAAGGGATATAGTTTCTCTTCGGTCAACCAGACCCATACCGACCCGCGCTCCGTGCGCGACAACCCGGGCGCGTACCGCCCCATCTATAGCGGCTATCACAGATATTCTGGAGGAAAGTAAGTTATGGCTGAGTTTCACCCCGGTTACCTGCTGAACGCAGTGTTGTATGCGATTCTCGGCATCATCATCTTCGTGGGCGCCTTTGCGTTAATCGACAAAATGACGCCCTACGATCTGTGGGCCGAAATCGTGGAGAAGAAGAACACTGCCTTGGCCATTATGGTGGGTGCCATGTCCATCGGTGTGTGTATCATCATCGCGGCGGCAGTGCACTAGCTTGTCAGTAGTTCTCTTCATCTCGGTTTTCCTGATTGCCGCCTGTGGGCTAATCTATGAACTGATCGCGGGCACGCTGGCCAGCTATCTCCTCGGTGACAGCGTGCTCCAGTTCTCTACCGTTATCGGTAGTTACCTGTTCGCCATGGGCATCGGAAGCTGGCTCTCGAAGTTCGTGGGGCGGGGCCTGGTGGCGCGCTTTATCTATATCGAACTCCTCGTGGGGCTCATAGGCGGATTCTCGTCCTCATTGCTGTTCTGGGCCTTCGCCTATACCCAGAGCTTCCGCTTCCTGCTGTATCTCATCGTGATCCTCATCGGTACGCTGGTCGGACTGGAAATTCCGCTGCTCATGCGGATCCTCAAGGATCGCTTCCGCTTTAGTGATCTCGTCAGCCATGTCCTCACGTTCGACTACCTCGGTGCGCTCGGGGCCTCGCTTCTGTTTCCGCTGCTGCTCGTTCCCCACCTCGGCCTGGTCCGTTCAGCCATTCTGTTCGGGATGATCAACGCAGTCGTCGCGCTGTGGTCCACGTTCCTGTTTCGGGATCAGCTCGGCCGAAGTAGCTTTCTCCGCATCGCCGGCGTGCTGGTGCTCGGGGCACTGACGGCCGGTATGGTCGGTGCCGAGCGCATCTCGGCCGCGGCCGACAACAATCTTTATGCCGATGAAGTCATCCTGTCGAAGAACACCCGCTACCAGCGGATAGTGCTCACGAAGTGGAAGGACGATATTCGCCTCTTCCTCAGTTCGCATCTACAGTTTTCATCTCGTGACGAGTACCGCTATCACGAAGCGCTGGTTCATCCAGGACTGGCCGCTGTGCCCGGCGCAAAGCGCGTGCTGGTGCTGGGCGGAGGCGATGGCCTCGCCGTGCGCGAAATCCTCAAGTATCCCTCCGTTGAGGCCATCACGCTGGTCGATCTCGACCCTGAGATGACGAAGCTGTTCCGCACCAATCCTTACCTTGCGGAACTGAATTCGAAATCGCTCAGCAATCCGCGGCTTCGTGTCATCAATGAGGATGCGTTCCCCTGGCTCGCCGAGCACAACGATATGTTCGATTTCGCGGTCGTGGATTTTCCCGATCCGACCAACTACTCACTCGGAAAGCTGTACACTACCGCCTTCTACCGGCTGTTATCGAAACACATCTCGGCCAACGGCGGCTTTGTCGTACAGAGCACGTCGCCGCTCTTTGCGCGCGAGTCCTACTGGTGCATCCATTCGACAATCCGGCAGACGGGCATGCAGACGTACCCGTATCACGTCTACGTGCCATCCTTCGGCGAGTGGGGTTTTATCCTCGCATCCAACCGTCCGTATGAGACGCCATCGCAACTGGTATCGGGCCTGCGTTTCCTCAATACTCAAACGCTCGCGGAACTATTCCATTTCCCCGGTGACATGCAGCCGCTTCAGGTGGAGCCGAACCGGCTGAACGACCAGATCCTGGTGCGGCTGTATGAGAGGGAGTGGCGAGACATCGCGCATTAGCTAGCTGCATGCACCGCCGCCAATTCCTCAGTGCCGCCCTTATAGGGCTCAACGCCAAAGGCGATCGTCCGATAATCGGCACGTTCGTGAACGAATCCCAAATCGCCGGCCACCGCCTGCGCGATCGCGTCTCCTTTGCCGCACCTGAACGCAAGGAGAAGCATGGGATCGTGATCGTTGGCGGCGGCATGGCCGGCCTTTCTGCGGCATGGCGCCTGGAAAAGCGCGGCTACAAGGATTTCGTTGTGCTCGAGATGGAGCCGCAAGCCGGCGGCAACTCCCGGTTTGGCGAAAATGAGGTCAGTGCCTATCCTTGGGCGGCGCACTACGTACCCGTGCCGAACAAAGAGGCCATTTTCGTAAAGGAATTAATGGAAGAGTTCGGTGTGCTCAAGGACGGCATCTGGGATGAACGGTATCTCTGCTTCAGCCCTCAAGAGCGTCTCTTTCTTCACGGCCGCTGGCAAGAGGGTCTCGAACCTGAGTTCGCCGCCACGAAGCGGGACAAGGAGGAGTTTCAGCGCTTCGATCAACTCATGAAAGAACAGCGCGCCACTCGGCAGTTCACGATCCCCATGGCGGTTGGTGCGCGCCCGTCTGATCTCGACCGGTTCTCCATGCGCGATTGGCTGAAGCAGAATCGCTTCGAATCGCCTTACCTGCACTGGTACGTAGACTATTCCTGCCGTGATGACTACGGCGCACACTCGTCGGATACATCCGCCTGGGCCGGCATTCACTACTTCGCATCGCGTGAGCACGATGAGAAGGGCCCTCTGACTTGGCCGGAGGGCAATGGCTGGATCCTGCGCCGGCTCACAGCGAAGCTGAAACAATACATTCGCACCGGCGCCACTGCTTACCGGATCGAGAAGCAAAAGAGTAGATATAGAGTGTTGACTCCAGATATGGAGTTCTCCGCCGGTCAGGTCATTCTCGCCGCACCTACGTTCACCGCGCGTTATCTGATGGACGATGCTCCGCCGCTGCGCACGGAATACTCCCCTTGGCTCACCGCGAATCTCACGCTGGACCGGTTGCCGCGGGAAAAGGGTATCGAACTCGCCTGGGACAACGTCATCTACGACTCACCGGCACTCGGCTACGTTCACGCCCGGCACATGAGCCTGAATTCTCGCGTCGAACGCACGGTCTGGACTTTCTATTGGGCTCTCGCGACCGGCTCCCCTGCGGAGAACCGGCGGCTTCTGCTCAGCAGGGATTGGAACCATTGGAAGGAAGCGATCCTGAACGATCTCTCCCGCGCGCATCCGGACATTCGCCAATGCGTCTCACGGATCGACATTATGCGCATAGGTCACGCCATGGCCCGGCCTGTGCCCGGCAGCCTCTTTCAGCCCGAGCGCCTTCGTCTTGCCGGGAAAGGGCACTACGGCATCCTCTACGCGAACTCCGACGTGAGCGGATTCTCTATTTTTGAAGAAGCACAGTACCGCGGCGTAAGCGCTGCGGACACAGCTCTGACGCTCGCTCATAGACAATAAAGGACACATGCACCGCCGACTTTTGCTCGTATGCCTCCTCGCACTTCCTCTGTGCGCTCAGACGCGCTGGACGGAGCAGCGCGCCCGCACTTGGTACAACCAGCAACCCTGGCTCGTAGGAGCGAACTATATTCCCTCCACCGCCATCAATGAGTTGGAGATGTGGCAGGCCGGAACGTTCGATCCCAAGCGCATCGACACTGAACTCGGCTGGGCAGAAAGCATCGGGATGAACACCATGCGTGTCTTCCTGCACGATCTGCTTTGGGATCAGGATCCGCAAGGGTTCCGTAGACGCATTGACCAGTTCCTCACCATTTCAGCCAGGCATCACATCAAACCCATGTTTGTCCTGTTCGACGCATGCTGGGATCCGAATCCGCAACTCGGACCCCAAAGGGCGCCGAAGCCAGGAGTGCATAATTCGGGCTGGATGCAGAGCCCGGGCGTGAAGGCGCTGCAGGATCCCGCGCAATACCCGCGCCTCGAACAATATGTAAAGGGTGTGGTATCCGCGTTCGCCAACGATCCGCGCGTGCTCGCCTGGGACATTTGGAATGAGCCGGACAACATGAACAACTCCAGTTACCTGACGCAGCAGCCCGCGAATAAGAAGGAACTGGTGCTTGCTCTCTTGCCGCGGGCCTTCGCATGGGCTCGATCAGCCAAGCCGAAACAGCCGCTCACCAGCGGCGTGTGGCAGGGCGACTGGTCCGATCCGGCCAAGCTCAGTGCAATGGCGAAGGTACAACTCGAAGAGTCCGATGTGATCTCGTTTCACAGCTACGAGAAACCGGAGCAGTTTGAGAAGCGCATTATCTCACTACAGCAATACAATCGCCCTCTGCTGTGCACGGAGTATATGGCGCGTGGCAACGGCAGCACGTTCTCCGGGACACTGCCTATCGCGCAAAAGTACGGTGTGGCCGCGATCAACTGGGGCCTGGTCGCCGGCAAGACGCAGACATATCTGCCGTGGGATTCCTGGCAAAAGCCTTACGTCGGAGATCGCGTACCACAGATCTGGTTCCACGAAGTGTTCCGGGAAGACGGCTCGCCATACAAACCAGAGGAAACTGCGCTCATCCGGGAACTCACTCGCGCAAAGGCGAAGGGGAAGGCCGCGGGTTTCTGAAAAGAAGGGACCGGATCGCTCCGGTCCCTTCGCACTCACTACGATGAGGTGCTCAGAACGAGAACCGCAAAGCCAACTGCGTTTGCCGGTTCGTCGAAAACCTCGTAGTCGTGATCTTCCCGAAGTTGCCGTTCGTGATGTCCCCCTGCGGATTCGCAAACTGCGGCGTATTCGTCAGGTTGAAGCTCTCGGCCCGGAACTCCATCTTGACGCGCTCCGTAATCGGGAACTTCTTGAACACAGAAAGGTCGAGCTGATTCGTCCCGGGCCCGTAGATCGCGTTCCGGCTGAGGAAGCCAGGCCGAATCACGACACCCGATGCGTTCTTCGGAACCTGCCGGAACAAGCTGGCCGAAATGGAGTTGTCCGGATTGCCGGTCACCGTCGGCGATCCCACTGGATCCGGCCGGTAGTTATCGCCTTGGGTGATGTTCACGGGCTGGCCCGTCTGCCACACCCAGATGCCGTTCATTTGCCAGTTACCGAGAACCAGATCCGTTGCTCGATTCCAGCTCGAACCTACCGCCTTGCTCTTGCCGAACGGCAGCTCGTACAATCCGCTCAGCACCCAGCGATGCCGTATGTCGAGGCTGGAACTCGCTCGCTCCAGGCTCAGGTTGCGAATGTCCTGAGGCTGGCCAGAGTCGAAGGCTCCCAAACCGTCGTCGATTGCGTGTGACCACGTATACGCACCCCGCATCTGGAAGCCGTTTGCAAACCGGCGCTCGATCTGCAATTGCATGGCGTTGTAGATTGAGTTGCCGCGCGACTCCTGCACGTTTACGCTGCCCAGTTGCGGGTAAGCACGCACGTTGTTCGAGTTGAACACTGGCCGGTTGGCATCCCAGTAAGTCATTAGCTTGTGCCCTGCGGTCGCCACATAGCCTAGGTCCAATACCCACTGGCCTGGAAGTTCGCGTTGCACCTGCAGGTTCCACTGCTGCACATACGAATTCACGTTATTCGAATTCGAGGCGAACACGGTCAGTCCCACCGGGTTGTTCAAATTGATTCCCGCCGTGCTGCCAAGCGGAAGGGGATTTGCCGCGAACCGGTTGTCCAGCGATCCGCTCGTGCCGTTCCCAAGCGGAGCCTGGCCCGAAAGCGTAATGCGGTAGCCCTGCTCGAACCGGTATGAGGAGTAGCCGCTGAACGGTGGATTCTGCGCCCACTGGTTGTCTATGCCGCCGCGATCCAGGAAGTAGAAAATTCCGTATCCACCGCGCAGCACAGTCTTGTCATTCATAGAGAAGGCAAAGCCCACGCGCGGAGCGAAGTTGTTCTTGTCGGTTTTCAGCAGACTCGCCGGCACACCGCTCTGCCCCGCTATCTGCAGCGCACCCGTCGCCAGGTTGAAGTTCGCCTGGCGGTTCGCAACCTCTGTCGGCCACGTGAAATAGTCATAGCGTAGCCCCAGATTCAATGTGAGCCGGCGCGTAACACGCCAGTCGTCCTGAACGAAAAAGCCATTCTCCCAGTTGCGAGTGCCCACCATGCCGAACGGAGGCCCAATCGTGTACTCATTCACAAATCCGGCCAGCAGATCGGCCTGCTCGAATCCTGTCGAGTACGGGCTATCGCCATTTCCGAACAAAAAGAAGTAGCCTTTGCCGCGGTTCGGACGGAACAGATTTACCTGCCGCCGGATCACCGTAAAGCCGAACTTCAAAGAATGCTGCGCGCGCACCCACGAAACGGTATCCGCTACTTGCCACGTATTCTGCGGTACCAGGTAAGGGCCGAAGTCGCCCGTGTATTCCAGTTGATTGTTGTATCCGCCGATCAATGCGCCGCCGCCGAGCAGCGGACTCGTGTTCGCATTCGCAATCCCCAGGTTCGCCGAAAGCGGTTGGTCCTGGAATGGAGGCAGATACCCATACTTGATGCGACTGAACGAGAACCGCGATTCGTTAATGAGAGCGCTGTTGAAGACGTGCGTTTCGCCGAGAACAGCCTGGTACGGATTCGCGGTATTTGTTCCGGAGCCGAAACCCGCGGGCAGCGTGGTCAGCCGCGAAGTCGTCGTTGAATCAGTGGTGCCTTTACTAAAACGTGCGAACAGGGTGTCGTTCTGGCGCAGGATGTAGTCGCTCCGCACATCCCACTGATCCGTGTCTTCCACCAGTCGCCGCTGCGAAATGTAGTTCTGCGTCAGCTTACCTGGCACATTCGCGACGGGAAAGGCGTTCAGGTAATTCGATCCTGCCTTGTTCTGCCGGCTGGCCGGAATTACGTTGCCGGGGAACGGAGCACCCGTCGTTAGATCACGAATGAAGATTGGACTCGAGATGCCCGACCCCGCCGCCGGGCTCAGCAGTTCGCTGAAATCGCCGGTCCGCATCTTGGCCGTCGGCACGGTGGCCTGGTCTATTGATAGCGGCTGGCGCCTGCGCAGGCCATCGTAGTCCCCGAAAAAGAACCATTTGTTTGAGATGATCTTGCCGCCCAGCGAACCGCCAAACTGATTGCGTTTGAACGGATCTTTAGTCGGGGCGAACGTTGGGCGGGCGTCGAGTTCGCTATTGCGTAGGAACCAGTACGCGCTACCGTGATACTCATTCGTGCCGCTCTTCGTAACCGCGTTCACCACACCGCCGCCAGCGCGTCCAAACTCGGCGGGTGCCACCGAAGTCTGCACACGGAATTCTGCGATCGATTCCACATTCGGGTTCAGGATGATCGTGTTCACCAGCGATTCATTGTTGTCCGTTCCGTCCAGCAGGAAACTGTTCGCCTGCGGGCGTAATCCGTTAACCGCGAGTGCCGCGCCGCCGGAAGAGTTGTTGCGGAAGGTTTCCACATTGCCTCTTCCGCCGGACGCGTCACCATCTGCCACGCCTCGCGTCACACCCGGCAATAGCGTCGCGAGTTGAGTGAAGTTGCGGCCGTTCAGCGGCAATTCCACGATTGGCCGCGTCTGAACTACCGCACCGATCGAGGACGACGCGGATTCCACCAGGCCGGCCTCTTCGGTGACAGTGACGGACTCGGTTACTTGACCGGGTTCAAGAGTAAAGGTCACATCCGCCACTTGTGCAACCTGGAGAGTGACCTCTTGTTTCAGGATTCGAAAGCCTTCTTTGCTCACCTCCACACGGTATCGGCCAGGAGGCAGGGCAGACAGGAGGAACCGCCCATCAGGGGAGGCGCTGTCCACTGTGGAAACGGCATTGGTGGCCAGGTTTGTTGCAGTGATTCGGGCGCCCGCTACGGCGGCGCCGGACGCATCAAGAACAAGACCCGTCAGTCGGGCTGTTTCAAATTGTGCCCAGCTTGGAATTGTGGCGAACAGCATCATCAGGGCCGCACACGTTGCAAGCCTGAGCCTCTTAAGGACGAGAGTATTCATCTTTAGACCCCACGTGGTTCGAGAGGACTCCATTCGATCGCCGGCCGGCTAAAGACCGGCACACATTGCCCCTCGACTACCCGCATAGTGCTCTCCGGTCCGCTCAAAGTAAAGTTGCGGAGGGTATGATACGGCTTCGACTCTGTTACACCATAATTCTCAATTGCTTAGGAGGAGTTGTTACTGCGCGGTAACATTCAGTCTGAAGGAGAGTAAAATGGTAATCGAGTGACCGCAGCCGTCCAGGAAATCTGGGGACAGGCCGAGCGAATAGCCGCTAGCCCGCTACTGCACAGCGCGGAGTCGTTGCGCAACCTGCTACTGTTCCTGGTTCGCCATTCGCTGGAGAGTCCGCTGACTCCTCTCAAGGAGCATCAGATCGCGGTAGATGTGTTCCACCGCCCTGTCGACTTTGATCCGCGGCTCGATTCGACAGTCCGCGTTCAAACCTCACGACTTCGTGCGAAGCTGACCGAATACTACGCGTCGCTCGGCGCCGCGGACGCCATCGTACTTGAAATTCCACGCGGTTCCTATTCCGTGTTGGCTCACCGGAAAGATCACGACACACCTTCTGCGAGCGAACACGACGCGGAAGTAAAACCGGTGCCCATCACATTCGGCCTATCCTATCTCTGGTTCCTTTTCGCCGGCCTCATGCTGTTCGTCTCTGGCGCTGCCGCCGCGTACTTCGCCTTCCGGCCCGCACAGGCGGGCACAGAGGCAATTCCACCTTCCATGGATCAGTTCTGGTCGGCCGCCTTGCACGGACGGGAGAAACCACTGGTAGTGTTCAGCAATGCGGAGTTTGTGGGCCGTCCCGAAACCGGTCTACGTTACCGAAATTCCGACAGTGATCCGTCCGCCCGCATTTTTGATGGCTACACGGGGGTCGGTGAAGTGATGGCAGTCCATGAACTGACGCAGGTCTTTGATGAACTTCATCGGCCGTTCAGCGTGAAGCGTGGCCGCTTGTTGAACTGGGATGATACGAAGGACCGCGACCTGGTCTTTATCGGCTCGCCCTCGGAAAATCTCTCACTCCGGGAACTCGCGCTCGGTGCAGACTTCCGATTCGAAAAGGTATCCGACGGCCCTCGCAAAGGCGACCTCGCTATTCTCAATGCACACCCCGCTGAGGGTGAGCGGGCGATGTATCTCGGGTCCGCCAGTCTTCCGATCTCTGAGGATTACGCGATTGTTAGTCTCTTCCCGGGTCCTAGCGCACCCCAGTCGATTCTGTTGCTTGCGGGAACGACTACCTTCGGTACCCAGGGGGCCGTTGAGTACGTTTGCCGTCCAGCAGAAGTTCAGGCCCTGCTCCGCCGCTTCTCTGGAGGGCAGGTTAAACCGTTTGCTGGAGTGCTCAAGGTGGAAATGAGAGGTGGCGTTCCAATAGATAGTAAATTCGTGGCTTGGCGCCTCCTTTCAACATCGAAATAGCGGTTACAATCTTTGCTTTTTTGCTCTCACTCCTCTAATCTAAAATTTCGCGTCTGAGGCGCGACCAGCGGCCTCCTTGATGTAGGTAAGGGAATGCCAGGAACCACTGTCCGCCCACGCGGCCATAAGTCTACCCATGCCCGCGTGGCCGTTGCGCCCCGTACGGAAACAAGCCTCTCGAAGTCCCAGGAATGGCTCTATCGTCTGCTGCTGATGGCGATCTGTGCGCTCCCGCTGATCCCCATGGCGCGCCTGGACTCAACTTATACAATCGATTGGGCAAACCACAGTTGGGTAATCGCCTACTTCGGTGAGTATTTCCGGGAGCACGGCTGGTTTCCGGTCGTCCTGAATTCTAACCAAACATTAGGAATGCCATATCCGGTTTTCTACGGGTTTTTCTTTTATCCCGTTGCCGGGGTTCTAAGCACACTGACCGGAGCCAACGTGGCCCTCCGGCTTTTCTGCACTGGCATGATGGTCTGGCAGACCTGTGAGGTGGCGAAGACCGCCCGGCTGCTCTCAGGCAATCGGTGGATCGCAGCAGGATTCGCCGCCCTTATCGCCTTCGCAGTCTATCCGATGACGGACCTCTATAACCGGGGTGCTATCACCGAGTTTGTCGCCACCTCGATGCTGGCGGTACTCACCTGCGTTTGGCTTCGGTTCGTATTCCATCAGAAGACCACAAGCGCCGCGCCGCTAATGATTGGGTTCGTTTTGGCGTTTTCATTTATCCTGGGCACCCACCCGATTACAGCGGTCCTCGGAGCTATGTCATTGGCGCTGCTTGCGCTCCTCACTTTTCGCCTCGGAGCGAAGCCGCTGCCGCTGCGCCCGCTTCTGATCGCAGCCGGAGCGGGTCTTGTCCTCGTTGCTCCCTTCCTTTACGCCTATAGCCGTTTCGGTTCGCAGTTGGAGATGTCCGGCGTTCGAGGCATCCTTGTCTATACCACGTCGCTCGACAATATCTGGATTCGCTTCTCGCCTTGGCCGAGGGACTATCGCGTCGAAAGGGAGAATCTCGCGACACTCAGCAGCCCTCACTTGGACACGCAGATAAATGTTCCGATGCTGTTACTCTGCCTGTACCTTTTCGTGGTGGCTAGCCGCGAGTTTCGAAACCTTCCGGTCCGGGAGCGGAAATGGCTCACCGCATCTTCTCTCAGCTTCGCCCTCTTTGCCGCTATCGCGGGAGTGTCCGTCACTGAACTGATCCTCCCAAGGATCGAGAAGTACGTCGGATTCATTCAGTTTGCTTATCGCCTTGTCACATATTGTGATCTCTTCTTACTCATAACTGGCCTCATGTTGTTGATCGCTCTGCGAGGTAAGCTGCTCGTGTATAGGCGCAGCCTGGTGGCGTGTTTTGTGCTTTGCGTGGCGATCAGTACGACAGGCTTGATCATGAAACTGGATCACGCCCGAGTCCGCGAGACCCACGAAGTTCCCGCCGCAGCGCGCAATGGGGCACCGCGTTGGGCGATGACGGACCTGCCTCCGCACTTCTACGGCTCCGCGATGTATGCGGTCACAACCGGCGTCCGTCCGGCCCCTACAACACTTGGTGTTTACCCAGCCACCTTCCCCGTTGGCGGCGCCGCGCCATTCGACCGTGCACTACCTCTGCAGATGCGCGCGCCCGATGGGTTCGTTTTGAAAACGAATGTTCAGGTGTTTCCCTGGAACCACATCCTGATCAACGGAACCGACCTTCCACGCGCCCGCTACTTCCACATCAGTGATTTCATTGCTCTTCCATCTTCCCCGACTGTAGATAATGTGGAATACCAAGTCCGGCCCGAGCCGATCTGGCTTGCGCTGCGAGCACTGTCCTTCCTGACCGCGGGCATCCTGATTCTGTGGCTTCTGTTCGTCTTTTGGAGCGTCCCGCGAATCCGGATGTAGTAGAGTCCGGATATCATATCTGCCTGATCGCGAGATGATACAAGCAACATGATCCGGGCGATTCTCTTTCTCTCAGGTATGACAATCTTCGCCGCTCCTCCGATTGCCTTGATGCCGATGCCGCTCAAGGTGAGTCCAGGAGCCGGGCGCATGGTGATTGACAGCGACTTCCAGATTGTCCTCACCAATTCTGATCCACAACTGCGGTCGGCGGCCACGCGGCTTCGGGAACGGATATTCCGGCAGACCGGTCTTCCACTTCTGCCTTCCGGCTCAGGAAAGACGACCCTCACGGTTGGCGCGGACAAAGGTTCGGCCGGGCTGCCGGGATTCGGCGATGACGAGTCGTACACTCTTGACGTGACCGTTTCCGGAGCCCGTCTTAAGGCTGCGACCGTGACCGGTGCGCTCCGTGGCATGGCTACCTTTGCGCAACTCATCCGGTTGGACAACGATGGCTTCGCGGCACCTGCGGTTCACATAGAAGACCGTCCGCGGTTTCCATGGCGAGGGTTGATGATTGACGTGTCACGCCACTGGATGCCCGTTTCTGTTATAGAGCGAAATCTCGATGCGATGGCTGCCGTGAAGATGAACGTGTTTCACTGGCATCTGTCTGATGACCAGGGGTTCCGCGTCGAGAGCAAGCGTTTCCCGAAGCTACACGAGCTGGGTTCGGACGGATACTACTACACGCAAGACGAGGTGCGGCATATCATTGCGTATGCGGCCGCCCGAGGTATCCGGGTAGTGCCCGAGTTCGATGTTCCCGCGCACACAACCGCGTGGTTTGTGGGCTATCCCGAACTGGCGAGCGGACCGGGGCCTTATGCAATCGAAAGGAAGTGGGGCGTATTCGCGCCCACGATCGACCCGACGCGAGAGACAACCTACGAGTTTCTGGATGCCTTTCTTGGCGAGATGACATCGCTGTTTCCGGACGAGTACTTCCATATCGGCGGTGATGAAGTGGTTCCGAAGCAGTGGCGTGAGAATGCGCAGATACAGAAGTTCGTCACGGCGAACGGCCTGAAAGATATGCATGGGCTGCAGGCCTACTTCAACAAGAGGGTCCAGAAACTGCTCGCCAAATACAACAAGAAGATGATTGGCTGGGACGAAATCCTGCAGAAGGATTTGCCAAAAGACATCGTGATTCAATCCTGGCGGGGGGAGAAAGGGCTGGCGGAGGCGACCAATGCCGGCTTTCGCGGCATTCTCTCATGGGGTTATTACCTGGATCATCTGAGGCCCGCGTCCTACTACTACAACAATCCTGCGCAGAGCGAGCGTGCGGTGGGCGGCGAAGCGTGCATGTGGAACGAGTACGTCAGCGAAGAGAACGAGGACTCGCGGATCTGGCCTTCGACCGCAGCCATCGCAGAACGGCTCTGGTCTCCTCCTGACGTGAAGGACGTGCGTGATATGTACGCGCGGCTGGACGTGGTCAGCCACGAACTCCGATACGAGGGGCTGCGGCATTTGTCTTATCAGCACCCAATGCTGGACCGGCTTGCGGGTGGAGTCGCGCCGAAGGCTCTACAAGTTTTGGCCGATGCGCTCGAATCGAATCTGTTGGACCAGCGCCGCAAGCGCCACTTTACGCATCGCGTGCCGTTGAACCGCATGGTGGATGCAGTGCCTCCGGAGAGCGAGTTTATCCGGCGCCTGCAAGGAGCGACGCCAGCACAATTGCGCGAGGTGTTCACAGTGTGGAGGGACAATCATACGGTGTTGTTGCCGGTGCTGCGGACCAATGCGCTGCTTCGCGAAGTGATTCCGCTCTCGGAGAACCTGTCGAAGGCGGGTGCACTCGGATTGCAGGCTTTGGACAAGCCCGAGACGAAAGCCTCATTGCGCACGCAGATGAAGGGGCTGGAGACGACATATGCGGAGCTGTCGCCGGCGTTCGTCTTGGTACTGACCGACGTACTTCGCTGACTATAGCGGCTGCAGTTCGTACTTGGCGAGAAGGTTCTCCCATTCCACGACCATCGAGCTGCCTTCCGGTTCGTGCTGTTTCGCCCAGTTGTAAAACATGTCGAGGCAGGAATGATCGATGTATACGAGTTTGGCCGTATGCACGTGCACTTCAGTGCGCGGTGGGATTTTATCGAGAATGGCCGCGATCTCAGGAATGTTGAGGAATGTCGCCGCACCCTCCAACCAGAGATCGTAACGATGGCGGCGGTCATCCACTTCGAACCGGACGCTCATCTGTGAGAGCTTATAGAGCAGCTTCAACAGCGAGAGAATCACGCCGATGGCAACACCGGTAAGCAGATCCTCTCCAACGATGCCGATGACGGTGGCTGCGTAGATCACCAACGGCATAGTGCCATATCGGGCGAGTTCCCGAATGTTTCGCCACTCGATCAGCTTGATACCGGTATAGACCAGGATCGCAGCCAGAGAGGCGGTTGGAACCAGCCGCAGTACCCCGGGCAGGGCAATGACGAAGCCAAGAAGCCAGACCCCGTGTAGAATCGCTGAACGCCGTGTCTTCCCACCGGCCTGTACGTTAGCGGAGCTGCGAACAATCACGCCCGTCATAGGCAGAGCGCCGATAAAGCCGCAAAGGAAGTTGCCGAACCCTTGTGCCTGCAGTTCGCGATCGTAATTTGTGCGCTCCCCATTTTGCAGGCGGTCGACGGCGGCGGCCGAGAGCAGCGTTTCGGCGCTGGCTACGAAGGCGATAGCGAATGCCGACAGCACAAACTTTACCTGCAGCACCGTGCCGATCGCACTTAGGGTCGGGAAGCGGAGAATCTGGAAAAGATTGGAAGGCAAGTCGACGTGTTGAATCGGCAGGTGCCAGACTGAAGTGACCGTCGCGCCCACAATCACGGCGATCAGCGCTCCGGGCAGCACACGGAGCGCCTCGGGGCGGAGTTCATTCCAGGCGATCAGAACGGCCAGTGTAATCAGCCCGACCAGACCTGCGTACATACTCGGGCTGTTCGCGTCGAGACGTAGAGCACCAGGCAAATTCAGAAGGTTTTCCAAGCCGCGGCCGTACGGCTTCCGATCGAGCATGACATAGAACTGGCCGGCGAATAGCAGAATGCCGATGCCAGTGAGCATTCCGTAGATTACGCCGGGGGACATTGCGCGGAACCAGCGCCCGAACTTCGAGTATCCTGCCGCGATTTGTAACAGGCCAGCGAGCATGAGCAGCGGGCCGAGCGTTTCCGCTCCGTAATCATGAACGAACTGGAAGACCATTACAGCGAGTCCGGCGGCCGGACCACTTACTTGGACGGGAGAACCCGATATAGTTCCGACGACGATGCCGCCAATTACACCTGTGAGAATACCTGCCGCGGGCGGGAGCCCCGAGGCGATCGCGATGCCCATACACAAGGGGAGCGCGACGAGGAAGACAACCCAGGATGCAAGGAAGTCTGCGATGAGCGGATTTTGAGAACGATGCATCTACTGCCTAGTTCAGTGTACAAGCCACAATCGCAGCGGCTCCATTCGTGACCTGTCGCGGTGAGTTCGTCAGTATAGCGGCAAGTGTTTCTACGCGACAGCACACTAGTGCCTCACATTGTCCCGGTCCCGAGGTTTGGAGTTGATCGCGCGGAAGCCGGCCACGCCCAGGAAGAACAGCCCCAATCCCATGGCTATGGCGATCTCCGTTTTCGAGGGGATGCGGTCGTTCAGCGTCAGCCAGCCGGGGCGGAACAAGTCGCGGAAGCCGGCGATGAGAAACAGAAGGCCTGCTACTACCAGCAACACGTTCTGCTGCGCTTGCTTGGACATCTCCCCCATGGTCGCATTCTCTGTGCGATGCCACGAACTCATCCGGTGAGACGGAATTACACGTCGCTATTGGGTATAAATGCGCAGCGATTGCCGCGAAGATAATACAAAAATCTGACAAATCACCTCGTGACATCTGCCACACTGGGAACATGGATACGTATCCGACGATCATCCAGGGAGGGATGGGCGTCGGCGTCTCCGGTTGGCGCCTTGCCAGGGCGGTGTCCCGGTTGGGCCAACTCGGAGTAGTGTCAGGAACGGCGCTGGACGAGGTTGTCGTCCGCCGCCTGCAGGACGGAGATCCTGGTGGACACATTCGCCGCGCATTAGATCATTTCCCCTTCCCGGGTATCGCTGAACGCATTTACAAAGCCTTTTATATTGCCGGCGGTAAAGCTCCAGGTGCCCCATATATCCGGCTGCCAATGCACACCGCAGACGATGCGCGCGAGCTGCGCGAACTGTGTATTGCCGCTAATTTCATTGAGATCTGGCTTGCTCGCGAAGGCCACACGAATCCGGTCGGCATTAATTATCTCGAGAAGATTCAAATTCCTCACCTGCCCTCCATTTACGGAGCCATGCTGGCGGGAGTCGATTACGTGCTGATGGGCGCGGGAATTCCGACCCGGATCCCGGGCGTGCTCGATGCATACGTGAACCACGAACCGGCTACGTATCCCCTGCAGGTGACAGGCGCGCAGAATGGCGACCACGTGACCATGAGTTTTGTTCCGCGTGAATTCATGGATCGCGACTTTCCGCCTCTGAAACGTCCGCGGTTCCTGGCGATCATCGCGTCGAACACACTGGCGCTTACCATGCTGAAGAAAGCTAACGGGAAGGTGGACGGGTTCATCATCGAAGGGCCGACCGCCGGTGGTCACAATGCGCCGCCGCGGGGGAAGCTGCAACTCGATGAGGCCGGTGAGCCCGTATACGGCGAACGCGACCACGTGGATCTGGCGAAGATAAAAGAGCTCGGCGTGCCGTTCTGGCTTGCTGGTGGTTTCGGTTCGCACGAAATGCTTGGCGTAGCGTTGGCCAACGGTGCTACCGGTATTCAAGTCGGCACCGCGTTTGCGTTCTGTGATGAATCGGATCTGCGGGCGGACTACAAAGAAACACTTGTGCGGAAGGTCATTTCCGGAGAGATCCGAATCGCGACCGACCCGCTCGCTTCGCCTACGGGATTCCCGTTTAAGACTGCACAACTGGAGGGCACGAATTCGGACCACGATGTCTACAGTGCGCGTCCCCGGATCTGTGATCTGGGCTACTTAAGAGAGGCCTATTGGACCGAAGAGGGTGAGATCGGCTATCGCTGCCCCGGTGAGCCGGTCAGTACCTGGGTGGCCAAAGGGGGCAAGCCGGAAAACGCAGAGGGGCGGAAATGTCTTTGCAACGGCTTGATGGCCAATATCGGTCACGCGCAGTCTCGAAACGGCAGCCGTATCGAGCACGGTCTGGTCACGGCCGGCAACGATTTGCCCGGTATCCTCCGGTTTGTTCGGCCGAGCGGAGAACCATACACCGCGGCCGATGTCATCGACCGACTGCTGGGCAATACGCATTAACCGTATTTTTGCTGCTATCGGCTCCTGTGGCAGCAAAGTGATAATGTCCCCTTTGGGCAAAGTAGAAATGTCCCCTTGAC
>CAYXLI010000040.1:0-42678 GCA_964464925.1 uncultured Solibacteraceae bacterium | reverse complement strand
TTACCCGAGGATCGACACCTTGCATCACAGAACACATTCTACGACGCACGCGGCCGGCAATTCGGGCCTGGAGCGCGCCGGCGATCTGCTGCGTTTTCAGCACCCGCAATTGGTTGTCTCGAAGCGGAAACTCCGCCAGGCAGACGCAATTCAGATGGTTCGGCAGAAGCGGGAGAGCGAAGCACAGAACCTGGGTTTCTCATCGCGGCCGTTTGTACTCTGCGGGCTCCCGGTGAAGCGCCCTCCGGCTGGATGCCTTCTGCACGAACGGCGGAACGGGCGATTCGTGCTCCAGGTCACCGGACATCCGAGCTACGGGCTGCCCTGGGGACAGGACCGCCTGGTCCCAATCTTCCTGGCAACCATGGCGGTCCGCCAGCGATCCGCACGGATCACGTTCAACAGCGCCGCCGAGATGCTCGATACATTCGGTATCCAGCAGGGCGGTTCCCAATATCGGCGGCTGGTCGCTTCGTTCCAGCGCATCTTCGGCGCTACGATCTTCTTCGGAACGGACACACAGAGAGATCGCGCCGCCGTCGTTCATTGCGCCCGCTTCAACTTCATGACGGAGGCCCGGATTTGGTACTCGCGCGATTTGGAACAAATTCTGCTGCCTGGTGATTGTCAGAACGTCATCGTCCTCAGCGAGGAGTTCTACCGGGAGATCTCCAGCCATCCCATACCGACGGATCTAGAGGCGGCGAAGGCCCTTTCGGCGAGCCCGGCGGCGCTGGACCTTTTCACCTGGCTTTCCTATCGTTGCTTTACGGCGCGAGGCCGAGAGCGAGTTCCGCTGTTTGGAGAGTTCGGGCTTGTCAGCCAACTCGGGAGCAGTGACTATGCAAGACCACGAAAGTTTCGCGAAAAGTTGGAGGGGTGGCTCAAACTGGTCCGGGCGATGTGGCCTGAGTGCCCGGCCCATATCGACCGGGATGGAATCGCATTAGTTGTGGATCGGTCGGCAGCTGTGCTTCCGACGAGCAAGACTGGTCAGTGAGCGGCAATGAAGGTGGCTTGACCGCGGACGCGATGTGCCGCGAAAAATGAAGGCAAATTCTGGGTACACTTAGTCGCGAGGTATCGGCTGCCCGCCACGTTTAAGAAGGAATTCTCCGCTTTAGAGCAGAAGTCTCTTAACCAAAATATCGCGACGAAAACCCATAGGGTACTGTCCGAGTTGTGCGCACGTGCGACACGTCGCCTACTATAACCGGTGGGATCAGCGGACGAGCTGTTGATTCCGTGCAGTAGGGCGCAATGCGCACGTTTATATCGGGTGAACGCGGTGTAAGAATTGACATCGCATTGGCACACATCCACTTGGGGAAAAGGTCGTAATGTGGAATCGCATCTTCTGCTAACTGGCTCAACCGGCACGATTGGACGTCTTTGGCTTCCGTTGCTGCTTGCGGCCGATGAGTCACGCTACATTACGGTTCTGGTTCGCGACCTCAACGGTGCGTTAAAACACCCGCGGGTCAGGGTGGTAATCGGTGATCTGCGAACTCAACGATTGGGTCTCGATTCTGCCAGTTGGGATTCGTTGGCGACCACGATCACCGAGATTGTGCATTGCGGCGCCGATATCCGGTTCACCCGCCCGATTGAAGACGCGCGCGCTGTCAACACGGCCGGTACCCGCACAATGCTCAGTCTTGCGCGGCAGGCGAGAAGACTCAAGCGCTTTGCACACCTCAGCACGACCTACATTATGGGTCGAGATCAGGGTGAACTCCCGGAGTCGCAGTATTGCAATTCCAGCGGCTTCGTGAACACGTATGAGCAGGCCAAGTATGAAGCCGAACGTGAAGCATTTGCTGCCATGCCCGACATTCCCACTGCTGTGTTTCGTCTCAGCTCAGTTGCTTCAACACAGTCCAATTATTTGGATCAGGCCCTTCGGCTGATTCCGCGCAATCCATTCCCGTTCCTGCCGGGCGTCGCGGATTGTCGGGTCGATCTAATCTCTGAAGCATGGGCCGTCGCCACGCTCTCGCGTCTTTTCGACCGACATTTTCGCCCTGGCGCGGTGTATCACGTCTGTGCCGGTCCAACGGCATCGATTCCCGTCAGCAATCTTTTGGAATTGGCGTTCGCCGCTATGGGCGGCGGACGGCCGCCGGCGATGGCGCCTCTGAACGACTTCGAGCGGTTTACCGCACATTTTCTGCGAAATGGAGAGCGCGAGCCGATCAAAGCGATTCTCCGTTCGGTTTCGTCGTTCCTGCCGCATCTGGCGATTGGCCAGGTGTTTCAGAACGCCGCCACGATGGCAATCCTGAAGGACGACAACGTTGCTCTCTGCCATAGCTCCGACGTTTTACGTGACGTACTCGCTCGCCTCAACGGATATGCCGATACCAGCGAGCCAGTCGATACGGTGAAACTCCCGCCCAATACAGGACCTGCAGCGTGATCCAGAGCGCCCATACTCTTGCATACCTTGGTCCCGTGAACCGGCGCGCCGATGTAACGATCCGCGTTTTGAGGTGAACGAACCTCCCATGCCGCTTCATGCGCCGGACGAGGTCCAAATCCTCAAACAGCGGGAAAGGGCGACATCCGCCCATAGCTTCATAACCAGACCGCCTGATGAAAATCCCTGCATCACCATAGCTCAATCCGAGCCATCGAAGGTAGGGATAAATGGCGGTCATCTGCCGCGCGGAATAATGTTCGCCCTCAAAAACCAACCAGAAGTTACCGCCGATCACGGCAGTGTCGCTCAGCGCGTTCCGGATCGCTTCGAGCGCTCCGGGCCCCGGACGGCTGTCGGCGTGCACGAACCACAAGACATCGCCCTTTGCCTCAGCCGCCGCGGTTCTAATCTGGCAACCGCGACCGCGTTGGCACTCCACAACGCGAATTCCCAACTCCACCGCAATGGCTGTCGTGTGGTCTTCACTGCCGCCGTCAGCGATCAGAATCTCCTTCTCACCCGGCAACGCTTGCAGTGTTCGGATGGTTTCGGCAATAGCTTCCTCTTCGTTCAGCGTTGGCACAACAATGCTTACCATGTCACTCTTAAGTTCTCAGGATGCAGGTCGTATATGCTCAGGCCCCTTCTCATTTTATTTGCTAAGGCTCCCAGTGTCGGGCGAGTAAAAACCCGGCTTTGCCCACCGTTGACACTCCTTGAGGCCACTGACCTGCATTCCGCGCTTGTGATAGACCTCATACACACGCTGCTGGCCTTGGGTCGCAGCGTCGATCTGGAACTGTCAACGGATGTTCCGACAGATGCATGGCCAGCTCTCGCGTTGACCAGATCGGTCCAGATCGAAGGCGGCCTGGGAGCGCGGTTGTTCCACGCGCTGGAGCAGGGACTTTCGGCGGGAAGGGAAATCGTAATGGTGCTTGGAAGCGATTCTCCGGGTTTGCCGCACGCGCACATCACCGAGCTCCTTCGCTCGAGTGCGGACGTTACACTTGGCCCAACACGGGATGGCGGGTTTTTTGCCATTGCCTGCCGCGCAGTTCGCCAGGGAATGTTTTCGGGCGTTCGCTGGTCGTCCGAATGGACCTTGGCGGATGTTGTGCGCCAGACGTCGGTGTGCGGCTTAACCGTCGGCCTCGGACCTCCCTGGTTTGATGTCGATGTAGAGGCGGATTTGCTTCGGCTGCTGGACATGCCTGAGTTACCGCAAAACACTGCTCTCTGGGCGCAGAGGTATCGAGAGCGATGAAACGATTTTCCCCATGGGCTGTCGGTCCACTGGTTGCCGCCGCCTTTGTTTTTCTGACGTGGCAGGAGCGGCGGCGGCCCCTTCGCAAGCGAATTGAGCCAGGCGCCAGGCACTGCGTTCGCAACCTCGCTCTCGCCGGCGTCGGCGTTCTCACCATGGTTGTTTTTGAGACACCGCTCATCCAGCCTTTGGCACGCGTGGTGGAGCAAAGGCGGTGGGGACTCCTGGGCATATTGCAATTGCCGGTCTGGTCCGAAGCCGTCGCGGCGCTTGTCTTGATGGATTACACCTTTTACGTCTGGCACGTACTGTTGCATCGTGCTCCGATTCTCTGGAGATTCCATGCGGTGCACCACGTTGATCTGGACCTTGACACGTCCACAGCACTCCGCTTCCACTTCGGCGAACTGTTTCTTTCGGTACCGTGGAGAGCGGCACAGGTGGCGCTCATTGGGCTGAGTCCGTTGACCTTTGGGATTTGGCAAGCGTGGTTCGCTCTGTGCGTAATGTTCCATCATTCGAACCTTCGGCTTCCGATCGGTTTGGAGCGCACAATCAATCGGGTTCTCGTGACGCCGCGCATGCACGGGGTGCACCATTCGAACCGTCCCGATGAGACCAACAGCAATTGGTCGAGCGGATTGACCATTTGGGACCGGCTACACGGAACTCTTCGCCTAGCCGTCCCACAAGCAAATGTTGAGATCGGGGTGCCTGCGTTTCAGGATGCCAGCAGCGTAGTCTTGCCAAAGCTGATACTGATGCCGTTCGAAGATCAGCCGCATTACTGGCGCTTTGCCGATGGAAGGGAGCCGGAGCCGCGGCGCAGTCCAGAATCCGATCTTCTGCTGCCCTGATCTTCCTCAGAACGACAGCTTTGCGCCGAGCTGGAGAACGCGCGGCGGCGCGGCTGCGACGAACAAGCCCGGCTTTGTGGATTGGTCAGTCACCGGACCTTGATAATTCACTTGATTCAGTGCATTCTGTGCTTCCAAACGAAGTTGCAGGTGCAAACCCTCGTGGATCGTAAGGGTCCGGAACAATGAGAGGTCGGCGCTTCGATAGCCATCGCCTCGCACGATGTTGCGTCCGCTGTTGCCGAAAGAGCCAAGCGCGGGAAGCGTAAAACTCGCGGGGTTGTAAGCGATTCCCGGAGGCGGGGGCACCTGAATGCCTGGCACGACATTCAATCTGTTGTATGCTTCATTTCGATATGGATCAAACTGGCTTGTATACGGCGTGAACGGCTGCCCAGACTGAACGGTAACGAGCCCGTTCATCTGCCATCCGCGGAGCCAGACGTTCCGCCCGAATGCCGGAACTAAATAGTTGAACGCCGCGGTAAAACGGTGCGGGACATCGAAACTCGATACCGCTCTCTGCGCCCGCCGGTTTCGGCTGTCAAGCACCTGTTCCGAGGGGTCGGCGCTGGCGAAATCGCTCGCATCGTCGATGGACTTGGACCAGGTGTAAGCCGCAAGAAGATCGAGGCCGGAATGGAAGCGGCGTTCCAGCTTGCTCTGCAGGCTGTGGTAACTCGACGTAGCGCCGTTCTCGAATACCGCAATAGCGTTGAGCGCGGGGTAGGGCCGTAGAGAATCGACGAGCGGAGCGGTGCTTAAGCCGATACCGGCAGTCGCCGCAATTGAATTGCGCTGGCTCGCGCTCAGAAGGTCAAGGGGCACCTGATTCGCGTTGTAGTTGTATGGCAGATGCACGCCCCGTGTGCCGCGATAGCCCAATTCCAAGACCCAGTCGCCGCCCAGGGACTGCTGCACGTCAAACGAAGTCTGCATGCTGTACGGACTTGCTAGGTTCGCGGGAATGGCGGAGATCGAGCGCGATGGAGCGGCGCTGGAGCGTAGGTCGAGAAGCGTTCGCGACGGGCTGCCATCGGTCGAAAACGGCGTGGGCGAAATGGTCACTGCCGCCGCTGAGAATGGCGGGTTGTTCTCGATCTGCTGCACCGTACTGGCCTGCAATAGCGTTTCGTAATAGATTCCAAAGCCGCCGCGGATCACAGTGCGGCCCGAACCAAGAACATCGTAGGCAAAGCCAAAACGCGGAGCCAGATTGTTGCGATCGGGCCGATAGAGCCCAGCCCATTTGGTATCAGTTGCGCTTAACAAACCCAGGCCGGGAAAAAAGTTGGAGAGTTTGCCGTTGACCTCTGTCCATGGCGCGCTGTATTCGTATCGAAGTCCATAATCGACGGTGAAACGCTTCGACACGCGCCAGCGGTCCTGCGCAAAACCCGCCCACGCCCACTCACGGTAGCCGCGTCCGAATTGTCCCACCGTAATGGTCGCCTGGTAAGGGAGGCCTAGCAGCAGGTCCACGAGAACGTTGGCCTCCGCATTCGATGCGGTCTTCGGCAGCAGCATGTCCCGCGAACCGTCGAAAAATACCGATCCGCGCTGGTTCTCGGCGCCGCGAGTATTGAAGTGATAGCGCGAAACCTCCGCGCCTGCTTTCAAGCTGTGCGATCCGCGAAGCAAGGAGACGGAATCCGATCCGTATACGGTAAGCTCATTCTGCTCGCGGTTGTACCAGGGGAGGCCGCCGAGTCCGGCAAGACCGCCTTGCGCGAACGCGATCGTCGGTATTCCGTTAGCATTTGACCCGTTGGGCAAACCGAAGCTGCTCGCGCTTCGTTGATCGCCGTTGGCGAGCAGGTTGCCGTAACGGTTCACCCCGATTCGGGCCTCGTTCACCACTTGCGGTCCAAACGTGTGCAGATAGCCTACGGTTCCGTTTGTCGTGCGTTCAGGATTGGGCAACGTGAACCCCGGTATGTAGGGCCCGCCAAACCGGTCGACGAGATATATCTGATCGTTCAGATTCCATGAAGTGCGCAGGCTCGCGATGTCACGCGTGGAAAAGTAGTGATCGGTTCGCACATGATACTGATAATCGTTCAGCCCGATCGCCAGGGCGGCGTTGTAATTGCCCGCGGACAGGGTCGAGTTCGGGCTCGGATAAAGAGCCAGAAGCTTTGCGCTCAGGGGCGTGATGAGGCCGGACAGGTCGAGGGTCCGGGCATTGCCTTGCGCGTCGGCATAGGAGATCAATCCGCGGCGCTGGCCGGCTGTCGGGACGTTTGAGGTGCGCGTCTCCGATGCCTCCAGATTGCGCAGTAACTCTGTGTTAACGAAAAAGAAGTGCTTCTCTTTCCTGACCGGGCCCCCTATGCTGCCGCCAAACTGGTGATGACGCACGGCGCCGCGAGGAAGGCCGCTCCGTTTGCTCAACGTATCGTTTGCGTTCAACGCGTCGTTGCGGAAGAACTCGTAGCCCGCGCCATGGAACTGGTTCGATCCGGCGCGCGTGACGATACTAATCTGTCCGCCCATAGTGCGGCCGTACTCAGCCGGCGGTATGGAGGCGATCACCCGGAACTCCGCCACGGCTTCATTCGAAGGCTCGAAATTAATCACGCTGTACTGCCGTAGATTCATCGGCATGCCATCGAAAAGGAAATCGTTAGACCGGCTGCGCGCACCGTTCACGGTGAACGCGCCTTCCGTGTTCTCCCGGGCCTTTCCGTACCGGTTGGCAGCGGTGGACAGATTCCAGCCTGCGGATACGCCCGGTACGATCAACGCAAGGTTCTGAAGTTGACGCCCGTCGCTCGGAAGATCCTGGATAGCCCGCTGATTAACGAGTGTCGATGCCGCGGCAGACTCCACCTCTGTCAACGGAGTCGTTTCCCTGACGATTACACTTTCGCTTTTGCCCTTAACTGGTAGAGTCAGATCGATGCGAATTTCATCTCCGGAACGAACAATCAGCCCAGGCCGGCGCACATCCTCAAAGGACCTATGGGATGCCAGCACTTCATACGTGCCGGAGCGCAGCCCTGGAATCTGGTACGCGCCAGCCTCATTGGTTATTGCTCTCCGAACAAAACCGGCGCTGACCTCACGAAGTTCCACAACAGCGCCCTGAATGGCTCCGCCACTGGAATCACTCACGGAGCCGGAGACTGCGCCGGACGTGTCAGCGAACAGGCACCCCGCAGACAACGCTAGTAAAACAGACCACAGGAGTCTTCGAGCGGAACTCCCATCGTGCTTTCCCGCTAGATCTATTCCGGGCAATCCAGTCTCCTATCAATTCTCTGCCGGCAACGGGCAATCCGCCAAATCGCCCCCGGGGCCAGCCGCCACTCCGTGATCGAAGGGGAACTTCCGCCGACGCCGCGTGTCGTCCCCGACGATGTTGAGTGTAAGGATTTTGCGGAATCTTACACTGAGACAATGTGAAGGCGGGGCGGGAACGAGGATGAGCAGAATGCTTGCGCTGTGGGCGTGCCTGGGGATTGCCACCTCGGCCCACGGCCTGGATCTCGAACACACGAAATGGACAGCCGTCCTGCAGCAGTATGTAAATGCACAATCCCGCATGGACTACGTCAGGCTGAAATCGGATGGAAACGGTGACCTCGATCGCTATCTCGCCGAGATTGGCAAGCCGTGGCCGGGGAATATGGACGCGGACGCCACCAAAGCGGCGTTGATCAACGCCTACAACGCCCTTACTGTACGTTGGATCGTATCGAACTATCCCGTCGCGAGCATCTGGAGAACGCAGGGTCCATTTCGCATCGCGCGGCACAAGGTGGATGGGAAGCTTGAGTCGCTCGACAGCATCGAAACCCGCCTCCGGAATATGGGCGATCCTCGCATTCATGGTGCGCTGGTCTGTGCCGCCCGAAGTTGCCCGCCTCTTCGGAGGGAGGCGTACACTAAACGGGCGTTGAGTGATCAATTGGACGACAACTTCCGGGCGTGGCTTGCCGAGCCATCTCGGAATGAATTTCTGCCGGCCAAGCAATTGGCGAAGGTGAGCAAGATATTCCAGTGGTACGCGGCGGATTTCCAGAAGATCGGCGGCGCGCCTGCGGTTCTCGAAAGATTTGCGCCGCCAAACTCCTTCGCGATCTGGAACAAACTGGAATACCAGAAATACAACTGGGGCCTGAACGACAGCGGTTCGGCGGGGGCTTCGTACTCCGGATTCGACTTCTATATCGACTATGTCCGGAACGGATACCTGCGTTCCGATATCACGGGTTGGTTCCTTGGACTTGGGAAGCATTACGGCGTGAACCCCCTGATTTTCGGCAGCATTTATGTGGGTGCGATTCCATTCTTCTCGTTATCGATCGCGTGGCTGGTCAGCAATCTGCGGCGCGGACGGTCGGCTGCCGCGCCCCTGCTTTCGGCGACATTCTTTTTTGTCTCCGCGTACCTGTACCTCCTCGTCGCAGGCCAGAACATTCCCAATTGGGTCTACATCCTAATCGCCGGAATGCTCGCGTTCGGCGTCTGGTCGACGGTCCGCAAGGTGCGGAGCCAAGTGGGCCGGAGGGCCACATGACCATGGACTACGACATGGTCGTGATTGGCGGCGGAGCGGCGGGCCTGACGGCCGCCGGGATGTCGGCTGTCTTGGGAGCCAGGACTGCTCTCATTTCCAACAATAAATTAGGCGGCGATTGTACTTGGCAGGGCTGCGTTCCGAGCAAGAGCCTGTTAAAGGCCGCCAAGGTTGCGCACGCGATGCGCTCCGCCGCAACCTACGGTCTGGAGCCCTCTAACGTCTCACATGAGTGGACGCGGATCATCGAGCGGGTCCACGCGATTCGCGAGCACGTGTATCAAGATGCGGACGCGCCCCCGAACATGGAAAAGCTGGGCGTCGAAGTGATCGCGGCGCAGGCTCGCTTTGTGGATCGCAATTCAGTCGAGATAACTTCTTCGGAGATCGCGGGCAGGCGGGTTGTGACATCCCGCTATTTCATCATTGCGACTGGGAGCAGACCTGACATCCCGAAAATTGGAGGTATGGATCGGGTACCGGTCCTGACGAACGAGACACTGTTCGAACTCAAAGAAAGGCCCCAGCGCTTGCTGGTATTGGGAGCGGGACCGGTCGGGGTCGAGATGGCCCAGGCGTTTCAACGGCTTGGTTCCAGCGTGACGGTTGTTGGCCGCTCCGCCAGGGTTCTCGAACACGACGACGTCGAGCTGACCGTGATGCTGCGGCGGTGTCTCGAAGCTGAAGGCGTGCGGCTGCGGCTCGGCGAGCAGGTGGAACGATTCGAACCGGGGCTGGCGCATCTCAAGAGCGGCGAAACCGTTCCTCTGGACGCGGTGCTGGTCGCGATCGGAAGACGGCCGAATATCGAAAATCTTCAGTTGCAAGCCGCCGGCGTCAGCACGACCGACAAGGGAATCACCGTTGACCGCCGTTGCCGGACGAATGTGAAAAACATCTTCGCCAGCGGAGATGTCGTGGGAAAATTGCAATTCACCCACATGGCCGAGCACACCGCCACCGTCGCCGTGATGAACGCGATTCTGCACGTCCCCACGTTCAGAAAAGATGACCGCGTATCCTGGTGTACCTTCACCGATCCTGAACTGGCCCACGCGGGGTTGGGCGAGGAGGAGCTTCGAAGACGAGGCGAAAAATTTCAGGTCTACCGATTTCCTTTTTCGAAGCTTGATCGGGCGATCACGGAGTCGGACCCTTCAGGTCTGGTCAAGGTGTTCGCAAATTCCAGGGGAAGAGTTCTGGGTGCTTCGATTTTGGGCTCGAACGCGGGCGAGATGATCGCGGAGTATGCATTGGCAATTCACGCGAAGGCCGGGTTGGGCGCGATCTCCCGGACCATTCATCCCTACCCGACGTACGCTCTCGCCAACCGGAGAGCGGCCGATATCTTTGCAACAAGCATTTTGACGTCTTCGCGAGTTGCCTGGATCAGGCGCATCTTCCGGCTTCGCGGCAGTACACAGGGAATTGTCAGCCTGCAGCATTCTACGGAGTGATAGGAGACTTTCAGTGGCCAGAATTATTGTATTTGACGTGAATGAGACATTGCTGGACGTGCAGATCCTCAGTCCGTATTTCGAGCACATGTTCGGCGATAAGAACGCGTTGAAGGAGTGGTTTTCGCTTCTCCTCCTGCACTCCGAAGCCGCCACCCTCGCCGGTCCATACTTCGATTTCGGTACGCTGGCCGGCGCCGCTCTCGACATGTTAGGCGCCGCCCGATCGCACCCTGTTGCCGAGGCCGAAAAGAAGAGAATCCTCGAAGCGATCCTGCATCTGCCGCCTCATCCGGAGGTGAAACATGCTCTCGGAATCCTGAAGAGCGCAGGGTTGCGCATGGTGACGCTGACCAACTCCAGTCAGAAGGCCGTGGAGCAGCAAGTGCACAACGCCGGCCTCACGGAGTTCTTCGAGAAGAACTTCTCCGTAGATGCGATCCAGCGTTACAAGCCCGCGCCCGAGACGTACCGCATGGTTGCCGATGCGCTGGGAGTTGAGACTCGGCAGCTCCGCCTGGTAGCCGCGCACGGCTGGGACATTCTGGGCGCCATGCAGGCGGGTTGCTCCGCGGCATTCATCGCGCGAAAAGGTCAGAGCTTGTTCCCACTGGTAAAGCCGCCGGATGTGATTGGTCCCGACCTCAGCGCGGTCGCCGAACAAATTGTGGTTCGCGAAAAGGTCTAGCAGGCGAATTATTCGGGCTTTGCGAGGAGCTTCAGCAGCTTGTCGTGGAACGAAGGCGGTGCTTCGGAGCAATAGAGCGCAGTCTGTTGCGTCGGCATGGAGCGGTCAACCAGCAGGTACGGCTTGGACGGAGCGCCGGGTTCCGTTACTGTATCGTCCGGGCGCAGCTCGATGCCCACGTGGAGCCGGTCGCATTGAAAACCTTGCGCTGAAATGACATACGCGACCGCCAGTGTGTCGAACGGGTTGAAACCCTCGACGGCAAGGTTATCTTTCCAATACGCCAGCCAGTCTGCCGCGGCATCGAGCACCCAAGCGAGTGAAGCATTGGACGCTCGAAGATCGACTAAGTCCGGGGCCCGCATCCAAACTTTAGACGAAATCTCCCATGGCGCCAGCACCAGCGGAACGCGTGCATCCAGCAGGACTTGAAAACCTGGCGCATCCAATTCGAAATTGAAATCGCGGAAGGCCGGCGCGTTTGGGGAAGGGGAAAATCTCTGATTCGGCCGCCTACCGGCCACCGCGACGATCTTCTTGATACGCTTTCGAAGCTCCGGATGAACGCGTAAGAGCGTTGCTACGTTGGTCGCCGGTCCCAACATTAGGATCACCAATTTTTCGCGGCGCAACGCGGCGGCCAGCGCGCGGGTAGCGTCAGTTTCAACTCCAAGGTCGTTCGCCGACGCCGCTCCGCTAGCTACCTCCAACCCTGGCCGACCGAAATCGCGGACCAAATGCCGCGCGATAGCGAGACCTTCGCTAAGGGGAGCGTTTCCGAAGACGACGCTCACGCCTCGAACCGTTAGGTCCGGCGAATGAAACGCCTGAATCAGCGCGAAGCCGTCGTCCACTTCATGACCGCCGCGCGCTACGGAGGGGTCCGTGTCAATCCAAACCGGAACGGATGCGCAAGCCAAGCCTCCCGCCATCAGCATCAGGAGCAATGCTGTCATACTGCGCGGCCTTTTAGAACCAATGCCCGCGATAATTGCAAGAGTTCCGTTTTACGTTCCAAGCTGAACTTCGCCGGAAGCTGAGCGACGCCGATCAACCGGCGCATGATCTCAACGCCCGCGAACTGCAGGGCGAGACTGGGATCCAACGAAGCGAATTCGGTGTAGCGGGAGAAAAGCCCGCTGATCGATGATGGCGATTGTCCGGCGAAGTATAGGTGAGCGGCCATCACTCCAAGATCCCATTCCGGCGGCCCGTAGAAACAGAACTCCGGGTCGATGACATACACGCTTTGCCGGGCTCTCAGCCAGCTTCCGGGGAAGAAGTCCCCATGGATGAGGCAGACGCCGCGCGACATATCCAGGTACCGCTCACCAAGCAAGCTAACTTCGCCACAGTACGCGGAGTCAGTTTGCAAACGGATCGCCGCTGCTGACAGTCTTGGCGCGATCGCATCGAGATCAAGTCCGTTATCTTTGCGGAGCGGGAGCGCAAAGATATGTTCATGGTTCAAGACGCGCATGTCGAGGTTGGCGAAGTCGTCAGCCAGTTCCGGGGCTCGAAATTCAGTGTGGAGTCCGATCAGACAATCGGTCAAATCCTGCAGTTCCGCCTGGTCTGGCTGCGAGCCATCTGAGTAGACGAACGTGAAATCCTGAGCCTCGCCGAGGTCTTCGAGCATAAGCAGTCGCTCTTCCGCGTCGAAGCCCAGAAGCTTTGGCAGATATTTCGCGACCGTTCGCCGCGGCTCCACTTTCCGATAGAAGTGAGCCTCGATCGAAGCCCGATCCCAGGGAGCGGCAACGCTCGGATACTTCTCGACCCAGGGTCTCGATTGCTTCAAAATAAACGAGCGCTCGGATGTCGCGACCCGCAACACACAATTCATATTGCCCTCGCCGGCACGAGAGATTGTGTGGACAACTTCGTTCGGCCTCAACCAATCCAAGAAGGCCAGATACGCCGCGACTGCGAGAACGTCAGCAGTCAGGAAAAACTTCCCTGGAAATATCGATGTCACTGCTTGCGCCGAAGTTTGGCGCCTTCGCTCTCGTGAGACGCCCAGGTCTGGTCGCGATTCAGTCCCAGTTCCTGCTGTTGCGCCGGCGACGAACCTTCCGGCGGAACTCCCGCCCGCATCCGAACGTCACGCCACAACAGTTGCGCGTCGCGGAGCAGGTGCCCCGGCGCTGTATAGCCATATGCCCGGTACTTTCCGGAGGGAACTTTTCCTTTGCCCTGCACGAAGCCGGCGAAGTCATCGGTCCAGCGATCGAAGGTCTCTAACACGTCGTTCTCCTGAATCATGTCCTCGGCTTGGTTATCACTATACTTCTTACCTTTTCCGAATTCGCAGTATACCCACAATGGGTCGGGCACCTCCACGCCTCCGTAACGGCATTGCCAAACCACCGGCGCATAACTTTGCCGCATTTCCTGAAAGGGCTCTCGGGAGGGATCGAAATAGGCCGTGTGCAGAAGAATCCTGGGACGGCCGGTGGCATCGAGTTCATCTCCTCCTCCGTCGCCATAGCAGAAGAACGCCGCCGTCCGTCCTTCCAGGTGATTCAGGCTTAGCGCCTCCCATGCGGGATCGTGCTCGAGTGCCATGGCTTTCTCAGGGTTTTTGTGTGCGATCAGATCTTCCCGCGGATTCCCGCCGTTCATGCACACCAACCGGTCGAACATCAGCTTCAAATTGCTCGATGGAGCATACCAGTTCACCGGCCCGATGATGGCCCACGCGTCGGCCAAATCGAGCCGCGCATACAAATCGAGATCCCACATCAGATCCGGTTCGGCTTTGCTGTGCTTCTCGTAACAATTGCAAGGCCAGACGCACAACGCCATGGACGTGGAAACGCAGGCGTTGCAACTCTGGATGCGCGCCCTGCTATATACGTTGCCCAAGTCTTCGTAGTCGATTTCCCAATCTCGCGGCAGGCGCTCCGCCATGCGGAGCATCAGCGTACGGGATTTCGCATCCACGCCCGGACAGTTGTACTGCCGCCTGTCCGATCCGGAGATCAGCAGCACCCGGAAGGGCCGCTGTTCCAGCGGCAATTTGCCGCTCTCGTCATTCGGCAGCACGCTTCACTCCCGGTGCGAGGAGACACTCGCGGCATCCAGCCTGAACGGCTGCGTCAGAAAAACTATGCTTCACCGGTGAGCTTGTCAAGCACGCGCTCCTCAAGAGTGGCCGGCACGGGCCAGAACTCGGATTCAGCCATGAAGCCGCGCGCAACCTTCCGGATACTGGCCAGCTGTTGCGCGAAACGGGTGCAGTGCTTGCACATCGCGAGGTGAAGCCACACCTCCATCCGTTTCCAACGGCTGGCCATGGCCAGCTCGTCGGAGGCCAGAATTTTTACCACACCTCTGCAGGAAATCATTGTTGCCCCTTACCGGCATTCTCCAGGCACTCGCGTAGTCGCGTCCGTGCTCGGTAAAATAGTACTCCCATATTGGTGACCGTCAGTTCCAGAATCTTACATATCTCTTGAGTTTTGAGTCCCTCGATCTCACGCAGTATGAAAACCGCTTTCTGATTGGCAGGCAGCTTTTCCATACAACCGCGAATCAGCTCTCCGGCCCGCTGCGATTCCAACAAGCGTTCGAGATCGGCCGGAGGCTTTATCCAGTTGCCTCGCGCGTCAAAACGCGATTCCAGAACGCTGTCGAGCGAGTCATGCCTCCGGTCAGCAGCCTGTCGCCGGCGCTGCTCCATGGCCTTGCGGTGCAGAATACCAATCAACCAGGTGCGCAACTGCGAACGGCCCTCGAAGCTGTCGATCTTTTCGAGAAGCGTTACAAAAACATCCTGAACCAAGTCTTCGGCTTCGTCTTCGCTGAAACCCAAAGCTCGAGCCGAGCGGAATAGAGGCCGCGCATGCTCGCGCACCGCTGCGGCGAGAGCCTCTGGATCGTGGCGGCGAAGGCTGGCTAGCTCGCCGGCATCGGACTGTTCATCATGCGGCATGCAACGAAATGCTGTGTCATCAGTGTCGCATTTCTGGCGCACCGCCGGCTGGCAATTCGATGAGAAGAAGCGTATCGGAATATCTGGTCTAAACACCAGGGCTATTCGTGCACTCGTGATAACCCACACTGGGGGTTGTAAGAAGCAGAGCGATGCCCGCACTCATCACTGGAGGCCGCAAACCGGTCTCAAAAAGGAGATCTGATGAAAACATTGATATCTGGGGCAGTTCCCCTCCTGCTTTTAGCTGGCCTAAGCACGGCGCAAGCTGCCGACAGTTCGTTCACCGGCGAGATCATGGACAGCCAATGCGCAAAAATGGGCTCGCACGCAAAGATGATGAAGGATGAGGGCGCCAAAGACGCGAAGGAGTGTACTACAAGCTGCATAAAAATGGGCGGTAAGTACGTCTTATTCAATGCCGCAAAGAAGACCACATACCAACTGGATGATCAGCAGAAGCCGCAAGAGTTCGCCGGTCAAAAGGTTAAGGTGACCGGGACCGTCGATAAGGGGACGAAAACTATCCACGTTAAAAGCATTACCGCCCGATCCTAATTAGAAGCAGGATAAGGCGGATTCTGAGGAGGGCAATATGCAAAACGCGAATCCTGTGAGAGCGGTGATGGGAGGCTTCATTGGCACCCTCGTAATGACGATGGTGATGTACGCAGCCCCGATGATGGGCATGCCGAAGATGGACCTTGCCGGCATGATTGGTTCGATGTTTAACGGCGGACAGCCGCCGGAAATGATGAGCGGCCTATGGTGGATGGGCATGATGATTCATTTTGTGAACGGGACAGTAGTGTTCGCGCTCATTTATGCCTACCTGCTGTATGGCTGGTTACCTGGCAGTCCCTGGCTGCGCGGGCTGACCTGGGGTCTAATGCTATGGCTCGTGTCTCAAGTACTGGTGATGCCGATGATGGGCAAAGGTGTTTTCAGCGCCAACACGCCCGCGCCGGTGATGATGGTCCTCGGCAGCATGATGGGCCACATTGTGTACGGAGCGATTCTGGGCGCAATCGCCGGGGAACAGAGCGTTGCACACGGGTACGTGCGCCAGGAGCGGCATCCTTAAAAGCGAATGCTCCGAACACCGTTCTGAAGAGGGACGGTGTTCGGAGCGCCCAATGTCTTGACGACATTGGCGTAGCGCTCCACCTAAGTTTGGGGCCGTAGGCCAAACGGGAAACCCGTCGGCTGATTCTTGGATCAAACCGGCGACTGTTAAATCCTGAATCGGACTACCGTTCCAGTGTGCGAGATTCCAGGGTGCGATATTGCGGCGCTGTGTTTAACCTGCGAGTTGGCGGCTGCGGAGGCTGAACATACAGGCGACCGCGCAAGGGACTTATAACGGAATCTCCACTAATACCGAATATTGCCAGAGAGAACGGCCCGTGTGCGTTTTCTCAAGGGCTCCCAACAGCTTTTGTTTTACTCTGGCGGAAATTCGCGAGCTCTTGTCGATGCGGCGCCATCATGATCGAGGTAGGTTCCGATCTCCGCACGTTTGTGGAAATAAAAACTGTTTCGCCATCGACGCAAGCTTGTAAACATCTACTACCGGTAGCAAAGGGAGGTGAGATTGGATGGCATTCAAAGAAGGACAAGTCTACAAATGTCCTGACCCCGACTGTGGCTGCGAGGTCACGGTAACGAAAGGAGCCGCTGCAGGTAAGGGAGGAAACTCAGCGCCCCGCTGTTGCTGCGGAAAAGAAATGAACTTGAAAGCCTAACGTCAAGGCGCGCCTCCACTTCGGTGGCGCGCCATTCTCTATCCTTGTCTCACGGTACATCGCCAATTTAAGTTCCGTACCTGCCTTCGTTCTAAACCAAGCTGCTTTGTTTCTGCCGTCCCTTCCAGTAAGCCTACATAAACCAGGAGCGACAACCCCAAAAATGCTGAGCCGGGGCACTCAGCGTGAATGAGCAAATCGATTCTTGAACACCGTGAAAGCGATCAGAAACGTGATTCCGATTGAAAAGAACAAAAGAGAGAAGAACATTCGCGAAGCCTTTTCACTAATTTTCCCTTGAAGGTGCGTACCGATGATTGCGCCGATGACGGCGCCCGGTACGCCCCACACAATCAGGTTCCAGGGAATAGCGGAAAAACCGCCGCTCGAAGCGAGTTGGATCAGGTGAGTACAGGCGGCCCCGACAACCGTTGCAGCGACTACCATCGTCGAGGTCGCCGCGGCTACCGGAACCGGGAACCGGGAGCGCCGCGCCAGGAAGGGCAGGGTCGCCTCGCCGACGCCGGTTGAAATCAGGCCAGTCAAAAAAGCACCCACGCCAGAGAACATCCGCTGCCCCGGCATCCCGACCGCACAGTATTCGAAGATCTCGCCATCGCTGGATTCCACTTTTTTCCTGTCTTGCTCCGAACATTCCCGAAACGAACATTCCGACTCGCAAACGATACATGGGCATGCCTCGTCTTGCGGCCTGCGACCGCTGCTGTGACCGGAATAAAGGACCACGGCTACCACGATCATGGCAACCCCGTAGCCGGTCCGAAGCACGCCGGAAGGAGCATAATGCGCCGCAATTGCGCCCGCAATGCCCAGCGGCATAGTAATCACAACCAACGTGCGAACCGCGCCCATGTCCGCCAGACCGCGCTCCCAGTAACGGTAAACGGCTGTTCCGAATCCCGACGTCTCCAGAAACAACGATGTTCCGATCGCCGCAACGGTGGATAACGTGGGTACTCCCATTAGCGGAAAGCCAATCAAAAACATCGGTGTAATCAATGCCGCACCGCTGATGCCACTAAACGTCGCGACCGCGGCAATCACGATGCATGCGGGAAACATGAACCAGTAGACTAGCCAGTCCATAGATTTGAACCTCAGGTTGCGATCTTTAATCTGCAGCGCCCCTCATAATGCCACCTTCCGTAGCCTCAGCGCGTTGGTGATAACCGAGACCGAACTGAACGTCATCGCCGCGCTGGCAATCATTGGGCTCAGCAGAATGCCGAAAAACCGATACAGAAGCCCCGCCGCGACGGGAACGCCCAGCATGTTGTAAAAGAACGCAAACAGCAGGTTTTGGCGGACGTTGCGCATTGTGGCCCGGCTCAACCGCAATGCACGCACAATGCCGCGCAGATCGCCTTTTACCAACGTGACACCGGAGCTCTCCATGGCCACGTCGGTACCCGTCCCCATGGCGATGCCCACATTCGCCTGAGCCAGGGCGGGTGCATCGTTCACGCCGTCGCCCGCCATGGCCACGATGTGTCTCGCGGCCTGTAGCCGCTTGATGGCATCGCTTTTTTGGTCCGGTAAAACGTCCGCATGCACCTCGTCAATATCCAGTTGCTTCGCTACCGATTCGGCAGTCTGCCGATTGTCGCCGGTGAGCATTACAATTCGAATCTTCTCGCCATGCAACATCCGGATCGCTTCACTCGTGGACGTCTTGATCGGGTCGGCCATGCCAATCAGGCCGGCTGCACGGCCATCCACGGCCACGAACATCACCGTCTGGCCCTGGGCGCGCAATTCGTCCGCGTGCTTCAGCAGAGGGTCCAGTGGCACGGAATGGCTTTCGAACAGGCTTGCGTTACCAATAGCCACCGTGTGCCCGTCCACCGTGCCGTTCGTCCCGCGGCCAGTAAGGGATTCGAAGTTACCCGGCGCGGTCAGCCCGATACCCCGTTCGAGAGCGCCGCGCACAATAGAAGCCGCCAGCGGATGTTCGCTCGCCTGCTCAAGGCTTGCCGTGAGACGCAGGAGCTCATTCTCCGACTGTCCGCCGATGGCTTGCACTGTGGCCAGCCGCGGCTTGCCTTCGGTGAGCGTACCGGTTTTATCGACGACGAGAGTGTCCACCTTGTGCAGCGTCTCAAGAGCTTCGGCGTTGCGGATCAGCACGCCCGCGGTCGCGCCCCTGCCCGTGCCCACCATGATCGACATGGGTGTAGCCAGCCCGAGCGCGCAAGGGCACGCAATAATAAGGACCGCGACCGCATTGATCAGTGCATGGACGAATCGAGGTTCTGGACCAAAGATCGCCCACAGGGCGAACGTCGCCAGTGAGGTCGCTATAACTGCCGGTACAAAGTACGACGCCACCATGTCGGCGAGCCGCTGGATGGGCGCTCGTGTGCGTTGCGCCTCACCGACCAGCCTTACAATGTGAGCCAGAACCGTGTCGCTGCCCACGCGCTCGGCCCGCATCACAAAGCTGCCGGTGCCGTTCACGGTGCCCCCCGTAACTTTGACGCCGGCGGTCTTCTCGACCGGAATGGGCTCGCCGGTGATCATGGATTCATCCACGGAACTGTTGCCTTCGATCACCACGCCGTCCACCGGCACGCTCTCACCAGGCCGTACGCGGAGCTTGAAGCCGATCGCCACCCGATCCAGCGGCAGATCTTCCTCGGCGCCGTTGGGGCGTATCACGCGGGCGAACTTCGGAGCGAGTGAGAGTAGCGAACGCAACGCGCTGCTGGTCTGGCTTCTCGCGCGCATTTCCAACACCTGTCCTAATAGAACGAGCGCGATAATCACGGCGGCGGGTTCGAAATACACGCTGATGCCGCCCTCCGGCTCGCGGAAGGACGCCGGAAAAATGGAGGGGACCAAGGTCGCGATCACGCTATAAAGGTAGGCCGCGCCTGTGCCGATGGCGATAAGCGTAAACATGTTCAAGCTGCGATGGACCACCGAAGCCCAGCCACGCACAAACAGTGGCCAGCCGGCCCACAGGACAACGGGCGTCGCAAGCAGGAACTCCAGCCACTGCACGATTCGGTTACCGGAAAGATGGCGCATACCGGGCAGCAGATCGATCACCATCATGAGCAGAATCGGAGCGCTCAGCGCGACGGCGGTCCAGAAACGCCGCGTCATATCCTGCAGCTCCGGATTCGCGGCTTCGGCCGTCACAGACTGCGGCTCCAGCGCCATGCCGCACTTCGGACAGGGACCCGGCTGATCGCGAACGATCTCCGGATGCATGGGGCACGTGTACTGGGTTCTGATTTCGGCGACGGCAGTGTTGACCGGCTCGAGTGCCATACCGCACTTGGCGCAAGGGCCGGCGCCCTTTTGGTGAACTTCCGGATGCATCGGGCAGGTGTAATCCGAAGCCGTGGAAACTGGATCGACCGGAAGTTTTTCAGGGGGGTTCAGAAATCTCTCGGGATCAGCCTCGAATTTGCGCAGGCAGGATTGGGCGCAAAAACGGTAGTGCCGACCGAGGTACTCCAGCTCACCCGCGGCTTTTTGCTCGTCCACTTGCATTCCGCAGACGGGATCGATTGATGTCATGAATATTCTCCTCTGCTAAAAGAATACCATATACCCCCACCCCCTATAAGACTACCGGGAATAGCGCGAGAAGAGATCGACCAGTTCGGCGTAGGTGGCTTCGGATTCCGCGGCATTGCCGTGCTGGATCGTGGAGGCTACGCAGTGACGCAGATGATTCCGTAGCAGGGCTTGTCCGAGACCCCGGAGCGCCTCCTGCACGGACGAGATCTGGATCAGAATATCGGCGCAGTACCGCTCCTCCTCAACCATCTTCTGCAACCCCCGGATCTGTCCTTCAATGCGGCGCAAACGCTTGACGTTCGAACTCTTGAGATCCTGATCCACGCCAGCCGCACGGCGCGCAGTCTTTCTCGTGTCCAACGCTTTCATAAGATGATTGTACCCCCCACCCCTATCCAAAAAAGCACCTTAGACAAAAAGAGCTCGGGGCCGGGCAACGGAGCGTCATCGGGAAGGAATCGCCTCCGGCGTGGAAGTCGATCATTCGAGAGCTGAATTGGCCGGCAGCCTGGTTCAAAGCGAAGCAGCCGGGATCGATGTAAACATTGCCAGTGCCGATCTTCTGTTCGCCACCGGTCAGCTGTGATCCATCGGATACCGATGGAATGTTCGGCCGGATGCCGTCACTCGGGCCAAAGCGCCGCTCGATGGCCGGAAGACAATAATTCAGATCAGGTAGTGGATATCCGAGCCGTTCGTCGGATAGGCGAACAGAATTGCGTTTAGTTGATCTGCGGGCATCTGGGTATGTATTGCAACAGCGAAAACGTTGATCACATCTTCCGCATGCGGCCCCAGCAGGTGCGCACCGAGAATTCTCCCGGTGCCTTCCTCGATCAGGACTTTCGATCCCGAACAGTCCTCGCCGATGCGCCTTGACGAAAACCAACTTGATGTATCGCGCACTTCGGTTCTGACTTTCAGCCCCGCCGCCTGCGCTTGCTCCTCTAACATACCCACCGTTGCTAGCGGTGGAATAGAGAAGACGACGCTCGGGGTCACCCGCCGTTCCACTTTGACGTTTTGCGGTTTTAATAAATTAGCCGCTACGACGCTTCCTTCATATCCGGCTACCGGCGTGAGGGCGGGATTACCGGAATCCGACGCGTCACCCGCGGCGTAAATAGAGGCATTTGAAACACTCTGCATGTATTCATTCACGGCCACACCCCGAGTCGACCAGGCAACCTGCGCGGCGTCAAGATCGAGGTCCTCAATCTCGGGCACGCGCCCCGCGGCATGCACGACCAGTGGAGCCTGAAAAACGCGGTCCCCGTTCACACTTCTGACGTGTACGTCAAAACCGCTCGATGTCTTTTCAATAGAGGTCACCGGCATGTCAAGTTGCACATCGATTCCGATCGAGCGGCTCTTACCGACTAGCCGGTCCGCCAAGTGGGGATCAAAACCTTTCAGCGCGTGCTTGCCACGATGCAAGATTGTGGCTCGTGCTCCCGCGCGGGCGGACACATGCGCGAATTCAAATGCAATGTATCCTCCGCCGATGAACACGATTTCGTCCGGCAGCTCATTCAGCTCAAGAAACTGGTCGCTTGTAATCGCGAGCTCCTCGCCAGGGATACCCAATGGAGCGGGATGTGAGCCGCTGGCGACTGCGAAATAACGCGCGTCGAGACTCTCGCCATCCAAGCTAACTCGATTCGGTCCAACGAATCGAGCCCTTCCATGGTACGCGGCGATACCCGCCTTCTTGAACGCGTCTTCTCTCGATTGAGGAACCGGATCGGTGAAGCTTCGCTTGAACCGCATAAGCTCCGGCCAAATTATCCGGCCCCCGCTTGCGTCAAGACCCTTTCCGTTCATCCTTTTCACGGCATCGACGGCATCCGCGGCGCCAACTAAGACTTTCTTGGGGTCGCATCCGCGAAGTGCGCACGTCCCGCCGAACGGGCGCGAGTCGATCACTGCAACATTCCAACCCGCTGAACGACACTTAAACGCGATCGTTGAGGCTGCCGATCCGGTTCCGATCACAATTAGCTCGTAACTGCTGGACATGCTTTGTTCTCCAGGTTCGAAGGTAATGCTACTCTGCGCAACAACTCATCTTTGACACGTCTTTTCGATAGGACAGCGCTACTATTTTCAAAGCCTCGCTCATCGTCGGGTAAATGTGCAGCATTGTGGCGAAATCGGCGATTGTTGCTCCAAAGCGAAGACCCATGGCCGCCTCGTGGATCACCTCGGCTGCATTGAGTCCGTGCATCGACACGCCGAGCACTTTTTGGGTGCGGGCGTCGGCCACCATTTTGATGACGCCTCGCGTGTCCCGAACGGCTCCGGCCCTCGGTATGAAAGGCATCGGAACAGTCCGGCATTCGCACTCGTAACCCCGCGCGTTTGCCTCCTTGTCGGAAAGGCCGACTACGCCGACCTGCGGGTCCGTAAAGATTGCACGAGGAATAATCGCATGATTCACCTTTTGGCGGTTGCCAGCAAGCGCGTTCCCGGCGGCGATCCCCCCGTCCTGCGCCCCGACCGGCGTAGCCATCTGGCTTTCTGAAAAGCCGCCAATCACGTCGCCGGCGGCATAGACGTGCGAGGCTGACGTGCGCAGCTCATCATCCACCTGCACGAAGCCGTGTTCATCGACCTCCACCCCGGCGCGATCGAGGCCAAGTTTTGCGGTATTCGGCTTTCGGCCAGTGGCAACAAGAAGGCGAGTAGCCGTGAACTCCCGCTGACGGCCGCTCAATTGTGCTGTCACTAAAACTTGGTTTGCATCGCCCCTTATTCGAGTGACTGTCGCATCGGTCAGGACGGAAATGCCCTCGTCTCGCAACACGCCAGTGACCGATTCGGCAATCTCTGGCTCGTATGACTGGAGAATCCGATTACCACGCTCCAGAATCGTGACCTGCGTGCCGAAGCGCGCAAACATCTGGCCGAGTTCGAGGGCGACGTAGCCCGCCCCGATGATGATGAGCGACTCCGGAAGCACCGTAAGCTCCAAATCCTCTTTGGTCGTCAGCAGGTCGCTTGTCAGGTATGGCGTTTCAGAAAGCCCGGGAATATCCGGTGCTGCCGGTGAAGTGCCAGTAGCTACTAAGAATCGAGCGGCAGAAAGACGATGGCCATCCACCGCAATCTCGTTTTGGCCGGTAAACCGGGCCGTACCTTTGAACACTCTAATGCGGTCGGAGTCCGTGACGATACTGTGATACTTTTTGTCGCGGTAACCCTCGATAATCTCATCCTTTTGCCGAATGAGGGCGGCAAAGTCGAGTTGCATTGTGGCTGCCTGCAGCCCCGGATAGCGAGGGTTCCGCGCATCATAGAGGATTTTCGCGGCTTCGATCAGATTTTTGGAGGGCAAGCACCCGCGGTTCACACACGTCCCGCCAAGCGTGCGGGACTCAGTCATGGCCACCGTCTTGCCCATCTCTGACGCGCGCAAGGCAGCTGCGAATGCAGTGGAGCCGGACCCGAGAATCACCAGGTCAACGTGATCTGTCATCGTGTTTGTCCTTTTGCGGGGGTGCCGCTGCGCCGGGCAACAGAAATTGTGCGCCCAATACCGCAGCCCGTAAGAAACCAGATGTCATTTGCTCAGCTCCCGCAACTGGGCGTGAAAGCCGGCTTGAGAAACAAGTTTGGAGAAGGCCTCCGGCTGCTGCTTCCGTGGATCATAAGTAATCTGTGCCCGGCGGGTGGGGTAATCTACAGCTGCCTTGGCAACGCCGGGGAGCCTTTCAAATGCTGCCTGAAGACTCACGGCGCAGGCGCCGCAATCCATATCGGGAATCAAAAAACTGACTATGTTTGTGTGACCGATCACCCGTTTCATGGCAGCCTTGGGGGCGACCGCCCGCGCAATGCTGCCCGAGTAAGCCGGAAACAAGGCTAATGCCAGAATTAAGATACCTATAAATGCGAGTCCAATGATGTTCCAACGACCGACGGGTTTCGTCGCGCACAAGCTCTGCGGCTCGCAGCGGCGGCGGTCACGGTAGGCGATCACAACTCCGATCAGAAACAGTAAAACGGTGAGCGCCAAGAGGTAAGGACGCACACTCGCAAAGGTTGCGGCGACGCCGATTGCGGCCAAGCCAGTTACCGTAGCCACAACTGGCAAGATGCAACACAGTGATGCGGCCAGAGCGGCCACAACAGAACTTCCGAGGAGAATTGAGCGGCGCATATGTTAAGCCCCTAACGGCGACACTGCTAGGCTTGATGGCCGGAGTACACTAGCAATCAGTTCTGAAAAAGGAACCCCTCTGGCGCGGCACCCCGTTCCATGCGTGTGGAGGCATTCATCAAAACAAGGAATTTCGATCTTCGTCATTTATCCTCCTTTGGAGAAGTTTGGTGGGCTAATTCTGCCAATACGGGACAACTATCGTGCTGAAGGTCTGCTCGATCGTGGGAGAGTGCGTCGTCACATTTGCCGAGAGCGCCCTGCAAATCACTCTCTAAGCGCTTCAATTCCTCGACTTTCCGGTGAACTGAAAAGAGCTTCTGGATAATCAGCTCTCGGACGTGAGCGCAACTTTTAACTCGCTCGTCCTGGATGAGCAGCAGCTCGCGTATTTCTCCAAGCGAAAATCCTAGACTTTGAGCGGAGCGTATAAAGCGGAGATGCTCGATGTCGCGTGAACCGTAGAGCCGAAAACCGCCTTCGCTCCGGGGCGGCTCGCGGAGCAAGCCCTCTTTTTCGTAATAGCGAATGGTATCGACACTCAGTCCGGTATCCCGTGCGACTCTGCCAATCTGGGCGCCACGCGATGTACTCATCCCGCTCACTCCGTCTATAGCGTACACTCTGGAGGCTACTCCAGAGTCAAGTGCTTGGCCGGAAGTTTTTGGAGGAGCTTTGCAAGGCGGGTCTGGGCGAATCTTATCCGACCGCCTGTGTATACTGGAAGCGTTGCCATGACCTCCGCGTTCAGATGTCCTCTGCGGAATGGCTGATCCCCCAGAACTGTCAACGCCGGATGAAATTTCCCCATTTCGCCGGTTGAAAATTCCCCACCCGGAATCCTCCTACTTCCCGCTTTCCGTGGCTCCGGACGCAGCGGAGCCCAGCGCCGCCTTCAGGCGGCGCGCTTTGGGCGGAGCGTAGTCCGGAGCTACGGAAAGCGCCGGCGTCGGCCGGCCTGCCTCCTCCCGCGCCGGCAGCAGCCCCGCCCGTCGCCGATCCTTCAGCCGATAGCTTTCTCCCCGGATATTGATCGTCGTCGAATGGTGCAGCAGCCGGTCCAGGATCGCCGTCGCGATGATGGGGTCGCCGAAGATCCCGCCCCAATCGCCGTAGCTCTTGTTCGACGTCAGGATGATGCTGCCGCGTTCGTATCGCGCGCTCACGAGTTGGAAGAAGATCGTCGCGCCCAGGTCATCCAAAGGCAGGTAGCCCATCTCGTCGACGATCAGCACCTTGGGCGCGAGGTACACCTTCATGCGGCGGTCGAGTCGCCCTTCCCGGTATGCCCGGCCCAGATCATCCACCAGGTCGTGCGCCGTCATGAAGTACGCCGCCTGGCCCGAGCGGATCGACGCCTCGGCTAACGCGACCGCCAGGTGCGTCTTGCCAACTCCCGGCGGTCCGAGCAGGATGACGTTGCTCGCCTCGTGGACAAAGCGCAGCGTCCGCAACTCACGGATCTGCCGCTCGTCGATCGACGGCTGAAAGCTGAAATCGAACTGGTCGAACGTCTTCAGGTAAGGCAGATGCGCCAGTTGCAGCCGCGTCTTCAAGTATCGCTGCCGCCGCGCATCGGCTTCAGTGTTCAGCGCGTCTAGCAGAAAGTCGCCATAGCTCGGCGCTTTCTTTGCCGCCTGCTCCAACAATCCCTCCAACCGCCCGTCCAGCGCGCTCAGCCCGAGCGCGCCGGCAACGTCGTGCAGCCGTTCGATGGCCGTCATAGCGCGCCTCCCGCCGCGACGCTCTCGTAAGCCGCAAGCGGCCGAATCTCGACCACCGGCGCGGTCTGGCGAATGTGGACCAGCGTCTTGCGTTCCTGTCTGGCGCCGAGCGGAATGCCTTCGTGGTGTTCCGCAGCCCGGACCACCATGTGCTTCCTCATCGCTGCGGTGTGATGCGCGATCGCCGAGCCGCCGTACCGCACCTCCACGTCGCCGGCCTGCGCCCGCCCCCACACCTCTTTGCCCGCATACTGCCACGGCACCGAATAGCGGCTGCCGTTCCACGACACGAACGCATCCCGCGCCACTTTCCGCAACTCCTCGTCGGCGAACGGATACGGCGGCCGCCCGTCGAGCGGCGTCAGATTCGTTCGTTCCGCCTCCCATGCGCCCGCGATCTGCGCATGTGTCGTTCCGTGGACGCGTTGGTTGGCAGCCTCCCAGACCCACTGCCGCAGCTGCGTGTTCAGGTCCTCCAGGCTGCCCGGTTCGCGGCCTTGCAGCCCGCACAGGAAGTTGCGCCGGACGTACTTCACGCCCGATTCCACCTTCCCCTTGGTCTGCGCGCGATACGGCCGGCACAGCCGCGGCGTAAAGCCCCAGTAGCGCGCGAAGTCCAGAAATACGGGGTTCCAAACTACCTCGCCGCGCTCGTCGATCTCCTTCCAGACCGTCTTCATGCGGTCGTACAGGATCTCCTGCGGCACGCCGCCGAGCTGCCGGAACGCCTCTTCGTGCATCCGCAGCAGCGTCCCGAGCTTCTGCTCGAGCGCGGCTTCGGCCATCATCGCCCGGCTCTGCCCGAGCGTGAACGTGAAGCCCCACATCTGCCGCTCGGTCCCATCCACTTCCAGGCTCCCGAGGTGGCCCCAGTCAACCTGCGCCTGCCGGCCCGGAGGCGTCTCGAATCGCCTCACGGCCACGCAGCCGGCCGCGGTCCGCTGCGGATGCAGCCAATCCTTCAGGATCGTGTAGCCGCCCGTATACCCGCGCTCCTTCAACTCGCGCAACAGCACCGCGCCGTTCCAAACGCCGGCGCTTAGCCGCTCGCGCAAATAATCCTGGAACGGATCCAGCATGCTCGGCCGCGGCGGCCGAGGCGCGTACGCCGGAATCGCCTCCGGCGTCGCCAGGTACTTCCGAATCGTCTTGCGATCAAATCCCGTCGCGGCGCTGATCGCCTTGATGCTGAGGCCTTGCCGTTTCAGCTCTGCCAGTTCCTTCACTTCCACCGCCCGTAACAGGTCTCGGCACCTCCTCTTCTCCAGAGTCGATGCCGGCTATAGCCCTTGTCAGGGGTGGGGAATTTTCAACCGGCGTTATGGGGATTTTACGACCGGCGCTGACAGAACGTTAGCCAAAGGTGTTGAGCGCAAGGCCAGCGCTGTCTGAGTTGGCCGGTTCGCGCCTTGAGCCGCTGCTCCCAAACCCAAACGTTGGTAACCGATCAACGGTAGCCACCGCTATGGATGCTCGTTCCGTTGTGACCTGTTTAGACGACCTGAATCGGCCGTCCTGCCCCCAGGGGAGCCCGTAGCTCGGGGCCGGGCTGCCCACTTCCGATCGCCAGGGGGAGCAGACCCAGTGCCGTGACCGTCGCAGTCATCAGGACGGGCGTCAGGCGCTCCGTGGCCCCGCGGATTGCCGCATCGATTCCCCACGTTGCCCGTTCGACCGCTACGAGGTGCTCGAAATGCGACATCATCATGATTGAGTTTGGACTCGCCCAGTACTTTTCTGATGCGAGAACTGTAGTCCAGGCTCACAACGGTGAAGGGATGCGCGTCGAAGAGCGTTTGGGACGCCGGCAGCCCCCTTTCCAGGCGTGCTGCCGTGGCGGCGGTCACGGCCACCGCGTCGAGATCGAACTTTGTCTTGAGTTCAGTGGTCCACTGCTCCACGAGGTGCGGCGGGCAAAGGACTGCGATCCGATCAACCTCGCCGCGATCGATCAACTCGCGGATGATCAAACCGGCCTCGATGGTCTTGCCGATACCAACGTTGTCCGCGATCATGATCCGCACGATTGGGAGGCGAAGTGCCATCAACAAAGGGACCAACTGGTAGGCACGCGGCTCGAAGCCGAGGCGCGCCGCCGAGCGGAATGGGCCTGCGCCTCTTCTCAGGGACAGACGAAGTGCGTCCGCGAGAATGCGCGCGGCGTCCTGGGTTGCTAGCAGCTTTGAATCCGGCAATCCAAAGCGGGCAGGCCTGACGGGATCGCGCTCCAGTTCCGGACGGAGGTACTGGATATCTGCCTCAGCGCCCGATAGCGGCCGAAGGCAAAGCCATTCGGTCTCCGGCGAGGGCATCGCAACCCATTCCCGCCCACGCGCAAAGACGAGATCCCCCGGTGCGAATTGAGGATTCACTGTTGGACTCCCAGCAACCGCAGGAGTTCAGCCGACGGTTCACTGGAGGTGTTCTCAACGTGAACTACGGAAAAGCCAAGGTCTTCCAGAGCGGCCCGCTGTTCGGGTGTGAGTTCGGTTTCGGAAGCCACGACTAGATGGGAGCGCCATACGAGGACGAACGACGTGTCGCCAACTTGTAGCGGATTCGGATCGGGATCTGGCACGCGTCCGCCGTTGATTCGGGCGTTCGCGCCGTCTGTAGCGCTGGGCTGCTTGGCAAGAGTCGGGATGACGCTGGCGCGCGCGAGGCGTAGCAGTGTCTCCAGAAGTTCCGGATCAGTGCGGTCGATCTGTTCGTGGTCTGGTTGGTTGTAGTAGGACAGAAGGCAACGATAGCAACCCTTGACGCATTGTGCATTCGGGTCTTCCGTGAGCTTCGAGGGATCGCCCGTGCTGATGGCAAGATCCAGATTCTGGAAGTGCATCAGGCCAAGAGCGGACTTGGCAACATCGGCGAGTCGCTTCGGTTCTAGTACCAGACGGGTTAAGACTTCAGCGCCACCCTCTGTCGCCTCAAACGCGAGAATGGCTTTCCGGTTATCGCGGTTCGGCACCGGTTCTGTGAGAGTTTCGCCTTCTTCTAACTGAAATACAGTTTCAAGGCCGCGTGTGAAAGCATGCTGAAGCGTGGTGGTTGTTACGGTGGACCGAGGTTCCACTGCCAGTCTGAGAAGCGCCGCGTTTTTATTGTCTTCGACGATTGGAACAATCCGCTGCGCCGCAGCGCTGTCGGGTGGCGCCTGGTCCGCATCGCCGTCGTTGGCGCCTTCCTCGGGACTGCCGACCCAACGGCCCGAAGCCGGCTCGATTCCGAACCCAAGGAGACTTTTTTCCTTTCGGCGACGGAGTCCTTTGTTGACCCTGCTGATCGTAGCGCCGGGAGCGTAGTCGATTCGCAGGATCGGCCCGTGCTCGTCCTGCGCGATTGCAGAGGTCACATCGAAACGACCATCACGACGTGGCCAGGAGAACACCGTTTGAATCTCGAAACCCTGCCGTTGTCTGTCTTCATCGTTGGCTGTGATTCGTTCGGCTGGTTTGGTCTCGACGTTGTCGATTCGAACGATATTGCGGATTGCGTTGACGCCGCCCATGTTGGCGTTGCAAACATGACAACGTTCGGGCTCGGCGTCGTGCGCCGCGCCGCACTGCTCACAGACGAAGAGAGTCTTGGTGGCCAGACGTCCTCCATCCGCATTGCGCTGCTCGGGGGAGAGTTTCGCTTTGTGGACGCGGAACGCCCGCCCCTCATGGTAGATAAGACTTCGCGGCCCAAACTCGGCGATCGCAAGGAACCTCGCACGCTGTAGGTAGGCCGCTTTGGGCCCTCCCGCCCCGAGGGCGGGAACGTAGGCGTAGATTGGCAGCCGCGGAAAGTTGTATCCGGGCAGAAAGCCTTCGGTCGCCAAATAGCGGTAGGTGTAAAAGTCGGACCCGCCTGTGGACCGGCCTTTTTCGAGTAGGGCGAGCTGCTCATTGGCCTGAGCTTGTGCCAGTTTTGCATCACGGCGTTCGGTGCTGCTGAGTCCGTGCATCTCAGACTTGCGATTGGCTTCCATCAATTGCGCGTGAGCGCTTAGATAAAGCTGCCGCCAACGTTCGAACGCAAACGAGAATCGGCCAGGGGCGGCGGCGGAAACGGCTCCCACAAAGGCGTCGCGATCTCCGGCCCATGGAGCGTTCGAGGCATTGAGCTCGGCGCTTACGCTCTCCAGGATTCGGAGCATTGCCACGGACGACCGCTTGACGAGGTCGCCGGCAGAGAGATTGGCTTCGATCTCTTTGCGAATGGGCAAATGGGCGATGCCGAGGTCAAGTACATGCGGGATGTTCTTTGAGATTTTGGCCGGATTCGGCAAGCCATACCGCGTGAAGATGAGATTCGATCAGATCGCGATTCGCCAGTTCGAGGGCCGGTGGCCGGACGATACCGCTGACCATCTCCTGGGGCTTCCCAAAATAGTGCTGGTCGTGGGGACTCTGTGCCGCACAATAAGTAACCACCAGTGCCGCCTGCCCTGAGCGTCCGGCACGCCCAGAGCGCTGGGCGTAGTTGGCCGGCGTTGGCGGAACATTGCGAAGGTAGACCGCATTCAGCGCTGAAATATCAACGCCTAGCTCCATCGTCGGCGAGCAGAATAGCGTCGGGAGGAACACGTTGGGCTCGCCTTCTTCCCGAAGCTTTTCCTTGTCGCGATCCAACTTGTCACGGTCCTCCGCCCCCCATCGGAAGCGCCATTCACGCCATTCGCGGCGTTCCTGTTCGACCTGGGCCGTGTGTTCGCGGCTTTCGAGCCCAAACAATCCGTCGCCGCCCTGAGCCAACGAGTGAGCGAGAGTCTCATAGAGATTGATGAAGTACGTATTGACGGGCTTTGCGTCGTCCCGGCCCTTGCCTTCAACCAGGCGGATCGCGTTTGCTTCCAGGCGCCAGCCATCAATATCGAATGTTGTTGGGACTCGCCGAATGAGTTGATAGTCCTCCGCGATTTTCAGGAGAGAGCCGACAGCTTCTAAATATGCCTTTGCGGAGAGCCTTCCTCCCCAAATCTCGCTGCGATTCAGTTGTTTAGCCAGCCTGCTGCGTGGTCCGCCACGAACGATGAGCGGTTCACCTCTCAACTGGACCTGCTCTCGACTGGGGGCATCGATCATGAGGGCTGCGGCGATGCGGGGATTTTCCTGCTGGGCGATGGACCAGGGATGACGAAGTGTTTGCCGTGCCGCGGTGGAGATGATATCCACCATGGCTGGGTCCAAGGCGTCGGCAGTAACGGCCAGGCCCCGACGGAGAGTATCCAAGAGGATAAGTAATGCTTGCCGCCGCTTTGCTGAAGAAAGGCGCAACACATCCAGGGATGCAGACGAGAAGGCTTCAGGGTCGGCTACCAGTTCATCGAGTCCAACGTATTCCGCTCGAATCAGCCCCAACTCTTCTAGGCTTGGATTGGTGAACCTCCAACCGCGACGCTGGTCGGCCCAAACACGATGAGCGAGAACGCGGGAAAGCGCGCGTTCCGCTTCAATCAATCCAACTCCAACTACTTCCGGACGGGAAAGCCATTCGGGCCGCCGGGCTTTGTTGACTGAAGTGAAACCCAACGCCGATTGGACACGTCGCCCAAACTCGTCGTCGCCGAGGCCGCTCGGTCCGGCTGCGCGGACAGCTGTCAGGGTCGCTGCTCGGAAGAGCGAAACAAACAGGAAATCGTTGAAGTGCCCGGCCTGAAGCGCGGCGTCCTGCCGATTGTCCGTAAATCCCAGGAGCTTTCGCTTGTCAGCCTGCACTTTGTTGACCGGACGGTTCATCCATCGCAGCGCGCTGGACACCAAAAGCGTGGTTGCGGAACTTCGCCCCTCTGCCGATAGGCCAGCGAGCTTATTGATCTCGCGAGCTTGCCCAGGGGGTTGATCCTTGCAGTTTGGACAGAAGCGGAACTTCCCAGGAAGAAACAGGGAGTTCTTGCCGTTGGCTTCAACTTTGCCCGTTGCGTCGACCTTCATTCTTTGAGGCTGGAGAGGCCGCTTGTCTGGCCGCAGCCGCCTGACATCGCCCGGCCCGATCTCGGTCCATTCTTCTGGAAAATCCTCTGCCTCGCCAGAAAATCCATAATCTGGGTCGTCGTCCGGCTCGGGCATGAGATATCCCGCTTCCTCTTCCGAGTCGTCGTCTTCAATCGGCGTCTCGTCAATGGCTCGGGGCAGCACCTCGCGAGTGCTGTTCTTGTCTGCAAGAACTACTGGATGAAACTCCTGCCCACAAGTTCGGTAGAAGAACGTGGGATAGAGTGCGTATTCCGGGCGAAGCCGAACAGGATTCCGGGGTGAAGGCGAACAGCGTTCCGGGTTGATTCCGAACAGGATTCCGGGATGAAAGCGAACAGCATTCCGGGCTGAAGCCGAACAGTTTTCGGCCGAGCCCGGAATGGTGTTCGGCTTGACCCGGAATGTTTTCCACAGGCTAGCGGCGCTGGACATCATCGCCGGTAGGAGATCCTTCCCAACGAGGGAGGGAGATGCTTGCCGGCCAGGAGAAAGTCCATGCGCAAGATCAAGGAAGTCCTACGACTCCGATATGAACTGAAGCTCGACCAGCGGCAGATCGCACGCAGTTGCTCGATCGCGGTCAGCACGGTACACGAGTATTTGAGGCGCGCTGAGGCCGCGAAACTCGAATGGCCGCTGCCGGAAGGCTGCGATGAGGGCCGGCTGGAAGCGACGCTTTTCCCGAGCACGGAAACAAAAACAGAAACGGCGCAGAAGTCGCCACCGGATTTCGCAGCGATTCACGATCAGCTGCGGCGGCACCGGCACGTCACCTTGCTCTTACTTTGGCAAGAATACCGGGAGGCGAATCCGGAGGGATATCGCTACAGCCGGTTCTGCGAACTGTACCAGCGGTGGCGCAAAAAGCTCGATGTGGTTATGCGGCAAGAGCATAAAGCCGGCGAGAAAGCCTTCGTTGACTGGGCGGGTGCGACGATTCCCATTCACGACCGCGCCACTGGCGCCGTTTGGCAAGCTCCACTATTCGTGGCGGCACTCGGGGCCAGTTCTTACACCTGGGCCGAAGCCACTCGTGACCAGCAGATGGAATCGTGGTTGCGCGCGCACATGCACGCGTTCGACTTTTGGGGCGGCATTCCCGCCCTGGTTGTCCCCGACAACACCAAAACTGGAGTGAGCAAGGCCTGCCGCTACGATCCCGACCTGAATCCTACCTATCACAACTTCGCCGTGCACTGCGGCTTCGGGGTCCTGCCAACGCGGCCGTACAAGCCAAGGGACAAGGCAGTGGTGGAAAGCGCCGTACAGGTTGCGCAACGCTGGATCGTAGCCGCGCTGCGGCATCGGAAGTTCTTCTCATTGCAAGAGGCCAATGAGGCCATCGCCGAGTTGCTCGACCGCCTGAACCATCGGCCATTCCGGAAGCGTGAGGGAAGCCGGGCGAGCGCGTTCGAGGCGCTGGACAAACCGGCGCTGAAGCCATTGCCCGGCGAGCCATTCGATATGAGCGAGTGGTCGCGAGCGAGAGTAAATATTGATTACCACGTTGCGTTCGACGCAAATCTGTATAGCGTTCCTTACAACCTGGTGCATGAAATAGTGGAGATCCGCTCCACGCCAACGACAGTGGAGATCCTGCACAGCGGTGTTCGCGTAGCTTCGCACCTGCGCAGCCGCGGCCGCGGACAGACGGTCACCAATCACGAACATCGACCCAAGAGTCACCAAGCCCATCTGGAGTGGACTCCCTCGCGGATGTTGGACTGGGCTCAAACAATCGGGCCCTACACGGCTCAGGTGCTGGAGAGGATCATGGCCGACAAGCCGCATCCGGAAATGGGCTATCGTGCGTGTCTCGGAATCATCCGCCTCGCTGGCAAGTACTCCCATGCGCGCATGGAAGCCGCCGCTGAACGTGCGGTGCTGACCGGCGCCTGCCGCTACCGCAGCATCGAGTCGATCCTCAAGCACTCGCTTGATCAGCAACCGTTGACCGCCTCCAACGAGGCGTCCGCGCCTCCCCCGCACCACGACAACATTCGCGGCGCAGAGTACTTCGAGTAAGGAGATGGCCAATGCTACAGGAACCGATGATAGAGAAACTGGCAGCCATGCGCCTGCACGGCATGGCGGATGCATTGAAGACACAGGAACAAGATCCGAACACGCGCGAGCTAAGCTTTCTCGAGCGGCTTGCGCTGTTGATCGATCATCAGTGGAACTGGCGCCAGAACCAGGCCTTAGCGAGGCGGCTGCATGTGGCCAAGTTGCGGGGCAACGCCTGCGTGGAAGAGATCGACTATCGTGCAGCGCGGGGACTGAACAAGAGCGTTATACGCGCGCTGGCGCAGGAGTCCGCCTGGGTGCGTAATCACGAACATATTTTCGTGCTCGGTCCTACTGGCGTCGGCAAGAGTTTCGTCGCCTGCGCTTTAGCGCAGAAGGCATGCCGCGACGGCTACTCGGCTTTATACCTGCGCGCCGCAGCCTTGTTCCGCGATCTGGCGATTGCGCGTGCCGACGGCAGCTTAAGGCTGCTGTTGGCCAAAATCAGTCGTATTGATGTGCTGGTGATTGATGACTGGGCGATGGCTCCACTGAGCGAAGCCGAACGGCGGGACTTTTGGGAAATCTGCGAAGACCGGTACCAAACACGATCGCTGATTCTAACTTCGCAGCTACCAGTTTCGCGCTGGCACGAGCAGATCGGCGATCCTACCCTGGCCGATGGCATTCTTGATCGCTTGGTTCACAACGCACACCGTATCGAAATGCGAGGAGATTCGATGAGGAAAAACGTAATAATGAGCCGGCGAGCTGACGCCCGCCGGGGGCGATCCAGTGCTGGGCGGGGAACGGGACTCCGTCCCTTTCCCCGAACCCCTGTCCCTGCTTCGGGCGCGCAACCTCCGCTTCGCTCCGGATGGTTTCTCTTGACGAATCCGAACACTTCTCGCAAAATCAGAAAGCCAGCGTCGCTACGCTCCGATGGTGTTCGGCTTCAGCCCGGAATACTGTTCGGCTTCCCTCCGGAAACGCTGCTCGCTTTCCCCGGAATACACAATAGAGACGGGCGTCCGGATCGGATGGATCGAATCGTTGGCCTTCCAAGGTGATCCGGCGCTGTCCGGAGCCCTTCAGGGTTGCGTAGACGAAGCCCGCACCGGAGATAAACCGGTGGAGCTTAAAAGCGAGAAAGGCCCGCTCACTATTGCCCCCCCGCTCCCCGGCCGGTTTGCTCATCAACGTCAGCATGTTCTGAAGCTGGAGTTGGCACCTCGTCTGGTCGCGGCCAGCGTCCTGCGCCAGCCGAGCCGCAGCTTCGCGGACTGTGATGGGCTCACGTCGACTTAGCCGCTGCCCGTCTCGGGGTCCGATTTGAAGCTCAATCCAGATCGCAAGGGGATGAGCGCGCCTCTTCTCCTTCATTGGCCATCGTTGCCGACGTGCCGATGCAGATTGGGACTTTGTTTCTGCAGAGGCGATCGCGGACCCGGCGAACGAGCATCGCGACGTCAGCCCCTTGGCGTCCACGATAAGTGTGAAGCTCGTCGAGCACCAGGAAATCGAGTCCCTCCGCATTGCCGATGACCGTCTGGTCTCGCTCACTCTGTCGAGTCATGAGCAGTTCAAGCATCATGAAGTTCGTAAGGAGGATATCGGGCTTTGACTTTTTGACGTCATCCCGCGTGGTGTCGTCGTCTTGCCCTGTATATCGGGCAAAGGTGGGTCGCAACGCTTCCGGAAGGCCAGCTTGCTCGACGAACTTCTGGAGCTCCTGCATCTGGCTGTTCGCCAGCGCATTCATCGGATATACGATGATGGCCCGTGTGCGCGGTTTATCGTCAGCCGCTCGCGCTCTGACAGCAGCATCGATGATCGGGATGAAGAAGCAAAGGGACTTTCCTGAGCCAGTCCCCGTGGTGACCACGAAACTATTGCCCTTCGAGGCTTTGGCGACGGCTTGTGCCTGATGCCTATACAAGGTGATCGGAACGCCCCCCACGCGAAAAATCTTCGCGGTGTCGGGGTGGAGGAAGCCCTCTTCCACCAACGTCTCAACGCTCGCATCGCGTTCATAATGGGGATTGATGCTAATCAATGGCTCGGGCCAAAAGCGTCCCGTCGCGTAAAGAGCATCAACCTGAGTTCGGATGTCTTCAGCTCGAATTTGCGTAAATGACCTTGCAAATCGCTCGTAGTCTCCGATGATTGATTGATCCAAGTCAAATACGTTCACGCATCCTCCAACGCTCCATGCCATCGGGGCCGCTATATTCGCCCCTTCACGCTGTTTCCACGCTGCGAATTCCTGATAGCACCCGCACTAGCACTTATGCAGTTTAGATCGTCTCGTCGGACCGACAGACAATCGGAAGCTTTCCTACCTGCCAGAAATAGCCTTCGGTGCACCAACTGCCGCCCTTTCTTGCGTTCATGAGCTGTCCGAGCCGCTCTGTCGAGCGGCGGCGTTGATCTCGGCCTCGAGTTTGCTCAATTCGGCAAGAATGTCCTGGAAGGTGGGAGGCTCACCAAAAAGCATTACCTGCATCTCCTTGTAGTCCCGTCCCAGGTCGTCGACATGTGACGGTGTGGTCGGTAGTAGCTTAATCGAGCCCGGAACGGCAAGATCATACCGGGCCCACGCACACGGATAGAACCGTTGCTTAAACGCGACTACATCCTGCAGGAGCTTTGTATCGGCAAGTGCCGACAGCCTGACGCTACTCACCGCAAGCTTGTAGACATCGTAATAATGGCGCGAGTAGCGTTGAGGGATTAGCGTTTTCCGGTGAGCCTCTTGGTGAAGAATGGTCGCTTTCTCCCAGAATGTCCTTTCGGCTCCAATTGCTGTTACTTCGCAGCCAGGATTTTCGAATACCTCGGGCACGACATCGAAGGCGTAAGGTCGTATCACGTGTGCAGCTGAGGGAACCCACGAGGCAAGGGGGCCAATTTCGAGGCGCACTTCTGGACGGATATAGGTTTCCGCAAAAGCCGCCGGATAGCGGATGTTGACCACATGGGGATCATCGGGATCGACGCTAGCCGATAGCCCTACGCTTTCCTGTCGTAGAAGGGTATCCAACTCTGGGCACAGGGTCGTTGCAATGTAGCCGGCCGCGAGACGGTTGATCTCTTTGTTGAACTGATCCTGCCTACTCTTTGAAGCGAAGTCCTGCATCGGGTCTCGCAGGCCATCGCCGAACCCGAGAACCTTCCAATCGAGGACCAGGTCAATATCCTCCGAGAACCGTTCGATCAGACCGTGCACCTTTGAAAGTGACGTACCGCCCTTGAAGACCAGGGATTTTCCGAACCGCGATTTCTGGAAGAGGACCTTCAGTGCGAAGCAGACCCAGAAGTCCTTCTCGATGATTGTTGGCCTGATACCGAGGCGGGCCGCGGCCTCGCCGAAAACGTCACGCCGGTACTCTGTTGGCCGCCGTGCGAGTTTATCCATTGGCGACCTCTTTTGCTATTTCTTGAATTGCCGCGTAGACCCAGCCGGTCGCGGTTTTCGTATCGAGGAGTATCCGCTGCCGCAAGGCTGAATCGAACTGCCTTCGTATTTTCGTAATGACTTCGGGCGTGATGCGGTCTTCGCCCAGTGCTTTCAGGGCATGCACTATGAGGCCACTTTCCGCGAGCTTGAATCCGGCCTCCTTGAGGGCGGTGTGCTCGAAATCGAGCTTGGTCCGACCGACAGTGTAGGAGCGGTCCGGTCCATCAGAGAGATAGACTGCGCGCGCGGGAACCTGCGTGGATAGACCAAGTAGATTCTGCGCCGTGGCTCCGTTGGGCTGGATGCGCCAAGCGAATTTGCGAGCGAGCGCTTGAGCGATCTTGTCGATTTCCGGGCTTGCTGGGCCTCCCAGAGCGTCACTGTAGCGGGGGTAGTCATAGATGCCACGAATGACCCTCCTGATGACCCCTTCCTGTTCTCGCCGGTGCAGCGCGGAGTCGATTGTTGAACGAGCTCCCAGATCGGCAAAATCTGCCTGGGAGAAAGCCCATCCCCTCCCATTACCGTAGATTCTGCTAAGTATCTTTTGCTCAATTGCTTGTTGCATTCCAACGCACCTGCCGCTGCAAGAAAAAATACCACATTTTTCTCGCACGACAAAGGGTGGTAGTACTCGGCACTGCGCGCCCACTGCGCCGAAGCGGGGTAGCCCGCCAGAAAACTACGCCTGCGGCCTCCCCGCGAGTGGAAACGAGCCCCTTCGCTAGGGTGTGGTTTCGTACGGGGTTTGACGGGCTACCGGGTCAACGTTCTCGACCTCGATCCGTTACGATAGACGCGCGCCCGTTGCGGAAGAAAAGGGACAACGTTTCGCCGATTTTCGCTTCCCGGCCCAACCCGCTTGATTCGACGACCATGAAGCGGTTTGCTGCCGTCGCTACTGCAACATACGAGTCGTCCTTGGCAACAGCTCGGCCTGTCACCGAACCGGCCGCAGGCGTAGTCCGCTGAAATATGGGCATCTCGCGAATTGCAGTTCCACTCGCCCGCATGTGGGCCTCGGCCATCTTCGCCACCGCTTCCGAACTGGATACGGCCGGAACGGCTTTGCCCCTCTCGACGTTCTGGTCTACGTCGCGGGCGGAGTCCGCACCCTGCTGATCGCCCTTATCGAGATCCAACTGGGAATTGAGTTCGGCTTGGCGAGCGAGCAGTTGTTTAAGCCGATCCTCGTGCTCGAATGGGCGATCGGCCTGGCCCTGGAAATCCGCAAGTTGTTTCTCCGCGCGGCCGACGCGGCTCTGCTGCTCCGATGCCAGCTTATCCAGGCTCCGTAGCGTATGCTCGATACTCTGGACCGTCCCGATCGGATTCGCCGGGTTCAGATTCGCCGAATACGTCGCTCGACCGCGGACAAACAATTCCGGAACCCGCTCGTCCTCGGGAACCAGACCGAATCCACCACTCTTGCCTTTGCTCAAGATCTCGAAGCCGCGAAATTGACCGCGCACCTGCAACGTCTGATCGTCACGCCAGGAGAGGATCGCGTACGTGAGAGCCTTCGCCGCTTCCTCGCGCGCTCCCTTGCCGGCGAACTGCCGATTCCCGACGGTCATTCTGAATTCGGCCAAGTCGCTGCTGTTCCTGAGTGCAATGTCGGCTTCCACGTCGGCCAGCTGCTGTCTGGTTTCCGCGATGTGGCGTGGCAGATCGCGGATCTCCCACCGAATGTGGCGCTGCTGATTGGCATGCACGGCTCGCAGCTGGTCTAGTTTACGGATCTCCGTGTCGATCTTGATCTTTTCGACCACGGCAGGATTGCCAGACGCGATCGCTTTGATCTCGGCGTAAGTGAGAGCGCCGCTGTCCAGATCCTCCGCAGCCCGCACGGATGTTTCGCCGCGCATCACCTGATGGATAAACCGGGCTTTGGTTTCCAACGTTTGCCACATGTAGGCGTCGAAGGAGCCTTCCGTCACATACCGGTAGATCTGCACTTCCTTGTTCGTGTTGCCTTGGCGCAGGATTCGACCTTCCCGCTGCTCGATGTCTCGCGGGCGCCACGGCGCATCTAGGTGATGAAGTGCGATAAGACGGCGCTGGACATTCGTGCCGGCACCCATCTTTTCAGTGGAGCCAAGGAGGATTCGGACCCGGCCCGCATTCACGCCATCGAACAGCAGCTTCTTGGCCGTGTCGGTCTCTGCGTCGTGAATGAACGCGATCTCCTTTGGTGGAATACCGGCTGCGACGAGTTTCGACCGAATGTCCGAGTAAACGTTGAACCTCTCGGGATCGGGCGTCGACAGGTCACTGAAGACAAGCTGGGTCGAGCGCTCATTCCGAGTGTCGCTCCAGATCCTGATAATCCGAGAGACGGCGCGGTCGATCTTGCTGTCCGGTGGCGGCTCAATGCTTGGCTGAACCAGGCGCATGTCCAACGCGGCCTTGCGCCCCTCGCCCGTGATCTTCAGCATGTTGTCCACGGACGGGTCGACCCGCTCCTTTTTCAGCTTCTCGGCGCGCTCGGTTAGCGTTCGGATGAATTCTTTCAGTTCGGGGCTCGCCGGCGCGGCCACGACGGCCGGTCGGCCGTTTTCGAGTTCGGGTCGCGGGAGGTTGAGCATCTCCGCTGTTTGGACGTCCGCGACCGTGCGAAACATGGTCAGCAACTCAGGAAGGTTGATGAACTTCGCGAAGCGGGTGTGCATACGATATCCCGAACCATCCGGGGCCAGTTCCAGCGACGTTACAGCCTCAGCGAAGTTCGCTGCCCACGAGTCGAAGTGGTTAACGCCTCTCTCCGACAACATGTCCGGCGCGAGATACCGAAGCATGGTGTACATCTCCGCCAGCGTGTTAGAAATCGGGGTGCCCGTGGCGAAAACCACGCCGCGGCCTTCACTCTGCTCCTGGAGATAGCGGGTCTTGAGGAACATGTCGAACGCCCGGTTGCTGTCGGTGTTCGGCAGGCCGGCGATCCGGTTCATCTTCGTCGTGTACGCAAGGTTCTTGTACAGGTCGGCCTCATCTACGAACAGGTAATCGACGCCGAGTTCTTCAAACGTGAGCGTGCGGTCTTTTGACTGCCGGTCGGCTCGCTTTCTCAGGCGGACCGTTAGCCGCTTCTTGGCTTTCTCCAGTTCTTTGACTATGCGGCGGTTGTCATCTTTCGGTTCCTTGGCCTGGCCGATCTCGGTATCCAACTCGGCAACCTGCTTCTGGACAAACCGGTTAAAGTATTCGTCTGAGACGGGCAGGAACTCGAATGACCGGTGGGACACGATGACGGCATCGTAGTTGCCCGTCGCAATTCGGGCCATCGCCTGCTGGCGGTTTTCGGTCGCGAAGTGCTCCTTCCCTGCAATGAATAACCGCGCCTGCGGGTAGAGCTTCAGAAACTCCGCGCCCCACTGATCGACCAGGTGATTCGGAACCACGAACATGGGCTTTTTCGCCAGGTCCAGGCGACGAAGTTCCATCGCCGCTGCCGTCATCGTCCATGTCTTCCCCGCACCTACGACATGGGCCAAGAGAGGGCTCCCGCCCTGGAGAATCCGCCACACTGCATTCTTTTGGTGCGGGGCGAGATCTCCGTCCCGAAGGGATGTGCGAACCATCCCCGGCAGGCTGAGGTGCGAACCATCGAACTCTCGAAGCCGGATGTTGTTGAAGCGAAGATTGTAGTCGTCAGCCAGGCGCTTGGCGCGGCCGGGGTCTTCCCAGACCCAGTCGCTGAACCGATCCTTCAGTTGCTGCTGCTTCTCACGGGCGGCAATTGTCTCGGGCTGGTTTACTGTTCGGTTCCCATCCCGGTCTTCATCATAGGCAGTAGGCGTGCGCCCGTTGAGGGACTGCTCAATCAGGTCAGCCGCACGAAAACGAGAGGTGCCGTGTGTGGTTGTATTGCTGACCGTGTACTTGGCAGCGTAGTCCAGTTCGAGCGTCCAGGTAGCAATGGATTCCGCGTAGCCGACTTTGACTGTGGCTGGCGCAACATCCAGCAGCTCAGCAACGAATTGCCGGATGTCTGAGCGGGGAATCCACGATGAGCCGAGACGCGCCTCGATTTCGCCTGGCTCCAGATCGGGTGGTTGGACCGCCTGAAGTGCCTCAATATTGCGCTGATAGGCAGGGTCGAGTTGAGCTGCGGTCTGGGCCGTGAGGAGCTTTGCGCGAACGTTGCCGCTAAGGTATCGGTCGGCCGTCTCCCATGTGCCGCCTTCAGGATTTCGGTAGGCAAGAGAGCCCAGCTCGTCCTGCAAATCGGGAGCGGGTTTCCCGGTCAGTGCCTCCAGGCGGGCCCAACTGATCTCGCCAGTTTCGTTCAGCGAAACAAGGAGGGCTTCAGCTGCGGTCTCGACTCGCTCAACCGGCCGATATCGCTCCAAGGTGCGGCGATCGAAGATCGCTGTCTTTGTCGCCACCTTTGTCTCGGGATTGAATTCCTCCAGCGACAGCAGCAGCGGTTGGTCCGGGTCACCGGCGAGTGCCCTAACATTCTGTGCGGAGTTGAGTGGTCCGAACAGGGTAACGAAAGAATCGTACGAACGGTTCAAGAGCCGACGCGCTTCAGTGATCGCCTGTTCCGGAGCATCCTGAAGTTGCGTGCGAAAGACTTCGCGCACCGCGTCTCGCACCTGCAGCATCGCCCGAATGCGGGCGGAGGTAGCGGCTGGAAGGTTGAGCGGCTTGAGCTCATCACCTCGACGGACAACGATTTGACCGTCGCGGTCGGCCAGGCCGCCCTCTTTGACAGTGCCGACTGACGGAATCTGGTCATCACCGGTGTTTCGAGCGGATGATTGCTTGTGCGGAACGGAGTAGACGGCCGCCGGCATCCTCGCGACGGCGTCTGCCAGGCGTTCCGGCTCCAATGTCCCAATGAGCGCCGGAGCCGCACCAAACTGCGTCGACTCCAGTCCCATTCGCCCGAGCATCATTTCAGGGTGCC
>CAYXLI010000039.1:0-44734 GCA_964464925.1 uncultured Solibacteraceae bacterium | reverse complement strand
TCTTCCAACAGGAATACATGTGCCAGTTCCAGGCCAACGAAGATGCTCTCTTCGATCCCAAACAAGTGTGGGCCATCCTCGACCCCACCATTCCGCCACTCTACTGAGAGGCTTGGCTCTGATATAACGGGTACGTTTATGCGGATCCTCCTCGTCTCTTTTCTGGCAATCACATCTGTATTTGCACAACAGCCCGTCTACGATCTGCTCCTGAAGGGTGGCCACGTCATTGATCCCAAGAACAACATCGACCGGGTCATGGATGTGGCGATCGCAAACCGGGCCATTGCGAAGGTAGCTCCCGAAATCCCCGCAGGTCAGGCTCGAAGGGTTGCGGACGTAACAGGCCTGTACGTCACGCCCGGGCTCATTGACATTCACGTGCACGTCTACGCGGGTACGGGCCAGAAGGCGCTCACCGGCGACCAGAGCGTCTATCCAGACCCTCTCTCATTCCGTGCCGGCGTCACCACCATGGTCGACGCGGGTACGTCCGGGTGGCGCAATTTCCCCGACTTTCATCAGCGGATCATCGCCCGCGCGCAGACCCGCGTGCTCGCGATGCTTAATATTGTTGGCGCCGGCATGGAAGGCGGTAATGCCGAAAACAATGCGGCCGACATGGATCCCGTCAAAGCCGCGGAAATGGCGAAGCAATACCCGGATGTGATCGTCGGCTTCAAGAGTGCGCATTACAAAGGGGACGGCTGGCCTTCTGTGGATAACGCACTCAAGGCGGCCAAAGCCACCGGTCTGCCCATCATGGTGGACTTCGGCTGGGTCAATAAGGAGCGCAACATCCGTGCCCTCCTGGAGGACAAACTGCGCCAGGGGGACATCTACACGCACTGCTACGCCGGCCATCGCCAGGAGGTAATGGACGACGGCAAAGTGAATCCCGCCATGTGGAACGGCCGCAAGCGCGGTGTCATCTTCGATCTCGGTCATGGTGCAGGCAGCTTTTACTGGAATATTGCGGTGCCCGCCTTCGAGCAAAAGTTCTATCCCGATTCCATCTCGACTGACCTGCACACCGCCAGCATGAACTCAGGCGTGAAAGATATGACGAACGTTATGTCCAAGGTTCTTATTCTCGGTGTGCCGCTCGCTGAGGTAATCCGGATGTCCACTTGGAATCCGGCCCGCGAGATCAATCGCCCCAAGCTGGGCAATCTGGATGTCGGCGCCGAAGCGGATGTCACTGTCCTTCGCCTTGAGAAAGGCACCTTCGGATTTCTGGATTCCGCGGGCGCCCTGTATACCGGCACGGAAAAGCTCACGCCGGAGATGACCATTCGTGCCGGCATGGTCCGATGGGATCTGAACGGGCGCGCCGCCACGGATTGGAAGAAGTTCAAATATCAGAAACGGCCGGAATGAAACTCTTCGCATGGACCGCTCTTCTTGTGGCGCCGCTGCTAGCCGGCCCTGCATTACCGCAAGACATACTGCGGTCAATCCGAAAAGACCACCCTCGTTTGATCGCGCTCGATAGCGACATAGATCGCATCCGCGAACTGATCAAGACCGATTCGAGCGCACACGATCTATTCGAGCGAATCAAGGGACAAGCGGCCAAAATCGAGAAGGAGCCGCCGATCGAGTACCTGAAGATCGGTCCGCGTCTTCTCGATAAAAGCCGCAAATGTGTCGAACGCGAATACACGCTTGCGCTGATGTTCCGCCTCACCGGCGAGAAGCACTACAGAGATCGTGCCGTCCAGGAACTCCGTGCCGCTGCCGGCTTCCCGGACTGGAATCCATCGCATTTCCTGGATGTCGCCGAAATGACCCATGGCTTTGCCATTGGCTATGACTGGCTTTATCCGGCCCTCAGCGAGGAAGAGCGTGGATGGATTCGGAAGGCAATTGTCGGGAAAGGCCTCGAGCTCGTACCGCCCCTCTCCGGGACCACCATGTGGTGGCGCAAGTCGCCCTTCAACTGGAACCAGGTCTGCAACGGCGGCATCGGAATCGGCGCTCTCGCGATCGCGAGTGAGGAGCCCGAAAAGGCAGCTCCTGTTTTGCGCGCCTCTATTGAATCGATTCCTGTCGCGCTCGCCTCCTACGCGCCCGATGGTGGCTGGGCGGAGGGTCCTGGCTATTGGGGGTACGCCACTCGGTACACCGTCTACTTCATGGCGGCGCTCGATACCGCGCTCGGCACGGATTTCGGCCTCTCCCATGCCGAAGGCTTCGATCACGCCGGTCACTTCCGCGTGTACTTTACCGGACCCACAGGCAAGACATTCAACTATGCCGATGCCGGTGAGAACGCTGGTGAGGCTCCTGAGATGTTTTGGCTCGCCCGGCGCTTTCATCAGCCTGTGTACGCATGGCACGAATGGCAGATGCTCGCCAACATCAAGACAGCCGATCCGTTAAACCTCATTTGGTACACGCCCGGGCAAAGGAGTCCCGCTGAAGAGAAGTGGCCCTTGAACGCGGCATTCAAAGGTGTCCGCGTCGCCTTCTTTCGCTCATCCTGGGAGGACCAGGACGCGATGTTCTTCGCCGTCAAAGGGGGTGATAACAAAGCCAACCATAGCCATCTCGATCTTGGATCGTTCGTTATGGATGCGCTCGGCATTCGATGGGCAACCGACTTCGGTTCCGACGACTACAACCTGCCCAATTATTTCGGCAAGGATCGCTGGACCTACTACCGGCTCATCAGTACGTCGCATAATATTGTCATTCTCGATGGCGCAAATCAGAATCCCAGGGCCGAAGCGCCGCTTCTCGACTTCACCGGCAAGACGGCGTACATCGACATGACGGGTGCCTATCCCGGCCTTGTCTCCAACTGGAAGAGAACTGTGCAGCAGGAAACCAGGGGCATGCTCGTCCGCGATGAGATCGAGGCTGTGCGCCCGGTAGATGGGGTCTGGGGAATGGCGACCGAAGCGGATATCGAACTGCATGGAGCGAACGCCATCCTCACCAAGGCAAACAGAACGCTCATCGCGCACATTCAGTCGCCGGCGAATGCAACCTTCGCCACAGCGTCGACGCAGCCGCCTCTTCCGCAAAAGCAGAATACGGGCTCGCGCAGGTTGATTGTGCGGCTTCCGGGCAAGGTGGACAAGGTCGACCTGAGAATTACCCTCACGCCCCAATGAGACATCTCTATCTTGCACTCTCTCTAGCGGCCGTAGCTGTCGCCCAGACGCCGTACGCGAAACTCGTGGGGGTCGAAGTCGGCGGCGATTTCATGTTCGTGGACGTGGCGAAAACGCTGCGCCCCTGGACTCCTGTGAACGATGCAAAGGAAGTACCTACGGACGGGAACTTTTGGCCCAGGAGTGACTGCCAGTCTGTGATGTATGACACCAGGCCCGTAGCCGAGTGGGCCGGCACAGCGGAAGTGGATGACCCGGCCGCCTATCGCCCCGATATGGGTGGAACATATAAGCTCTCGCTGACGGGGCAAGCCGCTATCCAGGCGAGCGGCGGGCAGGTCGTGAACCAACTCTATAATCCGGATACCAATACGACCACCGCCGATATCCTCGTGCCGTTCGGACGTGAGAGTGGAAAGGGCTTGCTCATCCTAACCTTCCGCGATACGCGGCGTACTCCGGAGGCGGACTCGAATACAGGTTTCACAAATCTGGCGCTGATCCGTCCCGGCTACGATGCGAACACGGATCAGGTCTTCACGAATGAGTTTCTTGCTTCGCTCAAGCCTTTCTCCGTACTGCGCTTTATGGGTCTGTTGGATACCAATGCGAGCAACTCACGGAACTATGGCCGGCCCGTGGCAGAGATGTCCATGAACTGGAGCGACCGTCATCTGCCGGCAGACGCGACGCAGCAACACTACGGTCCTTCAGGGTACAAACATGGGCTGGCCTGGGAGTACATCGTCCAAATTGTCAATCTCACTGGAAAGGACCTTTGGGTTAACACTCCAGTCTCGGCATCGGACGACTATATCCGCCGGCTTGCACAATTCCTGAAGGACAATCTGCGTCCCGGCGCCATCGTTTACCTGGAGCACAGCAATGAGGTCTGGAACTTCAGCTTCCCGCAGTATACGTGGAACAAGGTGGCGGCCCAGCAGGAAGTGGCCGCCGGAGGATCGAGCCTGAACAACGACGGCACGCGCGATCCGGAGGTATGGGCTCGCCGCCGTCACGCGCGTCGTCTGCTCGAAATCGGCAGGACGTTCGCCGGAGCCGGCCTGAATGTGCGTCCGGTGTATGCCTCTTGGAATCTCTACCCCGATGCATACTACGCTTCCATCCTGGATTGGGTGAACACAACCTACGGAGCGCCCGGCACATACTTTTATGGCATAGCGAAAGACGGCTACTTCGGCTACGACAAAGGCGTCGTGGAGGAAAATGTCGATTCCATACTCTCCAAGTTCCGCAACGCGAGCGACGATACCCGTACCAGCGTCGAGGCATTCAAGGCTGTTGCGGACCGGTTCGGCTTGAAACTCCTGGTCTATGAGGGCGGACCAGGCTATCAGATCGGGAATAGGACGAATATTGGCAACCGGATCGCGGCTGCGCGCGACGGACGTATGCGCGAGATCGTATCGCACCACATCGTAGACAACTGGCTCGCACTTGGTGGGGATCTGTTCATGTACTTCGCGCAAAGCGGTAAAGTGAGCCGCTACGGTCAGTGGGGAGCCATGGAGGACATTACGAACGCGGAGAAAGTGCTGTCGCCGAAACTGCTCGGCATCCTGGATGTTACAGAGGGACTGCCGCCGCTCACCGGTGGGGTCAAACAAAAGCTGCTGCAAACGTTGTCGGACAACGGCGCCGTCGAGCCGCTCACTTGCGATCAGTGGAACTACTACTTCGAGGCTGCGGCGGGAGTGCGTGGACCGGACGTCACATTAGGTTGCTACATCTCTGACAGAGAAGGCGAGACACTCACGCTCGATCAATATTGGAAGTGGCTCGAAGGAGTCTAATACACTCAATCATGGACATCCCCTTTTACCAAGTAGATGCCTTCTCCAGCCGTGTTTTCGCTGGCAATCCCGCCGCAATCTGTCCTCTGGAGCAATGGCTGCCCGACGAAGTCATGCAGTCGATTGCAATGGAAAACAACCTTGCCGAAACCGCCTTCTTCGTACCCGAGGGCGACGGCTTCCGGCTTCGCTGGTTCACGCCGGAGGTCGAAGTGGACCTCTGCGGACATGCAACGCTCGCGTCGGCTTACGTCCTTATGACGCAAATGGAGACCGCCCGTACGGACGTCTCATTCCATACACGGAGTGGAGAGTTGCGTGTTCAGCGCAATGGCGAACTGTATGCAATGGACTTCCCGTCACGCCCGCCGCAGCGGCTGGAAGTCACACAGGAAATAACGGATGCGCTACAGGCCCAACCGCTCGAACTCTGGGCCGCCCGCGATTACCTTGCCGTCTTCGATTCTGAGGCAACCGTCCGGTCTCTAAAGCCCGATATGGGGAAAACGGCCGCGCTCGACAAGTTTGCCGTGATCGTCACCGCACCGGGCGAGAGCGTAGACTTCGTGTCACGCTTCTTCGCACCGTCGAAAGGAGTGCCCGAGGATCCGGTAACCGGCTCTGCGCACTGTACGCTGATCCCGTACTGGGCTCAGCGTCTCAACAAGACCGTATTGGAGGCGCGGCAAGTCTCGCGCCGCGGAGGTGAACTGCGCTGCGAACTCATCCGCGACCGTGTCCGCATCGTCGGGCGCGCTGCACTCTTCGCAGCCGGCACGGTTAAGCTATAACTGATCTCTCAAGTAATAGAAGATCAAATCCGTCGATGCGGGATTGTGATTCATCTGCAGCAGGAGCGTCGTGAGTTGCCCGCGATGGTAGGTCGCATGGTTCACCATGTGCAGCAGTGCCTTCCATCGCGGCGCCACGAGTTCCTTTTTCATGACGACGCTGACGAACCGGATGTCAGCCTTCAGGTCCTCTTCGCTGAGACTAGCCGCCAACGATTCCAACTCATCGAAAATGACAGTCCACTGCTGACGTAGCTCGGCTAGCGTGAAGGTTTCGTCCGGAGGAATCATCGGGGCTCTGGCGTCGCCCTTCAGGCGAGCCAGCCAGACCCGGTCAGCTCGAAACATGTGCACGAGCGTGCCGAGCACGCCCTTGAAGCTGTCGCCCATGGGACGGTTTAGCTCTTCATTGGTGAGCTTCGATGCCGCATCGAGGTTTGCAAATGTGGCCCAGCGGCTATATTGCACGTGGCCGACAAAGAACTTTGAGTCCATCTGCATGGTTCATTCCTCGTCGTTCTGCGCTGCCAGCGTCGAGACGACGCCGAAGTCTTCGAGCGTGGTCACGTCTCCGGTAACGGTGTGTGTCGTCACGATCTCGCGTAGCAGCCGCCGCATGATCTTGCCGCTGCGGGTCTTGGGAAGCTGCTCGGAGAAGCGGATCTCTTCGGGACGGGCGAAGCTGCCGATTTCGTGTGCGACCCACTGGCGCAACTCCCGCGCGAGGGCTTGGTGATCCCAGGTTCCAGCCTTCAGCGTTACGAAGCAGCAGACCGCCTGGCCGGTGATCTCGTGCGGCTTGCCTACGACCGCCGCTTCCGCCACGGCCGAGTGCCGGACCAGCGCGGATTCGACCTCCATGGTGCTGAGCCGGTGGCCGCTGACGTTCATGACGTCATCCACCCGGCCCAGAACCCAGAAGTATCCGTCCGAGTCCCGGCGGGCGGCGTCGCCCGTAAAGTACGTGCCGGGTACGCGCGTCCAGTATTGTTCTTTGTAGCGGTCGGGGTCACCCCAGATAGTGCGTAGCATGCTGGGCCAAGGCTTCCGGATGACAAGATAGCCTTCTTTGTCCGGCGGCATCGGGTTGCCGTTCAGGTCGATGACCTCGGCGATTATGCCGGGTAGCGGCATGCTGCCCGATCCGGGTTTTAGCGGGATGGCGCCCGGCATCGGAGCGATCATGATCGACCCGGTTTCGGTCTGCCACCACGTGTCCACGATGGGGCAGCGGCGGCGCCCGATGACGCGGTGATACCAGTCCCAGGCGGCCGGATTGATGGGCTCGCCTACGCTGCCCAGCAGGCGCAGGCTCGACAGGTCGTGCGCATTCGGCCATTGGTCGCCTTGCCGGATGAGCGCGCGGATGGCTGTCGGCGCCGTATAGAAGATGGTGACCTTGTACTTCTCGATGATGCTCCACCAGCGGTCGTAATTGGGAAAGTCCGGTGCGCCCTCGTACATCACCGTGGTGGTTCCGGCCGCGAGTGGCCCATATACGACATAGCTGTGGCCGGTTACCCAGCCGATGTCGGCCGAACACCAGTAGATGTCATGCTCGTGGATATCGAAGATCCATTTCATGCTCGCTGTGCACTGAAGCAGGTAGCCCGCAGTCGTGTGGAGAATGCCCTTGGGCTTGCCCGTGGTGCCCGATGTGTAGAGCACATAGAGTGGATGTTCCGCATCCAGTTGCTCGGCCGGGCAGTCCTCGCTCTGGCCTTCTTCGAGCGTGTGCCACCAGTGGTCGCGGCCCTCCACCATGTTGGTTTCGCTCTTGAGGCGCCGGTATACGATGACATCTTTGACGGTCGGGCAGTCAACGACCGCTTCGTCCACGGCGGGTTTCAACTTGATCTCTTTGCCGCGGCGGTAGCCGCCATCGGCTGTGAGAACGACCGATGCGCCGAGATCCTGAATACGCGCCTTCAATGCCTCAGCGGAAAAGCCGCCGAACACGACACTATGCGTGATGCCGAGCCGGGCGCAGGCGAGCATGGCGACCGCTGCTTCGGGCACCATGGGCATGTAGATGATCGAGCGATCGCCGGCCTTATAGCCGCGGCTCTTGAGGACGTTCGCGAAGCGGCACACCAGCCGGTGGAGTTCGGCGTAAGTGATAATGCGCTGCTCGCCCGGCTCACCCTCCCAGATGATGGCGGCCTGGTCTCTGCGCGGTCCCTGGAGATGCCGGTCTATGCAGTTGTAAGCTACGTTCGTCGTACCGCCGGAGAACCACTTGGCGAACGGGGCATCCCATTCGAGTGTCTTGTCCCATTTGCGGAACCAGTGGAGTTCCTGCTCGGCCAATTCTCCCCAGAACTTCTCCGGATCTGCGGCAGCACGGTCGTATAGCGCCTTGTAGCCTTCCATGCCCCTGACATTGGCTGAAGACACAAATTCCGGATTTGGTGCGTAGACGGGTTCGCTCATTGAGTCAGATTTTATCAGGCAAGTTTCCTATTGAACTCGTATGGAGTCGACGTACCATCCCTCGAAGCCGTTATAGAGCGCATCCATCGTGTCGAACCGGAAGCGGACCCGGATATTTCCGCGAAACGGCAGGTCGATGGACATTATCTGCCAATCGTAGGGAGACATGCCGTAGATTTGCTTGAGCGGTGTCCATTCGGCATCGCCTATCTTTACCTCGATCCACATCTGGTCATAGAAGGGATACGGCCCTTCGGTCTGCCAGATGGTACGGAAGGTGAGCTTCGCATCCGACGCGAGCGTGAAGGGCGATGATTCGAGCGTGCCTGAATTGGGTTGGCCGGGAGTATCGTAAGAGCCCGTTTTGTCGTCCCCATACCAGTAGGAAAGACCGCCGCGTCGCGAGGTGAGATGCCACAGACCACTCGGCGTCCAATTGGCGGCAGCGATGCGCGCCGCCACCTGTTTCCGAACCTCCGGCAATGCCGGATAGAACGCGTCGCCAGGGCACTCGGTCCGGGTACAGGACTGCGGGGAATTGTTTCCATCGCGATGTCCGCTGATATTGTCCAGATTCTGGTTCATGCCCTTGTGGAACGTGATGCCGAGTGGGTCGATGTTGAGAACGCCGGCGCGCCACGCGAGCAAGCTATAGAGCGAGTCGAGTGTGGCTGGGGCGGGCCGCACGGAGGTATAGGTGCCGAGCAGAGAGACACCCATCGTGCCGCCGTTCTGGCAGGAGAAGTGCGCTCCGAGCACGTTGTCGCCTCCGGCACGGCCCACGTAGATCGTGCCCTCGGGATCGATCAGGTAGTTGTAGCCGATATCGGACCAGCCATTACTGAACACGTGATACGTCCAGATGGCACGGATCCAGGCAGGGTAGTCTTTGGTGGGGTATGAGTCGCCCGTGTGGTGGACAATGAAGTGTGTAACCTGCGTGTAAGTCGGGGTACCGCGGAAGTTCTCGCCATCCGGGCAACCCCATTCCGTTCGGCTGACCATGTCGGGCTTGGCGCCGTTTACGCGCGACTTGCGGAGCGGGGAAGCGCCCGGGTCGATGAAGACTAGACGGAGACCCGCGGGCACGCTGTCCACTTCGACGTACGCTTGCGGAGGATCGAAAAAGAGCAGATTGCCGGTGGGCTCGTCGGCAAGGTCGTGCGAGAGCTGGACGCTCCGCCACTCGCTCCAAGACAGACCATCAGCGGATGTACGGATGCGCGGAGGATTGCCCTCAGTCCACTTTGAGCCGAGGGCCGAGAACGCGAACGGTGCACGCGAAGACTGTCCGGCGGAGACTCGGGATTCCGATACCTGCACCTCGCCGGAGGCGAGGCAGGCGAATGCGATTAGCAACGCTACAAAGCGCACGTGGACTATTCTCCACTTTGCTGCATCATCTTCGCCACCAGACCGGTCCACCCGGTTTGATGGCTCGCGCCGAGGCCGGCTCCGGTGTCACCGTGGAAATACTCGTAAAACAGGACCAGGTCGCGCCAGTGCTCATCGGTCGCGTAGCGGTCCTGTCCGCCGTGCGCGGGCCGGTGGCCGTCGGGCCCGCGGAGGAACAGACGGGTCATGCGGCGTGAAAGCTCTGCCGCGCAATGGCCGAGCGTGCACCAGTTGCCGGAGCCGGTCGGAAACTCGATTCTAAAGGACGGACCGTAGTAGTAATCGAACCTCTGCAGCGATTCGATAAACAGATAGTTGACAGGAAACCAGACCGGGCCACGCCAATTGGAGTTACCGCCGAACATGCCGGTCTCCGATTCCGCAGGCTCGTAGTTGATGGTGTAGGAGGCACCGTCCATATCGAGCTTGTAGGGATGTTCCTGATACACCTTGGAGAGCGCGCGCAGGCCGTAAGGGGAAAGGAACTCGTCCTCCTTGAAAACGATCTTAAGGATGTTCTGCAATTGCTCCTTGCCGACGACAGACAGGAGGCGGCGTCCGGAGACACCTGGCGCGCGCATGCTGGCCACGTTTTCAATGAGGTCCTGGCGGTGTTCCAGAAACCAGTCCATGCGGCGCTTGAATCCCGGAAGCTTCTCGAGTACTTCCCTCTCGAGCGTCTCGACCGCGAACAATGGAATCAGCCCGACCATGGACCGCACCTTCACGGGCACCTGGCGGCCGTCTGTGAGGTGCACCAGATCGTAAAAGAAGCTGTCGTACGGATCCCACAGACCAATCTCATCAGATCCGATGTGGTTGATGGCTTGCGCTATGTAAAGGAAGTGCTCCCAGAATTTGCTGGCGACGTCCTCATAGGTGTTGTCAGTTGCGGCAAGCTCCATTGCGATGGCGAGCAGGTTCAGCGTGTACATGGCCATCCATCCGGTGCCGTCTGCCTGTTCGATGTAGCCGCCGCCGGGCAAAGGCTTGCTGCGATCAAAGATGCCGATGTTATCCAAACCGAGGAAGCCGCCCTCGAAGATGTTGCGGCCTTGGGAGTCCTTGCGATTCACCCACCATGTGAAGTTGAGCAGCAGTTTATGGAAGACGCGTTCCAAAAACTTCAGATCACCGACGCCGGTGCGCTTTTTCTCGATTTTGTAGACCCGCCAAGCAGCCCAGGCAAACACCGGGGGATTGACGTCGTTGAAGCACCACTCATATGCCGGAACCTGCCCATTCGGATGCATGTACCATTCGCGGAGCATGAGAACGATCTGCTCCTTCGCGAAGTCAGCGTCCATGATTGCGATAGGAATCGTGTGAAAGCAGAGGTCCCATGCGGCATACCAGGGGTATTCCCAAGTGTCGGGCATGGAGATCACGTCTGCGTTATACAGGTGGCCCCAGTCGCTGTTGCGCCCGTTGAGGCGTTCCGGAGGAGGGGGCGGGAGGAGCGGATCGCCAATGAGCCAATCACGAACAACGTAGTGGTAATACTGCTTGGACCAGAGCAGACCGGCCAGCGCCTGGCGCATGACATTGCGGCCGTCCTCGCTGAGTTCGGAAGGCGTGATCGACCAGAAGAACTCTTCCGCTTCCTGGATGCGCTCCTGGAATGTGAGCTCAAACTCGTCGTCGATCGCGGGGACACGATCATTCAGCCGAAGTTTGATTACAGTGGTGGCACCTGGATCGAGCGTGAGTGGATAAACTGCGCACGCTTTTGTGCCGCGACTGGCAGGATTCACCGCCTTCTCTTCGCGCCCGATCAGGTAGCGGTGAAACGCATCCTTCACGTATAGGTTGTGATTGCGCGACCCAAACAGACGCTGCTCGTTTGTTTCATTGTCAGTAAACAGGAGCTGCGGATTGTTCTCGCAGGCGAGCCAGCGGCGCCCGTAATAGGGGTCGTCGAGTTGAATGAGTCCGTCGCCCGACCTCTGGAGGAGCGCCTTCTGCGTTGGGTCGGCCCAGGACCAGCGATTGCGGAACCAGATGTGTGGAAGCAGGTGTACGGTAACTCTATCCGGACCGCGATTGGCGACGCTGATGCGGATGCAGATGTCTTCCGGATCTTGTTTCGCATACTCGACAAAGACATCGAAGTAACGGTTGTCGTCGAAGATACCCGTGTCCATCAGATCGAACTCAGGATCCAACTTGGAGCGGCGGCCGTTCTCCTCCACAAGCTGGAGATAGGGAAACTCGCGCTGTGGGTACTTGTACAGGAACTTCATATAGGAGTGTGTCGGCGTGCTGTCGAGGAAGTAATACTGCTCCTTCACATCTTCGCCGTGATTGCCCTCGGGGCCCGTCACTCCGAACAAGCGCTCTTTGAGGATTGGATCCTTCCCATTCCAGAGTGCGATAGCGAAGCAGATGTGCTGATGCCGGTCACAGATGCCGCCGATTCCATCCTCGCTCCAGCGATAAGCGCGGGAGCGTGCGTGGTCATGCGGGAAGTAGTTCCAAACGTCGCCATTCGCGCTGTAATCTTCACGCACGCTCGCCCAAGCGCGCTCGCTCAGATAAGGCCCCCAGCGCTTCCAGTGAGCAGTTCGATCAGAGGATTCCTTGAGCCGGATCTCTTCGCGAGTCATGGATGCGGAGAGTGTAACACGCAGATGTATGATGGGTTTTCTCGGAGCCAAGCATGAACCCCATCCCAGTTGATCAACAGCAGTCTCTCGTCGAACGCCTAATGAAGGCCTGCGGCGGTTCGTATTCGCCGGATACGCGCCGGAAATATTTCATCTCGGGCCCGCAGTGGGCGGCCGCCTACGAAGGCAACGCGCTGTTCCATGCGCCGACGCGTCCTTCGATCGGATACGAGGATGTGATCCGCCACTACAGCGAGATCGGCATTCCATATTGGTGCACGCACGATACAGACGTAATTCCGACAAACGCGATCGGCACGGACAAACAGGCCGAGATCGTGGGCGGGATCAAGAGCGCGCTGTCCAAGTACGGACTCAAGTGCTCCATGGTCACGACCGAGACGTTTCATCACGCGGTGTTCGCTGCGAGCCCAGCGGCTGAGTCGTCCGCTGTGCGTGAGTATGCGGCTTACCGGCTTGGAAACACGGTGGGCATCGGGCACGAATTAGGCGCGCAGTATGCGGTGTACTGGCCGGGCTCGCTCGGCTATTACGTGCAGGGCGCGATCGATGAAGTGCAGACGCTCAAGTGGTATGCGGAAGGATTGAATGCTGCCTGTGAAGCGGATATTGCGATCGCTAAGAAGTACAACCGGCCCACGCTGAAGCACTGCCTGGAGGCCAAGCCGTTTGAGCCGCAGGCTGAGATCCTGCTGCCAACCAGCGATGCGATGCTCGCACTGATCTTCTCGGGATTGCTGAAGCATCCGGACATGGTCGGATTGAATCCGGAATATCTGCATGAGTTGATGTGGGGCGCAGCGCCGCGCGCTGCTTTGGCTCGTGCGCTGATGTGCGGCAAGCTGTTCCACTTCGACATCAACGACGGATACCGGTTGAAGCATGACGTGGATATCGCGGTAGGCCTGGTGAATCCGCTCGACTGGCTGAACGTGCTGGTCCTGTTGCGGATGTATGGGTTCAACGGTCCTTTCAATCTCGACTACAAGCCGCCACGAACGACCAGCCAGCATGGCGTGTTTGCGGTGAGTTTTCCGACGGCCGTGGACCGCTTTATCACCCTGTGGGAGATGGCTGGTGAGGTCCTGACGGACCCCATCATTAAAGAAGCCACCGACGCGCTGAAGGCGGGCGGAGCGGTTTCGGGTAAGGATGTGCAGGCGATCACCGAAGCGAACAAGGAGCTGCTCTCGCTGCATGAACTGATCGCACACCGGATGTTCCAATTATTGATTGGCGCTCACCGCGGACGCGTCTACTCGCTGTGAAACTCCCAGTTTTTCTCCCGATCCTTCTGCTCCCGACGCTAGGTCTGGGAGCAGAAGCGACCCTGATTCTTCATCACGGAAAGATCGTTACCGCCGATCCCAAGTTTTCCATCGCGCAAGCGGTGGCTGTGCAGGGCAACCGCATTGTCGCAGTCGGGTCCAATGACAACATTCTTCGAGCGTATAAAGGGGAGTCGATTGACCTGAAGGGCAAGACGGTCCTGCCCGGACTGACGGACGCGCATGTGCATACGTTGGGCGCAGGCGAATCGGAGTTGCGGGGGAAATTACCACCTTTGGACTCCTATGCTGCGGTGCAGAAGTTTATCCGCGATAAGGCGGCGGTCACGCCGAAAGGGCAGTGGATCATTGTGCCGCGCACGTTCCCGACGCGATTGAAGGAAATGCGCATGCCCACGCGCGAAGTGCTGGATGTGACCAAGGATCATCCGGTTCTCTTCGATGCGAGCTACGTTTGGGTGCTGAACTCAAAGGCGCTTGAGATGTGTGGGATCACACGGAATACGCCGAATCCTCCACGCGGCGAGATCGGTAAGCGAGCCGATGGCGAGCCGAACGGCATTCTGCGCAACGCGACCACACTGGTGAAGGGTGTGGATGTGAACGGATCGTTCACGCGCGAGGAAAAGCTGAAGGCCCTGGAAGATCAGCTAAAACGGTATCGCGATGCCGGGCTAACCACTGTTGGGGATCGTGCCGTTACGCCTGAAGATATCGCTCTTTATCAGGATCTGCATCTGCGAAACCGGCTTCCGTTACGTGTGGTAATGACCTGGCGCGTGAATGCGGCGCTACCGACAGAGGAGCTGGTTTCGCAGATCCGGTCGGCCAACTACACGACGAATACTGGCGACGACTGGTTGAAGTTCGGCACGTTTAAAGTGACGCTCGATGGCGGAATGACCATCGGCACGGCGTATCAGCGTGAGCCGTATGGCGAGTTCGGCAAGCAGCTCTACGGCGGCGATGCGGGGCGAGGCCAGTTGTTTATCGCGCCGGATAAACTGCTCACAATTTTCCGGGCCGCCCGGGAGAAGGGTTGGCAACTTACGGCGCACGACGTGGGCGGCGGAGCGATCGACAATCTGCTCGACGCCTTTGAGAAACTGCCGGGCATCAAAGAAAGCCGTTCTCACTCCATGCATGCAAATTTCCAAGATGCGGAGTCGATTGCGCGGACGAAGCGATTGGGAATTTTGGTTGATGCGCAGCCGGCCTGGTTGGAGAAGGACGGCCCAGCGCTGGAGAAGGTATTCGGATACGACAAGATGACGTACTTTCTTCCCTTGAAGTCGCTGACGGATGCCGGAATCGTTGTGGTGAGCGGAAGCGACCACATGATCGGGCATGATAAGGACACTGCCGTGAATCCTTATAACCCTTTCCGGGGAATGTGGACGGCTGTGACGCGGCGCATGCATGATGGCCGGGTGCTGCATCCGGAGCAACGCATCACGCGGGAGCAGGCCTTACGCATGTATACGAATGCCCCGGCTTACCTGCATTTTGCCGAGGACGTTCGCGGATCGATCGAAAAGGGAAAGTTTGCTGACCTGGTGGTGATCGACCGGGACTACTTGACCTGCCCCGAGGAGCAGATCAAGGAGATCCAGCCGGTTATGGTGGTCCTGGACGGCAAAGTTGTTGCGAAGCAGAGCAAAAACTAGCGGCCCAGGTGGCCGGAGCGGGTGCCGCCATATATGCGCGGCGCGCTAAACGAGTGTGGAACAGGCGGACGTGCCGGGACCACTACGCGCGGGGCACGATAGTAAGGCCGCGGGCGGTAATAGTAAACCGGTGGGCCGCCCCAGAAATAACGCGGGGAGTAGTACCCGAAGCCAAACGGGCTATAAAGAAACGGATCGCCGGGCAAGAAGGACCAGGTTCCGAAGTAAGGATTCCAGTACCAGCCTGAGCCGGACCAGCCGGGTTGAGAAACGTAAACGCGAGCCGTTTGCGCGCTTGCCTGTGAGAGATATTCAGAGCGCAATTTGCTCCAGTTGTATAGGTCATCTTTCGCGGCATCGCGGTCGAACTTTTGGCTTTGCAGAGGGGCGGAGACGGACGCCGAGTGTCCCTTCTTCAGATCGATCTTTTGATCGTCTTCGGTGACGACTGCCCTGCCATCAAACACCCGGACGCGCTGCTGGCCGGCATCCACTTCATACAGGCCGTTCTTTACGAGGGCAATCTGGGCTCCGGATTCCCTCACAAGGAGACTGTTCTCTTTTTTCAGGTCGGTTATTTCCACCAGCGCTTTGCCGCGCAGCACCTGAACCTGCGTATCGGTGAGGCCGGGCGAGAGCATGCGAATCGCGCTGTTGCTATCCAGCCGGAGGAAGGCGCCCGGTGTGAGAAGCACTTCGGCCTTACCCTGCTGGGTTTCGAGCACCTGACCCGCAATCAGCTCTGTTTGGCCGACGGATTTCGAAGTGACGGAATTGCCCTCAATTGCCGCCTGGCCTTCCAAGTAGTTCAACGTGCCGGGGCGGGCGGGAGCGATCGCCCAAGCCGGAAACGTTAATCCGAGCAGGGCGACGATAGGCGCGAATCGTAACAACATACTAATGACTCCATTTACTTGGATGTGCGCCACGTAAAAGTGGTTGCTGTTACTCGATCGCTATGTTGACCGTGTTTGAGCCAATGCCGTCCACGGTGACGACGACATCCACCAAGCCTTTGCCGCGCAGGGATATAGGCAAGAGGACGTTCACTTGATCCAGTCCATCGTATGTGCCCTGCGGGCCTGCGTAGAAGACTTGCACGGGGAGGCCAGCAATTGTCGCCGTGATATTCGAGAGCGAAGTCTCATTGTGGATACCCGTTCCGTAGAGCGACAGGTAGACGGGAGCATCCACTCCGACATTGATGGGAATTGCGCGGCAGTTGACGCCGGAGGCGTCGCATGAAAAGACGCCGACGGGAGAAGTGATGTTGGTAGGAATCACGCGGCGCACGGCCGTGGCGGCGGCAACCCCGGTTCCATCACCGGATAGGGAAAACAATCCGGGGGCGACCGGCACGACGGTTACGAATCCAAGGTCGCGTGTGGAAGATTGGGTTTCGATGCGAAGATCAGCGTCGCCGAGGGCCGTGGCGGCGGGCACAACGTAGTTGATCTGGGTGGCGGAAGCGTAAAGCACCTTTGCCGGGAGTCCGTTCACAGTCAAAGTGAAATCCGTCATCGGGAAGCCGGTGCCGTAGACGGACGCGATGGAACCGGGTGCCACCACGGCGTAGCCGCTTGCGGCGGAACTGGAGGCAGGATTGTAAGCGAGCTTGAAAATTCCGCCTGACTGGTCATCGGAGATCAGGAAGTTTCCGCTTTGGTCTGCGATGACGTCCACTGGTCTCGCCCAAACATTCTGTCCGTCATCGAACCCGGTAGCGAGGTCGACCATCGCACCCGGTTTCCGGGTGTTGACGCTAAAGGGATAGTAGACGGCTTTGTAGCCAGTCCGCTGCGAACGATTCCAGGAGCCATGCAGAGCGAGGACAGCCCCGTTTCGGTAGGGGACAGGCACGGAGGCCGACTGCAGGAACGTGAGCCCAAGCGGGGCCGAGTGTGCCTGAATTCCTCTGGCAACGATGTCCATCTGAGAGCAATCGACCAGGCCGGAGCGGTTGGTGTCGAGGTCGCGGTCGAACGGCATGTTGTCGAGTCCGGCATCTGGATTTGAATTGCAGAAGGGCCAACCGTAGTTGCCGCCAGCGCGGACGGGGGTAAATAGGTCTGGAGGGTGGTCGTCCACATAGCCCTCGGTGACGCGGCCGTCAGCAGGGTTGGGAATGTTGTCGCGATTGTTCACCGCGGCCCAGAGAGTGTTGGTACCCGGGACGAAGCCGAGCCCTTCCGCGTTGCGGAGGCCCCTGGCAAAGAGACGGCCATTCGACCCATCCGCATCGTAGACGTAAATAGCGGCGCGGACGGGGTCCGAGGTAGTATCGCTAACGCACACATTGCAGGTGGAACCGATGGCGACGTAAAGCTTGTGATCGGGACCAAGGGCGATGTTCTTGAGTTCGTGGCCGTAGCTGCCGCGCAATTCGGGGAGGCTGGAATCGGGCAAGTTCTTGACGACGATTTGACGGTCATGCGCAGCGGAATCGCCGGAGTTGTACTTGAAACGGTTGATCTGGTTTGATTCCGAGACGTAGAGCCAAGTGGTATCGCCGATGGAGTGGAACACCATCCCATGGGGCTTGGTGAGGCCTGTGGCATAGGGGGTGGCCTGCGAACCATGAATGATGGAAATGCGGCCAGCTCCGGGTTCGGAGACGAATACATCTCCGTTCGGGGCAAGCGCAAGATAGCGTGCGCCTGGGACTATGGCGATCAGTGAAGCCGTGAAACCCGGGGGAACATTCAGATATCGATCGGCGGCGAAGGGGCCACGGCGAAGACTAGGGTCCACTTGCAGCTTCCTGCGAACCGATGCTCCCGGAGGAGCCGAGGACAGGAGAAGGGCAAACAAGAACAACGAGAGGGTTAGGCGCACGGGCTGAACCTCCTGACAATATTGTGACGTAAACTTCTCATAAACGTGATGTTGGGCCTTCCTGATATCCTGAAGCCGTGCACCCTGTAATACTGGTGATCGGGCTTCTTTTGACGCCCGTCTGTTTCGCGCAGTCTTCGCCCCTGCTGGACATTCTGGACTCGGAGCTGCAGCGCAATTTTTCCGTTCTCAAGCAGAAAGCAGATCCGAAGCCCTACTATCTGGGCTATTCGGTTGTTGAGCAGCAGAGCGAAATCTACTCAGCAAGCGGCGGCGCCCTGATGAACCGCAACCGCGGAATGAACCGAGTGCTGGATGTAACCGTCCGCGTAGGTGACCACAAGCTGGATAACTACCACGTGGTGGGCGGGGAGCGTCCGCAGTTTACCAGTCCGTCTTTGATCGCGCTGGAAGATAATGCGGACCAGATCAAGCGCAGGTTATGGGCGGAGACGGACCGCGTGTACCGGCTGGGATCGCAGCGCCTGACGAATCTGAAGGGCCGCGAGCAGACGAAGGTGGCGGCCGAAGACAAGTCCGATGACTTCTCGGTTGAGAAGCCGAACGTTTCGGTTCAGCCAGGGAAGAAGTTGGCGGCCAGCAACGTGGATTGGGCGGAAAAGGCGAGGAAGTGGTCCGCTGAACTGGCGAAGTATCCTGGCGTGCTGTCCTCCGGCGTTTCCATTGCGCTACAGGCTGAGACCAAGTACCTGGTGAATACAGAAGGCACTCGCCTGCAGCATGGCCGCGGGTTCGCACGTATCGTGATCAGCGCACAAGGCAAGGCGTATGACGGAATGGACCTGGCGGCGACAGACAGTTTCGAAGCGGAAGACGCGGCGGGGCTGCCGAAGGATTCCGTGGTGCTGGAAGCGGTGAACAAGGTCGGGAAGGATTTGAAGGCGCTGCTGGACGCGCCGGTGGTGGATCCATTCGTGGGGCCGGCGATTCTGTCGGGCCGGGCATCGGGCGTGTTTTTCCACGAAATCTTCGGGCATCGCATTGAAGGGCACCGCCAGAGAGATGAAACCGAGGGGCAGACGTTTACGAAATCGGTAAACACGAAGGTGCTGCCGGATTTTCTTTCGGTGGTTTTCGATCCGACGCTGAAGAATATCGGCAATATCGATCTGAATGGCACTTATTCCTATGACGATGAAGGCGTGCAGGCGCGTCGAGTGGTCCTAGTGGATAAGGGAATCCTGAAGACATTTCTGATGTCGCGCTCGCCAATCAACGGATTTGCGACTTCGAATGGCCATGGGCGGAAACAGCCGGGCGCGGAAGTGGTCTCGAGACAATCGAACCTGCTGGTGGAATCGGAGAAGTCGGTTCCGGAGACGAAGCTTCGCGAGATGCTGATTGCGGAGATCAAGCGGCAGAACAAGCCTTATGGCTTCTACTTCAAAAACATCACCGGAGGGTTCACGTACACGGGACGTCGCGGTCTGCAGGCGTTCAAGGTAATTCCACTGGTGGTGTACCGGGTGTACCCGGACGGCAAGCCCGATCAACTCGTCCGGGGCGTGGACATTGTGGGTACGCCGCTGGCGAGCTTTCAGCGCATCCTGGCAACCGGCGACAAGACGGAAGTGTTCAACGGCTACTGCGGAGCGGAATCGGGACAGGTGCCCGTTTCGGCGGTCTCGCCTGCGATCCTGATCAGCGAGATCGAAATCGAGAAAAAGGAAAAAGCGAGCGACCGGCCACCATTGTTGCCTAGTCCGGTGACGACCGGGGGTGCGGAATGAGGCGAGCGTTTGCGGTAATCGTGGCGGCGGCTCTGACGCTGCAGGCGGCCGATGTGTCATCCGGTTCGGACGTGATCCTGAAGGCGATGAAAGATGAGATGGAGCGCTCGCGGCAACTGGCTCTCTCGGACGCGCCGTACTTCCTGGAGTATACGGTCGAAGATGTTCAGGGCTTCAGTGTTGGCGCGTCGCTCGGTGGAACTCTAACTGTTGGACAGAACCGGTTCCGCGTGCCGAAGGTACGAGTCCGGGTCGGGAATTACAACTTCGACAATTCAGATTACGTTTACGCCGATTACTACAACGGAAGCCGCTACGATGGCGAGCAGATGACGGTGGACGACAACTACAATGCCATCCGCCGGCAGCTCTGGCTCGCGACAGATCGTGCTTACAAGACGGCGGTGGAAGCGATCGGGCGCAAGCGGGCGGCGCTGCAAAATATCAGCCAGCCGCAAGAACTGCCGGATCTGTGGCGTGCGCCGGCGACGCAGCAACTGATTCCTTCGCCGAGGCTGACTGTGGATGCGTCGAAGTGGACGGCGCGCACTCGGGAGCTGTCGTCCATTTTCAAGAAGTATCCCGATGTGCTCACGTCGCAGGTGAACTTCGAGCTGACGCAATCGACGCACTATATGTGCAATTCCGAGGGAACGACCGTGCGCAATCCGGACGGCCTGGTGCAGATCCAGGCGAGGGCGAGCGCACAGGCTCCGGACGGGATGACGGTGCGGGACGCGGTGCAACTGCAAGCGCAAACGCTGGACAAGCTGCCCGGTGATGCCGAGGTGACGCAGGCGGTCACGCAGCTCGCCGAGAATGTCCGGGCGCTGGCGAAGGCTCCATACGGCGAGACGTACTCGGGACCGGTGCTGTTTGAAGGGCAAGCGGCGGCACAGGTCTTCGCGGAACTGCTAGGACAGAATCTGACTCTGCCGCGCAAGCCAGTGGGGGAGCCCGGACGTCCCGTGCCTTTCTATGCGAGCGAATTAGAGGGGAAAGTTGGCGCGCGGGTGCTGCCGGAATTTTTGGATGTGGTGGATGACGCGACGCAGCAGACTTTTCAGAAAACGCCGCTGCTAGGCACCTATGCGATTGACGACGAGGGTGTGGTGCCAAAGCCCGTGACGTTGATCGAAAAAGGGAAGTTGAAAGCGTTTCTGCTGACGAGGCAGCCGGTGAGAGGATTCGACGAGTCGAACGGACACGCGCGGCTCCCCGGAGGATTCGGCGCGAACACCGCGGCGGCTTCCAACCTGTTCGTGAAGGCATCGGAAAGCGTGAAGGCGGCGGAACTGAAGCAGAAGCTGATCGAACTGGTGAAGCAGAGGAACAAGCCGTATGGCGTGATTGTCCGGAAGATGGACTATCCGTCGACTGCGTCGATTGAGGAGATCCGGCGAATTGCTTCGGGCGCGGCGCAATCGGGCGCGACAGCGCGTCCGACCAGCATTCCGCTGATGGTTTACCGGATCTATCCCGACGGGCGGGAGGAACTGGTGCGGGGTTTGCGATTCCGCGGGTTCGGGGTGCGCTCATTGAAAGACATCGTGGCGGCGTCGACAGAGCAGACTGTGTTTTCGTTTATGTTTAACCAGGCGCCGTTCTCGCTGGTGGGAGCGGGTGGATTTGTCGCTCCGATATCAGTCATCGCACCGTCGTTCCTGATGGACGATGTGGACCTGGAGAAGCCGCAGGAGGATATGCCGAAGCTGCCCATCGTGCCACCTCCGGCACTCACCACCTCCGAGTAACATGCGGATACTGAGCAGGACGATTTTCAGGGAGATTTTGACCAGCGCGATGCTGGGCATTGTCCTGTTCACGTTTGTCCTGTTCCTGCAGCAGGTGAGCCGATTATTCGCGCTGCTGGTGAGGAGCAGCGCTTCGGCAGGGACTGTAGGCTATCTCTTCGCGCTGATTCTGCCGTATGTGCTGACGTTCAGCATTCCGGTTGGCGTACTGGTCGGCGTTCTTATGGCGCTGAGCCGCATGTCGAGCGACGGCGAGATTACGGCCATGCGTGCGGCGGGAGTTCCGAGCCGGACGGTGATCTATCCGGTATTGCTGTTCGCGTTCTTCGGTATGGCGCTGACCGCGGCCGCAACGCTCTGGATCACGCCGTTATCGAACCGGATCCGATCGAACCTGATCACTACGCTCGATGCTTCCCAGATCACGGCCGATATTCAGCCGCGCGTGTTCGACGAGAGCTTTCCGAATCGCATCCTGTACGTGGGCGATGTGATCCCCGGACCGGTGACACGCTGGCGCAAGGTGTTTCTGGCGGACGTGACAGCGCCCGCAGAGCGCGAGAAGAACGGGCACGAATCCGGAGAGGAGCCACGCGTGACGGTGGCCTCGGAGGCGATCGCGATGCCGGATCCGGCACAGAACAGAATCCGGATCTCCTTTGAAAACGGCAGCACTCACGAGGCTGGGAAGAACATTACCGAGTACTACAACATTTCCTTCCCAAAAGGCGACCAGCTTCTGGAAGCGCGGAAACACGAAGAGGTGAAGCGGACGCTTGGCTTTACTGAGATGGACACTGGTCCGCTTTCCCGTGCGGCGAAGGACAGCGTAGAAGCGAGGATTCAACTGCACCAGCGATTCGCTCTGCCGCCGGCGTGTATCTTTCTGGCGCTAATCGGACTGTCACTCGGCGTGTCATCGCGAAAGGCGGGCAAGTCTTCGGCGTTCGTGCTTTCCGTAGCAATTGCATTCCTGTATTGGATGGGACTGATCAGCCTGATTGGACTGGCCAAGCAGGGTACGCTGCCGGTGGGGCTGGCGCTGTGGCTGCCGAACATTGTGGTCGGCGCATTTGGCCTGTTTTCGTTCGCCAGGCTGGAAACCCCGGGCGATCGGGATCCGGTGGCGGAGATCCGGACGTGGTTCCAAGGCGTGGTGCAATCGGTGCGCGGATCGCTGCCGGTGGCAACGCCAGCGGTGATGCCGACCAGCACAAAGATGCGATTTCCGCTGCTTCCGCAACTCATCGATGCGTACGTCCTGAGCACGTTCCTGTTCTATTTCACGCTGCTGCTGGCGAGCTTTGTGCTGATGACACAGGTGTTTAACTTCTTCGAACTGCTGAGCGACGTGGTGAGGAATAAGATTCCGATGTCCACGGTGGCTAAGTACCTGTTCTTTCTGGCACCGAAGCTGATCTACGACTCGACACCGATCAGCGTGATGGTGGCGGTGCTGGTGACGTTCGGCATTCTCAGCAAGAGCAACGAAGTGATCGCCATGAAGGCTTGCGGTGTGAGCCTTTACAGGCTTGCCGTGCCGGTGCTGGTTGCCGCGTGCTGCTTGAGCGGCGGGCTATTCGCCTTCGACCACTACTACATTCCTGAAGCAAATGTGGTGCAGGACGCACTGCGGAATCAGATCAAGAATCGCCCCGTGCAGACGTATTTGAGACCGGACCGCAAGTGGATTTTCGGTGAAGGATCGAGGATTTATTACTACAAGTATTTCGAGCCGAACGAAGGCGTGATGGTCGGGGTAAGCGTGTACGAACTGGATCCGACTACGTTCCGGCTACAGAAGCATATTTCGGCGGAGCGCGCGCGCTGGGAGCCGACTCTGAAGACGTGGGTTTTTCAGAATGGCTGGGCCCGGGAATTTCAGAACGGCCGCGACGTGAACATGATCTCGTTCCCGCAGCAGACGGCGACGTTTGCCGAGTTGAAGGAGTCGCCAAACTGGTTCCTGAAGGAAGATCTTCAGGAGAAGCAGATGAACTTCCTGCAGCTGGGCAACTACATTCGGGAATTGCGGCAGAGCGGATTGGATACGGTGCACCTGCAGGTGCAGTTTTACAAGAAATTCTCCGTGCCGCTTTTTGCACTGATCATGGCTCTGCTTTCAGTGCCGTTCGCTTTTATGGCGGGAAATCGCGGAGCGATGGCGGGCATCGGGGTGAGCTTCATTATCGCGATTGCGTACTGGTCAATCAGCGCGCTATTCGAACAAGTCGGCAATTTGAATCAACTTCCCGCGGCACTGGCAGCGTGGTCTCCGAACGCGGTGTTTTCCCTGGCGGGCTTATACTTTTTCGCGCGCATGCGCACCTAATCCAGGAGATCGTGGAGCGCTCCCGGCAACGTGGGGTGGCTGAACTCGAAACCGTGTGCTCGAAGAGCCTGTGGCTCCATCCGTTGACTGGCAAGGAGCACGCTCGCCATTTCTCCGAACAGGAGTTTCAAGGCAAACATCGGCGTTGGGATGACAGCGGGGCGGTTCAGAGTGCGGGCTAGACCGGCCGTGAACTCTTCGTTGCGCACCGCGCCGGCATTGGCGTTGACGGGCCCGCTCAGACTCCCGGTTTCGGCCGCGAAGAGGAGAACGCGGACAAGGTCATCGAGGTGGATCCACGGCATCCATTGCTTGCCGGAGCCGAGTTTTCCCCCTATACCGGCGCGGAACGGGGTCAACATCTGCTGTAATGCGCCGCCTTCCGGGTGGAGCACGATGCTGATCCGGACCAGCACCACGCGAATACCGAGGATTTCCGCGGCCAGGGCCTCTTTCTCCCAGGCGACACACACGTCCGGGAGAAAGCCGCGGCCCGGGGGCGCCGATTCGGAAAGCAGTTCGTCGCCGCGATCTCCGTAATAACCCGAAGCCGATGCGGAGACAAGGACCTCCGGCCTGGTTCTCAGCGCGGCGAGGCCCTTCACGAGATTGCGCGTACCAATCGTGCGGGACTCGAGAATACGCCGCTTTACATCTTCATTCCAACGTTGCGCCACGGGCTCGCCGGCAAGGTGGATGACGGCGTCGGCGGGCCGGAGCGCTTCGGCGGGCGCTTCGGCGCGTTTCGGATCCCATGCGGCATAAGCAGCCACTGATGGCAGATCGGGCGAACGGCTGCGGCCCATGTAGTGCACGCTTTGCCCATCTTCAACGAGTTTGTGGACCAGGCGCTTGCCGACGAAGCCGGTCGCTCCGGAGATCGCGAAATGTCTCATATTTTGGAGAGGTCCTGTCCGGTACGTTCCAGGAGATCGATCTCGCGGATATACGCGTCAATGTTGGTCTTGCGCTTCATCCCGTCATACGACATATACCGAACCTGGCCAAAAATGGGGCGTTCGGCCCAGGGGCGGTCGTGCAGGCCGAAACACCAAAGGATGTTTGTGTAGGTGTTGGGATCGCGTCCGTCGAGAGCATAGCGGTCGTGCTGATCCACCATGAAGTGCAAAGCGTCCTCATGCGTGGCCGACCACTCGATGACTTTCTTACCCCAGTACATACGGTAATAACCGTGAATCTTCCCGCGCAGTAACAGCTCTTTTTGAGTGGCGTTCCAGAGAGGGTCATAAGTTACCGCTTGCTCCAACTGTTCGGCTGAGTAGACACGCTCGCGTTTGTCCTTCGCATGTTTGCCGAGAGTCTTCAGTGCCCAATCGGGTAGGGCCGCGAGCTGGTCCGGGTTCGGCGTGAAGCGGGAGAAGTTGAAGGCCAATTCACGGCGGATGATCAACTCCTCCAAAAATTCGCCGGCAATGAGTTTGTGCTCTTCGGCGAAGGCGCGAGTCTGCAGGGCGATGTCGAGTGACGAGATATGCCCGAAGTGGAGATAGGGGCTAAGATTTGACGTGGCGTGGGAGGAGGGCTCGTTGCGCTCGCGTGCGTAACGGCGGAGATTCCGAGTAAGGAAATGTTCCAAGTGCCGCTGCGCTTCCGCACTGCCACCGGTGTAAGCAGTGGAGGGCCTAACGGAATGATCGATCTCGCAGGCGGCAACCAGGGCAGAGATGTCCTCCTTGCCAAGAGCCACGTGGAAATCGGGGAGAGCGGCGTGCCAGGGGCGGCGCAGCTTTGGCATTGACACAGGTGTCAGGTAATTGGGCAATAGACGGGTGATTTTCGGCCGGATGGTGTAGGCGGCCCACTCGCGTTTCTCCAAGAGGTTCATCGGAACGACGCAACTCGAATCGACGACTTGATAAGAGCAGGAAAGTTTGTTCGGGACGCTGGCGTTGTGACTGGCGGCGATGAAGACCGGGTAATCGTCCGATACGACAGCGGCCGCATTCGCGGCGAGACGGTACAAAGCGTCGTTCGGGGCGGAGCGGCGCTGCCGCGGATAGAAAACGTAACCGATTCCGAGCCTTTTCAACTCGGCTGCGGTGCCGGGCACTCCTTCCAGGATGAATGTGTGCAGACGGTCATTGGCGTGAGGGTAGGTGCAGGTGAGTCCCTCGTATACCAGGAGCGGAAGTCCGAGGCTGTTGGCGAGGGTGGCGGCGTGGGCGAGCGCGTGATTCTCCGCGACTCGCCGGTTCATCTGAGACCAGTAGAGAACGTACTCGGCGTCCGGGCGCACCGGTTTGGCGTTGAGGGTTCGGACGCGTTCCTGCATCACCGTTCAGATGACAGGAAATTCAGTCCCGCTACAATAAACTTACGCATGCGCGCTTGGAATCGGGCGAAATTGTTGTGGGCCTATCTGCGCGGCCGTGATCGCGTCAACGCGTTCCCGGTGGAGTATATCGTCGAGACTACGGCCAAGTGCAATCTGTATTGCCCTATGTGTCCGCGCGAGACGCACAAGCAGCCCAAAGAGGACATGGAGGACGAGATCTTCACTCGTCTTGTTGAGGGTGCGCAGCATTCGGCCGAGCATATGATGCTGATCGGCCTGGGCGAGCCGCTGCTGGACCCGAAGATTTTCGAACGGATCGAGTTTTGCGAGAAGCACAACGTGTCGACGCTGCTTTCGACGAATGGCACGCTGCTTGACGAGTCCGCTAGTGCGCGGCTGCTGGATACGAATCTGGCGCACGTCACGCTGAGTTTCGACGGTTCCACTAGAGAGTCGTTCGAGTTTTATCGCAAGGGTGCGCGGTTTGACCGTGTGCGGGATAACTTCGTGCGGTTTGCGCGGATGAAGCATGAGCGGAAATCCCCGGTGCAGGTGGTGGTGCAGATGGTCCGCATGGAGAAGAACTGGAACGAGGTGGATGAGTTTGTCCGGTTCTGGAAGGCAGTCCCCGGCGTGGACGAAGTGCGCATTAAGGCGGACGAGACCAACCTGATGCAGCCCACATCAGGACATGCGGCGGAAGACTGGAAGCATCCGTGCCACTACCTTTGGCGCGGGCCGATGTATGTGAAGCACAACGGCGATGTTTATCCCTGCTGCCAAAGCTACATGCTGGACGGCGCGCCGGTGGGGAATATCGGCCTGGAGGATCTGGACAGCATCTGGAATAGCGAGGCGATGCGGCGTATGCGGTCCCTGCATGTGAAGGGGCGGGCGGGAGAAATCGATATCTGCTCGCGTTGCTGCACCTCCATTCCGCATCCGGTGCTGGTAGCTGGAAGCCTCGTCTTCCATGGGAAAACGGTCCGCCACCTGCTGCCCTGGGTGGAGCGGCTCGCGTATTTTTCGAAGCTGCCGGGGAGGCTATTGCGTCCGCCGAAGCCAGTTATGAAAAAACCAGCCGAGGAGCTGGTCCAAATTGAGCGCAAGTGAGCGGATTGCCCTAATTGCCGGCTCAACGGGACTGGTAGGGGGATTTTGCCTGCAGGATCTGTTGGATGAACCGGCGTATACGAGTGTTATTGCGCTAGTAAGAAAGCCGGCCAACTTTTCACACCCGAAGCTTACGGAGATGGTAGTGAACTTCGACGAGTTGGCGACGAAGCCTCCTGTCCGCAGCGATGATGTGTTCTGCACACTGGGGACGACGATCAAGAAAGCCGGGTCGCAAGAGTCATTCCGAAACGTGGATTTCGGATACGTGGCGGCGCTGGCCGGATGGGCGCAAAGGGGCGGGGCGAAGCAGTTCCTGGTTGTGTCCTCCGTGGGAGCGGACAAGTCAGGCCGCAATTTCTACCTGAAGACAAAGGGACAGATGGAAGAGGCAGTCGCGCGCGCGGGCTACCGCAGTGTTCATGTGTTCCGGCCCAGCCTCCTGTTGGGGCCCAGGGAAGAGAAACGGCCGGGTGAGCGGATCGGCACGGCGATCGCGAAGGCATTCGGGTTTGTGTTCGTGGGGCCTCTGCGTAAGTACCATGCGATTCCGGCCGGAACCGTTGCGCGCGCAATGGTTCACACGGCGCTGAAGAATGGCGCGGGCGTGCATGTCTATCACTACGAAGAAATGGTGAATGCCTGAAATCACCGTGCTGTCTCCACTGGAGGCGAGGATGCTGCCGAGCCGTGCTTAGCGTGGGAATGTAACAGCTACGTTTGGAGTGGTATAATCTCTTCCCAATGTGTGCTCCGGCTCGAGCGATGCAAGAGAAATTCGAGGCGAGAGCTGCGCGTGACACTGTGACATTGCCTCTACTATTCGTCATCGCTGTAGTTGTTGTAGTGGTCTGCGCGATCTACTTGGCGACAAAGTATGGCGCGGTGGACGTGGATGGATCAGTTCGAAGCGCCCCAAAACTCAATCGTGGTTACTGAACCACCATATTCGACGGCGTTCTTTTTCAAGGCGCTACTCTGAAGAAATGCGTGTTGTTCTTGTCCACGGCTTTGCCGGATTTGTCGAGGTTCCGATCATTGGCCAGTATTTTCGAGGAGTGAAGGATCATCTGCTGTCGAAGTTCCAGGATTTGGAAGTGCTGGCGCCGCGCACGGATCCTTTTGGAACGACGGCGGAGCGTGCGAGAGAGTTGAGTGCGGCTATCCCGGAAGACGGGCAAAAGGCGCATCTCATCGCGCACAGTGCCGGCGGTCTCGATGCCCGCTTCCTCGTGGCGAATAAAGGCCTGAAGAGAAGCGGGTCGGTGGCTTCGATCACCACCATTTCCACGCCGCACCACGGCTGCATCATTGCCGACCTGATGACGAAACTGAGTCCCGGCAATCTGATGCTGGTTCCGCATCTGACGCACTTCACGGCGATCGTGGGGAGCTTCACGACGACCTTCATGCAGAAATTCAACGAGACCATTACGGATCATCCGGACGTGGAGTACTCCAGCTATGCGGGGATAACGGGCTTCGCGAAGCGCGGCGCGCTGGATCCGGCGTTTGCCGTTTCGTATCCGCTGATTCTGGCGAATGAAGGTCCGAATGACGGGCTGGTTTCGGTGAAGTCCGCAAAGTGGGGAACATTCAAGGAAGAGCTGCCGGCCGATCACGTGGAAGAGGTCGGGATGCACTGGTCGGCGACAGGCCGAGTGCTGGATGCGGTAGGCCTCACCGCGTTCAACCACCTGCAGTTTTTCGAGAGCTTAGTAGCCGGCCTGGGGGCCCAAAAACGCGATAATTGAAGATAGCTTCCCGACCGTGTTTCAATAGTATTTACCACCCCACCTGGAGGAGCCTCTATTGAACCTTGCGATGCTCGCCCTAGAAGACGGGACAGTCTTCGAGGGCCGCGCTTTTGGTGCGTCCACTGAACGCTCTGGTGAAGTTGTTTTTAACACTTCGATCACGGGCTATCAAGAAATCTTTACTGACCCTTCCTATTCCGGACAGATTGTCGTTCTCACCTACCCGCAGATCGGCAACTACGGCGCCAATCATTTTGACAACGAATCCGCAAGGCCCTATATCGAGGGGCTGGTCGTCCGGGAGATGTCTCCGCTGGCGAGCAACTGGCGGTCGGAAGACCGGGCGGATGATTTTCTGGCCAAGCACGACATTCCGGTCGGAGCTGAAATGGATACGCGCAAGCTGGTCCGCCATCTTCGTACGCGCGGTGTGATGCGCGGCGTGCTCTCCACCAAGAGCACGAATGCCGGTGAGCTGGTAGACAAGGCGCGGAGCATTCCATCGATGTCCGGACTGGACCTGGCGACGCGAGTGTCTACGGGTAAGCCTTACGAGTGGAGCCAGGGTGTGGATCCCTGCTCGCCTTCGGATCGCTTTGGTGCGCAAGCTGCTGAGTGCCACCACGTGGTCGCGTACGATTTCGGGATCAAGCACAATATTCTGCGCCGGCTGGTGCACGTAGGCACGCGCGTGACTGTCGTGCCCGCGCTTACTCCTGCGGAGGATGTGCTTGCACTGAAGCCGGACGGGGTGTTCCTCTCGAACGGTCCGGGAGATCCGGAGCCGCTCGAATACCAGACCGAGCAGGTCCGCAAGCTCATCGGCAAAACTCCGATTTTCGGAATCTGCCTTGGGCAGCAGGTTTTGGGCCGCGCTCTTGGCGGCAAGACCTTTAAGCTGAAGTTCGGGCACCGTGGCGGAAACCATCCGGTGCTGAATAAAACCACGGGGCGGGTGGAGATCACATCTCACAATCACGGGTTTGCTGTGGATCCGGATTCGCTGAACGCGAACGAGGTGGACATGACCCACATCAACCTGAATGACGAGACGCTGGAAGGCTTCCGTCATAGGAACCACCCGGTGTTCTGCGTGCAGTATCACCCTGAGGCCGCCCCGGGGCCGCACGATTCGCACTATCTCTTCGATGATTTTGTGAAACTGATGGACGAGTTCAAAGGCGGGAAGAAGTAAATGCCGAGACGGAACGATATCAAGCGGATTTTGATTGTCGGCTCGGGTCCGATCATTATCGGTCAGGCGTGCGAGTTCGATTACTCCGGCGTGCAGGCATGCAAGGCGCTGCGGCAGGACGGCTACCAAGTGGTGTTGATCAATTCGAATCCGGCCACTATCATGACGGACCCGGAGATGGCCGACTGCACGTATGTCGAGCCATTGAGCCTCGCGTTTGCCGAAGAAGTAATTCGTAAGGAGCGTCCGGATGCGCTGCTTTCGACCGTAGGCGGGCAAACAGGACTGAACCTTTCCGTGGAACTCGCCGAAGCGGGTGTCCTGGACAAGTACGGAGTGGAACTGATCGGCGCGAAAATCGGGTCGATCAAGAAGGCCGAAGACCGGCTGCTCTTCAAAGACGCGATGAAGAAGATCGGTCTCGATATGCCGCATTCGCAGCTTGTGAATTCGGTTGAAGCGGGCGTGGAATTTGCCGCGAAGAACGGCTACCCCGTCATCCTGAGGCCCAGTTTCACGCTCGGAGGTACGGGCGGAGGTATCGCCTATAACCGGGAAGAGTTGGAAGAGATTCTGGATCGAGGGCTCGATCTTTCGCCTGTCCATGAGTCGCTGATCGAAGAAAGCGTACTAGGGTGGAAGGAATACGAGCTGGAAGTGATGCGCGACCTTGCGGACAATGCCATCATCGTCTGCTCGATTGAGAACTTCGATCCGATGGGCGTGCACACGGGCGACTCGATCACGGTTGCACCGGCGCAGACGCTGACGGACCGCGAATACCAGATGATGCGCGACGCAGCACTGCGCTGCCTGCGTGAGATCGGCGTGGATACAGGCGGATCGAACGTGCAGTTCGCCATCAACCCGGAGAACGGGCGCATGGTGATCGTGGAGATGAATCCGCGCGTATCGCGCAGTTCGGCGCTGGCTTCGAAGGCTACGGGCTTCCCGATCGCGAAGATTGCGGCGAAGCTGGCAGTCGGGTATCGCCTGGACGAGATCAAGAACGACATTACGCGCGTGACCCCGGCCTGTTTTGAGCCGACGATTGACTACGTTGTCGCCAAGATTCCGCGCTGGCAGTTTGAAAAGTTCCCGGGAGCGGAGCCCGTGCTCGGAACGCAGATGAAGTCGGTGGGCGAGGTGATGTCCATCGGACGCACGTTCAAGCAGGCGCTCGGCAAAGGGATGCGGAGCCTTGAAACCGGGAAGAGCTCAAATGCCGAAGTTCTCGACGAGCAACTGATTCCGAAAAAGCTGATTACGCCGAATCCGGACCGGCTGACGTATATCCGGTTCGCCTTCGAACGGGGATATACGGTGGAGCAGGTCTTCGACATGACGGCCGTGGACCGCTGGTTCCTGGAGCAGGTGAAGGAAGTTGTCGATTTCGAGCAGGCTCTGAACGGGAAGCAACTCGCGGACCTGGATGAGGCCACGCTGGTTAAGGCGAAGCGGGATGGATTGTCGGATGAGCGCATTGCCAAGGCCACTCGTTCGACACCACTGCAGGTGCGCGATTATCGAAAGGGCAAAGGCATAGAGGCAGTGTTCAATCGTGTGGACACCTGCGCGGCAGAGTTCGAGAGCTTCACGCCGTACCTTTATTCCAGCTACGAATCAGAGTGCGAGGCGGAGCCGAGCGATCGAAAGAAGGTGATGATTCTCGGCAGCGGGCCGAACCGGATCGGGCAGGGAATAGAATTCGACTACTGCTGCTGTCACGCTTCGTTTGCGCTGCAGGGCTTCGGTATGGAATCGATCATGGTCAACTGCAACCCGGAGACCGTATCGACCGATTACGACACCAGCGACCGCCTTTACTTCGAGCCGTTGACGCTCGAAGAGGTAATGAACATCTATGACACGGAGAAGCCGGACGGCGTCATCGTGCAGTTTGGTGGACAGACTCCTCTGAATCTGGCGCTACCGCTGAAGCGGCTTGGTGTGCCGATTATCGGCACGGATCCGCAGAATATCGATCTCGCTGAGGATCGCAAGCTGTTTGGCAAGCTGCTGGAAGACCTGGACATTCCGTCTCCCGAGAACGGGACTGCAACCAGCGTGGAAGAAGCGTGCATGGTGGCGCGCAATATCGGCTATCCCGTACTGGTTCGGCCGAGTTATGTGCTCGGGGGGCGCGCGATGGTGATCGCGTATGACGAACCGACGGTCAGCCGGTACATGCGCGAGGCCGTTACGTTTTCCCAGGAGCGCCCTGTGCTGGTGGACCGCTTCCTGGAGGACGCGGTGGAAGTGGACGTCGATGCGGTGTGCGACGGTAAGGACGTTCTGATCGCTGGAATCATGGAGCATATCGAAGAGGCGGGCGTGCATTCGGGAGACAGTTCCTGCGTGTTGCCGGCGATTTCGATCCAAGAAAGCGAAATCGAGACCATCAAAGCCTATACGCGGAAACTTGCGGTGGCTCTGAACGTGATCGGACTGATGAACGTGCAGTACGCGATCAAGGACGGAAAAGTATATGTGCTGGAAGTAAATCCCCGTGCATCGCGAACTGTTCCGTATGTCAGCAAAGCGACGGGCGTGCCGCTGCCGAAGATCGCGGTAGGCCTGATGCTCGGCAAGAAGTTGAAGGACTTCGCGGAGCTTACAGGTAACCCGGAGAGCGGCGTGTTGAGCGCTCCGAAGTTCTTTGTGAAGTCGCCCGTGTTCCCCTTCGCCAAATTCCCTGGAGTGGACCCAGCCCTAGGACCGGAGATGCGCTCGACCGGTGAGGTGATGGGCGTGGGCGAAAACTTCGGTGAGGCATTCGCTAAGGCACAGCTAAGCGCCGGGACTCCGCTGCCCCAGAAGGGCACCGTATTCCTGAGCGTGAACGATCACCACAAGCCGGATGCGGCAGAGCTGGGCAAGCGGTTCCATGAGTTCGGATTTGAGCTGGTGGCAACGCGCGGTACGGCGGCGGCGATTCGCGCGGCGGGTGTGCCGTGCAAGGTAGTGTTCAAGGTGAACGAAGGGCGGCCGAACGCAGTGGACCTGCTGAAGGCAGGGTCGATCCACCTCGCTATCTACACAACCACGGGTGCGCACTCGTTCAGTGACGAGAAGGCGATCCGGCGGGCGGCCGTTTCTTACCGCGTGCCTTGTATCACGACGATGAGCGGCGCCAAAGCTGCTGCCGAGGCGGTAGCTTCGCGCAGGCGCGATCCAATTCGCGTGTGGAGCCTGCAGGAGATCCACGCAGAGGAAGCTACGGCGACCAAGGGTTAGGCGATTCGCTGTCCACCCCACTTATCAGTCCGCGCGAGTGGGGTGGACGCTGACTTGCTTCTCCAACTGAGGTTTGATTTACTGCTCACTGCATGAGTGAGCAAGGACGCAGGTCATTTCTCTATCAGATCTCCGCGGCGGTCGCGCCTAAACCTGCTTTGGCCGGGCAGTCAGACGCGGCTACTTCGAAACCGGCTGCCTCGCCGGTAAACTACCCGCGCACATTCGCCGGGCGCAATCTCCACATGATCGCGTTCCCTCTAGGCGGCGTGGCCGCCGGGAGCATCAGCCTGGGCGGGCGCGGCCAGCTCAGGGACTGGGAGATCTTCAACAAACCGGACAAAGGGAACGCGCCAACGTACGCGTTTCCCGCCATCTGGGCGAACAGCGGGAACGGCAAGCCGGTTACGAAGGTTTTGGAATCGCAATACCTGCCGCCCTACGAGGGGCAGTCCGGTTTAGGGTCGAATAATGCTCCCGGGCTGGCGCGCCTCGCCGGTGCGAAGTTCACGGGCGAGTATCCGCTGGCGCATATCGATTTTGAAGAGCCGGAGCTTCCGGTTCGCGTTTCGCTGGACGCTTTCTCGCCGTTCATTCCGCACGACGGAGACGACTCCGGACTGCCCGTTGCGATACTTCGATACAAGGTTCGGAATCCCGGGCGCACTGCGGCTCAGGTCTCTATCGCATGGTCGATCGATAATCCTGTAAACACGCGTTCTACGGCCGAAAAGCGGCAGAACGAGTACAGGCGAGCGGACGGAATTGCGGGATTGCTCATGACCAATCCCGCGCTTCCGAATGATGACGATTTGCACGGCAGCTTCGTGCTGGCGGCGCTTGGCGCGAAAGCAGAGGAACTGACGCACCTGCTCGGATGGCCTAAGGGGCGCTGGTGGAACTCACCCATGCTGTTTTGGGATGATTTTACGGCGGATGGGAAGCTCGGGCCTGAGCCTGCTACGCCGAATGCCGTGGGTTCGCTTTGCAGATCAGTGGAAATTCCGGCAGGGAAGTCGGCGGATTTCCCGTTTCTGCTTGCGTGGCATTTTCCGAATCGCACGCCAGAGCGATGCGGCTGGTCGGCACCGAAAGGCAAAGAGAAAACGGTGATTGGAAACTTCTATTCGACCCGTTTTCCGGACGCCTGGGCGGCGGCCGAATACGCGGCGGCGCATCTGGATGAACTGGAGAAGAAGACGCGCCGGTTTGTGGCGGCTATGCGCGAGACCACTTTACCGCCCGCGATCAAGGAAGCGGCTTCAGCGAACTTATCTACACTCGCGACGACGACCTGCTTCCGCACGGCCGACGGCGAATTCCATGGATTCGAAGGCGTAAACGATAAATCCGGGTGTTGTCATGGGAACTGCACACACGTGTGGAACTACGAGACGGCAACGGCCCACCTGTTTCCGGCATTCGCGCGTTCTCTACGAAAAGCTGCTTTCGGATACTCCATGGACGACGCAGGGGCGATCCATTTCCGTCAGGCGCTCCCGGATGGATTTGTGCGCAGCGGGTTTGCCGCGGCGGATGGGCAGATGGGCCAGATCCTGCATGCCTATTTGGATTGGAATTTGTCCGGCGACAACGAATGGTTGAAAGCGAACTGGCCGCGGTTTAAGAAAGCTCTCGAGTTCTGCTGGGTTCCCGGCGGCTGGGATGCGAATCGCGACGGAGTGATGGAGGGCGTGCAGCACAACACGTACGACGTGGAATTCTATGGGCCCAATCCGCAATGCGGCATCTACTACCTGGGCGGGCTTCGTGCCGGCGAGGAGATGGCGAAGGCCGTGGGTGATGCAACGGCCGCGTCAGAGTACCGGCGGCTCTTCGAGAACGGCAGGAAATGGATCGACGCGAACCTGTTCAACGGCGAATATTACGTGCAGAAGACGAGGGGTTTCTCTAAGGACCAGATTGCGCCCTCGCTGCGCAGTTCCATGGGGTCGGAAAACACGGAGCAGCCGGAATACCAAGTGGGCGAGGGCTGCCTGGTGGACCAGCTTGTAGGCCAGTACCTGGCGGAGGTCTGCGGACTGGGTCCGTTGTTGAGTGAAGAAAATATACGGAAGACTCTCCAGTCGATTTATCGGTACAACTACAAACGTTCACTCAAGGATCACAATACGGTGCAGCGCACGTTCGCGCTGAACGATGAGGCGGCTCTGGTGATCTGCGATTACGGAAAAGCCGAGCGCCCGCGCATTCCGTTTCCCTATTACGCCGAGGTGATGACGGGCTTTGAGTATGCCGCGGCTACGCACATGCTTTACGCCGGAATGGAGCGGGAAGGAATCGAATGTATTACGAACGTGCGGCGCCGTTACGATGGGGAGCGCCGGAATCCCTGGGACGAAGCGGAGTGCGGCCATCACTACGCGCGGGCGATGGCCGCCTGGTCCGGAATGTTGGCGCTCAGCGGCTTTCGTTTTCGCGGTCGAGACCATAGCTTGTCTGTGTTTCCGAGGACAGGAGCAGGGATGTTCCGGAGCTTCTGGTCTAATGGAACCGGGTGGGGGACGTTCGTCAAGCAGGGCTCGGGGGGACTGAGCCTGAAGGTAGAGCAAGGCGAGATTACGTTACAAAGTGTTGCCTTCGCGGCCGGCAGCGGACCGGCGAGCGCAATGCTGGACGGGCGCCCGCTGCCTTGCGAAACTCATGCCGAGGCCGGACAGATCCGATTCCAGTTCCGCGAACGCGTTGTCGTCAAAGCGGGGAGCCGGCTGGATTTGAGAACGATTTAATTTACAAATTTTACAAACGAGCGCTACTTTTGCCCGATAGCCAGTGTTCTTACAGGACGTGACGGGGTGTAGTGCTATATGACGAAATCCATCTGTCTTCTGCTGGTTGCGGCATTGCCGCCGGTCCAGGCACAGGAGACTGCACGCGCAATAGACCATTCCGGAGAATGCACCTACTTTGGGGAGCGCCACCAGGAGTTCGCGGCAACGGGGCTGCAGGCGAGCGTACTGAGCAGGTCCAAGGGTCTTACTCCGGTGACCAATGAAGTTACTGCTAAGCTTCCGGCGTTGGGCGCGAAAATCCGCGTGACAGATGCCGCGGCCGCTTCTCAATCGAACAACACAGTAGACAAGTACCTGTTCAAAGCCATGGCGGATGCGGGTGTCACTCCGGCTGACCGCACCAACGATTACGAATTTGCCCGCCGTGTGTCTCTCGACCTGACCGGCCGGGTTCCGACTGTTGATCGTCTGCTTGCGTTTGTTGCCGATACCGACCCAGCCAAGAGGGCGAAGTACATCGACGAGTTGATGAACCGGGCCGAATGGGTCGACAAATGGACCATGTATTTCGGCGACCTATTTAAGAACAGCTCCACGAACACGCAGATCACGCGGTATCCGCAAGGGCGTGATGCGTTCCAAAAATGGATTCATGATTCTCTGGCCAACGGCAAAGCGTACGATCAGATGGCGCGCGAACTGATCACGGCGCGGGGCGGAAACACGTGGACACAAGGCGAACTGAACTGGGTGGTCGGCGGCCGTTTGACCGGAGGGCCGATTCAGGATACGTGGGATCGCCAGGCCTCCAACGTGGCAGAGACTTTCCTCGGTTTGGGTAATGCGAATTGTCTGGAGTGTCACAACGGCCGCGGCCATCTGGACTCACTGAATCTTTGGGGTAAGAACACGACCCGAATGGATATGTGGGGTCTTTCCGCATTTTTCTCGCAGGCTTCGCTGCGTCAGGTAAAGGCGACAGATGATCCGAAGGACCGGACCTACTACTGGTCCTGGGATGCCGACTCACGTTACAACGGGTACCCGCTGAATACGACGAACGGCAACCGGCCGAACAGGCTGGCGGTGGGAACTGTTCGTACGGTGATGCCGGTGTATCCCTTTACGGGTGCGACTCCCGCGAAGGGCGATAACTGGCAGGCGCAACTGGCGAACTATGTCACATCCGATTTTCAGTTTGCACGTGCAACGGTGAACTATATCTGGAAAGAGTTCTTTGGGCGGGGCATTGTGGAGCCGGCGAATCAGTTCGACCTCGCTAGGCTGGATCCTGATAATCCGCCGCCGGATCCGTGGACGCTGCAGCCGACGAATCCGCGTCTGCTGAATGCACTTGCTCAGGATTTCATCAACAGCAACTTCGACCTAAAGGCGTTGATGCGGGAACTGACGGCTTCGGACGCGTATCAGCTTTCTTCCCGATACGATCCCGCGCAGTGGCAGCCGTCCATGGAGACGCTGTTTGCGCGTAAGCTGGTGCGGCGTTTGTGGGCGGAGGAGATTCACGACAATATCGTCCAGACCAGCAATGTAGTGCCGAACTACACGATCGCCGATTATGGCAAGACAAGTTGGGCAATGCAGTTTCCTGAGACTCGCGGACTGCCTGGAGGGACCGTGAGTGGCTTCCTCGATAGCTTCCAGCGCGGCAATCGGGACGACCAGACACGCAACAACGAGTCCTCTGTGGTGCAGGTGTTGAATCTGATGAACGACTCGTTCGTGATGAGCCGTACAAAGGCGACCGGGAAAGGCGATACGGCAAGCCTGCTGATGCAACACGTGAACAAGACGGACGACCAGTTGATTGAAATGCTGTATCTCACAGTTCTCTCCCGCTACCCAACCAATGACGAGAGAGCAGAAGCGAAGAACCGGCTGACGGCCGGAAACCGCACCCAGGCGGCGGAAGATCTGCTGTGGTCGCTCTACAACAAAGTCGATTTCGTATTCAACTACTGAGGAGGGCGCACATGTCCGCACAAGAGAAATTCAATCAGTTCGTCAATCGTTTTCCGCATGCGCGCAAGCCGTTCTTTGAACGTCCTCACCTGTCGCGCCGCGAGTTGTTTCAGGTTCTAGGCGCGGGCGTTACCGCATCCGTATTGACGGGACCGGTACGCGGCGGAGTGGTAGTGAATTCCGTTCCCGTGAAAGTGCAGAACACGGCGAAGAACGTGATCTTCATACTGATGGCGGGTGCTCCGAGCCACACCGATACGTTCGACCTGAAAGCGATCGATGGAACGACGCCGAAGGAATTCAATCCCACGCAGATAGGCGACGTGCTTTGGCCCACCGGCATTATGCCGAAGCTCGCCGACCAGCTCGGGGATATCGCGATTGTTCGTTCCATGCGAGCGTGGGCGGCTGCGCATCAGATTGCTCAACACTGGGTGCAGATCGGACGCAATCCGAGTGCGGCGCTCGGCGACATAGCGCCGAATATCGGTAGCATCGTTGCGATCGAAAAGGAACAGGACCGGCGCCCGGGCCAGGTATTGCCGGCGTTCCTCGCCTTGAATTCAGGCGGAGGAATCGGGTCCGGTTATCTTTCGGCAACCTACGATCCGATGCGCCTGGTTCCAGCCGCAACGGGTATTCCGAACACGATGAATTCCGACGGGCAGCAGCGGCTATCGAACAAGATCAGCACGCTGCACGCGCTGGATGACGGACTTCGCAAGAATTCGGTTTACGGTTCGCGGATGAACGACTATCAGGACCTTTCCTCCGCGGCCGAGAACCTCACGTACAATCCGGCCGTGCAACACGCGTTCGACTACACGATGGCCGATAGCGCTCGTTATGGCAATACGTCGTTCGGGAATGCGTGCCTGCTGGCGCAGAAGGTTCTGGCGGCGGACCTAGGCACTCGGTTCGTTCAGATCACTATCGGCGGCTGGGACATGCACCAGAACATCTATGGGAACAACGGCAACGGAGGGCTCTTTACACTGGCTCGGCAGTTCGACGCTGGAGTTGCGGCGATGCTTGCAGATCTGAAGGCGAGCGGCCAACTGGATCGAACGCTGGTCGTGATGCTTGGCGAGTTCGGCCGCACGGTCGGCAAGCTGACCGCGAATAACGGGCGCGACCACTTCCTGCAGCAATTCGTCGCCTTCGCGGGCGCGGGTGTGAAAGGCGGCCGCGCGGTGGGGGCGACTGATGCCACCGGATCCATGACGATGGATTCGGGTTGGTCTCGCCAGCGCGACGTGAAGCCGGAAGATGTGGAGGCGACGATCTACTCGGCACTGGGAATCAACTGGACCAGCGTGCGCTATGACGATCCGTTCGGGCGGGGTTTCGAGTACGTCCCGTTCTCTTCGAAAGACGATCTGTACGGACCGATCAACGAACTATGGCCAAGCTCGTAAGAGCTACCCTGGCAAGACCTCGTAGCCATGGTCGGCGATGTCCGTGTGCAACACCTCGGCGTCGCGGCCGTGGATAGCGAAGATCTGCCTCACAAGGTCGCACACGTTTTCATATCCGCGCTCGTGAAAAACAAGCACGCTCGGTCCTGCGCCGCTTAGCGTGCACCCAAGCAAGCCCGGAGCGCGCAGTTTCAGCACCTCTTCCAAACCAGGAACCAGGCCTGCCCGGTAGGGCTGGTGCAAACGATCCTCCAATGCGGTCGGGAACGCCGAGGTAGTGCCGGTGGCAAGCGCCGCGATCAGCAGGGCGGCACGCTGGACATTGAAGATCGCATCTGCCTTCGAATAGGTCTGCGGCAGGACGGAGCGTGCTTTCGCGGTAGGAAGCGCAAAGTCCGGAACCACTACGGCAATTGCGTAGCGCTCGGGCAGGGTCAGCCGGACGGCCCGGGCGACACCCCCGGAATCGATGGCGCTGGCCACGATGGAGCCGAGCACGCAAGCCGCAACATTATCAGGATGGCCCTCGATCCGCGCTGCTTCATCCAGGATGCGGTGCGACTTCCAGTTCAAGGCGAGCAACTGATCTGCGATCACCACACCCGCCGTCAACGCAGCGGCGCTGGAACCCAGGCCTTTGCCGAGCGGAATGTCGTTGTTGATCTGCAACTCGACAGGAGGCAACGTGCCATCCACATCGCGCGCGACTGCAAGAGCAGTCTGCCAGACCAGGTTGTCTTCGGCGGTGGAGATACTCGCGGCATCCCGGCCGGTGACTTGGATGTTTAGCGAATCGCTCGGACGGAACCGGCACTCCAGGAAAATGCTCAGGGCCAGCCCGAGAGCATCGAAGCCCGGTCCAAGATTCGCGCTGGACGCGGGCACGCGGACAGTGGTGAACATTCGCTAGGCTGCTCCGCCGGTGGCGAGAGTGACCTTCTGACCGGATTTGCAAGAGGTGTAAATCGCGGTGACGAGTTCGAGAGCGCGGTATCCGTCCTCTCCGCTCACCAGGGGTCTACGGCCGGTCTTGCACGCTTCCGCGAAATCTAGGAACTGGCGCTCGAAGGGCTCGAGCGAAATGGCCATCGGGTCTGAAGCACCTGAAGCGACGTCTTTGGCAAGAGGCGGCGGATCGCCCGAATCGTTTTCCACATCCCAAGAAGTGAGCTTGTCGCCCGTGATCACGGCAGTGCCCTTGGTGCCGTGGATTTCGACGCGCTCCGAGTAACCCGGCCAGAAGGCAGTGGCGGCCTGGATGACTCCGATCGCACCGTTATCGAACCGCATCAAAGCGTCCACAACATCTTCAGATTCGATCTTGTGCAGCGCACCGAGCTGCCAGTATCCAAAGACCTCCCGGATGCTGCCTGCCAGCCATAAGAGCACATCCACCTGATGGACCGCCTGGTTGATCAGCGCGCCCCCACCCTCCGTGGCCCAACTGCCCTTGATGGGGCGGCTGTAGTACTCGGCGGAGCGATACCACTTCACATACGCGTCGGCCTGCAGAATCTTACCAAGCCGGCCTGCCGCAATTGCCTTCTTCAGAAACTGTGTCGAATCATCGAAACGGTGCTGGCTGACTACGCCGAGCACGATACCGGCTCTTGCTGCGACGTCGATCATCTTCCGTGCTGTTTCGAGGTTTGTCGCGATCGGTTTCTGCACCTGAATGTGTTTGCCGTGCGCTGCGCAGATCTCGAGCGGCTGCAGTCGAAAGTCCGGGAACGTACATACGTCTACATAGTCCACCCTGGGATGGCGGCACAGATCCTCGTAGTTTTTGACGAATTCAGCGCCATACTGATCGGCGAATTGCTTCCCATATTTCTCCGAAATGTCGGTGCAGGCAGTTACTTGGAAACCAATGTTCCTGTAGGCCTGTGCATGTTTGTGTGAAATGGCTCCGCAGCCAAGGATTCCGACTCGCAAGATGATCTCCTTCTTGGAAATCGTCAGTATACCAACTGCACCGACGCGGGCTGCCGCAGTAAACTACAGCATGATCAGTCGCCGACGTTTGCTCATTACCGGGGCGCTGGCGCCGGCCGCCCTGTCCGCAGTTCCAGGCGATTCGCCGATCTCCAAACTAAAGAGCCGACGAACCGAGGCCGTACCGATTACTCCTGTTGAGCGCCAGCAACGGATTCGGCGTGCCCAGCAACTCATGGTGGAACAGAAGATCGATTCTGTCTGCCTTAGTGGAGGAACTTCGCTCGAGTATTTTTCCGCCGTGCGCTGGGGAGGCGGGGAGCGACTGTTCGCGATGGTCATTCCCGCGCGCGGCGAGCCGTTCTTTATCGCTCCGTCCTTTGAAGAGGAACGTGCGAGGGAGCAGATCAAATTGGGTGGATTCACGGATCGAGCTCACGTGTTCACCTGGCGTGAGGACGAGAGCCCATATGCTCTGATGGCTGCATCGCTGAAGGAGCGAGGGCTTGCGACGGGAAAGCTGGGCATCGAAGAGACGGTGAAGTTTGTCTTTGCGGACGGAATCGGGAAGGCAGCACCCAGCGCCACTGTGACGAGTGCTACGCCGGTCACAGCCGGTTGCCGGATGATCAAAAGTCCGGCGGAACTGGCGTTAATGCGGCTGGCCAACAGCGTGACCTTGCAGGCGTACGAAGCAGCCTGGCGATCGATCCGGCCCGGCATGACAGAACGCGAGTTTTCCGGGCTGATCGGCGCGGCATATCAGGCGCTTGGATTTCCAGGCTTCGCGAGTGTGCAGGTGGATGAGTACTCCGCGTTGCCGCATGGATCGGTGCAGCCGCAGACCATCCAAGAAGGCTCCCTGGTGCTGATTGACGACGGGTGCCGCGTGGAGGGCTATCAGTCTGACATTACGCGTACCTTTGTTGTGGGCAAAGCAACTGACGGGATGAAGCGTGTGTTCGATATTGTGCATCAGGCGCAGGCTGCGGCGCTCGCGGCGGCCAAACCGAAAGTGCCATGTGAGGCGGTGGATGCCGCTGCCCGCAAGGTGATCACCGATGCCGGGTTCGGACCGGACTACAAGTTCTTCACGCACCGGGTCGGGCATGGCATTGGTATGGATGGCCACGAATGGCCGTACCTGGTTCGCGGAAACCGGCTTCCGTTGGCCGAGAACATGACGTTCAGCGATGAGCCGGGCATCTATCAGCCCGGAAAGTTCGGCGTCCGGTTGGAGGACGACATGTACATCACCGAGAACGGGGCGGAACTGTTCACACCGCGCAGTCCTTCTCTGGAGCAGCCGTTCGCCATGGAATGAGGCCGTCCGCCCTAGCAGGGGTGCGCGTGTCGTGCACCCCCTCACAAACGACCTGTTGACTGTCGCGAATTGCTACCACTTGCCGCAGAGCAGCACTTCGATCCCGAGTTCCTCGAACGCTCCTACCTTCGCCGCAATGGCCTTGTCCGGATCGTCCGCATACGCCACCTGGACGTGATTCGCCTTGTGTTTCGCCATCATCTGATCGCGCGAGACACCGTCGAGTACGGCGTGCATGATCGGCCATTGCGGGGTAGTTGCCTGCCAGCGGCGCTCGGTTTCTTCGAGCGGAAGTTCGATCACCTTCCCGCGGCCTACGTCCGCTTTCAGTCTTCCGTCTTCGACGTAGATGCGGCTCCAAACGATCTTGCCGGGTTTGCTGATACCTTTTACCGTGCCGCCCCCCGCGGGGAAGTACATCGGCGGCTGTCGCTCGCTGACGGTGCCCGAGTATTCGCCGATGAAGTGCTTGGGCGGGGCGGCGCCGGAAATCTCGAACACCCACACGAATTCGCCGTTGTAGTCCTCACCCCAGCGGACGTCATGCAGGGTGTTCTCCGGATCGTAGCCGAGTTTCCGCCACACGCGATAAGTCACGAGGCCATCGAGCCCGGCGCATTCGTCGACTTCATTGAAGTGCGGAATTGCCTCGCCTTCGAACAGCACGCGGCCATTGCCTTCGGCCCGAACCGGCGGCCGGTCTACGTTGTTCAGGATGCCCTCCACCAGGTCTGACGCAGGCGCGAGATCCTTCAAACCCTGCTGGTACTGGATGCCAATGGCAGCGCAGCCGAAATCATCGGCCAGCCGCACGGCTGCAATGTACATCTTGCATTGCAGGTGAACCTGCTCGTCGGTGAGGTCGGTCTCGTGTGTAGGGCCGGTTCGGAACTGAACGCCTTTCTTATCCAGCCACGCGCGCACCGCTTTGGCCTCGGAGTCCGGCACTCGCTGCATGGCAGCGAACAGTGCGGACTGGCTCAGGCGCTCCTTGAATACGCCCGTTGGATGAAGCAGTTCGTCGGGGATGATGGCGTTGAACATGCCCATGCAACCTTCGTCAAAGACTCCCAGAATGGCGCGGTCCCGTTTCATCTGCGCAGCAACTTCGCGGCCGATGGCGCGAGCGGCGGCATCGAGACCGTCCGGCTTGCGAACATGCGACAGGTCATGATCCACGCGGCCCTGTTTCAACCACTGCCGCAGGCCTTTCTTGAAGAGGTCGTCGGTAAACTCGACGCTCCACAGAGTGCTGAAGCGGATGCCGGCTTTCGTCAATGAGCCGTTCAGGTTGAGCATGCCGACGAGTCCGGGCCACTGGCCGCTGAAATTGGCAAGGGTGAGAATCGGACCCGTGTGCGCGTAAAGGCCTGCGAGAATGTGATGTGTGTATTGCCACACGGCCTCCACAACGATCAGCGGTGCGTCTTTAGGAATGTCTCGAAACACCTGCATCCCGTACTTCTGGCTATTGATGAACCCGTGCTTTTCGTCCGGATTGTAGGGATGTGCGCGACGTGCCTCGAAGCCTTCGCGCGCCAGCGCTTCGGTAACGGATTTCTCGACAGCTTCTTGGGCCGGCCAACATTTCTGGTTGGCCGATAAACGCGAGTCACCACTCGCCACTAGGAACACTGATTGCGGCATTTACCCAATATCATGTCATGGCAAATGCGTGATCGGTGGATTTTCTGCCGGTCCACTTCCACGGTGAAGTAGAGATGTCCATTGGTCGCGAGCTCCACGCATCGTGAAGAGTGGTGGCGGGAGTGACTATGTTAGCCTGAAGTTATCCACCGCTGTTCTTGTCAGGGGCCGGTAGCTCAGGTGGTAGAGCATTTGACTTTTAATCAAAGGGTCGCGGGTTCGAGTCCCGCCCGGCTCACCATTCCTATTCTGTCCATACCGGACAC
>CAYXLI010000038.1:0-49791 GCA_964464925.1 uncultured Solibacteraceae bacterium | reverse complement strand
CTGGATAGAGCGTTTGCCTCCGGAGCAAAAGGTCAGAGGTTCGAATCCTCTCGGGCGTACCATTTAAACCCTCAAGCTTCAGTTTCTTTTTCACTCGCTGAATTCTCGCATCGGCAAACATGCGGAATGTAACCAAGATTGTTCTTCCGGCAGCCCTCATTCTCCCGATACTGTTGTTAGCTCACTCAGCCGGACCACCACCTGGCGCGGCCGGTCCTCCAAGCGATCTTTCGTGTGGGGCTGCATTGTGTCACTTGAACAGCGGCGGTGGTGCGGGTAGTGTATGGGCTCAATTCCCACAAGGATTGACATACACACCAGGGCAGAGGCAGCACATTGTCGTCTCGCTGCAGGATCCCGTTCAGCAGCGATGGGGCTTTCAGTCTACAGTCCGTCCCGCCGCGCAGCCCCGCTCTCGAATGGCTGGCGTGTTTGTTTCCACCGATGCCAACACGCAAGTCGTGTGTCAGGACGACAGTTCGCCGGCAACGTCCGGTGCAAGATGCCCGGGAACACCAGCGCAGTTCCAATATGTGGAGCATTCACTCCGCGGCACCCGCAACGGGACCAAGGGCGGTGTCACATTCGAGTTCGATTGGACTCCGGATGACGACCTTACCGGAGACCTCACGTTCTACATCGCTGCGAATGCCGCAAACGGAGACGGCGATCGCACTGGTGATCACATCTACTACCGCACATACACGCTCAAACAAATCTCCGCCAATCCGGCGATCAATCCCGGCGGGGTCGTCAATGGAGCGAGTTTCACATCCGATGTTGCCGCAAACACCTGGGTCACGATCACCGGCACGAATCTTAGCGCGACCACGCGCGCATGGAACGGGTCGGATTTTGTCAACGGTTTACCCCCGGCACAACTCGATGGAGTGAGCGTCGCGTTCGACGGAAAGCCAGCTTATGTCGAGTACGTCAGCCCCACTCAGGTAAACGTCCTCGCTCCTACGGACGCCGCGGCCGGCGCGGTCAACGTGGTCTTGACACTCAACGGTACTCCGAGTGCGCCAGCAGCGGTAAGCCTTGCGAAAGCGGCACCCGAAGTTTTCGTGATGCTCGCGAAATACGCTGCAGCCGAACATGCCGACGGCACCTTCGTAACTCCGGACAGTCCGGCCAAACCGGGTGAGGTAGTAGTGTTGTTCGTTAACGGGCTTGGACCGGCTCCGGCGAATACGACCGTGGCCGTTGGCGGCGCCAACGCGAGCGTATCCTACGCTGGTCCCGTGAGCGGAGCGTTTGGACTCGAGCAAATCAACATCCAGGTTCCGGATTCCATTGCTGACGGGGATGCCGCTGTGGTTCTGCAAGTAGATGGGATCGGCTCCGCCGGTACCGTCTTTCTGCCTGTGAAGCGGTAAGGGGTCATCCTCCCGAGGGGAGCCTCTCCGCGTTATCCTGGCGGAATCGGCGGTGCGGCCGCTTGGCGAACGTGATCCAGGAGCTCGCCTGTGACGTGGAAACCATAGACGCGCGCCATGATCTGCGTCCAGCCGTGTAGGAAGTAATCCCACCCGTTGTGCGTTCTGGCGCCCGCCGCTGCCGCAAACCGCAGGAACGCAAGATCCCCTCGATAATTCAGGTCCCACGCAACCGAGTCCCGCGGCCATGATGCCTCCGCACCCACGGGTGAACCAGGCAAATCTTTGCCCATCCCGGTGGCATTCACAACAAAGCTGCCGGAAGGCATAGCCGACAGTACGTCCTCGTTCGCCGAGGCCTCGTGGACCTCTGCTCCCGCCAGTTCGCGTACGTAAGCGAGACGGTCCGTGGAGATGTCTGTCAGGATCAGCCGCCGGTGTGCCTCTCTTCTACGCAGCGCGACCGCAATGGCAGTCGCTGCGCCTCCGGCTCCGAAGATCAGGACGTCTCCCTCTGGTGTGCCGAGATCTTCATAGGCCAGCATCGAGGCAACCGGATCTACAGCTATGCCCGTCACGTGTCCTCCTCGCTTCACAATGCAACTGAGCTCTCGCAGGAGTCGCGCATCCGGATCGAATTGGTGGAACAATGCCGCAGCATACTGATAGATACGCACTTTGTGCGTGGTCACCAGCGCGCCCCAGCAGTCTTCGTCTTCACGGATCCGCACCATCGCTTGCACATACTGATCGGGCGAGCCATTCACAGGAATATCGATGCCCGTTAATTCCGCATCAGGCACCCCCGCCAGAGCCGCGATCTTTGGAAAGAGCTTATGGATTGAGGACTGGCTTGTAGTCACGCCAACGAAGTACATTCTTCTCATTCGTTGCTAGTGGATTTTCTCCTCCACGGTACGCCCTTCTGCGTCGCTGCTTAATTTGTTGCGAGGAACGGAGCCATCTGGCTGATCGGTTGCTCTTTCATAACTCCCCGTGAGACCATGGTACAAACATTGATCCTTGTAAAGAAAGGTTAAACGGGCCCGGGATCTGTACTCCGGCGTGTGCCCTAAACGTCCTTTCTTCTTCTGATTCGGGGATGGTCCAACCCTGCGAATTTTTCACAATATGAGACGTATTTTCACCACTTTCTTCGCACTTAGTTCGGCCGTTTGTCTGCACGCGGATATCACCCCGGCGTCCAAGGTTCGGTCGATCTTCCGCAGCCGCCCGCTCGTCTTTGAGTCGCGCGATGGCAAGACGTATACCAGTTGGACGCCGGACCAGCGGATTGCCGTTGGCGGAAGCGGGTGGGATATTGTGCTGCCGGCATCCTCGAAGCGCATCGGCATGAGCATCGTGGGTGCGAAGGCGAGCTCCGCGCAGGCGCAGACGGAAGGGCCCGTGCCGACGCACAACGTCTACATGCACGGCGGAAAGAAGGACTGGTATGCGAGCAAGACTGGCTACCACCGCGTACGGTATCCGCAGGTTTTGCCTGGTATTGATGTTGCATATTACGGAGATGGGCAGAAGCTCGAGTTTGACTTGATTGTCAAACCCGGTGCAGACCCGTCCGCAGTGCGTCTGCATTTCAGCGGGCAGGATCGTCTTGAGGTGGATGACAATGGCGAACTGCGTCTGTATGCCGGTGGCTCGCCTATTGTTCAGAAGACGCCGGCCGTGTTTCAGAAGGAAGCGGAAGGATTGAGGCTCGTCGAAGGACGCTACATTCTCCGTGCCGATGGAGACGTGGGCTTCGCGATCGGAGCATATGATCGAAATTTGCCACTGGTCATTGATCCGGTGGTGGATTATACACTGTACGTCGGGGACGTGGCCAAGGACGTAGCCACCCAAATCGTGCGCGACCGCGCAGGTTTCCTCTATATTGCAGGAAATACGCTATCGACCAGTTTTCCTGTCGCCGGACAGGCGATCCAGAACTCGGCGAATGGCGATGTGGACGTTTTTCTGACGAAGATCGATCCCAATCAGACTCCGGAGAACGCGATTGTTTACTCGTCCTTCATCGGCGGCTCCGGAGCCGACCGCGTGAGTTCGCTGATGCTCGGGCCGGACGGTTATGTGTATCTTGCGGGGACAACGTTTTCGTCGAACTTCCCGGTTGCGAACGCCGCATATGGAACCCCGGGCGGCAAGGGCGATGGGTTCGTTTTGAAACTGGATACCAGCGTGGTCGGCACGGCCGGCCTGGTCTACTCGACATTCCTGGGCGGCACGCAGTTGGATGCGGTCACTGGTGCAGTGCTCGGCAGCGACGGCTCGGTTGCGGTCACGGGCTACACGGCTTCCACTGACTTTCCCATCGTCGGCAGTTCCTATCAGGGGACGAACGCGGGCGGCTATGACGCTTTCGTCGCATGGTTCGGACCCGGCGGGAATCTTGCGTACTCGACCTATATCGGCGGAGACAAGAGCGATGTGGGACAGGCTATTGCACTCGATGATGACGGAGGCTTTGTTGTAGCGGGCTACACGGCTTCCGCGACCTTCCCGCTCGCGGGCACTCCGTTCAGCTCTTCGCTGAAAGACCTCAGTGATCTCTTTATACTTAAGCTCCTTCCAACTGGACAACTGGCCTACTCCAGCTACTTTGGGGGCAGCGACGCGGAAGGCGTGAACGCGATGGTGAAGTATGCAACGGGACGCTTCGTTGTGACGGGATACACGCTGTCCAGCGATTTCCCCGTAACCAGCAACGCGGCGCAGAAAACGCTGAAGGGCGCCAGTGACGCCTTCATCACTATTTTCGACGTGCGAGCCGCTGGGGGCAGCACGCTGGTGTATTCGACTTTGTACGGCGGGTCGGACGCGGATTCCGGCTTCGACGTGAAGACAGATGCGAGCGGACTCATCACCTTTGCCGGTTATACGATCTCACAGGATCTGCCTGTGACGAAAGACGCGCTGCAAACGACATATCAGGGCGGAGGAGCGGATGCCTTCGTGGCCCAAATAAGGCCCGGTTCGCCAGTCCAGTTTTCTACCTATCTCGGCGGGCTCGGAACCGATTTGATCTATAGCATCGCCCTCGCGCCAGATGGCCGTATCCATCTCGCCGGCAGCACGAGTAGCCGATCGCTTCCCACCGGTAACCCTGCTCGGCATACCGGTGATGTCGCCGATACGGATGCCGTGGTCCTGACGCTTTCGGCGCCGCAACCATAGTAAGTCGCGTTGCGCCCAAGTCAGGCGGAGGCGATCCGCTCCATACTGGATGAGCGGGATACGCCTAAATTCCGGCTTTCTTAAGGAAATCCGTCGCCACTTCAGAGACAGCCGCGTGCTTCTGATCTACGTCGTAATTCATGCGGCGCATCGTCTCTTCGGAGATTTTTCCCGAGAGCGCTAAGAGTGCTTCCCGCATTCCCGGGTACTTCTCCATGGCCTCCGCCCGGGCTACCACCGTAGCTTCGTACGTGCCGAACGCACGGCGGTCATCCTCCAGAATCGTGTACTTCGCGGGATCCAGAAGTCCGTCGGTCACATTCGCGGCGATCATGTTCACCTGCTGTTGATCCAGTGCGCGGTAAAGCAGACCGAGATCCATCGTGACCGGTGTCTTCGAGACGACCAAAGAATAGTTACTGTTTAAGGCCACAAATCCGTCCGGTCGCTCCTGAAATTCATACCCCATGCCGAGCGCCCAACCATCCTTCAACTTGGAGGCATCACTGAGCGTCCGCACATGCAGCGCCTCGGCGTCCTGCTTTCTCACTACCATCGCGAAGGAATTGTTGAAGCCGAGCGGCACCAGCCATTCCAACTGCAGTTGCGTTCGGTAAACCTCGCGGAGCCGCTCACGAATTGCCAGTGGGTCGGGCACCATGTTGATCTTCAGAATGGCGTTGAGCGCTGTCCCACTATATTCGGGATACGCGTCGATTTGACCATTCATGATTGCCTGATGTATTAGCAACGTGCCGCCGAGATTCAGCCGGCGGACCACTTTGCGATTCAGCTTGTGCTCGAGCTGCTGTGCAATGATCTCGCCCAGAACGACCGACTCCGTGAAATTCTTTGATCCCACGGCAAGATCCTGATTTCTGCGATTCGAGCAACCTGTGAGAGAAAGCAAACATCCGACTACCGCCAGGTAGCGTTTGTAGAGCATGTATCCACAGCATAACGCGAAACAAAAAGGCCCGCCTGCTTAGAGGCGGGCCACCGGAGAAGGAAAGGTTCTACTGCGGATTCAAATCCGCCGGAACTTGCGCGGCGGGAACCACCACAGTAGCCACATGCCGCGCTGCGTCCGGTTGCTGGGCCGCTTCCAGCAAGCTTGCAGCATACGGATCCGTTGTAGGAGTCGAATCGGCGGGCGGTTCCTGATAAAGAATAGGCTTCAACCGTTCGGCACTCTTCACTGGCCGCCGTTTTTCATGCGTGTCGATCACCTCAGTAAAGGGCGAGATCTTGCTTGAGTATGAATCTTGATCGACCGCCTGATCATCGCGCACGTGAATCGGGCTCAGGTTCGGAGAAAAATAGAACCACAGCGTAAGTATGATGTTTACGGAAAAAATAATTAGAGACGCCTTCAACAGGTCGGAGACGCCAGTGGTTTGTCTGATGTAATCTGCTTTTGTCACCGCCGTTCCCTCCCGCTCCACTAATTGCAGCTGATCTGCCAAACGGCACAGAGCATGGTATATCAATCACTTAGCGGGGCGAGACAGTGAGAAGCGGAAAAAATTCTAGGACTGGTTGGGAGGGAATGACCGGGTTATTTTTACCGGGAACAGCTTACAATTTCGAACTTGCGCTAAGGACTGGGCGGAGCGGCTGCGCCACCCAGTCCTTGTAATTACGTCAGTGTGCCGAGTCTATTGCCGGCTGAGTAGAAGCTTGCGGCACCACTTTGCCGGCCTCTACGGAAGCGCTCAACCCGGCTGGCCGGGCCGTGGACGAAATCACGTATTCCGGATAAGCGGAAATGCCGTGCTCGTGCAGATCGAGACCGTGCAGTTCGCCTTCCCTCGAAACGCGCAGAATACCCATCGCGTTCACCGCGTACATCAAGGCTAAAGACACGCCGAAGGTAGCGAGTGTGATAGTCAAGCTTCCCACCAATTGGGCCATCAGCAGGCTCGTTCCACCTCCGTAGAACAGCCCTTTTAGCGGTGCGGAATTGTCTGCCGCGAATGGCCCGGTCGCACCGTATTGGCCGCAGGCAAACAGGCCGAGAGACAGTGTCCCCCAGATTCCGCACAGCCCGTGAACGGGGACCGCGCCGATGGGATCGTCAATTCGAAGCCATTCCAGCAGCTCCACGCCAAGCACTACAACCACGCCGGCGATTCCGCCCAGTGCAATCGAACCCGTCGGGCTAACCCAATAACAAGGGCATGTGATCGCCACCAGGCCGGCGAGGAAGCCATTGACGGTAAAGCTCACGTCCCAGTTCTTGTTCATGATGTACGCGACCGCCATGGCTGTGAGACCTGCGGCACATGCAGCGAGCGTCGTGTTGGCAGCTACTCGTCCGATGCCCTCAAAGTCCATCGCCGAAAGTGTGCTGCCCGGGTTGAAGCCATACCATCCGAACCACAGCAGCAAACCGCCCGATGCCGCGATGGTCAGATCGTGCGGCATCATCGGCCCACCGCCGTCGCGCTTGAACTTGCGTCCCAGCCGCGGACCCAGAACGATGGCACCCGCCAGCGCCACGAATCCGCCAATCGTGTGCACCACAGTCGAGCCTGCGAAATCGTGGAAGCTTGTGCCGAGAGAGGGCAGGAAATTCCCGGCCGAGCCCATGGTCGCCAGAAAGCCGTCTGGTCCCCATGCCCAGTGCCCGATGATCGGATAAATGAAACCGGAAACGCCGACGCTATATACCAGGTCTCCAACGAAACCAGTTCTGCCGATCATCGCGCCCGAAGTAATCGTGGAGCATGTATCGGCGAACGCGAACTGAAACAGCCAGAACGCCAGGAAGGCTACGCCGGTTGTCTCATAGGTGGCAGGCGCCCCCTTGAGAAAGAACCAGTTCAGCCCGATAAATCCGTTCCCGTGGCTGAACATGAACGCGAAACCGAAGGCATAGAAGAGCAGGCCGCAGAGACAGGTATCAACGATGCACTCCATTAACACGTTCACCGTCTCGCGCGAGCGGCAGAAGCCTGCCTCCAGCATCGTGAAGCCTACCTGCATGCCGAAGACGAGAAAGGCGGCCACCAGAGTCCACACCGTGTTCAGGGGATTCACGATGTCGTTCCCCTTGAGCGCGGGATCGGCTGCAAAGGCGCTGGAGCCCAGCAAACCCGGGTTCCAGAAATACGCTACCAGCAGTAGTAACGCAATTCCCGATAACTTACCCATGAGAAGAACGGTGCCATATTGGCGCCATTCAGAGTCTCGTAAGCGCGCCCGCAACCGCGAACACTTGTCGAAGAAAGAAAGTTCCGTCATTGTGGATGTCCACCTTCAAAGTTGAATGTTTTTGCAGGTGCCCGCTTCAAATCAGACGTTCGTCGTGGAACTGCCGATATCTTTGTCGTTGGTCGGCGGCAACAGGCGACCTTTTCCTGACTGACCAATCATCGAATGCAACACGAATTCTGTAAAGCGCAAACTTCTTATGACAGCGATAAATACCTCGTATCGCCGCAAACTCACTTGCTGGCGATTGCAGCAATACAACAAAGCAGCAAAATCATCACCGATACAGCCGCCAGGCCCCGCCGTACGGGCGTTTTCCGGTCCGGCATGTGGGCGCGAATTCTTTCAAACAGCCGGCGCGCCATGCTGAATTCCCAGCCGTTGTGCGCCAGTTGCAGCGCTTTTCGGGTTTCTGCTTCGGCGCGCTGTAAAGCACGAAGGTTGAACAGCATCTCCGCGTATTTCATGCGTGCGAAGAAATGATTCTGGTCCAGCGCAATCGCCTGTTCCAGAGTCGCTATTGACTTGCTCACGTCCTGGTTGAGGGCGTGGGCAAGTCCGAGGCAGGTCCGCAGGTCGGCGGACTCGGGATCTTCTTCGCACGCACGTTCCATCGTGCAGATATATTCTTTAAGCTTGGTTGCAGACGCTCCTTCCTGCTCTGTTCGCAGGACCGGCGGTAACCGGTCCCGGTTCGAATATCGTTCCAGTGCGACCGACATAAGTGCTCCATAGCCTCGCAGAGAGAGTATGTGATCGCATAGTACGAACACCGAAGCACAATTCAGGCCGGCACTTCACGCGATCATCAGTCTCTGCTTTTTGATTCTTGGGATCAGTTCAGGACGGGGAACTGGCTTGCTCTTTGCAGTTCGTAGGACGGGGAACTGCGGATGTGGAATTTTAAGGCTAGAACAGGACCCGGCAAGGGTCAAAGTAAAAAAATCTATCGATACTCAAAAGCTTTTTTGATACGAACGCCTAACGCTTCGGGCCGAAGAAGGCGATCAGGCCGAGCGTAATGGTGCTCTGGCTTTTGGAATTCGCCAATCCGTTTCCGCGATCGAAGAAGGGTCTATCCGACCAGTCGCGCCGATATTCCAGCCGCGTGAGAAAACCTTCTTTCATCTTGTATTCCCCCGTGAGCGTAAACTCCTGTAATTTCTGATTCGTACCGGTGGCCCAGCCATCCTTGTCGCTGTAGTAGTCATACCTCGGGCTGATTGCCCAGGAATCGTTCAACTGGAACTTAGTTGCAAATGAGGTACCCCAGAAATTGTCCGAGCCCTTGTCGATATGGTTATCCTGCCCCACATCCAGGTTGAACAGAAAATTCACCTTCGCATTCGGATTGATCGCGACTACGGTGTCATAGAAATTCCGGATACCCTTGTTGGTATTATTGTGTTCCGGACCAACGTAGTAATTGTTGTACCAGTTGAATTTGGAGGACGTGAACGCTCCCGTCAGGCCGACCGTCTTACCGCTGTTGTTGTCTTCCACGTTGTTCCATCCATTTACCACCTGTACGCCGCCCGTGAAGTGCTTGCCAATCGGCATCGACGTGCGCAGCCCCATGTGGTAGTAAGGCCCAAGCGCATACAGCAGCGACCGGGAGTAGTTCCAGTTCAGATGTGTTTCAGTGACTTCCGCGCCGGCGCTCGTCGCAAATTTCCCAAAGTCGATCTGCAGACCTTTCAAAGACGCTGGCTTCACACTCACATAAGCCTGATAAAGGTGGCGAACAATGTCTGTTCCCGCCGGATCCGTAGCGTGAAAGATTTCGAAAGCGCGTCCGAATCCAAGCTCCAGGTTGAAGCCGACCGGATCCGGCGTATGCGCCATGGAGAACTTGGCCATGTTCAAACTGAATTGGTTTGCCTTAACATCGAAGTTCCGCACCACGTTGTTTTGGGATGCGGGGTGGTTGAAGTTAAGCGAATAGTATCCATCGATCAAACCACTGAAATCGATTGGTCCCGCCGACCACACCGGAGCAGGTGGTGCTGCCGCGGGAGCGGGTGCGGTTTGCGTGCTGCTCTGGTCCGTAGCCGGGGGTGTCTGGTTCTGCGCCAAGCACTTACCAATGGCCCCCAAGAAGGCCAGCGCGCAGACACACATCTGGCGTTGCGTCATGAGAAGTCTCCTGAATTGAGTTTAGGCTTGCACTGCTACTGAAAGTGCCCCCATTGTACGGTCTGACCCGCAGCAGTTACCAATAGATAATTTCAATCGCCCTAATTGAAAGGTTTAGCTTCCCTGAAGACACCCCGCCATTGCATAGTGGGAGAGATTCAACACAAGACGTGTCTACCCGCTATGAAAGAGGGTGGGCTCCCACCACGAAAGTGAAAGGATTTGCGACCCTGATGTCGAGATGGTTTGGTGTTTGCTGTAGTCTCTTGTTTTCTGGACCGCTCCTGGCGCAGGCGCCGGTTAGTGTGGATGCCAGACTGGCGGCTGTAGAGGCTTCCACGAAGGCGGCGCAATCTGCCGGTGATAACGCCTGGATGTTGGTCAGCGCGGCGCTGGTTCTGATGATGACCGGACCCGGCCTGGCCCTCTTTTACGGTGGTCTTGTTCGGAGGAAGAATGTGCTTGGCACAATGATGCAAAGCTTCTTCCTGATGTGTCTTGTTACTGTCTTATGGGCAATCTGCGGATACAGCCTGGCATTCGGCGAGGGCAGCCCCTTCCTTGGGGACTTGCGCTATCTCTTCCTGAACGGAGTTGGATCCGCTCCCAATGCCGATTACGCGGCTACCATTCCGCAGCAGACCTTCATGGTCTACCAGCTCATGTTCGCGATTATTACGCCCGCTTTGATTTCCGGTGCATTTGCCGAGCGAATGCGCTTCAGCGCCATGGCGTTGTTCACGGTTCTTTGGGCATTCATTGTTTACTTCCCGATGGCCCATATGGTGTGGGGCAAGGGCGGCTTGCTCAACGCCTATTTAGGCGGGAAGATTCCTTGTCTCGATTTTGCCGGAGGCACGGTGGTGCACATCACCTCAGGCATCTCAGCACTCGTTTGTGCCATCTATCTCGGCAAGCGCGACGGCTTCGGGACAGATCAACTGAAGCCGCACAGCCTCGTGCTCAGTTTTATTGGAGCCTGTCTGCTCTGGGTCGGCTGGTTTGGTTTCAACGCGGGCAGCGCTCTCGGTGCATCGGCCCTGGCCACCAGCGCCTTTGTTGCCACTCACTTCGCTTCAGCCACCGGCGCTTTGGGTTGGGTCGCGGCCGAATGGATGCACGATGGCAAGCCGAGCGTGCTCGGCGGCATCTCAGGTTGTGTCGCCGGCTTAGTCGCCATTACGCCGGCTTCGGGATTCGTGAAGCCCTTTCCGGCAATGCTGATCGGTTTGGCCGCGGGCCTGGTTTGCTACACCATGGTAGTGAAGGTAAAGCACAAATTCGGTTACGACGATTCGCTCGACGCCTTCGGCGTGCACGGGATGGGCGGAACTTTGGGCGCCATCCTCACCGGTGTTTTTGCAACGAACGCAGTCAACGATGCACTCAAGAACACCGCTGGGCAACCGGCGCCTCTTGGACTCGTAGACGGCAACGGCGGGCAGGTCGTCAACCAGTTGATCGGAACTGCAATCGCGATGGTGCTTGGTATCGTGGGCACGTTGATCTCGCTCAAAATTTCCGATCTCGTCTTTGGAGTACGAGTAGATAGCAGGGAAGAGCGGGCCGGCCTCGACATCAGTATGCATGGAGAGGAAGGCTATAACTTAGAGACCTAGGAAGGGATAGTTCAATGAAGAAGATCGAAGCGATTATTCAGCCGTTTAAGCTGGAAGAGGTCAAGGAAGCCCTCAAGGCCATCGGCATCGATGGCATGACCATCACAGAGGTTCGCGGCCATGGCCGTCAGAAAGGACATAAAGAGGTCTATCGCGGCCAGGAATACAATGTGGACCTCCTGCCCAAGGTAAAAGTGGAACTCGTCGTTCCTTCTGCGCGCTTCGACGAGGTTGTAAAGACATTAGCCGGCGCTGCGCGCACCGGCAATATTGGCGATGGCAAGATCTTCGTTTTTGACGTGGCCGACGCCATCCGCATCCGTAACGAGGACCGTGGCGACTCCGCACTCTAAACTTGACCGGATTCAGCGCATCTTCGAGGCAACGAATGATGCTTCGATGGCCATCGCGGCGCGCACCGCAATGGTGGATGAAATCACCATATCTGCCTATCTGCGCACTTTGGGCGCGGCTTCCGGACCTCCCACGGCCATTCTGGCTGTCGGCGGGTTCGGAAGACGCGACCTCTACCCGTATTCCGACGTCGATGTCCTCATCCTTGTTGAGCGGGATATTCAAGGCAACGAACAGAAGGACGCACTGTCGGCGTTTCTTCGGGACCTCTGGGACGCAGGTTTGCGCGTCAGTCAATCCGTACGCACGATCACTGAGTGCTGCGCACTCGATAGTCACAACGTTGAACTCAGCATCAGCCTTTTGGATCAGCGTTTCCTCTGCGGCTCTGAGAGCGTCTATGCACAATTGCAGGAACGCCTGCCTCGTTTCTTCCAGAAGAAAAAAACGGAGTTGATTTCTCATCTTTGCGACTTGGCCCGCTCTCGTCACGCCAAGTTCCAAAACACCATCTACCACCTCGAGCCCAATATCAAGGAAGCTCCCGGAGGAATGCGGGACATCCAGTTAACCCGATGGCTCGCCCAGTTGCGCGCCTCCGAACAAGGGCCGCCTCTGATGGATCGAGCCACTGAGTTTTTAGCGAATGTGCGCTGCCGGTTGCACTTCAGATTCGGTCGCGATAACAACGTACTCAACTTCGACACGCAGGAGGCCTTTTCCGACGATCCTGAACGCTGGATGCGCGAGTATTACAGGCACGCGCGCGATGTTCACCGGGCCGCTCTCCGCGAGATGGAGGTGTCCGAAACACTCACCGAAGGCTCTCTACTACGGCAATTTCAGGACTGGCGCGGCCGGCTCTCAAATGCAGAGTTCACTGTCAATCGGGAGCGCGTCTTCTTTAAATCTCCGCAGCAATTGCAGGCGGATCCGGATCTCGCCGTCCGTCTCTTTCAGTTCATTGCGCGCCATGGAATCCGTCCGTCCCTGGAAGCCGAACGCCGCATCCACGAGAATCTTCCGATGCTCCGGGAGCACTTCTCGCGTTCACGGCCCATCTGGCCTTCTTTACGCGACATTCTGAATGGTCAACATGCCACACTTGCCGTACGCGCCCTGCATGAAACCGGAATGTTGCTGGCCATTTTTCCGGAGTGGGCCGAAATCGATTCGCTCGTCGTCCGCGATTTCTACCATCGCTACACCGTGGATGAGCATACCATCGTTACGCTCGAGACCCTCGCCGAGTTGCGCACCAGCAAGGAACCCTCGCTCCGCCGCTTTAAGGATCTACTCTCGGAACTTCCGGAATTTGCTGTACTCGCCATCGCGCTTCTGTTCCACGATGTCGGCAAAGGCGCCCGTAGCGGAAATCATTCGCAAGTCTCGGTCGAACTCGCCAGATCGGCATTTGCGCGGATTCAGATTCCTGCCGATGCGGCCGCCACAGCGATCTATCTGATTGAACATCATCTGGTCCTGTCCGCTGCGATGGCGCGCGATCTGAATGACCGCACCGTGGTCGAAGATTCCGCTCACCGCGCCGGCACCATCGAGCACCTTCGATATCTCACTCTACTGACCTACGCCGACATCAGCGCCGTCAACCCGGAAGCGATGACCCGCTGGCGGCTTGAGCAGCTGTGGCGCGTATTCGTTGTAATCAGCCGCGAGTTGACAGCCGAACTCGATACCGAACGCATTCATGTCGAGTCTGGTGACCAGGCTTTCCTGGAAGGTTTCCCGACGCGCTACCTGCTCACTCATTCTGAAGCGGACATCCATTGGCACAAGGAACTGGAGCAACTCAGCCGTGTGGCTGGAGTCGCCGTGGACCTGCGTCGGCACGAGGGCTCGTACCAAGCCACTGTTGTCACGCAGGACCGCCCAAACCTCTTTGCTGCACTCGCCGGCACGTTATCCGGTTTTGGGATGAATATCGTAAAGGCCGAAGCGTTTGCGAACAAGAGTGGCACAATTCTGGATACCTTCACTTTTGAGGATCCGATGCGGACACTCGAACTGAATCCGCCGGAAGTGGATCGGCTCAAACTGACTCTTCAACGGGCCGCGCTCGGAAAAGAAGATGTCCGGAGACTCCTGCGAGGGCGGGTTAGGAATGCCGGGGGCGGTAAACCGCGCATTGAGCCTACAGTCAGTATCGATAACACCGCTTCGACTCACGCGACGCTCGTCGAGGTAGTGGCGGAGGACCGCTCCGGACTTCTTTACGACGTTGCCGAAGCATTCTCTTCCAAAGGCTGCAGCATAGAAGTCGTTCTCATCGATACTGAGGCGCACAGAGCGCTGGACGTTTTCTACATAACTTGCGGCGGAGCCAAGGTGCCCGAAGAAATCCTCGATCCTCTTCGGACGCGTCTGGTCGAAGTCTGCTCGACCTCGTAAGGCCGGCTTCGACGTTCTTTTTACAAATTCAGTACACCTTCCTACCGGACCCGAAATACAATAGGGCCGATATGGAAGAAACGAAAGGCATAGACCGCCGTAGATTCCACCTCGGCGCAATCTACGGATTATGGACTGTCATCGTGGCTGCTATCGCAGGCCCGGCTGCGGTGTATCTGCTGTTGCCGCCGCGTGCGAAGAAAGAATCGGACTGGGTTGACGCCGGAGACGTTTCGCAGATCCAGCCGAATACGCCTGAAGAAGTCGTATTCCGGCGGCTTCGCGTCGATGGATGGAAAGTAACCAGTGAAAAGTCCACTGCTTGGGTTGTAAGAGAAGCGAACAATCAGATCACGGCGTTCTCGCCTCAATGCACCCATTTGGGCTGCGCTTATCATTGGGATGAAAACCACAAGAACTTTCTCTGCCCCTGCCACACGTCCACATTCGATATACATGGAAAGGTGCTCAGCGGTCCCGCCCCTCGCGCACTGGATCGATATGACGTAAAGGTGGACGGCGGCAAACTCCTGCTCGGTTCCATCAAGAGGTCTAACGCATGATACGCCGGCTCATCGACTGGATTGAGCACCGGACCGGTCTCGAAACTCTGACGAAGGAGTTCCTGTACGAAGAAATCCCCGGTTCCAGCGGCTGGCACCAGATCTTCGGCAGCGTGGCAATCTTCGCATTTCTCATCCAGGTGGTGACCGGCATCCTCCTCGCCGTGAATTATGCCCCCACCCCGGGCGAAGCGTACAACAGCCTGAAGTACATTCTTACCGAACTAACCGCGGGCCGGATGATCCGCGGTCTGCACCATTGGGGTGCCAGCATGATGATCGTTATCGTCGTGCTTCACATGTGCCAGGTCTTCCTCTACGGCGGATACAAAAAGCCGCGGGAGGCTACCTGGATGGCCGGCGTCGTTCTGCTGCTCCTCACGATGGCCTATGGCCTTACAGGCTATCTGCTGCCTTGGGACCAGCGTGCGTACTGGGGCACCGTGGTCGCGACACAAATCGCCGGTTCAGCTCCCGTGCTTGGTCCGTACATGGCGCGTCTGCTCGGTAGTGGCGAGGGTGGTATCGGGGTGGTGACCTTCGCCCGCTTCTATGCCATCCATGTGCTGCTGCTCCCTCCAGCTACGACTCTGCTGATCGGCTTTCACGTCTACCTCGTCAGGAAGCACGGCGTTGCACCGGCTCCAGTCGAAACCAAGCCGAAGAAGAAGTTTTATCCGGAACAGGTGTTCATGGACACCATGGGCGTATTCGTCTATTTCGCGATCCTGTTCGCCATAGCCGCCACTGTCCGCGTCCCGCTGGAGCGCCTTGCCGATCCCACGGATACCGCCTATATTCCCCGGCCGGAGTGGTATTTCCTCTTCCTGTTCCAAACCCTGAAGTTTTTTGAAGGCTCGGCCGAGGTAGTTGGCACGGTTGTTCTCCCCACGCTCGCGGTGGTCGCTCTATTTCTTGTTCCGTTCATCGATCGCAGTACGCCGCAATGGCTTAGGCAGCGCCGCATCGCCGTGGCAGTGATGGCCTTTGCAGTCGTTGGCTGGAGCAGCCTGACGATCGCGGCCATTCGAAGCACTCCCGCTCAGCGGAATCCTGAAGTGGACCTCGACGCGGGTCCTGTCCAGAACTGGCAGGAACTCACGCCGCAGGAACTCGCCGGCATCAGCTACTATCGCCGTGAGAGTTGTAATACCTGCCACGGACCGGACCAGAAGAACGGACCGGACCTGACCTCGGTCCGCGCAGTCCACAAGAATGCCGCGTGGATGATCGAGCATTTTCAGCGGCCTGCGCAGATGGTGCCCGGAACTTCCATGCCGCCGCTGACGCTTACGCGCGCGCAACTCAACTCCCTGGCTGCGTTTCTATTGAAACTGAATCCAAAGAACGCAAAGGATATCGACAGCGCGCCGGAATTCGCGGTCGAGGGCGCAGCACTCTACCAGCAGAACAACTGCAGCGTGTGCCACATGGTCAACGGGACTGGGATGAAGACAGGTCCTCCATTGAATGGAGTGGGGCAGCGCCGCTCGCGCGAGTGGATCGTGCAGCACTTCCTGGATCCGCAAAAACTTTCGCCCGGTACGCCCATGCCGGTGTACAAGTTCAATTCGAAGGACATGGACCGCATTACGAGTTATCTTTTGGCTCTTCCCTAAATCGGCTCGTTGTTGCCGTTCGCGTGCAGGCGATGGATTTCATCCAGCAGCGCACGTGTGTCGATCGGCTTCGCTATGTAGCCGTCCATACCGGCCTCGCGGCAGCGGCGCTCGTCATCGGAACCCGCACATGCAGTCATCGCGATGATCGGTGTGTGCCGCCCGGTCTCCACTTCGAACAATCGGATTGCCCGTGTGGCCTCCAGCCCATCCATCTCGGGCATCTGAATGTCCATCAGAACCACATCGAAACTCGCTCCGGCATAAGCGTCCACCGCCTCGCGGCCGCTCCTCGCCAATTGCACGTCATGACCGGCGCGCTCTAATAGCCGCAGCTCCAGTCTTTGATTCAAGACGTTGTCCTCGGCGAGCAGAATCCGTAAGTGAAGCGCGTGAGGCTCCCCCGCTTTCGCAGGCTCCGCCGTGGGCTGAGCTAAGACCTTCGTCAAACGCACGGTGAAATGGAACGTGCTGCCATTACCTGGTTCGCTCTTGACTCTGATAGAGCCGCCCATCGCTTGCACCAGTTTGGTGCAAATTGCCAGCCCCAGGCCCGTCCCGCCGAACCGGCGCGCCATTGACCCATCCGCCTGCCGGAAAGCCTGGAAAATGATCTCGTGCTTGTCAGGGGCGATTCCGATTCCCGTATCACTCACTGAGACTCCGATCAGCATGTCCCGTTCGTTTTCGTCTTCTATTCCGGCCGTCAGATGGATCGATCCGCTGTCTGTGAACTTCAGGGCGTTGCTGAGCAGGTTCGAGAGCACTTCAAATAGTTTTGTCCGATCGCCCACCAAGTATTCAGGCACCTGGGCGTCCACTTTGCTTGTCAATCGCAAGCCCTTTGCCTCACACTGCTTTTCGAAGGCGCTGAGTGTATCCTGCAGCCAGAGCCGGATCGAAAATGCCGAAAATTCCATTTCGGTGTGTCCAGCTTCGATCTTGGAAAAATCCAGCACCTGATTCAGCAACAACAACAACGATCTCGATGCGGTCCGGACAGCGGTAAGAAACTCCTTCTGTTCCTCCGGATGATTTGTGGATGCGGCCAGATCCGCCATACCGACGATTGCATTCAGCGGCGTGCGAATCTCATGGCTGATATTCGCAAGAAATTCGGACTTTGCCCGATTTGCATTTTCCGCGACGCGGCGTGCTGTGCGTACCCGTTGGATCTGCCACCCTAATAGGACCAGCGCGATGCTGAGAATCAAGCCGATTGAGTAAAGCAGCCGGTTCCTTCGTTCTGCCTCCCAAAGCGCGAAAAGCGATTGAGTCTCCGTGGCCGAGAATGGCGACCATCGCTCCATCCGCGGAAAAAGAGTCCCCTCCTAACGCCATGCGGATGATCTCTGCGCGTAGTGAGTCGGCTGCCTTGGCCGCGCTCGCATGGGCCGCAATTCCCATCGGCACGGTAGCTCCAGGTACAAACAAAACGCTCCATGCTTTCCCCACACAGGATTTCGGCCGGTCCAGCATTAGCGCATCGATATGCCGGATCTCCGAGAAACTGGCCGCTGCCTCTCCTTCACAGACTGCCTCTACGGCTCGCTCACGAGTCGGTTTTTCAATGCGGACCGATCGCGGAAAGAAGCGCTCCGCCAGTGCCCGGGTTCGTGGGAACGAAAGGTGCGCCAGTTTTTTGCCCGCTAACTGTTCCGGCGTCTGGATTCCGGAGGTAGCCAGTGTTAACAGAGCAAACCGGTTCGCCAGCCACGGCTCGGTCAAATGCACGCGGCGTTTCCGCTCTTCCGTGATGCTCACCACAGGCCAGAGATCTACTGAATGTGTTTCCAACGCTGTGTCTAGTGATTCTGTGATCGGCTTCCACTGCAGTTGAATGCCGATTCTCCGGGCCGCCTCGTCAAAAACCTCTACTGCCATGCCGTGTACACCGCCGCTCGGCTCTACCCAGTAGTAGGGCGGGGAATGGTCTACCCCGGCGATGTAAATGCGGGTTTCAGGGCGGCTCTTCGGCAATAAGAACAACGCTGAAACGGCTACGGCGAGCACGACCAATACGAGCCACAGACGCGTGGTCCAATTCATGAGGGGGAAGCGATTTCCTGACCGCCCAAGTTATGTTACAACAAGGCACTGCTTCTGACGCGTCTTCCCTTCGATAAATCGTCGTTTTAGTAGCGGGGATTACATAAAGAGCCCCGGCGTAGCGTGTATGATTGGAACTTTCCGATATGGCTGAATCCGCGTCCCCCTCAGGTTCCGTACCTTCTTCCAGAGGGCTCGCTTGGTATGACTACATTCGCAGGACGGCACTTGGAGAAGTGGACGCTCTTTCGTCCCTTTATGACGAGAGTAGTTCGCTCGTCTATGCCGTTATCTTCCATATCCTCGGCAACAAAGCGGACGCGGAAGAGGCTACATTGGACGTATACACACAGGTCTGGCAGCATGCGGTGAATTTTCAACCGGAACGCGGTTCTGTGAATGCATGGCTGATCATGCTAGCTCGTAGCCGGGCCATAGACCGGCTGAGATCGGCTCGCGCGATTCGCGAAAGCCGGGCTGAGGAGGAAGCCCTCCAGTTTCCGAATCCCATGCCGGACCCGGAGCAATTGAGTGTGGAGAGCGAGACGGGGGCGCGCGTACGCCGGGCGTTGCAAGCGCTGGCGCCCGCACAACGTGAGGCGATTGAAATGGCGTTTTACGGAGGTTACACACAAACGGAACTCGCGGAACGATTGGGACAGCCGCTTGGTACCGTGAAAACGCGTATCCGGTTAGGCATGAAAAAACTAAAGGAGCATCTCCGCGACCTGTCCCGTGTTTGAGAACTCGTCATGACACAAGAGGAACATCCGATCCGCGAACTGCTGCCGCTATACGTCTTCGGCATGCTCGCGCTTGAGGAAACTGCCGCTGTAGACGAACACCTTAAGAATTGTGTGGACTGCCGTGCCGAATTGCAGGTTCTCCGGGAGGTGAGTGCCGAAATTCCCAATGCGCTCTCAGGGCCGGCACCCAACCCGAGTCTGAAACAGAGGATCATGTCATCGATACAGGTGCATGCCGGGAACCCGGAGCAGGCCGCGGAAGGCATCTTCGTGTTACGCGACTATGCTTGGAAGCCGTCCCCATTTCCCGGCGTCCATTACCAGATCCTCTATATGGATCGGGAAACGCGAATGGTCACGTCACTGTTGAAGCTTGCGCCAGGCAGCACCTATCCTGCGCACGAACACGCTGCCGCGGAGCAGAGCTATGTGATCGAGGGTTCCTGCCACATCGGCGGCATTGCGCTCAAGAAGGGCGAATTCGCGTACGCGGCGGCGGGCACCGAACATGGTGTTCTGCACACGAATGAGGGATGCCTGCTGCTCATCGTCTCTTCGCAGCACGATAAGATCCGGGTCTGATCAGGCCTCTGCGCCCACTGTCGTTCCCAGCACCTCACGCACCACTTCCACTGCTTCTTCGCATTGCGCGCGCGTCACGTCCAGGTGAGTCACCATGCGCATCTTCACAGGGTTGATCCCATTCGCCAGCACGCCGTGCTCCTTCAGCCGCAAACTAAACGTCCGGGTGTTCACTCCGGTCCCGCTGATCTCGAATATGAGAATATTCGTCTGTACTGCGGCCGGATCGATGGAGACTCCTGGAATTTTCGCAAGCTCCGCTGCCAGGTACTTCGCGTTGCTATGATCTTCTCCGAGCCGCGCCGGCATCCTCTCGAGTGCGATCAGCCCCGGTGCGCCGATTACGCCGACCTGCCGCATCCCGCCTCCCAGCCGCTTCCGGAATAGCCGGCCGCGATCTATATCCTCTTTCTTTCCAACCAACACCGAACCGATCGGCGCGCCCAGGCCTTTCGACAGGCAAAACATCACACTGTCGGCATTCAACGCAATCTCACGAACGGAGAGCCCCAACGCTGCAGCGGCGTTGAACACACGCGCGCCGTCCATATGGACCTTCAGGCCTCGTTCATGCACCCGATCGCACAACTTGTTCAATACCTTCATCGGATACACCGTCCCGCCTGCCATGTTGTGCGTATTCTCCAAGGCAACCAGACCAGTGGGAGCGGCGTGAGGCCCCAGGGGCCGGATCTCCTTCTCCACTTCTTCCCAATGCAGAATACCGTCGGGCGTAGAAATCGGACGTGCCACGCAGCCGCAGAACCAGGCCATCATCGCCAGTTCGTAATTCAGAATATGAGCCCGTGAGTCGCAAATAATTTCCTGGCCATGCTCCGTGTGCATCTTCAGGGCGATGGTGTTCCCCATGGTGCCTGTGGGTACGAACAGACCCGCCTCTTTGCCGAAGATTTCAGCGGCGCGCTCCTCCAGCCGGTTGATCGTTGGGTCTTCTCCGTAAACGTCATCGCCCACTTCGGCTGAGGCCATGGCCGCCCGCATTTCCGCGGTCGGCCGAGTTACTGTGTCGCTCCGTAAATCAATCATGAATGCACAAACTCCTGGAAAACTTCGTTCGACAAAAGCACTCCCTGCCGCGTTAACCGGAGCCGCGATCCGGAGCGCTCCAGCAACCCGGCATCGACGAACCGGCTGATCGAGCCACCGTATCGTGACCAGTCTTCGCTGCTCAACTCGATCCCGGACATTAGCCTCAAGCCGACGAAAAAGCGCTCTTCTTCCGGATGGGCACGAGTGTGCTCAGACGCGAATGACTTCCCTGCGCGCCAGCAATTCAGGTACTCGGTCACGGTCTCGACGTTACAGATCCGCTCCTCGCCATCGAATGAGTGCGCATCGGCGCCAAAGCCCGCATAGCACTCCAACTGCCAGTACTTCAGGTTGTGCACGGATTCCCGGCCAGCCGAAGCGAAATTGGAAATTTCGTAGCGATAGATGCCCATCTCTGCGAGACGGTCCACGGCGGTCTCATAGAATTCCGCCATCAACTCTTCGGAAGGTACATCGCGGGCAGAATAACGCGAGCCGCCCTGCAACACTTCAAGGCCCAACCGGCTGTCCTCATCGATCTCGAAGAGATAGACGGATACGTGCGGCGCCTGCAGTCGCTCCACCCAATCCAGAGACTCCCTCCACGACTCGCGTGTCTGCAGCGGCAAACCCGCAATCAGATCGATATTGAAGTTTTCGATTCCGTGCCGCCGCAGCAACGCCACGTCGCTGGCGACGACCTCTGCCGTGTGCCGTCTTCCTGTCTTGGCAAGCTCTTTTTGCGCAAAGGACTGGACTCCCAGGCTCACACGGTTCAGCCCCAGCCTCGCCCACGCCTTCACCCTGTCTTCGGTCAGCGATCCGGGAGCAGCCTCCATGGTTGCCTCCCGCCAAGGGCGGCCCGGAATGGCCGCCAGCAGTGCTTCCAGCAGAGCCAGATCCATTTGGCTCGGCGTCCCGCCGCCCAGGTACACGGTGTCAGGCTTCCATGCCCAAGCAAACTTCTGAATTTCGTTCAGCAGAGCCTGTCCATACTCTTCCTCGGCACCCCTGGGGTGTATGCCCGATGCGAAGTTACAGAAGGTACATTTCTGTGAGCAAAACGGAAATGAAATGTAGACACCGGCCATGGCAGCTATTACTACAGAATGACCGGCTCTCCCAACTGTTTCGATATTGCGCCTTGAATCAGCGCCTTAAGGCTCTCCCCCGAATCCTGGAGCACAAACTCACGCCTGCCCGCATCCCAGTCCAGCTTGAAGCTCTTCGAGTGGGCCGAAACCCAGATCTGCCGTACGGGAGAATTCGGGCTGACCACAAACTTAGCCGGGGGATCTTCAAATTCGACGGTCAGCGCGCCGCCGTAATCCGCTTCGAAATCGTGCTGGTCGCTGGCCTGGGCCAAGGCTTTATATAAATTCCGGAGTGCTTCGTCCGCCCGAAGCTGAAACTCTTGCTCTTCCATCATGAATTAAGGGTGCGCTTCTTCCCAACCTATCAAACTTTCGCGACTTCCGTGCGTCTCAATTCATCTGCTACCCTTGGACAATCGCATGGGTGCGCCAACAATGGAGTCGTCCTGTCTACGACATACCGACCTGCCACACACATCGCGACTCTTCGCGGATTTTCTCTATCATCATGACCGGGTAGCACATTTCTACACCGTACCTAGCGGACGCACCTGCGCGCAGGATTACCCTGCGGAACGCCGTGCCGCCCTGGTGGATGCGCTTCGGGAGCAGAATGGAGACCACCCCGCGCTTGAGGTGCTTGCTCAGCCGGGCGCGCGGGCCTATGTCACCGGTCAGCAGGTGGGGCTCTTTTCCGGTCCGGCTTATACGATCTATAAAGCACTCACAGCCGTTCGGCTGGCTGAGCAATCTACCGCGGAAGGCAAACCCGCGGTCGCCATTTTCTGGCTCGCCACCGAGGACCACGACTTCGCCGAAGTGAATCACGCCTGGAGTTTCGGACCGGACGCTCAGCCCGTCTCGATGAGCGTGAACGGCCACAAACAAAGCGAAGAACCGGTTGGGAGCATAGCGATCAGCCATTGGCCGGTTGAGGAACTCCACCGCTCCTTTGGCGATTTGCCTTATGCCGGGGAAGTGACGCAACTGGTGCGCGAGACTTACACTCCCGGTAAAACCATGGGGTGCGCGTTTCGCGATCTCGTCCAGCGCCTGCTTGAGAAATTCAACCTCCTCTATCTCGATCCGCTGCATCCGGCCATTCGCAGATTGGGTGCTCCTTTCCTGGCAAGCGCGGTCGCCCATGAAGCCGAGTTATCCGGAGCGCTCCTTGCGCGCAACAAGGAACTGGAAGCATCTGGCTATCACGCGCAGGTGCACGTGGAAGAAAAGACGTCTCTGTTCTTCCTTTTGGAAGGCACGCGCCGTATCAACCTCAAACGCCAGAATGGCGAGTATGTCAGCCGGGATCGCCACTACGCGGCAAAGGAACTGGCTGACCGCGCCGAGCAGCTTTCCCCGAATGCTTTGCTTCGGCCCGTGATGCAGGACTTCATGATCCCCACTGCGTCCTACATCGGTGGTCCCGCGGAAGTTGCGTATCTGGCCCAGTCGCAGGTGATGTACGAACGGCTTTTGGGCCATATGCCTCGCGTCATGCCGCGTTCCGGTTTCACACTGTTCGATGCGCGCGCGCAGAAGCTGATGGAGCGCTATAAAGTCGACATCCACGATTTCTTCAACGGGCGCGAGGCCTTCATCGAAAAATTCGCGTGCGCGCTTAGTCCGCCGCAACTGTCCGAACATTTTGCCGAGGTGCGCCGCCAGATACAAGCATCCCTGGAGAACCTCCAATCGGAGGTCACCAAGTTCGATCCCACGCTGGGCGATGCTCTTTCCAAGAGCCGCGCCAAAATGCTCTATCAACTCTCCAAATCTGAATCCAAGGTGGCTCGCGAAACGCTACGCCGCAATACGCGGGCGGTTCACGATGCGATCTACCTATACGGCAAGATCATGCCGCATAAACATCTGCAGGAGCGTTTCTACAGCATCCTTCCCTTCCTGGCGGAACAGGGCCTCGATCTCATCGATCGGCTGCATGAGGCGGTCCGCCTCGAGTGCCCGGACCATATCCTCCTGACGCTGTAAACCATGTCTGCGGACCGCACACGGGTCAAATTTGCGTTTTCTTGCTGATACCATGCAATGAACAAATGCAACCCAATCCCGTTAAGAAGGCTCTGCGCGAAGGCCGCGTGCAACTCGGTTGTGCGTTCTGGCAGTTCCGTTCTCAGGAGGTTTTGCGGATTCTTGCCGCCGCTGGCTTTCAGTGGGCCTTTGTCGATATGGAGCACGGCGGCTTCGGAATCGAAACCATTCAGGATATCTGCCGCTTCGCGTCCCATGTGAACTTTACACCAATCGTGCGCGTCCCGGACATGCAGTACGCGTTGGTTGCGCGTGCTCTCGATTGCGGAGCCGCCGGCATCATCTTCCCGCGCGTCGAGTCTCCCGAACTGCTGCAGAAGGCCATCTCCTGGACCAAGTTCCCGCCCGTCGGCATCCGCGGTTGCGGACTGAATACGATGCATGTGAATTATCAGCCTGCTACCGTTCCGGAAATCGTCGAGTACATGAATGAGAACATCCTGGTCGTTCTCCAGATCGAGACCGCACTTGCAGTCGAGCGTCGCGAAGAACTCCTCTCCATTCCTGGTATCGACGCTGTCATGATCGGTCCGGTTGATCTCTCTATCTCGCTCGGCGTCCCCGGCGATTTCATGCACCCGAAGATGATTGATGCGATGGAGAAGGTTCGCGATTCCTGTCTCAACTACAACATCGCGCCCGGCACCCAAACCCGCAATCTGGCGCTTGCGAAGTATTGGCGCGAACGCGGCATGCTCTTCCTCGGCTGCAGCAGCGAAACCGCGATGCTGCTGGAGAAGGCCACGGAAATCGCGAAAGCCCTCGCCTGATCTAGGGCAGGTCGTAGCGCAGTTGTAGCATCACTTGTGTCAACGCGCCTTCCCTCCCGGCCCAGATATCGCGGCTCAGATGAGAGATCTGAAAGCCCGTCCGTGCTGTCCCATGCCAGGCCGCTATGGGAATGAAGCGCTGCATCCCGAAGCTGACCTCCCGGACATGATGGTTCGTGTTTCGGGATCGGTCAGCAAACACCATGCCGCCGTACGAATACAACTCCAAATTCTTCGTCGGTCTGGCCTCGAGACCCTGGATAAACGAACCGCCGCTCAAGCCCGCCGGCACAACGCCGAGCGCTTCGCTGACGGCATCATGCGAGTAGTATTCCTGCGTAACAAACTGAAGCTTGCGCACGATTGGAACCATTGCGGAAGCCATGACGGCCGACCTGCCCGCGCCCGCCATACCCGCCGCTTCCAGGTGGTATCGCTTGCCATCAGACGCAAACTGGCGCATGACCTTGAAATGAACATCAGTTCCGGTCTTTTCTGTCCGTCGCTCCAGACTGACGGCGGCTCCCCAGTGCTCGTCATACCGGCTAAGGCGCAACTGCTCCTTTCGGAACCCCACCAGTCCTACGTGATAGAGCGGTTCCACAACATCGGTGTTCCACACCCCAGCGTCTGACTCCATGGCCCACCGGTTGGGACGCAACAATGTCCAGGCCCTTCCGCCCAGCACCCGCCATTTGCCCCACTGCACTTCGCCGAACGCCTGTCGCGTCCGATAGGGAATCTGAGTTCCCTGAAAATCCATCTCGTAATACCCAATCAGCCGGAAATCGGCAATATCGGACCACGCCTTCGTTTGAAAACGCGAGTGCGCAGAGCTTGTGAGCCATTCCGATGGGCCGCCAGTAATCGGGAACTTGCCAAAATGTGTCGAGATGGACTCGCCCGTCGGCTCTGTACGGAACTGCGCAATCTGGTCGAAAAAGCCGCTTGGCAGTAACGTGACCCGGCCAATGTCAAACTGCGTGAATGGCTTCTGGTCCTGCGCTAGCACAATGCTCCACGGCAATAGATAGATCAGTAAGAATAAGCGAGGCAACAAAGTCAGTCTACATGGGCTCGTGTGAGGTCTGCGATGACTGCCACACGCTTCGCAGGGGCGCGGCCCTCCGCCCCTCCCTTTTCTTACGGCGCCCGAAGCTGTACAATCTGTCCACACTGACGAACTATGAAATACAAGCTCACCCGCAGAGAAATCCTCGAAGCCTGTTTCGCAAACGGCGCTCTTATCGCCGCTGCCTCGGTCTCCGCAACCAGCGTCGCCGCTTTTGCGCAGGGTGCAACGCCGGCAGCAAAACCAACCCCTGGAAATGACCTCGGTCCGTTCTTCAAGAAAGGCGCCCCCGAGACTGCCATGCTGCGCTCCCCCGGAGATAACGGCTTCCCGCTGAAGGTCACGGGCCGTATTCTCAATACGCGCGGTGATGCGGTCCCAGACGCGCGCGTCGAGATCTGGCAAGCCGACCATGTCGGGAAGTACGATGTCACGGGCTACCACTATCGGGCTAAGCTTCCGTTGAACGCCAAGGCAGAATACGCATTCGATTCCGTCATGCCCGGCCACTACCCGGATCGCGTCTGCCAGCACGTTCATTACCTGATCACCGCTCCGGGCCACAAGCCTCTGGTCACCCAGCTCTACTTCGCCACCGATCCCGTATTCGAAGGAAATCCCGCCAAAAACTACGGCAAGGATCCGCTGCTCCAAACTGCCGATCTCGTCCGCCCCGTCACTCTATACGAGAATCCCGGCGACGTTCACGCCGCCGTTTTCTTCGAACTGTGTCTGGAGAGAGCATAATGCAGATTCATCCGCGCAAGATCTCCGCCACTGCCCCAGCCCACGTAGTTGCGTTTTCGGCAGATTCGTCACAGCTTTTCGCGGCATGTGGGGATTCGAAGATTCGCATTTTCGATGGCCGGACGGGCACTCTCAAAAGGGAACTGCCGGTTCAGCACATGGGTCGGCGTTCCATCGCGTTCTCCACCGATGGCAAGCTCGTTGCCGTGGCGGCGTCGGATCGCATTATCCGGATTCACGACATCGCTACCGGCCAGCAGCGCACGGCCTTGTCCGGTCACACAGGCGGCATCCGATGCATCGTCTTTTCTCGCGATGGCAACACACTAGCAAGCGCCGAAGATCGTCTGGTGCGAATTTGGGATCTGTCGACCGGCACACTCCGCCGCTCTATTCACGACGGCCTCGGAGGCGTGAATGCATTGGAATTATCCCCGGACGGTCGTCTGATCGTCAGTGCCAACCAGGACACCAACGTGCGGGTTGTTCGCACGGCTGAAGGGGAACTCCAGCGCCTTATCGAAGAGTTTCCCGTCGGTATGTTTGCTGTCGTCTATTCGGCGGATGGCTCAACAGTCGCGACTGCCGGAGTCGACCGAACGATCTACATCTGGGACGCGCGGGAGTGGAAGATCACCCGCCGCCTGAACGGCCAGCCCGAGATGATCTCCTCACTCGCATTCTCGCCTGATGGCAAATGGCTGCTGAGCGGTGGTGTGGATGAGACCGGATTCGCGCGCCCTGCCCAAATACGTCTATGGGAGATCGGCACTGGCCAGACCGTCTGGACTGAGAAGGCTCCCCATCTGGTCAGCTCACTCGCGTTCTCACCTGATGGAAAATCGTTTGCCTGCGCGGCACAACACGCCGAGTTCCCGCTCTGCTCTATGTCAGCGGACTGAGACCGAACGTCCCGCCAGCAAATCCGCGGTCACCTCAGCTACGCGCTTGCCCTGAAATCGCGCTGCGGCCAAGGCAATGTCATCCGGCGGCACTTGGCCGTTCTGGCTGGAGTAGGACGTTCCATATGGATTGCCGGACTGAAACTGTATGGGATCTATGTAGCCGGGTCCCACAACAATAGCCCCCCAGTGGTACCCAATGTTGTTAATGGCGAGTATGGTGCTTTCGTGCCCTCCATGCGGCGTCGCCACAGTGGTAAACGAAGAGAGAACTTTGTTCGCCAGTTTCCCGGTGGCCCACAGGGGGCCCGCCGTATCGATAAACTGTTTCAATTGCGCCGACGGCAATCCGAACCGTGTCGGCGTTCCAAAGATAAGCGCTTCCGCCCATTCGAGATCGGCAAGGCTAGCCTCTGGAATATTCTGTGTTTCGAGACGATGAGCAGCCCAGCCCTTGTTCGTCTGAATCGCTTCCTCCGGAGCCAATTCCCGAACTTTCCGCAGTCGTACCTCAGCGCCGCCCGTCTTCGCCCCCTCTTCGATTGCACGAGCGATCTTGTACGTGCTGCCCGTGGCGCTGTAGTAAATGATCACAACCTTGGCTGATTGCATGACCGTTGGATGTCATCTCCGGACTTGCTCAGAATTCGTGACCGTGACTCTGCTCCTGTTATCGTGGTACTTCATGCAAATCGTAGCCGGAGTAGACCTCGGCGGCACCGCCATTAACTACACGCTAGTGAACGGGGAAGGCCAATTCCTGATTGACGGATTGTGCGAGCACCCTGCCCGGTCGAAAGAGGGACCGGAGATCTGCCTGAGGCAGATACAAGAGGGCCTCAAAATCGCCGTCGAGCGCCTCGGCTTCCAGGTCGCCGACGTGTCCGTAGTCGGCCTCGATACTCCAGGGCCGGCCAGCGCGAATGGCGTGCTCAGTGCGAAAGGGTCAACCAATTTCGTCCATTCGGATTGGGCGGGTTTCGATATCCGCGACGGCCTCGCGCACCGCCTCGGCAAGCCTGTTACTTACCTGAACGACGGCAATGCCGGCGCACTCTGGGGACACTACTCCATCTTCGGAGCCAACAACCGCGCAACATCCATCTCAGCCATCATCGGCACTGGTCTCGGCGGCGGCGTGATTGTGGAGGGGAATGTTGTGAAGGGCAGGGCAGGCTTCGGCGGAGAACTCGGCCACGTGCTGGTGCCGTATCAGAGCATCGTGTCCATCCAGGGGCTTGTTCCCGAATGCAACTGCGGCCGCATTGGAGATCTGGAATCCGTTTGCTCCCTCACCGCCATCGGCAAGTCGTTCCTGCCGTACTTCTTGCCGAAGTATCCCAACCATGAACTCGCCAGGATCGGCGACCTTGGCAAAGCGGCGAAACTTGTTCGCGGCCTGGCCGAGAAGGGCGATCCCATGTGCCGTGAGATTTTTCGCGTGCAGGCGCATGCCCTCGGACTATTCTTCGACGAGATGGTGAACACTTTCGATCCCGATGCGCTCATCGTAGGCGGCGGTGCAATCGAGACCGGCAAGGACTTTCAAGACTGGTTCGTCAGCGAAATCCGCGCCGGCATGCCCGTCCAGCGCGAGGAGCAGGCGGACATTCCGATCCACATCATGCCGAACGGCGACACTGCCGGATCGCGCGGAGCCGCTATTGAAGCGCTTCGCTTCGCTCGGGAAGGCGGCTTGGCGTAGCACGCGCTACGCCTGCCACTTATAGAAGTAGAACAGTAGGGGCGTCTTTCCCGTATTTACGATGCCGTGCAGCTTGTTGCCCGCGCAATACATCATTGCGCCGGGCCCGACCTTGGTAACCTTGCCTTCCACCGAGATCTCACCAGTGCCTTCGGTCACCACCATCATTTCTTCCTCCGGATGCTTGTGCGGAGGATGGGGGCTCATGCCGGGCTTCAGGCGAAGGCTCCCGGCCGTCATCGCTTTGAGCTGATCCGTCGGCCCATCGTAGTAGATCCGCAGGTCTCCGAACGGTTCCTTGCTCAGTTTCGCCTTGCTCTCATCCAGCGTGACATTTGCCAGTTTCGGTGCCGCCATCAATGCCGCTGGTGTAAGTAGAAATGCCCGTCTCTTCATTGCGCCTCCAATTTCTGCACCACGCGCAGCAACACTTTTCCCATCACGGCGAAGCTGTTCGCGCTTAGTTTATCGATCGTATCGTTATCCGTATGCCAGTAGGAATTATGGGGGCCGTAATCGAAGTCGATCAGGTCCAGCGCCGGCACACCTTTGTCCAGAAACGGCCGGTGATCATCGGTAATCGTTCCCGATAGCGGCGGAAAATACTTGTTCAGCCCAAGCTCGCGCGCGGTCTGCCACACCAGCTTTCGCAGCCACTCCGTCGACGCCATCTCTTCCACTAACTGCAAATCCGAATCGCCGATCATGTCCACGTTGACCAGGGCCTTGATCTTCGGCAGAAATCCTTCCTTCTGCCATTTCTCCGACAAGTGGCGGCTGCCGTACAGGCTATCCGTGTCGGTCCACTCGGCATATGCTTCCTCACCATCCAGCCACACGATGTAGACGTCATTCTTCTGTGGCTGTCTGCATAGCACGCGCGCCATTTCCAGCAGGAACCCCGTCGATGATCCGCCGTCATTCGCGCCGGCGAAATACCTCCCGGGAAAAGTTTTCGTATCGTAATGCCCTGTCAGCACCACGGCCTTGCTGCTTTTCCCCGGAATCCGCACTACGATGTTCTTCATCTGCTTTGGACCGAGCGGTGTGCTCGCCGTGAACGGATCGTCCGTCACTGCGCATCCGAACGATTTCGCCTCCGTCCGGATATAGGTCTGCAGCTTGCGGTTCGCCTCTGTTGCCGGTGGCCTCGGACCGAAGCCCACCGCTTTCTTCGTGAACTCCAGCGCCGAGCTGCCGCTAAATTCCGTTCCCGTACAAAGCGAAGCCATTACCGCAACCAGAGCGGCTATTTTCGCGCAGTGCATATAAACCCCAGTGTAAAGTTTCGCTTCGTATCCATTCCATCCAGCAGTGGAAGTAGCAGCGCTGGAGGCCCGAACGCAATCAACGCGAACGGCTTTAGAACGGCAGGGAAGAATTGCACTCCGTTCAGCAGCCGCCGCGCCAGCAGCCGGAAATAGCCGCCGGCCGCTTCTACACGGATATCGCACAGGCCTGCCTTCGACAACAGATGAGCCACTCCATACCTCGTGTACCGGAAATAATCGTGCGGCTGTTGGTGCTCTTCCCATTCATGGGGCACAACCAACAGGAGCTTCCCGCCCGGGCACAAGCACCGGGCCATCTCGAAAACTACCTGCGCCGGTTCCCGTACATGCTCCAGCGTCACGATGTTCACCACGGCATCACAGGAGCCATCCCGCAGCGGTAGAGCTTCCAGATCGGAGATCACGTCGAGATCCCGGTAATTCCACTCTGTGTCGCCGATCCCGAGGTCCACTCCCACGTACCGCTGCCGCGCAAAAAAGTGTCTATACTGCCCCTCGCCCGCTCCTGCATCCAGCACCCGCGCGCCTTCTGCCAGTGACGACGCAAACTGACTCACCGCATCTTCAATTGCGCACTCAAAATGCAGAATGTGCCGGAGTAGCGGACGCGGTAGCACCCGCCGAAGCGTTGCTGTCTTCACCCCTTCTTCCGCGCCTCCACCATTACCGTAGACCCCGCGCGGCACGCCGCCTCAACTAACGTGAACGGGAGCGAGCCCAGCACCAGGCCCAGATAGATGACATCTTTCAGAAGGCGCATTCCGTTCGTCTCTTTCACTTGCCGTACCCGCCTCGCCATCGGATCCAGTCCCGGCGCAATAGTGCTCGCCAGTCCCGCCGGATTGTCGCGCAATGAGAAGTACTTCACGCGGACGATTTCGAAACCGCAATGCTCCAGCAGTGCGCAGACGTCCTTCGATCGAAAATCAATCAGGTGTCTGGGAATGTCGATCCCGTTCCACGCTTCTCCGAACAGGAGGAATTGCCAGCAGGCTGCGTTCGGTACCTGCACAACGATCCGCCCGTCCGGCTGCAGCAGAGCGTGAGAGGCCTGTAGATAAGAAGCCGGGTCGTACAAGTGCTCCAGCACGTGGAACATTGTCAGCACGGCGAGCGACCCGGGACGAACCGGCGCGGCCGGCAGATGTCCGCAAAACGCAGGCACCTCGTTCCGCGTCCATGCGATCCGCGCTGCCTGAGCGGAAATATCCAGCCCATATGCCTTCACGCCGCGCTCGCGCAGCAACCTCGGAAACAGGCCGCCTCCGCTCCCTGCATCGAGCAGCGGTCCCTGTCCACCCGTCGCCGCCACCGCTTTCATCACGAACCCCACATGATCCCGCAGCACGAAGCGCCTGTACGTCTCCTCCATCCGGCTTGCGGCGCTCTCTCCGGATGAAAACCAATACTGGTCCGGGTAATAGTTCCGCAGTTCGTCGGGCACAGGCCACGGATACATGCGAAGTAACTGGCAGCCCTCGCATTCCACAACCAGGAACGGCTTGTCCGTTGTGTGATACAGCCGGTCGCTGCCGCGGAGCAGCGTCCGGAACTGCCGGCTGCCGCAGGCCGGGCAAGAATCGCTGATTGGTGTCTGGATCAAATCGCCTGTTCCATCAGCTCCCGCAGGGAAATGCGGTACTGCTCGATTAACCGGCTTACCTGCGCCGGATTCAGGCGCCGCAGTGGGCGCAGTTGCCGCCGCTTTCGCAGAGTGCGCGGAACCAGTTTCCACGCCTCCCAGTTCCCGCGCACCAGGGCGGACACTACCGTCAGCTTCCCTCGTATTCCAGGAAATCTTCCCACCTCGCCCTTGCCTCGCGCTGCTGCCCAAATGCCCGCTCCTACCCTTGCCGCAAAGTATCCGAAACTAGCCAAAAACAAACGAGCTGGAAAATGTTTTACTACGAGTAACACACGGTTACGCTCTATCAGAGTTAACCGCCGCTCCGAGAGCAGTCCCAGCGTCGCTCCGCGGTGATGCCGGACCACCGCCTTCGGAGCATAAAAGCAACGCCAGCCCGCGATCCGTGCCCGCATACCCAATTCCGCATCGTCGCCGTATGCGAACAGGTCCTCGTCAAACCCGCCGATCTCATCCAGCATCTCCCGGCGATACATCGCCGCGCATCCGTCCGGCCATAGAATCTCTTCGAACCGGTCAAACTGCCCTTCGTCCACCTGCCCGGAACCGCGTCCGCGGTTCTGCCCGTCCGGATAGATCAGGTGCCCGGCCTTGTCGATCCGCCGCGGGTCCTCGTGCACCAGAATCTTCGAAGCGGCCATCCCGACATCGGGTGCAACCTCGAGCCCTTTCAGTAATTCTTCCAGCCACTGCGGCTCCGCTTCCGCGTCGTTATTCAGCAGAGCCAGGAACCGTCCACGTGCTGCCTCAAATCCTTGATTGTTAGCGGCACAGAACCCTACATTCGCTCTGTTTTGAATGACACGCAAGCAAAACTGCGAGTTTTGCATGAATTCTTTGGCCGCTGCTTCTGCCGACCCGTCCGTGGAACCGTTATCCACCAGCACCACTTCGAATCCGGACACCGTCTGCTTTTGCAGGGAACGCAAACAGGCCAGGAGCAGCTCTCTCCGGTTCCAGTTCACGAGAACCACGGATATTTGTCTCGGCTCGCCTGCTTCTTTCAAGTGTAGTATTATAACTTTCAGTAACTTCCGCGGCCTATGCCGACCCTCGGTGAAAAGCTCGAGCAGGAGCGCCAGAAGCAAAAGCGATCACTGGCGGATATTGCAAGTTCTACTTGCATTAGCTCCCGCTATCTTCAGGCAATTGAACAGGATGATTACAAACAACTCCCGGGTGGCATGTTCGCCAGGAGCTTTGTAAGACAGTATTGCACAGCGCTGGGCATAGACCCGCATTCGCTTGAGCATGAAATCGCTGCGGCCCTGCCGTCCGAAGAGCCCGATCCACTTCCCGTACTCCACCATACGTACCAGGTACCTCAAACCGCACGTCCCACCCGCAAGATCACGACGAGTTGGCTCGTTGTACTTTTCGTTGCAGCCATCGCTGGGTCCTCTGGATTCTATGCGTGGTGGCAAAGGATTCAGCATCGTGCCGAGGAGCCGGTACAAATGGCGAGTGCGACCCCTCCGCCTGAATCCCCGGTTGTCGCCCGGCAGACTAGGCCCGAACCGGTGCCTGAGGTGACACAAACTCCCACGCTGCCCGCTCCCGAAACCCCTGCCACCGCCGATCTCAGCAAGGTGAGTCTCCAGCTTCAGGCCACTGAGAAAACGTGGGTGTCTCTTTCGGCCGGAGGCAAAACGCTCTTCGCCGGGATTCTCGACGCCAGCGAGCGCAAGGATCTCGATGGGCTTGAGAACGCGAAGTTGGTAACCGGGAATGCGGCCGGCCTTGACGTGCGTTGGAACGGCAAGCCTCTCGGGCCGCTCGGCCCCCGAGGCCAGGTGCGCACCATCATCTTTACGCCCGAGAAGTATGAGGTCGTCCAGCCGGTGCCGAAAAAGACCGTAACTCCCGGCGTCCCCGACCCTCGGCCGACCGGCGTCGGCTAGCTCAGGGAGTGCACGCGGCATCTGCCGGCTTTGAGAGCTGCAACTCGCTCACCTTCCGCTGTTCATCCAACTTAACCGCGGCCTCCACTGGACCATGCTCGCATTCTAGACGTACACGGAACTCCGTCCTGCCGTTGCCGCTCAGCGTGTCGGCGACGCGGCACTGCCCGTAAAGAGCGCGCGCCGGATCCATCTTCGTGCCTATTTCCGGCTTATCCGGCACCCACCCGGCCACCCTCTCCGCAGCCGCCCGGGCGTCCGCATTCAATCCAACGGCCGGTGTGAAGCGCAGAAACTGCACCTTGGGTGGATTTGTCGGCGCCAGCGTGAACATCACATCCACGTGCCCGTGATCGCACTTCATACGGAATCTCCCGCGCAGCCAGTTTTCCGCTTGCATATCGCCGGCCGGCCCGCATGTTCCGGCTTCTGCCTTGATCCTCGCGATCTCCTGCTGTCGCGTTGCAGCCGGCGTATCCAGAAACAGATTATCCGCTGCGATCTTCTGCGCTTCGGCCTCGCTCCACGTGTTCCAGAGCCGCACAACTGCATCCCGGGTGCTGAGCAGCGCAGGGGAGGGAGGTAACTCCCGCGCTTCCAGGCCGTCCGTCTTACGAAATTCATCGAACGCTGCCAAGATCGGCTGGGATGGCCCGCTATACGTCAGATTCGTCATCGCGAACATCCCCACACCATATTCCGGTAGCCACGCCATGTAGGATCCGAATCCCGGCAACCCGCCGCCGTGCGAAACGATGTGGTTGAAACGGCAGTCCCGAGCCACGCCGAGACCATACCCGTATCCCGTCGTGAACGCATTCAAGTGTCCATTCGGCGTTCTCGAAGCCGTCATCCCGCTCGTCCGCCAGGCGCGTTGCTGCTCGCGCTGTGAACTCCTCCGCACCGGACCCTTTTCTGCCTCGTTCCGCGGAGGAAACGCCGCCATCTGGTACGCCACATACTTGCCCAGGTCATTTGCCGTCGTTACCATACCGCCCATTGCTCCGAATGCTCCGTGCGGCAGGGACGGTTCTTCCTGATACACGTCGCCGGCTTTCTTGTATCCCATCGCTCGTGCATTCACAGGCAGAGCGCTCGGCTCCAATGACGTCCCCTTCATGCCCAGCGGAGCGAGGATGTTCTTCTCCACGTACTCGCGATATGGCACGCCGGACACCTTCGTGACGATGCGTCCCAGCAACGCGAACCCATAGTTGGAATACTCATACGCCGTATCCGGCGATGTCGAGAACGGCAGTCCCGCCTTCAGCCACTCGGTCATGCGATCCGCCGCCACGCCGAGCTGCCGGTCTCCCCAAGGATTGTCTTCCGGAAACCCCGCTCCGTGTGTCATCAGGTTTCTCACAAGAATGGGCGCACTGTCCGCGGTCGGCAGCTTCCATTTCCCGATTTCCGGGATGTACTTCGAAGCCGGATCCTCCAGGGACAGCTTCCCCTCGTCCCTCAGCTTCAGAATGGCCAGAGCGGTGAAGCTTTTTGTCATCGACGCGATGCGAAAAGCGGTCTCCGGTGTGACCGCGTCGTTCGTCTGCCGGTCCCTCACGCCCCACGTCTTCACGTGAGCGAGCTGCCCGTCGATCACGATTCCGTACACCATGCCGGGAATGCCGCGCTCATGGAAGTAGCGCTCGAATAGCTGATCGATCGCCGGAAAGGCCTGCTCCAGCTTCGCCTTTCGTTGCGGGTCGGTAAACCGCGGTTCCTGTCCTGCCAGCAGCCCGGCACTCATCGCCAGCGCCAATAGTCTCTTCACCCTCTTGCCTCCTCGGTGCCGCGAAGATACTGCGGTTTTCTGCGCGCCTTCGTCGCCTGCTCGAATGCGTAAGCCAACCGGAACAAAACGGTCTCGCTCCACGCCTTCCCGAAAAACGAGAGCCCAATCGGCAAATCTCTGAAGAATCCGGCTGGTACTGTGATGTGCGGATACCCGGCAATCGCCGCCGGACTCGTGCAGCCGCCGGTGTCCGTATCGCCGTTCACCCAATCGATCAGCCACGCCGGGCCCGACGACAGACTCACGATCGCGTCCAGTTTGTACTTCTCGCAAACCGCGTCGATCCCCTCTGCCCGCGTCAGCCGTATGCAGTCGGCACGCGCATCCAGATACTTCTTCTCCGTCAGCGGACCTTTCGCTTCCGCTTGCAGGAAGATCTCTTGTTCGAAATACTTCAGCTCTGAGTCACGCTGGGTCTCGTTGAATGCGATCAGGTCCGCCAGCGTTTTGTTCGCCTTCGCCAGATATTGATTCAGATCCGCCTTGAACTCGTAAAGCAGCACTTCAAATTCCGGGTCGTTCCATTTCCCATACCCAGGCAGGTCCGTGCCCTCGATCACTTCCGCCCCGCTCTTTTTGAGAACATCCACGCACCGGTTTAGGAACCGGTCCATCAGCGGAGTCTTTTCGAAGAATTTGCGCGCCACGCCGATTCTCGCGCCCTTCAGTCCATTCGCATCCAAACTCTTCGCGTAGTCCTCACCCTTGCTGGCCAGCACGGTCAAGAGCAGGGCCGCATCGCGCACCGTCCTGGCCATCGGTCCCGCCGTATCTTGGCTATGCGCAATTGGAATGATTCCGCTGCCGCTGATTAGACCCACCGTAGGTTTCACTCCAACGATGCCATTCACCGCGGCGGGACTGATAATCGAGCCGTCCGTTTCGGTCCCTACCCCCGCCGCGCAGAGGCTCGCCGACACGCTCACGCCCGATCCCGAACTCGATCCCGACGGGTTCCTGTGCAGTGCGTAAGGGTTTCTCGTCTGCCCGCCTCGCCCGCTCCAGCCACTCACCGAGTGCGTCGAGCGGAAATTCGCCCACTCACTCAGGTTCGTCTTTCCCAGCAGAACCGCACCCGCGTCCCGCAGTCTTTGCACCAGCGGTGCATCCTTCGCCGCGTGCCAACCGGCCAGCGCCAGTGACCCGGCGCTAGTGCTCATTTTGTCCGCGGTGTCGATATTGTCTTTGATAAGTACCGGGACGCCGTGCAACGGTCCGCGCGTGTGCCCGCTCTTGCGCTCCCTGTCAAGCCGATCGGCGATCGCCTCTGCTTCCGGATTCCTTTCAATGACAGCCCGTAGCATCGGACCGGCGCGATCGATCGCATCCATGCGTGCGAAATACTGCTCCACCAGCCTCCGCGAAGTCCAGCGCCCCTTTGCCAGGCCCTCACCGATGTCGGCGAGGCTGGCCTCCTCCAGTTCAGACGTAGGCGCACCGGCGCTTGCGAACGCAACGCTCGCACCCAGGAACTCGCGTCTTCTCATTGGAGGTCATTCTCCCACAGGTGGCGGAGAATTCGATGGCTACCAGTTCGCCTTCGTACCGTCCGGCAAATACATATCTTCGTCGCGCCAAATCACGCCCTGCTCTTTGGCCGCCTTCTGCGCTTCCGCCCAATCAAGCCGAATCCCTAGCCCGGGCAGATCCGTAATCGGCAGGTGCCCTGTCGCGTCCACTTCGAACAATGGCCAATCGCCTTCCACCAGGTACCGCAGCCATGGATCCACCTCTCCTGTTGCGCCGCTCCGGTTGTAGTGGATCCCCTTTGACCATTCCAGAATCCACCCAGCCCTCGATTGCGCCACCACATGCAGGCAAGCCATGAACGCAATCGGCGAGAGCGGACAATGCGGAGCGATCGCGATTCCATTCGCCTCCGCCAACGCGGCCACGTCCGCAGCGTTGGAAATACCTCCTATGTGCACCAGATCAGGCTGCAGGATGTGCGCCAGGCGCTTCGCAATGGCGTCGGAGAACTCGGCCACGGTTGTCATACGTTCTCCCGTTGCGATCGGCACATGCGTAATTGCCGTCACCTCATGCAGCCAGCGGTTGTACTCCGGCCGAACCGGCTCTTCATAGAACAAAGGGTTCGCGAACTCGAGTTCATGCGCCAGCCTCCGCGCCATCGGCACGTTGCAGCGCCCGTGAAAATCGAACGCTACGTCTACATCGGGCCCGACTGCTTCCCGTACCGCTCGTGCCCGCTCCACTGCGGCCCGAATCCCTCCATAAGTGTCGACAGCCGCTAGCGGAGGACACGCGTTCATCTTAATCGCCTTCGCGCCCTCGCTCACCACGCGTGCCGCTTCGTCCGCCGCCGCACCGGCCGCGTTGTTATTGCCGCCCGCCCAGCGGTACACCTTTACCTTGTCCCGTACCTTGCCGCCGAGAAGGCGGTAAACCGGCTCGTTCAGCGCTTTTCCTAGTCCGTCCCACAACGCGATCTCGATGCCGCCCAGCGCGCTCATGAAATGCGCACCGCCGTGGTAGAACAGCCGGTCATAGCAGCCGCGCACCAGGCGTTTGATATCCCGTGCGTCGTGTCCAACGAAGTGCGGCGCCAGTTCGTGCACGAGCGCTTCCGATGATTGGAGCTGTCCCTCTACCGTGTACTCGCCGTACCCTTCGAGTCCTCCTTCGAAGAGAACCCGCAGCAGTCCCCACCGCGGGGGTACCTGGAGAGTCTCGATACGTTCGATTCGCAAGGCAATTTGACTCATAGGAATTTACCATTGTGTTACGAAGCCCTGGGTCAAATCACATATCGTGATTGCCGCTTGGGTGTAGTCACCCAACAGTGTGCGCCAAGTGTTTGGAATCCCGACAATTCGCTCTGGTCCTTTACGTGCCGCAACCCGGTGGGGGAGGGACGTATGTTACATCGCTTGCTGCCGCTGGCCTTTGCCTCCGCCAGCCTGTTCACAGCTTCTGCGCAAACTCAGCCTGCCCAGGCCGCCCGTGGCGAAACGCTGTTCTTTGAAAACGCGAAGCCGCTCGCTTGCGGCACTTGCCATTCTCTCAACTCGAGAGGCACTGCTGTCGGGCCGGACCTCATGCGCTGGATGCACATAGCACCTCGTGCCGTGGCTATGGCCATCAGGGCGACCATCACGGAAAACGTAATCACGGTCAAGTCGGGCAAGGATCCGGAGTTTCCGGCGGTGAAAGGTAAGGAAGAGGAAGATAAGACCACGTTATTCGACCTCAGTAAAACCCCGCCCGTTTCTGTGACTCTCGCCAAGGCGAACTTCAGCGCCAAGCCAAACGCGACTTGGAAGCACCCGCCGTCCCAGGCCAATCTCTCGGCGCAGGATGTTGCCGACATCATTGCTTATATCCGCTGGGCAGGATTCAAGGATACGAAAGGCGTCAAGCCTGAAGATGTGGAGTAGCGGCTCGTTTCGCGGTCTTACTTCGGCACGTGATGATGGGCCTTATTATGTACGGCAAGAGCCAGCATAGCGGCCAAACCTAGAATAATGAGGATCTCGCTGAAATCTAGTTGGCCCATATCCGCCTCCCACTCAGCAGCATACTCCTCTATTGCGCCCAATGGAAGGCCGCGGAGTGTCTCTCCTATCGCTATCGCTCCAATCGGGGAAATGCGGTAATCCGGAGCTTCGCCGCTCCGTACGGAACCAGTTCAATCGTCTCCAGCGGCGCATCGGAAGTCACCGGACTCATTGGTAATAGGCCCGCCGAGCCGTTGTCCTCCTTCCAGGCAGCCAGCTTCCGTCCCTGCGTCCGAATGACCACCGGCGCACCGTCCGCTGACCACACGAACTGGCCAATCGATTTTTCGCTGATGGCCGCAAGCTTACTATCAAACAGCAGCGCGTAATTCCATGGAGTAGTCGAATGTACTTCGTAATCTGCAACCGGCCCATAGTCCTTCAGCTTCCGCCACTCTTCGCCGACGCGGAGAGCGAACACCAGCGGCCCGCGCTCCACTGCCTGCGACCCATGAAACCACGTGCTGGTGCGTAGATCCATTGGGAACCGGATGCTCACCGTATCGCCCTTCTGCCATTGCCGCTCGATCCGGTGAAACGTCCCTGCCTTCACGCCATTCACTACGGTCCCATTCACTTCCACCTTTGCGCCGGCCGCCCATCCCGGGATGCGCAGCACCAGCGGGAAACTCACGGCTTGCGCGGGATTCACGCCCAGCCGGATGGTATCCCGGAATGGATACTCTGTTTCTTCCGTAATCCGGACCGCCGTGTTGCCGCGTACCGTCGTGTTCACCTCCGAAGGTCCCCAAGCCATCGCAGCCAACCCTCCATCCGGCGTAGCCATCCACAGGCTTGCCACCAGCTTCGGCCAACCTTGATGGAAATTCGCGGTGCAGCAACCGAAGTTCGGCTCCAGTCCAAAAAGGTTCGAATCCGGCCCGTTCGTCGTCCACGGTCTCGGCTGCCGCGAGCAAAGAATCTGGTTTGGCTGCTGATCGTATTGGTGGGTCCACATGTCGGCGCTCAGCGTTGCCGGCAGCGCGTTGTACGCGATCCGTTCCAGCCTGTCTCCATATTCAGGACGTCCGAGTACCGATAGAACGTGCTCCAGGGAAAACATCCCCTCTACTACGGCGCACAGCTCCGTTCCCTGGTTCGGATTATTCCCCGCATAATGCTCATCGCCGCCATGCACGCCCTGCGGCATCAGGTGGCTTGCATCCATCGCTTCGAACAGCCGCGCGGTCGCATCCCTGTCTGCGGCGTCCTTTGATACCAGCGACCACAGCGCCGACGTCTTGATCGCCATCGCATTGTTTACTACGTGGCTCGGCAGTCCGCTCTCGGTCTTCGAAACTTTAAACGGATATACAAAGTGCTCATAGTGGTGCCTCCAGTCGTACCCCTGAGCGGCCAGCAGCTTCGCCAGTTCAAGCAGCTTCGGATTGCCGGTGCGGTTATATGTCCACACAACACTGGCCAACTCATCTGCCCACCGGTAGATAGCCCATGCCCGCAACGGACGCTTTTGTCCTTCCGCCAGGTGATACAACAGATACTTCTCCATCAGCGGGATCACACGAGCATCGCCGGTGGCGTCGTAATGTTGCTGCAGCACTTTCAGCATGATCATGTTCGGCCACCAGTCATCATTCTTCTCCGGCCCGATCGACCCATCCGCGCGCTGCGTTGTCAGCGTCCACTCGACCCACGCCTTTGCTTTTGCGATCAGCTTCTGATCTCCGAGTAGATACGCCAGGGGAATCAGCCCATCCATGTAGTAGGGACCTCGTTCCCAGCCCTCACCGGAACCGCCCCGCCAGGCCGTGGTCTTCGCATCCAGCGACGGCCAGAACTCATCCAGATGCCCAGTCTGCCCATCTGCCTGAATCCTTAGCTGCCTCAAGAGCCACCCCTTCGGCTTCACCGAAGTCAACGGCAAGAAATCAAATGCAGCAGGCGCCAGCGGGGCGCGATTCCGCACGGTCTGCGCAGGTACAGTCATCGAGACAATCAGAAAGGAGATAACAAACCGGAACAGTATCACTGACCGAAATATATCAGTCCACGACCAATCGAGTACACTCCCTCTATGCCCCTCGCCACGCGAGTCAGCCTCAGCACGATGATGTTCCTGAACTACTTCGTGTGGGGAACCTGGTATGTCACGCTCGGGACCTATCTTACGGCAACGCTCAAGTTTTCGGGTACGGAGGCGGGCGCGGTCTTCGGAACATCGGCGCTGGCATCCATGATTTCGCCATTCTTTGTCGGCCTCCTTGCCGACCGCTGGTTCGCGATGCAGCGCGTGCTCGCCGCGCTTCACCTGATTGGCGCGGTGTTTCTTTTCCTCATGACACAAGCTTCCAGCTTTCCTGTCGTGTACGCGCTGATGCTTGCTTACAACCTGTGCTACTTCCCAACGATCGCGCTTACCAACTCGCTCGCGCTGCGCCAGATTACCAATTCGGGAGCGGAGTTCCCCGGCATCCGCGTGTTCGCCACCATCGGCTGGATTGCCATTGGCGTGATCATCGGCAATCTCGGTGTAGAGTCCTCCTCCACTCCGTTCCTGATCGGGGCCGTGTCTTCCCTAGTTATGGCTCTGTTCAGCCTCACATTGCCGAACACGCCACCCACAGGTTCAGGCCACGGTACCTCCCTCCGGAACATCCTCGGCCTCGATGCGCTGGTCATGATGCGGGAGCCGTCCTATCTCGTGTTCGTCATCGCCTCGGTATTGGCCTGTATTCCGCTCACCTTCTACTTCTCATTCACGAACGCATACCTCAACGAAGCCGGAGTCCGGAATGCGGCGGGCAAGATGACGCTCGGCCAGGTATCGGAGATCGTCATGATGCTTCTCATGCCCTGGGTCTTCCGCCGGGTGACGCTCAAGACAATTCTGCTCCTGGGCCTGCTTGCATGGTCTTTACGTTACGTTCTTATGGCCCTCGGGAATGCAGGCAGCGGCATGTGGATGTTCTACGCCGCTATTCTGGTCCACGGCATTTGCTACGACTTCTTCTTCATGACGGGTCAGCTCTACACAGACCAGCAGGCACCTCAGCACCTTCGCGGCACCGCCCAGGGCTTCTTCACGTTCCTTACTTACGGTGTCGGCATCTTTCTTGGCTCGATGGCCTCAGGAGTAGCTGTGGATGTCTTCACGCGTCAGGGTGTCCGGAACTGGTCTGGTGTATGGCTCACCGCCGGCGCGAGTTCATTTGTCATCCTGGTGCTGATCGTGGTGTTCTTCCGCACCAGCGATCGAATCCAGTCGCGAGAACCGGCCCAGCACTCGATGATCGCGGAAGGCGTCGAATAGACAGTGCCCGCACTTACTGTGTGTATCTTTTAAAGAAGCTGTTCGGGTACCACTGCGGCCTCGCCTGCGAGTCGGCGACGTCCCGTAGAAAGGCGATTACGATGCGATCGAATCGTGCAGCCCCTTCCAGATCGATCGGCTGCTGCACGTCATCCGAAGGGGCGTGATACCGCTGCTTTGACCAGTTTTTCAGCGTCTGCTCTTCCGCCGTACCCGGCTGTGCACCGAACTTCATGGCCAGTGCCGGCACGCCGTTTTTGATGAAGTTGTACTGATCGCTGCGGATGAAATGGTTCATCTCCGGTTCCGGATCCGGCTGTACCTGGACGTCAAACGTATCCGCCACGCGCTTCAGTGTCGCTCCCAGATCCGACTCGTCCAAACCATATACGGTCAAGCGATGCAGCGGAATAATCGGCAAAAACATATCCGTGTTCAGGTTCGCCACGATCTGCTTCTTCTCCACCGTGGGATGAGCTGCATAGAACTTCGATCCAAGCAGCCCCTTCTCTTCGCCCGTCACCGCAACGAATACAACCGATCGCTTCAGCTTCGGCCCCGCCGCGAGTGCCTTAGCCGTTTCGATGAGTGTCGCGACGCCAGAAGCGTTATCCATCGCGCCGTTGTAAATCCTGTCGCCATTCACCGCGGCGCCAAGGCCCAAGTGATCGAGGTGAGCCGTCATGACAATGTACTCGTTCTTCAATTTAGGATCAGAGCCCACCAGCAGTCCGGCCACGTTCTTCGATTCGGCCTGGCCGGTCACGTACTCCGGCTTCGAAACCACCTTCACTTTCAGGGAGAACTTCGGCAACGGCTTCTGTTCCCGCGCGAGCGCCATCAGTTCCTGTGCCGTGTGCCCGGTTCCCTGAAGCCATTGATCGACACGCGCAGGGTTCAAAATAATCGAGACCTTCTGGTCCCGCGTCTCCCAAGTCGCGGGATCCTGCAGTGACATGGCTACGGCACCGCGCGCCGCGGCCGCGCGTTCCCATGGGTAATCCGTTTTGGTTGGATCGGTGAAGGTGATTGTGCCGATCGCACCGGCCGCCTGTAAGCCCTTCCAGAATTCACTGTTCGACCGGTAATGTGCAGCCAGCGCACCCGGTACATTCCTGGGGGCTCCGGACAGCACCATCACGACCTTGCCTTTCACGTCCAGGCCTTTCAGGTCATCGATTCCTAACTCTGGAATTCGCAGCCCATGGCCCGCGAATACGACGTCCGCCTCCACGTTCTTCGCCGGCTCGATTCGCATGCTGAAGGCCGCGTCGTCGCCAAGCTTGAGCGGCTTCACGTTCCCGTTCACGACGATCGCGAGAGATGACTTCGCCTCGTCGATTCGACGCGTGCGAAATTCAAGAGGCTGAAAGTAGCCTTTGTTTCCCGCGGGTTTCAGCCCGATCTGTTCGAACTGCTTCGCCACGTATTCGGCCGCTTTGTCGAAACCAGGCGTTCCCACATTCCTACCCTCCAGGCTGTCGCCGGCCAGGTATTGCACGTGTGACCACCAGGCCCTCCCCTCTCCTTCATAACTGGCGGCGAGGAGCGCGCCTGCCGCGGCAAGGCTAATGGCGATTTTGTATGTAAGCCTGGCGAACTGGTCCACTAGTTCAGTGATCTCCTTCATATCAGTAATAATCGGCGCAGCTCATGTAGTATCCGCAGCGCTCGCAGAAGAGCTTGCACTTGCGAGATGCCAGCCGGGTGCTGCAAACGGGGCAATAGAGCATGGGCTCTTCCTCGCGTTTGGGCGCCGCCTCATCGTCGTTCGAAGTCACCCTTTCATTCTAGGCAGGACCCGTATAATTGGTAAATGCGGTACAAAACCGGGCTGCTGACTCTCCTTTGTTGCTCTTTGGTTCTGATGGGGCAGAGGAAAGGAAGCGAGCGGCCGGCCCGGCAACCCGCGCGCGGGTTGAGAGGTGCAGTCGCCGCAGGAACCGAAGCCGCATCGGAAGCCGGAATGCGCATGTACCACAACGGCGGCAATGCCGTCGATGCGGGCGTCGCCACCATGTTCGCAGCATCCGTTGCCGAGTACTCCCACTTCGGCTTTGGCGGCGAAGCTCCCATCCTCATTCGGACTAAAGACGGCGTAGTCCATGCTATCGCCGGGGTCGGCACCATGCCGAAGCTTGCCACGGCCGAGATGTTCCGTACGCGGCGGATTCTAGCCGGCGAGTTGCTCGCGCTCGAACCCGGCGGTCTGAAGGGAATCATCCCGGTTGCAGGAATCATGCCCGCACTTGTGCCGAGCATGCCTGAAGCCGGTCTTGTAGCCCTTCGCGAGTACGGCTCCATGTCTTTTAACGATGTGATCGCACCCGCTATCCAACTTGCGGACGGCATGCCCATTGATGAGATGCGCTCCAGTTCGATCGCCCGCAGCCGGCGCTTCTTTGACCTGTGGCCTACTTCGAAGGCGCACTTTATGCCCGACGGGCAGGTCCCGATGCCCGGCGAGATCTTCCGCCAAAAAGATCTTGCCCGAACACTGCGCGGCATGGCAGATGCCGAAAAAAAGGCACTGAAGGCCGGAGCCTCACGCGCCGCAGCAATCGATGCGGTACGGGACTTCTTCTACCGCGGCGAGATCGCCCGCAAGATAGATGCCTTCATGAAGGCGAACAACGGCCTGATGCGATATGAGGATCTGGCGGCCTTTCGCCTGAAGCCGGAAGAACCGGAGTCCACAACGTATCGCGGGTACAAGATCTACAAGTCCGGATTCTGGAGCCAGGGGCCCGCCATCCTGGAGGCTCTGAACATGCTGGAGGGAGACGATCTCCGCTCGCTTGGTATGAATAGCGCCGAATACCTCCATCGTCTTGTCGAAGCCATGAAACTCGCCTATGCCGATCGCGACACTTACTATGGCGATCCGAATTTTGTCCACTTACAGTTTCAGCAACTTCTCACGAAAGAGTACGGAGCAGAGCGCCGCAAGGCCATTACAAACCAGGCTTCGCTCACCTTCCGCCCGGGCAAACTCGGGGACAAGCAACTGCTACACCCGTCGCAACTGGACATCGCGCGCGCGCGCATCGACGACGAGCTGATGGCGCGCGATACGACCTGCGTCAACGCCGTCGATGGGGAAGGCATGATGTTTGCGGCCACGCCGTCGGGCGCATGGCTGCCGTCGGTGATTGCCGGCGATACCGGCATTCCGCTGACACAGCGGGCGCAGAGTTTCCTCCTGATCCCCGGCCACCCGAACGAACTCGCCGGTGGCAAACGTCCGCGTGTGACGCTCAGCCCGACCATCGTGACGAAGAACGGCAAGCCGTTCCTCACGATGGCTACTCCGGGCGGTGACGTGCAGGAGCAGGCGCAGATCCAGATCCTGCTCAACGTAATTGAGTTCGGTATGAACGCCCAGGCTGCGGTGGAGGCTCCGCGCTTCCAGACTCGCCACCTGGTCTCAAGTTTTGACAACCACGCTATGAATCCGGGCGACCTCATCCTGGATGAGCGCATCCCCCCCGCCACCTACAGCGAACTCACCGACCGTGGACATCGGACGGGTACCGCGAGCCGCTGGAACAGCGGCTCTGCTCCGGTTGCGATCCGCATCCTCTCAGACGGCGTGATTGAAGCCGGCGCCGACCCATACGGTTATCGAACTGCCACGGCGTGGTAACGGTTTGGAGGCCTGCCGTACTCAGAACACCAGCTTCAGTGCCAGTTGGAGTTCGCGGTTGTCAACGCGGGTGCCGCCGATGACACCGTAGTCTCCGTTACCCGGACTGGTTCCTGGGTTGCCGAAGATCGGGTGGTTCGGCAGGTTGAACGCTTCGGTGCGAAACTCAAGACGCCAGCCCTCGCGAAGGGTCCAATTTTTTGCGATGGACGCATCGAGATCCACGAGCGGCGGACCGATCAGGACGTTACGGCCAGCGTTGCCGTAGCGGTACGCCGTGATGTCCTGCGGACGGTTGTTGGCTACGCCGACACGGTTGGCGAAGGCGGCCAAATTGAACCAGCGGCTGGGGCCGCGCTGATCGCCGGGAAGTTTCGGATCGATGCCGGTCGCGTCGGCGTAGCAGGTGGTGTCGTTGTTCTGCCAGTTGCCTGCGCCGCAGAAGATGGACGCCGGGAAACCGGATTGCAACGTCGCGATGCCGCCGATTTGCCAGCCGCCGAGAATGGCGTTGCGAATGGCGCTGCCTTTTCCGAATGGCAGTTCATACAGGAACGATGTGGTCCAGCGGTGGCGGAAATCAAACGCGGACAGACCGCGTTCCGCCCGGAGATTGTAATTGTCAGAAGGCGTGAGCGCGTCGCCGTCGGTCGTGCGGACACCGCTGCCATTGTCAATCGACTTGCCCCAGGCGTAAGAGCTGAGGACGGTGAAGCCGGCCGTGAGGCGCTGCTGATAGCGGATATGCAGAGCGTCGTAGCTGGAGTGTACTGGCGCGGTCATCGTCTGAACGTTGCCATTCAGGTAAGTGAACGGGCGGCGGGCGTTGGTGTTGCCCGGTCCGGGAGGCGCGCTGTTATACACCTGGAGGCGACGAAGGTGCACGCCGACGCTGCCGAGATAGCTGACTTCGAGGGATGCATTCTTGGACACTTCGCGTTGAACTCCGAAGGACCATTGAGCGACGTAGGAGTCCGGCTCGCCGAACTGATTCGCGAGGATGAATGTGGGAGCGCCGGTCTGCGTGAACGGTTTTGCCCAAGACAGGTTGGGGCTCGTAGTGTTCGCGACTTCGTTCTGGCGGATGGTGAAAGGAACATTCCGGACGATGTCGAAAACGGCATTGCTGATGTCGCGCACCCAGTAGATACCGCCGCCGGTCCGAATGACGGTCTTCGGATCGAGTTGATAGGCGATTCCGAGGCGGGGCGCGAAGTCCGCCCAGTTGGTTTGTGAAGCCCTGCGACCGAAGCGGCCGTCGCGAACGAGTTTGAAGGGAGGACCGACCGGGAATTTCGGATTGCCTTCGAGCACGTCGCCCTTGCCGGCGCGAACAAAGATCGGCTCGTGACTGTTGTCCCAAACGTAATCGATGTTGACGATAGCGTCGTGCTTGTCGAGATACGGCGGCTCAGCTTCCCAGCGGAGTCCGACGTTGACGGTGAGTTTGGGAGTGACTTTCCAAGCGTCCTGAAGATAGAGCGCGAAGTAGTTCTGGCGGAAGTTCGCGACGGGCGCGCCCACCTGACCTTCACTGTTGCTCATGTAGCCGAGCAGGAAATCTGCCATGGCGCTGTTTGAATATTGACCACTCCATGTGAAGCGTCCCCGCGGCACGACGGCTCCGATTTCGTTGTAGCGGAAGCGGCGATAGTCCCCGCCGAACTTGATCTGGTGTTTGCCTTTCGTCCATGAAAAACCATCGGTCACGTTGAAGCTGGTGTTCCAGTTGACGAACGGGCAGTCGTTGCACTCGCCGATGCTGGAGAACCCGGAGATCTGGAAGAACGGGATTCCCCAAAAGAGCGGGATACTCGTGTCCACGCCCGGTATGCCGAGGCCGGCGACGATGTTGTTGGTATTCGCGCGTGTCTGGATGTTCTGCGAAACGAAGCGATTGACGGCGAAGCGGAAATCATTGACTTTGTTTCCACCAAACAGGCGCGTGTTGCCGAGCACCGGTTGCTTGGCATCGACCACGACATTGTTGCCCATGCCGGGCGCGATGCTGGTGAGATTGGGCAGGTATTGCGGATCGCTTGCCTGGCTATAGCGGAAGAACCAGCTCGAGTTGGCGGATTCCTGGAAGTCGATGCGCCCGTGGTATTGATCGCTATCGCCCCGGCGCCCTTCGTTGTTCAGGAAGTTCAGAGCGCCTGACTGGTTCGGCAGCGGATAGAAGTCATTGAGAATCTTCGCGGATAGCGGGCTGATGCGGTTGGGGGGAATGACATTGCCGGGAAACGGAATCTTGGTAAGCGGATCGACCACGGGTGTGGTGAGGTTCGAGAAATCTCCCGCACGCTGCTGCGCGTTAGGGAGAATGCCCGTGCGGGAGAGCGCCTTCCGCTCGCGGAGGCCTTCATAAGAGAAGAGCCAGAAGAGTCGGTTCTTCACGAATGGGCCACTGACGGTCGCGCCAAATTGATTGCGCTTGAAAGGCGGGATAGGTGCGTTCCCGCGATCGAAGAAGTTCTTCGCATCCATGCTGGAATTGCGAACGAACTCAAAGACGGACCCGTGGACGCTGTTGCTGCCGCTTTTGGTGGATACGTTGATCTGTGCAATCGCGCGCCCGTATTCGGCCTGGAATATGCCGCTCTCGACTTTGAACTCCTGCAGGGCATCGATGGAGGGGAGGAGTAGATAGGTGTTGAAGTTGGGGTCGGTGTTCTCAATTCCATCGAGCAGGTAATGGTTAAAGTGGACGCGCTGTCCGGCTACGTTGAGCGAGAAGGAATTGCGGGCCCCGCCCATGCGCTGCTGACCCTGGGACGATGCGGGACCGTTGGTGGTAGCGCCGGGCGCGAGAGATACGAGTTGAAGGTAGTTGCGGCCATTGAGAGGCAGCTCCACGATTCGCTTATTCTCGATGACGGTGCCGAGTTCGGCGCTTTCGGATTGAAGCACGGGCGCCCCGCCGATGACCTGAATGGTTTCCGTGACGTTGCCGACCTGGAGAGAGAAATCGAGTTTTGCGATCTGGCCGACCTGAAGCTCGACGCCTTCGCGGACCTGCTTTGGGAATCCTTTGGCTTCCACCTGCAAGTTGTAGATCCCAGGCGGGAGAGAGGGCAGGGTGAAGAGGCCCTCATCATTTGTCGTCGTCTCGCGGGTGACGTTGGTGGCCTGGTTGGTTGCCACTATGTTCGCCCCTGCGATGACCGCACCGGACGGGTCTGACACCGTCCCTGCGATCTGACCGGTTGGAGCCTGCGCCCAGAGCGTGGGGCAAAGGAGAACAACTGCACAAAGCCAAGATCTAATCACCGATGCTTCCTCCTGAATGTCACGCAACTTTATCACACACAGGAGCATCCTGCAGGCGCGGGGCGTTGGGTTCGTTTGGCGGAATTCGGGTTCTGCCGGATAGCCGGCAAGGTTGAGGCCCTGAGGCAGTTTCTCGCGCGTTGGGTTCGTTTGACGCGGCGATTTCGATGGCCGATTCCGGCTGAGCAGTGGGT
>CAYXLI010000037.1:0-53367 GCA_964464925.1 uncultured Solibacteraceae bacterium | reverse complement strand
ACGCGGAAGCGGGAGCTCTTCAAGGCCAGCGATATGTGCTGCATGACCGCGACGCCAAGTTCTGCGACCGTTTTCATTCGATGCTTCGCGCCGGAGGCATGGAACCGCTACCGCTTCCGGCGCGCTCTCCCAATCTGAACGCATTCGCTGAAAGGTGGGTGCGTTCAGTGAAAGAGGAATGCCTTGTCGAAGCTGATACTGGTCGGCGAGGGCTCACTCAGGCGGGCGCTGAGCGAGTACGTTGCGCACTTTCACAGTGAGCGGAACCATCAAGGTAAAGGAAATGTTCTGCTGTTCCCGGAGCCGGTCGGGCCTGACGGCTCCGTCGGCGGTCGCGTCGAATGCAGAGAGCGTTTGGGCGGCCTGCTTCGGTACTACGCCCGAGCTGCATGAATATTTTGACCGAACGGGCATCGAATGCCGAAGGATTTTGCTCTCGAGTAAACGAGCACATTCCGATGACGCTCCGGCCGGCGGTCGCGCTGCTCTTGGAAGAGATTCAGGCGCTCACTGACACGATCGCGGTTTACGATCAGTATGTCGAGCATCTGGTGGGTACGCGGCTTTCAACATGCCAGACTTCTCCAGCAGGTCCCCGGCGTAGGCTCGCTGACTGCCTTGGCCTTTGTCCTTACGCTCGACGATCCTTGGCGATTTCCAAAGAGCCGCCAGGTCGGATGCTACTTAGGGTTGCGGCCGCGACAGGATCAGTCTGGTGATAGAGATCCGCAGCTCGGTATCAGCAAGGGAGGGGACGAATTCCTGAGACGCCTGCTCGTAAACGCGGCTCATTACATCTTGGGCCATTTTGGACCCGACTGTGATCTTCGCCGTTGGGGGATGAAAATTGCGGAACGCGGTGGCCGGAAGGCTAAGAAGCGAGCTGTAGCAGCCGTGGCGCGGAAGCTTTCAGTTTTGCTACATCGGCTCTGGATCACAGGCGAAGTCTACGATCCGTTTTACAGAAGTCGAGGAGTAGCCGCGTAAAGATTCGATCTGCTGAAGCCGTGGTATAGGTGACTGCGCGCGAAGCGCTTTTACGCATCGCTAAAACCCGGGACTCTCTACTGAGTCTCTGGAGTGACTTTCAGGCCCGCCAAACGGGCTCGGGAGGCCCTTGACCCGCCGAATTTCTAGTTTCGGTTGGTACGAAAAAGGGTAGCGGGTCAAACGCCTCGACTTTCCAGTTTTCGCTGGATCAGTTTTCCGGGGCGGGTCAAACCTCGTTCGTTGTCGTTTACGCTGGATCAGTTTTTTAGGGGCAGGTCACCACTCAGGCGCAAGTAGGCGGGACCATGCCTGAGAAGCTGCCCATAGATACCATCACCGTGGGGTTTCGATACCGGAACGACCTCGGCGACCTGCGCCCACTCGCAGAGAGTATCGAGGCAGTCGGCCTGCTCCATCCGGTCGTGGTTTCCGCCGAGGGCCGACTTATCGCCGGCATTCAGCGCCTCGAAGCCTGTCGCGTGCTCGGTTGGAGTGAAGTTCCCGTGACCGTAGTCGATCTGTACCACGCCGCTCGTGGCGAAGCGCACGAGGATTTTCTGCGCAAAGATCTCCTGCCGAGCGAGATCGTCGCGCTCAAACGCGCCATCGAGCCGCTCGAGCGCCGGGAGGCCCGCCAGCGGCAGGGGAGCCGGGCGACAAGATCGCCCGCTACCTGGGCGTCGGTAGAACCACGATCGAACGAGCTGAGGCTGTCATCGAGGCCGCCGATGACAATCCCGAAGAATACGGATACCTAGTCCATCAGATGGACCGCAGCGGCAAAGTCGCTGGAGCTTACCGCCGCCTTGAGGTCCTCAAGCAGGCAAAGCAAATTGAGGCGGCGCCACCGGCGCTACCTACGGGGCTGCTCCAGGTTATTGTGGCCGATCCGCCTTGGACTTACGAGAGCGGAAGTAACCTGCCGTATCCGACCATGACGCTCGAAGAAATCAAAGCCATGTCCATTCCGGACATCGCCGATGAGAACGCCATTCTGTGGCTGTGGACCACGAATGCCCATCTGCGCGTCGCCTTCGATGTTGTCGATGCGTGGGGATTTGAGTACAGGAATGTCTTGACTTGGGTCAAGGACCGGATGGGTACCGGCGAGTGGCTGCGCGGGCAGACCGAGCATTGTTTGCTCGCCATCCGGGGACGGCCAGCTTTCCGCAATGGCATCCAGACCACGGTCTTGCAGGCCGTACGCCGGGAGCACTCGCGCAAACCAGCCGAATTCTACGCCCTTGTCCCATTTTCTTTGGTGAAGCTCCCGAGCGGAGGCCTTGGGCTATAAAACGCGAAGATCGCCCGGCTGCTTTTGTCCGGGCGCCTCGTTGAGGTTTCGGTCGCCTGGCACTGGGATACCTTTACGCGCCTACACAGGCGAGTATCCTATCCCACCGCAAGGTCTGAACCCTAACCGCCTGCTAAGACCTATGCAATCGCACGATGGTCCGCAAGGATCATCACCTGCCCACTCGCTTTTACGAAACGGAACGGCCACACTCTGTTGTCTGCCAATCGGAGGCTTAGGCTTTTATCGAGGAGTGTGCCTCCGATCCATGGATCTCCATGAGTTCGAACCATACCCATCACCATTTCCGTCGCGGTAGTGGTTCGTTCCCTTTGGCGCAGCGTGTACAGTTCGTAATCGCAGGAAATGGGCTCCGTGATGCCGTCGCCGTAGATCGTACCGACGCCCGTAAGCGGATCGGAAGCGGTATCCGATAGGCGCGTACGTCTCGCCGACTGCTCCTGAAAAGGACTCCCCTCGCCCGCCCTCCGACTGGCATGCCGGTCGCGCCACGACTTGGCGTCCACCCGAACCTGCAGGTTGGTGATCCTCAGTCCGACGTCGAACTGGTCCGGGCCCACTTCCCTGCAATTCCGTACCTCAGCAGAGATAAGACTTTCGTCCAATTTGATCATCACCTCAGAACCTTCCGCGATTCGTCTGCGCATTTGAATCCGAAGCCCCGATCGAGATACATCAGAAACCCGAACCGTGAATGTCCCCTTTATCGGAGGTCGAACAATCTGCATACTCCCAACCCCGTCGGTCTCAAACCGTGGTTCGCCGCGCCAGCCGCCTGTTTGCATCACACTAAACCTCGTCAAATGAAGTGAATACACCCCACCAAAAAACAAAACGCTGAATAATCAGGGAACAATCAGCGCGACAGGGTTTACGTTATCATTTGTGAGCATAGGACCGAAAGTCGGCATTTGCAATGGTACTGACGAACTATTTATCGCACCCCGCATGTGCGCGTCCCGGTAGTACTTTTTACCTTTCCTCTGCAAAGCCGGGACCGCCCTGGCGCGCGCCACTGGCCCCCTCGCATGTGAACTCATCGATTTCATCCTTTTCTTGAAAGCAAGAAGCTGCTTAAAATGCACGGGTTGGAGGTGCCTCTGCAGGTTTACGGAGGCGGGTCCCTACTGAGACGGGTCCTCAATTCAGCCCAGATCCTCTCCGTGACCCCTCGCAACTCACGACGATTTAGTTCGGGCTTAAAGACCGCATACGGGATCCGAAGGATCTGAACTTAAAGTACCGTATGAAACTGGGAACGTTCACCCCGATGTTCCCTGCCTTTTATCTTCAAATAAAACTGTTCTGAAACCAGAACAAAACGCCTTCGATAACATATGAAAACAAGGCACCTCACCCGGCTTACTCGCGACAGGTACTGTTTGTCACTCGGTACTAACAGAATCGGTACTACCCATAGCGCTCTATGGTTCTAGAGGCAGAACGCGGAGTCACATTTCACTTCAATCGCGTCCAAACACGTGGGTTACTTAGACGGTTTGGACTTACAACGCTTTGCTACCCATGTCGATGGAGTATATATGCACCCCCGTTTGTGGCTATCTAAGGCTAAACGTTCTTACTAAAAATCTCTAGGTGATAATAAGGATTGGTCCTGGTACCACTTGCGTGATAGAGTACAGTTTCTGACACAGACTGCTCTCCCGGTCTGGTATCGATTCTCTTAGGTTCGGGAAAAAAAAGCCCGCTAAATACGGGGCAGTAGCCGCTTTAAAAAGTCCTTGATTTCTCTTGAAATCAACCTGGAGGCGAGCGATCAAAACATCGCTTCTGTCGCTGTTTCAACAACTTAAGAGCGAGCAAGCTGTTTAAAACACCTTGTAACGCTTTCGGAGGCCCAGTGAACCAACGCTGGATTTTCATTATGATCGCGCCCATGGCTCTCACCGCATTGACGGTATCCGCAGCCGTTGTCGATATGCCTCTAACGCCCGTGGTGCCACCGACATATTCGACCGAACCGGCAATCAGCCGCCAACAGCCGGCGACGTTTACCCTTGCCGGAACCCCTCTTTACCCAATGCTCGGGACTGTCACGCAAAGGGCTTCTACACGCTCGGTGTCCTGAAAGAAACCGAAGCCATGCTCGGGGGTACCGCTCTCTACCCGTGTTTCGATTTGATATTCGGCACCAGCACCGGTGCCATCATTGCCGCATTGTTGGCTGTCGGCTATACGATGGATGAAATTCACAAGTCGGGGAAGCGTGACAATACACTCTCCGTGCGGATGATATTGAGCGGAGCAACGTTGTGCCGTCCACGCCGTGGAGGTCGGATACTTCCGTAAAAGGATCATGTTCCAACGATAATGCGTAAGTGGACGGCGCATGGTAAGTCGGCCGCTCTCGCCGCCGCTGCGAAGTCGTTTTTTAGAAACCGAACGTTCACAGACGTGAAGACCAGTGTGGGAATCGTGGCAACACGATGGGAGTTCGAGAAGCCGATGATCTTCAAGGAGATGTTGCGCAAGCCCACGGGCGCCATGGCACCTTTGTCCCTGGTTTCGGTTCCACGATCGCTGACGCGGTACGGGCGTCATGTTCGGCATGCCCGTTTTTTGAGAAAACACTAGTAAAGACGAGTGGCGGTGTTGAAGTCCTCCTGATCGACGGTGGCTACTGCGCCAACAATCCGACGCTCTAAGCAGTTGCTGATGCGGTGATTGCGCTCAAGAAGCGCCACGCTGATCTTCGCGTGGTTAGCATTGGAGGGGGTGTCTATCCGGAGCCGAAACGGTGGCGTTCGTGGCTACGAAGCGGTTCAAGAGCGTGCAGTTACTTCAGAAGACGCTCAATGTGAATACCGTGTCCATGGGACACTTACGGATAATATTATTCAAGGATATCTGGACCGTCCGAGTCAACGACACGTTCGAGCGACCAGAGATGGCAACCGATCTTATGGAGTCAGATCTCAATAAACTGAATTCGCTCTATCAACGTGGAAACGAGCCATTTGCAAAAGCACGAGGTCGAGTTGAAGAAAATGTTTGGACTTGCCCCCTATTTTGAGACAACCAGTTAAGACTCAAAATCCATCGAACGGAGAATTGAGTCATGGGATTGTCGCGAAGGCAGTTCACGAAGGAGTTCAAGCTGACCGCCGGAGCTCGAGAGCGAATCGTTTGACGCTCTGATACGAACCCGTGAAGCCATGCTGATCGACCAACTGCTGCCAGATGGACATGGCATTGCGATTGAGCGTCAGAGCTTGCTCGATCAGTTCGCGGTACACGGTGCAGGCGCTCGCTGAGTCGGTGGTCACCTCGTTGACCGGTTTTGCCGGTTCCTCGCCGCTCGGGTCGGTGGTCACCCCATTGGCCGGTTTAGCGGCCGGTCGCGTGCCCCAGGCACCGGGCGGGCGGAAGGAGATGTTGGCCGCTCTCAGGTATCCGGCCGCCGTCTCGCGCCGGACTCCGGTTGTCTTCTCGATGCGCCGCAGCGACCAGCCAAGCTGCCCCAGCGCGACGACTTGTTTCTGCTTCTCTTCGCTCAAGACGTTGCTCACAGTCTCGGAGGCGATCTGCGATTCGTTTCAATGTCTGGAGCCCGTCCTCATTGGCCGGTTTTGGGTGACCCCCGAGGCTTATCGGTACCATCAGGTAGGCAGCCCAGAACCAAACGGTAAGCGGCGTTTTTGTATTATGCAGAATCGTCCCGGCCGTCAGTGAGATTACGACAGGCAGAGTGATCGCGCCGAATGGAAGTAGTGCAAAGAAACCGCAGTGGAATACATTTTGCAGTAGGCTACTAGTGCTGTCTGCCTTAATGGTCACGGCAAAAACTGCGCAATACTCGCTGCCGACCGTGATCCGAGCGAGGTGTTTCGGCTTGCGGCGGCCAGGGCGCGAGGCCGCGTTCGAAAGTCGCCACGCCTTTTGGAACGTAAGAATCTGCCGTTTGGTGTTCCCCCCGGCAGACTCTCAGTAGCTACAGACCGCCTTATTTCACTATTCCACGACGAACAGCGTCGATAACAAGCTCCGCAATGTTGTGGAGGTTCAATTTCTGCATCACTCGCACGCGGTGTGTCTCAACCGTATGTACACTGATATTCAAGCGACTCGCGATGCACTTGTTGGTCTTTCCCTCTGCCAACATTTGGTAGATCGCATGCTCTCGATCGGTGAGCGTGGCGTAACGATCGGCAGGCACGTGGACCGAGAGGGCCTTCGCATATCCTTCCATCACCTTCCGTGCAATGGAAGGACTAAACGCGCAGTTTCTGGAATACGCAATTTGAATCGCATGCAGAAGCTCCTGCCCTAGAACATCCTTCATCAGGTAACCCCGTACACCAAGGCTCATTGCACGTACAATGTATTGATCATCGTCATACATGGTGAGCATCATTATGCCAGTATGCGGCGAGCACCGTTGAATCTGAATGGCCGCATCAAAGCCATTCAGTTCCTGCATTGCGATGTCCAGGATCGCGACGTCGGGTTGATGCCTTTCGGCCAGTTGAACGGCCTCGATTCCCGAGGATGCCTCGGCCACCACTAAGTTGCGCGGGTCTTCTTCAACGATGCGGCGAACTCCTTGCCGAACGATTGCATGATCGTCCGCTAGGAGTACGCGAACCGATGTCATTGCAGCCACCCGTCGATGAGAGGCTGAGACGATATAGTGCTCATCATCGTAGCGGAGAAGAAATGTAGCCTATGCATCGCTGGTCTTCTCGCCCTGTTCGACTTCCAAGAGAGACATCTCTGCTGTCGGTAGCCTTAACCGCACCCGGGTTCCCCTCCCGAGTGAAGATTCAATTATGAGAGTTCCCCCAAGCATCTTGGCTCGTTCCTTCATACCGAGAAGACCCAAACCCGATGAGGGTCGGCCAGTTTCGGATTCTGGGTGAAATCCCCTTCCATTATCTTCAATATCGATGGAAAGTGTGCCCAGTTCCTGGGTCACTGATATGCGTGCGCACGTAGCCCGAGCGTGCTTCTCGCAATTGTGGAGAGCCTCTTGCGTAATCCGGTAAGCACAAGTGTTCCAGGATTCCGGTAGTGAAGTCTGCCGGCCGAGCCATATCAAGGCACAGGGAATCCCGGTGCGCTGCGAGAACTGTTCGGCTTGCCATCGCAACGCGGCGCCCAGACCGAGATTATCAAGTAGAGGAGGACGCAAGAGTGAAGTTATGTCACGCACAGTTTTGATCGCCTCTGAGATGTAGAGCTGCGCGCGGTCGATTGCCTCATGTTTTTCGTTGTCGGTTTTGAGGCAGGATTGAACTGCGTTGATTTCCATTTTTACCGCCGTAAGCAATTGGCCTAAGCAATCGTGCAATTCACGCGCCAAGCTCTTTCGTTCGTCTTCCTGCAGACTCAATAACTTGCCAGAGAGTTGATTGAGGTCACGTTGGGCCCGTTCCAGTTCCTGCATTTGGCGCGTCTCTTCTTCCGTACGTTCGCGAGCTCTTCGACGCTTCCGGCAATTCCAGATCGATTCATTCACGAACGCCAGAATCACACCTATAAGAACAACATGAACTCGCGTCCGGAAATCGGATACTTTCTCCGAGAACGCGTGCCTGCGGCTCGATTGTTCGGTGTTGGTCAGTTTGAACAATTCTGCTTGCATTGCGTCCCGAGCTGGAACTATGGAATTGTCCCAAAGAGATCTTCCAGTCCGACGCCTTTCTGAAGGCGGTAAGCTAATCAGCTTATCGAGCGTTGCCAGAATCTCGTTCATGTTGGCGCGTAGTGGTGTTAGAGCGCCCGGAAACGCCTGCTCGGCTTTGTCTAGGGCATCTCGGCTCCCACTCCGAAGACCTTCCAACCTTCTTGAAGCGTACTCTGCGGCTGTCCAATCGACGAGAACATCCTGGGCGAGATTAACCGCACGCTCAAGTTGGCCACGAACAAATCGAACCGTTCGCGTTGGCCCGATGCGGTCCAGGCACATTCGCTCCAAATTTGGGAACACGAACGATAGGTGAAACAGTTCATAGACGACCACAAGCAGAATGGCATACGTCAGGACACGGCCCACATGAGCCCAGCTGTTGTGTCTAGCGACACCATCGTCCAGCGAACTAGTTGGCCGCGAGCGACGGAGAACTGAAGGATGAAAGGACACCTGCTAATAGCGTCCATCGGCCTCGGCTTAGCAAAAGATTAGATCAAATCGGCTAACCGGCGAGTATGCGTTAGATCTTTAACAGATTTCTGTACCGCTTTACTACTTCTGGAATCTACAGTTCCCGAAATTTGCGGCGGTAACTTCTTAGGACCATGCGGAGAAGTCGCGCTTTATAGCCTGAGCCCCAATTCGACCGGTCGAAGAGATCATCGCGCCTACACCGGAAGACGGGGACAGCAATTGACCATTCGGATTCCGGCGACACTAACCGAGGACAGGCCGAGCGAACCGTTACGCTTTCAACTGGCAAAGCCCATCAATTTCGATATTAAACAGGACTGCGGATGTGCAACGGATAACGTCGACAAAACAAATTAATGATTTTGCAACATAGAGCACCTATACAAACAATAATGCTACGCCTTACCGGAGATTTCGACGCAGAACCCTAAAACCACTGTATGCTGGCTCTCGAAAAGAGGACGATCTACAACCTTCAGGCAAAAATTTCGATGTCCCCCATTGCCAAGGTGTGGGCATAGTGGAAGCTGAAGCTGCAAAGCCGGTTGAGCATTACCTCCTTGAACAGCTCCTTCAGGTGCTCTGTCTGGCTGAACTTCGGCGTTCTCATAGTACAAATCCGGTGTTGTAAACGCACTCGGAACCCGTTATGGGACGGAATTGGGCGAAGCCTGCCCACCCATGGTTTGATAAACATGTCTATCGGTGATTGTTTCGTTCTGACCGCAGATGTGCCCGGTCTATCTCATTGGTTCGCTCTAAAAGTGCGCACGCGTTCCGAGCCTGCCGCCCAGACGGCGCTTCGGAACCTAGGCTACGAAGCCTTCTCGCCCACCTACCTGGAACGCCGCCGCTACAGTGACCGTATCAAGGCGGTTCAAACTCCGGTTTTTCCGGGCTATATCTTCTGTCGCTTGGACCCGCAGCGGAAGCTTCCCGTCATCTCCGCGCCGGCTGTCGAATACATTGTTAGCTTCGGCAACGAACCAATGCCCGTTCCCGAAAAGCAGATCGAAGCCATTCGGAGTGTCGTGGCTGCGGGAGGCACGCCGACCGAATACCTCTCGATCGGCCAGCGCGTTCGTATCGAATACGGTTCACTTGCGGGCGTCGAGGGCATCCTCGTCCGGCGCACCGGCTCTACACGGCTTGTTGTCAGCATAGAACTGCTTCGGAGATCGGTCACTCTGGAGATCAATGAAGATCAAGTCAGCCCCGCGTAACACGTCTGAAACTTCCTGTGTATGCTCGCTGGTGAAAATTCAGCCGCGATCGGCTGCACCTGAACGATTCCAAGCTAGCCAGTTACGTGGACAGGAGAATCGACTTCATCAGGAAGCGATCCGGACGTTGCGCAATTCCATTCTGCTGGCCGACTTCGATCGGGAATCTCAAATAACTGCTGGTCGCGCTCAATCAGATCGGAAGCGGGGCGCGGCTGCAAACCGGATGGAATCACCTCCAGACTTCTCTAGAGTTGAGACCGAATTCTTCCGTTCGATCTCCCTTAGCAACACATTCGAGAACTACGCAAACGCGATTTCTATCAGAACAAAATAGTAAAGATCTCAAAGACAATGAAACGCGCACTTATCACCGGCGTGACCGGGCAGGACGGCTCTTATCTCTCAGAGTTGCTCCTTAGCAAAGGCTACGAAGTCCACGGTATCATCCGGCGGGCTTCCACATTTAACACTGGGCGTTTGGAAAACATCTACGCCGACCCGCATGAGACATACTCTCGCCTCCATCTCTATTATGGTGACTTGACGGATGGCACAGGATTGCGCCGCATCCTCGAGAAGAGCCAGCCAGACGAAGTCTACAATTTGGGGGCGCAGTCGCATGTGCGTGTGTCATTCGACCAAGCGGAATACACTGCCGACGTGGTCGCCACTGGCACGCTACGCCTCCTGGAAGCCGTTCGCGACTACATGACCGTGTCGGGCCGGGCAGTGCGTTTCTACCAGGCAAGTTCTTCTGAGATGTTCGGCTCCGCTCCGGCGCCTCAACACGAGAGGACCCGGTTTCACCCGCGCAGCCCGTACGCCGCCGCCAAGGTCGCAGCCCACTGGTTTGCCATCAACTACAGGGAGTCGTACGGAATGTTCACCTGCAGCGGAATCCTCTTCAATCATGAGTCGCCCCGTCGTGGCGAGACCTTCGTAACCCGTAAGATTACTCGAGCTCTCAGCCGGATCAAAATGGGCCTTCAAGACAAGCTGTACCTCGGAAACCTTGACTCCCGACGCGACTGGGGCTTCGCGGGTGACTATGTCGAAGCGATGTGGCAGATGATGCAGGCCGAAGTTGCTGATGATTTCGTGATTGCGACTGGGCAGTCTCGCTCCGTCCGCGATTTCCTGGATGTAGCATCGAAGTATGTTGGCCTGGACTGGCAGCGCTATGTTGTGCTCGACCCTCGCTATCTTCGCCCCGCGGAAGTAGACCACTTGAACGGTGATTCGATCAAGGCTGAAGCTTTTCTCGGCTGGAAGGCGAAGACTACTTTCGAACAGTTGGTCGCATTGATGGTGGATCACGATCTGCAGCTCGCAGCCCAGGAGCTCACGCTGCGCGATGCGGGCCATCGTATCGGCTCAATTCAAGGAGCTTGCGCTTAAAGCGCGAGCAAACAGCATGACCACCGTCGCGTGAAGAACATTCGTACGCCTATGAGAAGTTCTCAATGCAGTGCTGTGATGCAGTGCTGTGGCGAAGCCTCACGCTACTTTTTGGAACTGATATCCATACAATCCAGCACCCAGAACGACAACGACCTGCAGCTCGCGCCGTATTATCACGAGCGTCAGGATTTGTGGAGCCACCCCCATACGAGGTCTTGGCCTACCGCTCCTGGAAGTCATGGTCCTCCCTGTCCAGTGATTTGCTCGTGGATCCCTGCGCTGAAAGAAATGGTTCGAGGATGCCGCCTTCTGCTTTCGAGGCTGAGTAGCGTTGAGCGAGTCGGAAGCTTTGATGAAAGCCCTGGCGATAAGAGACAGACTGAACGAACTCCGGTCCAGGGGCAAGGTGCGAGCGCAACATTTTCTTTGGGATGAGGGTGCGGCCAGACCGCGGGAGGGTGTAAAACATATTGTGTAAACGATGTTCTCGGTTAGGATAAGGAGGACCTCGATGGGAATCGATCCGAGGCTGATAGACAAGCTGCTGGCGGACTATAAGAAGCCAGAGGACATCGTAGGCGAAAATGGGCTGCTGAAGCAGCTGACGAAGGCGGTACTCGAGCGAGCGCTGAATGCGGAGCTGACTGACCATCTAGGCTACGAGAAGCACGATCCGGTTGGGTACAAGAGCGGAAATTCGCGGAACGGGAAATCGCGAAAGAAACTGAAAGGCGAATTCGGCGAGATGGATCTGGAAACGCGGCGGGATCGGAATAAGACGTTCGAGCCGAAGATCGTCGCCAAGAACCAGACGCGCTGGACAGGTTTCGACGACAAGATCTTATCAAATGTATGCGCGTGGAATGACGACGCGTGAAATTCAGGCGCATTTACAGGAGATTTATGGCATCGAGGTGAGTCCGACGCTGATCTCGAACGTGACCGAGGCGGTGCAGGATGAAGTGCGAGCCTGGCAGAACCGGCCGCTGGAGCCGATCTATCCGATCCTGTATATGGACGCGCTGTATGTGCGAATGCGGGACAACGGGCATGTGCAGAATCGCGCGGTACACGTGGCCATTGGCGTGAATCTGGAAGGCTACAAGGAAGTGCTGGGGTTGTGGACATCGGCCAACGAGGGCGCCAAATTTTGGCTGCAGCTGCTGACGGAGATGAAGAACCGCGGGCTTCAGGATGTTTTCATTGCGTGCGTAGATGGGCTGAAAGGCTTCCCGGAAGCGATCGAAGCGGTGTTCCCGAACACGCAGGTGCAGCTGTGCATCGTGCAGCTGGTGAGGCATAGCCTGAACTATGTTTCCTGGAAGCAACGGCGGAAGGTCGCCGGGGATCTGCGGCCGATCTACACCGCGCTCACGGCCGAGGAGGCCGCGAGACGGCTGGATGAGTTCGCCGCCGGCTGGGATGCGACGCATCCAACGATCAGCCAGGTATGGCGTCGGAACTGGGAGCGGATCACCTCCTTCTTTGCGTTTCCAAGCGATATCCGAAAGGTGATTTACACCACCAACGCGGTGGAGTCGTTAAACATGAGCCTACGCAAGATCATCAAGACGCGCGGGTCGTCGGAGTTGTATGAAAAAGTGAAGAGGTGCACAAAAGCCAATGGAGATCACCTGCCCAGCGTGCGGCGCACGCGATATTCGGGTCTCGCCATGTAAAGGACCGAAAGAGCGCATCGCAAGCATCTTCGGCTTTCTGTATTTTCGGTGCCGCGAGTGTGAATTGAAGTTCTGCGGTGAGCTTTGGGATGTTCGTAACGCGTTTTGGGCCAAATGCCCCCGCTGCTATAGGACGGACCTTAGTAAGTGGGATCCGGAGCGCTATCATTGCCCAACCGTTTGGCTGCTTGCTTTGCGACTTGGCGCGCGCCCACGGCGTTGCGAGTACTGTCGCCACAACTTCGTCAGTTATCGGCCAGCTAAATATAAATTTTCGAGACGGAAGGGAAGTTCGCGACCTCGAACACTCGGTTTCTCCCGTGATGATGAGCGTCGCGGAGTCTAGTAAAAACCTTCTCTCGCCCTGTTGTACTCGACTTTGGCTCAACAATTCGAAATACAAAGTGCTAAAACGCAAATGCCCCGAAAACCTGATCGATATCCACAGTCACGTGCTTTGGGGTGTGGACGACGGGGCCGAATCGCTCGCTGAAAGTCTAGAGATGATTCGCACGGCGGCCGAAGCCGGTACCAGCGACATCGTCGCAACGCCTCACGCCAGTCCAGTGCACGCTTTTGAGACGGCAATCATTCAGAGCAAGATTGCGAAACTTTCGGAGATATCGGGCGGCGCCGTTCGTATCCACTTTGGCTGCGATTTCCACCTCAGCTTCGAAAATCTTCAGGATGCACTATCGTCCCCGAACAAATACACGATCAATCAGGGAGCGTACCTGCTCGTCGAACTCCCCAACTTCGTGCCAGTGAAGGTCGAGCCTGCGCTTTCTGCTCTCCGTCAGTCCGGGATTATCTGCATCATCACTCACCCGGAGCGTTGTGCATCCGTGCAGCGCGATCCAGGGCGCGTCAAGATGTGGGTGGATCAAGGATGTCTGGTCCAGTTGACAGCCCAATCTCTACTCGGGGAATTCGGAAAATCGGCGAAACAGATTTCATTGCAATTGATTCGGGAGGACCTGGTGCATTTCATCGCGAGCGATGCGCACAGCACCAAAAGAAGACCGCCGCGGCTCGATCTGGCATATGAAGCCATCGTCCTCGAGTGGGGGAAGGAACGCGCCGATCAGCTCTGTCGGCTGAACCCTGAAGCGGTGATTAGAAATCAACAACTTCCATATCCTGCTCGGGCTCGCAGGAAATGGTATAGGCTCTGGCAGTAACCGCTAGGTTCCTTCATGGCCGCTGTACTTACGTTTGATTGCAATATGCCAGTTGACCAGTCCTGAGGCTAGCCTTAGACTGCAGGTTTGATTGGCGCCGCAAGCGAGAAGTTACTATCTTCCCAAGTTCGGGCGATAAGAAACATGAGAGTTCGCGCGCTCGGGTTCATTCGTTCAGCAGTTGACCGCAACTATTGTCGGTGAGGTTCGCTTCGACCGGTCTTGATCACAGAACTGCCTGACTCCGTATTTGAGTGCATCTGTTCTTCGTCGGGTTTCCTGAAAATACTTGGGATAACGAGGACAAGCGCAGCCGTTATCAACCCACAGAGAACGCCTGCGGCATTCATCTTCATATCGGCGTAGTCGAAGGTTCGGTCTGGTGTTAGAGTCTGAGCGTACTCTAACACTACACCATATACCGACATCAGACCGCCCGCCAGGAATCCGAATACGGTCCGCCGGACGCAGAGGGCGGGCAAGATGGCGAGCAGGTAGTACGCTACAAAATGCTCGACTTTGTCGCTGCAACCCGTTGTATACTCCACAATCCCAGCCACAGGAACAGTCTGGTTTTCGTATTTCATATGTCGTGGCAAGAGCGAGCCCAGCGCGACGAGCAGGAGCGAGACGAACCAGACGCGAATAATCAACTGACGCCGAACCATCACCTCTGAGCCTTCAGGATACATCGCTAGACGCGGAGATAGCGAGTTCCTGCGAGCCCACCGAGCAATGGAGGGGAGATTCGCAGATCGGCCGGTCTGCGACTACCGCACGACTGCGTCTGTTCCGAAACCATTCATAAGTGCTCTCAATCCCGTCGCGCAGTGGAATCCTGGCGGACCATCCCAACGCCCTCATACGAGAGACATCCAGCAACTTCCTGGGTGTTCCATCCGGCTTGGTGTTGTCGAAAGTAATTTTGCCGTCGTATTCCGTGATGCTTCGCACCGTATCGGCAAGTTCCCGGATCGTAACATCCTGCCCCGTCCCGATGTTCACGATCGCCGAATCATCATACGAATTCATCAGATGAATGCAGCCGTCCGCAAGGTCATCGACGTGCAAGAACTCGCGACGAGGCTGGCCAGTGCCCCAAACTAACACTTCATGTAGATTGGCGAGTTTCGCCTCGTGAAACTTTCGTAAGAGAGCAGGCAGCACGTGTGAACTCGTCAGGTCGAAGTTATCTCCTGGACCATAAAGGTTCGTTGGCATCGCACAAATGGCGTTGAAACCATACTGTTCGCGATAGGCCAAGGCCATCTTCAGGCCCGCGATCTTCGCGACAGCATACCACTCATTCGTTGGCTCAAGCGCGCCAGTGAGAAGATACTCCTCCTTGATTGGCTGCGGGGACATCTTCGGGTAGATGCAGGAAGAACCAAGGAAGAGAAGCTTGGCCACGCCCGAGTTCCTGGCCGCGTGTATCACGTTTGTTTGGATGGCCAGATTGTCATAGATAAAGTCAGCTGGAAAAGACTTGTTGGCGAGAATGCCACCGACCTTTGCGGCGGCCAGGAAAACATACTCCGGTCGCTCGCCGTCGAAAAACTTCATCACGGTGGCCTGATCTCGCAAATCGAGTTCGGACCTGGAACGGACAGAGATGTTGTGATAACCGGCGCTGATGAGCCGGCGGTGAATGGCCGAACCGACCAATCCGCGGTGTCCGGCTATGAAGATCCGACTATTAAAGTTCAAGAGTTCCTCGATCCGTGGGGTGGCATGACAACACGAAAACGGCTGCCCGCAGAGTAATATTCCTGAGTCGCAAACCGGTATCGGGCTGTCGGCGTTTACAGTTGTTTAGAACGGAGAACACGCCCAAGATTCGACCGAATCAAATACTTTTGGATGGGCTGCATTAAGGGGTTTATAGCAGAATAAAACGTTAGCGCGGGCGGACAGGCTTCGCCCATTTTCATCACAAAGCGATGATTTATGTACTATCTCTCCCGGTAGTCGCCTTGGAAATTGGGGACTCGCAGGATATCTGACCGGAACGACATTGATTGTAATTTAGATCTCAAGGCGCGTCAAGATTAAGATTCGGTTACATGGTTTCAGCTCACAAGACCTAAGCAGTTTCGGCTGAAACTAAGCGTGCGACAGACGCCACAGCCCCGCTCTTTTTGAAAGTAACTGAAAGATAGAAAGTACTTTACAATTGTTTTTTGATGATTGTTGTTGACAGATGTATACACCACTGCTAATCTGAATTTGCCATTTAAGCGCGTCTCCGCTCAGAGACATTTGTCACAAAATTTTCCGTGTGACAAAAATGGCGAAGCATGGCTGTTTTGCGAATGCTTCTGGAAACCGGGGTGATTCTACCCTCCCTCACCCCCCCGATCCGCAATTTCCTGCAGAAGCCCTGGCCGTTTTGCCGGCCTCAAAACTATTCAATGTCAGCGATCGATCCCAAATCCAAAATGGTCAGTTTTCGGCTATCTGCAGAGCAGTACGAGCGAGCGGAGCAGGCGTGCCGTGAACACGGCTATCGGAGTGTGTCGTTATTCGCCCGCAATGCGATGTTGGCCTTTTATTCAGATGGGACCGCCTCCGGTTCGCAGCGGGAACTGATGGAATTGCGCCGTCGGCTCGACAAGCTCGTCCTCGACCTTCAGCTGCGCGATCGAACGCTCTAAATACCTCAGCCGATTTGTTTATTCTTCAGGGGCCACGTAATGAAAAAAACTGTTCTGATTTATGTGTTTCTCAGCGCGCTCTATGCTCAAGCGCCTCAGACCGTATCACGGACGTCCACATCTCCTTCGGTAGACGCCAACTTGCCCACACAGAAGATTGGAGTGGATGACTTAATATCCATTTCCGTTGCCGACCTGCCCGAACTCACGCGTACCTTTCGGGTCTCGGCTGACGGCACTCTGCCGTTGCCCATGATCACCGAGCGGATTCGCGCGAGTGGCAAATATCCGGTCGAGGTGGAAGCCTCCGTGAGTGCGGCCTTGGTGCAAGAGCAAATTCTGGTTCGGCCGGTGGTTTCCGTCTCGGTTGTCGAATATCGTAGTCGGCCGGTGAGCGTGATGGGGGCCGTCCGCCACCCGATCACTTTTCAGGCGATAGGGGAACTCACTCTCCTCGATGCTCTGACCAAGGCCGACGGACTCAGTCCTGAAGCTGGTCCGGAAATTCTTGTCAGCCGGCCTCACTCGGCCATTCAGGGCACGACCGCCACGCTGGTGCAGCGCATCCCAGTCCGTGCTCTGCTCGACGCTGCTGACGCAGCCCTGAACGTGAAGCTGTATGGCGGTGAAGAGATTCGAATTCCCGAGGCTGGAAAGGTCTACGTGGTTGGAAACGTGAAGAAGCCGGGGGTATTCGCGGTGCAAGACGGCACCGAAACCTCGGTGTTGAAGATGCTAGCGATGTCGGAGGGTCTTCTCCCATACACGTACAAGCAGGCGTTCATCTACCGTCGCGAGGCAGGTTCGAACAACCGCAATGAGATTTCGATCGCGTTGAGCCGCATTATCGACCGCAAGTCTCCCGACGTGCTGCTTCAGCCCGATGACGTGCTCTACATCCCAGATAACAAGGGGCGCCGCATGACGATGGGCGCACTGGAGCGAGTAGTCGGATTTGGTAGTTCGACGGCATCCGGACTGCTCATCTGGGGCCGGCGGTAGCTAGAGCATCGAGCGAAACGGATTCAAAAGAGTATTTCTCATGAAGCACAGCGATCGAATTCCGTCCGAGCTGATCGAAAGCAGTCGCGTTCCCCAGTACAGCCCGGCGCCATATCCGGACCTCGACCCTGACCAGGTGTCGGTTCCCCTTTCTCATTACCTCTGGATCATCCGGCGTCACAAGTGGAAGATACTGGGGTTCGTTGCTATCTCTACGATCGCGACGTACATCGTTTCGGCGCGCCTTCAGCCCGTCTACGAGGCCGCTACGAAGGTGGATGTGGACCGGCGGGCGCCCTCCGGCGTCATCGGCCAGGAAGCCTCTCAAGTGTCGGCGGCGAACGATTCCGATCAATTTCTAGCTACGCAAATGGAACTCATCCAGTCCGATGCGGTGCTTCGCCCTGTCGCCTCCAGATTTAACCTCCTTGAGCGGGAAAGCCAGCTTGAAAAATTGGATGTTGAGAAGATACAGCGTAAGGCGAATGCGCCGGTGCTGCTTCGGAACCTGAAGATCTCTCGGCCACCCAACACCTACGTCCTGCGCATCGCATACCGATCCACAGACCCACGCCTCGCTGCCGATGTCTCTAACGCAGTTGCCCAATCCTACCTGGAACACACCTTTAATATCCGCATTCGCTCATCGAGTGCGCTCTCCAGCTTCATGGAAAGACAGCTCGAAGAGCTGCGAGCGAAGATGGAGCGTTCCGGGATGGCACTCGCGCAGTTCGAACGGGAGTTGAACGTGATCAATCCCGAAGAGAAGACGAACATCCTATCTGCGCGCCTCCTGCAGTTGAACACTGAATACACTGCGGCTCAAGCCGACCGGGTCCGCAAGGAAGCTGCCGCTAACTCGATGAAGGGGGGCTCCATTGCTGCGGCGCAGGTGTCCAGCCAGGGCGAGGCGTTGGCCAAGCTGACGGAACGCTTAAACGATGCGAAGCAGGCCTTATCCGAGGTCGCAACCACGTATGGATCCAATCACCCTGAGTTCCGCAAGGCCTTGAACCGCGTCGTCGAGGTGAACCGCCAGTTGGAGGAAACCCGCCGCAACATCAGCCAGCGTATCGATACTGACTACGCCCAGGCATTAAACCGCGAGCAGATGCTCCATAAGGCTCTGGCCGAGACCAAAGCCGATTACGATCGTCTGAATGCGCGCTCTTTCGAATATCAGCAACTCAAGCGCGAAGCCGAGGCCGACAAGAACCTCTATGCGGATCTGGTGCGCAGAATCAAAGAAGCGGGCATCAACGCCGGCTTCCAGAACAGTGCCATCCGCATTGCGGATCTGGCGCGCCCTCCATCCGAGCCGGTGTTCCCGAACAAAAGGCTGAACCTGATTGTCGCGTTTCTGATCTCGACCGCCCTCGCGATCGGCGGCGCCTTGATGAGCGACGTGCTGGATAACACCGTCCGGGATCCCGAGCAGGCGGGCCGCGCACTGAACACAGATGTGATCGGTACTTTGCCGTGCGTAAAGGAAATGAGGCGTCTGATCGGACCGGCAAACGCCAAACTGCTAAGTTCAATGAGTTCGGAAGAGAACAGCACCTCTAAGGGCAGTGCAGCGGTTATGGGGCTCGGGCTCGTGAATTACAACGGGAATGGACATGTAAACGGGAATGGGAGCGGCCATAGCCGCAAATCAAAGGACTCCAACTTGGTCGCTTGCGCCTATAAGGGAATCTCCTCCTATGAAGAGGCCATCCGGACATTGCGCAACTCCATTCTATTGGCCGACTTCGATGCAAGAATCAAGTCGCTGTTGATCACGAGCCCGTCGCCTGGCGAAGGAAAATCCACTACTGCGATTCATTTGGCAATCGCGCACGCTGGGCAGGGCAAGAAGACGCTTATCATCGATGGAGATCTCAGGCGGCCCAGCGTGCACAAGAAATTGGCAATCTCAGGGACAATCGGACTCTCCAACGTGTTGCTGGGAGAGATCGACTGGAAGGATGCGCGCGTAACGCTGGAGCCATGGCCGAATCTGGACGTGATTCCGTCCGGTCCGCCCTCGCGCCGCGCGTCCGACCTGATCGGGCCGATGATGATCGACATTCTGGATGAGGCGGCGAAGAATTACGACTTGATAATCGTGGACGCACCTCCTTTGTTGGGCTTTGCCGAAGCGATGCAGATCGCACGGGCCACGGACGGTGTGGTTGTGCTGGCGCGCGCCGGCCAAACCAGCCGCAAGGCAGTCGCGACTGTTCTCGCTACTTTGAAGCGTCTCCGGACAAACGTGGTCGGCTTGGTGTTGAACGAAGTGACGAAGGATACCAGCAGCGGCCATTATTACTACGGCTACTACCGGAAGTATTATACGGCGGCTCCAGGCGCAGAATAATTCTCTTCCCTTATATGCTGAGAGACGGTCAGGTACTCCGATTGCAAACAGCCTACCTTAGATGACAAAGATCTTCTACGACCATGAAACATTCTCGATGCAATGCTGCGGTGGAATTTCGCGGTACTTCTTCGAACTGATCCGGAGGATGCCAGCGCTCGGATTTGCTCCCCATCTGTTTGTTGGCCTAACCAGTAACATGTACGTGCGAGAAACTTCGCTGGCCCGAGGCCTATATGTTCCACCATTCCGCTTCAGTAGACGAATTCGAACCAAGATCAACCCTATTCTCCAGATGCCGTACTTGGCTCGTTTCCGCGGAGGGATACTCCACAAGACTTACTATTCAAAAGAGCTCTGGCGGAATCCCAGCACAAAGGTTGTAATCACGATCTACGACATGATCACGGAGCGGTTTCCTACTCTTCATCCGGAAACCACTCGTAGAAAGCGTTATTGGTCGGAGCGAGCGGATCATATCATCACCATCTCGAACTCAACCAGATCCGACCTGATCGAATTCTTTGGCGTGCAGGAATCTAAGGTGACTACTGTACATCTGGGAATATCGCTTGAAAAATACTCCGATCAGATGCAGGGCGCGGCTCGGGATGGCGAACCGTACTTGTTGTACGTTGGTGCTCGAGGAGACTACAAGAATTTCGACGCGTTTCTCCTTGCCTACGCGAATAGCCCTATCCTGCGCAATAGCTTTAAGCTGGTGTGCTTTGGCGGTGGCCATTTTACGGCGCAGCAGTCAATTCTGATGCAAAAGTATTGTCTTATGGACAGAGTCGAACACAGGAACGGAGACGATCTGCAGCTCGCCCAGTATTATCACGGGGCCTCAGCACTCGTGTACCCGTCGCTGTACGAAGGTTTTGGCCTGCCACTGCTGGAAGCCATGGTGCTCTCCTGTCCCGTGATTTGCTCTTCAATCCCAGCACTGAAAGAAGTGGCTGGGGATGCCGCCTTGTATTTTGAGCCGAGTAGTGTTGAGAGTATTAAGGAAACCTTAACCAAAACCCTCTTTGATGAAACGCAACTCAACGTGCTCCGAGCCAAGGGGAAATCGCGAGCAAGAGCATTTTCTTGGGATGCGTGTGCGGCCGAGACCGCGGCAGTTTACGAAGCGCTCACTTAGGTCCTTCACAAACATATTATGAGTGCACAACTGCTCACTGAGCAGGAACGCCAAACAGCGCGGGACGAGCATCGAACCGAACGGGTCAAGCGTTACAATTCCGCGGCGTTGGCCGGCCTCATCGGGAAAGTCATAGCTTTAGCTGCTGGTTTCGTGACCATCCCAATCGTCGCCGGCTATCTCGGGGCAGAGCGCTACGGCATCTGGGTTACGTTGACCTCTTTTGTAGGCCTGATGCAGTTCGCGGACCTGGGAATCGGAAATGGTCTAATCAACGCCATTGGCGCGGCGTATGCGAAAGGTGACCGGCAGACCGCGAAAAGGTACGTTTCAACCGGTTTTTATGCCCTCACGGCTGGTGCTTTGCTAGGTGGTGCTTTAGTTCTGGCACTATTTGCAATTGCCACTCCACAGCGTCTGTTCGGATACGTCTCGTCGACTGTCGCGAAAGATTTTGCCCTCGCATGCTACATCGTCGTTTTGTACATCGTCGTCTCGGTTCCCATGGGAATCGTACAACGAGTCCAGACTGGCTATCAGGAAGGGAGAGCCAGCAACACGTGGCAAATTGCCGGCCAGCTATCCGGGCTGCTGGCGTTGATCGTCGCTACGCGACTTCGCGCAGGCCTCCCAAATCTCATGCTCGTTTGGCTGGGTGCGCCACTGCTAGTTGCGGCCGCGAATTGGACAGTCCAGTTCCACATCACTAGGCCGTGGCTGCGCCCGAGTCTTGGATACTTCGACGGCAGAACGTGTCGGGAGTTATTATCAACTGGGCTCGTATTCTTAATTCTGAACATTACAGCGCAGGTACTATTCCTTTCGGACAACCTGATTTTAGCCCATGCCAAGCTCCCGTCCGCAATTGCGGAGTATGCCTTGGCTCTCCGGGTGTTCAGCGTCGTACCGATGATGCTGGGTATATGGTTGGCTCCGCTATGGCCCGCATACGCGGAGGCTCAGCAGAGGGGCGATCACTCGTGGATACGCAGCTCAATTCTTAGCTCATTACTCAAGGCCGGGCTAATCAGCTCGACATGTTCCGCAACAATCATCTTGTTCCGGGAGTTGATCTTCACGCATTGGGTCGGAAGGCAGTATGTCCCTTCTCTCAGTCTATGTTTCGCCTGTTGTGCGTGGACGATTCTGCAGTCGCTAGGAGTATCCATCGCTATGTTTATGAACGGATGCGGATGGGTCAAGCTGCAGGCCAAGCTTGCAACCGCGATGCTGATATTATCCGTGCCGCTCAAGGTATGTGGGTATTCCATCGCAGGCAGTAAGGGCTTGCTATGGGCTGCAGTACTTGCCTACACCTTATCTCCGGTCGCACCTCTGATTGTCCTTAGAGATAAATTAATATCAGTTGACCTGCCTCTGGAAAGCTGATCCCCAAATTAAACTACAACGACCGTGGATCAGGAGAGCAGATGAAACAGAGCAAGTTCAGCGAAGAGCAGATCCACAAAGCGATCCAGCAGGTGGAAGCGGGTCGCAAATCTGAAGAGGTAGCCCGCGAGATGGGCGTGAGCAAACACACGCTGTACGCTTGGCGAGCCAAGTACGGCCGCCTTGCCAAGGGCAAGCTAAAAAGGGTGAACGACCTGGAGCAAGAGAATCGCCGATTGAGACAATTGGTTGCCGATCTGAGCATTGACCACGAAGTCCTCGAGTGGATGATTGAAAAAAACGGGTGGAGCTCGCAGCTCAGGGGAAAGCGGTCGTGGCCATGCGCACCGAATTCCGAATGATCAGTCAGCGTCGACCTGCGATCTACTGATCTACTCTCGGTACGCCTCTCGAGCTGCTGGCCCGGCCAAGCCGAATCCCATGAACGAAGCGCTCAAAACGGAACTCAATGAACTGGCGATGAAGAACCAGCGGTATGGATATCGCCGGCTGGATATCCTCCCGGAAAAAGCACGGAAAACAAGAAACTGCCTTACGAGTTTCGGAGCGAACCGGATTCATCGGCTGTATCGGCAAGCGGGTTCTGTGGCTGCGCATGGTAAAGCGAAGATGATCTTCATCTCCCGGCATGTTCCGCGTCGCAGTCGAATCGCGATCTACACGGCCATTCGGCATAGTAATGCGTTGTCTCACGCTAGGCGTGGAAGAGAATTGACGCGCGCCGCTTCCTTGTAAGCATCGCTAGATTCCTCGGTGCTTAGGATTGCACCAGTTGATTACCTGATACCAAAACTCGTTCATGTGCAAAATCTGCGAAACACAATCCGATCCGTTCGGCCGTGCAGTTGCCCTTGGGAAGTACAACGTTCAATACTTTCGATGTGCGACTTGCGGGTTTATCGAAACCGAACATCCCTATTGGCTGCAAGAAGCTTATGGCGATGCAATTGCATTCAGTGATCTCGGCTTGATCGGAAGAAACGTCCGCTTTGCACCGAAGGTGCAGGTCCTGATTAGGCTGTTATCGAAACCATCCGGGAAATTTGTCGACTATGGTGGCGGGTATGGAATCTTCACACGTCTTATGCGTGATGCCGGATTCGACTTCTATCGCCAGGACAGGTACTGCCGAAACCTATTTGCGGCGGGGTTTGACGCTGAACAGGGGAGCTGTGACTATGATCTGCTAACGGCCTTCGAAGTCTTTGAGCACTTGGTGGATCCGGTTGCCGAGTTGTCGGAAATGCTGAAGCTATCCCGCACAGTGCTGTTTAGTACATTACTAGTCCCGCGAGATAAGCCGCCGCAGCCCAACTCGTGGTGGTACTACGCACTCGAAACGGGACAGCACGTAGCGTTTTACACTCGAGAGTCTCTCGCCCTGCTGGCATCGAGGTTCGGCCTGCGCTTTTTTTCAATGGGTGGCTTTCATTTAATGACCGATCAGCAGATTCACCCTCTCTTGTACAGACTCTCCGTCATCGCGGCCCACTATCTGCCCCCTCCTGTCTTCGGGGAAACCAAATCTTTGCTATCGGCCGATTATGCACATATCGTCAGGCACAAGCCTTCGTAAGAAGCGCATCCTATTTTCGAAATGACAACGAGTGTACGCAGACCGATGTGCTATGCATTTACGAAGCACTCGCCTAGACAAGCTTAAATCGGGTCGATGCCGGAAACCATATCCAACCCCCAAGCCGTCAGCTTACGCCTGATCCACCTAACACTGGGCGACATGGTATGTCTACTCATCCCGGTGCTCCGGTTTATCCGCGTGGAGTTCGGGGGCGTCCTATATGGATCAGATATCTGCCTTCTCAGCGTATTCCCACTCGCGATATCCCATCACTCAGCATTTCTTCAGAAGCGATCCATTCTCATACCAACCATGTTGGGCATGCTGTGGCTCTTCGCCCAGGTCGTCACCGATCTGGTGCGCGAATCATCGATGTCGGACTATACGCGAGGCTGGAGCAAGATCGCACTGACCATTACTCACTTCATCGCGATCGCACTGCTGATACGAACATCGAAAAAGAGGTTTGTCTTGTATGGTGTCGGCCTGATTCTTGGCGAAATGCTGACAGTCGCCATCAGCCCAACCGAGTTGTCCATTGCGGACCCGTGGAAGTTCGGCTTGGCGGTCCCGAGTACTATGCTCGTGTGCCTGATCGCCGGCGTAATTGGAAGACAGAAGCGGGTCTGGGGGACAGCGATGATTTTGGCAATGGCGGCTTTGAATTTGGTACTCGGCTTCCGTAGCCTGGGAGCTGTCTGCGCGGCCGTCGCCATTTGCGCTCAAATATGGTCGTCATTGAACGCCTCTGGCAGAGCCCTTCGGATTCGGGACAGAATATTAACGATCGCCTCCATCGGTGCGACTGCGTGGGCCTTTTCTTCAATCTACGCGTATACAGTGGAAAACGGATGGTTAGGCGATCAAGCGCGCGAAAAATACGCAATACAGAGTAGCGGCGAGGGCGGCGTCTTGCTGGGAGGGCGCAGCGAGCTATTCGCGTCATCCGTCGCCATCATGGATTCTCCGTTTATCGGTCACGGGTCCTGGGCCAAAGATCCGCGCTACAAGGCGATTCTGCATGAGCGCAGGGTTGCGCTGGGCTATCGGGAAGTCTACGACCCGACGGAACCTGACCTCATCCCAACGCACTCACACTTGTTCGGCGCTTGGGTCGAGGCGGGCATTCTTGGGGCGGTGTTCTGGTCCTGGGTGCTATGGATGACGGCTCGCGCATTGGCGCGTGCGTCCGGGCGCGAACCGTTATTCGCGTTCTTCGTATTTATAGCTCTGTCTCTGATGTGGGACATCCTCTTTTCACCTTACGGAGCAGACGGAAGGTTCACAACAACATATCTGATATACGCGATGATCTTGCTGGGTGGGTACTCGCGGGCACTAAATCGTGTCGTTCTACCCAGGCAAAGCTCCCGATCTCATGTAGGTATCTTGCGATCGGCTTAGCTGTTATCCGCATGCATCCTTAGACTGCACCAAGCCTATGCCTAAGATTTCCATCGTCACTATTTCTTTCAATCAGGCCGCCTTCCTGGAGCGAGCGATTCGCTCAGTGATCGACCAGGAATATGGTGATCTCGAGTACATCGTCGTTGACCCGGGCTCTACGGATGGTAGCCGCGAGATCATCGAGAAGTTTCGGTCTCGAATCGCAAAGACAATCTTAGAACCGGACACTGGCCCAGCCCATGGCCTGAACAAGGGCTTTGCGTCGGCCACAGGCGAAATCTTCGGATACTTGAACGCAGATGACGTTTTGCTGCCCGGCGCGATTGGCGAGGCTGTAGAGTTCTTTCGGGGCACGTGCGCGGACGTGGTTTATGGCGACGGCTACTTCATCGATGGGGATGGACGTTGTATCCGGCGTTGTTTGTCCACGCCATACAATTTTCGGCGCCTGCTGATGGGCTGCTTGGTTGTGATGCAACAGTCGACCTTTTTCCGGTCGGGAGTGTTTTATGACGTGGGTGGATTCAATGAACAGAATCGCACGTGTTGGGATGGGGAGCTGTTTTTTGAGTTCGCAAAGCGCGGCCTGAGCATCGTTCACGCTGCCAGGTATTGGGCCGCCTTCCGGCTGCATGGCGGGGGCATAAGCGGCTCCGGGCGGATGCAACGACAGTATGAAGGTGATCTGGAACGCATTTTCGGACCAACCTGGGCAAATTACGGAACTCGTCTTCCGTGGTACCGCAATGTGACAAAGTGGGAGACTCGTGTTCGGAGTCCGCGGCGATCGATGCTCCTGGCCGTTGAAAGCCTTATGGGTCCCCCTGATGTGGTTGTGTAGGAATGCCCGGGCAAACGATGAAAGTCGCTGTACTGTGGACAAGGCCGTCGGGCTACTGGAACGTCGTTCTGCGTGCTTTGGTATCGCACGGCTGCGAGATATTGGTCGTCAACGAAGCCTCCGGATCGGACGCTCCGTTCGATAGTAAAGAATTAGAGTGGATCAAAGACCGCTATGAATTCGCTGGGGCGCCCGAAGTGAATAAGGTATTCAGCGCCGTCGAATCCTTTGGCCCCGATGTGATTCTTTGCTCCTGGCACGTTGCTTTGTATCAGCGGGTTTGCTTACGTCTTAAGGGACGGGCGGTGCGTGTCGGTTGCGGCGACAACCAATGGCGCGGCACTCTCAAGCAGCACTTGGGCCGGCTTGCAGCCCCTTTTCACATCAGGCGGTTCTACGATGTGTTCTTCGCCGCGGGCGAGCGTCAAGCAGCGTGGGCGCGCAAAATGGGCTTCGACGAGGAACGAATATGGCAGGGCCTTTACGTCTGTGACGTTGTGGGCTTGGCGAAAGCACGTGAGCTGCGCAGTGAGAACGCGCGGGGGTTTGTATACGCGGGCCGGCTCTCGCCGGAGAAAGGCGTCCGCGTCCTGGCGGAAGCATACGGATTGTACAGGCAGACGTGCCGGGATGCATGGCCCCTGATCGTTGTCGGCGATGGGCCTATTCGAAACGTGATTTCAAATATCCCCGGCATAGACTGGCGCGGCTTCATCCAACCGCACGAACTGCCTGATGTTCTCGGGGAAGCGCGTTGTTTTGTCATGCCGAGCACCTTCGATCCATGGTGCGTCGCCCTGCATGAGGCGGCAAGTGCCGGAATGCCGCTGATAGCGACCAGCGCTTGTGGAGCGGCGGTACATCTGGTGCAGGGCGGGTATAACGGGTGTGTCGTCACCCCGGGCTCGGCCGTAGCCCTTGCCGAAGCCATGAATCGAATGACCCGCAAATCTGCACAGGAACTTGCCGAGATGGGCCGCCGCAGTTTCGAACTGAGTAATCAATTCAGCCCGGAGCGATTTGCGAAGACTGTTTTGGAACGCGGAAACGAACTCCTGGCCGCCGCCCGCTGATTGTGAGATCAAGACGGGATCGCTCCCGTATTTACCGTAGTGATGAAAATCCTCCATACGATCAGTTCCGTTGACGCCCGATACGGCGGGCCAATCGAAGGAATCAAGCAGCTTGCCGCTGTATCGAAGGCTCTCGGTGACGTGGTTGAGATTGCCTCGCTCGACTCACCGGACGACCATGAAGCCAGGGCCTGTCCTCTGCCTGTGTACGCGCTGGGGCCCGGACGGTTCAAATATCGCTATGCTCCGCGATTCGAATCCTGGCTTCGGCAGAATTCCCGGACCTATGATGTCGTAGTCGTGAATGGCATATGGCAGTTTCACAGCCTCGCCACATGGCGAGCGCTGCGTCGGTCCGGGACGCCGTATGTGGTATTCACTCACGGCATGTTGGGCCCGTGGTTCAAACATAGATACCCACTCAAGCACTTGAAGAAATGCTTGTACTGGCCTTGGTTCGAATACCGCGTGCTTCGGGACGCGGGTGCCGTCTTGTTCACGTGCGAAGAAGAGCGATTGCTCGCGCGCGAATCGTTTTCACGATATTCGGCGTGCGAGAGAGTCGTTGGTTACGGTACTCGCCGTGCGCGAGGAAATGCGGAGATCCAACGCGAGGCGTTCTTGTCCTCTTTCCCGCAACTGCGAGGGAAGAAGCTGGTGCTCTTCTTGGGGCGCATACATCCAATAAAGGGCTGCGATCTTGCTCTTCAGGCGTTCGCGCGCGTGCTTGCCGCAGATCCGGACTGGCACCTCGTCCTGGCCGGCCCTGATCAGCTCCGAGAGTGCGAACGGCTGGAGCGCTTAGCGGCGGACTTGAATCTCTCGAACCGGGTCACCTGGACGGGGATGATCGTCGGCGACAAAAAATTCGGCGCCCTGCGATGTGCTGACGTATTCCTCTTGCCATCGCACCATGAGAACTTTGGGGTGGCCGTGGCCGAAGCCCTCGCGTATGGCGTCCCAACCCTGATCTCAAATAAGGTAAACATCTGGCGGGAAGTAGAGGCTGACGGAGCGGGAATAGTGGCGGCCGACAGCGTCGAAGGGATCTGCTCGCTGTTGCGAACGTGGGCAAGCATGACAGACAGTGACAAATCCGCCATGCGCGAAGCAGCCCGAAAATGTTTCGAAGCCAGGTTTGAGATTCGCAAGGCTGCAAATAGTTTGAAAAATACCTTACTGCAGGTTGTTGATAGCAGTCGCACTTCAGATGTCAAGAAATAGCTCGGATCCATACCTTAGACCTGCATTCTCCTTCCGCAACAGGCTGTTGCGTTTTGTATGGAACCTTGTATACGTCTTTTTATTCAGGCCATCGCCGCGCCCGCTCCACGGATGGCGCCGGTTCTTGCTGCGCGCTTTCGGTGCGAAGCTCGCAGATCACACGCATATCTATCCAACCGCTCGCGTGTGGGCGCCGTGGAATTTGATCTGTGATCAGAACGCGACGATCGCGGAAGATGCGATTGTATATAATCCAAAGCCAATCCATATGGGGTCACACGCGATCGTCTCGCAGCAGGCATACCTCTGTGGCGCTTCTCACGACTACGAAGACCCAAACTTTCCTTTGGTGGCCAATTCGATTCAGCTCGGTCCGTACTCGTGGGTATGCGCCCGGGCTACCGTGCAGCCCGGTCTGACCCTGGGCGAGGGTGCAATACTCGCCCTGGGATCTGTGGCAACGCACGACCTCGAACCATGGACGGTATACGGTGGCGTGCCAGCACGTAAGATCAAACAGCGCGTGAGACGCGATCATCAGCACGAACTCGAGACACAGCCCGCTGTTCGGGACCTGGATCTGGAACGAGACCGTTAATGAGACCAATGATATCCATATTGATTCTCACCAAAAATGAAGAACGTGACTTGCCCGGCTGTTTGGCGTCGGTTTCTTGGTCCGATGACATTCATGTCTACGATTCGTACAGCACGGATCGTACACTCGAAATCGCCAGCGAGGCGGGCGCAACGGTTACGCAGCGATCGTTTGACAACTGGGCTGCTCATCAAAACTGGGGACTCCGAAATATCCCATTCAAGTATCCGTGGGTCTACTACACGGACGCCGACGAGCGAATGCGGCCGGAGTTAGTAGCGGGCATTCATGAAGCTGTCCGGGCTCCTGGTAACAACGTGGCTTTTCGTGTGCTTCGACGCGATTTCTTTCAAGGCACGTGGCTAAAGCACACAGCTCCAACGCCGTTCAATATCCGCCTCTTTCGCCCTGAGAAGATGCGTTACGAGCGGTTAGTAAACCCTGTTACAATTCCAGGCGGACCTGTTGGCGAAGTTGGCGGTTGTTTCGATCATTTCCCGTTCAGTAAGGGAATGGGGCATTGGCTGGACAAGCACAACCGCTACAGTACGCTAGAGGCGCAGCAGATCGTGGCGAACCGGGCTAGAGGAAATTCGTGGAGCGTTCGGGAGGCATTCTTTGCAAAAGACCGCAATAAGCGACGCTACCACCAGAAGGAGCTCTTTTACCGGGCGCCCTGCCGTCCGCTGCTGAAGTTCCTACTACTCTACGTCGCTAAGCGGGGCTTTCTCGACGGGCGCGCCGGATTCGCGTACTCCGTCCTCCAATCAATGTACGAGTACATGATCGTCTTAAAGACGCGAGAGCTCATCGAAGAACAGAAGCCGTCCGTTGATGCTGTAGGTTGCGCCGACTCTCCCACACCTAGACACGCAAGTTGACAAAATCAGACCGCGGAAAAGACCTGCCCCGTCGGCGGCTGAGACCGCTAACTGAATCGCTTCCAACCTGATTCAAATGTCCGTTGCATTGATCGACTACGGTTGCCACTCGTTTACATACCGCCTTGCGGTTCGTCTTTACGAGGATGGCTGTGCCATTCGCTACGTCGCAAATGGCTCCCTGGAGTCGCCCAACCAGCAATCCCTAGCCAGATGGGCAACAGTTCATTCGGACCTCGTTCGGGTGATCTCCTGTCGCCGCGAGTACGGCAAAATGAGCCTGCATAAGCGGCTTCTGGGTGAACTTGAGTGGGCAGGGAATTGTATCCGGGCGCTCGAGGAAGAGCATCCTTCCGTCATCATTGTCTCCTGCGTTCCTCTGGCAGCGATTACCCGTATCCAGTTGTGGGCCCGCAATCGGCAAATTCCCGTGATCTATTGGCTGCAGGACCTTCAAGGCCGAGCCATGCATGATCTCCTGGGCCGCAAGTTTGGTTTTATTGGCCGCGTGGTCGGCGGCCTGGCAGACATCTGGGAAGAAGAGATATTAGAGCGGAGCCGCATGGTCATCACAATCGCGGTGGGCCATGAGGCGGCGCTGCCGCTCGCCATTCGACGGGAACGGCGGCATGCGATTCTGGAAAACTGGGCGAATATTCAGGAATTCCCGCCTCTCCACGTACAAAACGACTGGTCACAGCGCGTCGGCATTGACGATACGAGAAACATCATCTACTCCGGGACGCTGGGGTTCAAGCATGACCTGGCGATGTTCACAAAGCTTGCTGTGGCGCTGCAAAATCGGCCGGATATCCGAATCGTAATCGTCAGTAGTGGGGAGGCCGCAAAGCATGTTGAGAAGCAGGCAATCGACAAGGGTCTGAAGAATCTCATGGTCCTCCCGTTTCAGCCATACGAGGATGTACCCAAGGTACTCGCCTCGGCCGCGCTGCTCATTGCGCCCCTCGACCCCTCGGCCGGCTCGTTCTGTGTGCCTTCCAAAATACTGTCGTATCTGTGTGCGGGTCGGCCAACCGTGCTCGCAATTGATGGAAGCAATCCTGCCGCCCGCATGATTGCCGCTGCGGATGCGGGTGCCGTAGTTCCACCGGGCAATACGGAAGCCTTCATTTCTGCTGTCACGAGTCTACTCGACAATCCTCAAAGAGCGCTGCATCAAGGGCGTTCGGCGAGAGCCTATGCTGAAAAGGCCTTCTGCCTCGACAACATCGTCGCTCGGTTCCTGAAGATTCTCGAGAATGCGGATGTTCATATCGACCGCACACGCAGTTTGGTATACGGGCAGAAAGCTTACCTGAGCATTCCTGACGAAACAGTCTCCATCTGAACATAAGATTTCTTCCAGCTCCTGAACGCTCGCCGCCTCGGATAGATATGGACTTTGAGATTGCTAACTCTACCCTCACCTTCCCTGCTACCTCCACACATTCTTCCGTGCGGGTTGCTCGGCCGGTCGGGACGATCATCTGCCTCGCCCTAGCCGACATTTGTGCGGTTGCCTGTGCCACCGTGCTCTCCTCCTACGTCCGTGGTGTGTTAACTGGAGGGCCAAGCCCCTCGATTCCCGGCCTGGCCGTCACTTATGTCATCTTCACGGTATGCAGCTTCGTCGCTGCGCATCTCTATCCTGGAGTGTGTGAGAACCCAGCGGAAGAACTCCGACGCACAATCGTCGCCGTATCCCTCGCATTCCTCTGCTTAGGCGCTTCGACATTTGTCTCACATGACTTGTCGCAGTCACGTTTCATTGTGGTATCGGCCTATGTGTTTAGCGTTCTGCTGGTGCCTTTGACTCGCGGGCTGGTCCGAACTGCATTCGCAAATCAGTCGTGGTGGGGCTGCCCGGTTGTCATTATGGGTCTCGGAGAAACCGGCAAACGCGTATTAAAGACACTGAAGGAAAACCCCACGCTCGGGTTGAAGCCCCTTGCCGTCCTCGATGATGACGCTTCAACATACGACGGGATTCAATCGGATCTCTTTGTCGGTCGGCTGTCGAGTTGTTTCGACATCACACGTGAACATCGAATCTCCTACGGGATTTTGTGCATGCCGAGGCTCTCGAATGATGAACTTTTGAAAGTGCTGAACTGCTACGGACAGTGTTTCAGTCACGTCATGGTGATTCCCGATATGGCCGGAATGGCCAGCCTCGGTCTCAACATCCGCGAAGTGGGCGGCATAATCGGATTAGAAGTCACTCACAGCCTGCTTCGCCCGTCCGCCCAGCTTGCAAAGCGGATTATTGATCTTTTGATTGCCGTACCTGTGGCGCTCTTATCACTCCCGGCAATTGCCATGATAGCCGCACTGATCAAGCTTGAATCCAAGGGCCCGGTGTTTTATTGCAACGAACGCATCGGCTATCGCGGTCGAACTTTTGGAGCGTGGAAACTCCGCAGCATGGTCGTTAACGGCAATGAGGTGTTACAGAAATACTTTGAGAGGCACCCCGACGAAAGGCTTGCCTGGGAGCGTACCCAAAAGTTGAAACATGATCCGAGAGTGACGACAATCGGCCGAATCATTCGTAAGACGAGCATGGATGAGTTGCCGCAACTATGGAATGTATTGCGCGGCGAAATGAGCATCGTCGGACCGAGACCGTTTCTGCGGAACCAGATCGAGATGTACGGGCCCACTTTCGAACTATATAAGCGCGTTCGTCCGGGAATCACCGGTCTGTGGCAGATCTCCGGACGGAACCACCTCCCCTTTAGTGAAAGAGTTCGCCTAGATGCGTTCCTGATTCAAAACTGGTCGGTCTGGCTCGATCTGTATATCATCGCGAGGACCGTGACAGCCGTACTTACTGCGAAAGGTGCATATTAAATGTCGCCTGCACACACTGAATCTATCCAGCGTCGACTGTCCCGTTACGGAGCTGCTGTCGAGATGTTTGGCAGGCTGCTGCAATTGGCTTGGCTCGGGATTGTCGCGGCCACCATCGTCGCGGAAGTGATTCCGGTCAGGGGGCTTCCGCCAATGGCGTTCTATATATACAAATCGGCAAAGATCGTCATGTTCCTTCTCCTCGGCTACTGTACGCCCCTCACCTTCCATCGCTTCGCGAAGCTTACCTGGGGACTGCTTATGGCCGGAGGCTCCGCCGTGCTTGTCGAAGGACTGCAGGGCCTGATTGGGAACGGCCACCAGTTCAGCTTCAGCGAACTCATCGCGAAAGTCATACTGATAGTGCTCGGCTTTGCTCTGGCGATCGAGGCGCGCTATGAGCGTGCAATCGTAACTGGAAAGTGGCGGATTCGTTTAATCAGCAGCCGGATTCCCAATCGGTAGGCCGAATCGGTAAGAATTGCCCACCTCGAATTGTTCAGTCGAATCGATGCCGTTTAGGTAACGAAGCCGCGGAGGCAGCGCCCAATACAAGCAGCACGAGCGTGGGCAAGAAGCGGCCCTGAAGTGGAAAGTCAATCAGAGAATGAAGAAAGACGACGACAGATCCTGCGGCCCAAAGATTCCGAGTGCTGAGGAACACGGCAAACGCTGCAACCATCATCAAACCTGCGAGCACTAAGACACCACCGTCGTCGAGCCATTGGAGCCAATCATTATGGGCCGCATTCACGCGCAAGCCGTCATCCGCAACCGCAAACTCCGGGTAAACTTCTGTCCACGTGCCCAGACCATAGCCTGTGATCGGCCTAGCCAGGAACATCGCTACCGAAGACTGGGCGTATTCGAGACGCCCAGGGTAGCCTTGCCAGTCCTGAAAGCGGTGGATCAGTTGATCGGTGCCAACGGACATCACGAGCAAAGTTACTGCGGCCCCCACAGCACCCAACGTCTTCATCGCGTTCGCGCGGTTGCCCCGGGCCTTAAGTGAGAGAACGAAAAAGAACAATATCTCTAGCGTCAGCAAGGTCGAGCCTGCCCGCGATGCGCTGGCGATACCGGCAGCGTAAAGGAATGCAGTTGTCACAAGCGGCCAAAACCGGAGTCCCTCTAATAGCTCAGTCATAGACATAGCCAGACCGATAGCAAGAAACGAGCAGAAGTGGTCGTGGCTCAAGAACGGCCCCATATGAGGGCCCTGCTCCGCCTGGAAAATCCAGAAGACTGTTCCGGAACTCGTGAAGTACTGAATCAAGGACAAGACCGCGATTGCGAGTGATGCGGCTGGGACGATGCGAAGCAGACGATCCCGCTGTTCTCGACTTTGGAATAGCTGCGATGAGAGAAGGAACACAGCGAGGTAAGTAATCCACCGCAGCACTTGATGCTCGGTAGCGAAGGGGTACACGGTCCAGCCAAACAGGAGCTGAGCTGCGCCCCAAACCGGCACGAACGCGAGCGGAATCAGCACCCGCGAGAATCTCATCTTCTCGCCGCGTCTATAAAAGTCGATAGCCCAGATCGCCAATAGAGCGAACACACCAACTTGGTATGCATGCCATGGAATATCATTTGGGATCCACGACAGCATCAGTCCAGTGCCGCACAGCGCTAGAAGACAGGCCGCTAAGATCGTTTGCGTACGATTCGTCACCGGATCGCCTTTGCCTGGACTTCTTCGATTACAAGCACTCCATCGGCCCGAGTGGTCCCGGGCACGCGCGCATAAGAAAGAATTAGCTGTAAAGGATTAGACGTGTGGCCTGAACGAAAAAAAAATCGCGTAGAGCCTCCTTCATCTGCCTGGAATAGAAATGGCGACGTGGTCAGCGGGCTCCCTCCCGCGACCGGCGCCACCGACCAGCGCAATCCGGAGGCACGGCCGAGGCCTTGCGTGTTGTAGCGAGTGATCACGTCATAATCGACGTCTGGCTGCAGATATAAGTTTTGCGAAAGGATTACAAACTGTTCCGGTTCCTTCCCGTTGAACTCGACTCGTAAACCATCGGCGGAGAATGAGACGGTCACTCCTGCGGGCGATCGTATTAGCCAGTCGAACCCTGCCGGCGAGAGCGGGGCTGTCTCGAATTTTGGATTGGTGATCGGAGCTGCTGCATCTAAACTCCGATACGAAATCCACTGCTGCTTCGCCATTTCGTTCCAGAGATCCACAGCCGTTGCAACTTGACCTGCCGCGAACAACTGCTCGCATGCCCGCAAAACGGGTGCACGATACGCCTCGCTCCCGGCGGCTATCAAGCGGCGTGCGGCCTCCGGCACGTCGGTGAGCTGCCGGCGGGATACCAAATCGTCCAACCAGTAGCTCAGCGGCCGGGCACGATCCGGCACAATCTCGGAGCCGAGGTCGTGGTCCGCGATTTTAAAAGCGCGTGCCATTGTGAAGATCGGCGCAGCGTCTGCAAACGAAATTTCCAGCGCCTCACGCGCCCAGCGGCGAAACTCCGACACTCGCTCCTGACGGAAGTAGAAACTGGCCAGACTGAAACGGGGAAGGTAATATCGGCTGAGCTTCACGCCAGTAAGCAGCGTCTTTTCCGCAGCGGCTGTATCTCCGGCCAATTCTTGAGAAGTCGCCAGGTCGATCCGCCAAAAGTATTGCCGCGGATTCCGCCGCAGAGCGGCTTCATAGTGACTCGCTGCTCTCTCTGGGTCAAGTTGCGCCAGCCGCGCATAGTAATCGGCTTTTTCAGGAACCATGTGAGTAGCAAGCTGCACCGAAGCGGGAGTATCCATCGAAAATGAAATCTCGGCTGCCAGCAGCCTTGCGGCCCAATAGGACCCTCCGGCAGCTGCCGCCAGAAGACAGATGGACGCAGCTCGTAGAACATTCCGATTCTTCGCCTCATTTATCGTCAACATGCGCCTATCGCTAACGTAGCATCACACTTCGATTCCAGGGTATATCGCCAATGAAAATTTCTACCAATCTATTGCTGTCCGTTATCCTCGCATGCGGACCTCTTTGCGCAGCGCAGCCCACGGTTGCGCGCGTCACCAGCTCCGAACCCCTCGAGGTGCGTGGTGTTGCCGTCGACATGAAAGGTCTTGCATCCTGGCCGGTCACGCTCGATGACGACATTGCCACAAGGAACGCGGAAGCCTACATCCAGTTCCAGGATGGCAGCACCGTTTCGCTGCAGAAACACTCGCGGGTAAAGATCCAGGGTTCAAAGGACGACATCTCCGTGCGAGTCCTGAGTGGCTCAATCGCCTATAGCGTGACTCCCCGGTCACAGGTGCACATCATCGACGCGGCCGGAGCCGTGCTGCAGAATTCCGCGCGCAACACCAGGAGCTTCCTTCCGACTTCCTCCGTCTCGTCCAGCGGAATCGCAACGCCTTCTTCTTCCGGCACCCGTTCCGGTATTGTGTTCGCGCCGAAAGCCGTGTCAGTTGGGACGATCAATGCGGCTGCCAACGGAAGTGGCAGTACCCAGATCATCCTTCCCGATGGCACCAGATTCAACGTGACCGTAGGCCCCAACAATCAGTTAACGATCACGAGCATTGACGTTCCGGTTACTACGCCGAACGGAACTGATTTTGTCAAGGTGACTTCAGGCCCGCTGGTGGGAGCAACTGTTACGGCAGACATCGGGAGTTCGTCTGAGCAGCCACTGAAGATCATACCAAGTGGTAGTACCACACCGCTTATGCCACAGCAGATTGCGACTGCTCTGCAGCAGAGCGCAGACGCCGCGATCACCGCGGCAGTACAGTCTGGCCAGTTGCCCCAGGGAACGGTGAAGAAACCCACAAGCCCCGTCGGGGTTGGAACTGTGAGCAGTAGCGCTCCGTAAAATCGGCCCGTCACGTCGCGCAAATCTACATCAACGAGGAACCAATGTTTATCCAGCGAACAACACACATGTTGTGGTTTCTTTCCATTTCTGCGGCTCTTGCCGCCGGACAAACCGCAACCATCACAAAGGGAGGCGTGGTCAATGCCGCCGACTATTCGCAAGACCTCGCGCCCGGCTCTCTCATCTCGATCTTCGGCTCGAATCTCGCCAGCGAGACAACGCGCGCCACGTCTCTTCCGCTCCCTACATTCCTAGGAGGAAGCACTGTGGAAATTGTTGACGATGGGAACAACGTGCAGGCGCTTCCGCTGTGGTACGTATCCGCATCGCAGATCAACGCCCAACTGCCTTACGGTCTGCTCCCCGGCCGCCTCCAAGTTCGTTTGCGGTCGGGAGCGGCAACGAGCAATTCGGAAATCGTCACCATCGTGCCGCGTGCTCCAAAACTCTTTACGGCCGACCAAACAGGCCAAGGGCGCGCAATCGCGACGTCGACCGACTATAAGGTTCTCACCGATACCAGTCCGGGTAAACCGGCCGACACCATCATTCTCTACTTAGGCAGCGCTGGCGAGGTCAGTGGCTATCCGATAGCTGGACGCGCGGCGCCCGGTCTCGATGGAACGGAACCAGCCCGCATCACGGAATCGGTGACTGCCGCAATCAATGGCGTTACTGGGACAGTTCAATTCGCTGGACTCACGCCTGGCTCCACTGGACTGTACCAAGTCAACGTCTTGCTGCCTCAGGTTGTTCTGACCGGTCCCGCCAATGTGGAGGTGCGTATCGGTGATGTCAGGACTCAGGCGAAGGTGAACATTCCGTTCCGCCAACTCGGATTCTACTTCGCCTTGTTGGGAGGGAAGCCGGTTCCTGGCCAAACACTGAACGCCGCCGGCGGCACGAACAGTTCGCTCGCCTTTCGTCACAGCGATCTGGTTGCCTGGGGGCCAGAAGGATATAACGCCTGGACCAAGAATAACGGCCTGAATAGTACGTTCTCCGGCTCGTCCGGATTGGCCCTCACACTTCGCAGCGGCAATACGGTCGTCTTTGACAACAACGGTATCGAAGACCGAAGCTTCGGAGGCTTCTATGACAATACGAATGGCGGCGACAACGCCTTGAAGCCAGGTCTTTCGAACCTGTTCTCGATGTCCAACTACTTCAACCTGGTGTTCGCGACCTATGTCAAGCTCACCCAACGCACCACCGTCACGGAGATCGACGTCTACTTCGACGGGGACGGGAATGCAGATCTTCCTTTTGATCCGTATAATCCGTATTTCAAATACCGGCTCAATATTTGGTCGAGCACTTCTGGACCAGCTCCAATCGATACGAAGAACTTCGTGGGAAATGTGCTGTCGACCGATAGTACTGCCGGACAGTTCACAATTGCAGATACAGGAGCCGTTCGAATTTTCAATGATCCCAGGGTACGGGACCGCAACGTGCCGGATCCCATTTTTCGCCTGTCCTTCAAACCGGCATCTCCCATCAGTTTAGAGGCCGGTGAATACTGGTTCTCCAGTGACGCTTCGGTCCGCCCTCAGCCCGCATCAGCTTCGACGGCGTCGGCTCCAACAATTTCTCTTGCCGAGTTCCAGGTGAGGAACAGTGATGCGCAAGCTCAAGGCAGGAAGGCTTCGGTTGCGGCGAGTGCCCAATCATCGGACGATAGGCAACCACTGACTGTCCGGCCCAATGCTCCCGTCAGCTTCGAACAATAATGCTGGCGGAGACGTCGTACTCCGCTCGACATTGCTCGACTCCTTGAGCGTAGCACGAGTCTGGACCAGATTCTTTCACTGCAAACAGCATTCAGCGCAGTGCAGTAAGCGTGGTAGAAACCGCCATTGCTGACCGTACGTGCACAGATCCGTACGTGCAGAGCTAACGCATACGGCGCCTGCCTAATCGTGATGTAAAGTGTCCTTTCGGCTAACATGCGTAACAAGCTTGCGCATGGTGATCCTGCGCTAAAGCCGAGTGATGCTACTTTGGCAACGCGCAGACGAAGTTGGTCGCATCATCGGTGTTCCCGGTTCCGTTGAACGGTGCAGAAGTGCCTGGCGTTCTTTGCGGGCGTGGACCGCGCTGTCGGCGGATATGAAGGCCTAATGGCCGCGCAACAGAAGCTGCCGAACAACGAATTCCGGGATAAGTTCGCCGCGAAATACTCGGTGCTCGGCCGAATCTGGGCGACTCGATCAAGCCACCGAGCGGTAACGGTAAGCTACCCTGGCACGCTCTCGGCGCGAAGACAATCGAGTTAATCAACGAAAACGTTCATGTTGACTCGTTGTGCGACGACGTCGATACGCTTGTTATGGACGCACAGGTCCTTGAGGAGATCCTGGCGGCAGCGGACCCCGCCAAGGAAGGGGAAAGAGATCGAGATCAATCAAACTTATCGCCCGTCTGCGGAAGCATCTCGGCAACGCGAAGTTCACCACACTCGGGGAGCGGCTGGAAAAGATCAAAGAGCGCCATGAGCACGGATTTCTCACCAGTCTTGAATTCCTGAAAGAGATGCTCGAATTAGCCAAGGAGGTCGTCGAGGCTGAAAAGAGCGTCGACTCGGTAGAGGAGCGCGATCGAGCCAAAGAGGCGCTCACGGAACTGTCCGGAGCGCGACGAGCGCTCCGGACGGCGGCGATTACCAGGCCGTGGCGAAGCAGTCATCCATCATCCTATGTCGTCCCTCTCCGTCGGCCCGGATTAGGCAATCCCCTTTTTGGAAAGCATCGAAATAGTGGTTTTGGCCTTCATCTTCAACGGGTTCGCAAGCCACGGGTGTGTTGGGGAGATTGCGCCGGAATGCCTGGACGAAAGATGGTGCTGCATCAACGCCAAAGACACTCAGGCCTTCGGCGACCAGAACCTCGGTAATGGGGAAACCGGGCCCGCAGCCTAGATCAATTACAGTGGCTCCGCGTGGTAGCGTTCGGGCCCACTTCCGCACCTCATTCACGCCCACGCCAGTAGAATGTCCACTGCCACGGCGGGCCAAAAACTCCACCGCGACACCTTCGTATCCATTCGATCGATCCATCAAGGATTCACAGTATCAAAGGCGAGTCGCTCCCACAGGCAGCGCCTGGCATCCGCCTATATATTCGCCTTTCCTCGGTTCTTGCGCATGAAATCGCCGCGAATCTCAATAGGGTGCGCGTTATGAACCAGCCGGTCCAGGATGCCGTCGGCTAGGGTGGGATCGCCGATCTGTTCGTGCCAACGCGAGACCGGGAGTTGTGATGTGAGGATGGTGGAGCGTGCCTGGTAGCGATCCTCACAGATCTACCAGAAGTCGCGGCGCTCGGGTTCCGACAGCGGAGCCATCGACTGAGCTGGTCCAGCAGACTGCGCAGGCTGCCGTCTCCTCGTGCCATGGCCAGATCACGGAACAGTGACTGGGTGCGAGTATAGAGGGCCGAGTAACCATCGCGGCGCGCCTTCTGAGCCAGAGCGCAATTGCCGACGTCGGTTGGTGCCAGAACGAAGATGTTCTCGTGTGAGCCGACCCAAGAGGACTGTTGCGTCAAGGAACGGATCACGCTCTTCTCGAGGCCGCGAACAGTCCGATAGTTGATTTCCTCAACACAAGCGGTTGGCGTGCGGAGGTTGGCATTCTCCAGGCGGCGGGAGAGCGCCTGGTTTTCCCGCCAGTTCCACTGTTGATCCACTAACAGCCCGAGTCACTCCTGGAAGCTCAGCTCGCGTTCCGATGGGTCCTACTCCTGCGCTTTCAGTGCCTCGATCATCCCGAGAAGACGCATTGCCGCCAGTTTTTCGACCATCGGTTGTTTCAGCATCGCCGTCTCCTCACTCGAAGTACTCTCCGCCACGGATGTTGTCGTGCGGAGGTGGCGGCGACGATGGAGGCGGAGCGCTCTGATACCGACACTCGCCCGTGAGTAGCAAAGTTTCGCCGCGGCTTCCATGCGAGCCGGTGAGTACTGATCGGCGAGCCGGATGATTCCCAGGCAAGACCGGTAGCCCATCTCAGGGTGCGGCTTGTCGGCGAGAATGCGTTCGAACAGCCGGGCGGTGTGTGGACCGATGGTCTGCGCCCAGTGCACCATCCACGACGGTGTCCAATTCCAGATGCGCCTCGCGGGAACGTGGGCGGTGCTCAGCAATCGTGACCGCATGCCCATGGCCGTGTGCGCGTAGTGTGAAGCCAGGCGCTGACTGTTATGGAAGATCTCGATGGTTGTCGGCGTCAAACCGAACTTCGACCAATTCGTGCACTAGGTTGTAAGGCAAGCTGTAGATGTTGACTCGGGCGCGGGACCATTCGCTCAGGTCGAAGCGCTCGGCGGGCAGCGGATTCAGCGCAGGCTTGTCCACTGCTATGAACTGCGTCGCTCGTGAGCCCTCGCGCTTGCCGAATGGCCGCTGGTTGATTCGGTCGCGCAGTTCCCGGATCGCTTGTTCAGATCCTCAATCGAGAAGAACCTCCGATGCCGCAGCGCGGCGATGATCCAGCGTTCCACCAGAAGCACGCCCGATTCAACTTTGACCTTGTCCGGAGGCTTGTATGGTCACGCCGGAACCGATGCCGTAATGCATGGCCATCTCCTAGGTCGGATTCACCGAACGATGCGGCTGCCGCGCCGGATTGCCGCGAGGATCATGGATCGGTATGGTTATTCCGGCCCAATCCACGAATAGCTTCTCGCCGGCCTTGTGTTCCTGGCGCAACACCACGTCCTGCTCGCGGCGCTGGAGATCGGTCCTGGCACACGCGAACCGCGTTCGCAGTCGTGATTCCAAGCTGGACGTCGCGGGTTCGAACCCGTCTCCCGCTCCATAAAATCAACATGTTATGAATCAGCCTAATCCGCAGGAGCAAGGAAAACGAGGTGGAAACGAGGCAAGACCATCCAACCCGCTGAAGGAAATAGGCCGAATGCCACCAAGCGGGAGGATCGGGGCCGCCTTCGGAGATGACGGCCCAACCGTCTTCTCAAGCATCACCCGCGTCAGGCTCGCTTTCGGCTTCAGATCGGCGCGCTGTGCGATCGAGCTTGCCGATGGTGTCAGCGCGAACTTCGACGATGCGGTGCTTTGCGCCTTCGCATACTTGCGAGTGCGGAGACGGCGCCCTGCACCATGACATACGAGCCTTTGGTCAGCGTTCGCGTGTACTCAGCCTGCCTGCCGAAAGAAACAATTCGGTGCCAGTCTGTTCTGCTCTGCCAGTTGCCGTCGGCGTCCTTCCAGGACTCTTTGTTGCGACTGAGATCGTCACAACTAGGGTGCCGTTCGGCGTGTAGTGAGCTTCGGCGTCGTTGCCGGTGAAGCCGATGATCGTGAGTTGGTTCATGGTGTACATGTAGGTTCTCCTTTTCTGCTGCCCGTTTGTTCCGCAGGCAACCGGACAGCAAGCGGCCCCGCTCCCAATCGAAGACGGAGTGCTTTGTTGGCGGGACCGGCATTCAGGTTTCTGTGTCGTCGAGAAACCTGCCGGGGGAACCGACAAAGCAGAACGCAGGCGAGAGTCGGGCGCGTGGGTTCAAGCGCAGCAGGTGCCCTGGACAACCGGGCTGAAGAAACCGGAGATCTTAGGCACCATGAAACTCGGCAACGAACTCGCGAAAGCACTCGAGCAAGCCCGGCTGACAGAATGGCCTTTAATGCTTCGATGTGACATCATGCAGCCCCGCTCGGCTGGTTGGTGACGAGCCACTGGCGCCGGCACCGCCGTTTCTGACCTGGCGCTGGTGGGGCAGAGATCCTGAAGTCGGCATAGAATGACTTCTGCCCATGTTCATGTCCCGCTGAATGGGTGGCTACATTTCGTTCGTTTCGGCACGAACAAGATGATGCGATGATCATGCTCGACGATAGGACAATGCCGAAGAAGCCGAGATCAGCCATATTCGCGATTTCATTATCGGCTTATAACGACTCACCCGCCATTCGCGGCAGATCTGCGACCCTCTCGGGCGCTCGTTTTGGCTCGAGAACCTGATCCTTCAGCCGCTCACAAAGGGGGTCGCTAACGGTGCCGAGCAGTACCCTGATACCGAGGCACGTATGAACCCGCGTTGAGCAATTGGAAAAACAAACCTCCGAGTTGACTTCTGAATTTCGAAGATCGAGAGTCGGTTCGAGGGCCTTGGCGGTTATTACGACGCTTTGCGATTGAGGCTGCACGGCCCCGAATTGCATGTCTGCCGTAACTGTCTGATCAGCGACGAGCACGAGGTCCTTCGAGATGGTTGTGAGGCCCAGCGCTGCCGCAGCAACCCGGTACTCTCCTGACGCGACGCCCACAAAGCTGAAATGGCCTGTCTCGTCGGTGTTGGTGTCGGTCACCAGTGCACCGCTGCGATGGAAGAGTCGAATCGTTCCGCCTGCAACGGGTCTTCCCCGAGGATCAGTCAGGGTGCCAGAGATAACCGTTTCGGCCCAGGCAAACCTCGCCGCACTGGCTAGCATCAGCAGAACGCATACACGGAGCACTGTGAACGGTTGCGACAAGGTTCCTCCCGAATCGTGGGTGTGCCAGAACGCCAATCGTACCAGGGCGTAGCACGACCGCTCAACTCGTATTACACTTCGGACCCGACCGGCGATTTGGATTTGCGGATCATGCGACGGGGTTAACGCGTTTACCCAATTGGGTACGCGCTAGTCGTCCACTCCTCGTCATCCACTCGTGGCTATTGCCGCAAATAATTGATTCTGCGAGGAAAGAGTTCGAAACGTATCCATCACGGGGAGCCAAATCTCAAAATCCTGCCCTGAACCGCTTTTCTCCCTTTCTTTCGTTCGGCTTACAGAGTTCGAAAGTGCCATTTTGTCGAACGGCGTTTTCCAGGTACTCTCGAACTTTCCGGCCTTCCACGTGGCGTTTTGCATCAAAGCGGTCGCGAGGGCGCGCTTCTGCTGCGGCTCGGCTTCAGTAAAGCCCGCGCAGGCGTCGCTCACCGACTTCATAATGGCGACGGCTTCCGCGGCCGATCGCAGGCCCGTAGTCGCCAGCTGAGCCAGCCGGACGTCGATCTGGTTCTAATGCTCGCGCCAGTCCTTCGACTTCTCATCGAAGAACTACGCGGAGATTCGCCCGTCGAGACGGTCCAGGTACATCGTGTCGATCCGCGCCTGGAGGCGCTCCCGCTCGGCCTTGAATTGCCGGATCATCGAGCACACCGTAGGTTACTTCGGTGTGCTCAAGTCGTGGAATCAACGGATCGAAGCGGCTGCCCACGACCGGCACACCGCGCCCGCGACGCCTCCCAGCGGCGAAACTCGTTCGCCTTTGGGTTGCTCGCGGAAAGCGGATGAAACTCGTAGGGCGGCGTGAACACGCTGCTCGTCCGCGAATTCCAGCCGCGTAATCACGGCGACCTGGTCGGCTTCTTTACGATCGAGACGCCCTCGGGGCTCGTCATTCACGACTGCCGGCTCTTTAAGAATGGGAAGCGTTGGATCGGTCTTCCCTCGCGCCAATACAGCAAATCCGACGGCACCACAGCGTACGCCCAGATCATCGACTTCGCCTCGAAGCAAGTTTACGCGCGATTTCAGGACGAAGCCCTTCGGGCCGTTGATGCGTACCTCGCGGGAGGGACGGATGGGGCTCACTAGGCCGTACACGCGGGGTGAGGACCCGACAACTATCTTGTCCAAAAGGTCTACCCCGCGCTCTTCGACCGCGTCGACGTGGCCTTGCCGGAGTTCGGCTTCGAGCGCCGCGGCGATCACTGGCGGGCGACGCGATGGCCGCCCGGTTTTCCGTACCACCGTCGGCCATGAGCATCCCGATCGGCTAATGGTCTACAAAGATCGTCCGTGGTGGATCAAGGTTCACAGGCATTCCGGCGTCCGTTTCCTGGATCTTGTGAACGGCGGCCGGTCGGAGCCGAGTTCATCGAAGCCTGCGTCGGCTCTGCGAACTTGCGGCCGTCCCGTTCCCGACGCGGGCGCTGACGCCGGAACAGGAGGAGGCCGTCCGTGCGCGAGAAGCACGTCGCGCTGTCTTAGACAGCGCCATCGCGTTCGCGCAGGACAGGCTGTGGTCGCCCGCGGGAGAAGCGGCCCGGAAATACCTCGTCGAACAGCGCGGTTTCACCGACGACGAAATCCGATCGCTCGGGCTCGGCTTCTATACTACCGTCGACGAACTGCAGGCATGGATCCAACGAGAAGGGCACGACCTGCACGCGGCGCGGGATGCTGGCCTGCTGTGGTCAACCCTGGAGGGCTACATCATCATCCCGTGGTTTGACGACTACCGTCGCCCTCTCACGCTATACGGCCGGTGGCACGAGCAGAAGCCGCCCGACGGCAAGCCGAAGACGATCGCGCTCCCCGGCGAAGGCACGAAGGGATCGCCATTTTTCCTTGACCGTGCGCTCGCGGCCGGGCATCGCGACATAGTCCTCGTGGAGGGCGTCTTTGACGCCTCGCTACTCCAGGTTCGTGGTGATGCGCGCGTCGCGGCGTCGGTTGCCGCACAAGTGTCTGGCCTTCAAGTCGAGACACTGAAACACCATCGGATCAAGCGCGTCTACATCTGCGGCGATCCTGACGGCGGTGGCGATCGCGGCACGATGGCGAATATCGCCGCGCAGGAACGCGCCGGCATTCAGGCGTTCGTCGTTCCACGACTCCCCGGATGCGATCCCGACGAGTTCGTCATCCAGAATGGGATCGACGCATGGCTCGGCATGGTTGCCCGGTCGCAGCACTGTTTTGAGTTCCGTGCGCCAAAGATTGTCGAGAAACACAGGACGTCCGAGGGCTGGACGTCCGCCGGCCTCGCAGCGGCGATCGACGAGGCCATTAAGTTCGATTCCGAAACGGGCAATCCCGAGCGGGAAACTGACCTGGACCTCTTCTTCTGGAAGACGATCGTAAGGGAAACGGGAGTGTCGCCCGATGCGCTGGCCGCCCGGCTGAAAGTAGTTCGCGGCAAAAAGGCTAACGAGCAGGAGCGCCGGCAATACGAAGACATACTGCGACAGGCCGACGAGGCCCTGACCGACGGCAATCTTCCGCACGCGAAGAGGATCCTGCAGGAGAACGTCTCTCGGCTGAAAAACCGACGAGCGGAAGCGGACTGCCGAGCCGTGCGTCGTGGTCGTCGAGAGATCCCCGCGCACGTGGACCGTATAGAGCGGTACCGCGGAGCCGAGTTCATCGGGCTCGTCCAGCGCACGCTCGGAAAGCTGGATCAGTACACGCTCGGGCTCCGCATTTGATGATTCTCGGCGCGCCGCCGAACGTCGGCAAGACCGTGCTGACGGTCCAGTGGGGCACGGACATTGTGGTCTTCAACGACAGTGCTTGCTTCGTGTTTCTGTCGCTCGAAATGTCGCGCTGGGACATCATGACCAGGATTATGTGCCGCCTTGCGCGCATGGACTGGCACACGTTCGTGCTCGGGTCGTCTCGCGCCGCGGGGCAGGTGTTCTTCACCGAGGAAGAAGGCGCTCGAATCCTTGCGGCGGAAGAGCAGATGAAACGAATTGGCACGCGCATTTTGATCCTCGATGACCGCAACTTCCCCGATCCGACACTCGAAGGGCTGCTCACGCATGTTGCCAACCTGAAGGCCCGCACCGGAACGACGAGGGCATTCGTCCTCATCAACTACCTCCAGGTGTGGGAACCGCCCGATGACGTCCTGCGCACGTTGCGTACGGATATCGAGGCTGACAAGTGGCGAATCGGTCAAATGACGGAACTTCGCGACGCACTGACCGACGGCGACGCCGTCTGCGTCATCTCCGAAGCTCGCAAACCGGCGGGGAGTGCCGGCGAGAAGTGGGGTGGCGCGCTGGCGCACCTGATGGGGTCGGCGCGGAACAGCTTCACGCCCGATATCGCATTTCTGCTTCATCCCTATACCGATGCGGATTTCGCCGACGCCTTCCACCTATACAAGGAGGCGAAAAATGGCGCGCAAAGGATCGACAAGAAGGCTGTGGATGCCCAACGCGCCAAGGCTGCGGAAGCGGGGCTCGCCTATGACAAGCTGATCATCGCAAAGGGGCGCGACGGCGTTCGCAAAGAGGACTTGGACGTGACGTTCCGGTTCCGCCAGAGTTCGTTCGAGCAATTTCTGGTGCCAGCATGAGCAGTGACTCAATCCATTCGGCGCAACCGAACGCACTCGAATATCCCCGCCGCGTGTAATCGTGGCAGTCGGCATTCTCTCGCAGCTTCTGCCCGCTCTGCGAGCCGGCGTCGAAGGCAGACTCCCCCGAACGGCTTCCTGGGCCTCGCCGTCGATCGAGTGCCAGCATCCCGTCACCTGGGACTGGGACCGCAACACGCGGGTCGACATTATGCCGGACCCTCGATCGCCTGAATCGGGCCGCGCGGTCGGCGAGCTGGAGTCGTTCTGTGCGGCATTCGATAATGTGCTGGCATCGGAAAGCATCCAGTGTCTGAAAATTCCGCCGCGCAGCCCGAATCTGAACGCGTTCGCCGAAAGGTGGGTCCGCTCAGTGAAGCAGGAGTGTCTCTCCAAGCTCATTCTGTTTGGTGAACGCTCGCCGCAAGGGGCCCCGACCGAATACATCGCGCATTATCACGCCGAGAGAAACCATCAGGGCAAAGGAAACGTTCTCCTCTTCCCCGCCCCACTGTCCGCGACGTGCCGTCGAACCGTCCATTGTCGAGAGCGCCTCGGCGGCTTGCTTAGGTTCTACTGCCGAGCCGCTTGAGTATCTTGACCATACGGGTACCGCGCGGCCAACTGGAACGCCGCCGGACAGCACAAGCTGATGCTGCCGCCTCCGGCGTCGCGTCCGTGCTCCGCAAGGAAGAGACGGTCAACTTCATCGAGCTCTACGACATGGCCGCAGACAAGCTTGCCCCCGACAACTTCTCCGCCTACGTCATCGCTCTCCAGGGCGTTCGCCGCGAACCTGCCAATCCCTTCGCCCACCAGCGCCTCGCACTAGGCCTCCACGGCATGGCTGGCCGCACCATCGACGGTCCCCCGATGCTTCCGGACGCCGCCGACCGCGCGGCCGCCGAAGTGCAATTCACCTACTATGCCGCCTTCCGGCGCCTCGATCACCCCGAGGACTGGCGCGACGCCAACACCAAAGGCGCGCTCGAACACGTCATCGCCTGGGCCAAGGCGCGCATGGCGCCGTCCGCCGGACGCTGAGGCTCGGCATGAAGCGCGTCGTTTCCAGCGTCGTGATGTTCTGGTTCGCTCTCTCCACAGCGGCGGCGCAACCCCGCGTACTAGGAGAGAGCCTGGCACGGCCCTCAATGGCTCGGAGTTTTTCCGGTTTTATCACGTGCAAGCCACGAAAACCGAAATACGGGGCGAAGGGTCTGTCGTCGAGTGCCGGCCCGCGGGCGGCCCTTTTGCGAAAGATGTGCTGGTCATCGTCTACACCGACAAAGGACGCGGCGTAACGCTGGCAGTCAGCGGGAAATATGCGCGCGACGTTGCGCAGTACTTCTTGAGGTGGGCGCCTCGGCCGGAATCGGCAGCAGCGCTTTCCTCCCTCGCGGAGGAGGTGGGGCGGAAGGTTAGGACAGCCCGCGGCGGGATCGCCGGATGCGCGGGTCTATCGGGCGTTCCATGAAGCGCCAGACACCTTACGCCTGCTGGCGGGTGGAGTCATGCTGACCATCGAACGGGCACAAACGGACGACGCCGAGAGCATCGTCGGCCTGTTCTTGCAGGACGTCCATGAGTTACAGAAGGAGATGGATCGCGGAATGGGCGGCATGTTATGGCCGGCTCAAAAGAGCAGCACTTTCGCCGGTTTTGTAGTCAAGATCGACTGACGACCCCATCGTGGGCGCACACTACAGCGGCAGCGGCTTGGCCAAAGCGGACGCATTGCCTCATTCGAGTTCGGCGGCTGCGTTTGGGTTGTGCCATCCTCGATCCTCCCGCGCCGTCATTGTGAACGGGAGTGATGAAGAGCCCGGTTGCGCCATGTGCCCGCTACGCTCATCCGCCCTGTATGCGACTAGAAAACCGACGAGAGCTCGCACCTTCCTGTTCGCGGTATCCTCATTTTGCCGGACGCACGGTGCATTCTGTTGCGTCTCCTCCCGGCGCGGTGTCACAAACGAGAGCCAATTCGGGCCCGCTGCTTTTCTTCGCCGCAGTGCGTCCATCCTCTTTAACCCCTCGTCGCTGTTGCAGGGACAGGGCAACAATAGGCTGGCTGTTGTTGGCATCTCTCGTCGGATCGATGGTCACGATTACTTCGCCAGCGACCAACTGGAGCGGACTCGTGGTGGCATGGTGAAAGGCCCTATACGCCTGTCCCTCCCGGGCCCCTGCGGCCGCCTGTCCGAGCTTCCGTCCCAATTCGTCGGCCACCGGCGCGAGCGCCGCTGCCGATTGCCCGGGTGGCCCCCATTTCAGAAAGTACTTCGCGATATCCCGTGCATACTTGCCGTTGACGGGATGCTCCACGAACGAACTGTCGAGCACCAGCCTGCCTAACGTGACCCGGCCATCGCGCATGTCCACTGTAATCAAAACCATTACGTTGTCCGCGAACGGCCCTCCTGGCCGGAACTCGAGTGTCGTCTGATCTTTTGCAGTAGAATGGCTCACCATCTTCAGGTGATAAAACCGAAAGAACTCCCGGTGGGCAGTGTCCAGTTCCTGCCCAAGGAAGGGCGTTTGCCCAGCCATCGGGGAAGCGGCCACCAACAAGACGAGCGAAAGCAAAGGAGTGGTCTTCAGGGTCGACCTCCAGATTCATCGCCTGCTTCGACGGGCGTTGGCATGCACCGGCGGCGGTGGAATGCGGGCGCTGAGTTCTCGGGCAGGCGCCTACTTGAGGATACGCTGCAGAGAGCTTCTTTGCCAGCGTGTCCGTGTGGGCAGTAGCCTCCGTTCGTTGCCGATCGTTCAACGCGGTACGAACTGGCGCAGTTAGGCGCCGGGTCCGACTCTGGCGGGGAACGCACGATCGTGAACAGGCAGCCCGCGAGGTGTGTTGAGTTATCTCTTCTTTGTGCCAATAACCGGCGCTGTTCTCCACCGTTCCTGGTTGAGGAACACGAGAGTGACCACACCTGTATTTCAAGCAGAAGCTCCTGTCTCGTTTACGAAGGTCTCGATGCCTTGGGGATGGTTGGGAAACATGTCGAGGTATCCGGTCGTGTACGAAGGAATGACGTATCGAACGGCGGAAGCGCTGTTCCAGGCATTGCGCTTCGCGCGGAACCATCCCATTCGGGAGGAGATTCGAGCAGCGAAGTCCCCGTTTCAAGCCAAGCTGCTTGCCCGCGCCCATCAACAGCAAATGATTGTGGCGCCCCGTTCGAGCCGCGATCTGGACCAAATGCGCCTCGTCCTCCGGCTCAAGGTGGAACAGAACCGCGCGACTCTGCGTGACGAATTGACGGTTCTTATGGGCACGGGGCAAGCAGAAATCATTGAAGACTGCACGCGCCGGCCGCACGGCTCTGGTTTATTCTGGGGCGCGGCCTTGATCGACCCGGCCGCTGGAGTGTGGCAAGGCGAAAACTGGCTGGGGAGGCTATGGATGGAAATGCGAACGGAAGGCATCCTGTGCTCGAAGGGGGCGGGGCAAACTGATCAGTTAGTTTGTTATCAGGGCGCATCATGGACGCCGGATATTTGGGCAAGCGCGTGTTCGTCGTTTTCGCAGCGCGACGATCGGTAGTGTGCCGCGTCAGGGACGGCTTTCCTGCGAGCGCCCTTTCGGAGGGTTATGCCGGCCGCGGGAACTGCTCCTGACGTCCATAGTTCATATCTGATCGAGTAAGCCCATAGGGTGAGCCGTCAAGCTTCCGATATTGCTTCGGTGTGCGTTCAGCGCCGAACCGCCGCTGAGATCTCCGCCGCTTCCGCCTGCAAACAGGCGCGCAATTCCATCCAGAGGCGGCCAAGCCAGTTGTGCCCGGTCCAGGAGCCCTCGACCGGATCGACCATCGAGGCGCCCCAGAATAACCCCGACTCATCCGGACGAGAGGTGCAGTTCTCGATGATCGGGGTCTGGCCGGAATCTACCAGCCGTTTGAGCCTGTCCGCCAGGGGCGTGCGGTTCTGTTCCACTTTCAGCCGAAGCACCAATCGCATATGCTCCAGGTCTATGTCCGATCGCGGCCTGACAACCATGGAAGAGAGATTCGCGAGCGCGGTCTGCTTTGCTTCGAACGGCGACGCCGCCGAACGAATTGCATCCCGAACTGGGTCGCCCGAAGCGAACCGTAATGCCTGAAAGAGTGCTTCGGAACTCGGCCAGCGCTCGCCTTCGAATTCGACGCTGAATTGCGCCATATTGCCCAGCCACCCCCAAGGCTGCTTCACTTTCTTGATGATGATTGGGATTGTACCTGCGGGTATCGTAAAGATAGGGCTTCCCATGGGTCCTGTCCAGAAAAGTATAGTGCCTCGATTGTGGGCGAAGAACCTCGCAATCGCGCGGTTCGAACTTGCGCATCCACGACCCGTCGCGTGGGTACGAGAGGATGCACACGGCTGCACGACTGCCGGTGTACGGCGATGCTCTGAACGCGTCGACAGTGACAAGGCGGGTCTCGATACATCAGCTTCACTCTTGCATCATTCCCGATCCGGCCACGGCGGAACCAGTTTGCCCTCGCCGGGCTTGAGACCGCCGAGATGGCGCAGCACCTCGGAATAGTCCGGATCGTTCGGCGAATAGGTCAAGATGGCATCGCCGATCTCGCCGCGACGGCCTTCGGCGCGTAGCCTCATCACAATGGTTCCATCAGCCTTCGTGGTCGCCGTTCCAATCGGGCGCGAGTCGACCGGTGTCCTTTCAGATTGTGGGTTCCCTCCCATCGCCACCCCGGTCCTGCGCCCACACGACATTAGCACGAGCGAAGTTAAGCCCGCCGTTGATGCCAGTCCTTTGAGAACCAGCCGGCGGAGAGCGGAACGTTTTCCCGTCGACGTTTGCCGCCGACGTAGTCTGCGGCCCCATTCGTCAAGCATAGATTGCATCGTGTCGAGATTCAGCGGCATCTTGGCGTCCTACACTCTGGACCGGTGGAGAGTCCGCGCGAAGATTACCGCAAGACGATAATGTCATCCGGCACGAAGCATGTTAGTGGCAGCGGCCACCGGTGGTCGGCCGCAAAGTCAGGTCCGACCACCAGGAACCGGCGGCCGCCGCGGCCTGAACGGATGTGGCCCCTCGCTTCATTTCGCCGGCTGTGGGGGCGCGCATGCCTCCATCACCTCGTTCAAAAGACCGCGGAGGTCGGTCGCGAGCGCGCGATCCGCCACCCCCAGCTTCAGCATGTGCCGGGTGACGGCTCTCACGTCCGGCTTTTCACCCATACTGATACACTGCTCTTCGAAGGTCCTGCCGGGCGCGGCCCTGACGGTCAATTCCTCCCAGCGGTCCGGAGTGGATCGCTGCCCCAGCGTGACGGGTTTCGCCGTTATGTCGGTCAGCGCCGCCGGCCTTTCCGCATCCGCCAGATCGATGACATAGGTACAGGCAGGATGCCTGTCGACGATGGTTTCGACAGCTTGCGACTCGTCTCGAACGATCGTTGTCTTCACCCGGACGTCTTCTTCCAATGTCAGAACACAGCCTCGCAGGGTTGCCGAACGCACGGAAATGGCTCCATACAAATCCGAGTGCATCGTTCCGGCTGGCGTGAAGATCGACTCGCTGAAGGCAACTTTCCGCAGTTGCTCGGCTAAACGCGCTGAAGCCCTCTCGAGCGAGGCGGGGCCATTGCTGCCCCCCGCGGGTCTGTCGCGCCGCGCATCGGCGGCGCCATCCCGGGTAGTGACGGCCGGCGTCTGCGCGGTTGCCAGTGGGGCTAGCACCAGATAAATCGTCAAGAATGTCAGCCGCGCGCCGGAGTACTGACGGCAAGAGAACCGCTTGTATAGCTCGCCCATAGTCGTCCTTTGTCCAAGCCTGTGCCCCCATCGAGCCTACGAAAAAAAATTTCATGATACTATCACGGCGGCGCGGCTCTTGGCGCCGAACCGCAACAGTGGGGCGGGTCAATAGATGCTCCGTGGGCGGGGCGTGGTGGTTGGCGCGCTCGGCGGTCGCTCGCCGAGCAGATCGCCAATTGCCGCAAACCACTCGGCACGAGGCTTGTAGCCGACGACCCGTCCGAGTTCCCTAAACGCGTCCGGCATAGCGCGAATCACGAAGACTGTGGGGTAGCGGGTCAAATTCAGCGCCTTCGCCAGCCGGTAAGCGTTGCGACCGGCGTCGTCGAAATCGGGATTGAGGCGAACCCAAACCGCTCCCCCGACAATCGACGCGGATGCGGATTCGATCTCGGCGTCCAATCTCCGGCACCACTCACAATCCGTGCCGCGGTAATACACGACCAATGGCCGGTGAGAGGCAGCGGCCTCCTTGTAAGCCGCTTCGAGGCTCGTCTGCCACGGGATCTGCTGCTCGGCGGCAGCAAAGGCCGATCCCGCCATCGATATCACGAGATCATTGCCGGTACGTTCATTTCGTTCCTCCACCCAATGAAGGTGGTGACCGCGACCCGACATTATCTTCTTCCGCAACTTTTTGGGCCAGGTGGGAGTGTCGCCTCAGAGTTGCAAGAAAACGCGGGCGGATGTCATACTAGCGCGCATTG
>CAYXLI010000036.1:0-56032 GCA_964464925.1 uncultured Solibacteraceae bacterium | reverse complement strand
GTCAAGGGGACATTTCTACTTTGCCCAAAGGGGACATTATCACTTTGCTGCCACATTTGCCGGCGAATCCATGTCAGCGGCTCGGAACTACTACGGCGGCACCTTGTATTGAATCGCGCTTGACCGCCAGTAGTGCCTCGTTTACCTGTTCCAGTGAAAAGACCGTTGTGCGGAGCTGGAGGCCGATGTTGGCGGCAATCGCCAGAAAATCGCGGGCATCGGAGCGGGTCATGTTCGCGACGCTGCGGATCTGGCGCTCGCCCCACAGCAGGGTGTCGTAGTCGAACTGTGGGATGCGATCGAGGTGGATCGCGTTGATCGCCAGGATGCCGCCCTTCCTCAAAGCGGAGAGCGCGGCAATGACGACATCGCCGCTGGGCGCAAAGGTGATCGCGCGGTCCAACGGCACCGGAGGGTGATCGGTTTCGGCACCGACCCATTCGGCTCCCAAGGATCGCGCCAGTTCGCGATGGGACGCGCCGCGAGTGGAAACATACACGGGACAACCCCACGACCGCAAGACGGAAATTGCCAGGTGTGCGGATGCGCCGAAGCCGAACAATCCGACGCGATCGCCGGCTTCTACGCCGGCGACCCTCAGGCTGCGAAACCCGATGATGCCGGCGCACAGGAGAGGTGCGGCGTGCAGATCGTCGAGGGTTTCCGGGAGCGGAAACACGAAGGCGGCATTCGCGACGGCGAACTCCGCGTATCCGCCGTTTACGTGATAGCCGGTGAATACGGGCGAATCGCAGAGGTTCTCCAGTCCTTTCAAGCAATAGGGACATGTGCCGTCTACTCCCCCTACCCAGGACACACCGGCGCGAGCGCCGACCGGGAGTTCGGGGGTGGCGCCTTCGATGATGTCGCCCACAATCTGGTGACCGGGTACGATGCAGCGATGCTGCGGTTGCAGCTCACCTTCGACGATGTGCAGGTCGGTGCGGCAGACACCGCAGGCTCGCACGCGCAGCAGGACCTGGCCGGGCGCCGGAACCGGCTTCGGGATATCCGTGATGCGGAGGGGGAGTGCGGCGATGGATTGTGGGTGTTGCAGGACGGCGGCCTTCATCGGTTCCTCCTCATGCTCCTATCGATGTAGACGCATTTGGGGCTTCCGGACAAAACAGGTGCGCGAGTGCCGTGGGGATAGCGCAATGATAAGATCGTCCCGATGAGAACAATAACTCGGCTTACCTTACTCTTCGCAGCCGCTGCCGCACCGATTGCGTTCGCGCAGGGCGGGTGGATCTCTCTTTTCAACGGGAAGGACTTCACTGGCTGGAAAATCGGCGGGAACCAGACAACGTTCCAGATTAAGGACGGAGCGATGGTGGCCAACGGGCCTGTGGCACACGCCTTTTATGAGGGTCCTATCCATAACCACGATTTCAAAAACTTTGAGTTGATGGTGGACGTGAAGACCGCTCCTAACTCAAACGGCGGCATCTACTTTCATACGGAATTTCAGGAGAGTGGCTTCCCGAAAAAGGGTTTCGAGGTTCAAGTGAACAATACCCACCGGGATCCCGTCAAGACGGGCAGCCTCTATCACGTAAAAGATGTCGGGGCGGACGACATCAAAGGCATCGTGAAGGATGATGAATGGTTCACCGAGCACATTATTGTGAAGGACAACACGGTAACGATTCTGCTGAACAACAAGGAAGTGGTGAAGTGGACTCAGCCCGCGGATTGGAACGGCGGCAAGGAGGGTTCGGGACGGGTACTCGGCCACGGCACGTTCGCGCTGCAAGGCCACGACCCGAACAGCACTGTGCATTATAAGAACATCCGCGTCAAGCCGCTTAAATAGGAAGAGATGAGTTGTTAGCGGGGGTCCCGGTGCCGTCCACCCGGGACGTCCGCTTATTGGGCGAATCCTACTGGGCTTCAACCTTCCTGGTTTCCCCGATCTCCGCCGGGCAGGCGGCTCCCTTCCCGGCCCATACTTTCACACTGGCCAGAAACTCACTCTGCGGCATGGGTACTGGAGAACGGCCCTCGCCGGGTTGCCATCCCCAGAGGACGAGAGGCGTGGACATATGCTCGACAATCTGCTGGACCGTGCGATGACCGTTCTGCTTCGGATCCTTGAATAGCTCACAGAGCTGGCGGTCTGAGCGGCCTTCCCAAATCATCGGCATATCAGGGGACGGAAGGTGCCATTCCGGAGCTCCCGGCGGCGTGTGTACGCCGACGGCATTTCGTTCCTGATGACAGGTGCTGCATTTGACCGAATTCAAGCCACGGCCGTCGGGTCCGCGGCGGATCCGCATCGTGTGAATATGGCTATCGTCTCCCTGACGAGGATAGTCTCCGGTGGAGTGGCAGTTCATGCAGCGCGGATGACGGAGCACGGGGACAATGTTACGGAATGCAGCAGCGGCCGCCGCATCGTCGCGTTGCGCAAGGGCACTCGATCCCAGGAGAGAGACGAGCAGGATCACGTATCGCAGTCCCATTTTCACGACGTGGCCAGCGCTGTCTTTACGCGATCCGGAGTGAAAGGCACGTGCCGCAGGCGCGCGCCAGTCGCATCGAAGATCGCGTTGCCTATGGCAGCAGGAACGACCGTGATGGCGGTTTCTCCTGCTCCGAGGGCCGGGACACCGGCCGGCGCCACAAAGACTACTTCGACTGCCGGCATCTCATAATCCATGTGCAAGCTGTTGTAGGTTTCCCAATCGGTCGAAGTAATCCGCCGGTTGTCCCATGCAACCTCTTCCACGAGGGCACGGCTCATGCCCTGTAGAAGGCCGCCCTCGGTCTGATTCCTGACGCCATCGGGATTCGAGATAGGTCCACAATCCACCGCTACAACGAAGCGCGTTGGGCGGACCAGGCCGGTTTCGAGCTGAACTTCCACTTCCGCGATGAGGGCCGCATAGCCATTTCCTCCTTCGTAATCTATACAGGCGATACCACGTCCTTTGGCGATTCCTTTCTTCGGAGAATTCGAGAAAGGCGAAGGGCGGCTCTCCCATTTCGCGGCCTCAGCGGCAGCCTTCAGCACGCCGACGATTCGCTCGTCCTTCAAATGCTGGAGCCGGAACGCCACCGGATCTGCTTTCGCCTGCGCGCAGAGTTCGTCCATAAAACATTCGTTGGCAAATGCGTTCTGAATCCGCAAAGGGGAACGGAGCGGTCCGGTAAAGAATGGCGAGGGCACGGTGTGGGTGAGGACGCGCTCCCTGCGAATTGTTCCTCCGCCTCCACAAGCTCCATTGATGCACCCGGCGAAGTAGGGGGGCACGTGGTTGCTCCGGTTCTGAAGCTTCCCTTTCGGTGGTTCGGCTGGGCCTGGCTTCAGAGGCTCCGGTTCGTATCCGAGCAGCATCCCGGTGATGACGTTTCCCGGGCGATCATAGCCAGGGCGGTTTCCCAGAGAAGCAACCCAATTCTCGCGATCCCAGACGGCGATGTGTCCGTCCGGTCCCAACGCTGCGCGGTGCTCGACGACACAGGCAGCCCCGAGGTTCTCCCACATCATCTCGTCCTGACGGGAGAACTGGAGCCGTACCGGTCTTCCCACTGCCTGGGCCAGGATAGCCGCATCGAACGAAACGGCGTCGGCTCCATTCAGTCCGTAGCATCCCGATCCGCGCACATAGATGACGCGCACGTTGTCGAGCGGCATGTTCAGCAACTTCGCTACGATGCTTCGCGTTGGATAAACCGACTGGGTGGCGGACCATACTGTTGCCTGATCGGCTTTGACATCCGCCACGGCACAGGATGTGCCCACGGAACCGTGCATTTGATAGGGATAGGTATACTTAGCTCGCAAAATCGCGGCGGCTGTTGCGAAGGCTTGGTCGAGGTCACGGGAGTCCACGCTCAGGGTGTCATGCGAAGGCTGCTTCTGAAGATGTTCAAAGAAGGTTTTTTGCGGAGGAATTTCCGGGCCGGGGTTCCACCGCACTTTCAACTGACGAGCCGCGATGGTTGCGTAATGTTGCGTTTCGGCAACGACGCCCACGAAATTCTTGCGGACCACGACCTTCACGATGCCGGGAATGTGCCGGATGGAGTTTTCATCCACGTTCGCGACGGCCGCTCCCATTTCGGGCGGCCTGACCACGCGGCCGTGCAGCATGTGCGGTACGCGAACCGAATGGACGAACTCGAAACGGCTGGTCATCAGGGCGGCCCGGTCGAGCGAGGGAACGGGCTTACCCAAGACGGTCCACTGCTGAGCAGACCGGCGCTTCGCCGTTGCGTTCAGCGGAAGATTGAAGTGCTTGCCCCCGATTAGCTCCTGGTATTCGATGCGGCGTCCGGTTGCGTCTGTGATCACTCCGTCAGCAATGGTCAGACGGTCGACTGGGGCACCCAGCCTCGCTGCCGCGAGACTCAGCAGAGCTTCGCGGGCAGTGGCCGCGGCAAGCGCGAGATTCTGAGAATTGAAGTTAGTGGGAGTCGATTGACTGCCGGATGTAGTTCCCTGATCCGGCGTAATCGCCGTATCGCACTGGATCAGCTTTACGCGAGAGACCGGTAGGCACAATTCCTCGGCGACGAGCTGGGTTTGCGCGGTGAAGATGCCTTGCCCGAAGTCACATTTGCCGGTGTGAGCCATGACAGTGCCATCAGCGCCGACGGCCAGCCAGGAATCCAGCCTTTTCGGATCGATGTGGGAGTCGTGGGTGTCGAACGGACCTTGAGCGTTTAGTGGCCGAGCCGTGAAGCTGATGACCAGAGCGCCGGTTTTCAGAAAGTCACGCCGGGAGTGCATGTTGTTTGTTCGCGCCTGCATACTTCCGGATGGCCCGGAGCATGCGAGTGTGGGTGAAACAGCGGCAGAGCACACCGCCGAGAGCAATTCGGATCTCTTCGTCAGACGCACTGGGCTTTTGATCCAGAACCGCTTTTGCCGTGAGGATTACGCCGCTGAGGCAGAATCCGCATTGGGGCGCGCCTTCCTCGATGAATGCCTGCTGCAGCGGATGCGGCTTCTCCGGCGTACCCAGACCTTCGAGGGTGATGATTTCGTCTTGTGGACCAACTTCGCCTACCGGCATCACGCAGGACCGCACCACCTGGCCATGCATGATGACGGTGCAGGATCCGCACTGTGCCATGCCGCAGCCGAATCGCGGACCTCGGAGATTCAAGTTGTCGTTGAGGACGAATAGTAGGGGCGTGGCGGGGTCCGTTTTTACCGTATGGCGACGACCGTTCACTCTAAGCGTGATCTGCTTCATGAGGTTTGCAGTTCGACGGTTGGACGCAATCCGAGCTTCCGAAGTGTCGTTCCCGGACCGAACATTGCCCGGACTGTATCAACTCACTGTTACCTGACCTTGGCGGCCCCAATGGCGCGTATTTCCCCTATACTTGCTTGCTAGGTGGAACCGGGGCGTGGTTTAAGGAGACGACGATGTCCTTAGAAAATGTTCAACTGATTCGTGAGGTCTACGATGCGTTTGGGAAGGGCGATGTGGCGTCGGTGCTCGGCCAGATGCATCAGGACATCGAATGGAGAGAAGCGGAGAACTTCATCTACGCGGACCGGAGTCCTTACGTGGGGCCGCAGGCGGTACTGGATGGAGTATTCCGGAGACTCGGATCAGAATGGGATTCCTTCGCGGTCACTCCGGAAGAGTGGCTCGATGCCGGGAATCACGTCGTGGTGCTCGGGACGTATACCGGAACGCATAAGAGCACGGGAAGAACTGTGCGAGCCCAGTTCGCGCACGTCTGGGCCGTGCGGGGAACCAGAATCCTGCGATTTCAGCAGTACACTGACACGAAGCAATTCGCCGAGGTGGTGGCGTAGCAGCGCTGCACTCGCTTACTTGCCTTCCACCTGAAAATCGTCAAAATAAGTGACGCTGTCAGCTTTCGTCCACAGGCCGACCTTGCCGGCGGTGCTGAAGGTGGAGTCCTCTACGTCGAACAGCTTTTGGCCATCGAAGCTGACCGTAAAGACGTTCCCCTGAAACGCAATGCTCAGGGTACTCCATGTCTGTTTGGGAACGCGATGCTTCACGCCGTACGTCTTCGAAGGAGTGCCCTTGGGGGCCAGGGCGAGCCGCGTGCCTTTCTCCACCTTGTAGAGCACCACATTGTCTTCCAAAGCGTTCGCCCGGACGATGTAGTAGTTCTCCGGATCCTTATAGCGCCAGATAAGGCCGGCGGCCTGGTCCGCGCTGCCGGAGACCGGCTTGAACCTTACGGACAGCGTTCCGTTTTTCACGCTCACCTTCTCATATACCGCCAGTGGGAACCTTCCAGCAGTCGGATCGTTCGATAACTGCGCGAACACGTTCGGGCGGCTCGGCGCTGAATCGTCTTTGACGACCTGCCACTTGGGAGGCCCCCCGTTGTGAGTCATGGCGATGGCCCAACCTACGGGGAGCGCGCCCGGATTCGCATCGTCGAAACGTATCGTTCCGGCGAAACAGACACACGTGCAGAGCAGGGCGATCAGAACGGCACTCGAAATCATCTTTACCAACCTTACCGGGTCTGCGTGTCGAGAGCCGATTTGAGACCCTTGGCAAGCGCCTCGGCCGGACCCTGGCCCCAGTAGTGCAGGAAGACGTACTGCGGCTCTTCGTGAGTCATGTGGTTGTGAATGGCGACGATATTGATGCCAGCCTTCCGGAGCGCTTTCAGGACACCCTGAAGCTCTTCTCTGGTCATGGCGAAATCGCCGTCCACCAGCGCGTTGTCATCCGTGCCGGCGAAGGCCGCCCAGGTGTTCACGCCCATCTGTTTCCCAATCTTGGTGCCATGCATGGCGGCAGTGCGGCCAATGGTCGCTTTGTACATGCCATTGTTTGTCTCGCCCTTGACACCGAAGACGGAGTCGAGCGCAGCGGAAGAGATGGCGCTCTTGTCCGCAATGGGGGCTCCGGCGAAGCGCGACGCCGGGGTTGCCGCCGACGCGCGTACGCTCTTCACCGCATCGAGCACTTTTTTGACAGCGGGAGCCAACTTGTCTTCTGTTCCGCTGCCGCCGATGTGCATATACATTACGCGCGGCGATTCGTAGAAGAAATGATTGTGCAAGGCCGTCACCTCAAGACCGGAGTCGAGGGCAGCGGACATTGCGGGATTGACCTCATCCTCCAGAAGGACAATGTCCCCCATGACCATCAGGCCACCATGGCTGCTGGGCGTGAAGGTTGCCCAGGAGCTGAATCCGAGAAAGGGGGACATTGCCCGGCCTTCCACGGTTACCTTGACGTCGGTGCGCGGGAAGCTGACTTTGTAAGTGTCTTCCGCATCCGTGTAAACACCCTTTGCTCCAGTGGCCTGGTCGATCGCGGTACGCTGCGCCTCGGTGAGCGAAGCCGGCAAGAGGGCAGGGGCTCCCAATGCCAGCAAAATCCAAGTTGTGAGTGGCAGTTTCATGGCTGCTCCATTTTGCCCGATCCAGATTAAGGTTGCCTGAGTAACGGCCCCAAGGGCCCGGCCGGGAGAGGAGCATTCAGATGATCTTAAGCCCGTTATGACAAGCTGATAGACGAGCGCGGTGTCATGAGGATTCTGGTTGTGGAAGACGATGCCAAGATGGCCGAACTACTTCGGCGGGGCCTGTCGTCGGAAGGGCATTCGGTGGACGTCGCCGGCGACGGGCTGACGGGGCTGGAGAGGGCGCAAGCTCAGCCGTTCGACGCGATCGTGTTGGACATTATGCTGCCGGGGATTGACGGGCTTACGGTGGCGCGCCGGCTGCGCTCCAGCGGCGTGCGGGTGCCGATTCTCATGCTGACCGCGCGCGATTCCGTTCCTGATATCGTGCGCGGGCTGGACGTGGGAGCGGATGACTACCTCACAAAACCATTTTCTTTTGAGGTGTTGGCGGCGCGGCTGCGAGTGATTGGGCGACGGGTTTCACCGGCGTCCGCGCCAGTTCTTCAGGTAGCTGATCTGATGCTGGACACCGAGACTCACGAGGTTCAGAGGGGAGGCAGACCCATCGCCCTGACACGGACGGAATTCGTACTGCTGGAATTTCTGATGCGACGGGCGGGGCGCGTGGTGTCGCGGGACGATCTGATCGAGAGTGTCTGGGGGATGGACCGGGACGTGGAAAGCAACACCTTGGATGTATTCATCTTTCAACTCCGCAGCAAGCTCGAAATCACCGGCGCAGGACGGCTTGTGCAGACGGTGAGGGGGTTCGGCTACACGATGCGGGAGGGCGAGGCGGAATGAAGTTCGGATCGATTCGCGTTCGCCTCACGGCCTGGTACGTGGCGATGCTTGCTCTGGGACTCGCGGTTTTCGGGGTAGGTAGCTGGTTCGCGATGCGCGCGAGTGCGTTCCACACGGTAGATGAGGAGCTGGAGGACCGGATCCGCGGCGTGGAGAGATTTATGCAACTTCAGATCGCGTCGCTGTCGCCGGTGGAGATACGGGATGAGTTCCGGGAGCATTCCGTGCTGGGCCCCGGCGGCGACCTCTTTCAGGTCTGCGATCGAAACGGTGAGTGGCTTTACCGGTCCGCCGTGCTTGAAAACAGCGGGGTACCGATCCGCCATCCGAATGAGCTCGGGGAAACAGCAGCATATGAAGATCTGATGGTGCAACGCACTCCGGTGCGGTTTGCGACGAGGCGGGTGGTGGTGAATGGCCAACCGTACTCGATCCAGGTGGCGGCACCGCTGAACGAGTTTTACGAAGCGCTGGAGCGTTTCCGCCTGATTCTTTGGCTGTCTGTGCCGGTGCTGCTGACCGGCGCGACCATAGGCGGCTACTGGATCAGCCGGCGTGCGTTGAAGCCCGTCGACCAGATCACGGCAGCGGCCGAGTCCATCAGCATACGGAACCTGGCGGACCGGCTGGAAGTTCCGAAGACCGCGGATGAGTTGCAGCGGCTTTCGGAAACGTTGAATCGCATGCTGGCGCGACTGAATTCTTCCGTCCAGCGGATGTCGCAGTTTACGGCGGATGCATCGCATGAGCTGCGGGCGCCGCTCTCGTTGATCCGGACGACGGCGGAGCTGGCCGTTAGCGGGGGGCGGACAAACGCCGAGTATCACGAGGACATGCTGCAGATTTTGGCTGAGGCCGAGCGGACAAGCCGGCTAATCGATAGTCTACTGCTGCTGGCAAGGGCGGACGCGGGTGAGGACGGATTACAGCGCGAACTCACGAATTTCGCAATGAGCATCCGTGAGGCCGTCAGCCAGGGGTGCGCGCTGGCGGCAGAACGGCGCATTGCAATGACGGCCGATATCGATGGGGACCCGGCAGTTGTTCTGGGCGATGCAGACGCGATGCGGAGGCTGGTGTTTATCCTTATCGATAACGCGATCAAATACAACATCGAAGGCGGGTCGGTGCAGGTGAAGCTCCAGAGCGAAGACGGGCACGCGGTGTGTACGGTGACGGATTCGGGAATCGGGATTGCGGAAAACGACCAACAACACATCTTTGATCGATTCTGGCGTGCCGATAAGGTACGCTCGCGGGGGATGGGCGGTGCGGGCCTAGGGTTGTCAATCGCACATTGGATTGTCGAGCGGCATGGCGGCACTATACAAGCGGTGAGCCGGCCCGGTCGAGGGAGCTCGTTTTCCGTGTCCATTCCGCTTGCCGGTCCAGGGGTCTAGAAAACAGTAACAGTCTTCCCCTTGGTTCGCATGCCGGCCCGCCGGACGCGTCCAATCTTGTGGATTCCCTTAGGAGGTTGAAACATGCCTGAAAAGGAAGCTACAAAAACGGAACAGCGGAGTTTAAGCCAGACCCGCCAAGGTTCTCAACCTGCCCGCCGCGGCATATTTGAACCGTTCTCGTTCAGCCCGGGCGAGTTCTTCAACAATCCGTTCTCCCTCATGCGGCGCATGCACGATGAAATGGATCGCGTATTTTCGCAGGCGATTGGGGCGCCGTCGGGCGCTTCGGGGATGGGCGGTGGCCTGTCCTTCTGGTCGCCCGCTGTGGAGGTATCCGAGCGCGACAACGAAATGACGGTTTGCGCGGAGCTACCCGGACTGAAACCTGAGGATGTGAAGGTCGAAATCACGGAGGATGCTCTTGTAATCGAGGGCGAACGCAAGCAGGAACACGAGGAAAAAGAGGGCGGCACGTATCGCTCTGAGCGGAGTTACGGTAAATTCGAACGGGTTATACCATTGCCCGAAGGAGCCCAAGCAGACAAAGCCACAGCCGAGTTCCAAAACGGAGAACTGAAGGTGACCCTACCGGTACAGCGCCCGGAGAGCAAACGCCGGCAGGTTCCGATTGGCGGCACGAAGGCTCAAGCACAGGCGAAATAATCAGTTTCAGCATTCAGCAGCCCCGGTGAACAGGGGCAGGCGGGGCATGCAATTGACCGCCTGCCCCGCACGCGATTATTGGCGCTTGTCCCGACGCCTTCCGTGGCGAAGAAATTTCCAGATCGTGACGAGTTCCTGAATGGTGCCGGCGTTCGGGATTCGCTCTCCATCAAGGCAGCATTCTTTGTAGACACGGCGGTATTCCTCCCGCACCAGATAGGGCGAGAGCATGGCTAGTTTATTCCAGATATGTTTGAGGTCTTCTTGTGTGAGCGGCCGCTCGAACTCGGAAGGGTCAGGCCGGTACGGCATAGCGATAGTTTAACACGATATTCGCCTTTTATTCGCCATGCACAACCTTGCACTTAGCGGTTCAACGGCCTATAATCCCTGGCACAGGAGGCTTGCCCTATGCCAGAACCAGCACCGCAACGGATGAATGCAGATCCCGCCGTTGTAGACACAACACACTACACGGTGGAGGCCGAGGATGAACGCGTGCGTGTTTTACGCGTTCGCTATGGTGCCAGAGCCAAATCGGTCATGCATTGGCATCCGAACGGCGTGGCAATCGCCATGACTGACATGCGGTGCCGGTTTACGTATCCCGATGGCACAAGTGAGGATCACGAGTACCGCGCGGGCACTACCATGATGATCCCGGCAGGCGATCACTTGCCTGAGAACCTGTCCGATACTCCGTTTGAAGTGATTCTGGTCGAAATCAAGGGCTAAGCGGGCGGCACTCGACGATGTAGCGGCCAGACGCCTGGCGTCCGGCGGAGCGGACGTCGAGGCCTGCTTCACGAGCCATCTCACGCAGCTCGTCTAATGTCCGCTCCCTGCCGCCAATCAGGACGAGCATCAGGAGTGCAGGCGAAGCGTCCTCACCCGGCCCGGCTCCGGTGAACACGACTATGCGTCCGGATGGGCGTGCTGCCTCCGCGCAGCGTTTGAGAATTGCGGTGGCTTCACGATCGGGCCAGTCATTGAGGATGCCCTTTAATATGTAGAGATCGGCGCCGGCCGGCAGGGGCTCGAAAAAGCTCTGGCCCAGTGTTTCCACGCGGTCGGCCACGCCCGCGGCTTGAAAGATTTCACGCGAACGGGCGACGGTGGACGGAAAATCGACGAGAGTACCGCGGACGCCAGGGTGCTTGCGCAATATTTCAGCCAGGAGCGATCCCGTGCCGCCGCCCACGTCAACCACAGTCTTGACGGATTCCCAATCGGCGGCATTGGGCAGGACCTCGGGATCGGGGATGCCGTGGCCGGCAGGCCCCATCAGCGCGTCGAAACTGGCGGCGATGTCCGGATGGGCATTGAGGTCATCCCAGAATTCGCGGCCGAAAGCCTCATGATAAGCGGGCTTGCCTGTGCGCACTGCAGAGAGAAGAGTTCCCCACGCGTGAGCCATACGGCCACCGAAAGCGTCAAGATCGAGTCCAAGGCGGAGGGGCTCGCCGAGCAGCCCTTCGGAGGTGCTGTTCAGCGCGAAATGGCCGGGTTGCGGCTGTTCAAAGACGCCTTTGCTCACCAGATGCCGAAGCACTCTATGGAGCGAATCGGGATGGGCGCCTGAGGCGGCAGCCAGTTGGCCGATCTCAGTATTTCCCGACGCAATGTGATCGGCGATGCGCAGCGTTGCCACTACGTATATGCACCATGGCGTGGAGAGATCGCTCAATGCCCACAGATCCATTAGGTAATGGTCGCAGATTCCGCGCCAGGCTATTTTCGCCGACGATAGTTCTTCAGATTGGATGGAGGTTCAATACCGGCTTGCACCCGGGCATCGGCGGTCAGAGAGCCCGCGGTGGTGGTCAGCGGGAGAACACCGGCCCAGATGGGCAAGGCGTAATCTTCCTCGTCATCGATGGGATCGCCTGTGCGCACCTTAGCCGAAGCCTCTTCGAGAGGTAAAGCCAGTACAAGCGTCTGCTTCAGTTCCTTTTCGTTCGGAATGCGGACCTGATCCCAACGGCCCGGAATAATATGATCGGTGAGTACGCGAAGAGCCGCCATTTTTTCGTCCGGACCGGTAACGGGGTGTGCGGAGCCGAAGATCACAACAGAACGGTAGTTCATGGAGTGATGAAAGGCCGAGCGCGCCAGAACGAGTCCGTCAAGCAGCGTCACAGACACGCAAACGTCCACGGCGCCGGCTGCGGTCCGCAACATCCGGCTGGCCGCTGAGCCGTGCAAGTAGAGCGTATCGCCATTGCGGCCATAGGCGGTGGGAATGACGCAGGGCTTTCCCTCGACCAAATAGCCAACGTGGCATAGAAACGCCTCATCCAGGATGGAGTAGATCTGGTCACGGTCGTAGACGGCCCGCTTCGGCAGGCGCATCAGCTTCGTTCTAGGGGTTACTGGAAATGACGAGGAAGCCATTCACCAGAATACCCCTCTCAAGTTGTGCGCCGGGGGCGAGGAGAGAGGCCCAATTCCTTCAGCATCGACTCCTTTCCAAGTCCGTTCAACTGCCAGTACTTCAGGCGCGTTGCGCGGAGCAGTTCGGCCCGCTCTCCTTCGGTCGATTCCCATTTCACGATGCGATGCGGCTCCGCCTTTTCCACGTATACAGTGCGGCCCATGCCCGCCGCCGTCTTGACGGCGAACGTCTCTACCTCGAACGTGCCTCCCGGAACCGAAACGCGGCTGGAGAATTGCGAGCGGGAGATGGTGGCTCGTGTCCAGTCCAAAGTCCGGTGTTTGTGACGGCTGTCCTGCAGAGAAGCAAGCCATGCCACCTCCCGGGTTTGGCCCGGGGAAAGCGCCGGAGCCGCCATGCCGCGCGCCCACAGGAGAAAAGCGTCCTCCTCCAGCACCTCCTTCGGATACGCCAACTTCGAGGCGGTGTCTGCTTCGCCATCGAAATAGCTGAAGGTTTGGAGGCGGATGGAATCGGGATCAAAGAGCATTTCCGCGAAGCTGTTGCCGCACCACTCCTGGCCCGAGAAGGAGACCTTGGTTAATGAACCGGCGGGGCGGCCGTTCACTGGAGCGAGCGCAACGAAGCTGCTGGTCATCTCGTTGTAGTCGTAGATGCCGGTTTGAAAATCCTCAATGAGATTCAGTTTCATGACCGGGAACTCGTCGGAAGCCGGGTGCTTGCCAGGATCGGCCTTCACTCTGAGGCGATTAGAGAAGGTTTCACTGACGAAGATGGTGACGGCGGTTCCCTGGCGTGGCTGGCCATAGCGCGGGTAAATCAACTGGTAGCCGGCGAGTTCGGCATTGCCGTCACCCCACGTCTTCCAGAAGACCGCGTCGATGACGGGTGCATTGAGGGCGGCGCCAAGAGCGACAGTACCGATGTACAGGACAGACAAAAGGCGATGGATTCGCATTCGCATGCTCCTTCCGGCGATCAGCTTACCAGAGCGGTATTCGGGGCGCACAATAAACACGTATAATCAGTTAGAGTTGCTGGACGTGTAACTTTTGTTTCGAAGTACGCGCCTTTTGCGGTAGTTGCTCGTCCAAGCTCCCTGAGGTCTATTTTTCAATGTCGGCTGTCTCCAACCCGGTCCCTGTCCGAACGCCCGAACCGGCATCTCCCGTAACCGCTCCTGCGAAGCCGGAGCCGGGATCTCCGTGGAAATGGATTTTGGGAATTGTGTTACTGGCGGGGATTGCCTGGGCCCTGTATCAGGCGACCGCAACTAAATCGCAGCCGACCGCGGGCCTGCCGGTCTACAAGACAGCCAAAGTAACCGAGGGAACGATCGAGCAAACAGTGCGCGTAGGGGGCCAGACCGCGGCGCGTAGCTACGAGGCCATCAGCGCTCCGATCATGCGTGGCCCGGAGGGCAGCCGCGACCTGATCCTGATGAAGCTAGCTCCCTCAGGCTCCTGGGTAAAGAAGGGGCAACTGATTGCCCAGATCGATGCGCAGGCGATGCAGGACCACGTGGACGATCTCACGGACACGATTGAAGCAGCGCAAGCCGACGTGGAAAAGCGCAAGGCCGAGATTGCGATTGAGAAAGAGTCGCTACAGCAGACGCTGCGCCTGGCAAAATCGGAATACGACAAGGCCAAACTGGAAGCTTCCGCGGCGGAAGTCCGCACCGATGTAGAACGCCAGCTTCTGCAACTCTCTCTGGAGGAAGCAGCCGCGAATCTAAAGCAGCGACAAGCGGATGTGGAATTCCAAAATGCGTCAGAGACGGCGTCCTTACGGATTCTGCAATTGACCTCGGAACGCCACACACGCCACCGTGACCGGCATAAGGGCGACGTGCAACGCTTCACGATGCATGCCACGATGGACGGTTTGGCGGTGATGTCCCCGATCTTTCGCGGCGGCGAGATGGCGCAGATTCAGGAAGGTGACCGTGTGTTTCCCGGCCAGCCGTTCATGAAAGTAGTCAATCCTAAGACTATGCAGTTGGAGGGTTCGGTCAACCAGGCGGAAAGCAGCAACTTTCGGATCGGGCAGCCAGCCCGAATCAAACTGGATGCGTTTCCGGGCTTGGAGTTTCCGGGGAAGATCTATAGCATCGGCGCGCTCGCGGTGGGCGGCTGGCGGCAGAATTACTACATCCGAACAGTGCCGATCCGGTTTCAGATTGACGGCTCCGATCCGAGGCTCATTCCGGATCTCTCGGCGAGCGCCGACGTCATTCTGAACAAAGCCGACAAACAGATGCTTGTGCCGCGCAACGCGATCACCACGGAAAACGGCAAGAAATTCGCTTTCATTAAGAGGGGCGACGGGTTCGAAAAGCGCGAACTGAAGCTCGGCCTAATGAACGATACACATGCAGCGGTTCTGGAAGGCCTCAAGACAGGCGAAGAAGTCCGGCTCAACTAGCTCTGCATGGGCAGTTCCCTACCGCAGTATCTGCTCTCTCTTCCCGAGCGTGTCCTCCGGTCCGCCAGTGCGTTGTCCGGTGGCTTGCTTCGGGAACTCAGCAAAGTCATGATCCCGGATGCTCTCAGAAAGACGTACCTGTACGAAAGCCTGGTCGAGAATACGCTACGGTTCCTGATTGAACAGGTTGGCGAGGTGCATGGCACCTATCCTGAGGGGGAGGAGTTGGCAAAGAATTTCCTGATCCGGCGCACTGCCAGCAATGGGGTGGAACTTGCAGGAATTCTTACTTTTCACGCTTCCCCGGTCTGGGTATTAGCTGCCTTGGCGGACCTATCCGGTGCGGGTAAGCAACTGATTCGAGAGATCGCCGGCAGCCTCCAAGAAGAAGGACTTCTGGAGCCTGGCGAGGAGTTCGAGAGCATCGAGCAACTCCTGGACGGACTCGAACGGACTGCGGGTCATGCGGTGCGCACGGTCAACCTGCCGCCGCTGGATATTCAGGGACTCCGGAAAGAATGGGAACAACTGCGCGCGAATGCCGCCAGCCTTCCCAACCCGAGTCTTCCGCCGCTCGACCTGCTCTGGCAGCGTTGGGCGAATTTACGAGCCGAAGCCATTCGGCAAGGACAGCCGGTCTTTGTCGTCTCCACTCTAATGGCGCTCTCCGCGGTGGCCAAGCTGCCGGACAACCTCCTCTGGCTGGGTCAGTCCGCAGTGGTCGCCGTACGAACGACGGGCGGTATGTTCGCCGACACACTTTTACTGCACTACTCTCGCTCGCTCAATGAGATACATGAAAAGGGCTATGTCCGGTATTGGTACGACGAATATAAGCCCTACCTAAAAGCCGCCGCCGAACAGTTTTCACGGGATCACGTGTCCTTAACCCAGAAGGCACTGGGGTAAGCAGCGTGTGCGGCGCAAGAAACAGTAACCGCCGCCGCCCGGGAGCGGTCCTACATGCAGTGCTCTTTCGTTCAACTCCTCTTCTGTTTCTAGCGTTTTCTCTCGTACACGCAGATTCGGTCAAGGTCAGTCCCGATGCTCTGAAAGGGGACGTGCAATTCCTCGCCTCGGATCTACTGGAGGGTCGGGGTACGCCTTCCCGCGGGCTCGATATTGCGGCTGAATACATTGCTTCGCAGTTTCGCTCGGCGGGCCTTCAACCGCTGGAACAGAACAGCTATCTGCAAACGCGGGTCTTCCCAGACGGAAAAAAGGCCAGCAACGTTATCGGCATTCTGAAGGGATCTGACCCCGAACTGGCGAAGACCTACGTCGTGGTCTCGTCGCACTACGATCATTTGGGGATGAAAGGCGAAGGAGAAACCGGCGACCGGATCTATCACGGCGCAAACGACGATGCCAGCGGAAGCGCAAGCGTGATCGAGATTGCGCGGACACTGTCGCGCCGGTCTCCGCGACCGAAACGCAGCATAGTATTCCTCACATTTTTCGGTGAAGAGAAGGGATTGTGGGGGTCGGCCTACTACGCCGAACACCCCGCTGTACCGCTGGAGCGCACCGTGGCCAACATCAACCTGGAGCAGGTAGGCCGGACGGACGATCCCAAAGGTCCGCTGATCCGAAAGGCGCAGGTTACCGGATTCGAGATGACAGACATCGCCAAAGTGCTGGTGGAAGCCGGGGCGCAGACAGGAATTACGGTTGCCGGCGATCACCGCGGAGACACCTACGAGCGGAGCGACAACTACTCGTTTGCGAAGCACGGTATCCCGGCGCACACCGTCGGCGTGGCGTGGGACTTTCCGGACTATCACGCGGTCACGGACGAATGGCAGAAGCTCGACTATGAGAATATGGCGAGCGTGGACGATATGATCGCGACTGCGGTGATCGCCATTGCCAACAATCCGGTTGCGCCGAAGTGGCTGAAGAAATTCACTCCTCGCGAAGAATCTCCAGAGGTTTCTGACCAAGAATCCGAAAGCTCGCCAGCCAACCCGCGACCGTGGCAATCAAAGCCGTCATCAGGATCGAGAGTCCACTGACGGTGAGATCGGGGTGGTAGTCGAGTTTCATCAGGCGCTTCATCACCAACGCAGAGAAGCCACTGGCGAGCAAGGCTCCCATCAGTCCGGCCACGGTTCCGAGGATGAGAAACTCCGCCGAGAAGATTGTTGCGATGCGGGCGCGTGTTGCGCCGAGCGTCTTCAGGATGACGACCTCGCGGATACGCCGGAAGCGCGTGCCGGCGACGCTGGACGCGAGGATGGTAGCTCCGGCCAGAATGGCAAATGCCGAGATGAAACGGATGATAAGCGATACCTGGCTGACCACTTCCTGGATTCTCATGATGAGGTCTGCCATGTTGATGACAGTTACTGTCGGAAATTTCTCAAACGACACGCGCTGAAGTTCCGCAACGCGATCCGGATCGACGCGAACACCGCAGTAATAGACGGTCGGCAAGCCCTGCAGGACACCGGGGCTGGTGACGAAATCGAGCCGCGAAACGAGCCGGTGCGGATCCATACGATGAATGCTGGCCAGGCGGGCATGCAGCGGTTTGCCGAACGCGTTCCATTCGAGTTCCATGCCGACCTTCAAATTCAGGTAACGCGCCATGCCTTCCGATACCGAGACGAGCGGCTCCGCCGTGTTCCGTGAACCCCACCAATGACCGTCCACGATGTTGGTCCCTTGCGGCAGGTTGGCGGCAGCGGTGAGTACAGTTCTTCCGCCGATGCGGCGCGTGCGGCCATTCACCTTCCAATCTTCCATGCGGGTTCCATCGACGGCTACTAGACGGGAACTGACGACACCGACGGTTTCGGCGGAGGGGTGAACTCCCGGCTGATGATTGAGCAAATCCAACAAAGGGCCACGCTGCGATTCCGAGATATCGAGCAGAAAGACGTTCGCCATTCCGGGAGGGGCGCTGCGGGCGATGTCTTCCAGCATCGAGTGCTGAACGATGTAGACCGTCAGCGTGAACATCACCCCGATTCCAAGAGAAGTAAGGATGGCTGTCGAGTGGCTACCCGGACGATAGAGATTCGCGATGCCGTGGCGCAGGCCCATCGGCAAATTCCACTTTGACGCCGCAAGGAATGCCTTCAGGGAGCGCAGGAGCAACCATGCCACGCCCGCCAACAGCAGCAGACTTGTGAGCAGTCCCCCGACGAAATAAGACGCGACGCGCACTGCCTGATCCCGCGGGCCGCCGATCAACCAGAGCGAGAGAGCACCAACGCCGAGGATGATTCCCGCACCGGCGAGCAGGCTCTCGCGCGAATCCCGGAAGCGTTGGCGCCAGGATGGCCTTACCTCGGGCATGTCCCGGCGGAAGATGAGCGCCGGACGGATCTGGCGGATGCTCAAAAGCGGCGGCACGGTGAACAGCAGCGTTGTGAGCAAACCGGCCGCTATCCCTTGCAGAGCAGACGAAGGAACCCAAGGCACGCTGGCCTTGATCTGAAAATACCGCTCGAGAATTCCTGGAAAGATGTGTTGAACCGCGCTGCCGATAACGACTCCGATGATTCCCCCTGCGAGACCGAGCAGCAGCGCCTGCACGACATAGATTTGCACAACCTGGCCCGAGCGGCCGCCGATGGACTTCATGACCGCAATCGAATCCATTTTTTGCCGCAGGTGGGAGTTCATCGCCGTGGCTACTCCGACGCCGCCGACGATCAGTGCGATCATGCTGACCAGACTGAGAAAGCTGGTAGCGAAGTCGAGGGTTCGCGTGATATTCGCATTGACGTCGCGATAGTCCTGAACCTGATCATCCGGAAAACGCTTCCTCAGCTCCGCCCGGATCGAGCTCACACTCAGCGCACCAGCCTTGATCAGAATGCGTTGCGGAGCGCGGCTGCCGAGTTGAATCAGGTTCGTCCGGTTCAGTCCCTCGCGACTGAGCATGACACGAGGACCGATGGATGGGCCGCTCATCAGCCGGTCCGGTTCGGAAATGAGCACTCCGGCGATGCGGAAGTCACCCATTCCGACGCGAATGGAATCCCCGACTGTGACGTTAAGGCGCAGCCGCAAATCGTCAGAGACAAGCACCGCATCCGGCTGCAACAAATCCGGGAGTACTTTTGCCGGTTCGTAGCTGAGCTTTCCGTAGAGAGGATAGTACCGCGGGTCGACGGCTTTGACCTGGACGGCGACGGGATCGTGTGCCTTCGAAGAGCCGACCATCGACAACGTTTCGGTCACGCGCGTGACCGTCACTTTGTGCGAGAGTTCCTCGACCGCGGCCGCCTGCTCCGGTGAGAGCTGCGCGTTTAAGCGAACGGCAATATCGGCTGACATCAGTGTACGCGCTTCCCGCGTCAGCAAGATTGCAAGAGACTGGCTAAAACCACGCACGCCAGTCAATGACCCGACGCCGATAGCAACCGCGATGACAACGAAGAAGAATTTGGTGCTGCTTGCCCGAGACTCGCGCCAGGCAATCCGCACGGCAGTTCTCAGGAAGTTCATTGCGATTCGTCCGAGACGATCAGTCCGTCTTTGAGTGTGATGCGGCGAGTCGCGTAGGAGGCGAGTTGCTGATCGTGCGTTACGAGCACGAGTGTTGTGCCTTCCTGGGCGTTCAGGCTGATGAGCAAATCGAGAATGTGCCGGCCATTGACGCTGTCGAGGTTGCCTGTCGGCTCATCAGCGAGCAAGATCGCAGGCTTCACCATGAAGGCGCGGGCAAGAGCGACACGCTGCTGTTCACCGCCAGAGAGTTGGACCGGATAGTGATCCATACGATCCGCGAGGCCGACATTTTCCAACAACTGCCGCGCACGTGAGCGACCGTTCCCGTTACCGCCGACCAACTCGTGCGGAAGTAGAACATTTTCCTCTGCCGTCAGGGTCGGAATGAGTTGGTAGCTCTGGAAGACAAACCCGATTTTGCGGCCTCGGAGCACAGCGAGGCGGTCTTCGGGCAATCCCGTGATCTCGTGGCCGTCGAGGAAGATTTTGCCGGTAGATGGTGCATCCAAACCAGCAAGCAGGCCAAGGAGCGTGCTCTTCCCGCTACCGGACGAGCCCATGATAGCCGCGAATTGCCCCTTCGGTATATGAAGGTCAATGCCTCTCAGGATCTCCACGCGGTGCGTGCCGGTATCGATTACTTTTGTCACTCCGCGTACGTCAATCATTCGGGATCGTAGTGGGCCGGTACATTTTAATTATGGCTGTTGTTCGGATCGCCCTATTGGTTCTGACGTATCTGGTGATAACCGGATGCAACAAAAGTGAGGAGACGCAGCAGTCCGCTCCCGTAGAGCAGACGCGCGTGCAGGCTCCGAAAGTATCAGACTCTCGCAAGGTGCTGCTGATTTTCGGGGATAGCCTTTCGGAAGTTGGGGCCGACCAAGGCGTGAGTTTTCCGGATCTTCTGCAGAAACGAATCGATGCGAAGGGGTACGCCTGGCGAGTGGTGAACCAGGGGGCAAGCGGCGATACGACATCTGACGGGGTCAACCGAATGCAGGCGGCGATTGACGCCAAGCCGCAGATTCTGGTGCTGGAACTTGGGGGTAATGATGGCCTGCGCGGAATTCCGACGGCGGCCTCGCGCAAGAATCTGGAGACGATGATTGAGACGTTTCAGAAGGCGGGGATCCGTGTGGTGCTCGCGGGTATGTCACTCCCGCCGAACTACGGCGCCGACTATATTCGAAGCTTCGAGACGATGTACCGGGAGCTGGCGGATCAGTATAAGTTGACGCTGATTCCGTTTCTGTTATCCGATATTGCGAAACAACTGGCGAAGCGGCCGGGATTGCTGGGGTCCGATGGAATTCATCCGACCCCGGAGGGCAACCAGGTGGTGGCGGATACGGTGATGCGGGCGATCGAACCGCTAATTGTAAGGTAATCGATGGGGTCTGACCCCATCTTAGAATTGGAGTTTTAGGGCGAATTGGATTACACGGGCCGATTCGCCGGTTTGGATGATGGTCTGTGTGCTCGGGGGAGCGACGGCAGCACAGCACGTGCGGCCGAAGGTACCCGAGAGGATGCTATTCGAACCTCCTGAAGCATCTCTGGGATTGTCGAAGTTCGCGTGGTTGAACGCGTTGAAAGCTTCGGCACGAAATTGGAAGTTCACGCGCTCGTTGACCGCAAACTTCTTCTGAACGGCCAGATCGATATTCCAGTAGCCGGGCGCTTCGAAGATATTGCGCGCCGCGCCGGTGTCGCCCGGATCGGGGATACGGAATCCGCCGGCGTCCGCGAACAGCACGGGTCCGGGAACTCCGGCCAGTTCCTGCAGACGAGGTATCGGCGTGTCACCGACGATGGCGGCGCGGGAATCGTGGGAAAAGTTCGACGTGCGGACTCCGCTGCGCACGCTGAACGGTTCGCCTGACATCGCGGTGCCGAGACCGCTGAGGCTCCAGCCGCCGACGATCTGGTTCGCGATGCCGGATGCGGAGCCGAGAAACTGCTTACCTTTGCCAAACGGCAGATCGTAGATCCAGTTTGCGGTGAAGGTGTGGGTGCGATCGAAATCGGAACGGGCACGCTCTAGGCGCCAGTCGCGGGTATCCACGGGAGTGCGCGAGTTCGTGGTGCTGAGACCACCGCCGGAGGATGCGCCCACCGGATCTACCGACTGATTATCAATGGACTTCCCGAATGTGTAAGCGGCGCCGACCAGGAGGCCGCCGGAAAATCGCTTGCGCAGCGTGGCCTGCAGGCTGTGATAGTAGCTGTCTCCGCCAGAATCAAGGTAAGTGATGGTGTTGAACTGCTGGTTCGGACGGAGCTTTGCCTGGAGGGTGACCTGCTCCAGACGGCCCGCGAAGTTACCGGCTGCGTTTTGCTTTAAATCTGCTGTTGTCTGAGCGCTAGTAAGAAAACTGTTGAACGCGTCCTTCTCGGCCGGGAGTACCTGGAAAGGGATCGGCACTGCGGCCGGCGATTTACTCTGCAGGTCGCGGAACAGCGGCAGGATACCGTCGGCGTTGATCTGATTTACATCGTAAGCGCGGAACAGGTGCGTGCCCCGGCGCGCGACGTAGCCAACCTGCGCCACCATGCTACCGGGCAATTCGTGCTGCACGTTGAAGTTCCACTGGTGGACGGTCGGGATCTTCAACTGAGGATCGAAGACCGTCAGAGTAGGCGCATTATTCAGGTACTGCTTAGGCAGCGTGAGAAACGATGAAGGTTTTACGGTAGGCGCTCCGAGCTCGTTGGGGAAGCCCTCTGCCAGGCGCTTATCGGGTACAGGCGAGCAACCCGGAGTGGTAGCGCCCGCGACTGTGGCCGAGCACGAGGTCGTGAGGCCCGGGACTTTTCCTGCGACGGCGGTGACCTGGAATGACGAGATAGTGTCGAATGCTATTCCGTATCCGGTGCGGATTACGGTACGCGCAGTGGGGCTGTAGGTGAGTGCGAGACGCGGAGCCAGCGCGTTGAGATTATTGCGCTGATACCAGCGCTCCGCATGAACGAAGGTCACGTCGCCTTCCGAGCCCGTGATGGATTTGTTCGGGACGTAGACGCGACCTCCCGCTTCCGTCGGGGCGGGATTCGCTTCCCATCGAACCCCATAGCTCAGCGTCATGTTCCGCCGGAGCTTCCACTCGTCCTGAATATAGGCGTTGTACTGCTTCAAGCGCTGGCCCTCGACCCACATGGTGACGCTGTTGCCGGTTCGGAAAGGCAGGAATGTGTCGCTTTTCAAATCACCTAGGAAAACCTGCGAGAGGCGCGACGGAATCCCGAGGAGATCGTTCATCGCTCCGAGCAGCCGGCTTCCGTCCTGTGCGTCGATACCGGCCGGCAACTGGAACCCAGGAATGGAGCGGATATTTTGGGAGAACGACATGGTGGGGGTGACGTTCGTGCCGCCGGGCTGGCCGCGTTGATCATTGTGTTGATAGAAGCGGAAGTTGAACCCGGTTCGGATGACGTGCGAACCGGCAACAATGCTTAGGTTATCGAGGAACTGGGGCGTCGTGACGGCACGCGCCGTGCGCGGCGTATTCAGCAGAGGCGGATCGATGTAGTTGAAAGCCGTGCCGGAACTGCGGCCGTAAGCTGGGATGTTGGGCCAGTCGGGACTTGCCTCACCTTGCGTAAAGAGCAGAATGAATCGCGAAAGGCCCGCGGTAAATTCATTCACGACGCGAGGCGAAATGACGCGCCTGTAACCCACGGCGAAATTGCGGCTGGTGCGGAACACTTCGCCCAGGGGCGCGGTATTCGGGTATAGCTGCGGACGGCTATTCAACGGATCGCCCTTGAGCGTGTTCTGGATTCCGTTGAGGTAACGAACAAAAATAGAGTCCTTCGCGGATAGGGTGTGGTCGATGCGCGCCATCCAATTGGGTCCGCGCTGCTGGGTCGGAGGCGCCCAGGCGTAAGTGCCGGTGTTGAGGCCATCCCCGTTTGAGACGGAGTTCGGCGAAGGCAGGCTTTTGAGAAGTCTGCCGACCACCGCGTCCAACCCAATGCCGCGCGGATCGGCTGCAAACATGTTGACGCTAGCGACACAATTGCGGTCCGTTGGACTGGCACAGGTGCGTACGCCGGGTACGAGATTTCCGCGGCTATCGACAAGCGAAGGATCATTACGGACGATGCGCTTGCCGTTGAGTACGAATGGGGCGTTCGGATCGGGCGCGAAGTAGCGGTATACGCCGCTTATGGCCGACGGCTGGTAGAGCAGCGGGAAGCCGTAAGTCTGATCGATGGGCTGTGAGAAATTGATCTGCTGGCCGGACCAGCTTCCGAAGAAGAACGTGCGGTTCTTGATGACCGGGCCACCGACTTCAAAACCGTATTGGTTCAGCTTGATGTCAGGCCGCGGGGTACCGGTGGCGTTGGAGAAGAAGTCGTTCGAGTTGAGCGCGGTATTGCGGAAGAAATAGAAGAGTGTTCCATGGATCTGGTTGGTGCCTCCGCGCGTTGCGACCGAGATGTTCGCACCGCTGTTGCGGCCTTCCTCTGCGCTGGCGTTGCTGGTGGTGACTTTATACTCCTGTACGTTGTCAGGATTGAGGCGATACAGATTCGAAAGCGGATTCGGCACGGTGGATTCATTCGCCTCGATGCCATCGATCGTGACATTGGAAGAACGATCGCGGGAGCCATTTACGTGGATGCCGGAACCGGCTCCGCCCGCCGAACGCTGCACCACACCGGGCTCCAAGACGAGCAGACTGAAGGGATTTCGGCCATTCAGCGGAAGATCCACGATGGCCTTCTGGGAGACGACGTTGCCGATGACGGAATTCGTGACCTGCAAAGCCTCCGGGGCGGCCTCCACATTGACGACGTCAGTGGCTTCCCCGATTTCGAGCGCGATGTCTACATTGAGGGGTGTATTCACAACCAGCACGTTTCCGGTCCGCTTACTGGTCTTGAATCCCTTGTACTCGACGGCAACCGTGTACTTCCCCACGGGCAGTGCAGCGAAGGAGAACAGTCCCGCGTCTGTGGTAGTTTGCTGGTTCACGATTCCAGTTTCTTCATTGGTAACAGTCACGGCCGCGCCCGGAATAAGGGCGCCAGAACTGTCAGAGACGGTACCTGAGATGGAAGAAGTTGAAGTTTGGGCCAGTGCAACGGAGCACAAAACGAAAGAGGTAGCGATTAGGCGGTACACCCAATGTCGGATCATCTAAAATACCCCTCTGCGGAAAATTTGGAACAGTATAGCATCGCGTGAGACCGGTGGATATGCTACGATGCGCGAACAAGATCTATGATTCTTGAACTGAAAGAAGAAAAGCGGCCGGATGGAATCACCGTACTTGAACTCATCGGGCGGCTAACCTTGGGCAACGTTCTGACCGCGGCAGAGCAGCGAGTGAAGGCGATGATCCAGGGCGGCGTTCGAAAGATGATCCTCGACCTCAGCAACCTGGCCGGCCTGGACAGCGCTGGAATTGGGTTCCTGGTCTACGTTTCGGGCGAGATGGAGCGTGCCGGAGGCAAGCTGTGCGTTGTTGGCGCGAATGAGCGGGTGATGCAGATCTTCGCGATCACGCACATCGATCATGTCGTGCCGATCGAGCAGACGCGAGAGTCCGCAGCCAAGGCGCTTTTGGCACCGGGTAACGACGCTTAGGGCCTGACGTGAATCGCAGACAATTTTTACATGGTGCGGCATCCGCGCTCACTCCGCTAGTAGCGCAAGAGGCCAAGCGCCCCAACGTGCTTCTAATCGTCACCGATGACCAAGGGTACGGGGACTGCAGCCTCAATGGCAATCCGCAGTTACGCACGCCGAATCTGGACCGTATCGCGCACGAGGGAGTGCAGTTTACGCAGTTCCATGTGAGTCCGGTGTGCTCGCCAACGCGATCGAGCCTGATGACGGGGCGCTACAACTATCGCACCGGCGTGGTGGATACCTACCTCGGGCGCTCCATGATGTATCCGGATGAGGTGACCCTGGCGGAGGTGTTGGGGTCGGCCGGGTATGCGACGGGAATCTTCGGGAAGTGGCATCTGGGCGATAACTATCCGCTCCGGGCCATGGATCAGGGATTTCAAAAGTCGGTGGTGATTCGCGGCGGAGGGCTCAGGCAGCCGTCGGATGTTCCGGGCGGCGGGGGTTACTTCGATCCGATCCTTTTCCATGACGGCGAGCCTGAACGTTTCCGGGGCTACTGTACCGACATATTCACGAACGAGGCGCTGCGGTTTGTAGAGCAGAACCGGAAGCGTCCCTTCTTTGCCTACCTGCCCGTGAACGCGCCGCACGAACCGCTGGAGGTGGATGCGGCAGCAGTGGAGCCGTTCCGAAAGCTGGGACTGGACGAACAAACTGCGCGTGTTTACGCGATGGTGGCAAATATCGACCAGAATGTTGGGCGCGTGCTGAACAAGCTGGAAGAATTGCAGCTTGCCCGGGATACGGTTCTGATCTTTCTGACCGATAACGGGCCGCAGCGCGCCCGGTTCAATAGCGGTATGCGGGGACTAAAGGGTTCGGTATATGAAGGAGGTATTCGTGTGCCGTGCTTCATGCGCTGGCCCGGGCGTATCGGCCCCGGCAGCAAGGTGGACCGTCTGGCGGCACATATCGACGTGTTCCCTACCCTGGCGGAAGCTTGCGGCGTTGCCCTGCCGCGCGGCGCGCACATTGATGGGAAGAGCCTGATGCCCCTGATGAAAGACTCCAGGGCGGCATGGCAGGACCGCACCTTATTTTTCCAATGGCATCGCGGGGACACTCCGGAGTTATACCGGAATTCCGCGGCGAGGGATGAGCGCTGGAAACTGGTGAACGGGAAAGAGCTGTACGACCTGGAGATCGATCCAGCGGAAAAGACCGATGTGGCTGGGCAGCATGCGGATGTGACCGCGCGTTTGCGGCGCGAGTATGAAGCCTGGTTCCAGGATGTCTCCTCGACGCGCGGGTATGCGCCACCACGGATCCGGATCGGAAATCCGCGGCAGGACGTGACGGTACTCACGCGGCAGGACTGGAGAGGACCGAAGGCGGGTTGGACTCCGGACTCGTCCGGGTATTGGGAAGTGGCGGTGGAACAAGCCGCGGAGTATGACGTTCGCGTGCTGCCTGCCGATCTGGGACTTCGCGTGCGCCTGAACGAGTTGGAGTTCGGGACCGGGAAGGCACGTCTACCCGCGGGACCAGCGCGGCTGGAGGCTCCAATGGGAGTGCAGTATGTGGAGATCCGCCGCGTATCGAGATAGCAGTCCCGCATACTGAGAGGGTGCCCAAGTCGATTGATGAGTTGAACGCAGTCAGCCAAGGCCATTTACCGGGGTTGATCGGTTTCCGGGTGACCGCACTATCGGATGGAAGAGTAGAAGCGGAGATGCCAATCCGCTCCGAACTGATGGCGCCGAACGGCTTCCTGCACGCCGCATCGGTCATCGCTTTGGCAGACACGGCTTGCGGCTATGGCGTGATCGCGTATTTGCCTGAAGGCGCCCGCGGGTTCACCACCATTGAGCTGAAGAGCAATTTCCTGGGAACTGCCCGGGAGGGCGTTCTGACCTGCGAAGCGGTAAGGGTGCATAACGGGCGGACCACTCAGGTGTGGGACGCGACCGTGAAGGATGGCAGCACCGGAAAGACGGTTGCACTGTTCCGCTGCACGCAGATCATTCTTCAGGAAAAATGATGCAGGCGGTTCACGCTTTCCACGGGCATGATGGCCCATACGCCCGGTTCCAATAATCGCGCGCTTCGTGTGGAAGGACTAAGGGAAGCGGACACGGCCGAGCCACGCACCGAGCGCGTGCAGCAGATCCACATGATCCGGCGCGGAATTGCCGGCGAACCCGAGCACTTCAAAGTGGCCGGACCTGGTTTCACTCAGTTGTTGAGTGCCCATGGGGCCGCGTTTGAGAACCGGCTTTCGCTTGAGGCCAAGTTCTCTGATTAACCAATCGGCGGTTTCGGTGGTACTGGCATACGTGCCGGGATAAATCTCCGAGTGCAACAGCAGCATGCGCTTGCGTCCGGCCACCGCCTGGCGGGCGAAGTCGAGGAACGGCTTCAGGCCCTCGGGCTGAAGAGGACCGGGCTTGCCCTCGGGGTTGTAGCTAACATGCAGTCCGTCGACGAGGACGATAGTGTCGATTCGAGCGACATTCCGATCCGTGCGCAAAATTTCGCGGATCGCTCCATAGCCTGCACTCCAGCCGCTGATGGCGATCGGAGAGAACTGTGTGTGTGCGGCGCGAGAAGCCTCATCCAGGAGCATGGCGAAACTGGCAGGCTCGAGGAAAGGCCGCGCGTAAACAGACGAGCCGGCTCCAAGCTGCACGGCAAGTACGGCCGATCTGTGTTTTTTCGCGATGATCTGCTCGGGAACCCACGTGCCACCGTGAAAATGCACCAGCAGAGGATGCTTCTTTCCCGGCTTGAGACCGGCAGGCAGAAACAGTTCGCCGATAGAGAGGTTCACGCGTTTGCCTGGCGTGTCCCGCCTGTCCAGACGGGGATGAGGGCGCGTGTTTTCGACCATCGGAGACGGGCTTTGGGATGTCTGCGCAGACACAGCAAGCGCAAGGGCAAAGATAGCGGTACGGAGGATCACTGCAGAGAGTGTACTCTGTCGAGAATGGTGTTGACGTATTGCTGAGTCTCTTCGATTTGCGGAACCTCTCCGGCCTTGTCGACGCGTGCGGGGCCTGCGTTATAAGCGGCGAGCGCTAGAGCTAGATCTCCGGCATACCTGGTTAGTAGCTGCCTTAGATACTTAGCACCCGCATCCACGTTCGACTTGGGATCGAAGGGATTGCGCACGCCGAGTTGGTCCGCGGTTGCGGGCATGAGCTGCATCAATCCCTGAGCGCCTTTGGGCGAGACGGCACAAGGGCGCATTCCCGATTCACGTTGGATCACCTCGCGAAGCAAAGCCGGTTTGAGATCCTCCCGGCGAGCCGCGTCCTCGACCAGTGGAGTCAAAGCGGTTTCTGACAGAGGATCGCAGGATCCGGTAGCGGGCAACTCCTCCGCACCCGGCCAAGGCACTGTGAAAAACTCATTGGAGGGGACGTCTCTTGCCGTGCTCGTCTGGCGGCGGACCGACTGCCTTTGCTGATCGAGCGACGACCGCATAGCGGTACGGATTCTTTCGGCTGGATCATCCTTGATCTGAGCCGAAAGAAGTGCCGGAACCGCAAACAGTAGAATGGACCGCACTATTAGACTTATCGGGCACGGCACCAGATTCTGCATAGCCCACTGACTTTCTGAGGAATAGAACAAGGCCATGAAACCGCAACTCAAAATAGAACAAATCAACCATGTAGCGTTGCCGACCCGGCGCCTGGAGGAAAGCCGCCAGTTCTACATCGATGTGCTCGGCGCGAAGCCGATCTCGCGGCCGAACTTTTCATTTCCCGGAGCCTGGCTATACATCGGCGGAATTCAGCTTCATCTGATCGAGGATGAAGTAGCGCCGCATCCGACAGGCGTGATCAATACGCGGGACCGGCATATTTCCTTCGCGGTGGCAGATGTGGATGCGATGGAAGAGGTTTTGAAACAGCGGGAGATTCCTTACCGGAGGAGTCTGATCGAAGACCGCCAGATTCACCAGCTTTATATTCAAGATCCGGACGGCCACACGATCGAACTTGGGAAGTATTGGAAGATTGACGAGTAGCGGCGGTGCACGCCGCCACTCGTCCGAAGAGCCAGGCTAGTTGAAGAAGATGCCGCTCAACACCGCGTTGTTTCCTGCCGTGTGAGTCACCCGCAAGACCACATGACCGGATATATTCCACACCAGATACTGGCCTCCGGTGAAATTGGAGATGCTCCGGCTGTCGAGGACGGCGTTCGTAGCGGCGTCAATTACATCTATGGTTTCGGCGCGCCCAAAGTTGTCATAGTCCGCCGCATAGATGGCCACCTGGTGAGCCGCCGTGCCGGACAGGTTTACATCCATGGTGAAGGAAGTGGGCGAGAAGTAGCAGTACATAATGCGGTCGTTAGCAACTGATGCTTTCTGCAACGCGCGGATATCGGTCGTGGTAGCCGCCCACTGCCACGTGGATTGCCCGGCAGCCGAAACGGTGCCGTACGCCGGGTTGGACGTGCGGTCACCGAAAACGCTGTAGCCCGTACTGCCGTATTTGCCCTGCCAGTTGCCGGACGTGGTGGTGTCGGCAGTCACGAAGGAAGCGGTAGCTGCCGGAGTGATGGCCGGTCCACCGAAGAAGATGCCGCTCAGCACCGCATTGTTGCCACCCGTCCAGGTAACGCGCAGGATGACGTGACCTGAGATATTCCACACCAGATACTGGCCACCGCTGAAATTTGACATGGTGCGGCTATCGAGGACATTGTTCGTAGCTGCGTCAATTACATCTATGCGTTGCGAACGTCCGAAGTGATCGTAGTCGGCCCCATAAACGGCTACCTGGTGGGCCGCCGTGCCGGTCAGGTTCACGTCCAGTGTGAAGGATGTGGGCGAGAAATAGCAGTACATGATGCGGTCAGTGGAGACTGAGGCTTTCTGCAAGGCACGTGGATCGGCAGTGCTCGCCGCCCACTGCCAGGTGGATTGCCCGGCAGCCGAAACCGCGCCGTACGGCGGATTGGAAGCACTATCGCCGAACACGTTATAGCCTTCGGCACCATACTTGCTCTTCCAATTCCCGGAGGTCGTGGTGTCAGACCCGGCGAAGGAAGCCGTAGCGAAAGATGCAGTGTTGGAAGGTCCGCCGAAGAAGATACCACTCACCACTGCGTTGTTGCCACCCGTCCAGGTGACGCGCAGGATGACATGGCCTGAGATGTTCCATACCAAATACTGCCCGCCACCGAAATTCGAGAGCGTACGGCTGTCCAGAACAGTGTTCGTTGCAGCGTCGATTACATCCACTTTTTCCGAACGCCCGAAGTTGTCGTAATCGGCAGCATACATTGCCACCTGGTGGGCCGCCGTGCCGGTCAGATTCACGTCCAGGGTGAAGGAAGAGGGCGAGAAATAGCAATACATGATGCGGTCATTTACCAGCGCTTTCTGCAGGGCACGCGTATCGGCCGTGCTCGCTGTCCATTGCCAGGTGGATTGTCCGGCAGCCGAAACGGTACCGTACGAGGGGTTGGAAGCGCTATCGCCAAAGACGTTGAATCCTTCGGCGCCGTACTTGCTCTTCCAGTTTCCGGAGGTCACCGTATCCGTGGTGACGAAAGACGCACTCGCAACCGGTGTGGCTGTAGAAGCGCCACCGAAGAAGATGCCGCCCACGACGGCGTTCATACCGCTCACATTGTTGAATCGCAACTTCACAGGCCCGGATAGGCTCCAGGTAAACCAGCGGCCGTTCGAGAAGGAGGAGTTGCTGCGCGTGTCGAGTACGGTTCCATTCGCGTCGATTACGTCGATGCTCTCCACCCGGTCGAGCCCGTCAAAATCGCACGTGTAGACCGATACCTCATGGCTGGCAGTGCCGGTAATTCCCAAGTCCACTACGAAGCTGGTTGCGCTGAACCAGACGGCCGCGATGCGATCTGTGCCGGATGCCTTCTGTAAAGCGCGCACATCGGTTGTGGAAGCTACCCAGGTATAGGACGAACTACCGGTCGCGGTGGGATTCGCGTAAGACGGATTGCTTTGCGAATCGCCCAGGACCAAATAACCCTCTGCACCGTACTTGCCCTTCCAGCTTCCTTGCGTGGTATCGTCAGTCCCGACGAAAGTCGCCGAAACGCCAGTCACTACCGGATTGACGGTCAGGATTGCGGCCTTTGACGTTCCGGAGTAAGAAGCAGTGATGGTCACGGAAGCTTGCGTGGCGGTGGTAGATGCTGAGATCGGGAAGGTGGCCGAAACCGCACCTGCCGGCACTGTGATGCTGGCCGGGACATTTACAAGGGCGGGATTCGTGCTGCTGAGCGAAACAACTGCGCCGCCGGATCCGGCCGCACTGGTCAGGGTGACAGTGCCGGTGCTGCCGGCTCCCGATGCCACAACCGAAGGACTGATAGACGTGGAGAGCAGTCCGGGCGCCAGGCACGAGCGCATCGCATTGGCGACGTTCAGACGGCCGCCTGACGTGGTGATGCCCGACATGGACGGGATCAAATCCACATTCCCGAGGATCGCGGCCCGCAGGCTCGCAGTATTTAGCGTACAGGTGGAGAGTATGAGAGCGGCAGCGCCGGAGACATGCGGCGTCGCCATAGAAGTACCACTGTAATAGCCATACGTATTGTTCGGAAGAGTTGAGAGGATGTATTCGCCTGGGGCGCCGAGGTTCACCGTCGCCGCTCCGTAATTCGAGAACGACGCACGGGCATCCGAGCTTGTGGTCGCAGCCACGGAAATCAAATTGGGCGCACTGTAGGACGCGGGGTAAAACGGCGTTGTATCGTTGTTGGTCCCATTGTTGCCTGCTGCCACGACGAACAGGATGTCCGCGTTGTTCGCTCGATTGATCGCATCGAGGAGCGCTTGCGACGATCCCGTACCTCCCCAGCTATTGCTAAGAACGCGAACGTTTGCGGCGGCGCCGAAGATCTGCTTGGCCTGAATTGCGAAATCGATGCAATTGACGGCATTGGCAGTAGTTCCACCGTTTGAATCCATGAATCGCAAAACCATGATGCTGCTGCGCCAGTTGACGCCCGTTACGCCAGTGCTGTTGTTTCCCGTTGCGCCGATGGTGCCGGCCACATGGGTGCCGTGGCCGACCGAGTCGGTTGGGGAACAATTGTTATTGATGGCATCGTAGCCGTGGGAACCAGCCGGGCAGGTGATGGTTTGGCCCCCGACAGTGACCGTAAAAGAAGACGGCGCGGACCAGATGTTCGCGGCCAGATCGGGATGGCCGACATCCACCCCTGTGTCGATTACACCAGCCACGATGTTGGACGACCCCGTGCTGAAATCCCATGCCGGAGTAGCCCGGATGTCTGCGCCCGGTGTTCCCGGCGTCCCGGAGAGGTTTTGACCTGTGTTCTGAAGTCCCCACATCTGCCCGAAACTGGGGTCATTGGGGGTGTTTTTGTAGGTCACGATGTAATTCGGCTCAGCGTATTGCAGGGCCGGGTGCTTTGACAATTTCTGAATGAGTTCAGGGACCTTTTCGCTCCGCGAGTGTAGGAGATACAGTTTCCCGGACTGGCCGATCGCGACTCCCTTATCCACATCATGATCGGCTTGAATCTGTGATAACGGAGAGGCGTTGTCTCTGAACCGGATTAAGACTTCCTGGGCTGCCACATCGTGGCCATAGAACTTCTCACGGTCTTGCGGCGGAGCTGCGGTTAACAATGCAGGAGTGAAAAGAAGAAGCACACCAATGGCTTTGGAATATTGCGAATTGAGCATATTGATAAAACAGACAAATATGAGAAGACACGGCCCCGGCAGTGAGGCCTGGCTATTTAAGCAATCGGCAAACGCAGACTAGTACTACAGCCACCTAGTACGAAATACTGAATCGGAACGACTCAGTATAAAGGACCGATCGTGCACCGTGGAAGCACTTTTTGCCCGACTAATGAAAGATGGCTAACTAATAATGCGCTGCCGGGGGGAATAAATCCGTGTTTGCGGGTGGAGTATGCCAATCGTGCCCTATTTTGCGGGCACTCATCACCTTTCCCGGCACGCCGGCCGATTCGCGTGAATCCGATCACAGCGCTGCGGCCACCAAGGAAGCTCAAATAAATTACGGATCAACGGAATGGCGCCCAGGCGCGTCAAAGTCCTTGTGAGGGCATTTCTTTCAGCGATACTCGTGTGCCTGCCGCTGGTTGCGGCCGATCCGGTGACCGATCCGGAGGCGAAGCGACTGTTGCAAGGCATGGAAGACCGCTATAACCACGTCAAGACACTTCAGGTAGATTTTTCAGAGAGTTACAGCGTCCAAGGACGTAGCGGAAAACCGGAAAGCGGAGTACTCTTTCTCCGAAAGCCAGGCAAGATGCGGTGGGACTACAGCACGCCGCAAGGCAAGCTATTTGTCTCCGACGGCAAGGACGTTTTTCTCTATACACCTGCGGGGAACAAGGTCGAGAAGATGAAACTGAAGGAGAGCGACGATATGCGCGCTCCGCTGGCATTCCTGCTCGGCAAGTTGGAGTTTGAAAAGGACTTCGAGCAGTTTCGTGCGAAGAAACTCCCCGACGGAAACACTGCGTTCACCGCTAAACCCAAACTGGAGCGCCTGCCGTACAGCCGGGTGGAGTTTGTGGTGGCTCCCGGGTTTGAAATCAAGAAGTTAGACGTGCACGGGCACGATGAATCGGTACTTACATTCGTATTCGCGAATGAGAAGCTGAACCCTAGCCTCAACGACCACCTTTTCAAATTCCAAACGCCTGCGGGCGCGGCTTTTGCTGATCTCTCCGACGAGAAGTAACTCACCTCAACGATTGCGCTTCCGGGCACGTCTTGTTTACTTGAGGACCCTCCTGCACCGTGGCTGAGTTTGTAACGAAATACGCCGACCCGCGCGGCGAAATCCATAGCAAGATCGCCGAGGGCTCCTCCGAGCAGGAAATTCGGGATCGTCTGACGCAGCAAGGGTTCCTGATCTACTCGATCAAGCCCAAGGGGCAACTTGCGGCTTTGGCAGCAGCTAAGGCGTCGGGCGGTAAAAAGGTCAACCTCGAGAAGTTCCTCATCTTCAATCAGCAGTTCGTGACGCTGATCCGCGCCGGATTACCGATCCTGAAGGCGCTGGACCTGCTGGCGGACCGGCTCACCGACAAAAAGCTGGGCCCCTATATCCGAAACGTACGGGATGAGGTGAAAAGAGGTGCGTTGCTATCGGACGCATTCGAGAAGCAGGGCGTCTTCCCGGCTATCTATGTAACCTCCATCATGGCCGGTGAGAAAAGCGGCGCTCTCGGGGAAGTACTGGAGCGGTACATCACGTACCAGAAGTTGGCTCTCGGCGTCCGTAAGAAGATTATCCTTTCGCTGATTTATCCGTCGGTACTGATCGTGCTCGTGGTTGTGCTCGTGATTTTCCTGATCACGTTTGTTGTCCCGAACTTCGCGGAACTTTACAAAAGCATGTCCGCCCAGCTTCCCAAGGCGACGCAGATCCTCATTGCCGTCGGCACTACGGCCCGCGGATATATTGCATTTTTCGTTGCGGGAATCGTTGGCCTGGCGATCGCGTTCCGCTTCTGGGTTCGTACCGATTCGGCTCAGATGAAGTTGGATGCGGTCAAGCTGCGGATGCCTATCTTCGGCGAAATCTGGATCAAATTCAACGTGGCTCAACTTTCCCGTGTGCTCAGCACGCTACTGGTTGGCGGAATTCCGCTGGTGCAGGCTCTCGATACCGCTTCGGAATCGCTCGGCACGAAGTTGCTGCGCAACGCGCTAACCAAAGCCGTGCAGATGGTGAAGGAAGGGCAGGCACTGTCGCGGTCGTTGCAGGTCACCGGAGTCTTCCCGAGTCTCTCGGTCGATATGATTGAGGTAGGCGAGTCGACCGGCGCGCTGCCACAGATGCTCAACAGCGTGGCGGAGTTCTATGAAGACGACGTGAATACGCGCATGACCGCGGCGTTGTCGCTGATTGAGCCGGCAATCATGATTTTCATGGGTTTGTTTGTAGCTTTCGTGTTGATCGCTCTGTATTTGCCGATCTTCTCGATAGCGGACTCGCTGCATTAGGGAAATGGAGTAAGGCATGGCGACGGAACGAGTGCGATTAATGGATCCGGAACAGGAGACTGCGCAAGCGCGTAATCTCGCCGCACGGTACCGCTGCGAGTTCGTTGATCTACGTGAGGCGCGCATCGATCATGACCTGTTCCATGCGGTCCCCGTGGATCTGATGTTCCGGTACAACTTCGTGCCGATGCAGGCTCACAACGGGACGCTGGAGATCGCGCTGGCCGATCCGCGGAACCTGAATCTCATCGACGAACTCTCGATCACCCTGCAAAAGCGCCTGAAGGTGAAGGTCGCGACGCTATCGCAGATTGCGGATCTCCTGAAGAAGACGGAACAATCGCAGCGTGTGCTGGAAGAGGTGACGGAGGGCTTCACGCTCGACGTAGTCGCCGACGAAGGCGACTCGGACGAGACTCTCTCGATTGACAAGCTTTCCGGAGACAGCGATATCGCGCCGGTGATCAAGCTGGTGGACACCACGATCTTCAATGCGCTGGAACGGCGGGCGAGCGATATCCATATCGAAACGCGTGATCAGGAAGTCGCCATCAAGTATCGCATTGACGGCGTGTTGCACTACGCGATGCCGCCAATCGCGAAGGACTGGCACTCGACGATCATTTCGCGCATCAAGGTCATGAGCGAGCTGGATATCGCCGAGCGGCGCGTCCCTCAGGACGGCCGTTTCCGTGTTCGCTACAAGACGCGGCTGATCGATTTCCGCGTATCGATCATGCCGACCGTACACGGCGAAGACGCCGTCCTCCGTGTGCTCGACAAAGAGTCGATGAGCGAGAAATTCTCGAAGCTTTCGCTGGACGTGGTCGGCTTTTCCGAATCGGATCAGACGAAGTTCGCGCGTTACATCAAAGAGCCGTATGGCATGGTGCTGGTGACGGGTCCGACAGGATCCGGCAAGACCACGACGTTGTACGCAGCGCTGAGCGAGATCAAGAACGACGAAGACAAGATCATCACGATTGAAGATCCTGTCGAGTACCAGATCAAGGGCATCACGCAAATCCCGATCAATGAGAAGAAGGGATTGACTTTCGCGCGCGGGCTGCGCTCGATTTTGCGCCATGATCCGGACAAGATCATGGTCGGCGAGATCCGTGACCAGGAGACGGCGCAGATCGCCATCAACGCGGCGTTGACCGGACACCTGGTTTTCACGACTGTGCATGCGAACAACGTATTCGACGTGCTCGGCCGCTTCCTGAATATGGGCGTTGAGGCATATAACTTCGTCTCCGCGTTGAACTGCATTCTGGCGCAGCGGTTGGTGCGTATCATTTGCGAGCATTGCAAGAAGCCCGTCCATTATCCGGACGCGTATCTGGAAGAGAGCGGCCTGAATCCTGACGAGTGGCGCGACGTACCCTTCATGGAGGGCTCCGGATGCTTTGAATGCGGAGGGACCGGCTTCCGCGGCCGTACCGCTATTCATGAATTGCTCGACCTGAGCGACCGCATTCGCGAGATGATTCTCGACCGCCGGCCCACATCGGAAATCCGGCGCGCTGCCAAGGATGAGGGCATGACCTTCCTGCGTGAATCCGCCGTGGAGAAAGCGCGGCTCGGCATTACTACTCTGAAGGAAATCAACAAGGTCACGTTTATTGAGGGTTGAGTGAGTTTTGTAGACAAAATCACGGCGCTGCTGAAGGATTCGCCTCCCGAGTTTCTGTTTGAAGTCTCGGAAGCGGGACTTGCATACGTGCGCCCCGGTCCCACCCGGCAGGTTGGGTTTGAGCCGTTGGAGCGCGATGTAGTCTCCGTTTCGCCTCTGCGGGATAACGTGCTGCGCCCGGAAGCGCTACATCAGCACATTGCACATGTTGTCGGAGGGGATACGCATAAGAAGCGCCGGAAAGCGGTGCTGATTCTGCCTGATTTCTCGACCCGCGTGGCGGTGCTGGATTTCGATTCGCTGCCTAACGAGGCTGCAGAGCGCCAGCAACTGATTCGCTTCCGCATGAAGAAGAGTGTTCCATTCGATGTGGACGACGCGGCGCTCAGCTTCTATCCGCAACCGAGTGGAAAAGGGTTTGCAGTCGTTGTCGTAGCGGCAGCGCTGGAGATTGTGGCCAAGTACGAGGCGCCGTTCCGGGCCGCGGGTTTGCACACCGGTCTGGTGACGACCGCGACTGTCGCAACAATCGATCTCGAAAAGAGTCCGGGGATCACGTTGACCGCCAAGCTGAGCGGACGCGCGCTGACAATCACCGCGGTTCAGAACGGAGTGCTTCGCCTGGTTCGGTCCGTGGAACTGCCGCAGGTCAATCAGGAAGAAGTGCTGGGAGTTCTATTCCCCACGGTTGCCTTTGTGGAAGACGAGCTTTCTTCGAAACCTGACCGGCTGGTATTGTGCGGCATTGAAGGGGGCGCTGAATTGGAAGCCGAACTGGGTATTCCCGTGACGTTGATGCGCTCCAAGCACGGCACGCCGACTCCGTTCAATGCCGGTCTTCTCGGCTACCTGGAGTCCGCTGCATGAAGATCCCGATTAATTTATCCAGCGAGCCGTTCCGCCGGGATCGCCCGATGGTCGTGGCTTCGGTAGCTGCAGGCGTCGTGCTCACGATTCTGTTTCTGGTGCTGGCATCGCTCGCAGTATCGGAACGGAATCGCGCGAAAGAAGCGCGTGAGCAGATGGCAAGGGCGCAGGCCGAACTGCTACGGATCAACACGGAGTCGATGAAGCTGGAGACGGTGATGCGGCAGCCGGAGAATGCGGAAGTGCTGGAACACAGCCAGTTCATCAATATGCTGATTGCACGCAAAGGCGTGAGTTGGACCAAGATCTTCAACGACCTCGAGAGCGTGATGCCGCACAACGTGCGCCTCATCTCCGTCCGTCCGCAGTTGAACGGGCCGAACGATCTGCTGCTGGACATGCAGGTGGGTGCCCAGAGCAGCGAGCCGGTGGTGTCGCTGCTGATGGCGCTGGAAGGTTCGCCCCTATTTGGCACGACCACGATTCATAGCTGGCTGCCGCCATCGCAGACGGAGCCTTTGTACCGTTACCGGGTGAGTGTGACCTATGCCCAGAAACTTTGATGTGAAGAGCCTTTTGGGCAAGCTGTCGAACACGCGGGACGCACGGACGAGTATGCGCCTGGTGCTCGGGATTCTCCTGTTAGCGAACATCGTTGCCGCCTGGGCGGTCGTTCGCCCTGTCGGTGGCTCGGCGGAGGAATTGGATGGCCAGGTTGCGAGGCTCCGGCAGGAGATTATGCAGAAGCAGTCTGTACTGAAGCGCACGCGAGCGATTTACGTGAAGATGGAGCAGGCACGCAACGCCGGCGACGACTTCATGGGCCACTACTTCATGTCCCGCAAGACGGCTTCGTCCACCATCCTTTCGGAACTCATGACGGCGGCAAAGGAATCCGGCATGAAGCCGAAGGGCGACGCCTTCACATTTGAACCGGTAGAGGGCAGCGACACGCTCAGCCTGATGACCATCGCCGCGAATTATGAAGGCACTTACGGCGATTTGCTGCAGTTCGTGAACCGGCTCGATAAATCGCAACGGTTTCTTATCCTGGAGAACCTCACGGCAGCCCCACAGCAGGGAACCGGTCTGCTGAACACTACCATCAAGCTGAACACCTTTGTACGGGAGGATCTCGCACAGTGAAGCTGCAGGTGAGTGGGGCGACAGATAAGAAGCGAGCGATCCTTCTGGGCGGTCTGCTCGTGGTGCTTGCCGGCGTATATTTCCTGAATTCAGGCCCGGATGTTCCGGAGCAGGCTCAACAGAATCGTCCACGCGCAATCCGGCCCACTCCGGGGCCGCCGGCGCCGAATGTCGAAAGGGCTTCCACACCGGTTGCGAATCGAAGTTCACGGCAGCGCAATCTGCAGGAATTCCGTCCATCTCTAAAACCGAAGAAGCCGGAAGAGCGAGCCGACCCGATGACGGTCGATCCAACGCTGCACCTCGACACACTGGCGAAGCTCCAGAAAGTGACGGTCACGGGGACGCATCGCAGCATCTTCGATTTCTCGCAGGCTGCGCCGGCACCGAATCCTGTTCTCACGGCAGCGGGCGGTCCCAAGAAGGTGCCGAATCCGATTGTGCGTCCCTTTGTGGGCCCGCAACAGGCGCCTCCTCCGCCGCCACCAGCTGCACCTCCGCCGCCGACGCCCATTCCGTTCAAGTTCTACGGGTATGTGAATGCGGCGAACCAGGGTCCGAAAACTGCGTTCTTCCTCGAAGGCGACGACATTCACGTCGTGCGTGAAGGGGACACAGTGAAACGGCGCTACCGGATTGTGCGGATCGGTGTAAACTCAGTGGTCGTCGAAGACACTTCCACAAAGAGCCAGCAGACGCTGCCGCTCGAGGAGCAGCCTGGATGAGGTGCGGGCAGGAGAAAGGATTTGCGCTGCTGCTGGTGTTCGCCATGGCTGCGGCAATTGCGGTCCTTCTCTATTCGGAACTGCCTCGTGCTGCTTTCGAATCGCAACGTGCGAAGGAAGAGATACTCATCGAGCGCGGCGAGCAGTATACACGCGCCATCCAGCTTTACATCACATCCTTCAAGAAATACCCGCAGTCCATCGACGACCTGGAGAAGAACCCACGGCAGCGCTTCCTCCGCCGGCGCTACCTCGACCCAATGACCGGAAAGGATGAATGGAGACTCATCCACGCGACCAACGGGGTGGTGACGGATTCGAAAATCAAGAAACAGGACAAGGAGAAGAAGGCCGAGAACACGTTCATCACGGAATCCGCGGCCGTGGGATCCTCGGCGCCGAGCGGCTCCAGCACCGGTACAAATATGGCGAACCGCCGGCGCCAAAGTGATGGCGCGCCGCCCGCGTTTCCGGGCGGACCAGGCAGCAATCCGCAGGCGAATCCAGATCCGAACACGGTACAGCAGCAGCAACAACCTCAACCGGTGCAGCCCGGGCAGCTATTACCAGGTCAGCAACCGGTTCCTGGTCAGCAGCAGGTTTCAGGCCAGCCGCAATTTCCCGGCCAACAGCCAATTCCAGGCCAGCAGCAGCCCGCCGGCATTCGACCCGGGGGATTCTTCCCCGGCGCTCCGCCTCAGCAAGGGCAACAGCAAGGGCAGCAGCAAAACTACGGCCAGATCACTGCGGGGCCAGCCATCGGCTCTTTACCTCCGCCTCCTCCGCAGCAAGGACAGCAGCCCGGCCAGCCGGCGTATCCGCAGGCGGGGGGCTACCCGACGCAGCCTGGTCTGCAACAAGGACGCCAGCCGTTTCCGCAAGCGCCGGCACCCGGTCAAAATCCAGGGGCGCCTTCGAATCCGGCCCTCAACTTGATCGGACAAATCCTGACCACTCCAAATCCGAACATGAACCCCGCCGCGAACGCGCCTCAGACGGCTGGCGGCGTGATGGGAACCGGGATCGTCGGCGTGGCTAGCAAGTTCGAGGGCGACAGCATCAAGATCTACAACGAGCGTCAGAAATACGACGAATGGGAATTCGTTTACGATCCTCAAAAAGACCCACGGAACAAAGCCAACACGCCGCAAAAGGGCAACAACCTGCCGGGCGGGCAGTTGCCGAACGCAAATCCCGGGAACTCTCCGGGCACGCCGCCCCCCAATCCGTCGAACCCAGGCGGCTCAACACTGCGGTGACGAAACTCCAAGTCGTCCAAGGCCAGATCATCCGGTGCGAGCATTGCCCGCGGTTGGTCGAGCACTGCCGGCGCATTGCCGCAGTAAAGCGCCGCGCGTATCAGGATTGGGACTATTGGGCGAAGCCCGTACCGTCTTTCGGCGATCCGAATGCCAGGCTGCTGATCATAGGGCTTGCACCGGGAGCTCACGGAGCGAACCGTACAGGCCGCGTGTTTACCGGCGACAAATCCGGGGATTGGCTCTACCGCGCACTCCACCGCGCGGGCTTTGCTTCACAACCTTCCAGCACGTCGATCGATGACGGTCTTATCCTCAGGGATGTGTGGATAGCCGCGTCAGTCCGCTGCGCACCTCCGGACAATAAGCCGACCGTAGAAGAGATTGCGCGATGCCGGCCTTATCTGGAGCGCGAACTCGACCTGCTCGGAAACGTGAAGGTGGTGGTGGCGCTCGGCAAGCTTGCGTTCGATAATTATCTGGCGATCTTGAAAGATCGCGGCGTCATCTCCTCAAGGTCAGCATTTTCCTTCGGGCACAACGTCGTGCATCGGACCGCGCCTGACCATCCGATCCTGATCGGCTCCTACCACCCGAGTCAGCAGAACACTTCGACCGGCAAACTGACCGAGGAAATGTTGGACGCGCTATTCCGCCGCGCCGCTGATACACTAGAGCTAAGTTGAAGTTGTTAGCTGTACTCTGTCTCTTCAGCGTATGCGCGGCTGCGAACGAGGCCGACGCAATTGCCATATCCAAGAACCTCGTCGCCCGCCACCTGCCCTACGGCACCGTGCTCGACCCCATCTTTGACGGACCGGATAGCGATGTCATCATTGCGTATACGCGCTGCGGCGATTCCGCCATCTGGACAGGCCACTGGCTGGCGGCGGAATCGTACCGGTATGCGGTGACTCACTCGCCTGAGGCGCTGGAGAATGTGAAGCGGGCGCTTACGGGGATTCAGATGTTGATGGACGTGACCGGCACAGCCGTACTCGCCCGCTGCGCGGTGCCGGCGGATTCGCCTTATGCCGATTCCATCATCCATGAAGAAGGGCCACACGGCGTGTGGAACGGCACGGCATGGGACACAGCGTTCGTCTGGATCGGCAACACCTCGCGTGATCAATACTCCGGCATCTTCTACGGCTTGACGGTAGCTCACGATGTGGTGCAGGATCAGTCCGTCCGCGACATGGTTGCTTACCTCACCACCCGGGCCTTGGACTACCTGCGAGGCAATGGTTGGAAAATCGTAATGCCGGACGGCAATGTGAGCACGATTTTCTTCGGCCGCATGGATCAGGAGCTTAGTTTTTTGAAGCTGGGCCGCAGGCTCAATCCGGACCGGTTCGAGACGATATATAAAACGGAAAGCATTTCGCTTGCGCCCGAAACCATCGCGCCTATCGCCTACGACGTACAGAACCCGCACAGTTCGTATTTCAAGTTCAATTTGGACAGCATCAATTTTTACGGTCTGCTTGCGAGCGGTGACAATTCGTGGGTGCGGCTGAGCTACAAGAAAGCGTACGACATCCTACGGAATACCACCGACGATCACGGCAACGCGTTTTTCAACATGATCGATCGCGCGATCAATGGTCCAAATGCGACCCGGGATGCCGAAACCGTACGGCTGCTACAGGAATGGCTGGAAAGACCGCGCCGGGACTTCGGCGTGGATCTGCGAGAAAAATATCCGAGTTGCGGCGCCCCTGACCAGGCGTGCAGCCCGATTCCGGTGCCGGAACGAGTCACCACCGATTTTCTGTGGCAGCGCAGTCCGTTTCTGCTTTATGGCGGGGGTTCTGGACGGATTGAGGGAGCCGGAATCGACTACATCCTCCCCTACTGGATGGGCCGGTTTTACAGCGTAATGCACGAATAACTGAGTGGCGGAAAGGGTGGGATTCGAACCCACGAACGAGTCACCCCGTTGGCGGTTTTCAAGACCGCTGCCTTAAACCGCTCGGCCACCTTTCCACGCTTCCGATTGTACCAGCCAGCTGAGCGGGTTCGCCGCGGCACTCTTCCTTCGATTCTGCACTGCCCAAAACGTTTCACACAACGTGAAAAATTTCCCGACAGGTGCAAAAGTTGCTCACCGGCCGGTGCTCCGGGAAAACCTTTTCCAACCGCACCTTCGGCCATCTAAGTAACATCCGGTGAGCAGCTTAGCGGACGAAGCTTCAGTATCTGTCACCATGGCCGCAAAATTGCCTTTTTAGACCGCGAGTGATCGAAGAGTCACAGGTCTGCGAGGAGGAGACAAACGAGGATGCTTTCTTTCATAGGTTTGGTGTTGTTCGGTCTGGTAGTTGGGGTGATCGCGAAGCTTCTGATGCCCGGCCGGGATCCAGGTGGCTTCATCATCACCATTCTGCTTGGGATCGCCGGGTCGGTAATTGGCGGGTACATTGGCCGGATGTTGGGCTTGTATGGCCCGAATGACAGTGCGGGGTTCTTTATGGCGATTCTAGGCGCCATTCTTCTGCTGGCGATTTACCGCCTCACAATGCGGCGGTCAACGACTATTTAGGGAGGCTGGGTAACCAATGATTAGCACGCTTCTTATCGTTCTTCTGATTGTTCTGCTGCTCGGCGCATTGCCGTCATGGCCATATAGCCGTTCCTGGGGCTATGCCCCCAGCGGGACCCTCGGACTAGTGGTTCTTATTGTGGTGGTTCTGGTCCTCATGGGGCGTATTTAGGCCCGTCCGCAGAGGCGGAAGACCGCCGAAGCATGAAGTGATAGGGGAGAAAAGACAAAAATGACAAGAGAAGATTACGGCAAGGCTTATCAAAAAGGCTACAACATGACGGTCCGTTTTTTGGTGTCGAGGGGGCTACCTTACGATGCCGCCCAGGAGACCGCGCAAGCGGCTTGGGCCAAGGGCTGGGAACGGATCGGCCAACTACGAGACCAGAGCATGGTCCTGACCTGGATGAACAGCATTGCACTGAATATCCACCGCAGCTATATCCGTCGTGAGCCGATGCTGCAGACCTTGCCTGAGTTGTCCACCGCCCCGAAGGTCAATCTGGCCGCAATTGATGTCCGCCGTATTTTGAAGTCCTGCAAGCACAATGACCGCATGGTGCTGCAACGGCATTATCTCGAAGGTTTCAAAGTTCAGGAAATCGCAGAACAGCAAGGCTGGACGGAGACTGCCGTCCGCATCCGGTTACTGCGGGCGCGCCGCACCGTCGGAAAGCGGTTAGGCCGCAAGTTCCCGGAGCCGGCAGCAAAGCCCGCCACGCCTGCTCACGAGAGCACCTTGGCCGCGTGATATCCACGCAGCCACATTAAAGGAGCTATAAAGCTCCAAATCAATAATCCTATGATTCAAAGATTAGTGGGGTGAGACATGAAGAGACTGGTCTGTCTATTGATGTGCAGTTCAGCGATGGTCTTCGCCGCAAGCGATGCCGCCATCACTCGAATTAACGATGCAGCAACGGTTTTCCATGAGATTAACTCGGCTCCCGACAAGGGAATCCCACGGGATTTGATTGAACGCGCCAAGTGCGTTGCGATCATTCCCGGAGTGAAAAAAGGCGGCTTCGTTGTGGGCGCCCAGTATGGGAAAGGGGTCATGACCTGCCGTGTAGGTTCTGGCTGGAGTGGTCCTTCCACGATCCGCCTGGAGGGCGGCAGCATCGGCGCCCAGATTGGGGGAGGCGAGAGCGATGTTGTCCTGGTTGTATTGAACGATCGCGGGGCGCAGCGGCTGATGGAGTCGAAGTTTACCATCGGTGGCGAAGGTGCCGTTATGGCGGGTCCGGTCGGCCGGGATGCATCGGCCAAGACGGACGCACTCATGTCGGCTGAGATCCTATCCTATGCGCGCTCCCGCGGAGCTTTCGCGGGCATCACACTGAACGGATCGACCCTGCGGCCCGACAATGACGACAACGCGAAGATCTATGGCAGTTCCGTGTCTCACAAGGACATTCTGACTGGCAAGATCGAGAAGCCTGCCGCGGCAGATCCTCTATACGCTGCGTTAAGTGGGGTTCCAAACGAACATACGGATACCGAACGCTCACGTAAGGCTCCGAAACAGAAGTAGAACGGATCGCGTCCCGTTTGGTAGTAGCAGATAACGGGAGGTGACCGATGAAATATACGATTCTTACTACGGCGCTCCTGGCCATCATTTGCTGGCCGGCGAGCGCCGATTCTCTTTACTTGCGGGACGGACGCGTCCTGCAGGGAACTTTTATGGGCGGCACCAGCCGCGACATACGGTTCCTGCAGAATGGCGGAAGAACCGAGACCTACTCACTATCTTCCGTCGATAACGTTGTATTCGGGAACGCGACCGGCAACAACGCAAACTCGTCGTCCGTCTTCGACGAGAGCAACCGTACTAACAGCCGCGCTTCAGACAATCGTCCATACCGTGATGACACGAGCCGTTCGCGAACTGTATCTGGCGACAACGCGGTCGCTGCCGGCTCCGTTGTAACCGTTCGCATGATCGATGCGATCGACTCCGACAAAACCAGCGAAGGCAAGACGTATCGCGCGAGTCTTGATGATCCAATCGTCGTGAATGGCCGGACGATCGCTGACCGGGGTGCGGATGCCACGGTGCGGGTGGTTCGCGTACAGCAATCCGGGAGGATAACGGGCAATGAAGAAGTGCAGCTCGTGCTATCAAGCTTGACTCTCAATGGCCGTACTTATCCCATAAACAGTGGTCCTGCTACCGTAGCGTCAAAGAGCAAAGGTTCCCAAAGCGCAAAGGTGATCGGCGGCACTGCGGTAGTGGGCGCGATCATTGGCGCAATTGCAGGAGGCGGCAAAGGCGCTGCAATCGGAGCCGCTTCCGGCGCAGGCGCGGGCGCGGCTATCCAGGCCATTCGCGGCCAGCGCGTTCAGGTACCTTCAGAGAGCACACTGGATTTCACATTGACGGACCCTATTTACCTAAATCAGTAGCACTGCCTGACTCGGGCCGGATGAGCAAAACTCGTCCGGCCCGTCTTGTATTATTTGCAGTGCAATCTCCCATGATTCTTAAGTAAACACAGGATTTAAAGTTGGCAGGCGACGTGCTCATCATCTATCCGTGAGCTTCGATGCCAAGGCATCGCGAGCAGCTAAGAAGAGGAGGATGACATGCTTTACTACGCGTTGGTTTTCTTCTTGATTGCGGTGGTCGCCGCAGTCTTCGGGTTCGGTGGCATCGCCGTAGCATCCGCAGGCATCGCGAAGATTCTGTTCTACCTGTTCCTGGTGATCTTCCTGGTCACGCTGGTGATGGGAGTCGCGCGCCGCGCGTAACGATCTGTAACGAAAACCTGGATAGGAATGCGGCAGGCAGCGAGGCTTAGATTTGCGCCTTACGGTAAATAGTTCCCGGCGCTCCGCCTGCCGCATACTGTCAACCGGCTGAAAACACGAGTGGTAGTGATGGTAAATGACGTGCAGTAATTCTTTTGCCTTTGATCTATGCTTCAGACTTCCGTCCGTCCTTTGCCGATTATCACCATTGCTTCTGTGTTCCCCGGTTTCACCGTGACTAGTCCTGTTTTGAACGGCTCCCAACCAGTAAGCTGGCGAGACCTGGACCAGGTTCAATATAAAGTTCAAAAAAAGAAATGAGGGATTTCTTATGGCAGGCAAAAATACTGCGGTGTTCGGGATATTCCCGGACCAACTGACTGCTGAAGACGCAGTGGAGACTCTGAAAGACGCAGGCTTCCGGAATACGGACATTTCGGTGTTGTTCCCTGACAATCAGGGCACTAAAGATTTCGCTCATGAAAAGCAGACGAAAGCACCTGAAGGAGCGGTGACGGGCGGTGCCTCGGGCGCGGTCATCGGTGGAGCTCTCGGCTGGCTGGCAGGCATCGGCGCGCTGGCAATCCCCGGAATCGGGCCGTTTATCGCGGCAGGACCGATCATGGGAATGCTCGGCGGTATTGGGCTTGGCGGAACCGTAGGTGGATTAACGGGCGCTCTGATTGGCGCGGGGATTCCCGAGTACGAAGCAAAGCGCTATGAAGGTCGTATTCGACGAGGCGGCATTCTCATGTCCGTGCATTGCGACGATGCGGATTGGGTGAAGCGTGCGAAAAATATCCTGGAGCAGACCGGCGCCGAGGATATCGCGTCGTCGTCCGAGGCTCATGCGGATTTTGCTGCGAGCGAAAAGCCCAGGGAACGCACCCGTCATTTGGAAACGGAAAACGACCGGTTGGACGATCAGTTCATCGAGGATACACGCCGTCGCTGAGAGGAATCTATGTCGCGCACCAATACTTCCGTCTATGGTATCTTCCGCGATCAGGAAATTGCGCAAAACGCTGTATCAGCGCTGCGCGCGAAAGGCTTTCGCTCGACCGATATTTCGGCACTCTATCCGGAGAACGATGGCTCAAAGGACTTCGGACATGAGAAACATACCAAGGCTCCCGAAGGAGCCGTTGCGGGTGGTGGCTCCGGAGCGCTGCTTGGCGCCGGGATTGGCTGGCTAATTGGAGCTGGCACGTTAGTAATTCCCGGTCTGGAACAGTTCGCCGCTGCGGGACCGATCGTTGCGGCTATGAGCGGGCTGGGCGCTGGCATCTCGATTGGCGGTCTGTTGGGTGCCGCTGCTGGAGCCGCCGTCCCTGAGTACGAAGCCAAACGCTATGAGGGCCGTATCCGCAAAGGTGGCATTCTTCTGTCCGTCCACTGCGATAACGGCGAGTGGACCAAGATGGCGCGCGACGTTCTCCGCACCTCAGGAGGGCTGGACATCTCAACGGCTCATGAAGCGCGGGCAGATTTCGCCCGGAGTGTCAAGCCGATGCCGCGTTCCCGCGTGTCGCCGCAACACTAATCAGAAGGCAGTTCAAATACAAGAGAAAGGGCGGGTCAAGAGACCCGCCCTTTCTCGTTTGGCTATAAGAGCGGATCTTTTCGATCCGCCCTTTCTTACACTTTCTCTGGGCTACACTTTCTCGGGCGTCCAGGACGGCGGATCACTCGCCGGGAAGGACTCTTCCGACGCCTGCATGACAGCGTCGCGGTCCCAGACCTTCTGTCCCGCCGGGGCAGCTTCGCGCGGCTTCTTCGCTTGAGAGACGCGTCCTGTTTCGAGCAACTCACGGAAGCGAGCCATGTCCTCACGTACCTGTTTCTTCGGGTCCTCGCCGAACAGCTTGGCCACCACCGCGCCAAGCGAGCCTGCGGGCGGATTGTACTGCAGCGACACACTGACCTTCGTTCCGCCGGCCTCGGGTTCGAATCGAACCGATCCGGCGTTGTCGACTTCCGAGCCCTCCAGCGAGCGCCACCCGATCAGCCTTTCCGGTTCCTCGTTGATGATCTCGGCATCCCACTCAACGTTAATGCCGGCCGGGCCCATTGCCGTCCAGTGCGATTTCTTGTCAGTGCGCACTTCGATGGATTTCAGGTGATTCATGAAACGCGGCAGATTTTCAAGGTTGCGCCAGAACCTATATACTTCCGCTACCGGCTTCCTGACGACGATCGAATGATCGACTCGGATACCAAGTTCGTACGGGACGCTGGTGCGCCTGCCTGTACCTGGTGCTTTGCCCCGCCCCGACGTGTTCACGCCGATTGCTTCATATACGTCGCAGTGGCCTGTGGCACCACGCAGCATCAGGCCTCCGCCGATTGCTGCCAGCGCAAATCCGGTCAAATCTCGCTTGGCGAGGCCGAACGCCACAAGGGAACCGCCGCCAACCAGGGAGGCCCATCGCTCCCTTTCGCCAACATTCGTATTTGGTTTCATCGCTTTTAGAATTGCCATTGATTTCTCCAAAGCAGCCTCCGTAGAGAGACTCCGGGTTAGTGGGAACGTTTCCGGCGTTTTCAAGCGCCTTTCTTCAGCAGAGTGCGCTTTTGTAACAGCGCGTGTTTCTTGAGCAGAGAGACCAGGCAGCGCTCCAGCTTTGCGGTGTTCTGTTTGCCCTTCAAAATGGAGAAGAGCGAGCCGTCCAGATAGCTTTCGATCACCGCGGGGTGAACGTAATACTTCCGGCAGGTGGCGGGCCGGTTGCCCAACTTAGCTGCCACACTCTTTACTACTTCCACTACACTCTTTTTCGCATGACTTTCATTGGCGGCGGGGCCCAACTCGCCGAAAGCTGTCGCAGCCCAACCAGTACCGCCCCACGTACGGAAATCTTTAGCCGTGAAATCTTCCCCGGTAGTCTCCCGCAGATAATTATTCACGTCTGAGGAATCGATGCGGCAGGATTCACCGCTCTCATCGATGTATTGGAACAGCTCGTATCCGGGGATGTCGCGGCACCGCTTCACGATCTTCGCGATGCGTGGGTCCTCGAGTTCAATGTCCTGCGTCTGACCGCTCTTGCCCCGGAAGTGAAAAAGAACCTTACTCCCGCGGACCTGGACGTGATTGTCCTTCAATGTAGTCAGCCCATAAGAGCAGTTTTGCTTTGCATATTCCTCGTTGCCGATTCGCATGCAAGTGGTCTCAAGCAGCCGCACGACGGTCGCCAGCACCTTGCGTTTGGGCAGTCCGGATAACTGCATGTCTTGCTCAACCTGCTTGCGAATCGCCGGAAGCGCCGCTGCAAATGCGAGCATCCGGCTGAACTTTGTGGTGTCACGGATCTTGCGGTAGTCAGGGTGATACCGGTATTGCTTCCTCCCTTTCGCATCGCGTCCCACGGCCTGTATGTGGCCGCTGGGCAAAGGCGAGATCCAGACGTTTTCCCACGCGGGCGGGATCACGAGCGAGCGGATTCGTTTCAGCGTGGCCTCATCGCGTACCGGCTTGCCTTCCGCGTCCAGATAGCGGAAACTCTTTCCCGTGCGGACACGTCGGATCCCGGGACCTTCGTCACGCAGGTAGCGGAGGCCCGCCACTGATGCCGATTCCAGCGGGTCAGTTGGGAAGGGAACAACTGCATTCACAAAGGTTAGATGGGCCGCTGCTTGTTTCGGTGACAATCGACATTAGTTACAATCCGTGCAGATGCTCTCCCGCCGTACATTCGTAGCCATGCAAGCCGCTGCCGCGGTGAAGAAAGATCGTGCTGAGACGGTGGCCCAGCGACAGGCTCGTCTCGCCGAAGATCACCAGCGGCCAAAATTCCACTTCCTGCCCACCGCAAATTGGATGAACGATCCGAATGGCCCCATCTTCTGGAAGGGCCGTTATCACATATTCTATCAGCACAATCCCGGTGCCGCCGTTTGGGGCGACATGCACTGGGGACACGCTTCCAGTCCGGATATGATTCATTGGCGTCATTTGCCCATCGCGCTCGCGCCCACACACGACGGCCTGGACAAGGACGGTGTATTTAGTGGTTGTACCGTCGATGACAACGGAACGCCAACCATCATCTATACCGGCACGAAACCGGAAGTGCAGTGCCTTGCAACCGGCCGTGATGATCTGCTTCGCTGGCAAAAGCGAAACGAACCCATTCTTGCCGCGCCGCCTTCGGGCATTGACGCGACGGGCTTCCGCGATCCATGTGTCTGGCGTGAAGGAGACACGTGGTACATGGCCCTTGGCTGCGGACAAAAAGGCGTCGGCGGCATGGTCCTGCTATACAAATCGGCGGACCTGAACAACTGGACATATATCCAGCCGCTGTATCAAGGAAAGATGGATGCATCCATCACCGGGCGGGGTCCTGTCGCCTCCGGTGAAATGTACGAATGTCCCTCGTTCTTTCCTCTGGGCGACAAACACGTGTTGTTCGTGTCCACCATGGGCGGTACGCCTTACTGGGTGGGCACCTATAAGGATTTCGAGTTTCACCCTGAATCGGAAGGAAAACTGGACTTCGGCGCCTACTACGCTCCCATCACACAGCTGGATGACCGTGGCCGCCGCATTCTTTGGGGCTGGATTCAGGAGAGGAGGAGTCGCGAGGCGCAAAGAGCAGCGGGATGGTCCGGTGTACTCTCATTGCCGCGCGTGTTGAGCCTGGGATCCGACAATAAGCTCCGCATTGGCTTCGCGCCGCAGACGCACGCCCTTCGCCGCACCAGGCACAGCCTGGTCAATATGTATGTCCCGAATAACCGGCCCTTGAAGGTAACGGACGTGGCAGGAGATGCTTTGGAGATCTTTGCCGAGTTCGAACCCAGCGATGCTGAAGAGTTCGGACTACGGCTTCTTTCGTCGGCGGATGGTGTGGAGCATACGCCCGTCATCTACGACAAGCCGAAGAACCGCCTAGGCCGCAACGCCGAACTGACGTTAGCCCCCGGCGAGAACCTGCAACTGCACATCTTCATTGATTGCTCCGTCGTCGAGGTCATCGCGAACTCACGCGTGTGTCTCACTGAGCGCGCTTACACCTCGAACCCCGAATGCACACAAATCGCGCTGTTCTCGCGCGGCGGCGTGGCCCGTTTGAAATCCATTCAAGTTTACGAGTTGAAGGCAATCTCCCCGAATAGGATGACTACTTAGCTATGGAACAGATTCTCGATCGACGCTCTTTCCTTGTTACGAAGCTCACCGCCGGCTTCGCATTAGCTACACAACCCATCTCAGCAGCCACCATTACAACCGACACCGACGGGCTGGATGCCGGCGAAATCAAGATGCCAGTGAGTGGTGGAGAGATCCCCGCCTACCGTGCCATGCCGAAAAACGGCAAGACATTCCCCGTCGTTCTTGTCGTGCAGGAAATTTTCGGCGTGCATGAGCACATCAAGGACATCTGCAGGCGCTTCGCCAAACTAGGATACTTCGCGATTGCTCCGGAATTATACGCACGCCAGGGCGATGTGTCGAATTTGAAAGAGATTGGCGACATCCAGAAGATCGTTGCCAAAGTGCCAGACGCACAGGTCATGTCGGACCTGGATGCTGCCGTGGGGTACGCTTCGAAGCACAAGGGCGACACGAGCCGGCTCGCGATTACAGGGTTCTGCTGGGGTGGACGGATCGTATGGCTCTACGCCGGGCACAATCCGAAGCTGAAGGCAGGCGCAGCATGGTATGGCCGCCTGGTAGGGAATACGAGCGAACTAACTCCGAAGAATCCGATCGATGTCGCCAGCCAATTGCATGCTCCAGTGCTTGGGCTCTATGGAGGGCAGGATCAGGGGATTCCACTCAACACGGTCGAGATGATGCGCGATAAGTTGAAGGCGGCAGGGTCAAAATCCGAGATCGTCGTCTATCCCAATGCACCGCATGGATTTCATGCAGACTACCGGGGCAGCTATCGCGAAACCGACGCGAAGGACGCCTGGCAGAAGTTGCTAGCGTGGTTTAAGAAATACGGCGTCTGATAAAGTGTCCGCATGCGAAGTGTTCTCTTCCTTGCGGCTCTTGCTTTATCGGCTCAGGAACTTCCCCGCCCCGAGTATCCTCAGCCCCAATTCCAGCGCCAGCAGTGGCAAAGCCTGAATGGCCGTTGGGATTTTGAATTCGACGATCAGAACGCCGGCCTGGGTGAGGACTGGGCGGGATCCAACCACAAGTTCACTCGCAGCATCACCGTCCCTTACTGCTTCGAGAGCAAGAAGAGCGGCATCGCAGACACATCCTTTCATCCCTGGATTTGGTACCGCCGGTCGTTTAGCATCCCGGCTGAGTGGAAAGGCAAGCGCGTTCTGCTGCATTTCGGAGCCGTGGATTACCGGGCGAAAGTCTGGCTGAACGGACGCTCTCTGGGCGAGCATGAGGGCGGGAACGTACCCTTCGCCTTCGACGTCACGCCCTACCTGAAGCCCGGATCCAATACGATTACTCTGCGTGCCGAGGATCCGCCAACCGACCGCTACATCCCGCGAGGCAAGCAGTTCTGGGAGCCGAAATCCCGCGGCATCTTCTATACTCGCACCAGCGGTATCTGGCAGCCGGTCTGGATGGAGGCGGCCGGCGACAGCTACATAGAGAAGGTCCGTATCACTCCGTCCAACGATGGCACGGTTCATTTCGATGCGCGAATCGCCCGGCCCGGGAAAGATGTGCAATTCGTCGCAACCATTCAGGAGGGCGGGCGCGCTGTAAACACGTCGGCGACGAGCGCCGACAACGCCCGTGCAAGCACGGCCGGGTTCGTCTCCTCACCGCGCCATTGGTCGCCCTCAAGCCCGAACCTTTACGATGTGAGCTTCGAGCTGCGACGCGGCACCGAAGTATTGGATCGCGTTCAGTCCTACTTCGGATTCCGCACCGTCGGCGTGGACAGCCATCGCGTGACACTCAATAACAATCCCATCTATGTGAAGATGGTCCTCGATCAGGGCTACTGGCCGGAGAGCACGCTCACGCCGCCCACAGATGAAGCGATTCAGTACGACATCCGGATGACTAAAGAAATGGGCTTCAACGGCGTGCGCAAGCATCAGAAGCTGGAAGATCCGCGGTATCTGTACTGGGCCGACAAGATGGGGCTGCTCGTCTCCAGCGAAATGGCCAATGCTTATCTCTACGATGAGGGATACGTCGAGCGCTTTACCCGCGAGTGGCAGGAAGCGGTCGAGCGCGACTACAACCACCCATCGATAATTATGTGGGTGCCTATTAATGAGAGTTGGGGTACGCCGAACCTGCGGGACAAACGCCAGCAGGATCACCTCAAGTCCCTCTACCAGCTCACTCATTCACTCGACGCCACACGGCCGGTAATCGACAACGACGGCTGGGAGCACACCGACATGACGGACCTGTTCGCTATCCATGACTACACTCCGCAAGGCGGGCTGCTCTGGGAAAAATACAAAGAGCTGACCAACGAACCAGGATCCTCGATTCCAAGCAACAGCCGCCGCGCACTGATCCCTGGTTATCGGTACAACGGCACACCGATCCTCCTGTCTGAGTTCGGCGGCATCGCATTTATTCCTGACAAATCAAAGGTGCCCGCGGAATCGTGGGGCTACTCAGGAGTGGAACAGACTCAGGCGTCGGCGATCAGTCGACTCGGAGGTATTTACAACGCGATCGCCAAGATCAAGCCATTCGCCGGGATCTGCTATACCCAGCTAACCGACGTCGAGCAGGAAGTGAATGGGCTGATGACCTATGATCGCCAGCCCAAGTTTGACGTGAAGCAGATCAAGGAGTTCAATGATCTGCTTCACTGAGGAACAACTATTTGCTTTCGATGCGCATACTATAGAACGAACGGTATACAAAGGTCATTGAGATCAGAAGGAACGCCACTCCTAGCCCCATGGTCAGGGCGCTGTTCTCCTTGGCGAGCGAAACCGCGAGTTCCACCGCCAATAGTCCGAACAAAGTGGTGAACTTGATGATCGGGTTTAGCGCGACCGAGGACGTATCCTTGAACGGATCGCCGACCGTATCGCCGACGACCGTGGCCGAGTGCAGATCCGTACCCTTGGCCTTCAGCTCGGTTTCTACAATCTTCTTCGCGTTGTCCCAGGCTCCGCCCGCGTTTGCCATGAAGATCGCCTGGTAAAGCCCGAATAGCGCGATCGAGATCAGATAACCGATGAAGAAGTACGGCTCGAAGAATGCAAAAGCCAGAGTTGAGAAGAACACGGTGAGGAAGATGTTGAACATGCCCCTCTGCGCGTACTGAGTGCAGATCTCCACAACCTTCTTCGAGTCGCTGACAGAAGCCTTTGTCGCAACTTCCAGGTTGATGTTGGCTTTGATGAACTCCACAGCTCGATATGCACCGGTAGTCACAGCTTGCATCGATGCGCCCGTGAACCAATAGATCACGGCTCCGCCGGTGATCAACCCAAGCAGGAATGGCGGGTGCAGGATGGAAAGATTCGACAGCAGTTCCGGCTTGAGGCCATTCGTCAACGCGACGATAATCGAGAAGATCATAGTGGTCGCACCGACTACCGCCGTACCGATCAGCACTGGTTTTGCGGTGGCCTTGAAGGTATTCCCTGCCCCATCGTTCTCCTCGAGGTATTCCTTGGCCACGTCAAAATTCGGCGTGAATCCGAACTGTTTCTGGACATTCTGCTCGATGCCTGGAATCTGCTCGATCATCGAAAGCTCATATACGGACTGCGCGTTATCGGTGACCGGGCCATACGAGTCGACGGCGATCGTGACCGGGCCCATGCCCAGGAAGCCGAATGCCACCAGTCCGAACGCGAATACGGCGGGAGCAACCATCAGTGTCGATACGCCCAGGGTGCTCACACCGAATGCCACGGCCATCAGCAGCATCACGGTCAAGCCCAACCAATAAGCGCTGAAGTTCCCTGCCACCAACCCGGACAGGACGTTCAAGGAGGGGCCGCCTTCTCGCGAAGACGTCACCACCTCACGAACGTGCCTCGATTCCACAGACGTAAACACCTTCACAAGTTCCGGAATGATCGCGCCCGCGAGAGTTCCGCAGGTGATCACGGTTGAAAGCTTCCACCACAAGCTCGTATCGCCCCCCAGATCCGGAATCATGAGGTACGAAACCACGTACGTTAGTCCGACGGAAAGAAACGAAGTGAGCCACACCAAAGCGGTGAGAGGCGCTTCGAAATTCATCTTCATGACATTCTGATATTTGCCGCGCGCGATTGCGTCGTTGATGAAGTAGGAAGCGGCGGAGGCGACCACCATCATTACGCGCATCGTGAAGATCCATACCAACAACTGCACCTTCACCAAGGGACTGTTCACCGCCAGAAGGATGAAGGAAATCAACGCGACACCAGTCACACCGTAGGTCTCAAAACCATCCGCGCTGGGACCGACGGAATCGCCCGCGTTGTCCCCTGTGCAATCGGCAATGACGCCCGGGTTACGTGCATCGTCTTCCTTGATCTTGAAGACGATCTTCATCAGGTCCGCGCCGATATCGGCGATTTTCGTGAAGATACCGCCCGCTACGCGCAGAGCTGCCGCTCCCAAAGATTCGCCAATCGCGAATCCGATGAAACAGGGGCCAGCGTAGTCACCCGGCACGAACAGCAGAATAAACAGCATGATGAGCAGCTCCACGCTGATCAGCATCATCCCGATGCTCATGCCTGCCTGCAGGGGTATGGCATAACAAGGGAACGGCTTGCCCTTCAGGCTGGCGAACGCAGTGCGGGAGTTCGCAAACGTATTCACGCGGATACCGAACCAGGCAACCGAATAACTGCCGGCAATACCGATGAGACTGAAGGCCAGAATGATGAAGACCTTGATGAGCTCGAAATGCTGCAGGAAGCCGAAATAGAAAACGATTGTAGCTCCGATGAAGATCTCAAGAATTAAGAGAAACTTTCCCTGCGTGAGTAGATAGGTTTTGCATGTTTCGTAAATCAGCTCGGAAATTTCGCGCATTGATTCGTGCACGGGAAGGTTCTGC
>CAYXLI010000035.1:0-57326 GCA_964464925.1 uncultured Solibacteraceae bacterium | reverse complement strand
GCGGAGGGCCGGCACTTCGCTCATGTCGACGTTCTGCACTACGTCTCCGTCGATAGCGGCTTTGAGACGCTCTCCGTTGAGTTCCAGAGTGACGGAGTGCCATTTGCCAAATTCAACGGGTTGGAGTTTGTTGGGCGGGAGCGCACCCTGGATGCCGCCCGTGACGTAAGGTGTGTTGTCCTTATGGAAGTCGTGCGCGAGTGTGAGTGCGACGCCGGCGCGGGCGGGCCGTCCGAGGCGCGGGGCGCGGACAATCACCGCGGCCTCGGCCCACTGCTCCAGTTTGTAATCGAAGCTGAGACGGAAGTTTTCGTGCTCTTTCGCGGTGTGCAACCAGTTTGGAGCGTTGCCATCACCGCTGGTGATGAGTTCTCCGTTCTGCGCCGAAAACGTAGCGCGAGGGCCTTCGTGAATCCAGCCCTGGAGGTTCTTGCCATTGAACAGTGGAGTAGGCGCCGCAGACAGCAACGCGGTGGAGATCAGGAAGCCAAGCAAACGCATCAGCTTTAATGTACAAAGCGGATGGCCGGCATGAGAATTTCGCTGAAAGCGATCAGTGATTCGGGACGAAGCGTCAAGTATGGGCAGCCGGAGCGCGGTGCCTGTCTGCGCAAAGATGAACCCCATGCATCCTAACCATCACCATGCTGCCGGGGTGTATTTCTGGGAGACCAGCAATAACCCCGGCCGAGGATGGCTTCGCAATCCCATTTAAAGCCGCACTTTTTGGTTTTCGCCCGGATCGTAGCGGTGGCCGGTGGCAATGGCCTTTACGAAGCCGACAATGTGTACGACTGCGCTGGACGGCGAATCCCAGTATTCTGCCTTATCCACCTGCACGCGAAGCAGGCAGAGGTTGGGGTCGTCGAGCCCTTGGGGAAACCATGCCTTGTAGGCCGGATTCCACAACTCCTCTGCCTTGCCTTTGTCCTGAACCAGCGAGGCCATGCCGGAGACGGAAACGTAGCGGTTACCGTCAGGATCTGCATAGCTCACATTCACGTGATGCTCGCGGTCCACCTCGTGGATCTTAGCCGTGTCGCGTCCGGTGAAGAACCACAGGTTGCCATCGAACTCCATCTGCTGTGTTGCCATGGGACGGCTACGCAGGCCTCCCTCTTCATCTACGGTAGTGAGCATCGCGATCCTAATGCCTTTGATCAGCTTGGCGAGCTTTTCTACCGCTTTTTCGTGCGTGTAATTTCCTTCTTTGGTTTGCACAGACTCCTCCTCCTGTGGGACTCGCGGGAGGAGGACTCCGTATCAGGCAAGGGACCGGGCGGAGGGCACGGATTCAGCTTCGAGCACGGCCGCAATGGCGTGAATGACCGACGCAATGCGGACGGCGGCTACGATGGTCTCCTCGGAGACGCCCTTTTCGCGCAGTACGCGCTCGTGGGCATCGACGCAGGCGCCGCAGGCATTAATCGCACTGGCCGCGACGCACCAGAGTTCAAAGTCGATGGGGTCTGATCCGTGGGTGCGGATGACATTCATGCGCAGGCGGGCAGGCAGCGTGCGGTATTTCCCGTTCTGCGTCAGGTGCTGGAACCGGTAATAGACATTGTTCATGCCCATGATGGCGGCCGCGCTCTTAGACGCCTGGAGCGCCTGATCGGAGATGTGCTGGGCGGCTTCGGACTGAACGGCCTGAAGAAGTTGTGGATTCCGAGCGGCCATGGCGCTGGCAACGGCCGTACCCCAGGCCTGTTGCGGCGTGAGTTCGGGCTGTTTCAACAGTGTGGACAGATTGAGGCGCAAGTCCTTGGCGTAATCGGGGATGATGTCGAGAATTCGTTCAACGCTCATGTTTTATGCAAGAGCGCGGCACGTTTGCGGCGGCCGCGCTCCTTTGTTTTCTTGGTTAGCCTACGTGGAGGGTCTCTTCGCCCTTCTTCCAGTTGCAGGGGCAGAGTTCGTCCGTCTGCAGCGCGTCGAGAACGCGGAGCACCTCTTCGGGATTACGGCCGACAGCGAGATCATTCACGGACACGAAACGAATGACGTTATCCGGATCGACGACGAAGGTGGCGCGCTGCGCAACGCCTTCCTTGGGATCGAGAATGCCGAGTTCTTCGCAAAGTTCGCGCTTGATATCAGCCAGCATGGGGAAGGGCAGATTTTTCAGATCTTCGTGGTTCTGGCGCCAAGCCAGGTGGACGAATTCGGAGTCAGTGCTGCCCCCGAGGACCTGGGCGTCGCGATCGGAGAATTCGCGGTTTAACTTGCCGAACGCAGCGATCTCGGTCGGGCACACGAAGGTGAAATCTTTTGGCCAGAAGAAGTAGACCTTCCACTTGCCGGAATAGGAGTCCTGATCGATATCCTTAAAGGCATTCTTCAGGTCCGTGCTGACCGTCGCCTTCAGGCTGAACTCCGGAAACTTTTCTCCAACACCTAACATTTCGTTTGTATCCTCTCCTAGTGGAATTGAGTAAGAACCTAGTTGGCGCAACTTACCTGGCACAGCCCTGGCAGAGCCCGAGGACCTCTACTGAGTATCGATGCGCCTGGAAACCTTTAGGGAGCCTTTTTGTTGTACGTACAGGCTCCAGGACGTCGCCGTCCAGATCGATTATGGTCTTACACTTGGTGCAAACCATGTGATGATGCGGTTGCAGATTCGTTTCGAGCCGCGTGGAACCGTGGTGAAGGCTGACTTCTTTTAAAAGCCCGCTATCCACAAACGTCTTGATGTTTTTATATACAGTCCCGAGCGAAATGGAAGGAATCTGCTTGCGGACAGCCTCATAGAGCGCTTCCGGGCTCGGGTGGTCATGCATTCCGCGCAAGGCGCAATAAATGATTTCCCGCTGATGGGTGACCGCCAAGCCGTGTTCCTGGCAGAGCTGCCGGAACTCATCGTGTCCGAACCGCATTAACACCTTCTATTGTTTAATAATAATTCTCGTTTGTCAACTCCTATCAAGGCTGCAGGCGTTCGGGCATGTCTGCCAGGACGTAGGCCATGACGGCGAGCGAGGCGACGTTGGCCTGGAAATCGCGTTCATTGATTTTGTCGACGGTATCGGCTTCGGTATGGTGCCAATCGAAGTAGTGCTCCATCACGGTGCGGAGGCCGAGGCCGGGGACGCCTTCTTTGACGACGGGGCTGATGTCGGCTTCGGGCCCGCCCTGGAGGACCTGGGATGCGCCAACGGATTTCAGCAAGGCGGTGATCTGTGCCAGGCGTGCGAGCGCGGCAGGATCCTTCACTTGCGTGTCGAAGCCGATCGGGCGTTCGGAGCCGCCGTCCATTTCAATAGCGGCGATGTGGTTGGCGATCTTGGGGCCGATCCATTGCCTGTAAGCGCGGCTTCCGGCGAGGCCGTTTTCTTCGTTCGTCCAGAGCACGACGCGTATGGTGCGCTTCGGCTTGAGGCCGAGTTTTCTGATGAGATGCGCGGCCTGCATGGCGGCGACACAGCCGGAGCCGTCATCCTGCGCGCCTTCGCCGACATCCCAGGAGTCGATGTGGCCGCCCATTACCACTACTTCTTCCGGTTTTTCCGTTCCAGGGATTTCGGCGATCACGTTGGCGGAGTCGGCATCGGGCAGTTCGTGCGCCTCCATGTTCAAGTGCACGCGGACCTCGGCGCCGGAATCCAGCATGCGCTGCAGCATCATGGCGTCTTCAATGGTGATGGCCGCGGCAGGGATCTTCGGTTCGCCAGCCGCGTAGAGGAGTGCGCCGGTGTGCGGAGTGCGGAGAGTAGCGGAACCGACAGAGCGCACCAGTGCGGCAACAGCGCCAAGTTTCGCAGCACGCGTTGCACCCGAGGCGCGGAACTGGACCGTCTTCCCATAGCCTTCGTAGGGCACGTTATAGAGGACGATTTTGCCTTGGACTTTCGCGCGGCCGAGTCTTTCCAGTTCATCGAAGCTGGAGACGGCCAGGACGCTCGCGGTGATCCCGTCCGGAGGCGTGCCCACGCTACGGCCGAGACCCAGCATCGGCAGTTTGCGGGAGACAGGTGCGATCAATGTGAGGCTTTCATTCCCGCGGACCCAATGAGGCACTTTGACCGAAGGAGTCTGAATGTTGGTGAGTCCGTCCTTGCGCATCTGTTCGGCGGCCCAGCGAATCGCCTCGTTCAACGCAGTGCTGCCGGCGAGGCGGTTGCCGATCCGGTCGCAGAGCCAAGCGAGTTTAGCGTAGCCGGTATGATCCGTGAGAGCTTCGCCGATCAGGCGCGCAGCGGCTTCCCGATAGGTCTCGGTAAGGCTTCCGGCTGAAGAAGAAAAAGCTGTGGCACACAGCAGGAAGAACGCAAATCTTCGCACGTTTCCACTCTAGCGTGGCAGATGGGAGGGAAGGAAAACCGTGGGGAGGAAACAGGGAGAAGCCGGCCTTCAACCAGACCGGCTTCGTGGTTCTTTTAGACTACCGCTACGCTTTCAGCCTGAAGGCCTTTCGGTCCGCTCTTGACCGTAAACTGAACGCGGGCACCTTCGTCGAGAGACCGATAGCCGGAAGACTCGATCGCCGAATAGTGCACGAATACATCTTCACCGTTCTCACGCTGAATGAAGCCGAAGCCTTTGGCAGCGTTGAACCACTTCACTGTTCCTGTTTCTTTCATTTACAAAACTTCCTTTATCGTATAGACATCGGCGCCCTATGGCGCTAAGGCAGAATAACATACGAGCCGGAGGGCCGGGAAGCACAATTTCGTGAAAAACCAGTCAAATGTAGGATTCACTACATTAAACATCGTAAGAGCTAAATGTTTTCCCCGAGACATTCTGGCGAAGTTGTCAGGAGCCTGATGCTACAGTGAAAGAAGCCTCTCCTCGTGCCGCTTCTTATTAACTGCCAATCCATCAGTAAGTCCTTTGGGGCCCAAGCTCTGTTTGACCGGCTCTCTTTTACCGTATCGGAGGGCGAACGCATCGGGTTGATCGGGCCGAACGGGTCCGGAAAATCCACGCTGCTGCAGATCCTTGCCGGGTGGATTCCGCCGGATTCAGGCGAGGTGGCTGCGCGCAAGCAACTGAGACTTGCGATGGTGCCTCAGAGTCCGGTGTTTGCCGAGGGCGCTACGGTGCGGTCGGTTCTGGAGGAGGCGATCGACCCGGCACTGCACGACGAACTGGAGCGCGAATCGATCCTCAACGTCAGCATGGGGCGGGCGGGTTTCGCGGATGGGGCGCAGCTTGCGGAAGTCCTGTCAGGAGGGTGGAAGAAACGTCTGGCGGTTGCGCGGGAAATGGTGCGGAAGCCCGATGTGCTGCTGCTGGACGAGCCGACGAACCATCTGGATCTGGAAGGTATTCTGTGGCTGGAGAAGCTACTGGTTTCGGCTCCGTTTGCCACGGTGGTAGTAAGCCATGACCGCTATTTTCTGGAGAACGCAGCGACCGACATCATGGAGCTGAACCGGATGTACCCGGACGGCATTTTTCGCGCGCGCGGAAATTATAGTGAGTTCCTGATCAAACGCGAAGAATGGGTGGAGACGCAGTCGAAATATCAGGAGGCTCTGGCCAACAAAGTTTCGCGCGAAGTGGAGTGGCTGCGGCGCGGACCCAAGGCGCGAACGACGAAATCGAAGGCGCGGATCGATGCGGCCGAGAAGATGATCGGCGAACTTGCCGATGTGAATGCGCGGAGTGTGCAGCGCAGCACGGCGATCGACTTTCAGGCGACCGACCGGAAGACTAAGCGGCTTCTGGTGGCGGAAGGGTTGACCTACGAAATCGGCGGGCGCACGTTGTTCCGGAATCTCGATGTGATCCTGCGGCCGAATCAGCGGCTGGGGCTGGTGGGACCGAACGGGAGCGGCAAGACGACGCTGCTGCGGATGTTCTCCGCAGAATTGGAACCGCAACTCGGCAAGATCGAAAGGGCAGATGCGTTGCGCGTGGTGTACTTCGACCAGAACCGGGCGCAATTGGATCCGGAAACGACTTTGCGCAGAAGTTTGTGTCCGCACGGCGATAGTGTGATCTATCGCGATCGCCCCATTCACATTGCCTCGTGGGCGAAGCGGTTTCTATTCAGGAACGATCAGCTCGATACGGCGGTGAGCCGCTTGTCGGGTGGGGAGAAGGCGCGGGTGCTGATTGCGCGGCTGATGCTGGAGCCCGCGGATGTGCTGCTGCTGGACGAGCCGACAAACGACCTGGACATACCGACGCTGGAAGTGCTGGAAGAGAGCCTGATGGAATTTCCCGGCGCGCTGGTGCTGGTGACGCACGATCGCTATATGCTGGATCGCGTCTCGACGATTGTGGTTGGGCTGGATGGAGAAGGCGGCGCCACGACGTACGCGGATTACTCGCAGTGGGAGCAGGCTCAAGCGGAACGGGCGCAGGCGCGTTCGCGCAAAAAGCCGGCGAGTGATGCGGCTCCTTCGGCGGCCGGTGTTGCGGCGCCGCAGAAAAAGAAGCTGTCGTATATGGAGAGCCGTGAGTGGGAGACGATCGAGCAGCGGATCGAACAAGCGGACCAGCGCGTTTCGCAATTGAACGCGATGCTGCACGATGTTTCCGTCACCACGGATCCAAAGAGGCTTGCCGACACATATGCGCAACTCGAAGAAGCGCAAGCGGAGGCGAGCAAGCTGTACGACCGCTGGGCAGAACTGGACGCCAAGCTGCAGTGATCAGTGATGCGCCGGTTCGGCGGATTTCTGCAGGAGGGCTTCCTGCGCTGGTGCTTCCGTCTTTGGCGATTGGGACTGCACGATGACCGTGATGCGGCGATTCGATGGATGCGTAGGATCATCCTTCCTGAACGGCTGCTGGTCGGCGAAGCCGCGCACCTGCGCAACCTGATCGAGGCGGAGGCCCTGCGACTGCATCACGTGACGTGCGGAGTTGGCGCGATCGGCTGAAAGCTCCCAATTGCTGTACGTATCGTCCCGGCCGAAAGGCTTTGCGTCGGTGTGGCCCTCGATGACCACTGGATTAGGCAGCTTACCTAACTCGCTTGCCAGAAGGGACAGGAACGAGACGCACCCTTCGCTCGGTTTCGGGCTTCCACTCTCGAAGAAGATGCTTTTGTCCGCTTCGAGCATTTCAATGCGCAGGCCCTCACCGGTCATGCTCAGTTTGACCTGATCTTTGATGGCCTGGAGGGCGGGAGCACTGCGGACGGCGTTCTCCAGTTTGTCCTTCAACTGTTTCATGTCCGTGCGTGAGACCTGGAGTGCTTCTCCCACGCCGGCGAGCCCGCTGCCAATCTGCTTGCCCTTGCCCTCGGGATCCTGGAAGTATCCGCCGATTGCCTTCCTGGTTTGTTCACTGCTGGTGAGAAGCCAGAGGACAATGAAGAGCGCCATCATTGCCGTAACGAAGTCGGCGTAGGCGACCTTCCAGGCTCCGCCATGAGCGGCCGAGTGGCCTCTCCTCTTCTTCTTAATGATGACGACGGGCTGCGGTCCGAGTTCCATAGTCTAAGCTGCGGGCGTTCCGCCGCCTTTGCAGGCTGCCTCCATCTCTTTGAAAGACGGGCGAATCGCCGCCGGGATCGTTCGCCGCGCGTATTCAGTGGCCAGAATCGGCGGTGAGCCCTTCACAAACGCGATCGCTCCGACGCGCAGGAAATAGTAGTACTGCGACCCGGCCTCATTCGTCTTGGCCATGTTCGACGCAAGTGGTCCGATGAATCCGTAACAGAGGAGAATACCGAGAAATGTGCCCACCAGCGCGGCTGCGACTTTGTGGCCGATCTGCTCCGGAGGGCCGCCGAGAGCGCCCATCGTGATGACCACGCCAAGAACGGCGGCTACGATCCCAAGCCCGGGGAGCGAATCCGCAACGGAGGTCAGGGCAGCGGCTGGGATGGAGGACTCATGATGATGGACCTCAATGTCCAATTCCATCATCTGGTCGAGATCGAACGGGTTTACACCACCGCTGATTGCCATGCGAAGCGTATCGCAGAGAAAGTCCCTGGCGTGGTGGTCCTTGAGAAATTTCGGATATTTCGCGAAAAGCTGGCTCTTGTCCGGTTCCTCGACGTCAGCCTCCAGCTTAGCCAGGCCATTCTTGCGTGCGTGCCCGAACAGGTCGTTTAGAAGTTTTAGGTTCTCAAGATAGAAGGCCTTACTATACCGGGTGGGAAGGAAAGCGGCGACGACACCCTTGCCCATTGCGATCAGGATGGGAAGGGGGTTTGCGATCAGCAATGTACCCAGGGCCGCACCCCCGATAATGACCAGTTCAGCCGGTTGGAGCAGGACCTTAAAGTTGCCTCCTTCCAAGAAGTAACCGCCGAGAATGGCCGCGATGACCACGAGCATGCCCAAAATTACAAACAAATCATCAGCTCCGTGCCCGTCACCTTCGAGTGACAGAATTTAGGGGCGAAAACGCGTACGGCGGCTCGCCTTACGTTCTTATCGACCGGATGTTGCTGATTTCATGTGGATCTTTTGAATTGTAAGATAGGATCCATTCGCCGGAGGGATGGAAAAAAGTGTGAAGCGTTTTGCGCAACCGAAACCTCTAACAACCGTTAACTTATGACCACTACGACACAAATGGCACGCTCCTCTCCCTTTGAGGATGGCTGCACTGAAGAGATGGTCAGCGCACAACTGCGCAAGATCTTGCAGTCGGCTGTCTTTGGTCGGTCCCGCCGGTTACGGCGCTTCCTACGCTTCAGCGTGGAGCAAACGCTTCTGCAGCAGACCGAAAACCTTAAAGAATACTCGATTGGCCTGGAGGTATTTGAGAAGCCAGAGTCTTTCGATCCCAGGATGGACTCGATTGTACGAGTTGTGGCGCGGCGGCTCCGGATGCTGGTGGAACGGTACTATCAGACGGAGGGCGCTGCGGATTCGGTAATCATCGGGTTCCAATCCGGTAGCTACGTTCCGTATTTCCGGCTCCGGTCGGCCCAAACTCCGGAGGCGGCGGCTCCAATAAGCGAGGAGAAACCGCAGGCTGAAGAATCCCCGATACTGCTGGTGGCTGATGATGGGGCGGATGACGCCGAATCAATGGCCGGCAAGTTGGGGATGACTGTGGTTGCTCTTCCGCAGGAAAAATGCGAAGAACTGCTGCGCCGTGTTCTGCAGGGCAAGACGCAGGTTTACGCCGTGCAGGTGACGGCAGCGGCGGGTGGGATGTTAGGCATGCCGGCTGTGGACTCGGCGATTCGCCGGGACGTTGAGCCGGCGCCCGAAGAAAACAACTCGGGGGAGGCTGCGACGCACGGCGGCTAATGTCCGCCTGCGTCGTAGGCCTTCGATTTGTACATCAACTCGCCCGCATCGATCGGAAACGGCAGCCGGTGTTGGGGCGGCGGCAAGGGACAGGTCGCATACGGAGTGAACACGCACGGAGGATTGTAGGCTTTGTTGAAGTCGAGCACTAGGGTTCCGTCTTTCGGCATGGTGGTTTTGAGGAAGCGGGCGGCGGGATAAGTGGTCTTGCCTGCGGTCTTATCGCGAAACACGAAGAATAGCTCTCCGTCCTCGACCGTTGGCTCAAGCTTGTATTCGGCACCATTGACATGGAAGGCTGCATAGCCGGGTGCCAGATCCTCTTCTTTTTCCCCGACCATCGTGTCAAATAAGATCTTCTTCGGAGACGGATAGGCAACCCACTTCGCGGTCAGCCGCCATTTCGGATCGACCGGATACCATTTCAGTCCCTGGAAACCCGTACGGTATTCACTCTTCTTGTCCTTTAGACGGATTCCCTCTTTTGTGCCGCGGTGAATCACGAAGAACTTCAGATCGCCTAAGCTCATTACGTCGGGTTGCGCTCCACCGGCGTCGGACTTGAGATCGATTTCCTTCGCCGGCTTGCCATTTACGAAAAGGGCCACTCCGTTCTCTACCTTCAGGTGTAGCTTGCCCTTCACCCACGTAATTGTTGCCGCCTTAGCCGGAGCCTTGGCGGCCGGCAGGGATACTTCGGCACCCGGGGCCGAGCCGACGCGATTCTCTCCCGGCTTCAACCAAAAGAGTCCGGCGAGGCTGAGCCATCCATCTTCTGCCTTCAGGCGCTCCTCGCGCTGTGCCCGCCACTTCTCGATCTCGCTCACATACGGGCCGGGTTTTGCGGTGGCAAGCAGCAGGAGAATGGCTGCGAACGGCTTCATGACAGTTAGGATGACATTTTATAGCCAGACGACTCAGATGCGGCACCGCATCCGATGGCGACCGCCCCACACAGCGTACCGATGATCAGCGAATAATAGTTTGCGAACGCCTGTTTGTTGAAAGAGACAAATAAAAAGAGGGCGAGAGCGGCTGCAGCCGCAAAGCCGGCCGGGGTGCGCGGATTCCAGCGAAGGGCGGCTGCGGTGGCCAGACCCATCATCAGGAACGGCAGCCATTGGGGAGGCGTCGTGCCTAAGCGGTGTACGGCCGTTACGGAGAAGCTGAGGGCATCCATACGGAACGGCTGATGGAATTGCAGGGCCACTACCGTGTCCCAAAACGCCGGGAGATTCCAAAGCGCGAAGGGAAGACTAACGGCAAGAGCCAGTGCGGCCGATTTCGCGATGAGGCTGAGGTAGTCCCGCCACCTCGGCATAAGCAGCCATACGAGCGGAATCAAAAGGACAACGTATTGCTTGGAGGCAAGGAGCAATCCGAGCGGGATCCAAAGGAGCGCCGGGCGGCGCACGGCAGTGACCAGAGTGGCGGCCATGAACAGGACGATGAACGGTTCGGTCCAGGACATCTCGAGAACGTAGAATTCTCGCGGCGAGAACAGGTAGAGACAGGCGGCGAGCTTCGGGATCAGGCCTGGAAGGCCGAAGCCAAGCAAGAGAGCCGTGCCCGATAATGCCAACAACTGCGCATACCGCGTGTCACTGAAAAGCGCGTAGCCGGGCATGGCCATCAACAGTGTCAGGGGAGGATACGGGTAGCCGAACTTCGCGTGTCCGTTTTCGACCATGCCGGAGCCGTACCATTTCGGGTCCCAAAAGGAGCCGACTGAAATCTGGATTGCGTACGGGTTCTCTCCACGCGCGAGCGCATCGGCGCTCTCCATCTGTGCGTTGAAGACATCGATTGGCGGTTTCGGCTGCGCACGGAGCACCCATACGCCCATGGCGAAGTGAATGGCAACGATCGCAGCGAACCACCAATTCTTCGCACCCGCTATCCCGAACACAATCAATACCGCGGACAATGCGAGGCATACCAGGAAGAAAGCGTACCCCGAAGGCGGCTCATGAAACACCTTCATGATGGGAGTGAGCCGCACTTTCCAAAAGCTGATGGCAAGGCAGAGACAGACTGCGGGAAGAGCCCAGCGGTTGGAGAATCGTCGCAGCGCCAGGTTCCCCGCTACGCAAAACGCCAGAGAGGCACCGAGCACAACAATCGCTTTCGCCTGATAGGCTCCGAAGTTGTAGGCGACTGCAGCGCCGATGAGTGTGGCTGCGAAAGCGAGCAGCGGCATACGGTTACACGAACTTTTCCAGGAAGTGTGTACTCAGGCGGCCGGCGGCGAAGTCCTCGCTGGCCATAATTCTTTGGTGTAAGGGAATCGAAGTGTGAATGCCTTCGACGACGAACATATCAAGAGCGCGGCGCATACGCGCGATAGCCTCGGTTCGATCGTTGCCGTAGGTGATCAGCTTTGCCACGAGCGAATCGTAGTAGGGCGGGATCACGCCATCGGTGTAAGCGGCTGTATCGACGCGGACGCCTACGCCTCCGGGAAGATTCAGGCCGGTGAGACGCCCGGGCGAAGGAGTGAAGGTGACCGGGTGCTCAGCGTTGATGCGGCACTCGATGGCGTGGCCGCGAAACTGAACGGGCCCGCCGATAATGTCGGGCAGCTTTTCCCCGGCGGCAATGCGAATCTGGCTCTTCACCAGATCGATGCCGGTGATGAATTCCGTGACTGGGTGTTCCACCTGGATACGAGCGTTCACCTCAATGAAGTAGAGGCTGCCCTTCTCGTCCATGAGGAATTCGACGGTGCCCGCATTGGTGTAGCCGATGTCCTTGAAAGCCTTACGGAGCTGGGACATGGTGCGCTCACGGAGCTTGGGCGTAACGCCCGGCGAGGGCGCCTCCTCGACGAGCTTCTGGTGACGGCGTTGGATGGAACATTCGCGCTCACCGAGGATCTCGACGTTGCCGTGCAGGTCGGCCAGGACCTGGAACTCGATATGACGCGGGGAATCGACGAACTTCTCCAGGTAGACATCAGGGACGGAGAAAGCTGCGCCTGCCTCTGCCTGAGCCTGGGCGAGGTTCGACTCCATTTCGGAAGGCTGGCGAACCACACGCATTCCGCGCCCGCCGCCGCCTGCCGAGGCCTTCAGGATCACGGGATAGCCGACCTCTTCGGCCATTTCCTGTGCCTCTTCGGCGCTCTTCAGAATGCCGGCCGAACCAGGCAGGATAGGCACTCCGGCAGCTTTCATAGCTGCACGCGCTTCCTGTTTCAGACCCATAGTGCGGATCACGTTCGGCTTGGGGCCGATGAAGGTAATCCCACTGGTTTCGCACACTTCGGCGAACGCTGCGTTCTCGCTCAGGAAGCCATAGCCAGGGTGGATCGCGTTCACGTTCGTGATCTCGGCGGCGCTGATTACGGAAGGGATATCCAGGTAGCTGCGGGCGCTGCGAGCCGGGCCGATGCAGATGGCTTCGTCGGCGAAGCGAACGTGTAGGCTGTGGCGGTCGGCTTCGGAATAGACGGCGACGGTCTTGATCCCGAGGTCCTTGCAGGCACAAATAACACGGACCGCGATCTCACCGCGATTGGCAATCAATATCTTCTGGAACATGCGCGTTAGTTCGGACGGATGCTAAACAGCGCTTCCCCGTACTCCACGGGACGGCCGTTTTCGACCAGCTTGCTAACAATGGTGCCGCCGATCTCGGCTTCAATTTCATTCATGAGCTTCATGGACTCGATAATGCAGAGCACCTGGCCCACGCTGACCTGATCGCCCACCTTTACGAAGGCGGGAGCCCCGGGAGACGGGGATTCATAGAAAGTCCCGACGATCGGAGACTTCACCAGTTCTGTATCCTGCGCGGTCTCGGGAGTTGGAAGAGCGCCGGCCTGAGTGCCCGCGGCCCTGCCCTCAACCGGAGCTGCGGGAATGTGCGCCGCTGCGGGAGCGGACACGGAAGCCGCCAGGGGAACGCTGTACACATGTTCGCCAGCAACGGGCGCATGAGTCCGCTGAATACGGACGCGGTCGTCTCCCCGCTGCACTTCCAACTCGGCGATGCCGGTTTGATTGACTACATGAATTAGTTCTTTAATCTCGTCAATGGTCATTGTGTTGTTAAATGACGCGCAAGTCCTTTGTTGTCGGAGTGAGCACCTCACAACCGGCCGCGGTGACGACGACCGTGTCTTCGATGCGGACACCACCGAATCCTTCCAGATACGCACCCGGTTCGATGGTAATCACCATTCCGGGCTGGAGCACGGTCCCGTCTTTTTTTCCCAGGCGCGGCGGTTCGTGAATCTCCAGGCCCAGTCCATGGCCGGTAGAGTGCACAAACTCGCGCTCGAAACCGTGTGTTTTGAGAACTTTGCGCGCGGCCTTATCCACCGCACCAGCGGTTTTTCCCGGCTGCACCGCCGCAATGGCGGCTAATTGCGCTTCCAGAACTGCCTGGTACAAGCGCAGGGTCTTCGGCGACGGCTTACCCAGGTGCAACACGCGGGTCATGTCGCTGGCGTACCCCGCCTGCATTGCACCCATATCTATCAATAGTAACCCACGCTCATTCAGGAGCTTGTGACCGGGCTGCGCGTGGGGAAGGGCAGAGCGGGCGCCGGCGGCGACGATTGTTTCAAAGGCCGGCTTTTCTGCCCCGAGCCGCCGCATCTGGTATTCGAGCTCGGCTGCCAGCCCGGATTCGGTCATACGGGGCGTGATCTTCCTGATGGCGCGCTCCAGCGCGGCCGAGTTGGTCTGGACCGAGGTGCGGATGCGCTCAATCTCGTCCTCTGACTTGACGGCGCGCAGCCGCTCGACAATCCCCTGGACGGGAACCAGCTTCCCGGGGGCGTCCTTATCGAGCTCCAGGAAGGTGCCGTAGTCGATTCGCCGCCCTTCAAACGCGACCCTCCCCCATTTCTTGCGCTTCCAGAGTTCCAGAGCGGCCCCATGCAGCGGCCCGTGGACGACCTTTACCTCGCAATCGGATTCTTCGCGCGCCTGGATGGAGTAGCGAGGGTCCGTGAACAGAGTCGCCTTGCCGGCCGTCAGCACCACCAGGCCGTTGCTGCCGGTGAAGCCGGACAGATAGCGGACGTTCGGGAGGAAGGAGACGAAGAACGCGTCTGCGTTCGCTTCGGCAAGCAGCGCGAATGCGGAGGCGCGCCTTTCCGCAACCATTTAGGACGGCAGCAGGAGCAGCTTGCCGCTGGTCTTCCTGCTCTCCAGATCCTTGTGCGCCTGTTGCACATCGCTCAGTTTGTACTCGTGGTCCACATGGATCTTCAACTTGCCCGAAGTGATGGCGCTGAAGAGATCCGACGAACGCCACGCCAGTTCCTGAGGCGTGAGGATGAAATCGCCCAGCTTGGGGCGGGTGAGCATCAAGGAACCTTTTTGAGACAGGAGCAGCGGCTCGATTGCCGGGGCCGGTCCGCTGGCGTTGCCGAAGGTGCACATGGTGCCTCGCGGACGCAGCACGTTGAGGCTCTTCAGGAAAGTGGAGGCGCCCACCGAATCATAGACCACGTCGACCCCCTTAGGCGCCAACTTCCTGGTTTCGGCTTCAAAGTCCTGCCCCGTGTAAAGGATCATGTGATCCGCGCCTGCGGCCTTCGCTTTCTCGGCCTTTGCGGCTGTTGAGGTGGTGCCGATCACGGTGGCACCGAGCGCCTTCGCCCATTGCGTGAGGATCAGGCCCACTCCACCGGCGGCGGCATGGATCAGGCATGTAGTGCCGGGCTCGACTTTATACACAGAGAAGAGCAGGTAGTGCGCGGTCATACCCTGCAGGATGGATGCAGCGGCGGTCTTGAAATCGATCCCGGCAGGCAGCTTGATGATTGCGCTGGCGGGAACCGCGACCTTCTCCGCGTAGCAGCCGAGAGCGTACGCGGCTACGCGATCGCCCGGCTTGATCCCTTCTACGCCGGCTCCGGCGGCTTCGACTGTACCGGCGCCCTCCTGCCCAAGCGTCGCGGGCAGAGGCAGCTTATAAAGGCCCGAGCGCTGGTAGGTGTCGATGAAATTGACGCCAATAGCGTCCAGCTTGACGAGCACTTGGCCCGGGGCGGGGACCGGGTCGGGTATATCTTCGTAGCGCAACTGCTCAGGTCCACCGTTCTGGTGTACGCGGATTGCCTTCATAGTTTCTGATTGTCTCAGGAACGGAGGGCGCGGCGCGCGTGTGCGACAGCCGCGTAGGCGATCAGGTAGAGAAGGGTGAACGGGAACACTGCAAGGCGAGCCAACGTGGGCACCGCGCGCGCACCACTGAGCCCAATGCGATAGAGCAGGAAATGACGCATCGTGCGCCACTCGCTCCACTGCACCCAAAACCAGTCTCCGTTTTCATTGAGGATGAAAAGCTTTGCCGGGACCTGCGCAGCCAGCACCCATTTCCATTTGGTCATGATGGGCTCGGCGGCGCAGATGATGCCGATGATGGAGTAATTCTGCGACTTCAGGTCCTGATAGAGGCGCATGCGTCCGGCGCGGCCCGTGTACTCATGGATGCGGTAGACACGAGCGTTCGGCTTCAGCCCCTCCGGAACTCCTGCGAAGCAGGTCACCAGATCCACCTGCACCTGATTGCCATAGGTTTCGTAGATGCCGGTGACCAGCGTGTCAAACAAATGGCGGCTGCCGCTCTCCACGAGGAGGACTCGATCGAAAGCCGGCGAGGAACGTGTAAACAAGCCCTTCAAACCTTCATTGTAGGCGCGCCGCCGGCAACTACAGAATCAGACTCAGGAACTCTTCGTCAACGGGCTGGCCATTTACGATCAATGCGCGGCGTTCCTTGCCATACGGCCAGAATCCGAGACTGACGTATAGCTCGCGCGCTTCCGGCTGCGTGACGCTCAGCAGGATCTCTTCTAATCCGGGGAGGCTCTTGGCGGCGCCGATGAGAGCGGTCATGAGCTTCCGGGACACTCCATGGCCTCTGTATTGCGGCTGTACATAGACACCCCAGATGTGTCCCTTGTGGCGGCGTTTCATCTGCTGGTTCCGGTAGAAGCCAGCCATACCGATGAGAGCGCCGCCGTCAAACGCACCATAAATGAAGCTTTCTTCGAGCGCAAGACGGGATGCCGCGGATTCGATTGTCATGCGCAGGTGTTCTTCCTGATGTTCACCAAAGGCCGCCGGAGCCTGCTGCAAAGCTTCCAGCCGCAGATGCCACATGCGTGCGGCATCGGTGGGAACCAGCCGGCGGACCTCCATTTATGGCTCCGGAATCGCTTCGCCATCGCCTTGCGGTGAACTGCCCGCGAAGTTCACCTTCGTGGTTCCATTGCGCAGAATGGCCTGCCCGCGGCCCATTGCGGTGGCATATTCTTTCATCAGGGTCAACACGTGTCCCTTTGCGCGAAGAGCGTCCAGAGCTTCGGGAGACACGCGGTTCTCGATCACCACATCGCAGCCCCCTACATAGGCTTTCGTAAAGCGAGGGTTCTCCATGGCCTCCTGCATATTCATGCCGAAATCGGCCACGTTCATCACGAACTGCAGGTGCGCGAGCGGTTGATTCATGCCTCCCATGATGCCGAATGAAATGCGTTCGTCCCCCTTCTCCATGAACGCGGGGATGATCGTGTGGCGCGTGCGCTTGCCCGGGGCGAGGGCGTTCGGAAGATTCCGGTCGAGATCGAACTGCGCGCCACGATTCTGCAGGGCGAAACCCATACCGTCGACCACCACGCCGGAGCCCCACACTCCTGAGACGCTCTGAATCCAGGAAGCCATGTTGCCTTCCTTGTCCACCACAGTGAGATACACGGTATTCGATTCGCCCGGCGCCCCTGGAGCTACGTCGCACTGAGCCCTGTCAGGCTGCAGGGCTTCAGCGCGTTTCCGTGCGTAATCCTTTGAGAGCAGATCCTGCACGGGTATTTTGTTCGTGCGCGGATCCGTCACGTAGCGCAGGTCGGCGTAGGCGAGCTTTACGGTTTCGATCTGCGCGTGCAGGAGTTCGGCGCTGCGGGGCTGCAGTTGACCGGCCGGAACCGTCTCCAGGATGTTCAGCATCTCCAGAACGCTAATGCCTTGGCCGTTGGGCGGCAACTCCAGCACCTTCCAGCCCCGATAAGTCGTCGAGATCGGCTCTACCCATTCGGAGGAAAAGGAAGAAAGATCACTTGCCTGCAGTGTGCCGCCGAGGCGAGCCGAAGTCTTCAGAATCGCCTGTGCGATTGGCCCCTGGTAAAAGGCGCGCGGACCGTTGGCTGCAAGCAGACGGAACGCATTCGCCATCTCCGGATTCCTGAACACTTGGCCGAACGCGGGCGCGGGCAGAAATACTTCGCGCGCATGGGAATCACCGCTTTCCCGCAGCGCCTGCTGATACGTAGAGTCGTTCCATTGCCACTGAATGGTCTCGGTCACCGGATAACCTTGTGAGGCATAACGAATGGCATCGCGAAACAGTTCGGCCCATGCGAGCTTGCCGTAACGCTTGTGCATCTTGGCCCAGCCGTCTACCGCTCCCGGAACCGTTACCGCATGGATGCCGCGAGCCGGCATGCTGTACAGCTTCGCTTCCTTCTCCAGGTAATCGATAGAGAGCTTCTTCGGCGCCGGGCCGCTGGCGTTCAGCCCTACATACTTTTTCGCTTTCGCATCCCAGTACAAAACGAAGAGGTCGCCGCCGGGTCCGCACATCATCGGCTCAGTGACGCTCAGCACCGCGTTCGTCGCAATGGCCGCATCGACAGCGGATCCGCCCAGGCTCAGAACGCGTGCGCCAGCCTGCGCGGCGAGGGGCTGACTGGCGGCCACGATACCGTTTGTGGAGATGACCATGGAGCGCGCCTGCCAGCGGGTCTGTGCGGGGAGCGCAAGCGCGCACAGCAATGAGGCAAAGAGAATCTTCACAGGGCCTATTCTAATCGCCAAGGATGTGCCCAAGCGGTTGCAGATGTTCGATGCTATCGAAGACCGCCTTCATGCCGGCCGTGATCGGAATCGCGAGCAACAGACCGATACCGCCCCAGATCGTGCCCCAGAACATCAGGGCAACGGTGACGGCCAGCGGGTTCAGGTGCACGCGGGCGCCCACCAATTGCGGGTACAGCAGATTCAGCGCGATCAGGTGAAAGAAGCCGATGGTAGCTGCGATCACGAAATAGGGCGTCGCATTTGCGTACACTGCCAGCGCCGCCACCAGCGGGGGAACCACGGCCAGCGGCAGACCGACATAAGGGACCAGGCTGAGGAAGCCGCTGATGGGCCCCAGCAGCAGCCAATAGGGAAGGTGCCACGACCAGAAGCAAAGCGCGCTGGCAAGCGAGAGCAGGATGCCTAATAGGAAATTCCCGAACACATACGCGCGAGCCACTTCGGCCACGTTCCGCCACATGTTGTTCGCCACCACGCGTCCGGGTCCTTCGAAGACGGAGAGCGCGGTTTTCCGTATGTGGTCGCGCCAACTCAGCATGAAATAAACCAGGAACGGAACAAACGAAATCATCAGCAGCACGTTGTAATACGAGCTCACATATGTGTACAGATAACGTGTGATCGACATACGATCCTGCTGGATACGAACTTCCTGCACGCCGGGCGGAGAAACAGGTTGCTGCTCAACCGGCGCCGCGCGTCTGCCGCGCTGCTTCTTTTCGGCCTGTTGCTTTGCCTGCTGTTCGGCGACATTGCGGTCGCGTTCCTGCAGCCGCTTCGGCACAAGGAGCTTGTAGAGATTCTGCTCCATCCGGTCGATGCGCTCGGCCACGGAATCCACCAGCGCATTGGCCCGCTCGCTGTAAGACGGCAGATCCTCGGATAGTCCGGAGAGTTCCGTGTAGATGCCGAGCCCGAGGAAATAAACCATCAGAAGGGCAAGCGAGCAGACCACGAAACTTGCGGCTCCGCGCGGCATGCGAAAGCGAACGAAAAACTGCACAAACGGCTCGAGGATAAACGCGATGATTACCGAGATGACGAGCGTAATGCAGAGCGTGCGGCCGAAATACAACAGTGCGATGATCGCGGCCACGGCCAGAATCGACGTGCTGGTGTTCTGGAATTTATGATTGGTTGCGGCTGGAGAGAACACTTGCACGACTACTCTAGATCCCTGGCCCGGCTTACCGTTTAATCTATCATGCCGTAACGTTACGCGCGGGATGTATGCGTCCGGTACCGCTATACTAGGCTCGTGCAGGTCACTGGGCGCATCCTGGCGCTGGACTTCGGAAAAAAACGGATCGGGCTCGCGGTGAGTGATGAGCTTGGAATCACGGCGCAGGGGTTGGAAACATTTCAGCGCACCAATGTTCGGTCGGATCTGGACGGGCTCGCGGCTCTGGCGCAGGAACGGGACATTACGTTGTTTCTTTTCGGCGACCCTCGCCACATGAGCGGCGATGAGAGCCGCCAAGGTCAGCACACGCGCGACTTCGCCGAGCGGCTCAGCAAGCGCACGGGCATCCCGGTGCAGTTCTGGGATGAGCGCCTGACCAGTGTGGAGGCCAACCGCGTGCTCCGGGAAAGCGGCATCAGCATTGAAAAGCGCGCCCGGGCGGTAGACAGGCTGGCCGCGGTGATTCTGTTGGAAAGCTATCTCGATTCGATCCGGCTCCAATGTTCCGAGTAATTCGAATTCTGTTTATTTTGATTCTGCTCGCTGGCGCCGCCGCCGCAGGCCTGCTGTATTGGTCTCTTGGCAGGCCGTACGCCGCCTTCAAAGCGCCCGTGTTCGTGGATATCCCGCCGGGCACGTCCACCAGGTCCATGTCTGAGATGCTGCAGGAGGCCGGCGTAATCCAGTCCTCATGGCAATTCCAACTGGCGCGCGCGGTGAATGCACGGGCTAAATTGCAGGCCGGCGAATACCGGTTCGCCGAACCTGCCAGCGTCTGGACCATCTTCCAACGCATCGCACGCGGCGACGTCTTCTTCTACGAACTACGCGTGCCGGAGGGGGCGAACCAGTACGATATTGCTGCCTCGCTGGAACAACTTGGATTGATGAAGGCAAAAGACTTCCTGAAGGTGACGGCCGATCCCAAACCGATCCGCGATCTCGATCCGAAAGCGCCCACGCTGGAAGGCTATCTGTTCCCAGCTACCTATCGCATCACACGGCACACCAGCGCGGCCCAGATCTCCAAAGACATGACGGAGCGGTTCCGGCGCGCCTGGAAAGATTTGAACGGGACGGACGTGCATAAAACGGTAACCCTGGCGTCTCTGGTGGAGAAGGAGGCGCGGGTTCCTGAAGACCGCGGCAATATCGCATCGGTGTTCGAGAACCGGCTGGAGAAGGGAATGACGCTCGACTGCGATCCCACTACCATCTATGCGGCCCTGCTCGAGAACCGGTATCGGGGCACCATCTACCGGTCGGACCTGGCGAGCGAGAATCTCTACAACACCTACCGGCACGCCGGCTTGCCTCCAGGGCCGATCGCCAATCCAGGAATGGATTCCCTGAAGGCTGCGCTGCATCCGGCGGAAACGTCGTATCTCTATTTCGTGGTGAAGCCGGGGTCCAACGGCCGCCATACGTTCACCAGCAATCTCTCCGAACACAACGCCGCTGTCTCGGAGTACCGCCGTGGCCTCCAGCAAAAGTGAGTCAAAGAAAGCGAAGCTTAGCGCCGTTCTGGAAGGTGCCGGCGTGATTGAGCTGCCGATGCTCGATACCATTCGCGCCGCTCTCGGCGATGTATCGGACGGCTATCTACGAAAACTGCTGAAGGAATCCGGTGTGCCGCTCGCGCCGCTGGTCGAAGGCGTCAACCAGGACAACTTCGAATCCCTGGAGCGCACGCTACTGGCTCTGTCGAGTGAGTATGAAAATCCGGAAAAGCGCCGCGGAGCAAGGCGAATTGTCATCTCCGCAAAGGATCACGCGAAGTTTGCGGTACGCCGCGCTTCGGATCCCGCCAGGCGCGCAGAAAAGGAGGAGATGGTGATGTGGATGCTGACGTGGCTCGACAACCCGGCGCTCTTCCCGCTGTGGGTCCCGCTTCGCAAAAAAGAAAAAGGGATCCGCGAACACGGATCCCTTTCCCCTGAATAAAATTTGGTTCCTAGAGCAGCCGGAAGTTCACTTCCACGTTGGCCATTACGGCCACCGGCTTCCCGTCCTTCATCGACGGACGGAAGCGCCACTTCAGTACGGCCTCAATCGCCTTCTCGTCCAGTCCGAGGCCAAGCGGACGCAATACTTTCACGTCACGCGTTTTGCCGTCCGGACCGATCACGATTGAGAGCAGCACGGAGCCCTGGAACTTGGCTTTGCGGGCTTCTTCCGAATATTCCGGTTCAGGACGGAAGATGGGCACCGGATCGCTGACGCCGCCGCCAATGCGGTACACGCCGCCACCCGTTCCGCCGCCTTCTCCCGGGCCAAATCCAGCGCCGCGGCCTGAGCCGACGCCGCCGCCCTTACCCGAGCCGATACCGCCGCCGGAACCAGGTCCGTTCGAAGGAGGACCGAGCACGCCGAGAGGATTACCGTAGTTCATCGAGTTCACCTGCGGCAACTGAGCCTCGGGTTGAACCACGATGGTCGGCTCCACAACCAGCTTCGGATCCGGATTGTTGATGACCGCGGTCGGAGGGGTGAACTGCCGCGGAGCTACGCGGGGTAACTTGCCCTTGCTCGCTTGCAATGGGGACCGGTCGCCGCCACCGCCGCCACCGCCCATGGTCTGTTTCTTCTTGGGCGCTTGCGGTTGATAAGGAGCCAGGTCGGGAGCGATCAGGCTAACGGTTTCGCGTGCCTTCTGCTGTACTACTTTATTGGTACCCAGTAGAGCAATCAGGGCGATGACGCCGCCATGAATCAGCAGTGAGGTTGCGCCTGCATACTTCTTGTTCTTGCCGTCCGGGTTCCAGATGTCCCTGACCGCCACCGGCTTCGAGGTTACTTGCAGGGGAGGAAGCTTCGGCGGGTTCAGGGCTTCCTTGATGTTGTTGATGAAGGATTCATGCCAGGGCACTTCCAGTTCGGAAACCAGAAGCTTGTCCAGATGGTCATCCACAATGGGTGGATTCGTAACTGTCGGCGTTTCGTTCATCGCTTCGTGCATTTCCTCATGCTGGACCGTCATTTTAGGGACTCCCGGCTGATCAAGTCGAGCTCACCCTCTAGACGTTGCGATATCCCTTGAAGTTGCAGAAAAGGATACCAAAAAGTGTAGCATACAGAGGGGGTAGGTAAGTTCCTCTTCCATGTTCCATAGTGCCACTGCTTTCAACATTTTGAGAGACGTAGCCCATTGCCGGAGGTTACCGGTGGCCGATAAGAATTCCAAAGCATGGAAATCTCACCGGTCGGCGACAATAAAGCCGCCTTTGCTTCGGACTTCAACCCGATACGGATTGACCGAGGGGAATTCCAGCACTACCCGTTCCCCAAGCTTTAGATTCCCGAGAAGCTGTTCCTGATTCCCGACTCTGACGGCGTAACCGCTCAACGGAAGCCGGGCTTCTACTTCTATTCGCGTTACGCCGTTCACTTCGGTGATCGTCCGAAGAACGGCCGGCGCGTTGGCTTCCCGAAATTTGCGGTACGCGTCCGTCGGGTGCCCATCGGGAGACGTGAAATCCGGTACGAAACGGCGAATCGTCTCGAATCCCACAGGGGCTTCATCAACTACAGCAAGTCCATTACTGGTTGCCCAGTCCCGGACGGCACCAGATGCGCCAGGCTGAACCAGCACGGAGATTCCCGCTTCTCGCAGCAGTCGAAGGTGCTCTGGAGCTAAGTCCACATCCGCCGCCGCGAACAGCTTCGCGTTTCGAAGCTCGGGCGAGAGTTCTGCAAACGTCACCACCAACTCACGGTCGTATCCGCCCTCAACAGCCTCCGTATGCTTCTGCATCCGCGCGCGGAGGGTATAAAGGAAAGGCTGGTCCGAATCCCAAGCTCGTTGTTCCCCTTCCGGGATTCTCAATTCGGCTTCGATTGCCGAAGTAAGCAAGGGAGGGGCAGCGGCGCTCTTCTCCTCGTGGGCGATTACGCGCGAACCAGACAGCACCTCAAACGAGGCCTCCAGGTTGGCCGTATTATCGTTCCCGTTTTCGATGAGTAGCGTGGCCGAGGCAAGCGGACCGATGCACCGGACCGACAGCTTGGACGGGCGCACCTCGCCCGCGAGCGGAATGCTGAGTAGCAGCGCGATGGCTGCGCGCTTCACAGGAGGAATTCCCGGATCTCCGGCCAGACCCGCTCCAGCACGTCCGTGAGTTCGTGGTCGGAGTCGACGAGTTCCAGCCTTGCGTTCGGATGCGTCGAGGCAAACTGCGTCGAACGGGCCGGCGGAACTACATCGTCCCGGGTTCCGTGGAAGATCAGCGCGGGTTGCGTAAAGTTCGGTTCGGGAGGATATTTCGCGGCGTCCTCGAGAATCGCTACGTCCAGCAGGCGCTCGCGCTTTTCGCCATAGTGGAACAGCGGAAGTTTGCCCGTCCTGCGCCACTCCTGCACTTTGGCTTCGCCGAGAGTTTTCGGCCAGATCTCTCCAAAGCGGAAGGCCGGAGCCAACAGCACCACTTTCTGCACGCTGGGATGGATCGATGCGTATAAGGCGGAGAGATAGCCGCCCAGGCTTGAGCCAATCAGCCGCACGGGCCGCCCCTGTGCCAGGCGCTCGATTACTTGCAACTGGCCCGTGATGGTCAGGTGCTCGAAATCGCCATTCGATAAATCGGGAATTTCCAGGGGCACGCCGGCCGCGCGAAACTGCTCGGCAAAGTACGTTGCTTTTCTTGAGGTTGGACCAGAGGCGAAACCGTGCAGATAAACAATCATTGCTTTGGTGGCGAGAGCTTTTGATCAGAGTAGCGGAACGTGTCTTCCACGTGCAAAGTGCCCTGGCGGAATTGCCTGTGCTGTATTACGCCAGGCACCAGAGTATCGCCGAGAGTGCCGTAGTCGACTGTCGTGATGTCACGTACCAGGTCCGATTTATCCGTGTGCTCCGTCTGCAGGACAATTCGTACCGGAAGCAGATCCGTGCGGCGTAACCAGATTTCACCCTGCAGTTTCTTCTTCACCGGCTCCTTACCTTCGAAGATCGTGACCGCCTGTGGCCCGTCGATTTGATAAAAGCGGTATACGAAGAATAAGTTGCCATTCAATTCTTCGGTGTCCTGATAATTGAATTCATAGCGCTCAGTGGCGCCTTTGCTGAAGATGAGGATGATCTGCGCGAAGTCGATGACCATACCCCGCAGGCCGTGTTTTTCGAAATCGAGTAGCAATTGCTCGCGTTTTTCGTCGCTCTCCGCGGTAACCCCGGCGGCAAGCGCATCGAGTAGCGAGCCGCTCGATTTCACCTGTTTGCCGTCCACCGTAAGCACCTGCCTGACTTCGCGCACTCCAGTCGGAGTCATTGCATAGCCGTACGCCGAGACGATGGTGCGCTTAATGATAGGGGGCCAGGTTTCGCCCTGTTTGTGCGGCTTCATAAGCTTCTTCTCATCCAGGCGGACCTGCTCCAGCGTCTCCTTTGCCGTGAAAAGTGGCGCGGTTTTCGCGAACTGATCGGCGTAGAAACCGATACGCTGGATGGCCGCTTTGTGAGTGTCCTGCGTTTGCGCGCTGGCGGTGACGGCAAGCAGCAGCAGCAAAGAAGTTCGAGCGCCGTACATTGACCTCCAGCTTAGCGTGTTACGCCGTCGTCGTACCCACCATCAAGGGCGCCGCCTTCGTGGACGGTGTGCATGTAGGCTCGCGGCGCGTTACAGCGCGCGCGAATACGCCCGTCAGACGGCGTGGAGTCACGGCAGACTACAAGAGAACGCTACTGCCACAAATCTGTGCGGCCGTCGTGCTATTGTTCGGATTTGCGAAGCGGAACGGGGTTTGGTACTGCTCGGCAGGCACGCCGAAAGAAAAGAGATCAGCCGTTTCACGACTGGGGTGACCCGGCAAGTCGAAATATTTCAGCGCACCGCTGCAGATTGAGCGGCTTTTCATGGCATTCTGTTGATAGCCCACTTTCTGCGAAGAAGTGCTGTTGCGTCAATTCGGTCACCCTCGCTAGAATCAATGGGTTTGAAGCCATCTTGGAGGATCAATGAGTATTGAGCAGAAGGTGAAGCAGATCATCGTCGAGCAATTGGGTGTGGACGAAGCTCAGGTGGATAGCACTGCCTCATTTGTTGACGATCTCGGCGCAGATTCGCTCGACATCGTAGAATTGGTTATGGCGTTCGAAGAAGCTTTCGACATCGATATCCCCGACGAGGACGCTGAGAAGATCACCACCGTCAAGGACGCGATTGCCTACATCGAATCCAAGAAGAAGTAATCTAAATTTCCCGAGGTTCTAATTTGTCTCGTAGAGTAGTGGTCACCGGTGTGGGACTGTTGTGTTCCACCGGGTCGGGGACCGAAGAAGCGTGGAAGGCCCTTCTCGCAGGGCAGAGCGGGATCGACAGGATCACGCAGTTTGACGCTTCCGCGTTCGCCTGCCAGATCGCTGGCGAGGTGAAGAACTTCGATCCGGGCCAGTGGATCGACAAGAAAGAGATTAAGAAGATGGGGCGGTTCATCCAATTTGGGATAGCCGCTTCGGACTTCGCAATGAAGGGCGCCGGTTTGCAGGTGGGTCCGGAGAATGCGACCCGCGTCGGCGTATACATCGGCAGCGGCATCGGTGGGTTTGAAGTAATCGAACGGGAGCACCGCAACCTGCTGGAAAAGGGCCCTGGGCGTATTTCCCCATTCTTCATCCCGGCTAGTATCGTGAATCTGGCCGCCGGACATGTCTCGATCCGGTTTGGCGCAAAAGGTCCGAACTCTGCGACCGCGACCGCCTGCACCAGCAGTGCCCATGCGGTAGGTGATTCTTTCAAAATCATCCAGCGCGGCGACGCGGACGCGATGATTTGCGGCGGCACCGAAGCCTGCATCACTCCCATGGGTGTCGGCGGCTTTGCCGCTATGCGCGCACTCTCTACCCGGAACAACGAACCCGCTCGCGCTTCGCGTCCCTGGGACCGCGACCGCGATGGCTTCGTAGTAGGGGAAGGGGCGGGTATTCTTATTCTCGAAGAACTCGAGTTCGCCAAGAAGCGGGGAGCGAATATCCTGGCCGAACTGGTCGGTTACGGCATGAGCGGAGATGCGTACCACATCACTTCGCCGGCGGAGAATCATGAAGGCGGCTATCGCTCGATGTTGAATGCGATGCACGACGCCAGGCTGAATCCCGAGCAGATCGACTACATCAACGCGCACGGTACGTCCACCGATATCGGAGACAGGCTCGAAACTGTTGCCATCAAGCGCGCTCTCGGCGACCACGCCTACAAGACGGCCGTCAGTTCTACCAAATCGATGACCGGACACCTGCTGGGCGGCGCGGGCGGTTTGGAAGCGGGCGTTTCCGTGCTCTCGATTCGCGATCAGGTGGCTCCGCCAACTATCAACCTGGAAAACGCGGATGAAGGCTGCGACCTCGACTACGTGCCCAACCAGGCCCGGCAGATGAAGATCGATTACGCCCTGACTAATTCGTTCGGATTTGGAGGGACGAACGGGACCCTCATCTTCGCACGTTTTCTATGAAGATCCTTGTAGCGATCAAGCAGGTTCCGGCGCGCGATTCGCAACTGCACGTGAATGGTTCGGGCCGCTGGATTGAAAGCGACGACCTCACGTTCGAGATCAACGAGCCTGATGCCTACGCGCTGGAAGCGGCGCTGCAGTTGAGAGAGAAGAATGGCGGAGAGGTTATCGCGATTTGCGCCGGTCCCTCAAACGCCACTCAGACGATTCGGGAGGCGCTGGCCAAAGGCGCTGACCGGGCCATCCATATCGAACAGGAAGAACTGGAGTCGGCGGATACGCTTGGAATCGCCAGGCTTCTTGCGAAGGCTGCTGCGGACGAAAAGCCGGATTTATTCCTTACGGGCCTGCAGTCCGATGACCTCGGCTACGGCCAAACCGGCGTGGTGCTCGCCGAACTGCTCGGCATTCCGCACGCAACCATCATCATGGAAATGGAATTGAGCGATGGCGGCATTCGCGTGAAGCGCGAGCTGGAGAACGGCTGGTTTCAGCATGTCCAGATGCCCCTGCCCGCAGTGCTGACGATTCAGAGCGGCATCAGCAAGCTGCGTTACGCGACGCTGATGGGCATCAAAAAGGCGAAGACCAAAGAGATCAAGAAGCTTACGGCCGCCGAACTCGGCGTAGATCTGAAGCCGGTAGTGGAATTGGACAAGATCTATGTTCCACAGAAGAGCAAACAGACTCAGATCTTCGAAGGGCCGGCTGCCGAGGTGGCAGCGAAGCTGGTAGAGAAGCTGAAGTTCGAGGTGCGGGTGATATGAGCGGCGTTCTTGTGGTGATGGAGCCCGGACATCGCATGTCGTGGGAAGCTCTCGCAGCCGGGCAGCAACTGGCTAAGGCTCTTGGCGCTTCCGTGTTTGCCGCTGCATTCGAGAAGAACGACGAACTGGCGCAGAAACAGTTGAGCCACGTTCACCTGCTGGAACACGAATTGTTGAGGGCTTACACGCCGGACGGTTATACCGCGGCTCTGGAGCAATTGATTAAGGCGAAGTCGCCGGACTACGTCGTCTTCCCTCATACGTACCAGGTGCGCGACTTCGCTCCCAAGCTGGCTACACGCTTTGGGCAGGTGCTTGTGAGTGACGCAATCGGCCTGCGCGTAGACGCCGGCAAGGTCATCGCCGTGCGTCAGTTGTTTCAGGGCAAGCTGAACGCCGACGTGAACATGGGTGGCCCGGCACCGCACTTTGTTTCGATTCAGGCAGGAGCCTATCGCGCCGATTCATTGGACGCCGGCTCTGCAGCGGTAGACTCTTTCCCGGTTCAACTCGAGGCGTCGCAGATTCGCACGAAACCGGAAGAGCCGTTCCGCGAATCCGCCCGGGCAGTGGACCTCGGCGCCGCCGAACTGATCGTTTCGGTCGGCCGCGGGATCAAAGAAAAAGAGAACATCGAGATCGTGGAAGAGTTGGCGCAGGCGCTTGGGGCGGAACTGGCCGCGTCCCGTCCGATCTGTGACAATGGCTGGCTTCCCATGGAACGCCAGGTCGGCAGCTCCGGCCAGACTGTGTCCCCGAAGATGTATCTAGCGATTGGTATTTCGGGAGCCATCCAGCACCTGGTCGGCATGAAGGGCGCCAAGACCATCGTTGCGATCAATAAAGATCCGAACGCCCCGATCTTCGAGGTAGCGGACTACGGTATCGTAGGCGATCTTTTCGAAGTCGTACCCGAACTCACCGAACAGATCAAAAAAGCAAAGTAGACCCACAGAGCCTCATAGAGGTGATACAGTGAAGCCGCCATGAGGCTTTCCCTCGTTCTCCTGGCAGCTATCCTCGGTTCTCCGCACGCCGTTGCCACGGACCTGGACGCAGCCATTCAGAAGATCCGCACCGGTACCCTCGTCATCCAAGCGCGCCCGGGCGCGAAAGTCCAGGTCGAGCAACTCCGTCACGAGTTCTGGTTCGGCGCCACGATCCCGACCGGAATGTTCACCGGTCGCATGCCGGCGGCCGACATCGACAAGTTCAACGAGATATTCAAGACGCACTTCAATGCCGGCGTAATTGAAGCCGCCTTCAAGTGGCACGATATGGAACGCGAGCGCGGCGTCGTCAACTACGCGTCCGTGGACGCCATGCTCCGTTGGGCGGACGCCGCCGGCGTGCCCCTGCGCGGCCACTGCATTTTCTGGGGCATCCCGAACCGCGTGCAGCCTTGGCTCAAGGAATTGAGCAACGACGAACTGAACCGCGAACTTCAGCAGCGAGGTCGCGTCATTGGCATCCGCTACAAGGATCGCTTCGCCGAGTACGATCTCAACAACGAGATGATTCACGCCAACTACTATGAACAGCGCCTCGGCGAGGGCATCACGAAGCAGATGGCGCAGTGGATAAGAGAAGGCGATCCGAATGCAAAGCTGTTCGTCAACGACTACGACATTACTACGGGCAGGCGTCTGGACGATTACGTAAAGCACATCCGCAAGCTGCTGGACCAAGGTGTCCCGATCGCCGGTATCGGAGTGCAAGGCCACCTGCACGGCGATTCATTCGACCCTGCTGCCCTCCAGAACGCGCTCGACGTGCTGTCGCAATTCAACCTGCCGATAAGAATTACCGAGTTCAATTTCCCCGGCCAGCGCTCGAAGTACTACGCCAACGAATTGCTCCGGAAAGCCCAACTCACGCCGGAAGAGGAGCAGGCAAAGGCAGCCGCGCTTACTGAGTTCTTCCGCATCGTTTTCGCCCACCCCGCCGTCACCGGAATTATGATGTGGGGTTTCTGGGAAGGAGCGAGCTGGATCCCGCAATCGTCGCTGTATAGGCGCGACTGGACCCCGACTCCTGCCGCGCAGGCATACGAGGATCTTGTCCTGAAACAGTGGTGGACTCGCTGGTCCGGTGTCACCGACGACCATGGCCGCGCCGAAGTGCGAGCCTACTACGGACGCCACAAAGTAATCATCGATGGCAAGGAAACGATCGTCGAGCTGAAGCGCGACACCGGCACCAGCCCGGTGATCGTCCGCGAGCAGCCGGCGGTATCGTCGAGTTATTAGAATGGCAGGCCAAAATACGAAACGAACCCATTTGGGTTCGTTTCGTATTTTCAGGATGTGAGGATCTGCTCGATTTCTACCAGACGGTGCCGTTGATGAGAGCGACCGGGGAGATCGGCTTCGATGTCAGGAAGAACTTCTGTTCGGCGAGGTTGTGATAGACCTGTCCGGCGACGCCCGATGCGATCGGACCACTGACGCCTTTGCCACCGGTCAGCAACACAACAACGGCAAGCTTGCGATCGCCGACGGTATTGAAGGAACCGAACCAGCCGAGGTGAGTCGGGCTGTTGCGGTCGGTGCAGGTCCCGGTCTTTCCGAAGATCTGCTCGTTGGTGTCGTACGAAGCACGGCGTGCCGTGCCGAACTCGACGGCTGCGGACATGCCAGGAACCAGGTCGGCGATGTGGTTCTGAATCGGCAGGCGACGCTTCACGCGGGGCACGAATTCCTTCACCTCGGCAGTCGAGCGCGGGTGCTGCAGATAGTAGAGGGTCCCGCCGTTTGCGACGGAGGAGACCAAAGCCGTCAACTCTAGTGGGGTTAGGGTGATGCCTTCGCCGAAGCTGGTCATCATGGCCATACCGCCATTCTCGGGCGGCCCGTCGGGGAGGGAGCCAGCCTGCTCTTCGGGAATGTTGAGACCGGCCTTCTCGCCCAAGCCGAACAGGCGGGCATAGTAGTTGACCTTGTCGTACCCGAGTTTCATGCCGACGTTCGCAAAGTAATTGTTATTGGAATGGGCCAGAGCATTTGTGAGATTCATGCTGAGCCGGCCATAGAGATGAACGTTGGTGTCGCGCTCAATGACGCCTTCGCTCAAGCCCGCTAGAGCGGCGACGATCTTGATGGTGGAGCAGGGCTGGTAACCGGGACGGAATGCGAGCTTCTGGTTCACGATGCTCAGGATTCGGCCCGACGTGGGATCGGCAACGACGATCGTTCCGTTGTAATCTCCAAGTGCCGACACGGCGGCGCGCCGAACGGTGAGGTCTTCGCCGTCAATAACATCACCGGACGTGTTGTCCGAGACGTGGGTCGGCTCCAACCAGGGGCCGTTGCTGATGTGGCTCGCTCCTGGCAACAGATAAGTACCAGAAGAGGAAGCCCGCTTTACTCCGCGATGTCTGCGGAGGCTCTTGGCTGCATTCGGCGGACGCTTTACAGCATGCGCCACCTTGGGCGATGTTTTCTTGGCATGCCGTTTCTTGGCGGTGACGGCGAACAGTGACGAAGCGATGAAAAGACTAACGAAGACGGCCAGGACGCGTACGGAAGTGTGACGCATGTATCGGATCGAGTCCTTTTACACTATGAAAATCTGTACCCTGTAGGGCACGACACTACAAAAAGACGTATGTTATATGTATAACACAACACACGTCGAAGTCCAAATCTCATATCGGCTGAACTTCACCTAAGCTGCAGTCCAGCCGCCATCTATCGTGTAAACCGAACCATTCACAAAGCCTGCCTCGTCGGAGGCGAGATACAAAGTCAAATGCGCAATCTCGATGGCCTTTCCGAGTCTACCGATTGGCTGCCTCTGATTCAACTGTTCTCTCACGGTTTCTTTCTCATGTCTATGGTACTTATCAAGATATGCTTCCACGAAAGGTGTGTCGACCGTGCCTGGACAGATGCAGTTCACGCGGAACTGGGTGGGGTAGTCGACTGCTAGTTGGCGAGTCATGGCCACGACGGCTCCTTTTGTGGCGCAGTAAGCAAACCGCTTCTTGACACCGATCAAACCAGCTACGGACCCAATATTCACGATCGCTCCATGCGACGCGATCAGATGCGGCACGGCGTGTTTCGTTACCAGGAAAGTGCCTTCCACGTTGACCCGCATGAGGCGCTGGAAATCGCTTAATTCAGTCTCTTCAATACCGCCTACGAGACCAATACCTGCATTGTTTACAAGGATATCCAACTTTTGAATTCGTTCGAAGAGGGCCTTCACGGAAGACGGATCGGTGATGTCGCACTGCTCTACGGAAGCCGTGCCGAGTTCGGCGGCGAGGGTCCGGGCGCGGGGTTCATCGATATCAACGATAGTGACCGAAGCGCCGGCCTGCGTCAGCACACGCGAGACGGCCTCTCCGATTCCACTGGCTCCCCCAGTGACCAAGGCTTGCTTGCCGTCGAGACGAAATGGAGTTTGCATCCTTTTGATAATACGGCACAGCAGGGGGCTGTTAGCAGGTTGTGTCCACTTGCTTTTGCTGCGGCGAAGGAATAGCGGGCAGGGGCGCCGGTTGATGCTCATTGATGCGGTTCAATTCGAGTACCAGATCTCCGGCTGGATCGACCGAGAAGATTTGGGTGAACTTCGCTCCCCAGATGAACTCATCGTGCCGGTAGGACCGGCGGGAGTGCACGACCTGGCTGAAAGTGTCGTCGAAGCCTTTGACCAAAACGAGGATCTCAGCTTGTTCGCGGGCCAACTGTTCCTGCGTACGGCCGTAAAGTGGGCTGTTCTCGTCGATGGGGTGAACGATGGTCCAAGTGAGCGGTAAAAAATATACCCGCTCGCGCTCCAGACGGAGTTCGCGGAAGTTGCGTTTGAGGCGGTCGGCATCGGGATCGACGGTCATGAGGAGCATGGTCGCCTCCAGTTCAATCAGGATGTTGCTGCGGAGATTGGCGATGCGGAACTGGAGGCTGGCGCCATCCTGATATGGCGCGACCAGCAAGGAATCGGTGTAGATGAGCCGGGCCGATGGCCGGGAGAAACGGCCGTAGACGAGACCAGTGGCAATAGCGAAACCCAGAAGACCGCTCATAGCCTCCAGAGCGGAGACAGTGTTCATAGCAATCCCGCTGGGCGCCATGCTGCCGTAGCCCACGGTGGTGAGCGTGTGGACGCTGAAGAAAAAGGCGCTGGCAAATTCGTGCAGGTTCGAGTCGAATTCCGCGCCTTTCAGGTTTTCTATGCCCACCCACAGATAGAGCGCAGCAAAGATCGCGTTGACGAGGAAGAACGCGCCGAGTATGAGCGCGAAGAACATTCCCCATGACATGTTGATCAGATTCAGGTAAACGTTGGCCCGCCGGATGGGCAGGCCACGCCGATGGACGTTGAAGGAACCGTCCGGGTTGATGGTTCGCCGTATGTTGTCGGTGTACTGCTGTGTTAGCCCTGGGTCAAACGACGGCTGCCGCATGTCCCATGCTAGAACACGACTCCAAGTTCGATCCGGTAGCTGCGCGGCGTCACGAAGTGCGTACCGCTGAAGGTCGATTGGAAGTTATACAACGCGACTTCGTTCGAAAGGTTCAGAGCACTGAACTGAGCGGTGATGCGGTACTTCTCCGTGTGGAACAGGTTGTCAATACCGGCTCCAGCATCGAACAGGTGGCGCGGCGAGACACGGGTGGGGTTCGTGTCGTCGTTCTGTGTCCCGGGTGCCGGGATGCGAAGGCGGGCGGCCTTGAAATTCTGCGGTGAGCAGGAAGTGATCGGACTCGCGATGGTAGCGGACACGCCACCGCACGAGACACCGATCGCCGCTTGTTGAGCTCCATCGAGAGCGAGAGCCGCGTCGATGCCGGGTATGGCGCCGGCGACTAGTCCGCTGTCATACCGCCAAGTGAACGAAAGCCACGGGCCTTTGTTCTTGAACTCGTACCGTAAGTTCGTAGTTTGCTGGAATTTCTGATCATGGTCGATCCGGAATACCGGCTTTTCAACGGGCGAATTGAAGATGAGGCCGCCATTCTCCGGGCCAAAGAAGCGAGCGCGGGTGTGACCCAGCACGACGAATGCGCTAAAGCCTTTTACAGGGGTGAGATTGAGGCGCCCTGAGAGGCCGTCAATCTTTGATTTGTACCAGGAGATGGGAAGGAATACCGGTGTATTGAAGAGCGTGTCGAAGTCATAGGCATTCCGGGTGAATTTCCAGAAGTAATCCAAGTCGAGCGCAAGGAAGCGGGTGACGCTTTGTTCGAAACCCACATTGTATTGGTTGCGATTACCCGGGCGGAGCGGTTCGCTGCCCAACGCGCCGAATACATTGCTGCTTAAACCGCCAAGGCCGGCTCCGCTGGAAACAATGAGGTTCTCGTTATAAGGCGTCTCCATGGTGCGTGCGAAGGAGGCGCGAATGACGGTCGCCGTGGGCTTGAGGTGATAAGACAGGCCAATACGCGGCTGCACGCTGATCTGGTCAGACAAGCCATTATACGAATCGACACGAAGGCCGATGTTGGTGGTGAAGTCGCCGACCGTGATGGCGTCCTGGGCGAAACCGGAGACCTGCTTCACGTCGGTCCGGCCGCGGAATTGGAAGAGGCGCCCCCCGCGGGTTAAGTCGAAGGGCAACAGGCCGCTCTGAAATGCCGGATTGGCCGAGAAACCGGCAGGAGCGCAAGCGGCGGCACTCCGCAGGGAAGGGGCGGTAACGGCGTCGCCCGCAGCATTGAGACAGACCGCGTTGAATGTGGGGTCCGTGACGCCGAGACCAAAGCTCTCCCGAAGAAACGTGTGCGAGAGATTGCCGCCGATCTTGATGTTGTGAATGCCCTTGACGTAAGACACAGAAGCGCGGACGCCGAGGTTTCCGAGGCGCCGGTCCTGCTGCAGGGTGGCGGGCGTGTCGGCTGTGACGTCGCGGCTAGGGTAATACTGGACGATGTCCTGGCGGTAAAAAGGATTCAGCGTGAAAACCGTGTTCGCATTGAACGTGTGCACCCAGCCGGGAGCGATGTTGAACGTGCGCGCCTGCTGGTGCTGATCCTGACCGGCGAACTGCTGGTCAAAGGTGTTGGCAACCTGAAACCAATTGCGGGAGGCGAACAGATTCAAGTGGAACGTGTCATAGGCGCTGGGAGTGAAGTCGGTGCGGTTAAAGAAAGTGAAGTTGTTGCCGGTGTCATGAAAGGGGCGGAACTCCGGCGAGTCGAGGAAGCGGCCGGAGCGGGTGAAGTTGAGTGCGGTGAAATTTCCCACGCGTGCGTTTCCGCCGCCGAGGGTCGCGTCTTCGCCGGCGGTCCCGAAGGAACCGTAATGCGGAACGACACTGCCGAATAACTTTCTGCCCAAGCCGGAGCGAGTGATGGTGTTCACTACCAGGCTGGTTTTGTCGCCGAATTCAGCGCTTGGAAAGCCGTACACCGCTTCGAACGATTCAATCGCGTTGAGTGGAAGTTGAGTAGAGAATTGTTTGCTTTGCTGATCGGAAATGGGTTGATTGTCGACCACGAAAGAAGTCTGAGCGTGATCGCCCAGCGGGTGGAAGAAGCCGTTCGAATCAGCCACTACTCCGGGCGCGGCCAATGTGATCGCGTTGCTCAAGCCGGACCCAGGCTGGCCTGAGGGCAGTTTCTCAATCAGCGTGCGATCCACGTCGGCGTGAGCGGAAGGCACATCTTCCAGCAGATCCGACGCGTCGCCAGTAACCGTGACGGAAGTGCTGCCTTGCGCAAGCGCGAGAGGCGCCTTCAGAGTAATAGGCACGCTGGACCGGATCTGAACATCTACCTGGTACGGGGTAAAGCCAGTAGAACTGACGACCACATGATATTTGTTCGGTGGAATGTTGGACAGGTGAAAAGCGCCATTCTCGTCCGCGTTAAGGTTACGTTTATAGCCGCTAACCGGGTTTTGTACTTCGACAGCAGCTCCGGGAACAGGAAGACCGGATGGGTCCGTAACGGAACCGTCAATGGTTCCGCCGGTAGCGGTAGTCTGGGGCGCCGCAAACGCTTGCGATGCCATCACAAGTGTGAAAAGGAAAAGTGCGCGACTGAACATGAGTTCCCTCGGAAGAGTGTACTTAGAAAAACCAGACAGCCCGCCGAAAGTTCAGCGGGTCTAAAAGAAGAGAAACGAGGGGACGGCAGGTGGAGCGCGGGATGGGGCGGAACGAACGAAGCAAGTCTTGTGGATCTGAAGATCCAAGTCGGTTACGGGTTCAGCGAAAACCGCGTAGGGTTCCACCTGCGGAACAGCCGAGGCTTGCACCAAAAGAAGGTGTCCGGCCTGACAGACCGCACAATCGTGACTGATACTTGGATGGCCGTGGGAAGGGTTGAGTGCAGCCGCAGTGACGGTGAGGGTACTCAGCAGTACGAGGACCGTGAGCAGCAGGCGCCAGACGTGCGAACGACCGGTGAACATACCCTTTCTCCAGTATAAACGGAATCTTAATTGCGATGATTTCCCGTGAACCGAGGGCTGTTATACTCAGGGTGCAGTAGTACTTCCGTGCATCTGCGCCACGAGTTGATGGATCTGAGACTGTAAAGGACACTCCGATGAGTTCACCGAAATCCCAAGTTGCCGAAGCTGCGATGAACGGGGAGCCTGCTTCTCCTGCGAACCAGGGCACGTACAAAGTTTTCAACCGGGTGGTCGATTGGATCACAAACGACAGGACTCAGTTGTTGAATATTACGGATCGGGTGAACGAGATTGTCCGCAAGAGCGGGATCAAGGATGGGATTATCCATCTGCAGAGCCTGCACACGACGACTGCCGTTTTCATCAACGAGTGGCAGGACGCGCTGGTACACGACGTGAAGAATTTCCTGGAGACCGTGGTGGAGCGGGAGCGGTATTACCGGCACAACGATCCTCAGTTCTCCGACTGCGAACGAAGCAATGCCGATTCGCATCTCCGCGGGATGCTGATGGGCCAGACGCTCTGTCTGCAAGTCCGGAACGCGAGCGTGCTGCTGGGTACCTGGCAGAACATCATGTTTGCCGAATTCGACGGGCCGCGAAGCCGGTCGCTGTCCGTTCAGATTTGCGGCATCTGAGTGCCTCGTTACTTTACTCTGACGGAAGCTGAGGCGGCACTGCCAGCCGTCGAGAAGGTTCTGAAGGATGCGCTCTTCCTGAAGTCTGAATACGAGACGGCGGAACGGGAAATCGAAGCGGTTACGCAGCAGATTTACCTGATGGGCGGGGTGCGGCTGGACTCAGGCAAGATCCTGGCTGTTCGTGCGCGCAAGGATAACGCGGCCGTGAAGTTGAAAGAGCGATTCGAAGAGATTCAGGAGATCGGATGCCTGGTAAAGGATCTCGATATTGGACTCATCGATTTTCCGACGCTCTACCGGGGCGATGAGGTCTACCTGTGCTGGCGATTCGGGGAAGAGGGAATCGGCTTCTGGCACGGTGTGGACGAGGGGTTCCGCGGGCGCAAAGCGATCGACGAGGAATTTCGCGAGAACCATCGCGGTAGCTAGCGAGCAAAACCGTTGTTTCCTGTAAGGCCGAATAGACCAGCCGCGTCTATCTGCACATATGAAAATCGCATTCGTGGGCTTGGGAAACATGGGCTCGGGAATGGCTCGGAATCTGCTTCGCGCCGGACACGAGCTTACCGTTTATAACCGAACCCGCAGCAAGGCCGAACCGCTGCAAGCGGAGGGCGCGCGCGTGTCGGAATCGCCGGCGGAAGCGGCCCGGGATGCGGAAGCCGCAATCACGATGCTGGCCGATGACGATGCAGTGAGGCAGGTTGTCTCCGGCGGCAACGGCTTGCTGCGAGCGCTGAAACGCGGAGCGGTCCACATATCCAGCAGCACGATCAGCACGAAGCTCGCACGATCGCTTGCAGAGGAACACTCGGAACATGGACAGCGGTACGTGAGTGCTCCGGTATTCGGCCGCCCGGATGCGGCTGAAGCGAAGAAGCTGCTGGTGGTGGCGGGAGGACCGGCGGCCACACTGAAGGATTGCCAGCCGATTTTTGATGCGGTCGGGCGGCAGAGCTTCGTGGCAGGGGAAGAGGCCTGGCAGGCAAATGCGGTGAAGCTCTGCGGGAATTTCATGATCGCCAGTATGCTCGAGAGTTTCGGGGAGGCGTTTGCGACTCTACGCAAAGCAGGTGTTACTCCGCAGCTCTTTCTGGATGTGATGAATGCGCTGTTTGGCTCCCCGGTGTATGCCAACTACGGACGCATCATTGCGGAGGAGAAATTCGAGGCGGGTTTCGCTTTGAAGCTCGGAATGAAGGACGTGCGGCTAACGCTCGAAACTGCGCAGGAACTGGCTGCGCCGATGCCGTTCGCCAGCGTCTTACGGGATCATTTTTTGGAAGCAATCGCACTCGGTCAGGAAAAAGCCGATTGGGCGAGCCTGGCCCGGATTGCAGCGCGCAACGCAGGGCTGTAGTTCAGAGATCGATCGCGACGACTTCGTGCACTCCGATCGAGGGGACCTGTACTTCCACGAAGCCGCCACGATGCTGGAACGGCGCGGCCTTATCGAGCACGAGCAAGCGCACGGACTTCGGAGCGTGTTCGACTCGTATCCTGACCTGGATGGGGCCGATCGGGATGACCTCGCGGTAGGGACCTTTCATCGCCATCGGGTTCGTGAGATTGACCAGGTGCGCGGCGAGCGAGCTTTTCTGGCTCCAGAGCGCAATGTCGATCAAGCCGGGTCCGCTGACCTCGATTGGGGCGGGCTCGTTGGCAGCCCACGACACCGCGTTGCGCAGAAGTTTTCCATGATCGGGGCTGAGCACTTCCCAGAACGTACGATCGATATCCCAAGGAAAATAAACTACGCGCCCGTTGCCGTGCTGTGACGAGTACACCCCCGCCGAATCGGTGTGAGCCACCCGTGGGTAGACGTCCTCCATCGGCAGATCCGGGTAAGAAGGGACCTCGGTGATGGGCGCCTTAAACGGGATGGACGGTTTGACGCGAACCTGATTCACGCCGTGGATGATGCGCGGCGCGTCCTCAAGGCCTTTGGTGAGCGGGTGTGCAGGATCGTCGATGTTGAGGTATGAGTTTTGGACGGGTCCGTCCACCTTGCCATTAAAGGTGCATCCGAACAGATCAGCGAGGCCGAAATTACCGCGGCGTACGCCCCACTCGTCGTACAGCGATGTTTCATGCGTGGCGACGATGCTGCCGCCTTGCTGGACGAATGCGCGTAGCTGGGCGCACTGCGAATCAGAGAGAGCAGCGATGTTCGGGAGTACGAGCGTCTTGAATGGGCGCAAGCGCTCCGCATCGAGCAATCCATCGTGAACCATCTCGAAAGGAAGCCGCGCTTCGACCAGCGCGTGGTAGAAGCCGTTCGTTGCCTCCTCGACCTTTGAGCCATAGAAATGGGCGGTTTGCTGCGAGTAGACCATGCCGATCCGGGCGAGGTTGGCTTCGTTTCGTAAATAGCGCTCGTTCTTGTAGTGCCATTTATAGATGTCCTCAACGACGGGCATCCAGCGCTTGTCATAGGGCTTGGCGTTGAATTTCGCGAACCAGGGGCGCAGGCCCTGGGCGATTCCGTCGGCTACCCAGACGCGGATTTCTTCGCCGGATTGGACGGAATCCTTCCAGCGGTAGGGCTCTTCGAGGCCGATGCTGAAGATCCCGCCGATGGGTTTGCGGCCCATTGTGGAACGGTATTCCTTGCCATTTTTGCCATTGGACCAGGGCGTCATGAGCCCACGGCGCGCCTGGCGGTCTGCGAAGAGAATGGGCGCGAGCTCGCCGATGGTCTTCATGTCGAGCGCACTGGTGGCACCTCCGCCGGAGTTGGCGATGAAGGCGGCGTTGGGATTGAGTTTCTTTATCTCGGCATCCCACAGCCGCCACAATTCAAAAAGGCGGTGCTGATTCCAGAGGATGTACTGGCGGCGCGCCGGGTCCTGCGGATTCGCGGTGCGCGGCAGATCGAGGCCACCGGAGAATTTCTTGAAGTTCGTCTGGCAGTGCTCGCAGAAGCATTGTCCGCTGCCGGCCCAACGATTACTGAAAACGCCATCCACTTTATAGAGCGAAACGATCTCTTTCGTGACTTGCGTCATGAAGTCGAAATTGTAGGGACCAAGCGCGCAGGTTACCCAGAGTTCCGGGTTGGCCCAGTGGCGCCTCTTGCGCCCTTGCGCATCGACTGCAATCCAATCGGGATGAGCGTCATAGACATCCTGATGCGCGGCGTGCGGGTCAGTTCGCGCAATCACGTTCATCCCTAACTTTCGGCAGCCTTCCACCATCTCACCGAACGGATCACGATTGCCCAGGAACTTGCTTTTGTAATGAAGCGGAATTTTCGTCGGGTAGAAGGCCATGCAGCCGCCGCCGGCGAGGCACGCGCCGCCGGAGTGAGTGCGCTTGAAGTAGTCGAACCAGAACGAGGGATCGTAATTGCCGGGGTCGTCTTCCGTAAAAACAACCTGCGCCCAGCGCATCGGCTTATCGAACCAGGCGGGCTGCTCGGCAGCCATCAGAGGAGTGGCCGCGAGCGCGGCGGTGGTGCGCAGGAAGTCACGACGGGAGGCTTGCATGGCTATTGATTGTATGCCGGGGCGAGGGACTTTTCCGGTTTGGGAGGCGCAGGTCCCCGGTTCGCTAGGGGATTCCGAAGTAGCTGTTGTAGGCGAGGGCGGCGTTGACCAGCAGAGTCCAGAAGCCCATCACGAGGAGAGCAATAGGAAGAAAAGAGTTACGGCTGAGATTCAGCCAACCTGCAAGCACTAGTACGGATGCAATGTAGGCGGCGCTGGACCAATCGGCGCAATAGCGCATGGTGGCTCCTACGGAGCCGTCAATCGCGATCCAAATCGCAATCATGGTGGTGAACAGAATCAAGGTAGACCGCAGGAGATTCGAGCGCTCTTGGGAAACCTTGCGAACAAGCCGCGGCGCGCTGAACAGCGCAAGCACATAGGGCAACAGCCACACAATCCCGGCGATCGCCTCGAGACCGTAGTGATTCGGTAGATCGAAAGGCGGATCAGAGGTTCCAAACAGGAAGGGGAACCTGCCGGATAGCGAGACGGGGCTGACTAACGTGAAATAAAGGCTGGTTAGAAACGCGCCGGGCCGGAAGGAGCCGAGTTGCCGGACGTTCACAGCCGCAAGCTGATAGTGATTGCCGAACTCAAAGGGTGAATCGAAGCGAACGTAATTGTAAGAAGCAAGGGCAACGAGGGCGAGGCCGAAAGGGACAGCCACCAGCAGGGCGTTCCGCCATCGCTGCCTGGCTGGAACCAACACAGGAAAGACGAGGAGCAGGAGAACGGCCAGGCCCGCGAAAACAAGTTGCGGTCTGGCTCCCACAGCGAGCCCGAAGGCGAGACCGGCAAACGGCGCGGCCTTGTATGCCGCGGGTCTTGCGATCAGACCGAAAACGCCCCAGATTCCGAACAGGGCAAAACATTGGCCGCATGCGATCGCGGTCTCATAGAACTGCGGCCGGCGCAGCAGGAAAGGCATTACGTTTGCGAAACCGAGGACGATTGAGAAGAAGTAGAACCAGGTCGCGCTGGTATCCGGAAAGAACTGCGTGAGCAGGCGCCGAAGGAGTTGGATTCCAGCGAAGAGAGCGCCGCAGGCGAAGATGACGACTCCAAGATGATCCGGCAGCACGCTTCCAGTAAGCAGACGCCAAGGGATAAACAACGTGATGACGGGACTGGGGCCGAAGTATAGAAACCATCTGCCTTTGTACAGGCTCATGTCATGAAGGCGGTAGCGGCCGTTGGCGGCTGGATCATACGGGTCCGGAAGCGACACCAGCTCAGGCGCAGGCTTTACGAGGAGGCTGGTCTGCCCCGCCAGGAATGCGTCGGCAAGCTGGTTGTATGCACTGTGCTCCGGGTAGAGATGCAGAGGCCGGGGCTCGGCGGTCAGATAATACCCGATCGCAAAGAGAAGACAGATGACGAGCAACACTCGATCGCGCCAGTGAACTTGTGCAACTGTTCCCGCCGGATTGGCCTGAATTTTCCGGGAAGCTTCTGTGCGACGTTTCCGCCACGCCGTCACCGGCAATCCGTTTTCCCCGTGAAGCGCGCGCAGGCTGCGATTTGCCAGCCCAGAGCGCCGCGGTTCCGATTGAAACGAAACAAGCCATCGAACACGCGCATGGCGAGACGATCCGTGAAGCTCAGTGCGCTGGCCTGTGCCGCGGCGGCTTTGGCGATGAGTTTGTCGCCTTGCAGAATGACGGCTGAGCGGTAAAGATTGAAGAAAGGAAATCCGGCGCCGGCGACCCAGCCGGGCTGAAATCCGGAACGCTGCAGCAGGTCGCCGAGGCTCTGCGTCGTAAAGTGGGTCCGATGGCCGATGTGGCGATCGAAGGCAGACATGGGACCGCCAGGGACCGTCACGAGCAGCGCGCAGCCGGGAGCCATGTATTCGGAGGCATTGCGGAGAATCACGTCCGGCGCATCGCAATGTTCCAGGACCTCCGAGCAGACAGCGGCATTGGCCCAGCCACGGTATCCCGTGGGAGGATGAGTGGGTTCTGAAAGATCCCGTTGTTGAAACTCCGCCGAGGGCACCTTGCGTTCGGCGATTTGTACGCCCGCTGCACTCAGTTCGAGGCCGAGGAGCTTCGAAGACGGGAATGCGGCCAGGCAGGCGCCGGCGAAGTCTCCCTGGCCGCTGCCGATATCCATCACGCGCATGGGATCGAGCCGCAGGCGTTTCAGTTCGGACAGAATGAGACGGCGGCGGTATGCCTGGGCCGGATTGAACTCCGCCGAATTGGCATACTCCTTCCAGTGCTGATCCCAGTCATCTGCTCTTGTAGGAGTGGTCATCGATCCACCTTGCAGGCGGCGAACGTGTTCAATCCGAACTTGTGGGAGAAGCAGCGGATGTTGTGAGGCGCGAAACCGGCTTGCACCAGCAGAGGCCAGAGATCGCGAGCGTCGTAATACATTTTGTGATCATCCATCTCGCCGGCGGGGCTGAGGCCTAGCCGGAACGCGGAGAATTCCAGAAACCATTTGCCGCGCCACGAAGGCACGTTGAAGAGGCCGATTCCGCCCGGCGCGAGCACCCGGCGGAACTGGCGGAGCGCGGCCAGAGGATCCCAGAGATGTTCGAGTACGGAGGTGCAGAGCACGACGTCAAAAGCATTGTCCGGCGCGGCTTCGGCGACCGCGGGGAGATAACCTTCCAGCGCGCTCACGTTGACGAGCGCCTTCAGGTCAGGAGCGAGCGCGACATCGGCGAGAAAGGCCGAACGAACCGAGGCCAGGTGCGGCCTGAGCAGGGTCGCGTTGTATCCGCAGCCGAAATCCGCGACTCTCTTGCCTGAGAAGTCAGGACAGAAGCGCCGGATCTGGCGTCCGGAAAGCCACACGCCGAAGCGGTCGACGAATGTCGGGGGAGCCGCCTGGCCATAGGAGTGAACGCGCGCTTCAGCGTTCGGACTGGAGGGCTCGTGAGACATGGGGAACGTGAGAGGCAATAGCGTGCAGCATCAGAACGAACGTGAACGTCATGAAGGCGAAGACGATCAACAGCAGGCCCGTAATGGCCATGTGGCTGGATCCACCGACGGCGAGCAAACGATAGCCGTTGCGCAGGTAGTCCCGAACCAGCGGGCCCGCCATACCAAAGCCTGCCAGCATGACGGCTCCGCAGGTAAGAATCCAAGGCGTGTAAGGAAAGTGGCGGAGCCATCGGCGCGTCTTTGTACCCTGGCGGTCATAGAGCACGCGAGCAAGTCCACCGAGGTAGAAACTTTGCAGGCCAACAACTGCCATGGTGAGACCAAGGAGGCTCCAGAAGAGAGACATCTCCACGGGACCGATGCGCAAAGGGCCGGTACTGGTGGCCAGCACGACCGGAACGCCGAGCGACATCAGGATAATGCCGGGGCGGAGCAGAAAAAAGTCCGCGCCATTGACGAACATGGCGCGCAGATTGATCCATGCCGCGTGCCAGGGTGAGAACCAGCCCGCGCGTTTGTGATGACTGACGCGCCCTTCCGGATCCTTGAGGAAACGGACCGGGACTTCGACCGTACGCAACTCCATCCGGACCGATTTCAATATCATTTCCGACGCGTATTCCCACGATTGCGACTGTAAATCCATGCGCAAGAATGCGTCTCGAGTGATGCCGCGCATTCCGCAATGAATGTCGGAGAAGTGGGTGCCGTAAATGAGATTCAGGATCGCCGTGGTCACTGGCGTGCCGAGATAGCGGTGCAGAGGCGGCATGGATCCGGGCTCGATGGAGCCGGCCCAACGCGAGCCCATGACGTATTCGCAGCCATCGCGGAAATGAGCAATGAAAGGCCGGATCTGACGGAAGTCATAGGTGCAGTCCGCGTCTCCCAAGAGGACGTACTTTCCCCGGATATAAGGCAGCGCGTCTATATATGAACGGCCAAGGCCGCGCTTCGGCACGCGAAGAACGCGGGCGCCGTTCGCGACGGCGATATTCGGAGTCTCGTCCGTTGAACTGTCGACGATGAGGACCTCGCCGGCAATACCCGCTTCCTGAAGTCCTGCTTTGCACCACTTAATAAATGTCGCAATCGTGATGGACTCATTCAGCGCCGGAATCACGATGGACAACTCGGGATCGGAGACATCACCGGCAGGGATGAGCAAAGAGAACTCATCCGCCGGCCGAGACCCAATCGCCGTTATGGAATGTGCAGACATCATTTAGGCACAACCTTAGACACATCCTTTGACCAATTCCGGTGTAATTCCGCTAATTTTACCGCACTCACGAACTATTCGGACTTCGACTGCGCGGGAGTAGCGCCGACCCAGATCGTTTTGACATTGGTGAACTCGCGAATGCCGTGTTCGCTAAGTTCGCGGCCATATCCGGACTGCTTTACGCCTCCGAAAGGTACGCGCGGGTCCGAGGCGACCATCGCGTTGAAGAAAACCTGGCCGGATTCGATCTCGTCGGCGAAGCGCTCGCGCTCGGCCGGGGCTTGGGTCCAGACGCTGGCTCCCAATCCGAAGACGGTGTCGTTGGCTATGCGGATTGCTTCCTCAATATTCGGGACCCGAAAGAGCATGGCGACGGGGCCGAACACCTCTTCGTGATAGATAGGCGAATCGTGCGGGATGGAGGTGAGCACTGTCGGCTCATAAAAGTTGCCGGGGCGGGGAAGGCGCTTGCCTCCGGTGAGGATACGGGCGCGCGATTCGTTGACCTGCTTTTCTATATCACGCAATACGCTCCCGGTGGCGAGCGGGCCGATGGCGACGGACTCGTCCATCGGATCGCCGACCTTCAGAGCTTTCATGCCTGCGACGAATTGGGCTTCGAATTTGTCCGCGATCTGCTCGTGAACGATGAAGCGCTTGGCGGCGATGCAGGATTGTCCGTTGTTGATGGTGCGTGCTTTCACGGCGGTCTTCGCTGCCTCCTCGAGGTTGGCCGAGGGCATCACGATGAAGGGATCACTTCCGCCGAGTTCCAGAACGGTTTTCTTGATGTGCTTGCCGGCGGTGGCGGCGACGGATGCGCCTGCGCCTACGCTTCCGGTGAGGGTGACTGCCTTCACCCGCGGATCCTCAATGACGGCTCCAACCTGATCGGACGTAATAAGCAGCGTCTGAAATGCCCCCGCAGGGAAGCCGGCGCGCGCGAATATCTCTTCGATAGCGAGCGCGCATTGCGGCACATTGGCGGCGTGCTTGAGAAGGCCGACGTTACCAGCCATCAGTGCCGGGGCGGCGAACCGGAAGACCTGCCAGAACGGGAAGTTCCAAGGCATGACAGCCAGTACGGGGCCGAGGGGTTGATACCTGACAGAACTGCGCGCCGCATTCGTCGGGACGACTTCTTCAGCAAGGAAACGCTCGGCATTTTCGGCATAGAACCGGCAGGCAGTAGCGCACTTGGCGGCTTCGTCTCGCGCAGCCTGAATGGGCTTTCCCATCTCGGTGGTCATGATGCGCGCGAACCGGTCCTTCTCCGCGTCGAGGATTTGTCCGGCAGCCTGAAGCCACTTTGCACGATCGGCGAAAGGCGTCCGGCGATAAGTGTGAAAGGTCGAGGCGGCGGCCAGGAGTTTCTGCTCGATTTGAGCGGGCGCGAGTGCTTCGAAGGTACGGACGATCTCACCGGTGGTGGGGTTGATGGTGGCGATTGCCATATCTACAGTGTCGACCCGGCCAGCTTTGAATCAAAAGAGTTTGGAGAGCCCCCAGGCCATGAGGAGGATCATCGCTGCGCCAAGGAGAATCAGCAGATCGGCCGGGCGGAATTGACTAAAACCTCCCAAAAAGAGCACCCTCAATGCGGCTGCAATCAAGAGGCAGCCAACACCGAACTCCGCTCGTTTGAGGTTGAAGGCCACGCCAAGCATGCTCCGCTTGCCACGATTTTAAAACTGACGCGACCTGGGTGGAACTGAGCACGCGAGGGGCTGCACATGGATTGGCCGGAATCGTTTGTCCAGTAGATAATCACGAAAATTCCTTGACTTTCCCCTTTTCTTCGCCAAGAATGAAAATGACGAATCTCTCAACTATGGCTCTGACAAAACGGCAAAAACAGGTCCTCGACTTCCTGGTGGAGTTTACGGAAGGCAACGGATACAGCCCCAGCTACGAGGAGATTGCGCAGAAGCTCGATTTGGCGTCTCTGGCGACGGTGCACAAGCACGTCTCTGCCCTGGAGGCGAAGCATTACGTCAAACGCAGCTACAACCAGAGCAGGTCGCTCGAGGTGTCCGCGAAGTATTTGCAGGAGTACCGGCGGTATAAAGACAACACGTCTCCCGCGGTTTCCGGCGTGCCGCTGTTGGGCCGTATTGCCGCCGGCATGCCAGTGGAGTCATTCTCAACCGCAGAGAAGCTGCAATTTGCGGACTTCGCGGGCAACGGAAACACGTACGCCTTGGAAGTGCGCGGCGACTCTATGATTGACGATCACATTTGCAGCGGCGACTTCGTACTGGTCGAGAACACCGACTCGGTGAAGGATGGCGACATCGTGGTCGCGCTGGTGGAAGGCGCAGAGACTACGCTGAAGAGATTCTACAGGGAACCGGATGGAAGAATTCGGCTGCAGCCGGCGAACTCGCAGATGGAGCCGATTTACGTTCAACCGGCCGCACTCGAAGTTCAGGGCCGCGTTCTGGCGGTACTACGCAAGTATCGTTAGTTCGCGTTCGGCACGGAACCAGTCTTCTTCTGCGGATCCGCCCTGGTACCCACGAGCTTCCCAATACGAATAGGCCAGACGGGCGATTTCCTCGCGTGCGACAACGCGCGCCGGTGTTTGTACAGTTTCCTGAACGGGAGTGACTGCGGCAGCTACAGCGGCCGGCGTGTCCATTTCCACTTCCATGCTCTTTGAGGATTTCCGAGTGTGCTTGTGAGGAGCCGCCTTGGATGCAGCGCTCTTGCGCGCCTTCGGGCTGGTCACATCCGCCGCCTGGCCAACTGAAGGTTCGGTTTCCGGAGTAGTCTTGCGTTTAGGCATAGTCAATTATATCAAACACGTAGGAGCGAAAATGTTTGCGGTTTCTTGCGTCACCGTGTAACGGGGCAAAGTGCAGACCGCTGATGAAAAAGGGAAGGTATATACGGTACACACTTCATAGTGGGGTGCGCTGCGAATGAGATAAGCTGGTGGCAACTCTATGCAAGTCGTACGCAGCAGTCCCGTATACGATGTCGTCGTCATTGGTTCAGGAGCCGGTGGCGGAACAATGGTCAAGGTTCTCACCGATCTCGGAGTGAACGTAGCTCTTTTGGAAGCTGGTCCGATGTTGAATCCCGCCAAGGACTACAAGGAACACATGTGGCCCTACCAGTTGGATCATCGCGGCGCGGAAGAAGGCGGCAAGGTTTACTTCGGGAAGGGCAAGGCTTTCGGATACTTCCTTGCACCGAACGGCTACTGGGAAATCGAAGGCGAGCCATACACGGTGGCGCCTGGCAGCAAGTTCACCTGGTTTCGCTCCCGGATTATGGGCGGACGAACGAATCACTACGGCCGGATTTCACTGCGATTCGCAGATTATGATTTCACGCCGTATTCGCGCGACGGGCTCGGTACCGACTGGCCAATCAGTTATCAAGATATCGCTCCCTACTACGACAAAGCCGAAGCGTTCATAGGAATAACGGGGACGAAGGAAGGCATCCGGAGCGCTCCCGATGGCGTGTTTCAGCCGCCGCCTCCTCCGCGGGTACACGAAGTTCTTGTGAAGAAGGCGTGCGACCGGTTAAAAATACCATGCATTCCGTCGCGCATGGCTATGCTGACCCAGCCGCTGAACGGCCGGCCGGCTTGCCATTATTGCGGGCAGTGCGGACGAGGTTGTGTGACGGCATCGAACTACTCGTCGAGCCAGGTGCAGATCTTTCCGGCGATGAAAAGCGGCCGGCTAAAGATCTTCCCGAACTCCATGGCACGCGAGTTGATCACGGACGGAAACGGGAAGGTGAAGGCCGTATCGTACGTAGACAAGACCACGCGCACAGAGCAGCAGATCAAGTGCCGCACGGTGGTGCTGGCGGCGAGTGCGTGTGAATCTGCCCGGCTGCTGTTGAACTCGCGCGGGCCTGGGCACACCAACGGGTTGGCGAATTCGTCCGGCGTGGTCGGCCGGTATCTGACCGACAGCACCGGCTATGGATTGACCGGATATATTCCGGCGCTCGAAGGCATGCAGAAGCATGATTGCGATGGCATCGGCGGCATGCACGTGTATATCCCGTGGTGGGAATGGGACAAGCCGAACAAGGACTTCCCACGCGGCTATCACGTGGAGATCGGCGGCGGCTACGGGATGCCGTCGGTCGGTTCGTTCCATGGCGTGGCGCGGACCGCGGAAGGCTACGGAGGGAATCTGAAGAAGGCCGTGCGGCAATCTTATGGGTGCACGGTGGGGTTATCGGGCCGCGGCGAAATGATCCCGAACGAAGGCAGTTTCTGCGAAATCGATCCGACGGTGACGGACAAATGGGGCATCCCGGTGCTGCGCTTCCATTGGAAATGGGCCGATTACGAGACCAAGCAGGTGAAGCACATGCACGACACCTTCGCCTCGATCATTGAGACGATGGGCGGCAAGGTGCTAGGACTGCGCAATCCGGAACGCGAGGGCGAGGGGATCTCGGTCGGGGGCTCCATTATTCACGAGCTCGGAACGGTTCGTATGGGCAATGATCCGAAGACCTCCGCGCTGAACAAGTACAACCAGGCGCACGATGTGAAGAACCTGTTCGTTGCCGATGCGGCGCCGTTCGTCAGCAATCCGGACAAGAACCCGACGCTGACCATATGTGCGCTGGCATGGAGGGCGGCTGAATATCTGGCAGAGGAGATGAAAAAAGGCAATGTCTAGCGAATCCGTTTCCCGCCGCGATTTGTTGCGCAACGTCGCGCTCGCCGCGGCTGTAGGCAGCCTCGACACTGCGTCCGCGCAGCACGTGCATCATATGGCCGCAGACGATGCGAAGACTACAGGCGGTGTATACAAGCCGAAGCTGCTGAATGACCATGAATATAAGACGTTGACCAGGCTTGCGGATCTGATCATTCCCGCCGATGAGGTGTCGAAAGGCGCCGTGGAGGCGGGAGCTCCGCAGTATATCGATCTGTTGTGCAGTCAAAATCCGGAATTGGCCGCCATCTATACAGGCGGGATCGGGTGGATGGATCACCAGATGATGAAGCAGTACGGAACGACGTGGATCGACTCGAAGCCGGAGCAGCAAACGGCGCTGCTGGATGTGATTGCATATCGCAAGAACGACAGTCCGGATAATGCGGCGGGCATACGATTCTTCGATTGGGCTCGCAAAATGGTGATGGACGGCTTCTACACGAGCCCAATCGGAATCAAAGACATCGGCTACATGGGCAACAAGGGCATGGCGAAATTCGAAGTGCCCGCTGCGGCGATTGATTACGCGGTGAAGCGCAGCGGGCTCTAGGGTTACTTGAATGCCTGCCAATTGAAGCGCATGGAATATGCGTCGATCGGGCTCACGGTAGACAGCGTATCGGCGCCGTTGAACATCGTGATCTGTTTGTTTCGGGCGCCCTGGTAGCCTACGTACCCTTGGTGGCGCGGGCTGTTCGCCTTCCGCGCCATCGCGTTGTACATGACAGCGGAACTATAGTCGGCAAGATCAGGGAGCACATTCCCCGAGAGGGTAGGGCGTTCCATGATCCAGACCGCTTCGCCGCCGCCGACCTTGGTAGATCCGACTGGAGTGGAATAAGAGGCCGTCACTCCAGTCGACAGGTTCATGATCAGGAAGAACCCGAAAGCTCCGGACAAAGTTGGGCCGGAACCGGCGTTCCCAAGCCATACGTCGGTGAGGATTTCGTCTCCGGGGTTTACGACGAAATTCGTGATCACCTGCTCGGTGGGCTGCTGCGGCAGGAACTCAGTCCAGGCATAGTAGCTCGAAAGCGTGATGTTGAGGAACAAAACGTCGATGTTCAGGCTATCCTGCTCGGTTCCGGCCTGCACCAGATCGGTCGTCCCGTCACCATCGAGACCCACCCAAAACGCGGAGTAGGTTCGTTGATTCCTTTCGCTGATGACGGAGGGGACGTGCCATGTGCCTGTCACCCAATCGTAGGGTTCGGTGAGGCCCACGCCTTGCGGCGTGAATCTCAGATTCCGGTCCAGTTCGAATCCGCTCCAGTTCGAAGAGGTCGCAGGCCCGTGCTGTATGGCTTTTCCGTGCGAGAGGTCCGGATTGGATACAACGTGCGGTTCGAGAATGTGCGCGGACATGGAGACTGCTCTCAGCCAGCTTTGAAACGCTCTGGGTGCCAGTTCCGGATGAGGCGGTAGCGGATAGCCGCGCTCGATCGCCTGCTCGTCGGTCAGCTTCATAGCCTCTTCGACGCTGAGGGGCGGACGTACGCGCAATCCACGGCGGAATGCGAGCGCATGCTCCGGTGGCGGTGCGGGCATGTCCGCGGCAGTTGTGTGGCTGGAGCGTAGGTGGACGGGATGATGCACGGTCTTATCGGCCGATACGCTTTTGACGACAAGTGTGATGTCATTCCGCGATTCTCCCGAAGGCCGTACGTGGAAACGGGCGATGCCGTTGTCGTCTGCATAGATCTTCAGGCTGCGAGAGGGGTCGGACTCACCCTCTAGTTGGACTGTGCATACTGCGTTGGGCTTTGTTTGGACGGTGAGGAGAGAATGAATGTTAGGCGGGATGGTGTAGCGCACGGGCGCGACCGATCCAGACATGGTCGCTCGCGCGCGAACGGCTCGATCATCTGGCATGGCTGTTCCTCTTTCTTCAGAAGGCTGGCCTTAGAAGACTGGGGACAGTATACGCGCAGCCCTGCCGCGACGCCGGCGGGTGAAACGGTTTCTTTTCGCTTAGGCGAAATGATTGCCTATAGAGCGAGTTCGTACAGGTAATCGACGTAAGAGCGCACTGCGCCATCGATCCCCTGGATTTTCGGGTTTGCCGACTCGATGACGAAATATTCGTTCGGGGCGTGTGCGCCGTTGCCGTGGCCAAGGCCGAAGTGTCCGGCGGGAAGCTTCAGAGGCTCGCCAGTAAAAATGTATCCCGGCCAGGAGCCTGCCATCCGGGGCCAGAGAATCGGATTGATCCCGGCTCGCTTGTAGACGCTCTGCTGAGCGCGAATGAGTGCCGAATCGAGTGGCGTGCTGGTGGGATCATAGCCGCCGGTCATATTCACTTCGATGTCGCCGAAGCCCCGTTTCGCCAAGTGTGCTTTCAATTTGGCCAGCGCATCGGCCGCGGTCATTTCCGGCACAAGCCGCAGGTCGAGTTTCGCAGCCGCGCGGTGCGGAAGTACCGTCTTGCCGCCCGGACCCGTATAGCCGCCAACCAGGCCCTCTATGTTCACGGTCGGACGCCCTGCCAGCAGTTCGAGCGATTCCAGGAAATCCACGTCGTGCACCCAGCGCGAGACGCCCATCTGCTTCTTGAGGACCGCTTCGTTCTGGCGTCTGGCGGCGTCACGAATCATCTCCTTCTCAGAAGCGGAGAGCGGCCGCAATTTGTCCGTAAAGCCGTCGATGGCCGGCGTGTGGCCGTCGGCAGCGACCAACGTGTTCAGAGCCTGGATCAAGTGCCAGGAAGGGCTATCCACGCGGGCCTCATTGCTCGAGTGCAGATCAGAGGTCGGACCGCGGCCCCATTTTTCGCCGCTCGAGACCAGCTCGAGTTCAATGACGCCCTTCGCGCCCAGGCTGATGGTCGCGCTACCGTCGAGATCCTGCATCGCCATGGGCATGAAGACGCCAAAACATTTCTTGAAAGCGGCCAGGATCTCCGGCTTGTGCACGATTTGTGGAAAGTGCGGCGAGCCGATCTCCTCCTCCCCTTCCGCTACAAAGACGAGATTGACAGGAAGCTTGCGGCCCGCTCCCTGGAATGCATGCAGAGCGGCAAGGAACGCGGCCTCGGGTCCTTTTTGGTTTACGGCTCCGCGGCCTATCACGATCTTTCCCAGACCGGGGCGGTCAAGCAGCGCAGCATCGAACGGCGGTGAAGACCATTCGGAAGGGTCGGCCTGCTTCACGTCATACATGTAATAGACGCCGAGCGTGCGCGGCGCTCCGGCATCGAGAGTTGCAAAGACGCCGGGGTGGCCATCGGTGGGGACCTTGGAAACCTGCTTGAAGCCGGCCTCGCGAAGCATCTCCATCATGAGGTCGCAGCCATCGTTCATGCCGCGGTTTTCGGCGGCGATCGAAGGGTGGCGAATCCAGTTCTGTAAGCGTTTCACCGATTCGTCATGGCGCTTCGTGATCTCAGACTGAATTGGCTTTAGATCCTCGGCGCCGAAAGCGGTTCCTGCGGCGGCGATGGCGGTTTGAAGGAATGCACGTCGATTCATCTTTACAACTCCTTGGCTCTGCTGCCCCGCTCCCACAAGGTGATTGCGGTCACAGATGGCAAAGGCGGAAAGCAGTCCCTCCGCCAGATCGTGGAGCATGCCAAAATGCTACCAACTCGCGGCCTCTGAGCGAATGGTGTTGGCTTTCAGAAACTCGATACCCTTCCAGGCAATCTCGTCGGGCGTAGGCGCCAGATCGCGCCAGATGGACGCAGCCGCGGCAATCTCCTTCACCGTGGAACCGAAGCTCTCAATCGTGAGCCAACCGTCGTAGCCGATTTCAGACAGCGCCTGGAATACGCCGGTCCAGTCCACGTGGCCCGAGCCCGGCGTGCCACGGTCGTTCTCGCACGTATGAACATGCTTCAGGTGACGCGCCACGGTGCGATAGCCCTGCGGGACGTCCTTCTCCTCGATATTGGCGTGGAAGGTATCGAACAGGATCCCCACGTTCGGGTGCGCGACCTGATCGCAGAGGCGTGCGGCGTCCTCCGCTGTATTCAGGAAAAAAGTTTCGAAGCGGTTGAGGGGTTCGATCGCGAGCGTTACGCCGGTTTTTGCCAGTGTGTCGCCGAGAGCGTGATAGCCCTCCACCGCGCGCTTCCATTCGTCTTCCGTCCGGCGCCTCCCCGGCAGATAGCCGACCGGCGAGTAGACGGGGCCCGCACACAGTTTCGCGCCCGCCTCGGCGACGCTCTCGATGCAGGCTTTCAGATGCGTGACAGTTTTGGAGCGGACCGAGGCGTCTTCGTCGATGAGGCTGAAACCGGGAAGCAGTACGCAGCACACGGTGGATTCGAGACCGTTCGCCTCGGCCAAGCGCCGGATCCCTTTGGCGTCGAATGTAGCCGGGTCAAAGAGCGAAACTTCGAATCCGTCGAATCCGTGTTCCTTGATAGGGGGTAGGAGGGCCGCGTGAGAGGTGTCAAAGCTGGCGGTCCAGAGAAAGGTATTGATCCCAAATTTCATCGCACTGGGGAGCATATCATCCCTCTTGGCACAGGGGCGATAATGGAGTGAGAATTTTCCTGCACGTTTCGCACGGCGGATCGTCATTTTCTAATGAGGAGAATGAGTTCGCTTGCCGACGTCCGGATACGCCCCGCGGGTTAGCACGATGAACGACGCTGCCATTACTGGCAACCTCCAGCATTCCAATGATTTACAGGCGGAGTTCGTCTCGGCGAACCTGCGGCGCATTTTTCTGCAGATCTACCGGATTGTCGGGAATGTGGAGGATGCGCAGGACCTCACACAAGAAGCCTTCATCAAAGCGCTGCAGCGTTCCGAGCAGTTGAAGGACGCTGAGAAGGCCGCGCATTGGCTGTCGCGCATTGCCAGCAATACCGCGATCGACTTTCTCCGGCGTCACGGGAGGGTGAACTTTTCGGATATCGACTCGCTGGCCGATCCGCTGACGAGCGCGCCTGAGGAGAATCCGGAGCAGGTGGTCTTACGGTCCGAGCGGCACGCCTATTTGGACGATGGTCTGCGGCTGCTGACAGAGCGGGAGCGGCTGGCACTGATCATGCGGGACGTTGACGGAATGGCGGCCGAGGACGTGGCCAAGGAACTGAGTTGTTCGAAGGCGACCGTGCGATCGCATATCGCCAACGCGCGCATCAAAATGCGCCGGTATTTCGAAAGAAGGAAATCGTGATGCATCCGAGCGAAACACAATTGGCGTTGTTTGCCGGCGGCGATCTGGAATGGCTGGACCGCTGGGGTGTGGCCCGGCATGTACAGAAGTGCGCAAGGTGTGGGGCTGCCGTCGAGGCGCTCCGCAGTGCACAGTTGGAACTTCGGGCAGAGACCATGCAGATGCCCGCGGGAGTGAACTGGGACCGGCTTGCGGCCGAGATGACCGGGAACATTCGGGTCGGGCTGGCGGCTGGAGAGTGCGTGTCCTCCGCGACACGGCATGAGCGCCTGGGTTGGAAGGCGGCTGCAGTGCTGGCGGGGGCAACCCTATTGATTAGTACGGCATGGTGGCTGAATATACCGCGTACCCAAAGGCAGACTGGTGTCGTGCTGGAAGCAACGCAAAGTGGAATTCAATTGAAGCAGGATGGAGCGGCGTTGATGCTCTTGAACCGGAAGAGCAGTTCGGCGCCGGTCTATGGGAGTGCGCCCGGTTCGCTGCGTGTCCGCTACGTGGATTCGGAAACGAATCAGGTGACGATCAACAATGTTTATGCGCAGTAAGATCACTGTCGGCGTTGCGCTGCTATTTGCGGGCAGCGTGTTCGCGCAAAATCGCATCGATCCACAGAACTCGTTGCACATCACCATGCCGGAGGATTCGCCTCTCGGTTTGCTGCAGGCCGACTGGGGCGAATCGAACGCCACCGCGCGCGGCAGCGCGATGCTGCTGGATCTGCATACATCGCTGGTGTTCAAGAACACCACGCAGAGACGCGTGCGCGGCGTCACTCTGCTGGTGAAAGCGCAGGAAGTCACTCCCGGAGGAAAGGCGTCGGTCTCCGTGCCCAGTCTGAATGTGACTGCGGGCGAAGTGTTTCCGATCCGGATAGACTTGCGGCTGCTTCGCCCCTTGCAAACCGGCAACGGACCTCTGGTGGAAGTGAGCCTGGATGGCGTTCTGTTCGACGATCTTTCGTTTTACGGACCGAACCGGCTGAATTCGCGGAGGTCTCTGACCGTATGGGAACTTGAGGCGCGCCGTGACCGGAAGCACTTTCTCGCAGCATTGCGAAGTGGCGGTCCGGACGGGTTGAGGCAGGAGATGCTGGCGAGTTTGAATCGTCAGGCGGAGCGCAACGGCATGGAAGCGCGAGTGACGCAGTCCGGCCGCGCAACGAATTTCAACCCCGAACGGAATGTACAGTTCGCGTTTGTGGAGTTGCCGGATGCTCCATTGGCCCTGCAATCGGGGTCGGTCGCGGTCTCTGGAGATCAGGCCATGGCTCCGAGGATCACGGTACAGAATCGGTATAACAAGGCTGTTAGCGGGCTGGAAGTCGGCTGGCTCATCAAAGACGGCCGAGGTAAGGAATTCGTCGCCGGTACGATGCCTGTCGAAGTCGGAATCGCACCCGGCCATCAGGCGAATGTCGTGCAGGACGGCCTGTTCCGGTTCGCGCGCCCGAACGGTCAGCCGATCAATATCGACTCGATGACCGCGTATGTATCGAGCGTCGAATTCGCTGACGGCGGCATCTGGATCCCTGCCCGTAGCGGCAAGCTGCCCACGCCTTCGCCCGAAGAACACCGCCTGTCTGAGCTGTACCGCAACAAGGGCGTGAATGCGCTGATCGAGGAGCTGAAAAAGCTCCAGTGACGGACTTCGTTGGCCGGCCTATCGATGGATTCTCGCTCGAAGAGCGCCTGGAACTTGCCGGGAAATGGATCGCTATGGAGCTATATTCCCCATCGACCCTGCCATTACGGCAAGTCGCAGCCGTAGGGGATTCCGCGAAGGACTGCATAACGGCTCTTCGGGCGCGAGGTCTCGATCCAGCTAAATTCGAGTTCCTCCCGATGCGAGCGCCTTACTGACAGGCGCCATTCATGACTGTCCCGGATAGGGGAAAATAGCAACGGTGAAGATCGGCCGCATTTCGCCGTGGATTGCCGGGCCGCTTGTGCTTGGCGCCTTCGCGTTATTGCTCTGGCAGGAAATACGCCGTCCACTTCGCCGCGGTACCGAAGCAAAGCCCAGGCGTCAGGCTCGCAACTTCGCGATAGCCGGGCTTGGGGCTGTCGCTGTGATCGCCGCCGAATCTCCAATGATTCAACCACTCGCATTCTGGGTGGAGCATCGCCGTTGGGGCCTCTTGGGCCAGGCATCGTTGCCTTCCTGGGCTGAGGCTGCAATAGCGCTCCTGTTGATGGACTATACGTTCTACATCTGGCACGTATTGTTGCATCGCGTCCCGTTTCTGTGGAGGTTTCATGCCGTGCATCATGTGGATCTCGATCTGGATGTTTCCACAGCGATGCGCTTCCATTTCGGAGAGCTTCTCGTCTCCATTCCGTGGCGAGCCGCGCAGATACTGGGGATTGGCCTCACGCCATTCACGTTCTCGCTCTGGCAGGTTGCCTTTGCGCTCTGCGTCCTGTTTCATCACTCGAACGTAGAGATCCCGATTGGATGGGAGCGGATCTTCAACCGCGTTTTCGTCACTCCGCGTATGCACGGAGTACATCACTCGATCGTCAAGGACGAGACGAACAGCAACTGGTCGAGTGGACTCACTGTTTGGGACTGGCTTCACGGGACGTTGCGGCTGAATGTGCCTCAGCAGGAAATCACCATCGGCGTGCCGGCTTTTCAGGACCCGGACGCCGTCGTGCTTCCGAAAGTGCTCGCAATGCCCTTCGGCGAAGTGCCGGAGTACTGGCGTTTACCGGACGGCCGAACGCCTGATCCTCATCCCACTTCGACCGCGCCGGACCGCCTGCTGGAATGACCTGCTTCGTTCCTCGCTCAGCGGCCTTCGCTGGACGCCGGAGTGATGCTCTTCAGCCGCATGTAAACCGCACTGTATCCGTATTCTTCGTTTGAATGGGAGACAACGCCCATCAGCGTGCCGAGCTTGGACCGCTCGCCGCGCGGAGTCTTGATCATTTGCGTGCCGGTCGCATCAGTGAGGCCGTCGAACGCGGCGTCGCAGATTGCGAACGATTCCTTCAACGCTGCGACAATATCCGCCTTGCTGGTTTTGGAGCCGGCGTTCACCGACTTCTGTTCGCCATTCACGGCTGAGCAGGTGCGAGCCTGGGAGTCGGCGATATGCCCGATCAGTTGTCCGAACGTGCGGATCTCGGGTGTCGGTTTGAAACCGTAGTTCTCTTCCGGCATCTTCTCGGCGGACTTTGTAAGGTTGTTCTTAACGCCGGTGTACATCTGCTTCAACTCGGAGCTGAACAGATTCTGGGCGTGAGCCAGGGACGTGGCCGCAAATGCGGCGAGCAGCAGGACTTGCAAGTAGCGCATGGGTAAGATTGTATTCGAAGTTGCGCATCGATGCCCTGGGACGGTACACTAAAAGTCACATCACGGTTTTCGGGGCGTGGCTCAGCCTGGCTAGAGCGCCTGGTTCGGGACCAGGAGGTCGGAGGTTCGAATCCTCTCGCCCCGACCAAAATCT
>CAYXLI010000034.1:0-60731 GCA_964464925.1 uncultured Solibacteraceae bacterium | reverse complement strand
TTGGTTGCGGGGGAAGGATTTGAACCTTCGACCTTTGGGTTATGAGCCCAACGAGCTACCAGGCTGCTCCACCCCGCACTGTTATCGTAGCGTAGGGCTTGCAGCTTGGTCAACCTAATGTGCCTTTTTGATTACAGATCCTTCCATCTTGCGATTAGGCGCTCGATGATGTCGAGCCGCCGCCGCAACTCTTCGCGGTAGCTACGGTGGTCGGTGTGGCGGATTTCGACAGGCAGCCTGGCTCTCTCGGACTCCAGCAGTTCGAGCAGGATCCCGGCTTCTTCACCGCTAAATGTGAGAGGTGTATCAATCGACTTCATCATGACGGGCCTCGGCTTTCCGTTTTTATGGACGCTTTTTGTCTGTCCCCGTAAACGGCCAAACAAAAGAAAAGCGGTGCGCCCGCGTGGAGCGCACCGCAAATGATTCGCCGGCTGACCTATCAAAAATTCAGCTTGAGGCCGAATTGCATCTGGCGCGGCGTGTTCAGGAGATCGGCGCTTGACGTGAGCCGCCCAAAGTTTTGATCCTGCAGCGTCCAGCTACCCGTGCCGAACCGATGCCGGTTGAAGACGTTGAACGCCTCGGCGCGGAAATCCAAGTGCAACCGTTCGGTGAAATGGAAGCTCTTGGCTACCGAGAGATTCTCGTTCAGATTGTTGAAGTAACGGAGCTTGGGGTTATAGCGCGTCATGTTCCCGAAGCCCACGGCCGGCTGCGCTCCAAAAAAGGAAGCAGGCTGGAAGAAACGGTCGGTGAACGGATTGAAGCTGCCGCTGGCCGTCGCTCCCTGCCAACCGTCGTAAGTGGAGATGGTCGGACGATTTCCGCCGGCGAAGATCGGGTTGGAGATCGTCGTCCCCAAACCAACCGGCTGACCGGAGGTGTAAATGGCGATTCCACTCAGACGCCAGCCCCCTAGTACGGCATTTCCCAATCCGCTGGTCAGGAATGCTTTCCCCTTGCCGAAAGGCAGTTCGTAGATGCCCGAGAACTTGAAGTTGTGCGGGACATCGTACTGGCCGATGGATTTCTCCAGGCCGCGGTTGAAATGGTCCATGGCGGCGCCGCCGACCCAGTAGCCATCGGAATCCGTGAGGAGTTTCGAGAACACATACGACGCGAGCAACGTGAAGCCGGCGCTATACCGGCGTTCGCCACGAATCATGAGCGCGTGATAGGTGGAGTGGCCGCTATGGTCGCCGCCGCCCGATGCGGTATCGATGCCGTTGTACTGCGGGAACGGCCGAAGCGCGCGAGCGACGGTTGCATTGGATCCCCAATCGGCGATGAAGTTCGCGTACGGAATCTTCACACCGGAAGCGATTCCGGCGGGACTGTCGATACGCGAATTCAGCACCGTTGGCCCGAGCGTAAACAAGTACCTGGGATCGACCTGATCGTAGTTGAGCAGACCGGACTGCAGGTGCGAACCCATTACGCCGTTGTAGCCCAATTCCACGACTGTGTTGCCTTTGAATTGCCGTTGCATGGACAGATTGAACGAGTTCATCTCGGGCGGGCGAGTTGCCTCCCGGCCTTGCCACCACGGAATGTTGTCCTTGTTCGCAAAGGAGGGGTCGATGAACGGCGGCACCGGGTACGCCGGGAAGCCCTGCGACATCATGAAGGCAGGCGAGATTCCATTGTTGCCCGTGCTGACGTTATAGGTTTGCGTGAAGCCGCGCTGGTGAGTGGAACCGGTGACTGTGGTGATCGCGCCATACGAGAGTGCATAGGACCCGCGAATCACCATCTTGTCGTTCGCCTGATAAGCGAAACCGAAGCGCGGTCCCCAGGCATTGAAGTAGCTATCGGCCAAGGTGCGGCTGCCTTCACGGCCGGCGCCGTCGCCGGCATAGATGAGAGCGCCGGGGATATTGCCGGCCTTGGGATTGGGGCGGGTGGGAGAGAAGTCGCTCCAGCGGTCATTGGCTTCGACCGGAGGCAACTGCGTTTCCCAGCGGAGGCCGAGGTTGAGCGTCAGTTTCTGGCTAACCTTGTAATCATCCTGGAAGTAACCCGCGTAATAGGGCCACTGCTGACTGATGAACCGGATCGTATCGATGCTGCCGTTGGTGGCCCAACCGAGCAGGAACGATGCAAACGGGTTTCCACCGGCCGTGTTGAAGTTGGTGTCACCCGGGCGGCCTGTACCGATGAAGCTGAAGCCGGCGCAACCGGAGATGCATTGGCGTCCAAAGCCGTTGTAGTGGCTGCGCTGGTGCTGTCCGCCTAGCTTGAAGCTGTGCTTGCCGCGGATCCAGGTGAAGTCGTTGTTGAACGAGAAGATCGTATTTTCCGATCCGTTGTTGGCGCGGCCGCCCCAGCTGGTGTAGCCGTTGCTGTTGAAGTCGAGGTTCAACAGGTTCTGACCACAATCCGGCACGTTGCCGAGGCAAACCTTATCCTTCCAGTCGATTCCGCTCTTGACGGTGGCCTGCGGCGGATCGTGGTTCTCGCGCCAGTTGTTCGCGCCGGCGTAGAAATGGTTGAATTTCGTCGGGCTCAGCGTCCAATCCCAGCTCATGCGATAGACGTCGCTGTTGCGCTGGGTGTCGTTGTAGTTGGTGTAGTTTCCGGGCAGAGTGGCGGGGCCGATCGGGCTGGGAACTACGCTCGAGCGGTTATAACCGTAGTAGCCGCCGAGGCGATGCTTGTCATTGAGGACGTGATCGCCCTTGATGCTGAATTTCGTCTGCGGACGAACTTCGGAGCCGGCCGCGATGAAGTAGTTGTTATTGATGTAGCCGACGGTTCCCGGGGCGGCGCCGTTGTTCGGCTTCAGGAGGCCACTCGAAGTGTAAGCAGCCAGCGTCTTGACGCTGACAGGATCGAACTTCGATTTCGGAATCATGTTTCCTGGGAATGGCTGCCGGGTGACGTTGCCGGCGGCATCGGTCGTCTGGGTAGTGGGGTCGTAGATCGGGATTATATTCCCGGACGCGTCGACCCACTTGCTGAAATCGCCTTCGTACATTTCCGGAGTCGGCACCGTGGCGCTCGAACTGGAGGCGCCGGCGCGATTCCGAAAGGCTTCGTAGGAAGCGAAAAAGAAAGTCTTATTCTTGCCGTTATAGATTTTTGGGAGCCATGCGTAGCCGCCGAACGTAGCGCCGTAGTCATGCTGCTTGTAAACGGGTTTGGGGCGGTTGAGCGCGTTGTTAAACCAGTTATTCGCGTCGAAGGCGTCGTTCCTCAGGAATTCATACGCGTTCCCATGAAACTCGTTCGTACCCGATTTGGAAACGAAGTTCATGACGCCGCCGCTGGCGTGTCCGTACTCCGCCTTGAAACCGTTGGTATCGACGGTGAACTCGGTGATTGCTTCCACAGAAGGCGCGTTCACCGCGACCCAGCTCTGGCTGAGGGCGCGGGTGGTGTTCGCGGAGACACCGTCGAGATTGGTACCATAGCCCGCGGCCTGACCGCCACCCAGAACGAAGCCGTTGTCGCCGCCGAGCGGCTTGGCTTCCGGGGTGATGTTGGCCAGATCGAATGGGCTGCGAATTGCGCCGCCGACGACGAGGGGCAATTCGTCTACGAGTTTGTTGGTGACCGCCACGCTGGTCTTGGCGTCTTCAGTTTGCAGTTGAATGGCCGAGGCCTGGACTTCCACAGCAGTTTGGGTACTGCCGACTTCCAGGGTCATGTCCGCATGCGCGCTGGACGCAGCGTTCAGAGTGAGATTGTTGAGAACCGCGGGACGGAAGCCTTCCTTCTCAGCCCGGATATTATATTGACCGGCGGCCAGACTAGGCGCCGTGAATTCGCCAGCTTCGTTGCTGGACAGTTGAACCGAGGTGTTGGTAGCGGCATTCGTGACCGTCACCTTTGCACCTGGGATGACGGCGCCGGACTTATCCAGCACCGTTCCGGAGATGGTGCCGCGATCCGATTGGCCAAACGCCAAAACGGCAAGAGCGAGCACCATCCACAGAGCCCTGAAGCAATGCCCTGCTTTCATTAATTCCCCCTAAATCCGATATCACCACACACGTGGGTGTGCGCAATTTTTATCACTCGGCTTGGGGTAAGTCAAGCGAACGGGAGGGCAAGTCACGCAAGATTATGTAAAGTTGTACTATGCCGAAGCGAGTCTTTCCGGGTAGTCTCTCTCTCTTGCTCATCGCATTGCACGCGAGTTTTGGCCAGAGTGCGCCTAGCTCTCCGCCGTCGCTGCAGTCGTACCTGAATCTCACAGACGACCAACTTGCGGGGATCGGCAGGATAAACACCGAATACAATCAGTGGTCCTTTGATAAGGTCCGGCGCGTGAGTGAGGTGCAAGTAGAGATCGTTCAGGAGACGGCGAAGGAACCTCTGGATCCGATGGCGATTGGGATCCGCTACGCTGAACTGGAAGCAATCTGCCGGGATGCGAAAGACCGCGTGGCACGCGCCGCTGTGGATGTGAAGGCGCTGCTGACGGAGGCGCAGCGCGCCAAGCTGCAAACACTTGACGAGGCGGTGAGATTGCAGGTTGCCATCGCCCAGGCGACATCATTAAATTTGCTGCGCAGCCCAAATGCTACCGGAGCGCCCACTTCGTTGGGTACACAACTCTACCGTATTCCCATTTTGTCCGGCGGAATCGGGGGCGGGATCGGCGGAGTTTGCTATGTGCCTTTCGGCGGGTTGCTCAGCGTAGTCCAAAACCCGTTCTTCTCAGGGGCCCTCGCGGTGAAAGAGGGAACTTCCGGCGTCCATCCGGAATCAGTAGATAATGAACAGGGGAGGCGTTTACTCAACTCCCGGAGCAGTAATCAGTAACATGGTACCTTTCGTTCGTTTCCTCGCACTTCCTCTTTGTGTCTGTGTTCTCGCGATTTCCGCGGAAAACCCCGAGCGCCCCAAGGCTGGAAAGGCCACCTTTATAAAGGTGGATGATATTAAAGCCGGAATGACCGGCACCGCTTGGACGGTATTTTCGGGATCTGAGCCGGAGGCCGTTCCCGTGTTTGTCATCGGAGTCTGGCGCAATGCGTTCGGTCCGAAGGACGATATCATCCTCGCCAAGCTAGGTGGGAAGGCGGAGTACACCAGCGTGGCCGCAGGCATGAGCGGCAGTCCCGTATACATTGACGGGAAGCTGGCCGGGGCCGTCGCATACCGAATGGGAAGCTTTGTGAAAGACGCGATCTGCGGCATTACGCCAATCGGGTCGATGCTGGAGATTAACGACTTCGATTCGACACGTCCTTCGGATGCGCGGCTGCCGAATCAATCGCAGAAGCGCGCGGCCATCCAGGTGCCGAACAATGTGCTGGGGACGGCGGTTTCAGGCGGCGGCGTGCTGCTGGAACCGATCGAGGCTCCGCTGACGCTGTCCGGATTTCAGAGCGGCGCGTTAGAGCAACTGCAGCCGTTGTTCCAGGCGATGGGCGTGAAGGCGGTGCAAGGCGGCGCTGCGGGAGCGATCAAATCCTCGACGCCAGCGCCGGGCTGGCAGAACTCATTGCAGCCGGGAGACGCGATCTCGGGCGTGCTTGTGTCCGGCGACATGAGCGTGTCGGGTAGCGGCACGGTGACTTATAACGATGGAAAACGGGTGCTTGCGTTCGGGCACCCTTTCTTTAACCTGGGTCCGGTCGATATGCCGATGGCGAAAGGCGACGTGCTTACGGTGCTGGCGTCTCCGTTCCAGCCGATGAAGCTGATTAATGCGACGGAAGTGGTAGGGGCGCTGAAGCAGGACCGTCATAGCGGCATCATGGGCGACCTCGGCGCCACCAGTCCGATGGTTCCTGTGAACGTGAAGATCCGGACCTACGGCGAAGGCGATGCCGTGCTGAAGCAGAAGGAACTGCATTTCAATGTCTTCGTGCAGCAGAAATGGACGCCCTACCTGATGATGGTGACGCTGTTCAACTCGGTGTCAGGCATGAATGACTTTTCGGAAGACGCGACGTACCGCCTCTCGGGCCAGGTGGAGCTGGATGGGAATGACAAGCTTTCGCTAAGCACGATGCTGGCGCCCAGTGAGGCTCCGGTGCCGGCTCCAATGGTGCTCGCGGGGTGGTGGGGAGACAAGTTCAACCGCCTGTTCACGAACTCGGTGAAGACGCCGCGACTGAAGAGCGTGAATGCCACGATCGACCTGCTGCCGCAGCGCCGCGTGGCTTCCATCGAGAATGCGTTCCTTGCGGATCCGGAAGTGGAGCCGGGATCGGAAGTACCGGTGAAAGTCTATCTGCGGCCCTACCGCGGCGAGCGGCTGGAACGCGAGGTGAAGGTCAAGATTCCGGCCGGTATGCCGAAGGGCGAGCACCGCATCCTGCTGAGCGACGCGGATACGCTGAACCGGATGCAGAGCTTCGCGGCAAGCGCGAACCACTTCATCGATCTCCCTGAGACCGTGTCGCTCATCAACCAGGAGCGCAGCAATAACCGCCTTTATGTCTCGCTCGTGCAGGGCCGTCCGACGTATTACGACGATGACAAGACCATGCCGAGCCTGCCCGCGTCCGTGTTGAATGTCATGCAGAGCGGCCGCGCGGCAAACCGCCCCTTCGTCAGTTCACCGGAGTCCGCCCAAGAGCAGACTTCGCTTCCGTTCGACCTGGTGATCAGCGGCAGTCAGTCGATCAAGATCACTGTGAAATAGTCCATGAGAAAATTCGGAGCATCCCTTCTCGCCCTTGCGGCGATGACCCCCTTTTGCCTGGCCGTAGAAACGAAGAGCTGGGTACAGAACGAACAGCCGGATTTCGAGAAAGGCACGCTGAAGGGCCTCTCTCTGCGAAGCGACGGACGGCTGATTCTGGCACCGCGCTTTCAGGAGTTGCTGGACTCGTCGACTCCTTATCTCTGGGCCTTAGCCGAAGATTCCAAGGGCAATTTGTATGCGGGAGGGGGCGGCCCGAGCTCCTCTACCGCAAAACTGTATCGCATCGACCCGTCGGGCAAGTCCTCAACCTACGCGGATGTGCCTGGAATGGAAATCCACGCGATCGCAGTAGACAAGAGCGACCGTGTTTACGCCGCAACGGTTCCGGACGGCAAGGTGTACCGGATCGAAAACGGGAAGGCGCAGCTCTTCTACGATCCAAAGGCAAAGTACATCTGGGCGATTGCGTTTGACAGCGCGGGGAATCTCTTCGTGGCAACGGGAGACCAGGGCGAAATCCATCGTGTGACCCCGAACGGGCAGGGCTCGGTTTTCTTCAAGACGGAAGAGACGCATGCGCGTTCCTTGGCCATCGACTCGAAAAACAACTTGATTGCCGGCACTGAGCCGGGCGGCCTGATCCTGAGGATCGCGCCGAATGGCGATGGATTTGTTTTGTACCAGGCGGCGAAAAAGGAGATTACGGCTGTCGCCGCGGCTCGTGATGGCTCTATCTACGCGGCGGCGGTGGGAAGTAAGCCGGTGAGCGCGTCTATGCCGTCGCAGACACTGTCAATTCCGATTCCGGCAGCAACCATTGGAGCTTCCGCAGGGCGCGCACCAACAGGATCGACGGTAGCAACGGCTTCGATCACGACTCAACCCTCCATTCCGTCTTCGCCTATCGTGGGCGGCTCCGATGTCTATCGCATCGAACCCGACGGCTATGCCCGGAGAGTCTGGACGCACGCTTCCGACCTGGTCTACACGATCGCATTCGATCCGGCGGCCCGGCCAGTGCTGGGGACCGGCAACAAAGGACACATCTACCGGTTGGATAACGATCATCTTTCCACGCTTCTGGTGAACGGACAGCCGACGCAGATCACGGCCTTGCTGGCGGGCGTGCGCGGCACGTTGTATGCGGCTACGGGAAACATCGGCAAGGTGTACCAGGTAGGACCAGACCTGGAGAAGCAGGGCACCTATGAAAGCGAGCCGCTGGATGCCTCCTTCTTCTCCTATTGGGGACGAATCCACTTCCACGGCAGCGGCGCCGCGTTCGAAACGCGCAGCGGCAATCTGGACCGGCCGCAGAAGAACTGGAACGCTTGGGCGAAAGCGACTCCACAGGTAGTCTCTCCGGCTGCGCGATTCCTGCAGTACCGCGCGACCCTTGCGGGAGAGAACGCGAGCCTCAGCGAAGTGGAGATCGCGTATCTGCAGAAGAACGTGCCGCCGCAATTCGAGGAGATCGAGATCACACCGGCGAACTATAAGTTCTCTGCTCCCACGGCAGGACTGACGATCACTCCGAGCATCACGCTGCAGCCGTTGGGACAGAAGAAGAAGTTGCCGTCGATTTCGCTGGACACGCTCAGCTCCAGCCAAACGCTGCCGTATTCGAAGGGAGCGGCCGGCGCCCGCTGGGCAGCCAGCGATCCGAACAGCGATGAGCTCATTTTCAAGGTGGAAATCCGGGGCGCCAAAGAGACGGAATGGAAGCTGCTGCGGGACAAGGTAAAGGAACGGTATATAAGCTGGGATTCCACAGCGTTTCCGGATGGAGAATACGTGCTTCGTGTGATGGCCTCCGATTCGCCGAGCAATCCGCCGGCGCAAGCTCTGACGGCGACCATCGAGAGCGAGCCGTTTGTCATCGACAACACTCCTCCGCAGGTGATGAACCTGGCGGGAACTCGCAACGGCAATGCGATTACGGTGCGCTGGCATGCGAAAGACGCGATCAGCATCGTCGATCACGCGGAGTACTCCCTCGACGGAAAGGATTGGACCGTCGTGGAGCCGAAGACGCGGATCTCCGATGCGCAGGAACTGGACTACGAGCTGTCGCTCGCCAACGTAGGGCCCGGCGAACATACGATCGCGGTTCGCGTCACGGACGAATTTGATAACCAAGCCGTAGAAAAGGCCATCGTCCGCTAGTTCCGCGCTACTTCAACAGTTCGTCAACTCTGGCCTGGGCGATGGGGTGATACCCAGCCCGGGCTTTTTTGTAGATGGCGAGTGCGCGCGTCTTGCCGGCCGGCGTCCTGGCGAGTTCGGTGTAAATCGGGACGATGTACCGCATACGGCCGACGTGGGTGAGAAACTGCTCCATTCGCGGATAGGCAGTCTCATATTGTGCTTTGGCTGCAAGGATCAGCCATTTGTCCAGGATTTCGTCATTGCCTGTGTGAGTGAAATGGAAGGCCGCGTCGAGTTCGGCAAGGTGCTTGCGATCGACAGGGTCAGGCAGATTGTTCAGTAAGCGCACCCAGTGTTGAGTTGTCCAGCCTGCCACGGAAAGCGAACGCGGATCGGCGCCGGCGAGAAACTTCTTCGCGGCGGAATCGACACGATCGAAGGCCTCCGCGTGAGGGTTGGGGGCAGTCGCGGGAAGGCCGGGCTGTGTGATCCAATCCTGAACCGGGACGCGGCGGGCGAGGTCGGGGAAGCTCTGAAGAAGGTTTTTCTGCAGGTAATTGACGAAGTCCTGCGTGGTGACGCTCTGAAAGAGATGGGTATCAAACCAACTTCGCAGGAAAGGATCGAAGCGATCGCGACCGAAAACCTCTTCCAACTGGCGGAGGAACAGCATGCCCTTTACATAGGGGACCTCCGTGGAGTTGTCGTCCGGGTCACGTCCTTTCAGGTCGGGGTGGAGCAACTGGTCGCGCGGTTTCAGCGTTTTCAATTCATCGTCCAGTTCCCGTCGCTCGAGCACGGCTTCCATTTGCGAGCGCTCCAGACCGAAGATCTTCTCCTGGATGCGGCGTTCGACGTAGGTGGTGAAGCCTTCGTTGAGCCAGAAGTCACTCCAGGTCGCATTGGTAGCGAGATTGCCGGACCAGGAGTGCGCGAGTTCGTGGGAAATGACGGCTACGAGGCTCTTGTCGCCTGCGATCAGGCTGGGTGTGACGAAGGTGAGGCGCGGGTTCTCCATGCCGCCGTAAGGAAAGCTGGGCGGCAGAACCAGTATGTCGTAGCGTTCCCAGTGGTACTGGCCGTAGAGGCTCTCGGCAGCAACGATCATGTTCTCGGTATCTTCGAACTCCCTGGCTGCCGCCTCCAGGATGGAGGGTTCCGCGAAAACGCCGGTGCGGCGTGTCATGGGTTTGAACTGAATGTCGCCGACGGCTAGAGCGATGAGATACGCCGGAACGGTTTGGGGCATTTCGAAGGTGTAGTCGCCGGTACGGGTGTGGTCCGGGGAGCCTTGCGCACTCATGACCGCCGTGACCTCTTTGGGCGTGCGGATTCTTGCGGAGTAGGTAAGGCGCCAGCCGGGTGAGTCGGGGATAGGGATCCAACTGCGCGCGTGAATTGGCTGATTTTGTGAGTAGAGATAGGGCAGCTTCTTGCCCGCAGTTTGGGCGGGACTGAGCCATTGGAGACCGGAGGCCTGGGGACTGGTCGTGTAGGAGACGCGTACACTGCGAGACTCGGGCGGAAGCTGGATTGTGAGCGGAGCACCCAGGATCGGGTCATTGGCGCCCAACTGGTATTTCGTAGGCGTGAAGTTCATACCGTCGTTCGAGGCTTCGACCTGCTCTATCTGCAGGGCGCGCGTATCCAGAATCAACGGCCCGGTGTACCCCTGGGTGCGGTCGAAATTCAACACCGCGTTTCCGCGCAGAACCTTCCGGGTGAAATCGACAGTCAGATCGAGCTTGACATGCCGCACCTGGACCTGGTCGGAATTCGAATAAGAGTGGTAATCTTTGCGGTCTGGCCCGCTCGGTTCCGGTGCTTTCTCCATATCCGTTTTCACGCAACCGGTGAGGAGCGCGCACACAGCAAGCGCACACAATGCGCGGTTGGGGTACATTCTTCGATTATCGACGGGGACTGAGCGCGTTCATGAGAAGCGGGTACGGATTCACGGGTGTGCCTTGCCACCAGTGCTTCTCCGGGCCGAGTTCGAAGATCGCGAAATGCAGGTGGGGCGTACCCGGGTCAGCGTCTCCCGTTGTACCGACGTAACCAATCACTTGGCCGCGATGTAGTTTCATGCCTTCCACAATGCCGGGAGCGTAGCTATCCAGATGCGCGTAGTAGTAGCAATATCGCTCCGTGGAATCGAATTGATAGAGAGTGATTCCTCCGGGCTTGCTCAGAAAAAGCTTCTTGACCTCACCCTCTCCGGCAGCGAGCACGGGGGTGCCGCGCGGCGCGAGAATATCCTGCGCTTCATGTTTGCGTCCGGAGCCTCGCGCCTCGTTAAATGTGTCATGCATGTCCTTCTCAGTAAGGCCCGCTATAGGCAGAGAAACATGTGGTTCCACAGACGAGACGGGCAACGGCTGGGGCTGCGGCTGAACATCCGGTATCCGGTTCCGGGTTTCCTCTGAAGGCGCGGCCGGTATGGGCGTAGGCGCAGGCGGAATCACGAGCGCCGCATGCTGATTTCCGGCAATCACACTTTGGCGGCCCAAGTAGTAGCCCGTACCACCAACCACAACGATAAGCGCGAGGAGAATGGCGATTATCTTTCCCATGGTTATTCAGTCAAGTGGACCGGCGTCCCTTTCGCAACCATGCCGGCCAGTTCGATAGCATCCCAATTCGTGAGGCGAATACAACCATGAGATTCAGCGTGGCCAACTGAAGCCGGATTCGGCGTGCCGTGAATTCCGTAATGCTCCTTTGTGAGCCCGATCCAAACGACTCCGACCGGATTGTTGGGACCGGCTGGAATCTTTGCCTTCGAGTGAGTGGGCTCGGCGTCCCAGAACAGGCCGGGATTGTAGTTGAACACGGGGTTCCTGGTTATATTGGCAACCTGCCAGTCGCCGATCGGCAGCGGATCGTGTTCACTCCCAATTGTTGCGGGGTACTGCGCGATGACCTTTCCCGCCGAATCGAGGGCAGTGACCGTCACTTCGGATTTGCTGACGACGACTGAGGCTGCCTTCGCCGTAATAGCGGCTCGGATGTTCGGAACCTGAATTTCTTCTCCAGGTTTCGTGAGGTCCTTCCCAGGGTTCAATTTTGCGAGAAGCGCGGGACTACAGTGGAACCTCTCCCCCAGTTCCTCTTGCGGATTTTCATAGCTCAAGGCGGGAAGTTTGGACTGCTCCATCATGTCAGCCGGTATCTTCTCCACGAAGGGCCCGGCGATTTCATCCGGCGTGATGGTGTGTGGGACCAAAGCCGGTGCCGAGTCCTTGGCCAAGACACCCCAAGTCGCGGCGTCGAGTTCGCCGGTTTGAGGGAGGCCATTTTTCTTTTGGAAGCCCATGACGGCGCGGCGGAAGTTTGCGCCGGTTGTTCCGTCAATCTCGCCAACGGAAATGCCGGCGCGATCCATGAGCACCTGCGCTTGAAGAATCCGGCTCTCATTGTGGCCGGATTCGCGCAGACGGCTGCGCGTGGAATGTCTGGGAGCCGCGCCGGCGTAGGGAACGGTCACGAGGACCAGTGTCAAAAATAAAGTACGTAACATTCAATCACCTCAGCAGCTTCCGCTTTTGTGCCTGTCGGCATACAATGCTTGGGGATGGACGAGCGCGCATTTTTCCACGAATCGCAGACTACAAAATCTGCCACCCTGAATTGTCCGATGTGCCGCACGTCAGATACTTACGATCTGCGCTGGATCGTCCGCACCAAGAAGGACCGAATCCCGCCTGGAGCGGACGAACGCGACCGCGCGCGATTTCAAAAGTCACAGAGTTACATGGTCCTGATCGACGACAAAGTCGTCTGCAAGAACATGCGTTGCCGGAAGCGTTTCGATGTTTCCGGCATGAAGACCGTGGCGTTTCTTTAGCGCATTGGACTCAGTTGAAGTGAAGACTCCAGCGGGAATGTCAGGACCGTTTCGGCCGGTACCCTGACTTCCTTACCCTTCGTCAGTACCTGAACTCCGGCGCCTGCACCCGCTCCTAAAACTGCGCCAAGTACCGCACCATGGCCTCCGCCGGCAATGGCACCTAACAGGCCGCCGAGAGCTGCGCCGCCGCCGACCATTTCGGCGGTACGGCGATTCTTACCGATTCCGCGGCTCCCGCTTCCGGCGCGATTCTGTTCCGCCGCATTCACGGAATATCGCTGTCCATTGACCGTTACAGATTGAAGATCGAGTGCCAGATTGTCCTTGCTGGTCTTACGGACAACCAAGTCAGCATTCGAACCGCGAGGAATCAGGACATTTCCGTTGGCGTCTGAAACATCCTTATCCACCTGGGCAGAATATACGCGGTTTACATCGGAGTTCTTCGAGTCGATCGACTCGTTCGTCCTGATATGGATATTCGTCCCACTTGGAATAGTCATTTGCGCTGAAGCAGTTAACGACAGCGCGACCACTGCGACCGGTAAAAAGAGTGATTTCATAGATTCCTCCACGGGTAGAGAAGGATGCACGCCGCGTGCCACGTGGGTGAACGAAAAATAATCTACAGACGCGAAACTGGGGTTTTGGCAGCTACGTTCCTTGAAGCGAAGGGGATAAGTCACTATGCAATTTCCGAAAGCGATTCTTCCATTCGCACTTCTCCTGGTGGGCAGCATCAGCGCATGCGCGCATTCGCCTTACTATTACGGACGGATCCCTCCGCCGCCTCCACCGCGCTACGGCGTGCTTGGGTATGCGCCGGGGCCGGGGTACGTGTGGTGCGATGGATTCTGGGACCTGCGGGGGGCACGCTGGGTTTGGATTCCGGGCAGTTGGATGCGTCCGCCCAGGCCTCGTGCCATGTGGGTTCCCGGATACTGGGCTCCGCGTGGGCGAGCGTATCGTTTCAATCGCGGGTATTGGAGATAAGCGGGAGGATGTTGCGCGGCCGGGCTATTGAGTCGGCAACTTCGGCATGGTCTGGCCGCCGAGGCCCGCGTAGGCTTCCTTTACCTTGATGACTTTGCTGTTCGCGAAAGTGACAAACGTGACTTTGCCCGGCGGATTGCCGTAAATCCAATCCTCGGTTTCCAGGCCGTCCTTGGTTTCTCTGGTCTTCGTACGCGGTTTCCCAAGGGCCAGAATCACCTGCTCGCGATCCATTCCTTCCACTGCGCGGTTCTCTTTCACCGCCTGCTTGATCTCGGGCGGAAGGGTATCCATCACTTGCTCGGTGGCGCTCCGCTTTTCGAAATCCAAAATGGGCGCAAGCATTTTCTTCACGTCTGAAGCCTGCATCGGCGGGACCTTACCCTCGAACCGGAGAGCCAGGTTCGTGCCGCCGGGAGCCGATGTATTCTGACCACTCGAAACTGGCCGCGTGCTGGTGCCCATGCCGACCTCGATATTCTCGTACCACTTGCGCTTGCCCTTCAGTCCACCGTTGATTTCGAGCAGGATTCTATCGTCCTCGATCGTGACCTTCGTGACCTGCACGAGATCGCCGGCGCGTGCGGCCGGGCCGAGTTCTTTTCCGGCATCGTCCCAAACCTTCTTGTCCCAGTTCCCCTTGGAATCGAGCGGGAGGGGTTTTTTCGAGCGGGGGAGGATGATCTTCGCGGTGGCGTACTCCGCTGTCAATCCGCGGACGATTTCAATGCGCTGTTCGACGTTGAGCTTTTGGGAGTCGGCGAACAGAGAAAGACTCAGAATCGGGATGAGGCCCCATCGAGCGTACATCAAGCCTCCGGCAGGGGCTGTAACAGGGGAGCCACGTGCTTGTAGACGGGAGCTTTCGCCAGATACAGCAGCAGCAAAATCATAATCGCAGAAGTGAGGACGCTGGCTTCCGGCCCGTAGTTTCCGCCGCTCCAGATATCGCTCACTTTCCAGTGCATTGCGAACCCTGTCAATCCCATTGTAAAGCCGCTGAGGTTGACGCCGAACAGCGGGAGCACCAGGTTCCAGCCGAAGTGGAGTCCGATGGGTAGCCACAAGTCGCCGCTGCGCAGGAAAGCATAGCCGAACAGGATCGCGAACCCAATCGTGTTAAGGACGCCGAGCCAAGTGGCATTCGGATTATCCATGTGCGCGAAGCCGAACAGCACGCTGACAGGCAGGATGGTAGCGAACGCCCCAAGGCCGCGGATAAGCACTTGAAAGCCGTAGCCACGAAACAGCATCTCTTCGCCGACTGCGCCAAATAACAGCACCACCGTGACGAAGAGAAGGTTCGGCCATTCGAACGGCTGGTCCGGCGCAGGACGCAATTCGGCGAATCCGCTCAGCAACGGCGGAAGCAAGACGAGTAGAGCGGCCCCGGCACCGCCTAAGAAGCCGAGGAGCAAGTTACGCTGCGAACCGATGGTCCAGTGCAACCCAATGGCGGTTAGCGGCATGCGTTCGAATACGCGCAGAGCGAGTGCGTTCGCAACCGTGGCAGCCGCGAAGACGGTCAATGCCGACTGCAGCAAACGCCCGCTGAGCGCGAATATCCAGCCGAAGAGGGGCATGCTGAGAAACACGATCAGCAGAAAAAGTCCTACGCGCAGGATGAGACCGAGCTTCTGGCCCGGTAGGGTGAATTCCATGCTCTCAGCCGGCGCTCCTCACCTGGACACCTCGCGGAGCCACTTGTACGGGCAGCACTTGTCCTCCGTTCTCCTCGATTGTTTTGGACACCGCGTCCTTACGTCCGTGTTCGACCAGAAAGAACACACAGCCGCCGCCGCCCGCGCCGCAGACCTTCGCACCTTTCGACCCGGCACGCTTTGCGGCGTCGACCAGCTTGTCGATCAACGGCGTGGTTATTCCCGGCGCATTCTTTTTACGGTGTTCCCACTCCGCACGGAGCAGCCTGGCCACTTCATTCCAATCGGCGCGATCGAGCGCTTGGCGCATGCCGTGGGCGATCTCCGCGATGCGTTCGAAGTTCCTGAAAACGACTTTATCGCCGTTGATATGCGCCTTGGTGACTTCCCAGTTGTTGATGCCCGAATTGCGCGGCTCGCCGGTATAGGCAAGAACGATGCGCTGATTCAGGTCATTCAGATCTACTGATATGGCCTTGCGGACAATGCCCGCGGGGGTGAGTTCGACAGCACTGACGCCGCCGTACATGGCGGGATAGTAATCCTGGCAGCCGGTCGGTACGTGAATGATCTGCGCCTCGATATTTTGAGCGATCTCGCGGATTTTCTCGATGCTGTAGCCCCCCTGCGTGAGCTTGTTGAATGCACTGGCGATGGCGATGATCAGCGCGGAGGAGCCGGAAATGCCGGCGCCGGCGGGTGCCTCCGAGTTCGTGAGCATCTCAAAACCCTTTCCCGGGCGGAAGAAGCGCGTGACGTGCGCGAGCAGGGGCAAGCGATATTTCTTCGCAGCAAGCAGGGCGTCGAGAGAATCGAACTCCTCCTGACGCTGCTGGTCGGTTGACCGGAGGAGGATTCTCTTGTCGGTGCGCGTGGTGATTTCGCACGTTGTATACCGGTCAACGGCGAAGTTCACGGTCACGGCGTTCTGGTGGAAGAGGTACAACGGCCAGATATCGAGGGTGCCTCCGGCGAGATCCACCCGGCAAGGAGACTTAGCAGTGATTTTCATCGGCAACTTGCAGGCTAGCGAGAACGCAGGGTGAGGCGCAAGTGGTGACCGCAGGAGGATCTAATCAACGATCGCGCCGCCTCGAGCTCCATTCGGCGCCCGCGAGCACGATCATCGCCGAGAAGAAACCGAGGAATAGAATCGCAGCGGAGTTCACGAAGGGTCCGTACTCGCGGCGCAGCTTCGCGTAGAACCAGGGCCAGAGGAGAAGGTTCAGATACTTGAAAGCTTCGAGCACGATGCCAATCACAATTGCGGCCGGCAGCACGCGCAGAGGGGGCACCTGGACGTTCGGTAAGATCCAGTACACGAGGAACAGCATGAGAATGGAGATGGGCAGCGCGGCAGCCTTAAAGAAAACGACGCTGCCGACGTTGTTCCACATCTGGCTGCCGGTGAGAGACGTAAGTACTTCCCGATTCAAGCCCGTCAGCACTGTTGAGAGCAGGGCCAGGGCTCCGCAAAGGAAAATGAGGCCGAGGCTTACCACCTGGTTCTTGAGGAAGCTCCGGTTCTTCGCTGCCCCCCACGCGCGATTCAAGGCCACTTCCAGCGGCTCAAACACGCCGTTGGCGGTGAAGAACAAAAGGAGCACGGAGATGAGCGGAAGGTGCCTGATCTTCTCCATGACGTCTTTCAGGTTACGCGTGATGAAGTCGCCTAGTTGATCGGGGAAATAGTCGCGAAGAGCGATGAAGATGGCACCTTTCGCTCCCCGCCAGCCGAAGGAATCGCACAGACCCACCATGACGATGAGAAACGGGAAGAACGAGAGCAGGATGTTCGCCGCGATGGAGAATGCGTACACGTGTACTTCGGTTTCCATCCAGTACCGCAGCGTGGGTTTCCAAGGGCTCCAGAGACGTGCGAGCAGTGCACGTTTTTCCGGGGGCACAGCCGTTTCGAACAATCTGGTCAGGTCCCTTCTTCGATGTGCTTCTTTTTATGTTTCGGCTTTTTGCGGGTTGGCTTTTCTTCTATTGGCCGGGAAGGCTTGACCGTGCCGACGCGCTCGCGCGCGAGCTTCCTTACTTCGGCCTTCTGATCGAATTTTGGGAATTTCGGCATGGAGGGTTGACACGGGGCACGCGTGTTACAATCTCAGTGTACGTGACAATCTCACGGACGAAGGAGACCGCATGGGCAGAACGATTGGTCCTATGGAGCTCGTCGTCATTCTCGCGATAGCAGTGCTGCTGTTCGGTGGCAAGAAAATTCCTGAGGTGGCGAAGGGTTTAGGCGAAGGCATCCGGAACTTTAAAGACTCTTTGAAGTCCGAAGCGGATAAGACCGACGAAAAGAAGCAAGCATAAGGGCTTCGTGAGCTGCCCGCAGTATGGGCGGTATCCGGCGCGGTAATCAGTTTTAGTCGTACAATGCGTACCCCGCACAGGCTATGTGCGGGGTTTTCGCATTTCAGGGGATGAGCGCCCGCCGATAGAAGCCGTCGAACTTCGCGGAGTCTGCATCCAGCGCTACCTGAGTGTTGGAGCGTCCCTTCCCTTTGGCGGTTCGGCCATCTTCCGGCGCCTTCTGCTTCACGGAGACTGTCATTTTCGTGAATTTCGCAACATCGGGATGCAGCAGCGCAACAGCGGCGAGCGGGTCCCAGGCATAATAGAAGCCCTTCTCGATGTGTTCACGGTTTGCTTCCAGAACATCGGCTACATAACGTGCAAGCGGAGATCGTGCGTCCTTCTGGAAACCTTCCAGGTAGGGTTTTTCGATCTTCACCCTGTTTGTGGCGTCGAGAGGGATCAGCCGGATGCGTGCACCCGATCCAAATACTTTGGCGGCCGAGGCCGGATCGACGTAGATATTCCATTCCGCGGTTGTATTGCTGGTCTTGAAGAATCCTCCGTCGCCGAGATTTCCCGGTACTTCTATCGCCCCGCCCATAATTACGACTTCACCCACATCCTTCAACAGCGCGGCGGATTCGTTGAAGTTGGTCAACGGTCCGAGTGCCAGAATCTGCAGATCGGGGGAAGGACGGCTCAACCGCTTTTTGTAGAACGCAGCAGCCGTTTCTGTCTCCGGCTTCCTGTGCGCGTCCGGAAGTTTGGCGCCGAGTTCATCCGATCCTTTTCGCCAGGCTTCGGGAAACTCACGATTGCCGCCGCTCGGCTTCGATGCGCCGATGTAGACCGGAATGTCATCCCGTCCAGCGAGCGCGCACAGGCGCAGCAGATTCCGCGCGCCCGGCTCCACGTGCGCGAGACCATTCGCGACAACGATAGCCTCAATCTTCAGCTCCTTGTGGGCGAGCAGGTAGGAGATGGCCAACATATCATCGCTACCAGCGTCCGTATCGATGATGACGGACGGCGATGCAGCCAATGCAGTCACGAAGAACAGAATAGCGGGCCGCATCGAGAATCAGTTGGGGATCAACGTGGATTCGGCGGCGAACTTCCGGTAATTGCGGAATTCGATATCGTTGCGCGTGCAGTTTCCGGTGCCTCGTTCGCAACTGAGCACCTGGGCCTTCGTAGGCAGTAGAAATTCCTTGCTGCCGCTGAGGCGGATGAAATCGAACTCGGTGGCGCTTTCGATGGTGTCGAAAGGAAAGTCCTGCGGAATCTGGCGGGCAGCCATCTCGACGCGGAGCACGTTGAACGTGTCGCGATCGATCCAAACGGATCCCTTATAGGAAGGCCGGTATGATTGCGAGGGCGAGTGCACAGTCCACATCGATCTCGGCTGCTGAACCACGTAGTTATACCAAAATGCCGAGCGGTTGTTGATGGTATCCGGGCGGCGGTATTGGAATTCGGTAGCGGTGAATGGTTCGAAGATGCCTCGCAAACTGGTGGCGAACTCGCCCGAGGACCAGGTGCCGCCGAGTTCATCCATCTTCTTGTCGGTTTTCTTGAAGTTGTGCATCAAATTGCGATAGCGCTCTCTCCCGTTCTCCACGATCAGTTCGGCAGAGACCACATCCTTTGCGTTCCAAGTCTTGCCGCCGTCAGTCGAATAGTAACGGGTGGTGCTCTGCTGGCAGATGTAGTTGGGCAGGCCCTCCATGTAGTTCGATACCGCTTCACGGGCTTCCCCGATCCGCTCATCGGGAGCACCGGTTCTCTCAAATCCGGCAACCGGCTTTGCTGCTTCGGGATTTTTCGGTGAAGCATTGGCGGCGACAACCGGCTCTTCGTCGGTGTCCTTGGCTCCGCCAGGATGTGGTTTCGGCTTGCCGCGCTGAATACGAGGCCGATCCTCGTTTTCCAGCGTCTCTTCCTTCTTCAAAACGGCAGTGGTGGGCTTACGAGGACCCTGGTCGTCAGTCCCGGATTGCGGCTGAGGTGCAGGAGAGGAAGGTACCGCAGTTTGCTCTTCGGGCTCCTTGGGTTTCGCACCCGCCCGGCGCTGCCGTGGACGTTCGTCGCCTGGGTCCCGGCCGGACTCCAGGCTCTCCAGCTTCTTCTTTGCTTCATCCTGATCGAAGCTGGGGACGAGCAGCCCGTCATCCAAGGGAGCGGCCTGCTTCTCGGCCGCGGTGCCAACCTTTTCGATCGTGACGTACGATGCCATGAAGTGGCCTTCGTCGTCCTGGAAGGCCTCCACCAGGAGATGATCGCCAAGTTGAACCTTCTCTCGCGTGATCTCCTTGCCGGCCTGCTGATACTTCGTATCTTTCGAAACGAAATATCGAACTACGCGCTTATCCTCGGCTTCGATAATCAGCAGGTTGCCTTCGAAACGGCGCACCATGCCGCGCGTGCTTACGGTGGGAAGAGTCGATTCCCGCTTGGTGGAAGTTGTCTTGCGGCGGCCGGTAGGAAATGGGAGCTGGGGCCACAGTGAACCCGCCGCTACCAGTAAAACGACACTCAGGCGAAACGCGCTCCGCATGACGATCAGTTTAGAGATGTCACGCGGAGCGCGAAAGGGTACAGACGGCTCACTGGAGATTCGACCGCCGCGAGCGCACGGTCAGGTAGATGCTTTGTCCACCGCGGTTTACCAGCAGGAGCACCGGCCGGTCTCCTGCGGCGCTTACGGCATCCCGCAGGTCTGGCGCCGATGTGACCTTCTTCCGATTTGCCTCCAGCACTACGTCGCCGGGGGCGATACCCGCTTCAGCAGCAGGACCAACAGGATCCACATCCGTGACGACCAACCCAGCCACATTCGAAGGAATGTTGTAACGCTGGGCAAGATCGGGTGTGAGAGGCTGGACCGCAATGCCGAGGCGCTCTCCCTTGCTGGTGCCACCGCCCGGGCCACCACCTTCCTCTGCTGCCGCTTTCTCAGGATGGAATTCGCCGAGATGCACCTTTACGGTTTGTTCCTTCCCATCCCGCAGGATGGTGAGGTTCACATCGGCGTTGGGGCCGGATTGAGCGACGAGATTGCGGAGCACATTCGTATCGTTCACCGGGGTACTGTTGAATGCGCGGATGATGTCACCCTGTTTCAGGCCGGCCTTCTCGCCCGCACCGCCCGGTGTGACGGAGTTGATCAGGACGCCATTCAAGTCCTTCAATCCGAGACTGGACGCGATATCCGAATTGATGGCCTGAATCCCGACGCCGATCTGACCGCGCCGGACACTGCCGCCGCTGACGAGCTGCGACATCACGTTCTTGGCCATGTTGGACGGGATGGCAAAGCCAATTCCGATGTTCCCGCCGGACGGAGAGAGGATCTGGCTATTGATGCCGATGAGTTGGCCTTGGGTGTTTACCAGAGCGCCTCCGGAATTGCCTTGATTGATGGCTGCATCGGTCTGCAGGAAATCTTCGAAGCTGCCGTTGGAAAGCCCGGTGGTCCTCTCCTTAGCGCTGATGATGCCCATGGTTACGGTCTGGCCCACGCCCAGCGGATTGCCGATAGCCAGAACTACGTCACCGACGCGCGCCTTGTCGGAGTCGCCGAGCGGCAGGGTAGGAAGATTGTTCGCATTGATCTTCAGCACGGCGAGGTCACTGGGAGCATCCGACCCGACCAGCTTGGCCTCCACAGTGCGCCGATCAGAAAGTTCTACTGTGATTTCATCGGCGCCGTCCACCACGTGATGGTTCGTCAGAATATGGCCGTCCGCATTGACGATCACGCCGGATCCCAGGGCACGTTCCAACTGCATATCGCCGCCGCGAGGCATAGAACGCCCATTACCGCCGCGGCTGCCAGGGGCGCGCTCACCAAAAAAGCGCTGGAAGAACGGGTCGTCCATGAACGGAAATTGTTGCGGTGCCCGCACGCGCCGCGCAGACCGAATTGTCACGACCGCCGGTGAGACCGCCTTAACCAGGTCAGCATAGCTTGTTTGGGGAACGTTCGCCAAACGATTGCGCGTACTGGTGTCCGTCTGAGCGAGAACGGTTTCCACGCCGCTTTGATTCCAGAATCCTTGTCCCCACTTTCCGCGTGTCTGGAACATCATCACTCCCGCAAGGATGATTGCCAGAAGAGCGAAGTACACCCGCCGCTGAACATGAGTAGTCACAACTCGCCTCCATCCTGTTGGATGCGGCCGCTTAGCAAGGCGTATCGTGAGTGAGTTTCTGTATGCCGGAGCTGCTAGCCGTTACGAACTGCTCCCAAGTTGCTGGACGCGGGGCGATTCCTTGCCCAGCCATTCGGGGTGCTTGGCGGTACTGTCAAAATGGGCCGAAGTCTTGAACAGTTCGTACTCGCCTTGTGCGGCTGCGGTGGCGGTCTTGTTGAGAATCGCCGTGATCTGCTGGCTTGTCAATGGCTTGAATCCCGAGGCGACCTGAATTGCCTGGTCCAGCACCTGTTGGCTGTCGATGCCCGTGATCACGACTGATGTAGGCATGCTGAGCGCATACTGCAGGCATTCGACAGCGGACGCTGTGTTGCTTTTCAGGATGACGGACGAACCCATGCTCTTCATGCCCAGAATGCCCAGATTCATCTTTTGCGCCTCCGGCACAACCAGCTTGGTGAAGCTGCGGTAATGGGCATCCATTACATTGATGGGCATTTGGATCGTATCGAAAGGATAGTTGTGCTTGCGCGTGAGTTCCAGCATGTAGAGGTGAATGTGGGGGTCCTTATGACCCGTGAATCCGATGAATCGCGTCTTACCCGCCTTCTGCGCGGCGAGCAGCGCTTCCCCGGCACCGCCTTTCGCGAAGAAGCGGTCGGGATCATCGAAGCGAATCACCTCGTGAAATTGCATTAGATCGGCGTGATCGGTCTGGAGCCGCTTCAGCGATTCGTCGATCTGTTTTGTCGCTTCCTCCGCCGTTCGGCCATCAAACTTCGTCATCAGGAAAACTTTCTGGCGGTAGCCGTCCTTCAGGGCGCTGCCCATGCGGGTCTCGCTCTTGCCGTCGTTGTAGTCCCACGAGTTGTCCATGAAGGTGATGCCGTGGTCGATCGCGGCACGGATGATTCGTATTGCCTCGGCATCGCTGAGCTTTGGTTTCCCGATGTGAGAGCCGCCGAGCCCAATGCAGGAGACTCTCTGGCCCGTTTTGCCGAGTGTGCGTTGTTGAATGCCCGATTGCGCGGCTCCGCCCGCTGCCTGCGACAGAGCTAAAGAAGTAATTCCGGCGAATGCTTCGCGGCGGTTCATAAATATCCGACGCCGAAACGGCTGGACGAGTGACGTTAAGCCCGGGTGTACAGAACTTCGAGTTTTGCCGCTGTCCGCCGGCTGGGTCTATAGGTCAAGGGTGTGGCGAGTGTGGCCGCGTTAGAATACTGGATGCAACGCCCGGGTGGCGAAATCGGCAGACGCATCGGACTTAAAAGTCCGATCAGGTCGGCCATGTTTCCTGCTACCCTTGATATTGTGCGGGCGTGGCGAAATCGGCAGACGCATCGGACTTAAGCAAAAGTACTTGAGTGCTCGCCGGGAAACCGGCGATGCAGAACTGCTCAAAGTCGGGGAACCCTGTCACATGGCGATCCCGAGCCAAGCCCGGCCTAAAACGGCCGGGAAGGTGTAGAGACTAGACGGGCAGCACCTGACACCCGGAGCTAAATCCGGGCACGGTGAAGGGATAGTCCAGACCCCAAACCCCACTGTGAGAGCGGTGGGCGGCGGCGAAAGCCGTAGCAGGGTATGAAAATCCGTTGGACCGCAAGGTCCGTGAGGGTTCAAGTCCCTCCGCCCGCACCACTTTCACAGTGCCATGGAACTGAAATATCCCCGACCCGAGGCCAGCAGTCGGCCGCGCTCGCTGCTTTGATCAACACTCTGAGGCTGTAACCTTCATATTGATATTGCCCGCAGTTCCCGCATCCAACGGGTCTCAGCCTATTCGCTACAAGGATTCAAGTTCGAAATCTTGTTTAGGAAACGACGGTGGTTCACGTCAGCAGCTGTTGGATCGTTTCGCCGAGTTTCAGGTAGGCTTCATATCCAGATGGCTTCCGAAAATAAGCCGTCGCCCCAAGAGCAGTGCTCTGCTCCCGGTCATTCGGGGCGTTCGAAGACGTAATAATAATAACCGGAGTTCTGCCGCATCTCTTGCTTTTGCGGATGTACGTGAGCACTTCCATGCCGCTCGTTTTTGGAAGATTTAAGTCGAGAAGAAACAATTGGGGACAACGATCGGGGGAGTTGGCGTCAATCTCCGCGATGAATCGGACTGCCTGCTCCCCATCCTCTATTAATTGAAGTTCGATCTTCAGGCCATGGGCGGAGATCGCTTCTCTGACCAGGAACACGTCGGTCGGGTTGTCCTCGATCAATACCACCGAGGCTGCTGATTCATCTCGGGATGGTGAAGTAGAAAGTGGATCCCTGCCCGGATCGGGATTCGACCCATATTCGTCCGCGGTAGCGCTCAACGACTCGCTGGCAGATAGCCAGCCCCATTCCTGTTCCGGAGTAGGCTTGATTTGTGTGTAAGCGTTTGAAGATTCCAAAGATGGTCTCCTTATACTCCTCGGCTATCCCAATCCCATTATCTTCGACGGAGAAGATCCACTGGCCATCCTCGTTTCGAACTGCGACGCGTACATGCGGCGATCCCGCATTATACTTGATCGCATTGCCAATCAGGTTTTGAAACAACTGTTGTAAGTGGCCGGGGCGGATCCGAACAAGAGGCATCTCACCGGTTTCAATTTGCGCACTGCTATCGCGGATTGAACCCGCGAGATTCTCTAGCGCCGCCTTGAGCGGGTCCCTCGCATCGATAGCGTCTGGAACTTCATCGGGGATGTTAGAAGCTTGGGAATAAGCGAGCAAGTCCTCGAGGAGTGTTTCCATCCGTGCAGCACCGGCGCGGACGAACCCGAGATATTCCGCAGTTTTATGATCCAGAAGCTGCCCGGAGTGTTTCTTAATGAGTTCGGTGTAGACGGAAATGCTTCGAATCGGCTCCCTTAGATCGTGGCTGGCGGAATGAGCAAATTGTTCCAGATCCGCATTGGCACGGATTAACTCCTCCTGGCGGCTACGCATCTCGTACTGCCGCTGCCGGGCGCGCAGAGCTGCCCGTATTGCGGTTTGCACGGTCTCGGGACGAACCGGCCGCTCAATGAGGGTAATGTTGCCCAGGGTCTGCAATTCATGAGCCCGGCGCTCACTCTGCGGAGTGGGTCTGCCACTGGACGTCAGAACAATGAAGGGCATGTCCGACCAAGGCGGCTGTGAAGTCAGCCATTCCGTCAAGGCTTTGACATGGTCCGGTTTGAGGGCTTCTTCGGCGATGATTGCCCCACCGGCACCCTCCCTCAGCTTAACCAGAAGGAGGTCTCCGTCAGCCGCTATCTCAGAGTCTATCTTCAACCCCGCTAGTGTCGCCGCCAGCAACTGGGCGTCTCGTCCCACGGGGGCGAGAATGAGCACCCGCATCTCGATGGCGCTTCTCCGAAACATCTATTTCTTGTCTTGCGCCCCAAGCAAGTGTGCGTCGTTGCCGCGATATCGGGGAACTCCCGTTAGTACTCCTTCAAAGTCCCGAAGAATGTCTCCAATGACGATGCCCGTCGCACCAAATCGCATCTCTCGAAGGGTCCGCTCGTGTTTTCCTCTACGCTTCTTGACCACCGATAAAGCCTGGCGCACTTCGCCCGCAGCCTCAAAAAAACGTAGCAAAATAACTGTGTCCGCTAGGAAGCTCACATCAATTGGCGTTTGCATTGACGGTCCCAGCATTCCATGTTGGGCAATCGTCAAAATTGTGATGACGCCTTTGCGACCCAAGTAACTAAGCAGTTCATGCATGTGGATCAGCAAAAAACGCTCGCTGGGCATCCCGTTGAGATAGCCGTTCAGGCTATCGATAACGACAAAAGACGTATTCTTCTGTTCCACTCTCTGGCGAACTCGGTTTGCAAACTCACCCGGAGATAGCTCGCCAATGTCCACTTGGACAAGCTCCAGCAGTCCTGACGCGAGGTATGCTCCAAATTCCATACCAAAGCCTTCTGATCGTCGAAGAAAGGTCTCCCTGCTTTCCTCGAACAGATAACAAGCAACGGATTCACCACGTTTTAACGCAGCGAGGAGGAATCGTGAACATAAGGTGGTTTTTCCGCAGCCTGCCGGGCCCAGCAAAAGGGCGCTTGCCCCGCGATCGATCCCCCCGCCTAAAAGCAGGTCGAATTCTTGACTTCCGCTGCTTGCTACTGCCCCCGGCTCAGCAGCAGGGCCCTCGCTTGCGGCTAAACGGGGATAGATTTCAATTCCGCCCGTCCGAATAACGAAGTCATGCCGTCCGTCCAAAAAATTAACCCCACGCATCTTGACAATATGAAACTGCCTACGTGTAGTTCCGTATTCGCGGCCGGCGCGCTCCATACTCAACACCCCGTGCGCGATGCTCTGCAGCTGCTGCTCGCCTTCGCGGGTTGTGCGATCGTCGAGCACGAGAACGGTGCATTTTCGCCCGGCAAAGAACTGCTTGAGTCCGAGGATTTCCCGCCGGTAGCGGACGCTGGTTTGCGATAGGATCTTGAGTTCCGAAACGGAATCAAGCGCCACCCTTTCCGGATTTAGCTCCTCCACTCGCTGACGGATTCGCTTCGTCGTCTCCCCTAGTTCAACGTCGGATGGGTGGTAGACAGTGTAGTTTGCTTCTTCCTGTAGGCGTTCCGAAAGCGAATTCAGTTCCAACAGCTCAATGCCATCAAGGGACCAGCCGTGCGAGGAAGCAACATCTCGCAGTTCTTCCAGCGTTTCCGAAAGCGTCACGTACAGGACGCGTTGGCCTAGTCGAACTCCTTCGAGTAGAAACTGAAGCGCTAGTGTCGTCTTTCCAGCGCCGGGGTCACCTTCAACGACATAGAGCCGATCGGAAGGGAGCCCCCCACGAAGCACTGCATCTAATCCAGAAACCCCCGTCGTTTGCGTTGCTGCTTGGATGGGTGAGGACTCCATACCGCTCGTAAATGTCTCCTTTTTGATCTAGTCTGCTGTGGCACTTCGCGCAGGGCCCTTTGATAGTACAGCAGCATCTCCGATGCTCGCAAATCTGCCTACTCTTATACAACGCTGATCGTCGAGCTCGGCACCAGATGCAGTGTCGCCTCATCGAACGATTGTTTTCGGTTTTGGCAGCGAGGCTCTGCTAAGAGCCTCAATTTGAAGGCCATATTTGACACGCCAACTTTCACAAGCCCTTACACGCTTTTAAGTAGAAAAGGGAATATCTCGTGTGTTTGCGATCGGTTATAAGCAGACGCAACGGACTTAAAATCCGCTTTCCCGAAAGGGAAGTGTGGGTTCAAGTCCACCCCGGGCACCAACCAATCTAGTGCAGTAGAAGAACTTCCACCAACATTCTCCGTGTGTGCCACGAACGTGCCTGGAGCCGGGCCGTTGACCAATGCCAGTGTCTCGACAAGGGTCTTCCGCCATGCTAAGCTCCACTTGCTGTAGTGATGCTTGACGGTGGGGGGGGCATCACCGAGTATGTTTGCGACAGCCTCGATGGTCCCGCCCTTAGCTAAGATCTCAGTTGCGAGCGTGTGCCGGAAACGATGAGAATGTGCATCGGCGACTCCGCTCTTTCGAAATAATGCGCGCAAGGTCTCGCCCACAGTCTTGATGTGGATCTCGTCGTACTTCCCTTTCCATCGATGGAAGTGGAACAGGTTGTGGAATGGTGTGGAAGGCATGCCAAATCCGTTATCTGAATTTTGGCTCATCTTTTTATCATGTTCTGAGTGGGCGGCGCGCCGCCTGTTTTGAGTCGCTCGGTGTTGTGGGCGTGTTTCGCGGTCCGATCTTCCCTCGAAGGCGGTTCAAGAGAATTCAGAGCTGGCGCATGGCCGGAAACTCCTGTCCGAAATGCCTTCGTTTGTCGACACGTCGCGCAGTACCATACAGTATCGTACAAAGGGCGACTCGGGACGGGAGCAGACCAGTCTCGACTCGACTAGTCAAAGGCATTCTGTGAACTTCGCCAGCAGGTACTGTTCGTCAATGAAACCATGACGGACTCTGCATGCTCACAAACCAGACGTGATGCGTCGAGTTACAGACAAGGCAACAGAACGGCTCCGAACCGGTGGCTAGCCCTCAGGGTCCTGCACACCCTGCTGAATTTCAAAGAAGCTTTTTGGCACGCGAACCGACGCTCCTGATCGAAGCTTGGCCAACTAGCCTTGGACACCGGATGGGCAGTTCTGCCCTGAGGTTTGTAATCTGCAGCTCGAAAGCTGCCCCAGATTCGGACCGATGAGCTCTTCTCGGGTGAGATCGAAGGCGATACTGCATGGCGCGTATATCTGCGGAACGGAGGACTGTTCCTGCTGGTCCACCTTCGAATCTTCACTCGCCCACTACAACGGCGGCCCTTCGTGAAGGCTTTGGATTGCTCCGGGCAGGTATATAAATTCAACACCTTCACTGAACGTAGCGGCAGCATTTATGCAGTGCTGTATTGCGCGTATCCCCTCGTCGGCGCATCCGGTCAGGCGAATTCAAAGTGAACGAAGGTTCAAACGGGAGACGCTTCGGGCAGACTACCCGTAAGCGAAGAGAGGACCCTGAAGCTGAGTACTTCCTTATCGCGCCGAGTCGAGCGAGAAGCTAAACGCATAGTCGGTCACCATGGTAACCGGTTCTCCGTCAGGGCGCTGCAAGGAGAACAGCTGTCGCGCTGATGAGTCGGGAGAAAGGACCAGTTCCAAACTGCTTTGGCGAGCTCCACCCGGAACGACGATCTGACCATCCGTGGCCCGCACGCGGCACGGTCCTACGCTGACGGTATCGTTGGGTTTAAATCCTTCCGGACGCCACCGTACCGTTAGATCCTCGCTGCCGCGCTCCACTGCGAGAAGGGGAAACATAGCTGCAGAAGTGGAAAACGTTAGAGTAAACGCGCTCAGACTAGTGCCGCCCCCAGCAGCCAACTGCCAATTGCCGGCAGAGATTGATGTCAGGAGAGAGCCAATGGTGTATGGACCGTTCCTCGGCGCGAGAGTAAGGGTTTCTGATGTAGGCGTCGTGATGGTCATTGGACCGGCATCGAAATTCTCGATATCACCAAACGCCCAGTGGTTCTGCACCGGAGAGTCACAAGAAAAATTGAGGGAGTCCGGCATTTGTAGCCAAGATAGATCAGCAACTGCAAATTCATTTGCACGCGCTAGCCACATTGCCGCCATCCCGTTGACGCGGGCCGCGGGGTCGCCTATACGAAGATATGCTAAGGAGACCGTTCCACCTTCGGTGAGATTCTTCAAATCCGCATATCTAAGGCCGAGCGGATGCACGCAGGCATCTCCGGTGCGTGTAGCGATCGGCACCGACGCGTAGTTGCTCACAACTTCTCCAACACGGATCATTACCGGGACATAACAACCGCCATAGACGTCTTTGGGTATCACGAGGTTGATTTGATCCAAGCCCGTAAGTCCCTGAGCGCCGGCATAAAGCACCGCAGAGGATTTACCCGCCACCTCAACTGAGACTTCGCTCGGGGAAGACCCGCCCATCCCGGTCGCCCACAAGGTAATCTCCTCTCCCGGGGTCGCAGGAGATGTCAGGGTGATCTGACTTGCATCCCGATGCGTAGCGATTGCTGGCGTAGATCCTCGATAACCTCGGGTGAAGATGCTTGGAGCCGATTTCACGATCTTCACCTCCGCGGTTTCAGAGAAGGCACCAACACGGACTGAAACGTGCCCCCAGCCCAGTGCCGCACCGATTGGAATCACCGAAAAGAGTTCAGCGGTGGAACCCTCTGGCGCTGCGATCGCGCTCATTTCAAGAACGGTCCCGTCAGAGTCCTCCAGTTGGATACTCAGCTCGTCAATATGGCGCTTGAGGATCCCGAAGTATAGTGGCGAAGATATCGCCACGAACGCGCCGGGTGCGGCTGGTGCGGTGCGAGTATTTGAGAATGCATCGAGAACGAGAACCGCAGGACCTGTGGGAACGGCCTGCGCAGCGTGAGCTGCGACCACCACTATACAAAATAGCCGTGCATAGAAGGCCAGCGCTCGGTGAAGTTTCATACTGCCTATTTGAGTGTAATTCAGCAAAGGTGCCGAATCCAGGTAGTCAACTACTCACGCCCATACCTCCGGCTTTAAAACTCTGGATTGCGACTGCTGCTAATCGCAGACAGCGTTCTTGCAGCCTTCCGGGACTCGTCTATAATCGGGGTTGACAAAGGACTGAACTTTCTGGCCGCCACCACCTGAGCAGGCAGTTTTATTTCTCAGTTCAGGGCGGGCAAGCATTACAGTATCGGAGTGTGTCAATTACGTGCCACTCCTTTGCCTGTTTGGCGGTTCTGGCGGGAACTGCTGGATTGATTCGAAGGAACTTCTTTGTTTTCAGGGATGGGATTTAGTTCAAGTCCACCCCGGGCACCACGTCTGAACTTTCCATAGTCCTGGTAACGGAATTCGCCGGATGCGATCTACCTGAGCGGAGAGAGATCATGGCGGAAACAAAGAAGTGCAAGCATCCAGCCTGTAATTGCCCAGCCCCCGCCGACAGCGATTATTGCAGCACATACTGTCATGACGCGGGCGACACTACGGAGATCCGCTGCAATTGCGGTCATCCGGCGTGCGATTGATCACGCTAACCCCAGTAACATCCAGCTTTGTTTGAAAAGGGAAATGCCGCATGGGCAACGCGTTTCTGTTCCCATGCGGCATTTTATCTGCCCGCTAATCAGGCCATAGCGCGCTTGGCCGGCTCAAAGCCGTCGCAGCCGCTAATCGGGGTGACCTTCAGGTGCAGACTAGCGTGTCTCGGGTGCCCGCAGTCGTCGATCAGGTCCTCCGGTGCTTCCTCGCTGGTACGGATCTGCATCAGCCTGTTATCCATCTTGTGGGTTTCGCCGAAGTGAGTGCAGAGTCCACACTGACCGCTATGTACGTGGAGCATGATTCTCAAGTCCTCCTCGCCACTTGGACACGATTCGTCCACTGATCGTTACCGACTTTGCTCAATAGAGGAGACTGGAATAAGCATGAAGGGACCAGCCTACCCAGCCGGACGCTACGCGGCCACTCGAGTTCACCCACATCTGCACAGGCTGAATCAAACGTCCACATTGCCTGATTCCGGCACGATCGAAACGATTATCGACGCCGCGTTTTGGGCCAGTCTGCGGCGCGAGGAGGGGATGAGCCCCATGCTCTCGCTCGCTTACGTAACCCCGGACAGTGTCACGGATTCTCTGCGTTTTCAAACGGCGCTAGCCCTTGAGCCGCAGATGTTGACGCAAGTGGCGCCCGCCGTGGAGCGCCCGGGCATTCACCTCGGTGTGTGGCGAGACTCGGACGGCGAACTCCGAGTATGGGGTGCAACGCGGCTGCTTCCGCCTTATTGCTTCGTTCTCGAGGTGATCGCGCCAGGCCTGTTAGTCATCAAACAGAGCCCGGCCGACGACTCCGGAAAATTTGTGAATGTAGCGGTTCTGGAAGGCGACAACGTCAAGATAGTCGACCAACTTGCGTCCCGTATTCCGGACTGCCCAGATCTACTGACTTCTCTTCTGGGATTCAGCTCCCCCCAGGCGCGCATGGAATCGGTAAATACGTTGATTCAACTGGCGGTGTCGATGCGGGCGCACGGGCGAGGCGGTTCGTTGCTCGTAGTACCTGCAGATTCAGAGGCTTGGCGCGAATCCATGGTGCAGCCCATCCGTTATGCGGTCTCGCCGGCGTTCTCGGTCCTCGCCGAGTTGATGAAATCGGATCCGTCGGAACGGCCGCGGCGCTGGTGGCAGGATGCGTATCGGCGTGTGATCGACGGAATTGCTGGGCTGACGGCCGTAGACGGGGCCACCGTGATGACGGACCGATACGAACTTCTGGCATTCGGGGCTAAGATCATTCGGCGCCCCGGCTCGCCGCAGGTGTCTCGCGTCATGGTGACCGAGCCAATCGAAGGGTCCACTGCCGAGGTCATGGAACCGGCTCTTCTCGGCGGCACACGCCATCTTTCGGCGGCGCAATTTGAGCAGGATCAGCGAGATTCGATCGCCCTGGTTGCGTCCCAGGACGGACGATTTACGATCTTTGCGTGGTCACCTTGCGAATCCATGGTCCACGCCCACAGGATTGAAACTCTCCTTCTCTAGCCCTTAATCTCGATCGAGATCGCTAGGAAGGTAAAATATTGATTTGATCCCATGAGCTCTCCAGCAAGTTCTCCAGCCTGGTCCGAACTCTCTCCCTCCACGTCAGACGAAGATCTAGTTCGCTATATCAATCTGAAATTAATGGCGTTGGGCCAGCCGGTCAGCTCTCTGACCGCGGAAAGAGGATACCTTGACGTAGCCGGCCCGCTGCTCCGAAACTACTACGAAAAAGACCGGATGTTGGGCGAACGGCTCTGTCCCGCTGACGCCCGGATCCAACGTTTCCTGGACGCATACCTCGGAGACCTGAGTCCGCGCCTTCCGTCGCGCAATTTCGAACTGGACCAACCCGGAATGGCGCGATTGCTGTCCCTGCCGCCAGATGCCGACTGCTTTACTTCGCCCTACGTCGATTCCTATCGCATTCCTCAAGGGGTGCTTCATAATCCGAGGAGCGACCGGCGCACTACACAGGGTATCTTCCACGTTGCCGAAGGCGGGCTGCCTATTCCCGCCGACAAACTGGCAGTTCCTGTTCCGGTGTTCGCCGGGCTATTGGCGGCGGCCCTGCGCCCGCCCGATTCGCTCCTCATGCTGCCGTTTACCGCAAATCAGGAGACCGGGGCGCACGTATTTTTGTCCCTCTTGCTGCGGCCGCTTGTCTGTCCGGCAACTGGTTCCGACGTCGCCAAGAAAATGGAGATTCGGTTCCTGGTCCCTGGGTCCCTTGCCAGCAACCTGGACTTTGTCGAGCGGATTTTCGGGAATGGCGGCGACCCCTATCTGCCGGAGAACGACGCCGGGTTGGACAAGGAGCACTGGACCGGCCACACCGGTTGCGTGATCCTGGCGCCGCATCTGACCACCCTCAAGAAGAAAGAGCTGGGCCTACCGCACTTTGAGCAAGCCACCGAACGCCAGCGCAAAGACGGCATGTGCTGGAGAAGTGAAGACGAGCAGTACAACGGCGGACAGGCATTCAAGGTAACGTGCCGCGATGCGCGCGGTGTCATGGTCACGATCATTGCGGATAACTACTTCGGCTATTGCAAGAAGGAAGTCAAGACGCAGATCAGCTATGCCGCCAACCTGTACGGAGGCTGTGAAGAAGAACACGCGGGAGGCGCCCTGGCGTTTCCGACGTACGTGCTCGGCCAGGATTTCTATGGGAACCGTACGTTCCTGTTCAGCCATATCACGTTTGAGCAGGCAATGACTCTCCTAGGGGACCGCGTCGAGCGGAAACCAGACGGCTACGCGATCGACCGGAAGTTCCCGACAGTTTTCTATTTGCCCGCTCATGCGGAATTCAGCGTACGGGACGGTTTCGTCAGATGGGACCAGCAACGGCTGCGGCTCCGTCCGGGGAACGTCTATGTCTTACCTTCCGGATACCGGATCCGTTTGGAAAGGCAGCAGGGCGGGACACGATGGCGCCTGGTTGGCTCTCGCCCGGATGGGACCCTTTGCCACAAGCCGTGTACGGTATCAGGGGGAGGCAAGTCGGAAATCTCCAAGTCGATCGCAAACGCGATCCTGAAGGGGCCGGTCTTTGTGCGGGATTACCACTCGGATATGGACCAGGTGGCTGAGATCCTGAGCAAAGACTTTTCCGACATTTTCAAGGAGCCGCGCCCGGGCTACCGTGCCGGCCGGCCGATTCTTAGCCCAGATCGCTCCCTGGGCTCCGTGATCAAGCTACTTACTCCTTCGCCGATTTACAAAGACGAGTACAACGAGTGGTTACGCAAGCTGCCCCAGATCATTCGCCAGCTTGTCTGCACTGTGAAGCGATACTACCGTCAGGAATGGGGCGAGCACTGGCGCGAGCACTTCACCGTTGATCGCGTGAATGGCCAGCAGGGCAATGAGCTAAAGTTTGAAAACGAGATTCTGGTCGGGAACTATTTGAGGGTCGGTTTTGACCGCGACGGCTCCTGGAGAATCCATAAGCTGCGCCCGGATTTCCATCCGGCGGATAAAGTCCAGTTCGAGGATGACATCACCGCATCGGTTGTGGTCCCCAAGGAAACGTTGCCTCATCTCGATCCGCAGTACCGGAACGAGAGCGTCAAGCTCGTGGAGAACTGCGAGCAGTATCTGTTTCAGCGGCCCGACGACGCGGCGCATCGCGGATTCGACAAGCAGGCCGAGGCCGATCTCGCAGGGCCCGACAACTTCCTCTCAAACTTCGAGCCTCTGACGGGGGAGCGGGCCCGGAATATCGTGGAGCACATTGCCGAATTCGACAAATACACCGAGCCCATGCAGCGGTTGCTGTCCGAATACGTACGGCACCCCAGGACGGATTGGGTTGTAGCATCGGATGAAGCGCGCATTGTCGACGGTGCCCGTTCGAAAAATCCACGCTACCTGCAGCGGCGGCCGGATCTCACCGAGCCGCGCGATGCGCATCTGGCCACGATCGGCGCGCGTCTCTACAGAAGAATTCCGGCGGACGCGACCGTGTTCTTCCCGGTGAACGCAGTGCTTGCAGGCCGGCGAGGCAACCCCGCGGATGCGAAGCTTGGTGTGCCGCCGCTGGCGGTCTACAACCCGATCCACTACCAGGAGCTGCCCGAGCTGTTCATGGACTTCATTTGCAGCCTTACCGGAAAGAGCCCTTCGACGACGGGGTTCGGCAGCGAAGGGGCCTTGACGAAGCGCCCGTTCAACGCGCTGGCGCCGGTTGTGGACGTGAACAATGCGCTTGTGGCAGCGATTCTCACCGGTTACGCGGGATTCACCACGGCGGCCGGCACGATCGGTCCAAACATCCGTGTGGATCACGATATCAGCATGCTGGTTCCGGAGATCTGGTGCCGCATGGATGTCGGCGAGCGGGATCCGGCGTTTCTCATCGAGAACGGGTACCTGGAGAGGTTGGACGACTTCACGCACGAGGGTCAGCAAATCCTGGCGAGCCGCCTGGGCTTCAGGATCACTGACTCATTCGCAGACAGGTTCCTCGGACGCATCTTCGAAGCACCGAATTCCGTTTTCAGCGACGAGATCCTTCGGCCGGAGAAGCAGGATCGCGCACAGTTTGCGGCCGGAGTGGCAGCAATCGTCGAATCCCAGGCGCGGGTTGCGCTGGAATACTTCGAGGACGGCAGCATCGAGTGGGCGTGTCCGCCGATTAAAGCGCTGCTGCACATCATGGCCCACGGGCATTATCAAGGCATGACGGCGAACAATCCCGCAATTCGCTCGCTGTTTACCCGCGATGCGCTCCTGACGAGCGACTGGTATCAGGAGAGACTGAAAACCAAGCACAGGCTTGAGGGCCGCCGGATGCCGCTGGAATCTCTTCGTGGGACGCTCGGCGCTGATCCCTGTTTGCACGCTTAACGGCGGAAGCAGGAAACAAGGTGATCGTTCACCAGGCCGGTAGCCTGCATGAACGCGTAACAGATGGTCGATCCAACGAAGCGGAACCCGCGTTTCTGCAGATCTTTACTCATCACGTCGGATTCCGGGGTGCGTGCGGGCACTTCCTTTAGGGAAGTGAACGCATTCATCCTGGGCGCACCGCCGACGAACCGCCAGATATAGGAGTCGAAAGAACCGAACTCCTTCTGCACCGCGAGGAATGCCTGCGCATTGGTTACCGCCGAGGAGATCTTTAGCCTGTTGCGCACAATGCCTTCGTTCGCGAGCAGCTTCTCAAGCCGTGGCTCGCGATACCTGGCTACTTTGGCCACGTCGAATCCATCGAAGGCCTCGCGATAAGCCTCTCGTTTTCGCAGAATGGTATCCCAGCTTAGACCTGCCTGCGCCCCCTCCAGGATCAGAAACTCGAAGAAGCGTTGGTCATCGTGGACTGGCACGCCCCATTCTTCGTCGTGGTACGCGATAGCCAGGTCATTCTTTGCCCATCCGCAGCGCTGCAAGCGAATCAGTCTCCTGTTCCCGCCCGAATTAACTGCTCGGCATGCTTCAATGCCTCTGGAGTGAGGTTTTGGCCGGAGAGCATCCTGCCGATCTCACGCGTTCTGGACTCACCATTCAGCTCTTCGATGGATGCGACAGTCCGCCCTTTCACCTCACGCTTCTCGACGGTATAGTGATGATCGCCGAAACCGGCGATTTGAGCCAGGTGCGTCACGCAGAGCACCTGATTCTTCTCCGCGATGCGCTTCAGCCGCTTTCCCACGCTTTCCGCGGCACCGCCACCAATGCCGGCGTCCACTTCATCGAACACCAGCGTGCGCTGCGCCGATCCGGTGACGCAGGTCTTCAACGCCAGGGCAATCCTGGACAGTTCGCCTCCGGAGGCGACCTTCTCCAGAGGGCGCGGCTCCTCGCCTACGTTTGCGGAGACGAGGAAACTCACCTGGTCTGCACCTTCGGCCGACCACTCCGCCGGCTCGAATCGCACCACGAAATGCGTTCGCTCCATGGCCAGGGACTTCAACTCCGTCTCGATTCGTTTCTCCAGCTTGCGACCTGCTTCCTTGCGCTTAGCCCGCAGCCGCATCGCGGCAGCTTCGTACTCACTCCCAAGTTGCTGACGGCGCTTCTCGAGGAAAGTCCGCCGCTCGGTCGCCGTCTCAACGGCACTGATGTTTGCGTTCACTTCTTCAAGGAATGCGATCACGTCGCCGATCGTGGCTCCGTATTTCCTGCGCAGTTTGTCGAGTGCAGCCAAACGCTGTTCCACTTCCTCCAAACGCTCGGGATCCGCCTCCAGCTTGCCGACATAGTCGCGCAGGATGGACGAGGCTTCCGAGACCGCGATTTCCGCCGGTTTGAGCGTCTCGCGAACGGATTCCAGCGATTCATCAATGCGGCACAGCTCTTCTATGCGCTTCAGGGCGAATCGCATCTGGGCGTATACGGATTCCGGAGCGTCATACAACGCGGAGTATGCCGCATTGGCTGATTCCATGAGACGATTCACGTTTTGGAGGATCTTCTTTTCCTGCTCGAGTTCCGTATCCTCGCCGGCCCTAAGGCGTGCCCCTTCGATCTCATTCCGCTGGAAGGTCCATAGGTCGAGGAGCCTTAACTTCTCCTGCTCCGTCTTTTCCAGGTTCTCCAATTCGCGCGCGCAGGAGCGCCACTCGGAGAAGATTTTGCCGGCGGCGGCAAGTTCTTCACCGACGCTCGCGAATGAATCCAGAATGTCGCGCTGTGCGTCCTCAGAAAAGAGCAACTGCTGATCATGCTGCCCGTGGATATCGCCGAGGTGAACAGAAAGCTCCTTCAAGAGAGCCGCAGTCACGGGACGGCTCGCAGCGAAGGCACGCGATTTGCCGTTGGCCAGAATCTCCCGCTCAATCAGCAGTTCGCCATCTTCCATTTCGATTCCGGACTGCTCCAGCACGGGCAGCACGGATGCGGGCGCCTCAAAGATGCCGGCGATGCGTGCGCGGCCCTCGCCGGACCGCACCATGTCGGCCGATGCGCGTCCGCCGAACAGGAGACCAAGCGCATCGACAATAATGGATTTGCCGCTGCCGGTCTCTCCGGTCAGCACGTTGAAACCCTGGTGAAAGCGGACGCGGACTCGCTCCACGACCGCGTAGTTCTCCACCATCAGTTCTACCAGCATTGCTCGGATTGTAGCAGCCCGAAAAACGGAGCAAAATAACTCTTATGCGGAGCAGCAGATTCGTCCCTGTTACCCTGGCGCTTTTCCTTCTTCCCGTCTGGGCGAAAACCCCTGACCGGAAGCTGAAGAAACAGGAGATGCCGATCCACGCATTGGAGCGGCTGACATATGGCCCGCGTCCCGGCGACCTGGCTCAATTGAAGAAGACCGGTATTAAACGATGGATTGAGCAGCAGCTCCATCCGGAGAGCATTCCGGCCGATCCGGCACTCGAAGAAAAGCTAAAGCGGCTGGAAACGATTCATAGCACACCTTTACAGATCTGGCGCGAGTATCCGCAATCGCAGATGATTAAGAACGCATTGACGGGCAAACCTGCATTGCCGGACGATGCGGAGTTTCGCGAGACCGTGCAGCACTGGGCCGGTCTTTACAAGCTGAACGACGAAGCGGCGCTGGTCTCCGTGCTGCCACTCGAAGACGTGCTGCCGCAGGAGGAGATTCGCGCTCTGAAATCAGGCAAGCCGGACGAGCGGCGGCAGGCTCTCGCCTCGATTCCGCAGGAGAAAGTGGACGAAGTGCTTGTCGCCATGGGTCCGCAATTGCGCAACCAGTTGCAGGGCTACGCTTCCATCGAGACCCGCCGCCGCATTCTGGCGCTGAACTCACCGCAGCAGCTACTCAGCTACGATCTGTTGGCGGCGAAGCTCTATCGAGCCATTTACAGCCCGCGCCAGCTCGGAGAGCAACTGGTCGACTTCTGGTTCAATCATTTCAACGTATACCTGGACAAGGGGAATGATCGGTTCCTGGTCCCAATTTACGAAGAGAAGGCGATCCGGCCACACGTGCTCGGCAAATTCCGGGACCTCCTGCAAGCCACGGCAGAGAGCCCGGCGATGTTGTACTACCTGGATAATTATCAGTCGGTGGCGCCGAAACCGAAGAGCCCTCGCGGCCTGAACGAGAACTATGCGCGCGAATTGCTGGAGCTGCACACGCTTGGTGTGGACGGCGGCTACACGCAGAAGGACATCATCGAAGTCGCACGTTGCTTCACGGGCTGGACGATCCGCGACGTGAAGCAAGGCAGCGAATTCTGGTTTAACGAAAAGGCTCATGACCAGGGAGAAAAACAAGTGCTCGGGGTGACGATCCCGGCCGGAGGCGGGAAACAAGATGCGCTTCAGGTCCTCGACATCCTGGTGCACCATCCCTCGACGGCGCGCTTCATCTCGAAAAAACTCGCACAGCGATTCGTTTCAGATAATCCACCGAAGCAGCTTATCGACTCAATGGCGAAGACATTCCGCGTTACTGACGGTGACCTTCGAGCCGTAATGCGCACGATGCTGAATTCGCGCGAATTCTGGTCGCTGAGCGCCTATCGTGCCAAGTTGAAATCTCCGCTGGAAATGATCGCGAGTGCGGCGCGCGCTACGGGCGCGGACGTGGAGGATGCTTACGCATTAGCAAACCAGATCGGCACGTTGGGGCAACCGCTGTACCGCAAGGTAGAACCAACTGGCTACTCAAACACGAGTGAGGAATGGATCAACACGGGGGCTTTGCTGAGCCGCCTCAACTTTGCATTGAACTTCACCCAGAATCGGGTCTCAGGGGTGAAGGTGAAGCCGGACGGCTGGACGACGGACGCGGAAGAAATCGCGCAGCAACTCCTGTTCCACCCTCTGACACCGCAAAGCCGCGAGGCGATCACCGCCTCAGTGGCACAGCGCCAGGCGCAAGCGAAAAACAAGGCGAAGGCGGTGACGCCGGGGATTGTCGCGGGCCTCGTGCTCGGTTCACCGGATTTTCAGCGCCGCTAGCTGCGAAGATTTTCGACTGCCCAGATGAGATAACTCGCCGCTTGTTTGTGGGGCGGGTCGGATTCGTCCGCACTGGGCAGGGCCCCAAGAAATGACGGCTTCCAAGTGCCAGGCATTTTCACGTTGCAACGCCCGGCGCAGGCACGACCTATCGCCTGCAAAAGGCCTGCGTCGACGCCTCTGGCGGTGAAATCGAAGCTGAGCGTCACATTCAACTGCCGTGCTACAACGGCGAGCTCACTGACCTGTGCTGTCAGTTCCTGTATATCTTCCGAATCCACGAGCCGCGGTGCGATTAACTGGGCCGCACGCCCGTCCGTCTTGAGCATATCCCCTGCTGTTGCGAGCTGCTGCGGAGTGGTCGGCTCGCGATCCATCAGCACGATCTCAAAATCGAAGTACTTCCAGGAACTCGATTCCGCCTTTGCCGCCTGTACGAAATCAAACACCTCTTCCGCAAAGGTAAGCTGGGTCATTTCGCAACGCACGGCGAACCGCGTGTAGTCCCGTGCCGCGAGCACCGCATTTTTCGCGGCGGCCAAGCCCGACGCGGCTTCGATCACGGGTGCCTCAGCGGCGAACCCTTCGCGCCACCCGGCGCGGATGGCTGCCCACATTGCGGTGTCGAGGTCGCCGCGAATCGCCGCCAGGTTGCCCCATGAGTTTCTCTGGATTGTTCGAAATGCATCGAATGCGGCGGTAGCGGCGTTCTCGTTAGAATCAGTCTCAACCACCAACGCCGCCCGCGCGCCCTGAGGCCGAGTCATAAACGCGCGGTCGATCTGTTCGGTGAACTTGCGGATGTTCTGCGTGTCTTTGGGGCCGAACTGAATCGCGTTAACCACGACCTCACGGCCTCCGCCCGGGCGCATACGGCCAATCAGAATCGATTCCGGAAACAGTGCACTAGCCGGGGAGGAGGCCAGCGCGAGATGCAGCAGTAGTGGTTGGCTGGTCTCGCCCCTCAGTCCGTCCACGGCGATGTAGTAAGCGGAGGAATGAACCGGGTCTTTTTGCAGCGACCCAAGGTAGGGAATCATGCTCTCCAATTCCAGGGGAACCAGCCGGGGCGCCAGACGATTGCGTACATCGTCCGTCAATGGGCGTCCGTCCGCGTGCTGAAAAATCAGATCGGCCAGTGCAGCGGCCTCACTCGGTTTCAAAGGCAGTTCCAGCGGAATAGAAGCCAATAATCCTCCTTACAGCTGCATCGATTTCAGGTACTCCCGGAACGGGCCCCCAAGGTCATACCGCTTGAGTGCGAACTCGACCGTAGCCTTCAAGAATCCGAGCTTATCACCGGCATCGTACCGGGTTCCCTCGAACTTCAAACCGTAAATCGGCCGATTTCTTAGCAAGTGTTTCAAACCATCAGTGAGTTGGATTTCCCCAATCGCGCCTGGTTGAACATTCTCCAGAGATGTGAAAATCTCCGGCGTAAGAATGTAGCGGCCAATGATCGCCAGGTTCGAGGGGGCTTCATTGGCAGGCGGCTTTTCCACCATGCTGCGGATGCGGAACAAACGGTCTTTTACGCCATTATGCTGAACGGGTTCGGCGTCTACCACGCCGTAAGCGGAAATGTTTTCTTTTGGCACTTCCATCAGTGCCACCACAGATGCGCCGTAATATTCGTATATGTCGAGCAATTGACGAATGCAAGGGATCTCAGCATCGATTACGTCATCCGAAAGCACCACCGCGAACGACTCGGCCCCTACCAGCTCTTTTGCCCTCAGGACCGCATGGCCCAGTCCAAGTGCTTCCTTCTGGCGGACATAAGCAACCTCGATCATATCCGAGATGCTGCGGACTGAGGCGAGCAGATCTTTCTTACCCCGGGATTCCAGCAGGTGTTCCAATTCGAAGCTCACATCAAAATGGTCTTCAATCGCGACCTTACCGCGGCCGGTCACGATCATAATATTCGGAATGCCAGAATGGATCGCCTCCTCCACGCCATATTGGATGAGAGGCTTATCTACGAGAGGCAGCATTTCTTTTGGCTGCGCCTTTGTGGCCGGAAGAAACCGCGTGCCCAATCCTGCCGCTGGGAATACCGCTTTCCTCACCTTGGGGATCATTGATCTCATTGTAGGCAAAGACGCTTGTCGCTGTCCTTTGTTTCCGGTAAAAAGGATATGACGTGTCCGAGCACAAGCGAGGTTTAGCGCTGGAATTATTTCAGCGGGCTTACATGCTTCAGATGGCGGGACAGCTCGATGAAGCTGCATCGCTCTATCAGGAGTCGATCGAACTGCATCCAACGGCGGAGGCCTATACGTTCCTGGGGTGGACTTACCGCTTCCAGGGAAGGCTGGATGCGGCTATTGCTGAATGCAAGAAAGCTATCGAAGTGGATCCGAGCTTCGGGAATCCGTACAACGATATTGGCGCCTACCTGATCGAAAAAGGTGAGTTCGCTGACGCGATTCCGTGGCTGGAAAAGGCGGTCTCCAGTGAACGCTACGAATCTTATCACTACGCCTGGTATAACCTCGGCCGGGCATATGCGGCTATGGAGATGTTCAAACGGGCGCGGGAATGTTTCGAACGGGCCCTTCAAATCGAGCCGGACTACACGCTCGCCCAGCAGGCATTTCAGAGGATCCGCGTGCTCGTTCAGTAACACTCACTACACTGGTGAGTGATGAGGAAACTGATCCTGCTCGTTCCCGTACTCCTGATTGCGCTCTGCCTGGGCGCGCTGTTTTTCCTGTCGGCTCCGACCACCTTAGAGGTCGACCCTCAGCTCAAGGCGATCGGCATGGAGACTCCGGTTCAAGTGGCGATCGCAAATCCGCATGGGGTGCGTTCCGTGAAGGGATTCATCGAGCAGGGAGGCAACCGTTACCAAGTCTTCGAAAAGACTGAGCCCGCGACCCGTTTCTTGTTCTTTCGCAAGTCGGTGAAACCGGAACAGATCACCTTTTCAGCCGGCAAGAAGCAGGCAGACAAGCTGATTGATGGCAAGGCCAAGCTGATTGTGGAGGCGACCGGCAACGACTTGCGGGGCGCAACGACTACGGTCGTCCGCGACGTGGATGTAAGCACGCGTCCCCCTTCCATTGTTGCGGACGGCTTTCAACACTACATTAACCAGGGCGGTAGTGAGTTGGTGACGTTTACCGTTGGCGGATACTGGACGGAAGCCGGAGTGCGCGTTGGCAAGTACACCTTTCGAAGCTTTCAGCTGCCCGGCAAAGGGCCTGAGCAGCGCTTCTCGCTTTTCGCATACCCGTGGGATCTTCCGGAGGGCACCGTGCCCGTTGTTTACGCCCGCAACCCTTCGGGCGCAGAGGTGACTGCGAACTTCTGGACCAAGATCTTCCCCAAGAAGTTCCGTAAGCGTGACCTGGATGTGAACGATGCGTTCTTCCAGCGTGTGGTCCCTCAGATCGACAAACAGGGATCGTCCGGTGACCTGCTGCAACGCTTCCTCAAGGTGAACGGAGAGGTGCGCCGAGAGAACAACAAGGTGCTTGCGGATCTTCGACTGCAAACAGCGGACAAGTTTCTGTGGGATGGCCCGTTCATCCAGCTCGGGAACTCGAAAGTCGAGTCACAATTCGCCGACGATCGCAGCTACATTTACAACGGCAAAAAGGTGGATCAGCAGATGCACCTCGGATTTGATCTGAGCGTCACCCACAACGTGCCGATTCAGGCGTCGAATTCGGGAAAAGTGCTGCTCGCGTCGGAACTGGGCATTTATGGAAATTGCGTAGTCATTGATCACGGCTACGGCCTGCAATCCATCTACGGACACCTCAGCTCGATTGATGTCAAACCAGGCGAGATGGTCAAAAAGGGACAAGTTATCGGCAAGAGCGGCGCCACCGGCCTCGCTGGAGGAGATCATTTGCACTACTCAATGGAAGTGGACGGGGTGCAAGTGAACCCCGTGGAGTGGTGGGATGCGCACTGGATCAATGACCGCGTACTGAGTAAGATCGAATCTCATTGAGAATCCCTGTTTTGCATGTGGAGGCGTAGCCGGATGATTCGGTTACGGTAGGTGAAGAGCGTACAATTCCACGGACGCATAGCGTCTCATATGCGGAGGAATGACATGAACTGGGATCAGATAGAAGGGAACTGGAAGCAGATCAAAGGGCAGGCCAAGCAGAAATGGGCCAAACTCACCGACAATGACTGGGAGATGCTTTCGGGCAAGAAAGATGAGTTGATCGGGAGACTTCAGGAGAGATACGGTTACAGCAAGGAGGATGCTGCGCGCGAAGCTGACGCCTGGTCTCGCGATCTGCATGCAACCGAGCACACACCCCATCGCTAAAGCCGGGAAAGCTCTTTGAGCGCCTGCTTTCGATCAACCCGCGGCTCCGTACGCCGGAGTACGCGGGTTGACGCATTTTGAGCCGCCACTTTCAGAATTTATGTGAGTGAGCGTCCGAGCACCTCGCCGTATACGACGAGAGTACCGGCGACGGCACGTTCCACAGAAAAGCGGGCGTGCACATCGACGAGGGCTCCCTCACCCAGGCGGCGGCGCAAGTCAGGATCCAGAATCAGGGTGTCGATTGCGTCGGCAAATCCAGCCGCCTGATCACCTTCCGTATCGACAATCAGGCCGTTCTGCCCATGGCGCGCGATTTCCGGAGCAGCACCGCTCCGGGCCACGACAATCGGAAGTCCGCAGGCCATGGCTTCGGCGAGCACGTTTCCGAACGCTTCTCCGACCGCACAGTGCAGAAAGATATCAGAACCCTGGAGCAGGATTTGCGGATCCGGGTAGCGGCCGAGGCAATGCACATTCGCGGTCAGTCCCATATCTTGCGTCTGGCGTTTGACGTCATTGAGCAGCGGTCCATCCCCGGCAATGAGGAATTTCACCGAGCGGCCGCGCTGTAGCAGCAGGCGCGCCGCATTCAGCGCAACATCGGGTTGCTTCCACGCGAACATGGCTGAAATATAGGAAACGAAGATCGTCTCGGGACCCCCGCCGAATTCCTGGATCAGCTTCGCGCGTCCGTCCGGGTTTGGTACAAAGGTGTCCACGTCGATTCCGTTGTAGACCACGCGAATCTTCGATTCGGGAATACCCAAGTCCACAAGGCGGCCCGTCACGAAGCGGGAGATCGCAATTGCGCGAGTCAACGGGGCGCAAACCGCCCGGGTGCGAAGCCGGAACAGACTCTTCCTCCACTCCGAAGCCAACCACTGCCCCGAGTTCGCCTCGGTGAGAACGATATTTCGAATACCCTGCAAGCGGCAGATCCAGGGAACGAAAGAGTAGTAATTGAAGAACCGGACCCCGGCCAGGAGCACGTTGTATTTCGCCTTGATGGAGCCGACGTAATCGTAAAACCGGCGATAGTGCCCGTGATAGGGCATGATCGACAATTCGGCCCCCGCGGCTTCCATTCGCGTTCGCACTCGCGGCTCAGGTTCTTCGGAGATGGTGAGAACGGGAACGATGCCTTGCGCTCGCAGTTTGTTGGAGAGCCGCGTGAAGAATTCCTCCCGGGTGCTCCACCAAAGAGGGCGCCAATCCAGGAGAAAGAGAATACAAGGAGGCTTCGGCGGGGGACTCAAACATTCGATTATCCCATGCCGGCTTCGCCGGGAGCGGTCCCGCAGCGCGATGGTATCCTTGGTGCAGCACACGCCTGACCCCGCATGAATCAACCCCAGGTAGTCTGGCCCGATGGCAAGAAATTTGCGTTCACAATTTTCGATGATCCGGACGCGCAGACGCTGGATCAGTGCAAGGGCATTTACAGTTTCCTAAGCGATCTCGATATACGAACCACCGTCGGCGTCTGGGCGATGGATCCCGGCGATGCGAGGCGTAACTCGGCCGGCGAGACGTGCGCAAATCCGGCGTACCGGGAATGGATTCAGGAACTGCAGAGGCGCGGCTTTGAGGTCGGTTTCCACAACGGCGCCCCAGGCACGCTGACCAAAGACGAGATCCGGCAGGCGCTCGATCTCTTTCGCGGATACTTCGGATCCGACCCGGTCACGATGGCGAACCACTACAACGGCGATGCGATCTACTGGGGACCTGAGCGGCTCAGCGGCGCTAATCGCATGCTCTACCAGATATTGACGCTCGGCCGAACCCGTAACAAACATTTTGGGGAACGGCCCGGACACCCGAATTTTTGGGGAGATTTGTGTAAGGATCGGATCCGTTATTGCCGCAACTTCGTGTTCCGTGAACTGAATACGCTGAAGGAATGTCCCTGGATGCCGTACCAGGATCCAAGCAAGCCGTATGTGAACTACTGGTATGCCTCCGCCGACGGGAACAACTGCGAAGCGTTCCTGGAGCGCATCGGCGAAGAGGCGCAGGACCAGTTAGAACGGGAAGGCGGCGCAGCGATTCTGTACACTCACTTCGGTCACGGCTATTTCAAGACCGGATCACTCGATGCTCGCTTCCGCGAACTGATGACCCGGCTGAGCAGGAAAAAAGGCTGGTTTGTTCCTGTGTCGACGCTGCTCCGGCATCTGGAGCAGAACGGCGGGGGCCGGCAAATCGAACCTGCGAACCTAGCGGCCATGGAGCGGCGATGGCTGTGGAGCAAGCTGTTTCACGGGACATCATGAGCTAAACTAAAGGCTGGATGCGAAGGGGGTTGCCGCAGGCTCTACGTAAGGTCAAGCCCTTTGCACTACGCTCGGTACAGGCACTCGGGGGATACCGGCTCGTCAGAGATAGCCGCTGGCGCAGCGAACGTCTCCTCATTCTTTGTTATCACGGGTTCGCAATCGCAGACGAGCATCTCTTCAATCCGATGATGTTCTTCGACGGGGCGCATTTCGAGCGGCGCCTTTGCGCGATCCGCGATGGCGGGTTCCAAGTGCTTCCGCTGAGCGAAGCGGTCGACCGTGTTTATCGCGGCACACTTCCTGAACGCGCCGTCTGCATCACCATTGACGACGGCTGTGTAGATTTCTATCAAGTGGCGTACCCGCTGCTGCGGAAATACAACTTTCCAGCCACGGTCTATCTGACCACCTACTATTCCATCCATCGACGGCCGGTGCCGATCTCTATTCTGCTGTACGTCTTTTGGAAGAGCGGCGCGCCGTTGAACCTGAAGGCGTATGGCGGACCCGATCAGTCGTTTGATTTGTCTGATCATGAGGGGCGCTACGCAGCTTCTCTCGCAGTCATCAAAGTGTTCGAGGACACCGCAATGTCGAGCGAGTCCAAGCAGGAATATGTTGCGCGACTGGCGAACGACTTAGGTGTGGACCTGCAACCCATCATCGCGAAACAAATGTTCCACATTATGACGGGGGAGCAGGTGGCCGACGCAAGCCGCAATGAGATCGAGTTCGAATTGCACACGCACCGGCACCGCACTCCGCTTGATGAAGACCTCTTCCGCCGGGAGATCCGCGAGAACCGCGAGACCATTCAATCGATGACAGGTCGGAATCCCGTACACTTCTGTTACCCATCCGGACGGCACCGCCCGGAGTTTCTGCCCTGGTTGAAGGATGAGGGCGTGATCTCGGCCACTACGTGCGATCCCGGGTTGGTTTCCCGGCAAAGTGAACCCCTGCTGATACCGCGGCTGGTAGATACATTGCCGCAGTCCGACGCACACTTTGAAAGCTGGCTGAGCGGCTTTGGCAGTCTGCTCCGGCAGACCGGCAAAGCGTTCCGATAGGATATGGAGCGATGCGTGCCGCCAGTCTGCTAGTCCTCGGATGGGCCAGCTCAGCCCTCCTGTTTCCCCAAGCTCCAACTTCTCTTCCGGCCGGCGAAGTGGAGGCCGTTGTCGAGACGGAAATGGGTTCGTTTCGTATTGAGTTCACGCCGGACAAGGCGCCGAAGCACGTCGACAATTTCCTGAAGCTCGTCAAACAGGGCTATTACGACGGCAGCGCGTTCTTCCGGGTGGTGCCGAACGGGATCATCCAGGGTGGAGATCCGGGCTTGAAGAACGCCAAGACGCCTCGCAATCTGTGGGGCACCGGTGGGCTGAACCTGCTTGCGGGCGAATACGGCGGAATTAAGCATGAGCGCGGAGTTGTTTCCACTGTCCGCATTCCGAACAAGCCCGACAGCGACGGCAGCCAGTTCTTCGTCTGTGTCTCGGCGCAGCCTCCTCTAGACGGGCAATTCTCCAGCTTCGGCCGGGTGACCGAAGGCATGGATGTGGTCGAGAAGATCTCTCAAGTGCCGGTTGCGAAGGACGGGTTCACGGAGAAGCCGGTCCGCATCAGGAAGATCACGCTCGATAAGAAGAAAGTGGAGCCGTTCCTCAATGAATCCGTGGAGCAACTGCGCCGGACAGTGACGATGAAGACTACGCTCGGTACGCTCAAGATTAAGATGGAGCCGGATTGGGCTCCGAATCACGTGCGCAACTTCCTGAAGCTGACGCAGACAGGCTGGTACAACGGCACTGCGTTTCACCGCATTGTGAAGGGATTCGTTGCCCAGGGAGGGATGAGCAACACGCGTGCCGGCAACGCCGCTCATCCGGCGGAACGCTGGGTGCGGCCGCTAAAGGGCGAATTCCGCAGTGACGTGAAGCACACGCGCGGCATTGTGTCGATGGCACGAGCCGACGATCCGGATTCGGCTACTACGTCGTTCTTCCTGATGCTCGGCGCAGCACCGCACCTGGATGGTCAATACACAGCGTTCGGGCGCGTGGTCGAGGGACTGGAAGTCCTGGACGCTTTTGAAAAGGAAGAGGTCGGCCAGGATGACACGCCGAAGCGGCGGCTCGAGATTGTCGAGGCGACCATCGATCCACTCTAACGCACTGTTTCGAAGAAGAACTTGCCGCGATGTTTCGCGCGGAGGCCCGTTTCGTTCATTGTGTCCGCTTCATATAGGCGGCCATTCACCATCGTGTAGCGAACCGACTCCGTGTTGTGGATGTCGGCCAGCGGGTTGCGCTCCAGCACGACCAGATCCGCCAGTTTCCCGGGCTCGAGCGAGCCGATGTCCTTATCGAGCCCAAGGTAGCGCGCGCCATTCAGCGTGGCACATCGTAGTGCCTGCATCGGTGTCATCCCACCTTGCGTAAACATCCAGATCTCCCAATGCGGCCCCAGGCCCTGTAACTGGCCGTGCGCACCCAATTGGACGCTCACACCCGCGTCGTTCAAGCGTTTGGCACTCTTCGCAATCTCGATGTGGTTGAAATCGTCCTCCGGCGCCATCGTCCGGCGGCGCGATCGCGGATCCACAATTTCTCGTGGGACGAACCGAAGCACCTTCTCGTTCTCCCACACGTTGGAATGCTGGTACCAATAGTTCTCGCCGAAAAGGCCTCCGTAGCCTACGATCAGTGTGGGCGTGTAACCCACCTTCGTTTTCGGCCAGAACTGCAGCACGTCGTCATAGAGGTGCGCGACGGGCACGGCATGCTCGATTCCGGTGTGTCCGTCGGCAACCATCGTCATATTGTGCTCATAGAGGGAGCCGCCTTCGGGTACCACCATCATGCCGAGTTCGCGCGCAGCCGCGATCACTTGCTGACGCTGCTCACGCCGCGGCTGGTTATAGCTCTTGACGCTAAACGCTCCGACTGCCTTCAGCCGGCGTAAATGCGACTTGGCGTCTTCGAGTGAATTGATCTCGGCCCGGAACTCCCCGCCCGCACCATAGAGAATTGTGCCTGTGGAGAAGGTCCGCGGCGCAACGGTCATGCCCGCCCTTGCGAGTTCACTGGCGCTAAAGATGGAGTTCGTCTCGTTCGAAGGATCGTGTATCGTGGTCACGCCAAAAGACAGCGCCGCGTAGTTCACCCAGCTCTGCTGTGGCACCCAGCCATTGGCCGCTTGGGGCCCATGGGCATGTACGTCAATGATGCCCGGCATGATCGTCTTGCCTGCCATATCGATCACTTTTGCATTCGCCGGAATTTTGACGGCGGGTCCGACCGCGGTAATCCGGTTGCCGTCGATTACGATATTTCCGTTTTCAACCACTTCTTCGCCGCGCATCGTGATGATGCGTGCATTGGTGAGTGCGATTGCCCCGCGCGGCTTGTCTGCAACCTGTGTAAAGCTGATGTTCCGGCCCTGTCCGGGTGCGTCGGCAGGTTTCTCCAGAGCGCCCGGCAGGAACGGAAATGTGTCCTTCAGTTCCCGTTCGAATAGCTCCGGCCCCAGGGACCAATACACCTTGCCGTTTGCCCATTGCAGATTCTCGCCCGCATCACGAGTAATCCGCCGCAAAGGAATGCTCGTTGCCTTTGGACCGATCTGGATCGCCTGACCGGTGGGCGGAAATGCCATCACGTACGCATTCCATAGCTCCTTAAAGACAATCCATTGCTCGTCTGGCGAAATTACGATCTCCGTGGCGTCATCGCTGGTCAGAATCGTTTTCGGGTCGCTCCCGTCCAGGTTGACGGCCTTCAGCGCTGCCTTCTCACCTTCGCGGTCCAATAGATACACACGCTCATTCTGAGCCCCAAACTGCGGCCTGGATCCGGTTTTCGCGATACGGCGCGGCGCGCCACCGGAAACAGGCAGCACATATATTCCGGGATCCTGCGACCAGAGCTTCGAAACCAGCCCACCGCCTGTTGCTTTGCGATAGACGACGCGTTTGCCGTCCGGCGTGAAGCGGGGTTCCATGTAATGACCAGGGTCCGGCGTGAGCACTCGCGATTCCCCGCCGGAAGCCGGAATGATCCGGACGGAACCGAACTGCTCGTCATTCCACGTCGTGTAGACGATCGACTTGCCATCGCGAGAAAAGGAGGGGGCAGCCTCCCAGTGCTCCGTCTGCCCAGTGAGTCGTTTTGGCGAGCCGTCGGGAAGAGAACGAGTGTAAAGATGTCCAAGCGCCACGTACACGACCTGGTCACCCGTCGGCGAAACGGCCACATCGCGAAGCGCCTTCACTTCGAACTCATCGGGAGCAACGGCAATCGGAAAACGCACAGCCTCCGTGGCCTCCCTCGATCCTCTGACATGAAACGGAATTTCGCGAACGTCCTTGGATGCAACGTCCACTCGCCACAGCTTCCCTTGCGCCCAGACAATCAGAGACCGGTCGTCAGGCGTCCACGCAAAATTTGCGTATACCCCGTGGATGGCCCACGTTTCCTGCATATCGCGATCAAGGCCATCATAGAGTGGCGTTTCAGCGCCGGATGCGAGATCACGGACGAACAGAACGCTCCGCGTGCGCACGCGCCTCACGAATGCGATCCGTTTGCCGTCGTGCGAAGGTGTGGGACGAACGGCACCGCCTGGGCCTCCGATGTAATTCTCGATATCCCCGGTCTGACGGTCCAGGCGGCGAATGGTGTAGATCCCCTCATTCGGATCCTTGTTGTATTCGAAGACGGGTCCTGGCGTTGTGTCCTGGCTGAAGTACACGTAACGGCCGTCGGGAGAAAACGCAGGTTCACCGACGTCCTTCTGATCGTTCGGTTTCTTGGTCATCTGAAGGCCGGACCCGCCGGACACATGATAGAGCCAGATCTCACCGCTGCCGAGCGAACGGCGCGCGGTAAAGTGTTTTCGAGCGGCAATGTACTGGCCGTCGGGGGACCAGGCCGGACTGTTCAACAGACGGAAATCTTCCTTAGAAACCTGCTTAGGATCCGAGCCATTGCGGTTCACCACCCAGATGTTGTCTCCGCCGCCGCGATCGCTGGTGAAGGCAATGCGCTTGCCGTCCGGACTGTAGCGAGGCTGCATGTCCCAAGCAATGCCCGTGGTCAACGCCTTCGCTTCACCACCCGCGATAGGAAGCGAATAGAGATCACCGAGGAGATCGAAGACAATCTCGTCGCCCTCAGGGCTGACGTCGAGATTCAGCCAGGTGCCGCTCCTGGTATCTATGGGGATGGCCGTCCGGGGCCCTGGAGGATTATTGACGTCCCACTTGGGTTTCTCTTCCCTCTTGTCCTCGGGCTTCTGTGCGAACGCGAGTGTAAGACATAGGGCAGCGGAGAGGCACACGGAGAGCGCTTGTTTCATCAATCTTTTCCAGACGTGGAATCGCCTCTATGGTACCGCCGCGCGTCGAAGGTCTTCTGTATACTCACGTTCATGTCCCGTCCGTCCCGAAGAGATTTGCTGCTCGGCTCGGTTGCCGCGGCGGCTGCTGCTGGCGCGCCGTCCCAGACTGGAATCACACGATTTATTCGATTTCAGAAAGGCTCGATGATATCGCACGGCGTCGTAGAGGGAAGCATCGTTGATCCTGTTCGAGGCGACATCTTCGGCTCGTGGAAGCGTACTGGCTCAAAGCTGAAGATGGAGGAAGTAAAGCTGCTCGCGCCGTGCACGCCTTCTAAAGTGCTGGCTGTGGGATTGAATTACAGGAGCCATCTAGGCGCCCGCAAGCCGCCCGAAAATCCGGAGATCTTCTACAAGCCGATCACATGTCTGCAGAATCCGGGCGATCCCATTGTGATCCCGGCTGACTCACAAAACACGCATTACGAAGGCGAGCTTGTCATCGTTATGGGCAAGCAGGCTTCGCAAGTGTCGAAAGAAGAAGCAAAGCAAGCCATCTTCGGCGTCTGCTGTGGGAATGATGTCTCCGAACGTGACTGGCAGAACGGGCCGAATAAAGACCTGCAGTGGTGGCGGGCGAAAGGCGCCGACACTTTCGGCCCCCTCGGGCCGATGATTGTGCAGGGCCTGGATTACGGCAATCTGCTGTTGCAGACGCGTCTGAACGGGGATGTCGTGCAGAAGCAGAATACGTCTGATTTGCTCTTCGACTGCCCTACTATCGTCAGCTTCATCAGCCGTTACGTCACCCTGATGGCTGGAGACGTCATCTACACCGGCACCCCCGGCAGCACACGCAAGCTGAAGGGCGGCGACGTGCTGGAGGTGGAGATCGATGGGATCGGAATTTTGAAGAATCCTGTCCGGTCTGCAAAATAAGAAGGAGTATGCAGGAGTGGATCTGTTCTACCTGCGGGGTGCAGTATCCTCCCGCGCAGCAGCCGCCAGATGGTTGTCCGATTTGCGAGGACGCGCGCCAGTGGGTGCCCCCATCGGGACAGGAGTGGACTACCCTCCCGTCGATGCGTGCTAAATTCCGGAATTCCTGGAAGCAGGAAGAACAAGGTGTTCTGTCCATGAAAACCGAGCCGAACTTTGCCATCGGTCAGCAGGCATTCCTGATTCAGAGCGCCGAAGGAAATATCCTGTGGGACTGTATCACGCTCCTGGATGATGCAACGGTAGCGCTCATCCGCGCGCTAGGCGGAGTCAAGGCCATCGCGATTTCTCATCCGCACTACTACGCCACGATGGTCGAATGGAGCCGGGCATTCCATGACGCGCCCGTTTACCTTCACGAATCAGACCGCCAATGGATACAGCGGAAGGATGCAAACCTTGTGTTTTGGAGCGGTGAAACGCACGAGATGCAGCGTGGCTTCACGCTGATCCGCTGTGGCGGACACTTCGATGGATATCAGGTATTGGAGTGGAACGGAGCGCTCTTTGCCGGCGATCAGCCTCAAGTCACTCCCGATCGCAAATGGGTCACTTTTCTCTGGAGCTATCCGAACATGGTGCCCCTCGGAGCGGCGCCAGTGCGCGGCATTTTGCGAGCGCTGGAACCGGTGGCTTTCAACCGCATCTACGGCGCGTTCGGACGTCATGTACTCGAAGATGCGAAAGGTGTCGTTAAAAGCTCAGCTGAGCGGTATCTACAGTTTGTCAGTGCATAGGATAATGGAAAACATGATTTCGAGGCTGCTCTTGTCGCTAGCTCTTTGTGTGTCCACGATTTTCGCGGGTGAAACCACGAAGATCACTGTCAAGGTGACAAGCCTTACGGGCAAGCCGGTCGACCGTGCTTCCGTGGTGGTGAAGTTCGTGGAAGGCAGGTCCGTCGTGAAACTCGGTAAAAAGATTATCACTCGCTGGGAGCTGCGCACCAACCAGGAAGGCATCGCGAAGGTTCCCTCGCTGCCTCAAGGCAAGATTCAGATTCAGGTCATCGCGAAGGGCTATCAGACCTATGGGCATGTCTACGACGTAGACGAGGATGAGCACACGGTCGAAATCAAGCTGAACCCGCCACAGCCTCAGTACACGGCACATTGAGCCCTTTCCTGACGTTCTCTAAAGCTCCGGATTGCGCCGGCCGATCTAATAGATAACGGCGTGCGTATGCGCGCCGGCTAAGGTCGGGGAAGTATTTGGCGGATAAGCTTGTCCGCCGAAGACCGATGGAGCATACCCCAGTAGTCCATACCCCGCAGTTCATCATCGTATGCTCACCGCACTGATTCTTGCAGAAACCGAATGGCTTGAGCTGCACATTCGCCAGATGTGCGCGGAATTCAAAGATATATGTCTTTACCGAGGCCTGGATCACTTTCCATCGCCCTCGGAAGCTCTGCGCCTGATGAATCGGTTCGAACCGGAAATCCTTTTCGTTGAGTTCGTATCTATTGACGCAATCCGGCAGCTTGAGTCGGAGGTCCGTCTGCGCTATCCACGGGTCGTGCTGATAGCGTTCGCTGAGCGGGTGGATGGCGCACTTGTTATTGACACCGGGATCAGCCTCATTCGGGCTCTCGTCCCGCCTTTTTCTGGCGAAGAGTTTCACTCCACAATCGCCCGCGCTCTTGATGAGCGGAAGTCCGAGCTCCCGGACAACCTGGTTGCTGTTGTCCCTGGCAAAGCTGGAAGCGGCGCTACTACGCTCGCCTGGAACTTTGCAGGCCAGCTCGCCAGCTCATGGTCGCAGAAGCTTCTGTTGATGGAGTCTGATCTCCACTCCGGTCCGCTTGCCATTCATTTGGGCCTCGCACCCCAACACTCGGTTATGGATGCTCTGGAAGACTCCCACCGGCTCGACGATTTGCGCTGGTCGAGACTCGTCTGTAAGAGCCATCACCTGGATCTGTTGACGGCGTTCAATGCGCGCGTGGTGTCCCAAGTCTCTGAATGGGCATATCACCGTCTGCTTGCGTTCGCACGAGCCAGATATGAGACGGTGATCTGCGATCTGCCCGAAGTCATCAATGAGGCGACGGAGGTCGTCGTTCGACAGGCGAAGTGGATCCTCGTTGTGACAACGGCTGATCCGACGGCGCTGTTCCTGACGCGCAGGCGAATCGACGCACTTCGGGCGCGCGGCGCTCGGGAGGGCAGCATCCGAGTGGTTGTGAATCGTTTGGGAAAGATTGCACCGTCTCCGGAATGCTTCACACAGACCATAGGCTGCTCGCCTGCATTCTCACTGCCTGCGGATCCGGCAAGTCTGGAAGTTGCGGACCGGGAGCGCACGCTTGTGAAACAATCCAGCGCGTTCGGCTCTGCTGTGCGCAAGATAGCAACTAGTTGGGCAAGCCATCCCGCGGGAGCGGCTGCTGAGCAGCACCTGGATCAAGCGAGTGACGTGGAACGGCGCGGCTTGTGGAAACTCCGCAGCCTGCTGTCACGATAAGAACGGACAGAACGCAATGCCAACAAGTGGAAAAAAGATTCTCATTGTAGAGGACAACGCAGTAACCCGGGCCGTGGTGCGCATTGCCCTCGCTGCTCAGGGTCATGCAATCCTGGAAGCGGAGGATGCCCGGACCGCCATGGATCTCATGGCTTCGAGTACGCCGGACCTGGTTATTCAGGACTTGATGCTCCCTGACATGGACGGTTTACATCTGGTGCATCGCCTGCATCAATTACCAGGATGCGATCAAATCCCGATTCTCGCGTTTTCAGCTTTTTCCGGGAAACTGAACGACGCACGTCTAGATTCAGGATCCTTCGCGGGCTATCTGTTAAAGCCCGTTGATCCCCGGCAGCTGATTGAGATTGTCGCCCATTACATCTGATTCGCGGACATCAGCGAATTAACACTGAATTGTCAGTTCGTTCTCAAGTAGCGAACGGGCATCCGTAAATGCTTGGTCACAGATGATCCGAACGCTCGCGTAGGCCTCCCGGGCCTGGGCGATCTCACCTCTCCTACACATATCCTCGACTCGCGATAGAGCCTCCGCAGGACCGTGAAGTCCCAAAGAACTCAATCCGCCGCGTACCTTATGAGCGAAATGAACCGAACCGGAGGCATCTACAGCCTCCAGAGAGGTCCCGAGTTGATCCAACAACGACGGGGTCGTTGTGATAAACAATTGCAGCACCTGCCGAATGTCACTATCCTTGAACCCGATGTTTCGAAATTGAGCCATACACTCGGCGACGGTACCCGACGGTAGTGCCTGTCCGGCAACATCGGCGGCGAGTCCGGAAGAGTCTTCCGGCGACAGCCACTGCCACAACTTGAGGGCAAGCTGGTCCTTATCTACAGGCTTCGACAAGTAATCGTCCATTCCCGCAGCAAGACATTTCTCACGTTCACCGCTCAACACGTTTGCGGTGAGGGCAATCACCGGCACACGTGGCAGTCCGAGGGCCCGGATTTGACGCGTGGCCTCAAAGCCATCCATCTCCGGCATTTCACAATCCATGAATACAAGGTCGTAAGCTGCCGTCCGAAGCGCTGCCACCGCTTCCCTGCCTGTCGCAACAATGTGCGTCTCGCACTCAAGCTGGTCCAGCATCAGGCGTGCCACTTTTTGATTGATAACGTTGTCTTCCGCAACCAGTACCCGAGCAGGTCCTGAGCGGCCCAATATCTTTCTTGTGGGCTGAATCGTGGACGCCGATCCTAACCTGCCGTGCTCTCCCACGACTCCAGTCAAAAGGTCCAGCAGATGTCCGCTGCGGACAGGACGAACCGCTATGCCATGAATCGCATCGCCATTTGTCAGCGAGACGCGACGCCGTTGGCTGATCGAACAAACAGCGATGATCGGTACTTTGCAGAAACGCTCGTCAGCATGAGTCTGATTAATGAACCCTGAATCTGCACCATCGTAGTCCGCCAGGATTGCATGGAAGGACGTAGCGCGAGAGTGGGCTTCCGACAGATACGCTGCTGCTTGAACGAAACTCGCAGTACACGTCACCGTGGCACCGTGCCGCTCCAGGAGGGACCGCAAAGCTGCTTGCGCGCGCGTATTATCTTCGACAATCAGCACCCGCCGGTGCTCGAGCGTGTTGGTCGTCCAGGGCTCCAATTCAGCTTTGTCCGGAGGCAATGAGAGCGGGGTTTGAAACCAGAACGTGGATCCTTCGCCTGCCTGGCTCAAAACGCCAATATTCCCTCCGAGGATCCGCACAAGCTTTTTACTGATTGCAAGCCCGAGTCCAGTTCCTCCGAACCGCCGTGTCGTTGACGTGTCGACCTGCGTGAAGGATTGAAAGAGCTTCGCCTGCAGATCTTCAGGTATGCCGATGCCGGTATCCTTCACAGCGAATCGGATCACACAATCCGATCCGTGTATTTCTTCGAGCTGAACCTCAACCAGAACGTCCCCGCGTTGCGTGAATTTTACGGCATTACTGATCAGGTTGAGAAGAATTTGGCGCAGGCGCGAAGGATCGCCCGTTACTTTGCGAGGCACCTCCCGAGCGATGTGCACATTCAACTCAACGCCTTTCGTATCAGCGGCGCCTGCCAGAAGTTCGGCGGCTTGCTCTACCATGTCGTGCAAGTCAAACACGACCTTTTCCAGTTCGATCCGGCCCGCTTCAATCTTGGAGAAATCCAGAATATCGTTGATGACACTGAGGAGTGCCTCTCCGGAGGTGCGAATTGTTTGCACGAAGTCGCGTTGCTCCGTCGATAAAGGCGTCTCCATCAAGACGCTCGTCAGGCCAATCACGGCGTTCATCGGCGTGCGGATTTCATGACTCATCGAAGCGAGGAAATCACTCTTGGCTCGTGCCGCGCCTTCGGCTGCATCTCTGGCCTTTCGAAGTTCGTGCTCGATCTCCTTTTGCGGTGTTATATCCCGGGCGATCACGACCGCTGCCTTCACCCCATTCTGCTCAGGAAGATCGGACCTCGATACGAGCACCGGGAAACGGCTACCGTCTTTGCGGACATGCCAGCATTCTCCTTCGGCCGTAACATTTCCGATGACTTCCGCGCCGGCGCCTAGGATCTCTTCATCGGAATAGGCGTATGTGCGAGTGAACGCTGCATTGACAAACAACACCCGATTCCCGTCATCCACAATCAATACTGCATCGCCGGTAACCGTCAATGCGTGGGAAAGCATTCGCGCCCTATGCTCAGTCGCGTGGTGCCGGATGGCCCTGTTGATCGCGGCGGGCAGAAGCTTCAGGTAGTTGCGGTCGGCATCCTTGGCAAGGTAATCGCAGGCACCGGACTTCATTGTGTGTACAGCGAGTTCTTCGTCGCCACCACCCGTGGTGACGATAACCGGAATCCCCTGGGCGGCTGCTAAGACGTCCACCGCAGTGCCGTCACCCAGGTTGAAATCGGTCACTACGACGTCGAAGTTGCCGCGCCCCAGCAACGCCAGTGATTCATTAACCGACGCCGCCACGCTGAGCTCATAACCGAGCGACTCACTGCGTGCGAGCCGCTCGAATGCGATCCGATCCACCCGATCGTCTTCGACCAGGAGAACCCTTACTGGAGCTTCTGCCATACGTCTTCCCTAGACGACCTCGCTAAGTGTCCAGTACAGATTAATCGTGCGGATCGCTTCCACAAATTGCTGGTAACCGACCGGCTTGATCATGTAGCCTGCGACGCTTAAGTTGAAGCTGGCGACCCGATCCTCGTCCTGCCTGGAGGTCGTCAGGACAATTACCGGTATGCGGCGTAATTCTGCGTCATCTTTCAGAATCGCCAGCATCTCCAGCCCTCCCATCTTTGGCATATTCAAATCGAGAAGGATGATTCCGGGCCGGGGGTTGCTGCTATCCCGCAAGTACGCCAGCGCCTCTTCTCCGTTGCTGGTGATGTGCAGCGGATTGTTCACCCTCAGATCCCGGAGTGCCCGTTGAACTGTCTTCGCCTCAACGAAATCGTCTTCCACCAGCAGAATGTGTACTGTGCTATCCATCGTCTCGTATCTACCTATCGGTCAAATTTGGTTTGCGTCTTTGGGAATCGTGAAGGAGAACGTGCTGCCCACATTCATCACTGACTTCAGGGCGACGACGCCCCCGTTCAACTCGACTGCCTTCTTGACGATTGCCAGGCCTATTCCCGTGCTTTCGTATTCATCCCGCGACTTTAGGGTCTGAAAGATCTGAAAGATTTTTTCAAAGTACCGCTCTTCGATGCCCGGACCGTTGTCGCTGACGCTAAATTCCCAGAAGTCTCCGTTTTGCTGACACGAGATCACTACGTTGCCGGCGGGCTTGTCGCAGAACTTGATTGCATTACTGAGGAGGTTCTGAAATACCTGCGCAATCTGCGTGGGCCGGACGGTCACCACCGGCAGGTCGGCAGGTATGCGGATCTGAATATGATCCGGTGCCGACAATGAATCCACGAGTTCAGGCAACATCTGATTCAGGTTCACAGCCTTCTTTTCCTCACGGGATCGGCCCACACGTGAGTAATTCAGAATGCCGTCGATAAGGTTGTGCATTCTTCGAACCCGCGCCTGCAAGAGGTCCAAATGCTCCTTCCCCGTTTCGTCCAATTGTTCCGAGCAATCTTCCCGGATCCAGCTTGCAAGTGATGCGATGCCGCGGAGGGGCGCCTTGAGGTCGTGAGACACAACATACGCGAATTCGTTCAAGCTCTGGTTCGCAACCCCCAAATCGCGCACCAGTTTTTCGCGTGCGACGAGGGTGAGTTGCCGTTCACGGATTTCCTCGCGCAGTTGCTGTGTGGTCTGCTCCAGCCCGGAGGCCATGGAGTTGAAGGAGTTTTGCAGATCTCCGATTTCATCGCCACGCGTTGATCTTGTTCGCGCGCTGTAATCTCCCCGGGCGACTCGCATTGATGCGTCACGCAGATCCTTGAGGGGACTGATGATCGTCCTGCGCGTTACGAAGTAGATCATCGCAACGCCGGCAGCAAAGGGCAAAGTAAACAGTCCGAACGTGGCTTGGAACTCGCGCGAGATCCGCATCTCTGCCAAGTCGAATTTGGCGTAAACTGACGCTATCCCGATCACGTTGCTCTTTCGGCCAGGATCGTACGCGCCAGAGAGAGGTTTTGCCATCAACAGGCCGTCGGAATTCATTTCGAGGACGCGCGTGCTCGAAGTTCCGCCGCCCTTTGAAATCATGGAAAGCACCCTTTCGTCCTTTTCGAAAGAACCCACTCTGGACGCCGCGGAGTCAGCAATGATTCGGCCCGTTACGTCACAAATTGAAATATGGTTGATGTTTGGAACGCGCCCTACATAGCGGAATAGAACTGATTGGAGCGTTCCGTTGTGTAAAAGCGAGTCGTTTTCCCGAACCACTTCTCTGAGGAATATCAGGACATTACGGCCGTTGCGCTCCACCTGTTGATGAGCGATCTCTTTGGATTGCTGATGTTCGTACAATGCCGCCCAGGCGACTGCGCAGACGGCAGTGGCCACCGATACAGCAACAGCTTTGTGGGCGATCGAGATGCGCACTTACTTGTTTCTCCCCACCCGCGAGAACGGGTAGGCCAGTGCCATACACGCAACGCCGGCAGCTATAGCCAGGGATCCTCCGTAAGCTGCCGCCCGGTATCTCGCACGTTCGGCCCGCACGCGTTCGGAGAGCCGGGTTGCGGTATCACCGGTGGTGATCGTTTCCCACCGTGCGAGCGGAGCCAGCGGCTGTGATGAGCCGCGGGCGTATAGGTAGTCTCCGGCGGGACACGCCTCAGCTATTCGGACGATTTCGCCCGTCTCTGGTTCTACCCAGATGTTCAGAGAAAACTGGTCGTCCGCGCATCGAATTTCCTGGCCTGGCTCTATCTTGATGCCCAGATTGCGCGCGCTTCCGGCATAGGCCTGCGTGTACTCGCCACGGCCCCGGTACGAAAACAGGAATGTGTTGAGTCCATAGAGGTCAACCTCTTTCTGGAAGGAGACTTTCACGCCATTCAGGTAGTTGTTGCGGAGCGAATACGTTCTCTTTTGCACCATTCGGGGAAAGACGTAAATGTCGCCACGATACTCCGGTGCCGCATGGGTGCCGGTCTTTGGATCTACTCGGGCACTGGAGAGAACTTCCATAGCCTTGTTGCCTGTTGCAGCATCCACGGCCGTGTACCGATCCCGGACCAGCACTTCCCGTGAAGGAGTGATTTCGCGCTCCACCCAGGAAGCACGCTCGTATACGACGGCTGAGTCCTTTGCTGGTAGATTCGCGGCTCCGGGTTGCCGGAACGTGGCAGCGCCGACATAGTGGGTTTCCCATTTCCAATCGGCCCGGAGACGATCAGTCCAGCGTGATGCCAAAGCGAAGTGCCAAATGAGCCCGGCAAGAACCAGAAGACATCCTACGGACAAGATCGCGGCTCGTAGCCTCATTTGCAGCCACCGGACAAAGCTACGCTTGACGAAGCTCTGCAATGTGTAGCGGCGACGCCGGGACGGTCTGGAATGGGTACCAGACGCAAATCGGCAGAGAGTTCAGTAGATTGAGAGAAAAGGTACATCGATCGAGGGCGGTATTGTGAGCGAGCTCACACTACTTATCGGCCCTGCGGGATGATAACTTTACTCCCGATCGAAAACCCTCCAGTGAAAAAGTGTTAACTATGTGTCCGGTATGGACAACTTGAATATGGTGGGCCCTGTAGGATTTGAACCTACGACCA
>CAYXLI010000033.1:0-60792 GCA_964464925.1 uncultured Solibacteraceae bacterium | reverse complement strand
CCACGCCGATTCCTTGGGCGCAGGGGGTCGCGTGTTCGAATCACGCCGCCCCGACCAAATCTTTCTTAGAGATGCGGCCGTTTTCTCGCGGGGCGAGGGGACGGCTATAGTCGTTGTGTAGCTGTGCAGTTCCATGCAGCTCTTCTCGATGGTTGGCAGGAATCTGAGGGCCTTCTGTTCAGGAGAAAGGGCAAGGTTGCCTGTGGGGACGCCGGGTAAATCCTCTACAAACTCTGCCCGATACAAGCAGGTAACATAGGGATAGTCGCCGCCGCTTGTGCCCTCATCCAGACTCCGACGCAGTATTGAAGTAATCAAGTCCCTTCTTCGCGGCCATACTAGTATCGATTCTGAGTTGATGCGATGACTTGACGCCGACCCGTCTGAATGGTCAGCGCGATCACGCAAGCGTTGGTGGGGAGCGTGGGAGAAGCGCCGGAACAGCCTGATGTCACTAGGCGAACGGCAACGGACCGGCACAGGATCGACGTTCTTGAACTGGCCAGAATCATTGGCACGCCCTTACAACTGCGCAATCCCTAATACTGTCCGCCGCACCTGGCCAGAGCCGCCGCGCCCAGGACGCCCGCCATGGCCGGAAACGGCGAGTTGCGCACGTGCAGACGCCGGCAGGCGCCTGCGAGGATCCTGGGGGCGAGGCTGCGTTCCACTTCGCCCGCCAGCTGCGGATTCCCAGTGATAACTCCGCCGCTCAGCACGATGCACTCCGGGTCGAACAGGTGCACCGCTGTTGCGAGACCCTCGGCCAGTTTGGAAGCGAGATCAGGGCCGCGGCCAATGGAACCGGCATACGCTTCCAGGCAGCCCGTCAATCCGCAAGTGCATTCGCGGTCATCGGGGCGGATTCGAATGTGCCCGAACATATTCGCCAGCCCATGCGCGCCGCGCAACAGCCGGCCTTCCACGACCGCGCCTCCGCCGATCCCCGTGCCTAAAGTGACGCAGAGAAAGTTGCGGCAGTGCTTCGCAGCGCCAAAGACCCACTCGGCCGCGGCTGCCGAGACGGCATCGTTCTCGACGATTACGTCCAGTCCGGTGGCGTCCGCCACAACCTGGCGCAACGGCGCACCGGTCCATTCCGGGATGTTTCCGGTTGCATAGAGGATTGAGCCGGACTCCCGGCAGACCCAGCCGGCCGCCGCGACACCAAAGGCTTCAAGCGGCGCGGCAGCGGCTGCCGAACATTCGCGCGTCACGGAAGCGAGGAAAGACAGCAGTCTCTCGCGCCCTTGACGCACCGGCGTGGGATGAGATCCCGAAGCGACGAGGGTGCCGCCGGGGTCCACGACACCCCACTTGGTATTCGTTCCGCCGAGATCGATTGCGCCTGTGAAGCCGGGTCTGCGAATCGCCCGGACGAAGTTCCGGGTGATCTCCTGCGGCCGGGTAATGGCTGACCCGACCACGACCGCGAACGCGCCGGCATCCAGGGCCTGGCGGGCCTCCTCAGGCGTGCCGACGCGCCCCTCGGCGATCACGGGAAACCGCGCGCACAAGTCGCGCAGGAACCGGAGATCGAATCCCTGGGCTGCGCCCGGATCGACGCGGGTGTCCTCCGTGTATCCGCGCATTGTCGGAAGCACGAATAGCGCGCCGGCATCCATGGCCGCGGCCGCTTCCTCCAGGGTTGCAATGTCGGCCATTACAGGGACACCCAACTCGGATCGGATTCGCCGAATACGGGCCAGCGCACCGTAGCGCTGCCCGCGGGCGGTGCAATCGACCGCGACGGCATCGGCACCGGCGGCGACCAGTCCGGCGGCGCGCTCGAAAGTCGGCGTGATCAGTATGCGGCCGTCGGAAATTTCCTCCTTGTGGATGCCAAGAATGGGCACCCCGGTTCCGGGGCGGATGGTTTGAATATCGGGCGCGCCGTGGATGCGGAGTCCAGCCGCTCCGGCACTTAAGGCGGCGCGGGCGAATCGCGCCATCATTCCTTCGCCATAGAAGGCATCGCCCGGGGAGGCCTGGCAGGAGACGATCAGTTTGCCGCGGACGGCGCTCCATCGATCAGGCAGCATGCGCCCACCTTTCTCTTCGAACGAGCCACACCAGCACGAGGGCGCACGCGCAAAGCAGGACGCCGGAAACCCGGAGGGCGCCCCCGAGTCCGATGGTGGACTTGAGAGCTCCGGCCAGAGCTGCCATGAGGCCGCCGGCGATACATCCAACGAGGTTGAGGATCCCGTAGGCGGTGGCGCGGAGGCGGGGATCGGCCACTTCGCAGAGCACGGGCATGACGTTGCAGTCATAGAGTCCGCGCCCGAGTCCGAAGAACACCAGCGCGGCAACGAGCACGGGGAAGGTCGCGGCGGTGCCGCTGAGATAGAGGAACGGGCCGGCGACGGCGAAACCCACGGCCTGTACGGCGGCGCGCATGCCTCCGCCGCGTGCGCTTAAGCGGTCTGAGAGCCATCCGCCGGCGAGGATGGCGGCGAAGCTGGCCGCCTGGATGTAGAACGTTGCCGAGAAGCCCGCGCCCGCCAGGCTCAACTGGAATTTTTCGAGCAGGTAGAGGGGCATCCAGGTATAGACCATCCAGTAGGCCATGGACGCTACGGCGAAGACGGCGGCGATCGCGTAATATCCGGAATTGCGCGCCAGGCTTCCTACGGCTTGGGGGGCATCAGACTGCCGGTGGAGCGGCGCGTCCTGTAACAGGACGGAGGCAGCCGCGGCGTAGATCACGCCGGCGGCTCCCAAACCGTAGAATGCCGAGCGCCATCCGAAGTGTTCTCCCAGCCAGCCCGCCCCGGCGCCGCCGAGGATGATTCCGATATAGAGGCCGCTCTGATGGATACCGGTAGCGAGAGACCGGGTTTTGGCGCTGTGGTAATCCGCGATCAAGGCCAGCGCGGCAGGCAGATAGAAAGCTTCACTCACGCCCATGACGGCGCGGGCGGCGAGAAGTTCGGGATAAGTGCGGGCGGCTCCGGTGGCGGCCGTGACGGCGGACCATACGGCGAGGCTCACCAGGATGACGCCGCGGCGAGAGAAGCGGTCCGCGAGATAGCCGCCGAGAGGGCTGAAGAGTCCGTAGATCCAGAGAAACGCGGTGCTGAGCAGACCGAGCTGCCAGGAGGAGAGACCGAGATCCTTGCGAAGCGGTTCGAAAAGCGCGAACAAAGCCTGGCGGTCCAGATAATTCAGCGTCGCGGCCATCCATAACAGACCAACCGTTGCCCAGGCGCGCATCCTTATTGTCATTGTCCGGCTAAAGCTAATCTGGCCAGTTCCGATTTCTCCAGCCAGGCGGTCAAGGAATCACGCTCGGCAGGAGCAAGAGGCCGCCTGGGAGGCGCACAGGGCCCGCAATCGAGGCCGAGCCAGCGGAGCATCTCCTTCACCGCCGTGTGAACCGGGTAGCGCAGGCCAACGGTGATGAGTTCATTGATGACGGATTGCCATTTCCGGGCAGACTCCCAATCACCGGCACGGGCGGCGGCGAAGAGTTTCACGAACCAGTGGGGGGCGACGTTGTAGAAGCTGCCGATGCCGCCGTCGGCGCCCATCAGCAATCCGGCGGCGAGAATCTCGTCGTAGCCGTTGAAGACGACGTGTCCGGCCTGCTTCATCCGGCTGAGCTTGTAGAGGTCCATATCAGTGAACTTCAGCCCGACCACGTTCGGAATTTCGCAGAGCTGCCTCATCTGGTCGACGCCGGCGATGGCGGCGGAGCCGGCCGGGAAATAGTAAATCAGAAACGGCAGCGCAGTGGTCCGTGCCACTTCGCCGTAATACGCGGCGACCTCCGCGAAGCTGTAGCCGCCGAGAGGAGGCAGGCTGCTGATTGCGGAGGCGCCGGCTGCTTCGGCGTGCCGCGCCAGCTCGACGGCGGTTTCCGTGGCGGGCGCGCCCACATGAACGATCACCTGCTTTCCCGCGGGCGAATATCTTATGGCGGCTTCGGCAACACGCTTGCGCTGTTCGGGAGACTGCTGCAGACCTTCGCCGGTTTGCCCGCAGACGTAGATGCCGTCGACTCCGGCGGCGTAAACGTACTCCAGGAGCTTTTCGAAAGCCGCCTCCCGGAACCGAAGTTCGTCATCGAACGGCGTCACAATGGCTGGCAGAATTCCGGCCAGTTTCATAATTGTTCTCCCTGTTCCAGCATGCTCTGCAGGTCGGCTGCTTCGGAGCGCAGAAATACTCCGTAGGAATCCTCGATGTGGCTTCGGAGTGCGCGCCGCACCTGCTCGCCGTCGCGAGCACGGAGGGCGTTCAGGATCTCGGAATGCGGACGCGTCTTCTTCTGGTCCTGACGGCTGCGCTGATGGAGCAGGCCGAGGAATGCGAACAGGGGCGTCGTGATCTGATCCAAAGTCCTGTAGAGAATCGCATTGCCGGATGCTTTCCAGATGAGCCTGTGGAATTGCAGGTCGGCCTGGCTGACTTCGAAGTAAAGATTTTGCCGGATGCCGTCTTCGATGGTGCGCGCGGCTTCTTCCAGACCGGCCAAGTCCTCGGACGTGATCCGGAGAGCGGCAGCACCCGCGGCCAGTTCCTCGAGCGCCAAACGGACCGCCAGCCTGTCCCGGACTTCAGCGGCCGACAGATTGGTGACCTCGGTGCCCTTGTTCGGAGTTTTGACAACTAGGCCGACCTGCTCCAGGTGGGTCAGAGCCTCCCGGACGGTCGCTTGGCTGACGCCGAACTCCCGGGCGAGGCCGATTTCCCGCAACGCCTGTCCCGGCTTGAGTTTTCCATTGAAAACGGCTTCCTGGAGAATGCGGGCGACCTGGAATTTCAGAGATTCGGCTCGAACAAGTTGCGGAAGAGTCATTCCTTCAACCAGATTAACGGACCTCTTGACAGGATCCGCAGAGGTGCCTATCATGGATCCAGTTTACGATTATCGATAATCGATTGCAATACGCGATTACGATAATCCGGAGGTTTCAAGGCAAATGTTTCGCAACTTATTGATCCTGCTCGCCGCAATGGCGATACTCCGGAGCACGGCTTCCGCGCAGGAGACTCGCGGGATGATTTTCGGCCGCGTCGAGGACCCTTCCGCAGCGGCGGTGGCGGGCGCCAAGGTTACAGTGGTGAATACCGGTACGAATGTTTCGGTCAACCTGACGACGAACGAGACGGGCTATTATGAAGCTCCGTTGCTGTTGGCCGGCTTCTACCAGATTTCGATCGAGGCACCGGGGTTCAAGAAGTCGATCCGGCAAGGGATTACTCTTCCCATCGGCACGCGGCTGCAGATCGACGCGGTTCTGGAGATCGGCAATCTAAGCGAGAGCGTTTCGGTGAGTGCGGAAGCGCCTCTGATCGATCCGAGCGCGGTCTCTACGGGCCAGGTGATCGATCCGCGCACGCTGCAGGATTTGCCGACGTTGAACAACAATCCGACCTTATTGGCGCGGCTGGTTCCTGGGATTCAGACGACCGGCGGAGCAGCGGGTTATACAAATCCGGCGTTCACGCTGATCGGCTCCAGCTACTCGACGGCGGGGAACGTAGGCGGGAATGATTTTTCGATTGACGGCGTGCCGAATAACGGGAACATCCGGCGGATGTCTTACCAGCCGCATACGGATGCGGTCTCGGAGTTCAAGGTGGAGACTTCGAATTTCGACGCCGCGGCCGGGCACACTTCCGGAGCCAGTTTCGCGGTAATGACGAAGGCGGGCACGAACAGTTTCCACGGGTCAGCGAGCCTGCAGCACTGGCGCAATGAATGGAACGCGGCGAATTTCTTCGCGAAGAAGAATTATTACCAGCGCATCGCGGCGGCGGAAGCGGCGGGCAATGCGGGGCTGGCCAATGCGATTCGCGGACAGAACATCAATCCGGACGGACATTCCAACAATTATTCCGGGGCATTCGGCGGACCGGTGCTGCTGCCGAAGGTGTACAACGGCAAGGACAAGATGTTTTTCTTCGTCAGCTATAGCGGGCTGAAGGATCGGACGGCGGCAAATACGGTGTATTACAACCGGACGGTTCCGACGATGCCCGAGAGGGGCGGGGATTTCTCGGATCTGCTGAAAGTAGACGCGACCCGCTATCAGCTTTATGATCCGCTGACGGTCACGGACGACCCTGCGCGACCCACACACTTTATCCGGGTGCCGTTTGCCGGGAACGTGATTCCGGCATCGCGCTTCCACAATCCGACGTATGCCAGCTATGTGAAACTGCTGCCCGTTCCGAACAACATGCCCACGAACCCGGCGCTGGAGCCGACGATTAATTACCTGGCCAGCGGCGTTCGATGGAAATTCGACTACGATGCGCTTGCCGGGCGCTGGGACTATCAGCTCTCGAACCGGAACCGGTTCTTCGCGCGCTCGCAATACTGGACGAACGCCGAACGGAACCAGGACTGGCTGTATGAAAGCGCTCCGGGGATGGGAGAAGTGGCGGGGCTGCGAACGGGAGTGGGCGCGGGTTTCGACTGGGTGTTCACGCCGGGCGCGACTACGGTGGTGAACGTCTCGACGGGATACCAATACTTCAGCGACGCCGTGGAAGACAATCCTGCCCGTAAGATAGAGCCCACCGCGGTTGGACTGCCCAAGTATCTCGACGCGCGCGCCGGAGCCTACTACACGATTCCGCAGATGAACTGGGCCGGGTATGACGGCATCGGCCGCAACTACTTCGGCAATCCGAACCGCCACCCGAACCTCTTCGCGAAGGTGGACGTGTCCAAAATTTGGGGTAATCACACGCTGCGGGCCGGGTTTGACAATTACCAGCTCTACAAGACGACCTTTGGTTTTGGAACTGCCGGGCTGATCACGTCGGGGGCGTTCAGCTTCGACAACTTCTTCACGCGGCGCAATGACGACAGTTTCACGCCGGCGGGCTCGCTGGGTCACAGCTGGGCGGCCTACCTGCTGGGCATTCCGTCGTCGAATACGATCGGGACCTACGATAGCGGGGCGCTGCACAATGCGCAATACGGCTGGTACGCGCAGGATGCCTGGCGGCTGACACCGCGGCTGACTTTGAATCTGGGACTCCGAATGGAATACGAGACGGCCCCGACGGACCGTTATGACCGGGCAATCGGCTGGTTCGATCCGACTCTCAGTCTGCCCATATCGACGGCGGCCCAGGCGGCATACGCAGCCAAGCCGATTCCCGAATTGACCCCGGCCGATTTCAAGGTGATTGGCGGCAGCGTGTACATCGGCAAGAATGGGGTCGGGCGAGGACTCTACCGGAACGAACTGATGTTCCTGCCCAGGGTCGCGGGCGCATACCAGTTCAACAGCCGCACGGTACTGCGCGCGGGATATGGGTGGTATTACGACACTCTCAACGTCCGCGATTTCAGCTACGGCTTTCCGAACCAGTTCGGCTACAACCGTGATACGACCCCTGTGATCACGAACGACTTCGGCCAGACGTTTGCGACGGGGAACCCGTACGCCGGCATCTCCCCACTTTCCGATCCCTTCCCGGTTCGGGCGGACGGAACCCGGTTCAACGCTCCGGTGCGCGACGGGCTGGGCGCGATGGCGATAGCGGGTCGCGGCTTCAGCTACATCCCGCAAGACATGCAGCACTCCCGCCAGCAACGGTGGCGCGTGGGAGTACAACGGCAGCTCGGGGTGGCGAACCTGGTGGAGGTTGCGTATGCAGGTTCGTATTCGGACAAGGTGTACATTTCGAAAACGCTGCAGCCCCTTCCGCAGCAATACTGGGCGACAGGGAGCACGCGCAACGACACGATCGCGAGCAACTTGAACGCAAACGTCGCGAATCCTTTTTACATTGCGAACTTCGAGGCTTTGAAGACGAGCGCTCCGCTGATTTACCAGGACATGAGCACCAATTCATTCTTCACGAGCCCAACGATCCGCAAGAACCAACTGCTGCGCGCCTATCCGCAGATCAACGGCCTCTCAAACGCCTATGCACCGGACGGCGAAGTGAAGACGCATTCGCTCGAGACGCGACTGGAGCGCAGATTTTCCCGCGGCTTCAATCTGAACTTCACCTATACAGCGATGCGGGGACGCGCCCGGGACTACTACTACAACGAATTCGATGCGCTGCCGTCGTGGCGGGAGAGCGCGCAGACGCGGCCGCATCGGGTAACCGCCACGGGCGTGATGGAACTGCCGTTCGGAAAGGGGAAACCGATCGCGAATCACGGACTCAGGGCGATGCTGTTCGGAGGCTTCCAGGTGTCGGGGACCTACGAATACCAGCCAGGCGGGCTGCTCAGCTTCGGCAACCTTTTCTATGGCGGCGACCTGTCCGCGATCACTTCGGGCGAACGGACGTTGGACAGGTGGTTCAATACCGACGGCTTCGAACGCAACGCTGCGAAAGGGCCGGCCGCGTTTCAAGCGCGCGTGTTCCCTCTGCATATCGACGGCCTGCGGGCCGACTCAACGAATATCTGGAACGGCAATGTGCAGCGCGAATTTTCCGTGCGGGAACGGCTGCACCTGCAGTTCCGGTTCGATGCGTTGAATCTTTTCAATCACGAGACGTTCGCGGCGCCGGATACCAATCCGTACTCGTCGAACTTCGGCAAAGTGACCAATGTGACGGGAACGCCGCCGCGGTTTATCCAGCTTATGTTGAAGGTGAGGTTTTGATGCGTCCGTATTTGATTCTAATTTCCACGATGCTCGCGGCGGCGGAAGCTCCCTCGCGCGGGTACTCCATTCCGGTTATCGATTTGTCGGCCGAGACGGCGCGCCAAGTAGTTGTCGACCGCGAGGCAGGCCAGTATCTCGGGCATCCGACGACGGTGCTGCTCGAAGACGGCAAGACGATGCTGTGCGTGTATCCGAAGGGTCATGGCAAGGGCCAAATTGTTCTGAAGCGCAGCACGGACGGAGGGCTCACCTGGTCGGATCGTCTTCCCGTTCCCGAGAACTGGGCCACTTCGCTCGAGACGCCGACAATCCATCGCTCCATCGATAAGACCGGGAAGAAGCGGCTGGTTTTGTTCTCCGGCCTGTATCCGATCCGCTCCTCGATTTCCGAAGACGACGGCAAAACTTGGACGCCTCTTAAGGCCATCGGCAATTTCGGCGGGATCGTTGCCATGGCCAGCGTCGAGCGCCTGAAGAACGTCGATTACCTGGCGGTGTTTCACGACGACGGCCGATTTTTCACCGGGGCGCCCGCGGCGAAGCAGCCGCCGATATTCAAGGTGTACAAGACGGTTTCACACGATGGCGGCGTGACTTGGGGCACGCCAACGATCATCGCGCAGCATCCCGAGGCGCATCTCTGCGAGCCCGGGCTGCTCCGTTCGCCGGACGGCAAGCAGATCGCGATGCTGTTGCGCGAGAACAGCCGCAAGTTCAATTCGTTCGTTTCATTCAGCAAAGACGAAGGCGAGACGTGGACTACACCGCGCGAACTGCCCGGCGCGCTGACCGGTGACAGGCACGTGGCGAAGTACACGGCGGACGGCCGGCTCTTTATCACATTCCGGGACACCACGCTCGAGAGCGCAACCAAGGGCGACTGGGTTGCCTGGGTAGGCCGGTATTCCGACATTGTGGACGGCCGCGAGGGCCAATACCGCGTGCGGCTGATGAAGAATCACAAGGCGATCGACTGCGCATATCCGGGGCTCGAAGTGCTGCCGGATGGAACGCTGGTCACCACGACTTACGGTCATTGGATCGAGGGCGAACCACCGTATATCGTTAGCGTGCGACTGAAACCGGAGGAACTCGATCAAAGAGCGCGGCGTTAGCTGGTTCAATCGAGGCTCTTCTTGAACAGCCCAAGCCAGCCGCGGGGAAAGAGGGGCGCTCCCTGAAACCAACTTGGCGCGCAGTTCGCTCGTCGCGAACCGGCTGCTGAACACGAAAATGCGCTCAACTCTTTCCATCCAGCCAGGCTGTTTCACTCGACCCGGATTGCGGTCCGCATCCAGGGATGAATGCAGCACTGAAACTTGTATAGGCCAGGGCGTAGATTGTTGAGTTGTTCCGTCGCGCCGGGAGCCAAAGGTGACGGAGACGCAAGGCATTCCGGCGCAGGAGTCAGATTACCGTTGAGCTGCATTACGAATCCGCCGCCGTAGTTGGCCACTTCCGTGAACGTATGGGGTCTCCCGCCGCCATTCTGCACACGAATTTCTTTCTCTCCTGTTGATACGTAGGATGGTTGGATTCGCCACGACGGATGGCCGATGAGGGCTCCCGGTGGCGAAAGCGTTGTAAACAGAAAAGCGGTGAACTCTGCCACCGTGATGTCTCCGTCCTTGGACTTGAGCAGACAACCTCCTAATGGCCCCCACGCAGGATCCGTCGGAGCGCAGTTGTCCAGGAGCACTAACTTGTTGTCATTCCCCTTTTCGCTTGCCCGAACAATGGTCCCAATCGTTCGTGTTCCGATCAGTAAACCGATCGCCATTACACTAATGGTGGCAGTAGTGATAGTTCGTCTCATTGTGTCTTAACCTCCTGTCGGGCGCCATGAGATGCATGGTCGTGCATCGCAAAGGCAGTCGTATTCGAACTTTGTTCAGACCTGAAAAAGAGAAAGAAGTTGGAGCCAACCTCAACCGCTCTGCCAGCCGCTTCCGCATCATCCATCACCTTGGCCGATGTGATGCCGCTACTTCCATCGGCTGCGGGCCAGTCGCTCTGAAACATGACGAGGACCGGTCTTACTTCCCACCAGATGGGCCCGGTGTTCACTCGCGAATTGTCGACCACATGGCTGTGATTCGGAGTTGGGACAAACACGGGCGCAGTCGGCGGACCGGTCTTCCCGGTTGCGTGGAGAAGCACCGAAAGGTCGACCGAAGATGCGTGCATCGTGCAAGTGCCAGGGACCGCGTTGTTGGGATCAGGGCACTGAGTCGTGATGACCGGATTGACTTTCGTCTTCCAAGCCTCAGGAATAAAGCCGAAGAGCGAGATCAAGGCCCTTCCCAGGGCCGGGCCGCAGAGTTCACCGGGCCTCCCGCCATTGGGGCAGGGCATGGCGTCGTTCGGGTTTGTATCATGGTCCACCGAGAACATCGGGACCAACACGTACAGATGCGCAGTATGCTTGATGTCGCCACCGGTTGGATCAGCAGTAGGTTCGGTGACCGCCTGGCAAATCGGCGTCTGCATCTCGTTCGGATCGGACTGCGCCTTGATTCCGTTGAAATCCAGGTCCAGTGTTGGCTGGTCAATGCAGTCAAAATTCTGCAGATAAGTGAATGTGACAAGTCTGCTATTTCCGAAGCCATGCGTCTGGTTGGGAGAGAGTTGACCCTGTGCCGGTCTGCTTCCCGCAATGAGCACCCATGCCGCGATTGTCAGCCAGACACGACTTCTGCCTTTTGATTTGTCCTTGTGCAGCATAAGCTGTTCCTCCTTTCGATACTGTGGCGCTCCAAACCTCCGGCCGCACTCACCGCAGAGGAATAACGTACACGCCTAGCGCCTGGTGATTAGCTTTTTTGGACGGAACGACCCATCTCACCCCGGCTCTGAGGCGTCCCAATAACCGCCGTGCGGTCGAACGGTCTGGATAATCGCTGGACGTTAGATAGAGCCCATGCGCGGGCTGTGACTCCAAAGTTGTAAAACTCTTGTCAACGTATTGTGAACCTCTATACCGGATCACTCTACTCAACTCCTCGATGATCTTTTGAAGTGTGGCCAGCCACCGTGGGGCAACAAAGTTCTCACTCGATGCTGATCACTTACATGCCACTCTGCGGCTGCCCATGAGTGCAAGTTCGCTGAGAATGCTTATTTCAACTGGCGCACAACCGCTATATAATCGACCGCACGAGATCTTTGAGAGGGTCGTCCATGTGCGACAGATTGCTGCGCTGCCTCATTACCGCCGGTACTCTAATGCTGGCTCTCGGAACGCTGTTTACACCGCCCGCACTCGATGCGCAAGCGGTCTCCATAGCCAGAATCACTGGCGCCGTTACAGACGAGCAAGGCGGAGCCGTCGCCGGAGCCCAGATCCAGGTGACTGGCGTAGATACCGGAGCCGTTTACAACGCGACAACGAACGCGGACGGCCTGTTCACCATGCCGAACCTGTCCATTGGCACATACACGCTGCAGGCGGTGTTCTCCGGATTCCAGACGCACGTGCAGACCGGGATCCAGCTACGTGTCGGTGATAGCGTCCAGATCAACGTCACCATGAAGCTGGGCGCCGTTGCGGAAAGAATTGAGGTTGCGGCAAATGCAGGTTTAGTACAAACACAGCAGAACACCATATCTCAGGTAGTTGATCAACAGCGTATCGTCGCTCTGCCGCTCAACGGCCGTGACGCCACCGAATTGATTACTATCTCCGGCGCCTCCATAAACAAAAGCGACGGAACGAACACCGGAAGCAAGAGCTTTTTCAGCTCCCAATCGATCGCCATTGCGGGCGGTGCCGGGAATACGACAAACTACCTGCTCGATGGCGGAGACAATAACGACAGCTTCACGAACGTGAATATGCCAATCCCGTTCCCCGACGCCCTCGCGGAGTTCAGCGTGGAGACTAGCACTCTACCGGCGCGTTATGGTTTACATCCGGGCGGTGTGGTGAACGCGGTGACGAAGTCCGGAACCAACCATTATCACGGAAGTCTGTTCGAGTTCCTGCGCAACGGCAAAGCGAATGCCATTAACTATTTCGCGCCGCGCCAGGATAGCCTCAAGCGCAACCAGTTCGGTGGCACGATCGGCGGAAAGGTCATCACCGATAAGCTTTTCTTTTTCGCCGGAATTCAGCAGTCCTACGTGCGCCAGGATCCATTATCAAGCACCGCTTATGTTCCCACGCCCGCCGCATTGGCCGGCGACTTCAGCGTGCTCGACGGACCGAGTTGCCAGGCCAAGGGGGTTCCACGAATTATCAACGATCCAACCACTGGCTTGCCGCTGCCGAATTTCCAGATCAGCCCTTCGCGCTTCGACAAGGCCTCTGTGGCGCTCTCGAAGTACCTCCCGCAGACAACAGATCCCTGCGGGAGAGTTTCGTACGGTATCCCTGTTCAGTCCGATGACACGCAACTCATCACGCGCGTGGATTGGACGATCAACCAGAAGCACTCGCTGTACGGCCGCTACCTTTTAGACCAATATCGCCTCGCAGCTTTCTTCGATCCGCATGACATTCTCGTCACTTCCACGACCGGCAACGACGAGCGTGCGCAGACGTTCGTACTCGGCGACACCTACACGTTCAGCCCGACCACGATGAACGCACTTCACCTCACCATTGGACGCCGTAAGAATGACCGCGGCACGAGTCCGGACGGAATCAATGCGACTGCTCTGGGCGTCAATAACATGTACCAGGGCACAAAGAACTTCCTCCAACTGGCGGTGAACAACGGCGGATTTGCAGTCGGTTGCGGCACATGCGCCCTCGGGCGATTCCCGATTACGAGCTACCAAATCGCGGATGACGTCGATATCATGCGGGGAAAGCATCAAATCGCGTTCGGCGCGGACGTGATCCGTACGCGCGACGGTCAAGACAACCATTACCAGGACAACGGCGTGTTCAACTTTGACGGCCGCTACTCAAACGACCCGCTACTCGACTTCCTCATGGGTAAGATGAACTCGTTCAGCCAGAGCGGCCAGCAACTCAACGATCTGCTGCAGACGGTGGTGATGCTGTACGTGCAGGACAGCTATCGCGTGAGCCGGCGTCTCGTGCTGAACTACGGATTGCGTTGGGAACCGCTGCTGCCTGAATATGACCGGTTCAATCGCGGGAGCATCTTCCTTCGCTCCGCATTCGATGCAAACCAAACCAGCCAGGTGTACGTCAAGGCACCTGCCGGATCGCTCTTCTACGGAGACCCTGGGATTCCGAAGTCCTTCACCGCGTCCCGGCTAAATAATTTCTCGCCTCGTGCCGGACTGGTCTACGATCCGACGGGGAAGGGCGTCACCACCATTCGTCTTGGCGGCGCGATCTTGTATGACTCGGTTGGAACATTTGTCCCGTACCGCATGGTCGCCCAGAATCCACCTTACGGTCCGCAGATCACCAACACTAGCGGGCCGTACCAGTTTAGTGATCCGTGGGCGAACGTTGCCGGCGGCAATCCGTTCCCGCTGCCGGCGCCTGGTAGGAATGTCGCGTTCCCCCAAGCGAACGCGGAGGTCTTCCTTCCGCCCAACATTCATTCCCCATCGGTCAAGCAATGGAACGCGAGCGTTCAGCATCGCTTCGGTGACAGCTGGGTGGTGTCGGTATCCTACCTCGGCAATGAGACGTCCCACATGTGGATCGGAAATGAAATCAATCCCGCCGTCTTTATCCCCGGATCCTGCGCAGGCAGACCTTGCTCGTCCACCAGTAACACGCAGGCAAGGCGCGTGCTCACCTTGGCAAATCGTGCCGCCGGCGCCTATTACTCGCAGATGACGCTCGCCGACGATGGGATTAGCGCAAACTACAACGGCCTGCTCACATCAATCGAGCACCGCTTCGCGCAGCGATATACCCTGCTCGCGAACTACACCTGGTCGAAATGCCTGGGAATCGCGCCGGTGACGTCTCTGGGAACGGGCGTAATCCAGGACCCCAACAATGTCCGTGGGGACTATGGCCCATGCTCGTACGACGCGCCGCATTTATTCAATGCGAGCGTCGTATACGTGAGTCACGCAGGTCAAACTGGCGTACTGTCGCACATCCTGAATAACTGGAACATCGCTCCGCTGATTCGATATCAGAGCGGACTTCCTGTAAGCCCGATCAGTGGGAGAGACAATTCGCTTACGGGTATCGGCAATGATCGGCCTGATGTTGTGGCCAATACTCCCGCTTACACAGGCGCGGCTCACGGCTTGTCTTATCAGTACGTCAATCCTGCTGCGTACTCACAGAACGCGACCGGAACATTCGGAAACGCCGGCCATTTCAGTTTACGGGCGCCCGGATACTTCGATGTAGATCTCGCAATTAGCCGTGACTTCAAGATTCTGGAGCGATTCACGCTGCAGGCTCGTGGTGAATCGTTCAACGCGTTCAATCATCCAAACTTCGGGGCGCCGAACGCAACCCTGTCGTCCGCAACGTTCGGACAAATTCGGAGCGCGCGCGATCCGCGGATTATGCAAGCGTCGATGAAGATCATTTTCTGAAACACTGCCGTTCGAACGGTTCGTAACAGCGTTCGCAGATTGCCACCGGAGGACGATTACTGCCCGAGCTCGTGACAAGTCGCGCAACTCACTGCGGCTCTCTGCTGTTTGTGACAATCGATGCACCACTTCATCTTTAGTGGTTGGGCGATTTGGATGGTCGCTTGTTGGGTGACGTCTCCATGGCAAGTGCTACACCCTACCTTCGCGATCACGTGCGTGCGATGCGAAAAGAATACGAACTCCGGAAGCTCGTAGACACGCTTCCCCGGATTTGCTCGATCCTTCATGTCCGTGTGACACGTCCTGCATCGAGCGGGCGAGGGAAACCCGGCCTGGTCGCCGGATTCGGCGGCCGCATGGCAGGAGGCGCATTTCTGCTTCAGGGGTGCATGCTTTTTGTGATCAAATAGCTGGTCAGCAGCCGCGGCCAACGCTAAGGCAAGGTATAAGCTACCAACGAGTCTGAGTATGTGTCGTTGTATTTGTTGCCTCCTCCCGCAGCGATGATGACATACTGCTTGCCGGTCTTGTTCGAATAGAACGTCATCGGCGTGGCGTGGGCGCTCGCCGGCAGCTTAACGGTCCAGAGCTCCTTTCCGGTGTCTTTATCGAACGCACGGAACCGGCTGTCGTCCGTTGCACCGATAAACACCAGTCCCCCGGCCGTCACGATCGAGCCACCGATATTCGATGTGCCTGTGGGAGGAATGCCCTTCTTCAGTAGCGCGTCCACTACACCGAGCACGCTGCGCCAACGAAACTCTCCAGTGTCGAGATTGATTGCTGTCAAGTGGCCCCATGGCGGCTTCTGGCAAGGCCAGCGATTCTTGTCCCAAAAGCGCGATCCGCCGACGCTGCGCGCGCGGTACGGCACCTTGGATCCGGCGGGCGCTTTTACCAACCGCGTAATCATGCCGACGTCCATCGAATTGACGTACAGCGTGTGCGTCTCCGGATCGTATGATGCGCCGCCCCAGTTTGCTCCACCGTTGGTTCCCGGGAACAGAACGGTGGGATCTATGCCCGGAGGCGTGAACAGCGTTCCGAACACCGCGCCCTTGGTGAGTTCGGCACAATAAGCGCGGGACTCTGGCGTGACATTGGTGAGTTCCTCGGGCTTCATGCTCTGCCGCGTGAACGGGGCGGGCTTCACGGGAAATGGCTGCGTCGGATACGTGGCTTCGCCAGGAACTGTGCTCTGTGGAACCGCCTTCTCCACGATGTCAAACAGAGGTTTCCCGGTCTCGCGTTCAAACAGGAACGTGAAGCCCGTCTTGGTGACCTGTGCGACGGCGTCGGTCAGTTTGCCCTCACGCAGTACTCTCACGAGCGTGGGCTGCGCAGGGATGTCGTAATCCCAGATGTTGTGATGGACAGTCTGAAAGTGCCAGAGTCGCTTTCCCGTTAGTGCATCGACTGCGACCAGTGCGTCGCCGAAGAGGCCGGCTCCTTTACGGTCGCCACCGTAATAGTCATACGACGGCGATGTCAGAGGCAGGAAGGCGATGCCGCGCTTTGTGTCTACGCTGGCGATCGACCACATGTTTGCGCCACCCCGGCCCTTCGCCGAGTCTCCTTCCCAGGTATCGCCGCCAAACTCGTCCCGCTGCGCAGCCGTATGGAAGCGCCAAATGAGTCTGCCGGTGCGCGCATCGAATGCTCGTACATCGCCGTTGGGACCCTGCGGATCGGTGTCGGGAACGATGGACCCGCAGATCACCACATCCTTATAAATCGTCGGCGGTGACGTCATGCCGTATCCGCGCCCGAAGCTCCGCTTATCGTTCGGATCAACCATTCCCGCGCGGAGATCGATAAATCCTCCAGTACCGAATGAATCGACGGCTTTTCCTGTAGCGGCGTCGATCGACCAAAGCTGTCCGTCGAGCGTGCCGAAGAAGATCCGCTTCTGCTTGCCGTCCGTCCAGAGCGCCGCGCCCCGGTTGGCGAACAGCATCTGCGGCTTCGTCTTGTCGAGCTTGGGGTCAAATGCCCAGAGTTGCCTGCCGGTCTCCGGTTCTAGCGCGATCAAGCGGTCGAACGCCGTGACGATGTACATTACGCCGTCAACGACTAGTGGCGTCACTTCGAACGCACTGCGCACGTTGTATTCGGTTCCGTCGCTGACGTCGCCGGTGTGGAAGGTCCAGGACTCTTTCAGCTTTGTTACGTTGCCGCGATGAATCTGCTTCAACGGCGAGAAACGCATGCCGCCGGCGTCGCCTCCATAGACGGGCCAGTCTTGAGAATTTGCGCAAGTGATCGAAAAAACGACAAGTAGGATTCGAATCGCCACTGACAGCCTTAACTCCTATCAACGAGTGTAGAACTCGTACCTAGTTTCCCAAACAGCTGTCTTGCCAGGCTCGACGCGCTCCTGCCCGTTCAAACTTTTCCGGAACACGTTCACGGGGCCGGTGATCGCGTCGTGCCTGAGCGGGTCGTGTCTATCGAACCATTCACCAAAGAACTCGTGCCCGGCGAATTGCAAGCTGTAAATAACACCGCACCAATCGAAGCGGGTACCGCGATAGTAGCCGTTTCGGGTGTCGGGCAGGTACACCCCGGCTGCGAGGAATCGGCTGTGGATTTCCGCCCGCGGGAAGCCGGCCCAAACAGAACTCAAGCAGCCTACCGAGATTGCCAGACAACGAAGCGAGAGCATCGTCACAACAAGTTATCCTAGGACGCGCCCATGCCAGCACTTCTTTGTGCATCCCTTGTTCCTCCCCCGCTAACCGATTGAAAGTTGAGGCCTGAGCGAACCTTAGGGGTTTGATATAGAATCTTGAGTCAGCGGAAGGGAGGCAGCTTCGCGTGAGGTCGGCAGATACCAGATTCCGTGGCGTGCGTTTTGGAGTTTTCGAGGCGGACCTGGAACTCTATGAACTCCGTAAGCATGGCGTCCGAATCAAACTCACTGGGCAGCCGTTTCAGGTCCTTGCGTTATTGCTCGAACATGCCGGTGAGGTTGTTACCCGCGAAGTCCTGCGGCAAGCCCTATGGCCAAACGAGCCGTGGGGTGAGCACGACCAGCGCCTTAACAAAATCGTCAACAAGATCCGCGAAGCGCTATGTGACTCGGCGGGGACTCCACGGTTCCTGGAGACGATTCCCAGGATCGGATATCGGTTCTTGGTGAAGGCCGAACTGTTCGGGGACGCTCCTCAGGCGGAACGTGATCCTCTGACTACGGTTGTTGCTACTCCGGCGTCACCAAGTCTTATACAGCCTCCTCCCGTCGAAGCCGCCGGACGTCCGCGGTGGCCGTGGCTTTTGGGCGGTACTGTGCTGCTTATGTCTGTCCTCGCGCGGGGGACTGGCGCCAGCTACACGGACTCGGCGTATCCGCTTCAATATTACATCGAATTGAGACAAGGTCCGGCGTCGGCCTGGCTGTATCCGGGCTTCACGGCGGAACTCACCAATCAACCTTATTTCGTTGTTCGTCGGGCATAACAAGGAGGCCTCATGAGAAGAAGAACGTTTGTCGGCGGCGCATTCGTCGGAACCGGGTTGACCGGGGCGTACGCCAGTCCAGCCAAAGTGAAAGCGGGAGATGTCCCTACAACCATTCTTGGAAAAACCGGTGAGAAGGTCACTGTCATCGCACAAGGCGGAGCGCGTATGGACCTGCATCCGACGGTGCAGGAAGCGGCCGCGCACGTCCGCCGCGTTTACGAGATGGGCGTCACCTACTTCGATTGCGCGGCAAGTTACTGGGACGGGAAAGCGGAAGAAGCCTACGGCATCGGATTAAGCGAGATCCGCAAGAAGATCTTCCTGACTACGAAATCGGGCAAGCGGACCAAGGATGGCGCCGAAGCGGAACTTGCGAATTCTCTTAGGAAACTAAAAACCGATCACCTGGATCTGTGGCAGATGCACGGCGTGCAGCGTAAGGAAGAGATCGATCAAATCCTGGGACCTGGCGGCGCGATGGAAGCATTCGAAGCCGCGAAGAAAGCGGGCAAGTGCCGCTTCATCGGATTCACCGGCCACTACGATCCGGCGGTGCATGCTCAATTGCTCAAGGCATACGACAAGTGGGACACCGTGCTTATGCCCGTGCATGCGGCCGATCATGCATATCTCAGCTTTGAGAAGACCGCGTTGCCCGTAGCGGTCGAGACAGGCATCGGCATTCAAGCAATCAAGGTCTTTTGCAAGGCGTTCCTCCTACGGGCACTCAGCCCGAGCGAGTGTCTGCGCTACACGCTCAGCCAGCCGGTTCACGTCGCCATCTGCGGCGCTGGATCGCAGGGCCAGATGGAAGATAACGTCCGCACCGTGCAGGGGATGAAGAAGCTCACCGCGGAAGAGATTGCAGACGTACGGAAGCGCGCAATTGTCGGCCAGGGAGTCTATACCGGACCCACAATGGAGTACTGGAAGAAGAAGCAGCAAAACGCCTGACACGTCGGGCCGGGAGGTAGGAAGATGTTGTTGCGCATTCTGTGCGGAGCACTTTCTCTGGTACTTGGCGCCGTTCTCGCCACGGCGCAATCCAATGTGGGTGATATATCAGGCCAGGTGACTGATACCTCCGGGGCTTCAGTCGGGGGTTGCAAGGTGACCGTCCTTAACAAGGCGACCGGCGCGGTGCGTGAGACTGTCACGCAGGACACGGGCGTCTACATCTTTGCCGGACTCCCTGAAGGCACATGGAACGTGCGCGCCCACAAGGACGGCTTCCGGCCTAGCGAGCAGGCAGACGTGGTCCTCGACGCCGCCACTCGCCGCACGATTGACTTCCGCCTCGAGGTTGGATCGCTTTCGGAATCGTTGCTCGTCTCCGCTGCCGTAGAACAGGTGCAGACCGCGTCGGGCGATACATCCCGGGTCATCGCCAGCCGCCAACTGAGTCAGATCGCACTCAACGGAAGAAACTACTCGCAACTGCTCCGCCTGATCCCGGGAGCGGTCGCGACGACTCTCGACCCCTTCAATCTGGCACTCTCAACCACTGGCCAGCGAGTCAACGGACTGCGTACCGATTCGATCGTGTTCAACGTCGATGGTGCCGAGAACATGGATAACGGCGGCAACTCCAATGCCGCCGTGAACCCTAGCGCCGATGCAATCGCCGAAGTGAAGATTCTGACCTCCGGGTATAGCGCGGAGTTCGGCGGACGGTCCGGAGCGCTGGTCAATGTTGTGACCAAGAGCGGCGGCCAGACTTTCCACGGCACGCTTTTTGAATTCGTTCGTAACGATCGCTTCGATGCTCGCACGTTCTTCGCACGATCGGTGGACCCGCTCCGCTTCAACGATTTCGGTTATACGCTAGGCGGACCGGTCGTGATCCCAAAAACGAAATTCAATAGACAGCGAGACAAACTGTTCTTCTTCGTCGGCCAGGAGTGGAAGTACAGTCACGTCGGATCGACTCGCGTGAACCTTGTGCCAACGGCGGCCGAGCGCTCTGGCGATTTCCGAAGCTCGTCGCTTGCTCCTCCGGTGGATCCGGCCAACACCAACACGCCGTTCCCCGACCGCACCGTGCCTGCATCGCGCTTCTCGGTGAACGGACCGAAGTTGCTCCGGCCGATTCCGCTCCCCAACTTCGCCGGCCCCGGTGGAAACTACGTGGCCACCGGCGTCAGTCAGACCGATCCGCGTGAGTTGCTCCTTCGCTTCGATTATCAGCTCTCATCGCGGACGCAGATGAACTATCGCTGGGTGCATGATGAGTGGGACATTCTCGACGCATTTCAGGGGAGCAATCTCGGAATTGTCCCTGGTGGGCGCCCGCGTCCGGCGTATGTGACTGCCTACTCGCTATCGCACATCTTTTCGCCGTCAATCGTGAATACGTTCAACTTCAGCCTATCGCACGACATCATTGTGGGGCAGCCGCAAAACGACATTCTGAAACGTTCCACCCTCGGCTACAGCGCGCCTGAACTCCTTGCCGGTAACCGCTTCGGCATCGTTCCCGATTTGAGCATCACAGGATTCGCAGGATACAACGGCGGCGACCGCATCAAGAAGAACAATAGCATCTTCATGTGGAAAGACGACCTAAGCTTCATCAAGGGTAGTCACTCGATGAAGGTTGGAGTGCACATCACACGAAGCCGGACGGACGAGAACATTCGATTTAACGATCAGGGCGCCGTGACTTTTGCGACATCCGCACGCAACACTACGCGCAACGTGATCGCGGACGTGCTGCTGGGTAATTTTCAGAACTATACGGAATCCGGCGCGGACGCAGACTACTGGGGACGGTTCAACGAGGTGGACGCGTATTTCCAGGACAACTGGAGAGTGTCCCGCCGGTTGACGCTTGAACTCGGCATCCGCTATAACTACATCCCGGCGTTCTACAACCAACTGGGTAATACATCGACTTTCCTCCCCCAGTATTTCGATCCGAAGAAGGCGCCGCAAATCAGCCAGAGCGACGGATCCATGACGCCGGGCACTGGCGATCCCTACAACGGCATCGTATTGTTCGGTTCGAGCTTTCCGGACAAAGCGAATGGGCGCATCCCGGCTGCTTCCGATCCGTCCCTACAACGGCTGTTCGTGGGCCTCCCACGCGGCGCGTATGACAACCACTATAGGGACATCGGTCCGCGTTTCGGATTCGCTTACGATCCCTTTGGCTCCGGAGGCACGGCAATCCGCGGCGGCTTCGGTATCTTTTACGACCGTACTCCAACGAACGTTCTGATCAATCCGAGCGGCAATCCGCCTTTCAACGTCACGTCCAGCATCTTCGATGGCAACATCGACAATCCCACCGGAGGTACGTCGCGTGCGTTTCCGTCCAATCTGACGATGCTGCCGCGCGATCTCGATACCCCGAGCGTGATCTCCTACAACCTCGGTGTTCAACACCAATTGCCGCTCAACGTGATCCTGGATGTGGGTTACGTTGGCAATCTGGCCCGTCATCTTTCGCGGACGATCAATATTAATGCACTCCGCGTCGGTACGCGGCTGAATCCGCCCAACAGCAGCATCAACCTGAATGCACTGCGTCCGTATCCCGGATATGCCGCAATCAACATGCGGGACCATGGCGACAATTCCAACTACAACGCGATGCAAATTACCATAAGCCGCCGCATGGCGGCCGGGTTCTCGATCACGGGGAACTACACCTGGTCGAAGGCCATGGATACTTCATCGGGTACGCCGCAAGACGCTTACAACGCACGAGCCGATTATGCGCTCTCATCCGTGCACCGGGCCCATCTGCTGAATGTGAACTACATCTGGGATATCCCGTTCTTCACCAAAGCTCACGATGCAATTGTCCGGTATGTGCTCGGAGGATGGGAACTCGCCGGGGTCACGACCTATCAAAGCGGCGCTCCCGTGACCTTTACGGCACTGGTGGACAGCGCGCGCGTGGGCGCCAATTCGACCCGCGCCGAAGTGATCGGCGACCCAAACCTTCCCGCCAGGGAACGAACGCTGGCGCGCTGGTTCAACACCGAAGCATTTGTTGCTCCCGAAAAGATGGTTGCGGGTCGATTCGGCAACGTAGGCCGCAACACCATGATCGGGCCGGGATTCAGCCAGTGGGATGCATCCCTGATCAAGAACTTCAACGTGACCGAACGCGCGCGTCTGCAATTCCGCGCAGAATCGTTCAACTTCCCGAATCATCCCTCGTTCACCGGCATTGATACGACCGTCCGGTTCGACAGTGCGGGAAAGCCCGCGCAAACGTACGGTGCGGTGACTGGCGCGGGTCCTGCCCGCGTGCTCGAGTTTGGGATGAAGTTATTATTTTGATTCGATGATGCGGAGTCTTGTCTTTCTAGCGCTGCTATACTGCGTACCGCTCGGCAACACCGAAACACTGGCGGATTGGCCGAAACACGTCATTGCCGGTGGATTCGTCACACAAACGGCCGTTGCGGCAGACTTCACTGGCGATGGCACGATTGACGTGATTGCCAGCGACATCACCAGCAAGAGCGAGAAGTTGATGCTTTATGTTGGACCGGATTGGAAGCCCGTGGTGTTGGGAGAAGGGATTCGGACGATTTACGCTGTTTCGCTCGATGTCAATCAAGACGGCCGGGTGGACGTGATTGCCGCTCGCTATCATCCAGGGCTGATCTACTGGCTTGAGCAGCCGAAGGATCCGTTGCACAACAAATGGACGTATCACGTGATCGACGACGCGGCGGACGGCGGGGCAGACGGGGTTCACGGGTTGGTGATCGGGGACGTTGATCGGGACGGCCGCCTCGATCTGGCCGGCAGCAGCGGGCAGCCCCAGGGCCCCATGAAGGATGCTCTGGTCTGGTACAGCATCCCGAAAGGCCAGAAAGTATACGAGCGTTGGCCGCGATACGTGTTCGCCAAGGGCGACGCGCCCGGATTGAGCCACTATGTCGCGTTCGGCGACGTCAACGGTGATGGACGTCCGGACATTGCCAGTGCGGCAAAGGACTCCCCAGGCGGGAATTGGTTCGCCTGGTGGGAGCAGGGAAAGGATCCGCGGCAGCCCTGGAGGAAGCACCTGATCGCCGACAATCAGCTCGGCGCCACGAATATCCAGATAGCGGATTTGAACGGGGACGGAAAACCCGACTTTGTTGGCTCCCGCGGACACGGAGTAGGGCTGACCTGGTACGAAGCGCCTGCCTGGAAGCCGCACGACATCGACACCGAACTGAAAGGACCGCATGCGCTCGCAGTGGCTGACATCAACCAGGATGGCAAGCCCGACATCGTGACCGTCGCGAAAGACTCGCGCATCGCCGCATGGTTCGAGAACGATGGCAAGGGCAACTTCAAACGCCACCGGATCTCAGGCGATCAATCGTCTTACGACGTACGCGTCTTGGATATGGATGGCGATGGTGATCTCGATGTTCTTGTTGCCGGATTCGAAAGCAAGAATGTTGTCTGGTACGAGAATCCCATCCGTCACAACAAATAATCCGAACCGCAACGCTACTTCTCGGAGTCGCCGCGTCGCTCTATGCGCAATAGGACGCAGATCAACGCCAGCGACCGCACTACTGTTCGGCGCGACGAACTGAGCAAGGGGACTCGAAGAGCAGATCAATTCCTCGGAAGGAAGCCGGTGAGCAGAGTGCGCGCGAGGGCGTCGGCGTAGCCTGTCGTCACCTTTCCATGACGGACCATCAGGAGGAAGTACAGCGGACCGTACATGGCATCGAGGATAACATTTATGTCGAGGCCCTCCGGTAGCGCGCCCTGCTGCTGGAAGCGCTCTAGTGCGGTGCGCCATAGCTGACGCCGCGGTGCAATCCAGTGGGACAGAAAAGTAGATTCCACCTCGGGATCGCTTTGGGCCGCGGCAACGATAGCCGCCAAAAGCCGCCCGTTACGCCCCATCAACACCTGCGCAAACTCCTGCACGTGCAGCCTGACCCATTCTTCAAACGAGTCTACCTCGCGGAGCGGCAGTTCCGGTGCCATCCGACGAACGAACGCCTCGATCAGTACTGCAACCTTGTTCGGCCACCACCGGTAGATCGTGGCCTTGCTGGCTCCCGACCGCTGGGCGATTGCGTCGCACGTAACCTGCGAAAACCCAACCTCCTCAATCAATTCCAGCGCCGCATCCAGTATGCGCTCCTTGGTGGCCTCGTCCCGTGGCCGGCCCGGCCCTCTTTGCTGTATGTCCGTTTCTTCCACTTTCGCCATGCAAGCGGTCCTGGTGCTATTCTATTATAGAAACGAAACTGTTTCGTCTCGAAATCTGAAAATAAAATGTGGATCGTCCGAATTGCTCTCGATCGCCCCTACACGTTTATCGTCCTGGCGATCCTTATTCTGATCGTCAGTCCGGTCGTCATCTCCCGCATGCCGACCGACATCTTTCCGAACATTGACATCCCTGTAGTCGCGGCCGATTGGACCTATACGGGCATGGCTCCCGAGGAGTTCGAGGGCCGTATCGTTTCGAGCTACGAGCGCACGCTCAGTACGACCGTAAACGATATCGAGCACATTGAGTCGCAAACGTTGAACGGGATGTCGGTCGTTAAGATCTTTTTCCAGCCCACCGTGAATGTCACGACGGCGATCGCACAGGTGACAGCCATCTCGCAGACCGTGCTCAAGCAGATGCCGGCCGGTATGAACCCGCCGTTGGTGATGAACTACAACGCCTCGACGGTGCCGATACTGCAGCTCTCGCTTTCGAGTAACACGCTGCCCGAGCAAGAATTGACCGACCTGGGCATGAACTTCATGCGGTCGCAGCTTGCCACGGTTCCGGGCGCGGCGGTGCCGTGGCCTTACGGGGGGAAGACGCCCCAGATCATGATCGATCTCAACCCGGCTCTACTGCAGGCCAAGGGGCTGGCGCCGCAGGACGTGGTGAGTGCAGTATCGCTTCAGAACCTGATCCTTCCCGCCGGTACATCGAAGATCGGGCAGTTCGAATACAACGTGGACATGAACGGCAGTCCGAAAACGATGGGCGAACTCGCGGATCTACCGATTCGGGCCGTTAACGGGACGACGATTTACCTTCACGACGTAGGGAGCGTGCGGCACGGCTTCGCCCCTCAGACAAATATCGTCCGCCAGGACGGACGCCGTGGATCTCTACTGACTGTGTATAAGGCGGGAAGCGCTTCGACTCTCGACATCGTCACGGGCGTAAGGAAGCTGCTGCCAACGATCAAATCCGCGCTGCCGAATGATCTGAAGATCGAGCCGCTGTCCGATCAGTCGATCTTCGTGCGCGCGGCGATCAGTGCAGTAATACGCGAGGCAATTATCGCAGCCTGCCTGACCGGCGCGATGATTCTGCTGTTCCTGGGAAGCTGGCGCAGCACGCTGATCATCGCCGTCTCCATTCCGCTCTCGATTCTGTCCTCGATCCTTGTTCTCTCCGCCCTGCACGAGACCATCAACATCATGACGCTCGGCGGGCTGGCGCTCGCAGTCGGCATTCTGGTCGACGACGCCACGGTTACGATCGAGAACATCGAGCGGTATCTGGAAGAGGGCCGCCCGCTCTCAATCGCAATTTTCGAAGGCGCTGCGCAGATCTCTGTCCCCGCGCTGGTATCGACGCTCTGTATCTGTATCGTGTTCCTGCCCATGTTCTTTCTCAGCGGTGTGCCGAAGTACCTGTTCGTGCCGCTCGCCGAGGCGGTTGTTTTCGCCATGCTTGCGTCTTACATCCTTTCTCGAACGCTTGTTCCGACATTGGCCAAGTATCTGCTGAAAGCGCACCACGACGTGCCGGAAGCATCGCGATGGAATCCGTTCGCGGCGTTCCAGCGCTGGTTCGAGCGCGGCTTCTCGCGGTTGCGCGACGGATACGCCGGACTGTTGACTTCGACCGTTCGCAACGCGCGCATTGTCCTTCCGGTTTTCGTGGCGGCATGCCTGGCAGCTTTTCTGCTCGTGCCGTGGCTTGGGCAGGACTTCTTTCCGCAAGTCGACACGGGCCAGTTCCGTCTCCACATGCGGGTGCGCACGGGGACTCGTATCGAAGAGACGGCGCGGGTAGCCGACGAAGTGGAGAACTCGATCCGCGCAGGAATTCCGAAGACCGAGCTGGCGGGCATCCTGGATAACATAGGCCTGCCATACAGCACGATCAACCTGACGTACAGCAACTCGTCGCCGATTGGACCCGAAGACGCTGACATTCTGGTGACGCTCAACGAAGAGCACCGCCCGACGGCTGAGTACGTGCGCGCATTGAGCAAGACGCTGCCGCGCGAGTTCCCCGGCACTCAGTTCTCGTTCCTGCCGGCCGACATGGTGAGCCAAATCCTGAACTTCGGCCTTCCGGCCCCGATCGACGTTCAGGTAGTCGGCCCGAACATACAGGGCAATCGCGAATTCGCGGACAACCTTCTGCGGGATCTGCGGCAGATCCCGGGGGCGGCCGACCTCCGAATTCAGCAGGCGTTCGACCACCCGAAGTTTCACATTGAGGTGGATCGCACGAAAGCGGCGGAGAGCGGATTCACACAGCGCGACATCGCAAACAGCCTGCTGGTCTCGCTCAGCGGCAGCCAGCAGACGACGCCGTCGTTCTGGCTGAATCCGAAAAACGGCGTGAGCTACAGCCTTGTGACCCAGACGCCCCAGTACCGTATCCAAACCATGCGCGACCTGCAGGGCATTCCGATCAACGGTCAGGGCGCACCACGTCAGGAGATCCTAGCCGACGTGGCCGCGATTCACCGCACCGAGGACATGGGCGTCGTTTCGCATTATAACGTCCAGCGGGTCGTGGATATCTACGGCTCTGTGCGTGACCGAGATCTCGGCGCTGTCGGCCGCGATCTCGAGCGCGTGGTGAACGCGCATCGCAAGGACTTGCCGCGAGGCTCGCAGATCAATGTACGTGGACAGCTTGCCACGATGCAGGCGTCTTATATCGGTTTGCTTGGTGGGCTGGTGTTCTCGATCGTGCTGGTGTACCTGCTGATCGTGGTGAATTTCCAGTCATGGCTCGATCCGTTTATCATCGTGACGGCCCTGCCGGTTGCGCTGGCCGGGATCGTATTGTTCCTGTTCATTACCAACACCACGTTAAGCGTCCCCGCCTTGATGGGCGCGATCATGTGCATGGGCGTGGCAACGGCCAACAGTATCCTCGTGGTCTCGTTCGCGAAGGAGCGGCTGGCCGAAACGCGGGACTCCTCCAAGGCTGCCATTGAAGCCGGCGCTACTCGCTTCCGGCCCGTTCTGATGACAGCGCTGGCGATGATTATCGGCATGGTGCCCATGGCATTGGGCCTCGGCGAAGGCGGCGAGCAGAATGCGCCTCTGGGCCGGGCAGTTATCGGCGGTCTCGTGTGCGCGACATTCGCAACGTTGTTCCTGGTGCCGGGTGTGTTCAGTGTATTTCACCGGCGCGCGCGACGCGAGGTGGAGGAGCAGCATTAGCGTTGGCTCGCTGAGAACGGAGCGGCAACGCAGGCTACTACCGGAGGCAGGCCCCTAGTAAGTGAAAAGGTTAATCGCAATGGAAACAGAAGAAATCATCGCTCCGAAAGAGAGCGGACGTTCCCGGACGTTGTTGCTGGTCATAGCCGTCGCACTCGCCACAGTGATGGCGGTTCGCATCTTCGATGGCATCCGCGGGCGCGTGCAGGCCGAAACCGTTCTCGCACACGAGACGAGACAGGCTGCGATCCCGACTGTGAGAGTCATCAACCCGGGACTGGGTGCGCCCGCGGACGAATTGCTCCTGCCAGGCAATGTGGAGGCGTTCACGGACACTCCGGTGTACGCGCGGACCGACGGCTATCTCAAGAAGTGGTACGCCGATATGGGGATGAAGGTCAAGGCCGGGCAGTTGCTCGCCGAGATCGAGACGCCTGAAATCGATCAACAGTTGCAACAGGCCCGGGCGCAGTTCGAGACTGCGCAGGCCACCTACAACCTGGCGCAGTCGACTGCGACTCGTTACCAATCATTACTCGGCCGGGAGGCCGTATCGCGACAGGAGACCGACGAGAAGGTCGGTGACCGCCAAGCCAAAAAGGCTGCAGTGGATGCGGCTGCGGCCAACGTGAAACGGCTTGAGAATCTGCAGGCATTCCAGAAGGTTTACGCGCCATTCGACGGAGTCGTCACCGCGCGCAACATCGATATCGGATCGCTGATCAACGCAGGGAGCAGCGGGACGACCAAGGAGTTGTATCATATCGCGGCGATTCAGAAAGTTCGCGTATTCGTGCGTGTGCCGCAGGTGAGTTCCCGTTCAGCGGCAACGGGCACTCAAGCAGACCTGACTCTTCCCGAACTGCCCGGCCGCCATTTCCGTGCGAAGGTAGTCCGCAGTTCGAACGCCATCGATATCGCGTCGCGGACGCTGCTGGTGGAAGTGGACGTGGATAACCCGTCGGGTATCCTACTTCCCGGGGCGTTCGTCGAAGTTCACCTGAAGCTTCCGTCCCCGGTCCACGCGCTCACGGTCCCGGTCAACACACTGATGTTCCGTAAAGAGGGTCTGCGAGTGGCAGCGGTACGCAACAGTAAGGTCGAACTTCTGCCGGTCACGGTGGGCCACGACTACGGCGACTCCGTGGAAGTCACGTCGGGGATCCAGCAGGGGGAGCGGCTGGTAGTCAATCCGCCGGATTCGATCGTGGATGGACAACAGGTGGAAGTTAAGGAAGGTGCCCGGTAATGAAGAGGTTTGTTGTTGGGGTGCTGGCCGCGGCGGCCGCACTCATGTCGAGCAGTTGCGCGAAGCGCACGGCGTACACTCCCCCGTCCGCGCCCACACCGCCGGCGTTCCGCGAGCAGCCTCCGCTCGCGTTCAAGGAATCGGGCCAGTGGAAGAAGGCGGACCCTGCGGATGCTTTCGCGCGTGGCGAGTGGTGGACCATCTTCCATGACCCGGATCTCGACGCACTCGAACGCCAGGTGAATGTGTCGAACGAGAGCCTGCGGAGTATACAGGCGCGGTATGCGGAGGCTCGGGCCTTCGTGAAACAGCAGAAATCCGCACGGTTCCCGCTGGTTACTGCGGCCCCGCAGATCACCGCGCAGCGATTCTCGAATAACAAGGTGCTCGCTCCGGCCCCGCGGCTGAATGACTACTCGGATTTCATGTTGCCAGTCGACGTATCGTACGAACTCGATGTGTGGGGACGAGTCGGTAACGTGGTCGCCGCTGCCGCCCAGCGCGCCCAGGCATCGGCCGCAGATCTCGAGACCGTGCGGCTGAGCATTCACGCGGAAGTCGCGGCCGACTACTTCAATCTACGGAGCCTCGATGAGGAGGGCCGCATTCTGAACAACGCGGCAGACGCGTATGCGAGAGCACTGGATTTGACGCAAAGCCGCTTTGATGGCGGCCTGGCCAATCGCGCCGAGGTCGAAGAATCGAAGACGCAACTCGAGGCCACTCGTGCCCAGGCAATCGACGTGACCGAAAAGCGAGCGCAACTGGAACACGCACTCGCGGTACTGACTGGCCAAACACCCGAGGGGTTCCGCCTGCCGGGCAAACCGGGTCGTCTGGATCCGCCCGTAATACCGGCGGGTTTGCCCTCGACGCTGCTCGAACGGCGGCCGGACATCGCCGCGGCCGAGCGGCGCGTGGCGAGCGCCAACAGCGAAGTCGGCTATGCGAAGGCTTCTTTCTACCCGAAACTCATGTTGAGCCTGACGGGCGGATTTGAGGGCGGCAGCATCGCGAGCTGGCTCGCGTGGCCAAGCCGCCTGTGGGCGATCGGACCTTCCGCAGTAGAGCCGCTGTTCGACGCCGGCCGCCGTCATGCCGTGGTGGAACAGGCCCGGGCAAGCTATGATGCCACCGTGGCCGACTACCGGGAACAGGTGCTCAATGCGTTCCGGCAGGTGGAGGACAATCTCGCGAGCCTGCGCGTTCTCGAGGAGGAATCGGAACGGCAGGAACGCGCGATTACCTCCGCTCGCCGGTCTGAGGAACTATCGATGGAGCGCTACAAGGGCGGACTCGTGACGTATCTCGAAGTAGTGACGGCGCAGAATATCCGGCTGCAGAACGAGCGCGCAGGCATCGGTCTGCAGCGGCGGCGTATGGAAGCAAGTGTATATCTCGTGAAGGCGCTCGGCGGCGGGTGGGATGCGAAGTCCCTGCCTGTGATCAAGTAACTACCGACCGCTTCTTCGACTGGCGCGAATGATCGCCTAAGCGCCCGCCCAGGCCACCGTGAGGACCGGATTTCCAGCGGCATAGCGTAAGGCGCGTTTGCACACCGCAGCCGTCGCGACCAATCGGCCGACCACAATAGCTCACCTTCGCCTCCCGAGGCGCTCTCAGGAGCATTCAAGTATTTAGAACGCACTCCTTGACTGCATTGCCAGTGCTCCTTAGACTCCACAGAAGCCGAGTCCTGGCAAGTCGGATGTGCTGTTTCAATTTGCGAATGGCCATCCAACGGGGCGTCAGAGGGGGAAGACCATGCTTCGGAAGGTTACTGAGTTTGTTCTCGCAGCTTGCATCCTGGTGGGAACTCAAGCCCTGCATGCGCAAGGAAATGCAGCCATCGTCGGTGTTGTAAACGACACTTCAGGCGGGGCGGTCATGGGGGCCTCTGTCAGCCTCACGAATGAGGCAACGGGACTCAAACAGACGACGACTACCGACTCGGCCGGCCGCTATAATTTCTCGCGGCTCCCGGTCGGGGATTTCAGGATCGACGTCGCGTTTGCCGGATTCAAGACCGTCTCACAATCGGGGATCAATCTGACGGCCGAACAGACCTTGACCGTGAATTTTTCACTTCAGGTGGGGCAGGTTAGTGAACGGGTCGAAGTATCAGCCGCAGTGACCGGCATCGAGACAGTCACGTCCACCGTGAGAACCGTGGTCACAAATCAGCTCATTGAGGATCTGCCGTTGAACGGGCGGAACGCGCTGCAGCTTCAGACATTGATTCCCGGCGCGATCAATCAGGCAGGCGCCCGGGTCAGCCTTTCCCAAGAGGACGGTGTATCGGTCAACGGGGCGCGCGGCAACGACAACAACGTGCTCCTGGACGGCGGCCACAACAATGATGTCTACGACGGAACGCCGACGTCGATGCCGAATCCCGACGCGCTGCAGGAGTTCAGTGTTCTCAGCAGCAGCTTTAGCGCGGAATACGGACGCGGAGCGGGATCGCTCGTGACCGGCGTAACCAAATCCGGGACAAACCTGTTTCACGGATCTCTCTATGAGTATTTGCGCAACGATTTAATGGACGCGCGATCGTTCTTCGGACACGCGAATTTGGTCACGAAGCCTACTTTGAAGCGCAATCAGTTCGGTGCGAGTCTCGGTGGCCCAATCATAAAGGACAAGACGTTCCTCTTCTTTTCCTGGGAATCTCTGCGCGAAAAGAGTGCTACGACTAACACCGGACAGGTAATGCCCACGGCCGCTGAGCACGCAGGGGACTTCTCCCAGAGCAAGACAAAGCCTATCGATCCGCTGACAGGATCGCGTTTTCCAGGGGACATTATTCCGTCCAGCCGTTTCTCACAAGCCGCAGTGAAGATCGGCAACATTCTTTTTCCGCTCCCAAACATCAATGGCAATCAGCTGATATTCAACGCGCCTGGCAGTGACACGCGGAACCAGTACATCTCGCGGTTTGATCATTCGTTTACGGCAAATGACCGGCTGTATGTCAGCTACTTTTACTACGACACGCTAACCACTGCAAACGCAGGATTGCCTTTGTTCAACGGGTACAACAACTGGACAAATAACCACATCACCGGCAACTACACGAAGATTCTTTCGCCGTCGATGCTGAATGCCTTAACCTACACGCTGAATCGCCTGGCCTTCGTGCGAGGACCGCAACCGATCTTGCCGGATCAATATCCGGGGAACCCGCCAAAGGTTGCCCCGGGCCTGCGGTATCAGGATTTCGGCGTGAAGACCACGGCTCAGGCCCCCGAATATCCCATGAGCACGCGCCTTGGCTCGCTGGCCGGTTACTTCGGCACGGGCGGGAATACGTATTTCGACGTGGTGCCAACAGCGCACGAGATCCGCGACACACTCAGCATCACGCGTGGCGGGCACATGCTGAAAGTCGGTGCTGAAATGTCATTGAATGATGCCAACCGGCACGAGATTTACAACGCGGACGGCGCCTCGTTCAATTTCGGCGGCACACGGGCCGGTAACGGATTCGCTGAGTGGCTGATGGGCTTACCAACGAACTTCACGGAATACTCAACGCTGCGTACGGATAACGTATTCAAGACCTTTGCTGCGTTCGTCCAGGATGACTGGAAGGTACGCCCTACACTGACCGTAAACCTCGGGTTGCGGTACGAGCCGTACTTTGGAATCCACGACGGCAACAACGAGATTGCCGGGTATCGCCGCGGCCAGCAATCCACTCTGTATCCGAACGCTCCTAAGGGACTCGTCTTCCCCGGCGACCCAGGAGTGTCGTCCACCACGTACAACAAGGATTGGAATAACTTTGCCCCGCGTATTGGCTTTGCCTGGCTTCCATTCGGGGCGAACTCGAAAACGAGCATCCATTCGGGCTACGGACTGTTCTACAACACGGAACGAGGTTATCTGCTGAATGAGACTCAGTTGAATCAGCCATTCGTTCTGAACGTCTCCATTAACAATCCGGCGAGCTTTGAAAATCCATGGTTGAACTTTCCCGGCGGAGATCTGTATCCGTTCACACCGCCGGCGACCGAGTCGGAGAGAAAGGCATATAAGTTCACCCTGCCTATGCCAATCTCGCGGTTCTTCGATCCTCTGTCGGTCACGCCCTACAATCAGCAGTGGAACTTCACCATAGAGCACGAATTCCCAGGTCAGATTGTCCTGTCGACGGCGTACGTGGGATCCAAGGGAACGCATCTTTGGTTGAACCGCGAAATCAATCCGGCAGTGTTCATCCCTGGCAACGGACCGGATGGCAAACCGCTATCAACGGCCGGAAACATCGATTCGCGGCGGCTCGATAAAAACTTCCAAGGCATCGACGAGGCATCCACGACCGGAAATTCCACGTATCACAGCCTGCAAGTTACCGCCACGAAGCGCTTCTCGAAGGGGCTGTACGTTATGACGAACTACACTTGGTCGAAAGCGCTCGACTACGAGTCTCTCGACAGGAATGCGAGCCTGGCGCAGGATCCGAACAACATGCGGGCAGAGCATGGCCCTGCGGATTTCGACCGCAGGCATAATTTCGTGAGCACATTTCTTTATGAGATCCCGACACGATGGCACAGCGGATGGGCGAGTAAGCTGACCCAGGGCTGGCGTACGAACGGAATCTTCCACTATGTCAGCGGCAGTCCCTTAACCATCGTTCCGGGCACGGACCGGGCGCTCCAGGGTGGCGGCAATCAGCGTGCGGACGTGGTCGGCAATCCCGTCTTATCGGCGGGACGGTCTTTCGACCAGCAACGAGCGATGTACTTCAATACAGCCGCTTTTGCGATGCCTGCAATCGGAACGTTCGGGAACGAGGGGCGCAATCCGATCTACGGCCCCGGTCAGTACAATCTCGACGCTTCGCTTTTCAAAGTCACGACTATCACCGAACGAGCCAGACTGGAAATGCGCTGGGAGCTTTTCAATGCTTTCAACCACGCCAATCTGGGGAACCCGAATACCACCCTGAACTCCTCCGCATTCGGGCGCATCGACACGGTCACCGGACCTCGCATCATGCAGGTGGGCGCGAAAGTGATCTTCTAGCGCCCGCAACATCCCGGCTGTCCTACCTGCCGGAGGAGCCAGCGCGCGGCGTTCTTCTGCAGTTTTTCGGGCTCCGGATTCCAGAGGGCCGTCATCAGCTGGCCCGGGAAGGTAACCGACGCGTCTTTGCCGTAATCATATGCCCAACCTGCGGCCGATGACGTGCCCAGATCCTTCTACGCGAGGCCGTCCTCGTTCACGCTCTGCAGCACAGAATCTTTCACTCCGCGCGTGATCGGGTGCTCCTTGTTGACCACTTTAATTTTGAAGGCGCAGAGGCGGGTGCTGCTGGGTAACGGCTCCCAAGATATCGCGAAAGTCATCGTTGTGCGGGCTGATGTAGGTCACGTTGTGATCGCACCCGGACCGCTGTTTGGGGCGGTGTAGCGGTCCGGCCACAACACGTCGCGCAGCATAATCAGGTGTCTGTATCCGCGGAGTGTATCTGCGTCGAGTGCTTTCACCTTATCGCAAAAGTCGATAGATACCCCGAGGTCATCGCCGATGAGTGCAACAGCGGTGGCCTTCTCCCTTGCACATACGAGAGATGCCGATGCCGCAATGCCGTAGATAGCAGTTCGGCGGGTGATCTTGTTCACGAGGATCTCTCTACTGCTTGAGCCATGCTTTATCTGACGACAAGCGGGACGCGATGACGTATTCAAGTATTTAGAATGGGGTTCTTGACTGTGAAGCCATCCGATACTTAGACTTCCCAAAGTCGTATGAGACAAGCCACACTTGCGGCAATCGGATTACTATCCCTGGCCGGCTGTACCAAGCCCGACGTCGAAGTGAATAACAAAGTGCCCGCTACGGTCGGCAAGATCGTTCGTCTCGATCGGGCGTTCGATGTGCTGGTGCCGGCCGCAGCAGGCATTGAAAAACTAGCCGGCGGTTTTCAGTTTACAGAAGGGCCGCTCTGGTTCCCGGATGGACGGTTATGGTTTAGCGACGTCGTCGGCAACGTCGTTCGAGAATGGTCGTCGAGTGGCGTGAAAGAGATTCTGCGGCCTGGAGGTTACGACGGCACCGACGCACCTGCCAAGTCCTTCATGGGACCAAACGGAATGATTGCCGATAGAGATGGCGCCGTGTTGTTGTGCCAGCACGGCAATCGCCGGATCGTGCGCATTGCCAAAAACCGCAGCATTACGACGCTCGTCGACAAGTTTGAGGGTAAGCGTCTGAATAGTCCGAATGACCTAGTCTATAAATCCGACGGCTCGCTCTATTTCACCGATCCGCCATATGGACTCGTCGGTCAGGATCAGGATCCCAAGAAGGAACTGCCTTTCAATGGAGTCTTCCGCCTGGCGAACGGGAAATTGCAGGTGATTGTGCGCGATTTATCGCGCCCGAACGGCATAGCTTTCTCACCGGATGAAAAAGTTCTCTATGTATCGAATTCGGACCCTAAGCGGAAAATCTGGATGCGCTATGACGTGCAGCCGGACGGTACGGTCAAGAATGGCACCGTCCTTTTCGATGCCACTGCGGAGACAGAGGACGGATTGCCTGACGGCATGAAGGTGGATTCTAAGGGGAATCTCTATTGCGCAGGTCCCGGGGGGCTCTGGGTGTTCTCGCCCGAAGGCAAGCACCTCGGAACCATAAAGCCGGGCGAAACTCCGGCAAACTGCAACTGGGGTGAGGGGCGCCATACTCTCTTCATCACAGCTGTGACCGGACTGTACCGGATTAAACTGCCCGTCGAGGGCAAGAAGGAACTCTACTGATTTCGAGTTGAAGAGATATGGAACGCCGAACTTATTTGAAAGCATGCGTGGCGGCCGTTGCCGCCGGGGCAGTTCAGGGGGCATCCGCCTCGCAAAAAGGAATTCAGCTACACGTGGACCTGACAGTGGATCCAGCGAAAGAACAGGAGATGCTAAAGAATTTTCACGGGGCGTTCAAAGCAGCGGCGAGCAAGCAACCCGGGTACATTGACGCGCAGATGCTGAAGCTTCGCCAGACCGTCGCCGGTCATCCGCCTGCTGAGGCCAATTACCGTTTTGTGCTCACGTTCCAAAACGAAGAACTGCGGCAAAAGTGGGTCGCGACTCCGACGCACCAGAAACTGTGGCCGACGATCGAGAACACCCTCCAAAACAAGAATTACAACGTGCTGCTGTACGATGTCGCCTAATAAGATCTGGCCAGGGACCGCTACCCTGTGGCGCGAACTCGCATTTCGACGGCATTGATTCGCGTTTCCGTGTGGATGTAGACTGAGTAGACTCTTTTTAGGCCAGAACCATCGGGACGAGGTTAGTTCGATGAAGCCAGCTACTACCGTTGCGAAAGTCTGCCGAATTCTAGCCGAATTCCGAACCCGGCCAAGCATGGGCGTTACGGAACTCGCGCGCCGCACAGATCTCCTTCCCAGTGACGTTCACCGCATTCTCAGCTCTCTGCTTTCTTTCGGGTTCGTCGAGCAGAATTCACAAAACAAGACATACCGGCTCGGCATGGGTCTTATGAAACTTGGCCTGACGGTATTCCAGCGGAATGAGCTAAGAGAGACTGCACGTCCTTTGCTGCAGCGCCTTTCCGAGCAGATGGAAGCCACAGCTCACTTGGCCATCTTCGATCCGCGCGAGTTGGATATCTTCATGCTTGAGCAGATCGATCATTCGGGCGAGGTGCCGTTCAAACCGAAGTTTGGCGCTTCGGCAAGCCCGCACTGCACGGCGCTGGGGAAGGCGATCCTGGCCAATATCGATCTTGCCACCGCCCGCGAGTTGCTCAGTAAGACGGGCATGCCGAAATCGACTTTGCAGACCATCACTCAAGTGTCGGAGTTCGAAAGTGAATTGGCGCGTATCAATGCGCAGGGTTACGCTGTCGATCTCGAAGAGAGTGCCGAGGGAGCGTGCTGCATCGGCGCGCCAATCCGGGATTGGACGGCATCGGCAGTGGGAGCGATTAGCGTGTCAATGTCGGCAAGCCGCTTTTACCGCGAACCTGAGCAGCACCTTGCGGCGCCGGTAAAAGCCGTCGCCGCGCAGCTCTCGTCTGCTATTGGATACGGCGGCCCGGCGGCTCGACGGTTCTCGCTGCCTACGGTGACGGGTCCACTCGTGTACCGGCATTGATTGAAAGTTTAGCGGCTCGGCCGAGCCGGTGAGAACTGCATGCAGACTGGCGCTCCTACTGCCAGGACGTGATCCATCGGGGTCAATTGTCCAGTTGTTGCGTCACGGCGGAATACGACCACATTGTCTGAATCCTGATTGGCCGCCAGGAGAAACCTGCCGGTTGGGTCGATGCGAATGTTTCTCGGGGTCTTGCCCTGGGTGGGCACACGTTGAACCTCGGTAAGCGTGCCTTTCTTCCCATCCAGCGCAAAAACAGCAATGCTGTTGTGTCCGCGGTTGGTTGCGTAGAGGAAATCGGCTCGGGCGTCGACTTCGATCTCAGCAGAGTTGTTTTCACCCGAGAAATCGGCCGGCAGAGTCGATATGGCTTGAATTTCCCGCAGATCACCTTTAGACGGATCGTAGGCGAACGCAGCCACGCGTGAACCCATCTCATTCAGGGCGTACGCAAACCTACCGGCGGGATGAAATACAAAGTGCCTGGGACCAGATCCCGGCTTCAGTTTTGCAGAATGGACACGACTCAAGTTGCCATCCGCTGAAACGGCGTAAACGACAATCTCATCTGTTCCCAGATCAGGAACAAACAGGTAGCGGTTGTCAGCGGAGAGAACGACCGCATGTGCATGCGGTCCACGTTGGCGTTTCTGGTTCACGCTGGAACCGTGATGCTGTACGAAAGCGATCCGCTGGCCGATGTTGCCGTCCGGTTGAATTCTAAAGGAAGCCACGCTGCCCGATCCATAATTGGCTACAAATAGCGTTGTACCGGAGTTGTTGATGGCCAGATGGCAGGGCCCACCGCCTCCAGTCTGCACCGTATTGAGCTTTTTCAGGCCGCCGGTTGCAGGATCCAGGGCAAAGCCCGTCATGGTGCCGTCGGCGCCAGGTCCGTAGCCGATCTCGCTTACCGCGTACAGGAATCGTTGATTGGGATGAATCGTGAGCCATGATGGCCTTTCAATTTCTGCTGCGAGATGGGGCGTATCGATTTTCCCGGTGTTTGCATCGAATTTCGAAACGTAGATACCTTTACTTTTCGGTCCGGTGTAGGTGCCGATATAGACGAAATATTCTGACCTCGCCTCCTCAGAAGGCAGGGCTGCGGAGACTAGAGCTATCGCGATCATGGCAAGACGCAGAGCGATTTGCATGGTTATGTGCCAAATCGTCGCAGATGATTTGCCTTACAGGAACCCATCATTCGAATATTTTGAATCGGTCATTGACGCGCCTGCCGCATGACTCATAAACTTCCATCGCTGAGGTCAAAGAACTTACATGGCTCGCACATCCAAACAAATGTCGCGTCGTCAGATCCTGTGTGGCTCTGCCGCACTATCGACGGGAGCGCTGAAAGGCGCTTTCGGGCAGGCCGGCGCACGCAAACGGGGGCTCGCCCTCATTGGTGATCGGTATCACAACTCCGATTACATCCGTGTTGCTCTTACAAAGATCTTCGACGGACTGGATGTTTCCGTCGACTACAGCATCCATTACGAGCAGCTTTCACGCAGCCTGCTGAAGAACTATCAATTGTTCCTGTGCCTCCGCGACGGGATGATCTGGCCGGGCGGCTATCTGGGCCCGGATGCATATACGGCCTATGAGCAGAGTCTGGAAAATCACAAAGATTTTCCCGAACCGAAACCGCAGTCATGGGTGACGGAGGAGCAGGCGGCCGCGCTGAAGGAGTTCGTGTCTGCGGGTAACGGCTTCTACTCTCTCCACAACAATAGCCACGTGTCACTCTCGTCCAAGACGTACAGAGACGTTCAGGGTGGAGCCTATATCGGCCATCCGCCGCTCAGGCCTTTCCAGGTACGTGTCGTCAATAGCAAACATCCGATTACCCACGGAATTCAGAATTTCATGGTCAACGACGAGCAGCACTACGTATCGTATGACAAAGACCCCAAGTACATCCTGCTCGAGGCGGAAAACATTGACGGACTGGGTTACGACAAATACGGCACGAAGTCGGTCGCTGGATGGGCTTATGACTATGGCAGTGGCAGGGTCGTCTTTACATCCGTGGGTCACACAATTCACGCAATGTGGGCGCCCGAATATGTGAAATTGCAGCGCCGGGCCGTGCAGTGGCTGTTGAAGGAGATTTAGTCAGGTTCTCAGTTTGTGTGAGCGCGACAGAGCGGTGGAGAATCGTGATCCGTTAGCCTTGGGCCAACATCACGTCTCTTCAGCATTGCCGCGCACCAACGACCGGGAACCTGACCACGGAGCCGTGCAGTGGTAGGACAAGCACGGAGTTGGCCTTTACGTTTCATCCTCGGTATTGAAACGCTTTTCGATCTGCGCCCAATGGTCGAGTTCAACGATGCTCTCGTATTGTTTCAGGCCGACTGCATCCTTCTTTGATACCTGCTTTCCGTTCTTGAGATGTTCCAGGGCCAGTTGCAAAGTGTTTACGACTTGAAACAGCAACGTTGTGGGATAGAGAATCATCGAGAAGCCGAGGGCGTGCAGCTCTTTCGGAGTAAGCCAGGGAGTTTCGTCATCGCCCTCGAACATATTCGTAAGTTGCGGCGTTCCCTTGAAATGGCTGCCGATCTGTTCCAGTTGTTTTTCACTCCTGGGTGCTTCGATATAGATGCCGTCGGCTCCCGCCTTGAGATATCGTTCGGCCCGCCGCAGCGCGCTGTCGATGCCCTCTGGCTCAAGCGAGTCTGTACGGGCGATTAAGAACAGATTATCGGGGTTCTGCCGTGCGGCCGCGGCGGCCTTGATTTTTCCCTCCATCAACTCCGGCGGCACTACACGCTTACCGCTCAGGTGACCGCAGCGTTTGGGCGCGACCTGATCTTCTATGAAAATTGCTGCAACACCCATGGACTCGTATTGCCGAACCGTGTAGCTCACATTCTTGGCGTCGCCATATCCGTCATCGGCATCCACGAGCACAGGAAGTTTCGATGCGCGCATGATGTCCCTGACGCCGTCCGCCTGTTCGGCGAAACGTGCCAGATCGATGTCCGGCAGCGCATGGCGTGCCCCAACTAGCGCAAAGCCGCCGATCTGATACGCGGGGAAGCCGGCGCGCTCGATAAGCTTGGCGGTAAGCGCATCATGCGCGGCGGGAAGCTGAACCGGGGCGTCTTTTTGAAGGAGCGTCTTCCAATTGGCAGAGTGTTGGGAAGAATTCCAGAACATCCTTTGATTATCGCGTTTGCGGCAACTTGGGCCTCCGAACGGGCGATACCGCCGTCCGGTATCGTCCGCAGTCAGCAAACCGGCCGCGGCCCCGAGTTGGCCATGAACGATAAGGCTCGGTTCGCAAATCGACCGTTCAGTTCGTGTGTGCACCTGAAACGTTGCGGCTCAGAACTGGTGGGTGGCCGAGCCGCAACCGACTCTGTAGGCTACACTCCCCGGGTCCGGGGAACAGCCTGTCTTGTTAGAACCCGCCTCGATCTCCGCACAAGTCCAACATCAAGTCTGTGTCGGCTAATTTGCAAGTGTTAGCAAGGCAGGGGAAGTTCCATAACCGCTCGATTGTGCCCAGTAACGAGTAATGATTGTAGGGCCGTGCCGATTCGCGGTGCGCGGGGTGGCTATCGCGAATGACGATGGCAGGCGTGATGGCCCCTCCGAGAATATTGCCGAAGGTGCCCTGGGTTCCCGTCGGGCTCAAGCAGCAACCCGAAGGATAGCTGTTGTAGTCATCCTCGTCCCACACGATCACCATCACTGAGTTCTTGGTCCATGCCGCAGAACTCATGATTTTCGTCACTGTTTGCTGCAGGAACGCATCGCCCAGGCGAATTGCCCCATGGTCCAGCCCAGAGGCCGGGTAACTGCACGCCGGATAACCGAGCGGAGCGCCGTTCGATACGCCGTGCATATCATTGCACTGGTCGGGGCTGATCCAGACGAAATTCGGAACGCTGTTGTTCGCCAGGTCGTAGTCGAGCTGCGGCAGCGGAACGATGTTCGCCATGCGGCTCACGTTATCGCGAATGTTCGAAAAATACATGAATGGGTTGTGCTTCTGTGCGTACAGTTTGTATGTAGTGCCAGCAACGCTGGGCCAGTACTCGACATCCGCGCCTGCGAACGGCAGCGACTGCATGTAGGCTTTCCACGTTATCCGGTTGTTTTCCAATTGATCGACAATGGTCGGGCCCGCGAACCAATGGGGCGTATTGGTCGAGGTTGTTACTTCAGCCTGGGTGAGTTGCGGCGGCTTGACGCCAAATAGCGGAGATTTGAGGTCGGTGTACAGCGAGAACGTCGGATCGGTGGCGTCGCCCGCTCCAACTACGAATTCTTCGGGTGCGCAGGTCACCGTAGGTCCGGCTTTGCAGTCGTCAAATATACCCTGGTAGTCGCCCGAAATCATCGCCAGGTAATTCGGCAGGCTGGGATGCGTGACACCGTGGTAGTTGGTCGCCACCGCGTACCGGCGTGCCAGTTGATTGATGAAGGGTGCGTCGGCGGTGTTGCCAATAATCTGATTGGTCGCGTGATTCTCCATCATGATGACGTAGACGTGATCCGGTTCGCTCTGCTCGGTGGCGAAAGCCGGCGCTACAGTGCTGGTCAAGATCGAAGCCGCCAATGCCAGCATGGGTGGCTGAAGCAGAGAGGAGATGTGCAGTTTCATGACTCTTGAGTGTTGTGCAGGATCATGACACGGGCGTTACGCCCCAATAAAAATCGAATGACTCGCACAGAAGACACCGTAACTCTGAAACGGGCGCGTTTAGCGTTTCGGACGGTGTCCCTGCTGCGATGCGGGATTACGATTCATAGCCGTGAACTCAAGCCCGTTGTCATGAGAAGTTTAAAACCGGCGCGTAGACTGAGATTCGTTTATGACGAAATTGCGCTTACTCATCTCAATCGCCGCTCTCACAGCCGGCGCCGCTATCGCAGCCGACCAGACGGTAGTCGGGGCGGGGAACGGCGTCGCGGAGCAAATCGCCGCACGGTCTTTGTTGGTACAGTCCGCGAATCAGATTCTTGTCAACAATGCACACGCGATTCAAAACCCGACGCTTCGCAGCAATACGCTCGATGCGATATCCAATCCCACTACCTGCGTGAGACACCGCGTCGGAGTGGATGACGCGAAGAAGACGGCAATCATTCAGAAGCTGATCAACGCCGGCCTGATTAATACCAGTGATGCCGCCGGGATCACCGGCGGGATCAAGGCTGGTGTGTTTCCGCCGGTTCTAGAGGAAGGCACCGCCTGTCCTCATCTTCCCTTGTCCTTCACCGCTGCGCCGGCCAGCTCATTCGGCGGACATCACTCATACCCCGGTGGCCTCCCAGTTCATGAGGGAAACAACGATAAGAGCTTCATCAATTTCGCGAACCTGTACCGTACCAGCTATGGGACGGCGGGGATGTGAGGGCTCCCGGTTTTTACCGCGCTGGAAACACAAGGGCCGCAAGGCGAGGATGCCAACCGGAAAGGCAGCGCTGCTCCTCTGATCAATCAGGATCTGGTTCTGGCCGCCCCGCTTTGGCACGATTGGGCCAAAACTATAGTTTTCCAGTGGAATGCGGACGGGACCGAATTCACCGAATTGAACTTTGGCGGCAACGGCACAACAGATGCCTGGGGAGCACCCGGCGACTCCCGCACGGGCGGTCACCACATGCTCTCGATCGCGGAATCGATGAAGCGCGGCCTCCCGCCGGATTTCGTGATCACTCAGGCTTCGGCACACTCCGCGCCTACCTCGGGTAACGAATATAAGGTCGTGAACTGGCTGCGCGCAGCGGCAATCATCGCTCAAATCGACCCGGTATCCGCGGGATACCTGGTCCTTGACGGCCAGAACCGCCTCCGCCTTCCGGCTCTGCGCCAGCTCGGTAATGGCGTGGACCTCAATTCCAACGGACAGACCAATCTGCTGGTGGAATATGCACTGCACAACTTGTCCGACGCCGATTTCAATCTTTCCGGACCGGCAGTCGGAGAGGCGCAGGTCCTGCTGGCACAAATCGCCCTGAAGTTCGGCTATAACCCTGCGGACACGACGAACTACAACACGAACTACCGTAACGTCGTCCTGTCGAACCTCAGTGCCGAACGGTTACTGATGATCTACGGTAACTCCGGGCTGCCGGGCGTCATCGCAGAGATTCAAAAGCTGAAGCAGCGGGGAGTCATCTAAACAGCCGAGATAAATCGAACCGTAACGGACTTGGTTAGCACGGGTGCTGTTCTGTCGCCAAAAGAAAGGAACTGAATATGAGCAAACTTGGACGCCGTGGATTTCTAAAGGCAATGGGTGCGGGAGCACTCGCCGCGGCTTCGCTGCCGCTGTCGATCCGCCGCGCGCTTGCGATTCCTGCCAACAACCGGACGCGCAGCATTCAGGATGTCGAGCACATCGTGATTTTGATGCAGGAAAACCGGTCCTTCGACCACTATTTCGGGACGATGAGGGGAGTGCGAGGATTCGGAGATCCACGCGCCGTGAACCTGCCTTCGGGCAAGAATGTATTCCACCAACCCAACGGCGGGGGCGAACTACTGCCGTTCCGTCCCGACGTCCCCAATCTAGGGGCGACTTATCTTGCAGACGTGCCGCACGGGTGGAACGATAGCCATGCCGCTTGGAACGGGGGGCAGTATGACCAGTGGGTTCCCGCTAAGGGCGTTACATCGATGACGTACTACACGCGTCACGATCTTCCGTATCACTATGCCCTTGCCGACGCCTTTACGGTCTGCGATGGTTACCACTGCTCGCTGCTGGGCCCGACCGATCCCAACCGTTACCATATGTGGACCGGTTGGGTTGGCAACGATGGCACCGGAGGCGGCCCTGTAATCACGAACGCGGAAGCGGGCTACGACTGGTCAACCTACCCCGAACTCCTGCAGCAAGCAGGCATCTCGTGGAAGGTTTACCAGGATATCGGCAACGGCTTGGATGCTGCGGGATATTGGGGCTGGACCAGCGACCCCTACATCGGCAACTACGGAGACAATTCGCTGCTCTACTTCCATCAGTATCAGAACGCTCTGCCAGGGAATCCGCTTGCCGATAATGCCAAGACAGGAACGAATGTCCTGGCCCTAAATCGTAATCCGGACCGGCTCCTTGACATATTCCGAATGGACGTTCAAAGTGGCAAGCTGCCGCAAGTGTCCTATATTGTGGCTCCGGAAGCATATTCGGAACACCCGAACTGGACCTCGAATTTAGGTGCCTGGTATATCTCGCAGTTCCTGGACATCCTCGTATCCAATCCGGAAGTTTTCAGTAAGACTGTCCTGTTCCTCAATTACGACGAGAACGGCGGCTTCTTCGATCACCAGGTGCCACCCACACCTCCGCAAACCAGGGCCGGTGGTCTTTCAACCGTGTCGACGGCCAACGAAATTTTCCCGGGGGATGGAAACCATCCGAGCGGCCCCTATGGTTTCGGCGTTCGTGTACCCATGATCGTCATATCACCGTGGAGCAAGGGCGGCTACGTGAATTCGCAGGTTTTCGATCACACTTCACTCATCCGCTTCATCGAAAAACGTTTTCCCTACGTTCCGGTCGAAACGAACATTACGCCTTGGCGGAGAGCCGTGGCCGGCGATCTCACCAGCGCGTTCGATTTCGAGAACCCGAATTCCAACAGCGGCCGGATCGATCTCCCCGATACGAGCGCCTATAAGCCGACAAACCTCGTGCGCTATCCGGATTACAACGCGGTCCCTCCCGCCAATCAGATGATGCCTGCCCAGGAGCCTGGCGTCCGCCCCTCGCGCGCTTTGCCCTACGAGTTGAATGCCTATGGACGCTTACAGCTTTCCGACGGCCGGTTCCTGATCGAGTTCGCGAATACCGGTCAGGCAACCGCCGTTTTCCAGGTTCGTTCCGTCAGTGAACTCCACGTGCCGCGGACGTACACAGTGGAACCCGGCAAGTCGGTCAGCGATACCTGGCCGCTCAGCTCACTGGGGGTGCCGGTATGCAATCTGTCCGTCTACGGCCCGAATGGATTTTTCCGTGGATTCCAAGGCACCGTCGCCGCCCTTCGAACCGCGCAGCTCGACGTCCGCCCCTACTACAACGCCCGAACCAATGGGATCTCGCTGGCGATCGCGAACCCTTCCTCGAGCAGGGCAAACGTCAACATTCTCGATCAGTACACCGGAAGGACGGTTCAGCTCGCCATCAACCCCGGGAGTTCCGACTCGAGGTATTTTACGCTGAGTCCCGTGTTCGGGTGGTACGACTTCGTGATTACGGTCGCGTCGGATCCGAGCATCCGATATCACTTCGCCGGCCACCTCGAAACCGGGAAGGATAGTATGAGCGATCCCGCGCTGGGTGGACTGCGGAATTACGACCGCGCGCAAGGTGATAACCAGTAACCAGCCCGGCGCGGAGGGAACACATCGGCGGTCGACGACAAATCTTCAAGGGATTGAAATCGGACTTTCTCGTCAGTGACATCTGCAATGCGTATACTCGAGCCGTTTTCACATCCAAACTAAGGAGCCACAAATGACGATCCACGAGCACCACGCAAAGGCTGCGGAGCACCACGGACATGCCGCCCACCACCACGCCGAGGCGGCCAAGCACCACGAGGCTGGTAATCATGAGAAAGCTGCTCATCACGCTCACCTGGCACGGGCTCACCACCTCCACGCGACCGAACACGGCGAGCATGCTGCGAAGATGCACGCTGAACAACACGGCCACAAGGCGTAGACGTGCATCTGAGCGCCGCAAATTAAAAGGCCCCCGGTAGTGCGGGGGCTCTTTTTATCACGAAGGGCCGAAGGCTTTCTCTTATCCGATCTCAGGTAATTCGTACCCTTTTCGCCGTCGGCGTGTGAGGCGATCATCAGCTTCCGCATCGCCGGTGAACCGCTCGGTCTCAGGGTCCCAATGAAGTTTCCGGTCAAGCTGCCGGGTAATGTTCGTCAGATGGCAGACGCTGACGGAGCGATGTCCAATCTCCACATCCGCCAGGGGCGTTTTCCGGCTCCTCATACAGTCTAGCCAGTCCTGCATGTGATACTTCGCCTGCCACTGCGCACGTTTCCATTTGTCGATCTCTTCCTGCGGAGGCAGTTCCTTGATCAGGTTGGGCGGATCCGTACGGAAGTCATTTCGCGTGATCTCGATTCGTCCCTTCTCGCCGACGAATATGGCGCCGCCTTGCAGATTCCCTGCCGCGGGCAACTCCAATCGCACCACGGTTCCGTTGGCATAGCGGAAGGCCACCGCGCCCCGCGGACCATCCGGAAGAGGCCAGAATTCCACCGGACCCGTTCCGTCCATTCCCAAGGCCGACTGGATTTGATCGATCCCGTGCGCGCCCCAGTTGGTCATATCGGCTCCGGAGTAATCCCAGTACCTCATCCAATGAGAAAAGAGCTCGCGGTTGTACGGGCGCATTTCACACTGGCCGAGCCACATGTCCCAGTTCATTCCTTCCGGCGCCGGCTCCTCGGGCATGCCGCCTATGCGCACAGGTTCGCTGTAATTGGCTCCCAACACCAGGCGGATCCGTCCCAGTCCGCCGGAACGCACGAACTCGCAAGCCACCCGGTTCATCGCCATGGAACGCTGCTGGCTACCCACCTGCAGGATCCGGTTGTACTTCCTTACAGCCCGCACCAATGCGCGGCCTTCGGAGACGTACAGGGACATCGGTTTTTCGGCATAGACGTCCTTGCCCGCCTGAACGGCATGAATCGCGCAGCGCACGCGGCCATGATCGTTGGTGCCCACGATCACGCCATCGATATCTTTCTGCTCGAGCAGCGTGCGGTAGTCGTCATAGATGCGCCAGGTGGCTTTGCGCTTGGCTGCCGCATCCTCCGAGCGCTTACGGTAGCAGTCGGCTACGGCGACGATCTCGGCGCCCTCCGGCAATTGATCGATCAACAGGCCGCTGCGGTTGCCGACGCCGATCACTCCCACACGGACACGGTCATTGGCGCCGGCAGCACTGCCCGGCAGAATCAACGGAAAAGCCGCGCTGGCCGCCAGTCCAGCCTTGGTAAACAGACGTCTGGAAATCTCAGGCATTGTTTTTTCTATCATGGGTTCCTTCTTGCGTGTCCTTTGGTGAGGTTTTCGAATAAGAACAGGCCGCTCTTGCCGCCAACGGCGAAATCGAGATCGCCATCGCCGTCGAGGTCCGCCACCGGGATATGCATGCCTCCACCGGCGCGCGATCCATAGTCGATGACGTGCCGCGACCACACCACGCTCTTGCCGTCTTCGGACTTGTGGTATTCATACCAATAAATGCCGAGCGGGTCGTGTTCCCCTGGATCGTGACCATCGTGCGCCATGAAGCGTTTCCCTGTCAGGATGTCCTTGCGGCCATCGCCGTTCAGGTCGACGAGGGTAAGCGCATGACCCTGCGACCACGATTGGTCGATGACGTGCTTCACCCAGGTGTGATCGGGGCGCTGCTCCATCCAGAAAAGGCCGTAATCGTGGCCCAGTGCTGTAACCAGGTCGGGCAGTCCGTCCTCATTGATATCCAGCACATAGATAAAGCCGGTGTTGCCAAGTTCGAATTCGGGGTGAAATTTCCATTCGCCGTTCCGCGGGTCGGCCGGCGCCTCAAACCAGCCCTGCGGTGTAATGATGTCGTTCCGTCCGTCGCCGTTTACGTCGCCGGCCCCGATGCCGTGCCCGTAACTCTTCGGACTGACCACATGTTTCTGGAATGTTCCTCCGGCGGCTTCGTACCACGCCAATGGGGCTTTTGCGTTGCCGAACTGCGGTAGGAGTTCACGCGCTTTCCCGTCATTATCGAGATCCACCAGAAAAGAGAATTCCACGGCAAACCCTTGGTCGATCGGATGGTCTTCCCAGATTCCGCCAGTCTTGCCCGGATTGCGCGACCACCAGATCTTGCCGGAATGCCAGCCCGAGCTGACAATGTCCATGTAGCCATCGCCATCCACGTCGAGCGGCAAGTCGCTCAGCGAGGCGAGATAGGTGCCGTATTCCTTCAGGTGACGCACTTCGTGGCGTTTCCACGTCGGATTCTCGTACCAGGCGTCGCCGGAGAAGATGTCCGGGCGCCCATCGTTGTTGAAATCGGCGATGGCGCATGTCTCACTCACGCCGAGGTCGATGGTCTTGCGTTCAAATATGACTTCCGGGTTGCGGGCCGAGAAACAAACGATCGCGGCCGGCAGTAGGATCAACGCGCCAAGCAGGTAGATTTTCATGGAATCAATGCCAAAACAGTCAATTCTTTCTCTAACGATAGTCTAACGATGGCCGCCGAACCGCCACGCACCTCCAGCGTGCCTTGGCCGGATTTGCTTGCATCGAGCGGTGTCCAGTTGTCATCCCAGGCACCATCGTCTATGGATTCGCCGCCGAGCGTGATGCCCTCCTTGGCCGCGGCGTTATAGTTTGAGGCGCCATGGACAGCCCACCAATGAATGTAGTCCAGCGCCCATAGCTCCGCGGTGAAAGTATCCGGCGCATCCTTGGCTCCGCCGGTGAAGTTGTTGGTTTTTTTCCGCCCGTACGGCGACCCGTGCGATAGCGCCGTGACGGCGAACCAATTATAGAGCCGGTCGTATGACTCGATCCAGGCGCGCGACAGCATGGTGTCCCGCGCAGTGGCGCAGCTCATCAGATTGCCGTCGCCGCCAAGCCTTCGGAAGCGCGCGATGAGGGCCTTGTTTCCCGGTCCGAAAAGATGTTCTCCGTTCCGTTCCAGGAAGTCCGCCGGAATCGCCACACCGGCAGCCTGCGTGTCCACAGTGATGGTGATGGAGGACCGCGCGCCCGCCGCTCCAGCCAGGAACCATGCCGCCGGGAACAGCCGCCAGACTATGGGCCAAGCTTCCATCAAAATCTGAGCTTCAGCGCCAGTTCTCCAGTGCGCGGGTCCTTCGCACTGGTAATCTGCCCGAAGGTTCCGGCGCCGAGGTTTGTATTTGGTCCGTTGGGATTCGTGTGGTTAAACACGTTGAAGAACTCAGTGCGGAATTGCAGAGTCAAGCCTTCGCGGATCCGAAAATCCTTGTACGCCGCCATATTGAAGACGACCAGTCCGGGCCCTCGGATCGTTCCGTTTCCGACGTTTCCGAAGTAGCCGTTGGCCGGCTTCGCGAAGGAGCTGGTGCTGAACCACTGGGAAAACGTCTTCGGGTAGCTCACCGGCGCCACCAGAGTCGGGCGGATCGCCAGGCCCGTGTTGGCAAGGTTCATCCCCATCGTCAGAGAGGAACCGCTTTGGATGGTCGTCATATCGGAAAATTTCCATCCTCCGAGCACGGCCCGCTTCCATCCGTCAGACTTCATGAACCACGGCAAGGTGTAGATGAGACTCGTGGTGAACACGTGTGGTGTATTCAGGCTGGAGTTTCCATAGGCGAGACCCGGGTTGTACACATTCTGAAATCCACCAGTATTGTCCAGGTTATGCGACCAGGTGTAGGCAACTGTCAAATAGAGGTTTTGGCCCACCGGATGGCGCAGGCTGAACTCCAGGGCAGCCCAGTTATCCCGGCCGATGGGCTGGCTTAGCGTAATCGAGCCCAGACCCTGGTAAGGAGCGTAGTAAGCCGAAGTGAATGCACTGGAGTTGAGGTTAGGATTGAAATCGAACGCGCCCCAGGGACCGGGCTGATTGATGTTCAAAGATGTTTGCAGGTTTCGTGCGACATCCCCGGCTCCAGCCAGAGAGAAAAACCAGTTCGAGCCAACCTGCTGCTGCAAACTGAGGCTGAACGTCTTAATCTGGCCTACCTTATAATCGAGCACCATACCCGATACTGAATTCGCCGTGAGCGGTGCCGCAGCGCCGCCGAGCGGATTCGGGAAATTTGTATTGATCAGGTTAGTGCTCTGCACCAGCGGATAGTTGACACATCCTTGCGAGCAGGCCGCCCCCATGCCGCCGTTCCGGTTATAGGTGATGCCATAGCCGCCGCGCAGCGAGGTTTTGCCCTTCCCGAATAGATCCCAGGCGAAGCCCACAACGGGCGCCACATACCAGTTATGCGCGTTGGTCAGATTCTGGGGGACACCGTTCTTTCCATTGAAAATGATTCCGTTCGCTGGATCATATGTCGGCGTGGGCGTCAGGATGCCTGCCGGTGACACGATGGGGGCATTTGCCGGGTTGAACTGCTTCGGATCGAAGTCAGCCATGAACGTGGTCTGCGCACTCGGAAACGGCATGTAGAGCAGCCGCACTCCCACAGAAAGCGTGAACCGCCGCGTCACGTTCCAACGCTCCTGAAAATAGGGCGTATAGATCGGGTAGTGAATATATTTGCGAATGCCGCCACTTCCTTGCGAAAAGGCCGCTGTATCGCCCAGCAGGTAATCGGCAATTGGACTACCGGTGAATGTCCCGTTGAAAGTGGCATCCCCGGTAGTGTTGGCCCCTGTGGCCCATTGCCGCTTGGTGCCCAGGAGCAGCGTGACTCCGGCTTCCAGGAAATGCTTGCCGTGCATCCAGCTCCAATCGTCCGAAAATGTGTTCTCCAAGTCAGTCGCTCTCGGTATTGTGTTGTTGGCGCTGGTCCCGAACTGCGACCAGCCACCCGTAAAACTGACGCGCGGCAGGCGATCTTGCAGATAGCCGCCGGTATATGGAAATGTCTGGTGGTACCCAGGTATCTGCGAGACCGAGTTCAGTCCCGCGAACTCATGCGTCACGTCATAGCTGTTCATGGCCAGACTCATTTGGTTGGTCATGGACGTGGAAATGAAATAGGTAGCCTGTAACTTCGCCAGTTGGTTATCCGTTTCGAAGATGTCCCAATTGGTCGGAAAGGGAGATCCCATTCGTGACGCCGCAGGCAGTGTCGAATCCTGCCCCTCGTAGAAGTACTCGCCCGTAAGCCGCAGTTTGGAGCTGATGTTCTGATCTATTTTGATCTGCTCATCGAGCTGGCTTAAGAGAGTCGGACGAACGTTGATGTAGTTGTTGAACGCCGAGGTCTGGTTATTAGGAAGCGGGGCGAGCGCGTTCAGATACGCAAGAGCGGGCTGACTGAGCCTGCTGGCCGGAATCTGGTTACCGGGAAACGGCGATCCCCCGGCACTGGGATCGGTGATCGTCTTGGCGTAAGGACCGGTGGTTGGGAAGATGCCGGCGCGCATGGCCTCCGTCGGCGTTGCGCCGTTGATTACGGAAGCCTGCTTCTGCTTGGCCCATTGTTGATTGAAGTAGAAGAAGGTCTTCTGCTTACTCGTGTTGTACTTATGGGGAATGAAAATCGGACCGCCGAGGTTCCAGCCGAAAATATTCCATTCTTCCGGTGAAATTGTCGTGCTGAAGAAGTTTCGGGTATCGAGCACCGTGTTGCGGAGGAATTCCCAGGCGCCGCCGTGAAACTTCGCCGTGCCGCTCTTGGTCTGTACGATCACCACGCTCGCTCCCATTAGGCTGTACTTGGCGTCGTAATTGTTCTGCAGGACCTTCACCTCTTCCACCTGGTCGGGATTTGGCATGATCGTGGTTTGCGTCATGTTGCCGGTGTTTTCATTCCAGATCCCATCGATCGTGTAGAGGGAACCGCTCGATCCCTGTCCGTTGACATTCAGGCTGTTGGATGTGTTGAAGCCTCCGGTGCCCATGGCCGCCTGTGGAGACGTGTTGACCACGCCGGGCATCAGCGATCCCATGCCTTGATAGTTTCTTCCATTCAACGGCAGGGCTTCCACCTCCTCGCCTGAAACAGTACTGGAGATCTCGGCCGTGGTGGTCTGAACCTCGGCCGAACCGGCCGCGACCGTAACTGCTGTGGCCACAGTTCCGACCTGCAGAGCGACATTCAGCGTGTAAACGGCAGCGGGTTCGAGGTAGATGCCGGTTTGTTTCAGCGAATTAAATCCGGTAGCGCTCACGTTTACCTCGTAGTTTCCGGACGATAGTCCGACCTGCGTGAAGCTGCCGGCGGCATTGGAGACGGTATTCGTAACCGTACCCGTGCCGGTATTGGTAATGCTGACCGACGCACCGGCCACTACCAGGCCCGATGGGTCCGTCACTCTGCCCTTAATGATCCCGGTGGTGGTCAATTGGGCGTGGCAAAGCGGACTCGCCATCGCCAGCCAGAAGACCGCTGACAGAGCTGTCAGCCAGGCTGGACATGGGTTTCCGCGGCGTGCTGCAGAACGATTCCTGAATTCTTCGTAGCGCATTGCATTTCCCTCTATCGGACCGGCTGGGCGTGCGCGCGGCCGGCCATATTCTTCAAAAACTTCACACCTTCAAATGCGATGGCATCTGCGCTCGGGGCCAAATCACGCCAGATGGATGCCGCGGCCGAAAGGTCGCCCAAAGCAAAACCGAAGCTTTCAATCGTGACCCATCCTTCGTATTGAAGATCGCCCAATGCCCGGAACACTCCCGGCCAGTCGGTGTGTCCCGTGCCTGGGATTCCGCGATCGTTCTCCGACGTGTGCACGTGCTTCAGGTACGGAGCCACCGAGCGAAGCGCCGCAGCCACATCCTTCTCCTCGATGTTGGCGTGGAAGGTGTCAAACAGGATGCCGGCGCGGGGGTGATCGATGGCCGCCGCCAACTCCACTGCGTCGGCCGCGGTGTTGAGGAAGTAAGTCTCAAACCGGTTCAGGGGTTCGATTGCGATCGTGATGCCGTGCGACTGGAGGATTTCGCCCAGGGAGCGATAGCATTCCACCGCCCGATTCCACTCGTCGGTGGTGCGTCGCCGTCCCGGAAGGTAGCCGACCGGCGAATAGAGCGGGCCGGCGACGGTCTCCGCTCCGGCGTCGGCGGCTACGCGCACACAATCGGCTAGATGGCGGAGCGTGTTTCGCCGTACGGCAGGGTCGTCGCTGATAACACTCATATCCTGCGGCAGCACGGAGCAGAACGTGCAGGCAAGCTCGTTGGCTTCGAGTGCCCGGCGGACCTCGATAACCGGCACCTCGGCTGGGCGGATGAGCGGCAGCTCCACCACATCGAAACCATGCTCCTTAATCGAAGGCAGCAGGCTGAGCAAGTCGCGATCGATGCCCGCCGCCCAGATGAACGTATTCACTCCAAACTTCACGCCAGTCTGTGTCTCCTTGAGTCAGGAGCGATTTTACCCCCTGCCGCTGTCATCGAACGCTAATAATGGCTAAGTTCTTGCGCGGTGCGCCTGTTAACAGATACTGCGGCTTATCTTTCAATGACTTACGCTCTGGCCTGCCGGCGTCATTAACTTTGCCGGTTCGCGGGATTAACATTTCCGTCCTCCGGTTGCATCACCTCACCGCATTGATATACAACGTTTAGGGGCTTTGGTGATGGAATGAGGAGCACGGAAGACATGCGGCTTGATGCGGAGCCGTTCGCAATCGAAAAAGAGGAACTGGAGACGGTACTCGATTCCGGCATTTTCGCCGTGTCTTCAAACGCCGCAAAGTTCCTGCGATTCGTCTGCGAGAGGACCTTCCACAACGCCCCGGAGCCGCTCACCGAATATGACGTCGCCATTCATGCCCTGGGAAGGCGCCCGGACTTCGATCCGCAGAGGGACTCGATCGTCAGGGTCGAGGCCCATCGGGTTCGTAAGCGCCTTCAGGAATACTACGAAAAGGAAGGCGCATCCCACGCGGTAAAGATTGTTTTTTCCCGCGGGCATTATGCGCCCAGATTCGTTCTTGCGGAGACCATGCCCGTGCAGGACCGGGCCGAGCCGCCGGCCACGCTCGATGAAGAGCGCCCGGCCGCGGCATTGCCGCCCACTGAGGGCATGCCGCAGGCCAGGCATCGATGGCTTCTTTTCGCTGTGGCGGCACTCCTCATGGCCGGTCTAGCCGTCGGCTTGCTGTGGCGCCGTCTTGCCCCCGATCAGTTGGCGAGCCGCCCAGTTGAGCCCGCGGGCATCCTCGGCCAGGACACGGTACGAATCCTGGCGGGGCTGGATGCCGGAGAGCACGTGGACCGCTTCGGAATGCGCTGGTCGGCGGATCAGTACTTCAAGGGTGGAACGGCAACCGCGGTTCGCTACTATTCGCTTTCGCTGGCAGAAGATCCAGGCATTTACCAACATGCCCGAACCGGGGAGAGCTTCGGCTACGACATACCCTTGCGTCCCGGCGTCTACGAGATGCGCCTGATGTTTGCCGAGTCGGCGGAAGTGGCGATCCTCGGCGCGGTAGGCGACGGCACCCGCAGTTTTCACGTGACCGCCAATGGCGTTCAGATTCTGCCTCCGCTCGACGGGCGCCACATGCGCGAACTCGACGTGGTGGCGGATGCGGGTGGAACCAACACCGCGGATGTGAAGGTGTTCAAGGACATTACGCCGGCGCCGGACGGAAAACTCCACTTGCGCTTCCTCGGACGGAACCAGAGGGCGCTGCTGAACGCCCTCGAAATCGTTCCCGGACTGAAGGGGCAGATGCGGCCGCTACGCTGGCGGGCCGACGAGACCCCCTACACCGATCACGCAGGCAATCTATGGCTCGCTGACCGCTACTTCCGGGGCGGTCGGCTCTCCCGTTTCCACGCGACCGTTTCCCGCACGCCCGATCCCAATCTCTACGAGGGCGAGCGTTTCGGTTCCTTTACCTACTCCATTCCGGTGGCGCCGGGCGGGAGCTACACGGTCCGCCTGCATTTCGCCGAAAACTATTTCGGCGGGTGGGCCGGGCCGGCTTCCCGGCCACGAATTTTCAGCGTATTCGCCAATCATGCCTTGCTCCTTCGCGATTTCGACGTCTCGCACGAAGCTGCGGGAGCTGTCTCGGCCGTCACGAAGACATTCCGTGGGGTCAAGGCCAATTCCTTCGATAAGATCGTCCTGAGCTTCGAACCGTCCACCGAGTTTGCGATCGTGAATGCAATCTCCGTCGAAGACGAAGCGAAGTAGGAAGATTCGCAGATACGTGGATATGCCCGGAAGGCGATCACTCGCGAACAGGCAAAAGATCCCACGTCCACCGTCCCGGAGCTCGAATCATCGCTACGATCGGCGCGCCCCTTGCACGGCCCTCTCCCAAGGCTCACTTGAACGGTGACTTGTCCGGTGACGGATCACGGCACCGCGGCGATCTGGTTTCCGGGAGCGACCGTACTAGAAGAGCAGCTTCAATCCCACTTGCATACTTCGATTCCCGTTCGCATTGGTAATCACGCCAAACTGGCTGTTGGCCAGATCCGTCACCGGATTTGCCCATGTTTTCTGATTGAAAAGATCGAAGACCTCCAGCCGGAAATCGGTTTTCAAACGTTCCCCTATCGGGAAGGATTTAGTCAAAGCTGCATTCGTCCGGAAGGTGCGGAACGAGCGCGTCGCACCATTCAGGCGTGGAGCATTTCCGAAGGGGTCAACTGTTGGATCCGTTCGCCGTTGAAACGCGTTTAGAGTGAAGAAATTGTCTACCGACGGATCAAATCTCTCGCCTTTTGTAGGACCCCGCCAATCGTTTGTCAAAACATTCGGTCTCGGTGTACCGCCGCGCAGGTTGTTCTGGTATCCCGTATCGATCACACCCATGGGATAGCCGCTCTGGTAGAACATGAAGGAACTGAGATTCCAGTTGCCTAGCAGCCGGCCCATCACTCCTGACGTCAGGTACTTCTTCCCCGTGCCTACAGGCAGGTCGTAACTGCCGGTCAGCTTGAACATCTGCGGCAAGTCCAGAACACCGTACGATTTTTCATTTCGCCGGTTGTACTGATTCTGGGCTGCCCCCGCCCCAACGCCGGATCCTACTACCCCTGCAATCCAGGGCTCAGAAGAGTCGGCATCAGTCAGCAGCTTCGACCACGTGTAGGTCGAAAGAAGACTCAACCCGCCGGAGAAGCGCTTTGTCGCCTTCAGGATCAGCGCGTGGTAAGTCGAGTTGCCGCTATGATTCATCATTCCGCCGGTACTCACTCCCGTGTATTGCGGAAACCGGCGCAATGCCTGACCGAGCGTCGCGTTGCCGCCCATCAACTCTTTGAAGTTTGCGAACGGTGGAGCGAAGCCAAGTGCCACAACAGCCGGATCGTCAATAGGTTTGTTCAACAGACTGCCGAGACGAGCATACTTCGGGTCGATTTGCATGTCGTTGACTCTGTCGGATGCAAGGTGAGTGCCCTTGCTTCCGGTATAGGTGGCGTCCAGGATGAAATGCTTCGGCAGCACTCGGGAGATCGCGAAATTCCACGTATCCGTGCTTGGAATGCGGCCTGCCTCTCCAGCGCCGTACCACGGAACACCGAAACCAGCGTTGAATCCTGGCTTGATGAAAGGCGGAGCTTCCCATGCGGGGAAGCCGTTGTCCCACTGAAACGCTGATGTGATGCCTTGATTTTGGGAGCCCCAACTCGGCGAATTGGTGAATCCGTTATTTGCGCCGTTGAGTCCCGGAGCCTTATTGGTCCCGTAGAATATACCGGCCCCCGTTCGGATCACCGTCTTGTCATTGATCTGGTATGCCAGTCCAAGCCGGGGGCCCCAGCCTGACGCGTTGTCATACAGATTTCTTCGGCCTTCACGGCCGGTTCCCGTGCCCAGGAACCGAAGCGCACCAGGATATCCGCTCGCTGCAGGGTTGGGCAGTGTCGGATCGAAGTACGAGAGCCGGTCATGCTTTTCGTATACGCCCATATTGATCTCGTAACGCAGGCCGATGTTCATCGTTAGCCGCGGTGTGATCTTCCAGTCGTCCTGTACAAACGCGGCATGATACGGGAATCGCAACATCTCCGTATTCGGAATCGTGAAGCCGCCCTGATAAACCTCGCCAAGCATGAAGCTGGCAAATGCGTTCCCCGAATTTCCGCTGCTGTCTCCCGGAGCCGCAGTGCTAAGGCGATTGAAGTTGAACGTTCCGGCGGCGTTATTGCGGTTGTTCGTGTTCAGCATCATCAACTGGAAGTTATAGCCGAACTTGAAACTATGACTACCCTTAACCCACGTAACGCTTTCATCCGCTCCGTAAACGGTGTGGTATTCGTCCCACAGCTTAGAGCTGTCCCAGCCGTAATAATTATCGTTTTGGAATGATACTGACGGAAACCCAGTATTGTAGCCGGGATTGTTTTTCACGGCGCCGCCGAGTTTGTCTCCCCAGTTTTGCCCGAACGGTTCGACGGTGATATCGTGTTCCGGGTGAGTGAGCCGGTGTACACCAACCGTCAAAGTGTTGATGACGGTTGGGCTGAATAAGTGAGTGTCGTTGACCCGGAACACATTGCCATAATATTGGTCGCCGTTGAAGTACTTCCGGCCGGATAGTGGGTACGGCAGGGCGCTCCAGTTCAGGGCGTTTCCGGGATCGGTGTCGTAAGCGTTTGTAAACCACTCGCCATTCTTGGTCCATGTGAACGACAATCTATTCTTCGTTCCAAAGCTCTGGTCGAATTTGGTCGTATACGCATTCTCAATCCGCTTCTTGGGCTCGTTGCCGGGGGCCACGTAGTTGCGCACAAGACCAGGCGCGTTCGGGGCCGGATAGTATTTCGCGATGATCCGTGACAAAGGGCTAAGACGGTTGGCAGGAATAATATTTCCGGGGAACGCATCGCGAATGAAACCTCCTTTGCCATCACTTCGCGTAGTCGTAGGATCGTAAATTGGGATCACCGCACCGCCTGCGTTCTTCCAATTGGAGAAGTTGCCGTTGATCATTTCCGGGAGCGGGATAGTCTGCTGAGATGCATCGGCGGTCTGAGGATATCGGTACCCCTCATAGGAAAAGAAAAAGTAAGTGTGGTTCTTCCCGTTATAGACTTTCGGGATGTACACGGGGCCACCCAGGGTAGCTCCAAAGTCATTCCGGTGAAACTTTGACTTCGGACGCCCCAGCTTATTGTTCAGCCAGGAGTTGGCATTGAAAATCTGACTCTGAAAAAAATCGAAGCCGCTGCCATGGAGGGTGTTGGTCCCGGATTTTGTCGTGACGCTGATGTTCCCCCCGCTGGCCCGGCTGTTTTCCGCTTTGAATGCGGAGGTCTCTATCCGAAACTCTTCTACGGAATCCACGGACGGGGTAAGCCGATTCATGTAGCCGACGTGATTTCGCCAGCCCATCTCGACTGACAACCCGTCTACGCTGACATTCCAATCGTGCTGCTGCCCGCCGCCGACCTGTAGATCATCCCAGGCGCCTTCTCCGTTCCCACTCTTGACCTGAGGCATCATCATCATGATGCTGAAGGCATTTCGCATACCGCCGCCAATGCCGGCGACGGCCAGGGGAACATCGTTCACCAGTTTGTGCTCCATTGTCGTGGAGACTTCGGTCGACTCTGTTCGCAAGGGTGCGGCCTCCGCGGTCACTTCAACTCGCTCGGACGCTGCTCCGACTTCGAGGACGATATCCACCCGGACGTTCTCATTCGTGCTCAGGTTGATATTGGAGCGCGTCAACGTCTTGAATCCAGACATGGAAACACCGACCTCGTAAGTCCCGACCTGCAGATTGGGGATGACATAGTTGCCGGTATTCGAACTCAGAGTCTGCGCGCGCACACCTGTTGCGGTATTCGTTGCAATGACGACTGCGTTCGGAACAACTGCACCTGTGCTGTCGGTGACCAGGCCTGTTATGGTTCCGAGTGTAGTTTGTGCCGGCAAGAGCGCAGGCAGCAGAACCAAACACAATACGGTTTTTAAGAGTGTCAATCGAATGTCCATGGACCCGTCCTCCTGATGGAGCCCACAATCTATATCATGCGATGACGGGAAGTCAACGAACCGGTTCTGGTTTCGTGAGTATGTGACTTGTCCAGCTTGCGCGGACCAGACCGGGCAATGAGAACGAGACCTGGTTCAGCGGATCAGGCGCGACACGCGCAAGGTCTGCAGGAATAAAGCAGGACTAGAAACAGAAAGACGATCGGCTTCTCCAACACAACGAAGAATGTCCTCCCACAGAGTGCCTGCGCTACTTTCCTGTACGTTCCCGTGCTCCGAATTCTGACACTCGTTGGCAGCGTTAGGAGTCCTACAGACGGAACAGAAGGAGACAACCTAGGATGAACGAAGCACGATACGACAACTCACTAGTTGCGGTCTTTGAAGACCGGGCGACGGCGGAGCACGCCAAGCAGACCTTGATTCAAAACGGTTTTGTGCAAGACCAGATTGAGTTGACCGCAGCGGATGAACTGGCACGTAACGTCGCGTCCGGGAATGCGGGCCTCACCGGTCGCCCTCGGGACACGTCTGGAGGTGGGATTAGCGGTTTCTTCCATCGGCTTTTCGGCTCACATGAGAGCGCTGAAGATCGAAAATATTACTCGGATGCGCTGACCGGCACGCGTTCCGCAGTCGTGGTTCATGCAAGTGAAGAGATGATCGATCGTGCTGCCGGCATTCTGAATGACAGCGGCGCCTTGAGCGTTGAGGAAGAAACAGACAGCGAAATCCGTGATGAGCGCGTGCGGGGAATCCGGAATATCGAACGCGCAGACGAGGCACGCCATGGCGAGGCGATTCCGGTGGTGAGGGAGGAACTTCGCGTAGGCAAACGTCCGATAACGCGCGGAGCCGTTAGGGTGTATAGCCAAATGACAGAGCAGCCCGTGCAAGAGAACATCCCGCTTCGCGAAGAACGCGTTCGGGTGGACCGGCGGAAAGCCGATCGTCCAGCCACTGAGGCGGATATAGAAGCCGCGAACCGGGGCGTAATCGAAGTCACCGAAACCGTTGAAGAGCCAGTAGTGGAGAAGGTCGCTCGCGTGGTGGAGGAAGTGGTCATCACCAAAGACGTTAACGAGCGAACGCAGAACGTGCGCGACACCTTACGACGCAGCGATGTGCGAGTCGAGGATGCCAAAGGCACGCGAGGCGGGCTGGCGAGCCAGACCTTCGATACGGACTTCCGCGATGACTTCCGTTCCCGCTACGGCAACCAGTACCGGTATGAGGACTTCGAGCCTGCTTATCGCTACGGGTATGACATGGCTTCGGATCCGCGCTATCACGGGCGCCGTTTCGAAGACGTGGAAAACGATCTGCGGACCGACTACGTGCAGCGCAATCCAAACTCTACCTGGGAACGAATGAAAGATTCGATCCGCTACGGTTGGGACAAGATGACTGGGCACGCGGGTAGAGGCTGACCATGCACGAATCAGACTACGCGGAAATAGTGGGCCCGGGAGGCCGCCGAGGATATATCGTGGGGCCGTCCGAGTCTAATCCCGGCGAAGTCGCTATTGCTTGGGATGACGGCCGGGAGCAATCGATACCGGCCTCGTCCCTGCATCGCGCGGCGGACGGCAGCTGGCGGGTGGAGCGGATTTCCGAGCAACAGATTGTTCCGGTGCTCGCGGAAGAATTGAATATCCGCAGACGCAAGCGCGAGACGGCGACGGTTCGAGTGGGTACGGAAACGACTGAGCACGAGGAAACCGTCTCCATGCCACTAACCCGTGATCGTGCACATGTTCGCAGGGTGATCATCGATAAGCAGGTCGACCGGGTGCCACCGATCCGGCGGGAAGGAGATACCATCATTCTGCCTGTAGTGGAAGAAGTAGCTGTAGTAGAGAAGCGGCTTAT
>CAYXLI010000032.1:61926-62417 GCA_964464925.1 uncultured Solibacteraceae bacterium | reverse complement strand
CTATCGAATCGGCGCCGCCGCCGTACCAACCTTCAACTAGATTCGAGACACGCTCGGAGCAAATGGGCTTCTTCGATGACGAAGAACGTTATCGATTGAACGTCTTCGATTGGCACGCAGAATTCCCGGAGATCTTCAGTGCAGGCGGATTCGATGCGGTAATCGGCAACCCGCCATGGGGCGCTCTCTTAAGCGAGCCCGAACTCGAATATCTCAGGCAGCACAATCGAGACATCATCGTGCGGATGATCGATTCCTTCATGTATTTTGTCTACCAGGGAAGCAGGAAGCTGAACGATCATGGCTACTTTGGAATGATTCTTCCGGACGTAATTCTGTATCAGACGGACAATCAAAAGCTCCGGGAATATCTTCTCACACAATTCGCGCTGCAACGCATTATCAACATGGGTGATGTTTTCAAGAAAGTTACCCGCCCCGCCTGCATCCTTACTTTTGAGTCTGGCCACGAAGCCAAGCAGACAGTTGGA
>CAYXLI010000032.1:0-61916 GCA_964464925.1 uncultured Solibacteraceae bacterium | reverse complement strand
TGATCTTTCGCAGGTTCCTAAATATGAAAAGCCGGTGGATCTGCAGAACGATTCCCACTTGACCAAACTGGCGCAGGAAAAACTCAAGACGATTCCGGGGTCGCTATTCGTAACCGCAAATGTCTCGGATTATTCAATCTGGACCAAGATACAGGCGCTTCGGCACCACCGGCTAGAAGAACTTGTTGACGGGGATGGAATTCAGCGAGGTGTCAGCCCCGACGTAAAGGAAGCCTTTCTCGTAGACTCCAAAACCGCCAAGCAGGCCCACCTTGAAACCGACGCACTACGCAAGGTGCTAACCGGCGGCAAACAGGTGAAGCGGTATTTTATCGAATATCCCGACCTGTTGCTCATTTATACCGAGAGGGACACGAATTTGCGGGAGCTACCTAACATCCGGGCTTATATCGACCAATTTAAGTCGCAGATCACCTGCAAAGAGGTGAAACAACGGAAGCACTCCATCTATGCTCTTCATCGCGCCAGAGAGGAGAAGATATTTCTCAAGAAGAGGAAGTTACTCGGCGTGATTACAGAGGACGAGATCGTCGTTGCTCTAGACGAGTGCCAGACGTTCGCGACCGACGGTCTGTACCTCTTCGGCGTCAAAGACGGATTCAGTATGCAGTACATCATGGGAATTCTGAACTCGCGTCTTTTCGTTTTTATCTACCGCCTCCTGGCAATCGAATCCGGTCGCGTGCTGGCCCAGGTCAAGCCGACGGTCCTGGCTCAGCTTCCCATTCGTGCGATCGACTTTGCTGACCGGCAAGCCAAATCCCGTCATGATCGTATTGTTCAACTGGTAGATCAGCGGCTTGATATGCAGAAGAAGCTGGCCAACGCACACACGCCGCAGGAAAAGAGTTCGCTCGAACGTCAGATCACGGCAAACAACACCCAACTCGACAACCTGGTTTATGAATCTTACGGTCTTAGTGGTGAAGAAATTCAGACGGTGGAGGCTGAGCTGGAAACGAAGGTGAGACGAACGGGCAGGGGGAAGGCACTGCAAGCATAGCGATTCCACGCGGGCATTTGCCTGCGGCGGGTCCGATCGAAAACGCGAGATGCTACGCCTGCATCAGATGTTTGCGGACTGAGAGGGACGCGCCGTCTGCAACATGGGCCAGCTCTAGGTATCGGCACAATGCATTCGCGAGTTGCATCTGCCTCGGGCTTCGGCACTCCGGCTCAAGCAAGCGCAAATTTCCGACTACGATCACCATGGCCTGCGCACGAGAAGTGGCTACGTTTAGACGGTTGAGACTGTAAAGAAATTCCATGCCGCGGGGTGCGTCTTCGGGTGACGACGTGGTAAGGGAATAGACAACCACCGGAGCTTGCTGCCCCTGGAATTTATCGACAGTGCCAATACGAGCACCTGGGAGGCGTGCCGCCAAATCGGAGACCTGCGCGTTGTACGGCGCGACGATCAGGATATCTTCAAGCAGCAGTGGACGGCTCCCGCCCTTATCGTCAATCCAGTCCACACCCGGCTGCAGCAATGAGTCCACAATACCGGCGACGCACGCCACTTCCTCTGGTGAGGCATTTTGGTTACCCTCGTGCGTGACTGGCACGAACCACAGACCAGCCCCGTTAAGCCAAGGATGGCCCGTAATATCCTGTCTTTCAAGATCGTCACGTGAACGCAGTCGGCCCTCATAAAAGGCCTCCGATGTGAATCCGCACAACTTCGGGTGCAGACGCCAGGTCTTCTCCAGAAACAAACCCTTTTCTGGAAGAATGGTATTCGCGCCGGCAAGCAGGTGTTCGAGCGCAGATACATCGGCGCCCTCAGGATGGCTTCCCTTTAATGGTTGCTCCAGTTGCTGCGGGTCACCGAGAAGCACGAGACTTCTGGCAGCCTGGGAGAGTGCCAGCACATTTGCTAGCGACATTTGGCCGGCTTCATCGACAAACAATACATCGACCGCCTCGAAATAATCCTCCCGCGCCCAGAGCCAGGCCGTCCCCGCAACCACTTGTGCACCATCATGCAGCTCGGCCAGCGGTTCGGCGTTGTCTGTCGTGGTGATGATGCCCGGCGGGTCATCCTCAGGCCTCTCATTGACCTTCTGAACGCATCGCAACCCTTCGAGATCCAGTTCTTGGGCCGCCTCAACTACGTCGTCGAGCAACTTGCGAATTACTTTGTGGCTCATCGCCGTGATGCCGACCTTCTTGCCCTGGCGGGCCAGTTCGCAAATCATGCGCGCACCCGCATAAGTCTTTCCTGCGCCAGGGGGGCCTTGGATGGCGAGCACGGTATCGTCGAGGCCCCTGACGATTCGCTTTGCGGCCTCGACGGTCGATTCCCCCGCGTGAAGTGCCAGCGCAGTTCCGTCAAGGAGGCGAGGGGGATTACGCAGAAGCAGATCCCGAGCAGCCCTGTAAGGCCCAGAAGAATCCATTCCGTTGGCGCTTACCGATGTTCCTAGCCGGAAAAGTGCGTCGGCAAGGACGTCATTCTTGGGGCCTCTTGCGTCCACGAAGACCGAGGTTGGATGGCGCTGGGCAGTTTTCTTCATCTTCCTGATGTCAACCGTCCGCGCCGCAATATCAATCGCGACAACTTCGCCGATTCTCTCGCCGCGCTCGCACACTATGTCCTCGGCGCGCATGTCGCTTTCCTGCTTTTCAAAGCCATACCGGTCCGTCCGGATTTTCCCATGCACCTCAACAGTCCCTTCCAGTTCCAAGCCGGAGAGGGCAGCGCGCTCATCCAGGAGCTCTTCATCTGTCAGCTCCTTCAGCCGGAAATACTCCCACCAATCCACCTTGGACTCGCGGCGGTGCCAGTCGAGCAGATTGGCAAGAAGAAACCGAGCCGCTTCCGCGGCGCTTCGCATTTGCGCGTCTGCAGGGACGCCGGATAGCAGCGCTTCTGCAAGTGCGGCGCTTTGTTGTTGCCGATCGCTCAACGCTGCGGCAGGGGCGCCGTCAGACACCGTCGGCCGCGAGAGGACTGCACCGGCAAGCTCCTGCTGGCGCCGCTCTCGTTCGAGCCAATCACGCAATGACAGGGTTGAATAGCAATCGTCGGCATTATAGAGAGCGATTGCTTCTTTGACGGAGTTGTCTACATCGGCCGCTCGTCCCAGCTCCAGCGCGTGCTGCATTTGTCGCATCGCGTGGCCGGCATCCTCCAGCGGCATTTTACGTGAAAAACCATGAAATACTTCGAGAGCTTTGAGCGAGTATTGTTCCACGCTTGCGCGCACCGACCGCTTCAACACCGTGTGAAGATCTACAAACAGCTTCGCCCGCAGCATCTGGTCAATCTCGTCCTCGCACACGCCATACCGGCCCATCAGCCTCTTCAAGGCAGATGGCTCATACGGCGCGAAATGGTATATGTGCATCGTCGGATGAGTTGACCATCGATCCATCATCGTCCGCACAAACCAGCGGAAGGCCTCTTTCTCTTCTTCCGCCGTAAGCGCCCAGCGACACTGGTATTTCGGCTCGGCAGCGTCCATCAGGACTACACCAAAAAGATATTCCCGCCCACTCAGGCCAACAAAGGGATCTCCCTCCAGGTCGAAGAATACGTCGCCAGGCGAGGGCTCCGGCATCTGAAAGAATCCGTGTTCAGCTGTGATTGACAGAAGCTCGTGTATGGGGCTGCGCTCAGCGCGTCCTGCCACCTGAATTCGCGCTTGCTCACGAATCCGCGCGTATCCTTCCTTGGAGCCGTAAACCGGGCGATACGGAATCGGCAGCGGAAAGAGCGCAAGGTCCGCAACTGTCGAGGTATTCCAAATCACCAACTGCTTTCGCTGCAATCTGCTGATTCCCGCCACTATCGATAGATGGTCGTCTGTTCTGCGCTGGGCCTCGCAGTCGGGGCGCCACCTGCACACTTCGCAATGCGGCGTCGGTTCCGGGTAGGTTTCGGAGGCGTTCCCGTTCCCGCTGACAGAGGCGGCCAGCCGGGATTTTACGTAGCGGTAGTATGCCGCATAATCGAGCACCCGGTATTGCTCCGGCTGAAACGTTTCGCCCGGCGGAACCACATACATCGACTCCGGCAGCACTCCTTGGATCGTTTGGAGAAGTTCGGAATACAACGACAGCTGCAGAATCGTCGCCGCCTTGGTCTCGCGGGCAAGCTTGCAATCATAGACCTCATATGACCAACTGCCCAATCGGCTTGTGGCGGCCACTTTGCGCAATACGTCCGCCCTTCCGAACCAGTTTCCATTAGAGAGTGCAGCTTGGAGGATGATGTCCGGCCCGTCTCGCAGGGCTGCGATGGTTTCGGCTACGGCTTTTTCGTCACTATCGAGATCCCGAAGGTTGACGACAGAAAGGTCCTGTGACTCAAGATGCTGGATGTAAGCGTTTTCGTGGGCGATTCCCCGTTGTTGCAAAACCCAAGCGTCAGGGGAGTTCCAGGTGGGTTTCGGACGCGCTCCAACCGCGACTGAGAGATCCAAGGCCGTGAGGTGACGGCACGCCAGATGATTGCTTAAATCAGTTGCCGACAGCCGGATATTCTCAGCACTGGCTTTCATAATCGTATCCGGCCGGGCCTCTCGATATGATGGGCTTGCGCGCCACCGCGCACCCGTTATTACCGGGCTTGTGTGCTAGACCAATTCGTCAATTCCGTGAGTGATCAGATGCTCCGCGAGAGTGCGGCAGCCACGTCCGCATCTCGGACTCGACAGAAGGAACCATGCCGGCGCAATTCCGCCAATTACCCATAAAGTGTGTTGTTCTTTCCTCGACATTTAGTCACTCCTTACAATCTCTAATCGCGCAGCAGTTTTCGCGCACGTGCCAGCCGGTCCTTGAGGCTGTCCTGAAAGGCAGGGTCCTTCTTCCGGCTGTCGATGTGTTCTTCTATCGCCGCCCGTATTACCTCGGACACCGGGCGGTCCTCGACGCTGGCGACTGTTTCCAGCGCTTCGGCCTGGTCGGTGGTAAGGCGTATCGTCATTGCCTTGACAGGTTTCATATACCTTTAGGATGCACCAATACATCGTGCTTGTCAAGTACCGTGGTGATGTGGTATCATGACACCGAACCATCAGAAAGGAGGGTTCCCATGAGCGACGAGAAAGAACCGAAAGAAAACGCGAAGCCCCCGGAACATGAATTCAACATTCAGATTGACCGGGTGCATTACAAAGTGAATCAGGCTGTCATGACAGGCCTGGAGCTCCGTCACGTTCCGCCCGCGCCAATTGGTCCCGACCGGGACTTGTTTGAGGTAGTACCCGGCGGCACCGACCGCAAAATCCTTGACAACGAAGAGGTTGAAATCCGCGACGGAAAGCGCTTCTTCACCGCCCCGGCTCAGATCAATCCAGGGAGGGCCTTATGACCCTTCCCCAGGCGGATATCGCGTGTCTTACCGAACGGGGCATCGAATACACGGTGTCATCGGAAGCGAACATGACCTGCCTCGTCTTCCCCGGATACAAATTGCCCCCCGGCTATGACAAGCCTGCGTCCGATCTTTTACTTCGCCTGCAGGCAGGCTTTCCAGATGTGCCCCCGGACATGTGGTGGTTCAGTCCGGGGATTCGCCTGGCCGATGGCCGGACCGTACCAGCGACTGAAGTGATTGAGCGTCATCTGGGGAGAGATTGGCAGCGCTGGTCGCGTCACTTCAATGGGGGCCAGTGGCGGTCCGGTGTAGATTCCCTGGAGAGCTTTCTCGCACTCATCCGCCGGGAGCTTGAGCGGTGCGCGAAGAATTAGCCGCATGACCATCACAGTCGTCTTGCCGCAGCATATTGGAGACGGCATTGACGTCGTCGCCAGGTTACCCGTCGAAACGGCGGGGGTACTGCTCGCCAGCCTCGTATCCACCGATGAAAACGATCTCAGGCTCCTTGCAAGAAAAATGCTTTGGGTCACTGAATCCGCTTATATACGTCGGGGAGGGGATCACTTGTCGATCGCATCCGAGGGATATGTTCCCTTCCTTGCGGAAGCCGAATCGCTTGGCTGTGTTGCCATTTGGGTGCATACCCATCCAGGATTGGAGTCGCCACCGCGACCGAGTGAGCACGACTGGGAGGTGGATAGGCAAATTGCCGATCTTTTCCGCCTGAGGTCTGGGTCATCTCATTACGGCACTCTTATTTTTTCTCCTAGACCTGAAGGCCTTGCATTCTCCGGTTATCTTCAATCCGAAGGCGGCCCCCACACGCCAATCGGGAGGCTCTGGCAAGTGGGAGACCGATTTCGCCTGACCCGGTCATTTCTACTTCCTGCCGAGGAAATCCATGTGGATTTCGACCGCAATGTCCGCGCTCTCGGTGGCGCCGTTCAGCGGACCCTTGGGGATCTGCGCGTGGGTGTTGTCGGTTGCGGCGGCACTGGTTCTGCGGTCGCGGAACAGCTGGTTCGCCTGGGCGTCAGGAACTTTATCCTCTTTGATCCCGATACACTCTCCGGTAGCAACGTGACCCGCGTTTACGGCTCCACTGCCGCTGATATAGGCAAATCAAAGGTTGAAACGCTAGCCACGCATTTGAAGCGCATCGCACCCCATGCAAAATGCCAGCTGGTCACGAGCATGATTACCATGCTTCCGGCAGCCCGGCGGTTGTGCTCCTGCGATCTCCTCTTCGGATGCACGGATGACAATGCAGGCAGGCTTGTGCTTTCGCGGTTTGCCACCTTTATGCTCACGCCCGTCTTCGACTCCGGTGTCCTTGTCTCCAGCGACGGAAACGGAACATTGCGTGGGATCGACGGCAGAGTCACCACCTTGGTACCAGGACAGGCATGTCTGGTGTGCCGCGGACGGATCGATCTGGCAAGGGCAGGGGCCGAACTGCTCACCCCCGACGAGCGGCGCCGTCGAGAAGACGAGGGGTACGCACCCGCTCTCGGCCGAACCGAGCCCGCAGTCGTGACCTTCACCACCCTCGTTGCAGCGACAGCTGTCAGCGAGCTTTTGGAGAGGTTCATCGGCTATGGCCCTGAGCCCCGCCCGAGCGAGGTCCTGCTCAGGTGCCACGATCGCGAGATCTCCACCAACGTTGACACTCCGCGCGCCGGCCACTACTGTGATATTTCCTCGGGGAAGCTTGGAATCGGAATCACCGATCCCTTCTTGGAACAAACATGGCCCGCGTAGGACGAATTCCTTTCTGGGAGTGGATTCCCGGCCGCGCTTGGCGAGTTGTGACGACCGTCGAGGCCGCCGATGAGATACCAGAGCGCCTGCCCCCGCAGGGGGCGGTAGTCGTGGGGTCATCAGAACATCCTAAATGGCTGGCGTTTGATTGCCCGTGCAAAACAGGCCACCGGATCATGGTTACGCTTGACCCGGCGCATTGGCCTCATTGGGTCATTAAGAGCGGGAAGAAACTGAGTATTTCCCCCAGCGTGGACTATCGGGCAGCCGAGCGGCGCTGCCACTACCTGGTTACGAATGGGAAGATTATTTGGGTTAAAGATATGGAGGGATGTTTCCGTGGACGAAGCTGACAAACCTGAACTGCCGAAACAAGAGAACAGCTCCAGCTCTGAGGCTTCTCCCCTTGTGATACCGAAACCCATGAAGACGCCGATGTACGAGGCGGACAATGCGGTGCGATACCTCCGTCAGGAACGGATTAAAGATATGCAGAAGGAAGCAAACAGCCGTTTGCTCTGCTATGTGGCCGGAGCCGGTGCAGGGATCACGCGCGACGACGTTCTCGGTATCGGTGAGATGTTGCACAACGTTCCCCGAGGCTCGAATATCGATTTTCTTCTGCACACGGGGGGCGGCGACATCGACGCCGCGGAGAAAATCGTGTCAATGTTACGTGCCGCGGTAGGTAAGGAGGGCCGCTTTCGAGTCGTCGTTCCAGATTTCGCAAAAAGCGCCGGGACACTCATCGGCTTGGCGGCCGACAGGGTTCTGATGAGCGACAGTTCCGAGCTTGGCCCCATCGATCCGCAATTCTCCAAGAAGGACGGCGACGGGAACGTTCGCTGGCACTCGGTCTTGAACTATCTCAACGCATACGAACTTATCTGCGCCCAATTGCGCGACAATCCCGACGACCTCCCCGCGAAAGTGATGCTTTCAAAGCTAGATCCGACCACTGTGGTGCAGTTCGAAGCGATAAAGCGGCGCGCTCGGATGCTTGCCGAACAGCACCTGAACCGCTGGATGTTTCACAGCAAGGGAGGCAACTATACGAAGATTGCTGGCGAGCTGATGGATATCAACCGGTGGCCCGCGCATGGCCAGATGATCGGCTGGGAAGACGCGAAGGAGATGGGGTTGGAAATTGAATATCTTTCTCCAGATAGCAAGGAATGGCGCGCGTACTGGAGCCTTTATTGCCAACAGCGACTTGCCGTCAAAGATGGCCAGATACTCTTCGAGTCCGACTATGCCAGCTTGCCCATGTAAGCGACGAAAGTCGCCGAATAGAAGAAGGCTATGAGTACGCAGACACCATCTACGCCCAGCTGGTACAAACAGTTGCCGGAAGAGAAATCCTGGAGCAGGATTTGGAGCGATTACACGATTTGTGGACGTTGCCGCGGCATTCGCACCTTCGAAGGTCCATGCAACGTCTGTGGAGATGCGCCCTTCAGTATGGCATCGCAGCTCATGCCCGATGAACAGGGGCGTGAATTTCTTGTACCGGCCGCATTCATGGGAGCTGAAGGCCTCTATGAAGACTGGATATACCTCGCGATGATGGAGCGCGAGTGGAAACGGCCGGTGCTGGACTCGGAGCGCTTTCCCGGTTTCTCACCGGACAACAAACCATCCCCGAGAGCCTCCATCGTGCTTCTCTTTTGGAGTTACTTCGAGACTCGCATTGAACTGTTACTTCGCGCTGGGCTCAGCGAGGTGCCCAGCCGTCTCCTGGATGACACCCTGCGGTACTCTGCGATTGGCGCCCGGCTGAACGATCTCTATCGCGTTGCCTTCAACTCCACCTATAAGGGGGATCTGGAGGAAGTAGGCCACGGCGGTCTCTGGCCTCACCTGGCCCAGATTCAGGAACGACGCAATCTTTTCGCTCACGGCCAGCCACAGGCAATCGATGATGCAGTCGTGCAGGCAGTCGTCGAGAACTTGAAAGTCGAACATGAGTCCTGGATCGCATCGTTTAACAAGCGCGCGGCGCGACCGCATTGATAACAGGTTCCAGAGTGCCCAATTATATCTAGATTTACTGCAACTTACATCGAACGGTCCGCCACCACGTGAGTATCGTGGACACGGGTGTTTGCTGGTCAGATCGACACCGGACACCAGGATCTCAACGTGGAGCCGCTTTCTCTGCATTTTCGCAAGGCGCTTGAAGAAATTGCCTTCGCTTCACTATTAGCCAACCGCGAGAAATATTCCGCCGCGGGCGCCGGTTTCGCTACGGAGTGGAACGCCGGGCGCATGCTGGGCTTCGTCGAAAAGGTCAACCTCCACACACCATGTTTGAATGGGCCCGATGCAACCCGACACCGGGCTATAATAGCCATCTCATTCAATCCAGGTAGCGGCGCAGCGTTAAGCCGAGGTTTTACTAGGCCAACATCGAAAGCTAATTCTTGAGCGATTCAGCAACCAACCGCTCCAGCCTGCGCTTTCGGCTCCCGATCCACTTCGCATAATACGTCTCGGTGACCTTAACGCTAGCATGCCCGAGCAGACGCGAAACGTCTTCGAGTTGCATGCCGCGGAGCAATGCGCGGACCGCGAACGTATCCCGGAGTCGATGCGGGCGGCAATCGGCGATTCCTGCACGCTCGCCGATATTCTGCATTCTTTCGTAAACGGCCTGTGCGAGCGGTGTTGGATCACTTCCCGCGCCGTACCAGAATGGCCCCTTCATCGAAAGCCACTGGCACGCGTCGATCCGCTTCTTCATCTCGTTCGTGATGTACGCTTCAAGGAGCTTCGGCTTTTCGGCCCGCTTCTGCTTCTGCGGCTGATACGTGTAGATCCACAAGCTTTCTCCCTTCGAGAGCGCACGGGGGTCGAAGCCGACAGCATCGCCAACGCGTAATCCGGTTGCCATCATCAATTCCAGGAGAAGCCGGAACGTGTCGGCCTGCTTAGCGTATCCGTGCGTTCCCCCGTCCAGTTGCGAAGCATGATCGAGGATGGTCGCAATCTCCTCATCGGTGTACGGTTCCTTCTGGTCGTAAACCGCCTTGACCGTCGTGACCTTATCGACGAGCGCCTCTTTGATCCACCCCCGCCGAAAAGCAGCGCGGAGAAAGCACCGGATCTTTGCGAAGGTCGTGGCCTTCGTTGTCATCCGCATCGCCTTCGGCAAGCCGGCTGTCTTGAACGTCTCCAGATGATCCACAGTCATTTCGCGGACGTGAATAACGTTCTGCGCCGCAAGAAACCGCTGGAGCCTTTCGAGCGCGAGCCGGTGCTGATTGAGAGTCCGCGCGTCGAGATCCTGCTCGCGCGTCGCGAGATATTTCTCGATGCATTCAGAGAGCGGCGGCCCGGTCACGGAGTCCCTTTGGACTTGCGCCATCAGCGACGCGCGCAACGCTTCCGCCCGCTTCAAGTCCGAGAACTGTGTGCTCTGGCGAGGAACTATATCACCGGTCGGTGTGCGACCATGAATCCAGATTGGGCAATCGCAATCCATCCAAAAGCGGCGCTTCTTGCGTGGCACACGACTCTTGTGGACGGAGCAACCCTGGAGGTGTCGCTTGTATAAAACGAGGCTTTTTATAGCCTGAGACACTCCTTCAGTGTACGAGTACTCGTACACGGTGTCAAATCACAATCGCAAACTATTGATTATAAATGGTGTGGCTCCCCGGCATGGATTCGAACCACGATTCACGGCTCCAAAGGCCGCTGTCCTACCGTTAGACGACCGGGGAAGATTGAAGAGACTGGCTACAAAGAAGGCGTTACTTTCCACTAGTGTAGCGTGACCGCCAGTGCGATTGCTATTTCGGGAACGGAGCGCGGCAGGCAGCAGCAAGGTGTTCAATCTGAATCACGCGCATTCCTCTGCCTCCGCTCTCCGTGCCGAGCATCCCGATCAGTCTCACGGCGTGATTTCCGGCGTGGAGTTGTAGATCCGGATTGCCGGTAACGCCGAGTTGCTCGCCGGTCTTTCCGTCGGCCAGTACATATTCTCCCGAGGCCGTCTGATTCAGACAACCCTCGCGGACCGCCTCTCCGCTCAAGGTACGTGCCGCGGGCACGTCGACATTACGGATGCACGCTGCTGAACAGAGTGAAGCTAGAATCAGGACTACGCGTTTCATCTCTCTCCTTTAGATCCATCGCGCGATGGGGCGTTACAGTTCCACGTCACGGTCTCAAAGGGGCGTAAGCGAGAATAGAGCAAATGCCGGTGTCCACACGCCTACCCTCCTTGTGCGATTGGCTTTTCATTGCATTGTTTGCATGGCTGCTGGCTTTCTCGATGTCGGAAGGGCACGGTGGACTCCTGCAGGATGCAGCCACCGGCAGCCATATACGGATCGGAGATTACGTGTTGGCGCACCATCAGGTGCCCCGTGTCGACATGCTGTCCTTCACCTATGCAGGCCGGCCCTGGTTTGCCTTTGAGTGGCTGGCTGGCGTCGTGTTTTCTATTCTGCACTCCGCGCTGGGTATGAACGGCGTTGTCGTCTTTTGCGGTGCAATGATCGCGTTCACAATCTGCTATGTAACGCGCCACAGCATCCTTCGCGGCGGTGAGGCTCTGGTTGTCATCTTCCTACTTCACTTGGTGATCGGAGCTTCCTCCATCCATTTCGTCGCCAGACCTCACTTGTTCACGCTGATGTTTTGCGCCATCGCCTTCCGCGCGCTAGATCTGGACTTATATCAGCCCTCGAATCTCATCTGGCTGCTGGTTCCTTTGACTGTGGTGTGGGCAAATCTGCATCCAGGGTTTATCGCGCTGGTCGTCTCGACTGCAATCCTGGCCGGCGGCAAGGCGCTCGAAGGAAGCTTCCGAAGCGCGATGCGATACGCTGCCCTGACCGTCTCATGCCTGCTCGCTTCTGCCCTGAACCCTTATGGGTTTCGGGTGCACGCGCATGTCGTTTCGTTCGTGCAAGGATCCTGGGTCTCGAAACTCATTCAGGAGCATCAACCGCCGAACTTTCGATCTACCGAAGGCGTGTACTTCGAACTGTTGCTGCTTACCGGAATCGCTGTCGCTGTGTTTCTCGTGAAAGAAAAGGATTTTGCCCGCGCCTTGTGGATCCTCGCATGGGCACACGCGGCTCTCCTCTCCGTACGCCACATTCCGATCTATGCGCTGGTTCTGTTTCCCTTAGCGTCCCAAAAAGCATCAATATGGTTTCGTTCCTTGCAACTCGGCCGCAACACCGTGCTCGGAACACTGCGGCAGGTTGGGCGCGATTATGCGCCTTCGCTGGAACGCAGTACGGTGTGGCCGCTGCTCGCGGTGTGCGCCGCGGTTGCAGTGTTCTCCGCCTACCCGCACGCCATGACTTTCTCTGAGGAGCGTTTTCCAGTTCGGGCCACCGAGGCAAATGCGCAATTGCTCTCCGATCACCGTGTGTACTCAACAGATGCCTGGAGCGACTATCTTACCTACCGGCTGTATCCGCATTTCAAATCATTCATCGATGGACGCGGCGACTTGTTCGGCGGCGACTTTTCACAACAGTACCTGGACGCGCTGAACGGCGAGTACGGTTGGGAAGATCTGTTGCGACGCTATTCGGTCGACGCGGTGTTCGTCCCGAAGGCCAGCGGCCTCGCCGCAGCCGTAAGGCACCGTCCGGAGGAATGGACGGTACTCAGCCAGGATGCGGGAGTGTTTCTCGCCGAACGCAAACGAAACAGGCCCGCTCAGGAGAGCAGCATTTCCAAATCTTCCCTCTTGAGAGACTGAAATACACTGCTGTCCTCAGACACGATCGCTGTGGCCAGATCCCGTTTGGTCTTCTGCAGTTCGAGGATCTTTTCCTCCACTGTGTCCTTCACAATCAAACGGTAGGCGAACACGTGCTGCGTCTGCCCGATCCGGTGCGCGCGGTCGATCGCCTGTGCCTCCACCGCAGGATTCCACCAGGGATCGAGTAGGAATACATAATCCGCTGCCGTTAGATTCAGCCCGAGTCCGCCTGCCTTCAGGCTGATGAGGAATGCACGGGTTGCCTCATCGGTTTGAAACTTGTTCACACGCCGCTTCCTCTCGGCTGCCGTCGTGCTCCCGTCTAAATACACGTACGTGATGCCGGCTTTCTTCATTCGCGTTTCCAGAATCGCGAGCAAGGACGTGAACTGCGAGAACACAAGTGCTTTGTGACCCTCTTCGGTTACTTCCTCCAATTGGTCTATGAGGAGATCGAGCTTAGCACTTTCGCCACTCTCAAGGTTCTTATCGATCAGTCCCGGGTGACACGCCGCCTGCCGCAGTCGCAGCAACGCCTCCAGCACATGCATCCTCGACTTTGCCAAGCCCTGCCGGTCAATCCGGCCGAGCAGAGACTGCCGGTAGTGCACGCGCAGCTCATCGTAGAGCTCCCGCTGCTTCGTTTCCATTTCGCACACCAGCGTCTGCTCCATTTTCGGAGGCAGTTCTTTGGCCACCTGTTGTTTGGTTCTTCGCAGCAGGAAGGGCCGCAGTGCGTGCGCCAGCCAGGGCCTTATCTCCTCGCTTACGCTGCGCGCGTTCTTCTTAGCGCCACGGAAGATATTGGCTGCCTCAAGCATGCCGGGATTTAGAAACTCGAAGATGCTCCACAACTCGCCGAGGTGGTTCTCGATGGGCGTGCCGCTCATCGCCAGACGGTGCTTCCCTCGGAGCAGCCGCACTGCTTTCGCGGATTCGGAAGCCGGGTTCTTCACGGCCTGGGCTTCATCCAAAATCACGTAGTCGAATTCAATCTCACGCAGTACCGGAACGTCGCGGCGCAGCGTCCCGTAGGTCGTCAGGATCAGGTCGTAATCGCGGATCGATTCCACGCTGCGCTCCACGCCGACGTGCGCCAGCACCCGCATATCCGGAGTGAATTGCGCTGCCTCCTCCTGCCAGTTGAACACCAATGATTTGGGCACCACGACGAGCGAAGGTCCATCCCCCTGCTGCCTGCGCGTCTCGAGCAATGCGAGCACCTGCGCGGTCTTACCCACACCCATGTCGTCCGCCAGGCAGCCGCCAAATCCGAAGCGCCGCAGGAAGTGCATCCAAGCCAGTCCCGCTTTCTGGTAGTCGCGAAGCTGACCGCGGAATCCGGGAGGCTGCTCCGCCGGTTCAATCCCCGTGAACCGCCGCAACTCTTCCCGCATCCGGAGAAAGGTTTCATCCACTTGCACTTCGGGAGCCGTAGCCAGGAGCGCATCCAGGAGACCCGTGTGTGCGCGATGGAAGCGGATGCTTCCCTCTTCCACCCGCCCGAGCCGCATCATCGTCATCATCTGATCCCGCAGTTCGGCTGGAATCAACCCCAAACTTCCGTCCGGCAGCGCGACCAGGTCCGACCCGTTCTGCAGTGCCTCCAGGAGTTGCGGCAGCCCCACTGTCATGTTGCCGAAGTCCACTTCGGCATTCACATCGAACCAATCGATGCCTGACGAGATGCCTGTACGCGACCGGTCCGGCCGGATGAATGCGTGTCCCTCGACCTCAACGTGCCAACCCGAGCGCAGCAATTCAGGAGCCACCGCTCCCAACCGCGACTGTTCCAGTAACCAGAACCAATCATCGAGTTTCCCTGTGCGGGTCATACCCAGCCGGACCAGTTCCTGAACTGCCAGGTTCTCTGCGTTTACATCACGGTGGAGAATGAGCCGCTGGTCTTTTCGGAACAGCGCATGACCGAGCGCCCCAGGGTTCACGGAAGCGTCGCCATACTTGAAACGTGCCTCCCCTCGCAGCATGGGCGGTCCTGACATCGAATCCGGACCGGCGGGATCGAAACGGATTACCTTTACAGGCGTTCCTTTTTCTTCGCGGAAACGAGCTTCGGCTGGAAGGTCCAGCGGAGGTGGCGCGCTCTTGTTTAGGAACTCGATGACGACGTCGTCGCGAGCCGATTCCGGGAACTGGATTTTCCCCATTTGACGCAGTGGCTGTAGCCACATCGATTGCTGATTCTTCGCGATTGGGGAGATGCTCTGTCCTGCGACAACCAGGCCGGCTTCCAGAAAACTCACGCTCGCCAGTCCGCGCCGCTCTCCCTCTCTTTCTAGCAGCGGCTCGGCGACCCATCCCTCGCCTTCTTTACGGATTTCAATTATCAACCGCCATTCGTCCGGATTCCATTCCAGCGGCTGAAAGTCTCCGCGCTCCACATCCAGTGTGAAAAAGCAGCGCTCCAGCGCGCACATCCGCGGCAGTAAACGGAGTGCCAGGTCGCGTGTCAGCAGGTATTCGCCAGAGACCGGCCCTTCGCTCATGGAATAGATAAAAGTGCCTCGTCCCGCCCCGCACAAGCTGACCAGAATCTCCTGGTCTTCCTTGTTCGGAATGGCTAGCAGATCCTTCCGGTCACAGTGGATCGGCTTCGCCCTCAACCGTTTGCCTGTTTTGCTGCAGTCTCTCGTCCAGACTCGCAGCGTGACGCTGCCCCAACCGGTGCCGGAGGATTCGTTCACCGAATAGAGAATCTCTCGCGTGTCGGGCCATACCTCAGGTTCCGGTAAAGGATTCGTTCCCTGCGGCAGTTTCGACAATTTGGCTCGCCATTCCGGAGGGGGCGGAAGCTGTTGCGAAGGTGGCGGCACGGGACGAAGTGGTGGAAGCAGATCTTCGTCCGAATCTTGAAACAGTTTGGAGCCGGTGCGTTCCTCGTAGATTCGCTGCTCTAAAATAGCTTTCTCCAATTCAGGATCCAGCAGACGTTTCGAATCGACGTACAACAGGAGTGCCCAAAGATGTTTGCACGCGCCGGCCGTCTCAAAATAAGGACACGTGCAGGCGAGGGCCACACCATCCGGGCGTAGCGTGAGTTTCGTCTCGTAATCCGATGTGCCGCGAATCTTAGCGAAGATCTGTTCCGCGCTCGTTCCTAGGATCCGAATGTCCGAATAACGAATCAGTACCCCGCGGCCCTGGATGTGACGCGGGAACATTTGAGAAAGCAGCCTCGTAAGTTGAACTCTGTCTGGCAAACCTCGATTTTAGCCGCCTGGCTTCATGCGCCTGTTACAATCGCACACACATGAGTGGTCCGGCTCCCGCGCTGCACCGGAAAATCGGCACCCTGGATCTCACTCTCTTCAACATCTCCGTCGTTGCGGGCTTGCGCAGTTTCGCGTCGCTCGCTCATGAAGGTCCACGGGCTATCCCGCTCATGATGCTCTGCACGGCGATTTATTTCCTGCCGATGGCCATTTTGTTTGCCGCACTCGGCCGCCGTTTCCCCCAGGAAGGTGGCTTCTATGTGTGGATCCACGAAGCCTTTGGACCTTGGCACGCATTTCTCTCCGCCTGGTTGTACTCAATCGCCATCCTGCTGCTATTCCCTGCCGTGATCATGTTCGGAGCTGGCATCGGTCCACATATTCTCGGCCCAGGCTACAGTTGGCTGGCCGATGCGCCTGCCTTCGTCATCACCGCAACGTTGACGCTGCTCTGGGGCGGCTCGTTGCTCAACATCCTCGGCATGCGGATCACCAGCCGGCTTACGAACATTGGCGCCATGTGCACGTACGCCACGCTCACCATTCTCGGCATCGCCGCCGTACTTACCCTCACGCAAAAGCCCTCTGCCACTCACTTCACGTTTGCTCTCTCCTGGGATTTCGCCACCTTCAATACATGGGCGCAAATGACCTATTTCGTCACAGGCCTGGAACTCGCCGGTCTGATAGCCGGCGAAGTCGCAGACCCGGCGCGCACTGTACCTCGAGCTGCTCTCCTCTCCAGCTTCGCGATCGCCATCTTCTTCGTCAGCGGAGCCGCGTCTATCCTCACCGTCCTGCCGGCTGGAGAGGTTCACCCGGTGTACGGTATCGCGCAGGCTGCCGCGATTGCTGGTCAGGTTCTTCACGCCCCATGGCTCCCGGCTCTGTTAGCGGCAGTCGTAGCCCTGAGTGCCGCAGCGCAGTTCGCCGGACTCATGGCGGCGTCATCCCGCTTGCCATATCTGTTCGGAATCGATCGTTACCTGCCGTCGGCATTCGGCCGCCTGCATCCTGGATACGGCACGCCTTATGTCTCCATTTTGTGCGGCGCCGTTGTATCGTCCGCCTTCGTGCTGGGTATGTGCCTGGGCGAAACCGTTCGCGCGGCGTACACGTTCCTATTCGACGCGGCCATTCTCCTGAATGCCGTGCCCTTTTTATACATCTTTGCCGCGGGTTGGAAACTGGGCTACCGCACCTCCGCGGCCCTTGGATTCGTTGTCACGCTGACCGCGTTGGTATTCTCCCTGGTTCCCGGAACCGAAGTGACAAACGTGGTCCTGTTTGAATTCAAGATGATCGGAGCACTTTGTATTATGAGCGTAGCCGCGTGGCTTCTCTATCGCCGATGACTCGGAACTTGTGCAAGGAAAGGCGCGCCTGAAGTGCGCGTCTTTAAGCTACTTGGAATCGGATGAAGAGGAGGATGGCTTGCTTTCCGTCTTCGTCTCGCTCTTCGTTTCTGTCTTGCTCTCAGACGGCGATTTGGAAGGAGCCGAAGAAGAGCCGCCCTTGGCGTAATCGGTAATGTACCAGCCAGAGCCTTTGAACTGCAGCGCCGGTGTGGAAAGCAGACGCTCTACCTCACCTCCGCAATCGCCATCATGCGTCTTCAGCGGTTCATCACTGAATCGTTCAATTTTCTCAAACACGGTGCCGCACTTGCGGCACTTGTACTCATACAGGGGCATAGGTATTTTCTAAGAACTTGCTACTGCTTCGGAGCCGGAATGTGCAGCGGGGTGTCCGGCGGAGGCGCAACCTTCGGCTGTTTGGCTGCATCCGGATTCTGCGCTGTGGTGTCCGTCTTGCCCTTGGTTAATACTTCCAGAGCCCTTTTCAGAACCGGGTCTTCACCCTTCTTCGGCTGCGCCTCCGGAGTGGGCTGCGTCTCATCTTCCTGCTCGGCGGCAGAGTCCACATCGGTGACCAGGACAGTCGGCGTTACCCCAGAATCCTGAATAGCCTTGCCGGAAGGCGAATAATACTTGGCAACGGAGAGAATCACAGCGCCTCCGTCATCCATCGTGATCGCCCGGCGCATGGAGGCATCTCCGTACGTCCGCTCGCCCACCACTTCGCTTCGTTTATCGTCCAGCAAACTTGCTGCCGCAACTTCAGCCGCGCTCGCAGTTCCACGATTCGTCACAACCACGAGCGGAAGGCGGGAGATGACCTTCGCCGGATCTGCGTCGAAATTCTGGCGTGCGATCTTTTGGCCCTGCAAGTACGCGAGCGTGCCCTTGTCCACGAACAGATTCGCCAAGGCGACGCCATCTTCGGGTTTGCCAACCGCGGAGTTTCGCAGGTCTAAGAGGATCTTCTTTGCACCCTGCTTCTGCAAACTATCGATCGCGGTCGCCACTTCCTTCACCTTGCCGGCTTCCATCGACTGTACCTGCACATAACCAACCTGCTCCGGCATCAACTTGGCAATCACAGCCGGATACTTGATCGGCGCGCGCGTCAAGGTAATTTTCTGCGGTTCGGGCTTCCGAAGGCGCAATGCCGAGATTTCAACGGTAGTTCCAGGCTCGCCCTGCAGCAGCAACTCGGCAAAGGCCAGTGGCATGTCGCGAGTGGCGACGCCTCCAATGCTCTCCAACAGGTCGCCCGTGTTCAACCCTGCCTTGGCGGCCGATGTGCCGGGAATTACGTCCACAATTCCTACATACCCAAACTTCTTCGAAAGAACTAGTCCGACGCTGGCCTTCTTGATTTCCTGCGCTTTCTCGTACTGCTTGTATTGCTCCGCATTCAAATAGCTGGCATAGGGGTCAATGGATTCCAACAGGCCGTTGATCGCACCGAGCGTGACGCTCTTAATATCTGGCTCTTCCACATATTCGCTCTTGATGCGGGATAGCACCTCGCTGTAGACAGACAGGTGACGATAGGCGTCCTCGGGTGAAGCGCTGCGGCCCATAACTGCGCCAAGCAACAGAAACACAACGAGAAGGGTTGAAAACGAAACGACAGCTAACTTGAAACGGCTATTCATAGGCAGGCGCGCGCGGCGACTCCTCCACTTAGGTTTAGTGTACCGCAGATGGGAAATGCGGACGGGAAGGTCAAAAAACCTCTAGCTATCGGACGCAGCAGCCGGGTTCCAGGTCACGAAAAAGTGATCATTCCTGGATGCCCCCTAGGAGAATCCTGGCACTCCAGTACTCACCCGTTAGAGTTCTATCCGTGCGGGCTCGCCTTGTGTTACACTCACCCCACCCTATTGGGAATTCGAATCAAGGACGATTATCAATCCATGTCATCAGTCTCTTTCCTGGGGAAAGTAACGGTTGCGGCTTTGGCGTGTTCGCTCTGCGTCTTCCCGCAAGCAAATAACGAGAAGGATTTAGCGCCGAATGGCCGCGGTATCGGCACCATTAACCATCCGGGCAATGGGAACGCGAACCCCGGCGGTTTCTCTAGACCGGGATCCGGCGGTGGAAACGGCATTTCGTATCACGGCGGTCCCATCATCACGGGAACCGTGAATGTCTATTACATCTGGTATGGTAATTGGAGTGGCGATACAGGTGTAAACATTCTCACAACTCTGGCGCAGTCGATCGGCGGCTCGTCCTACTTCAACATCAACACAACTTATTACAACGGTTCGAACGTGAAGGTGAGCAATTCAGTCCATTACGCTGCCTCTACCACCGACAACTATTCGCAAGGCACCTCTCTGACGGATGCCGCGGTTCAGGCGATCGTGAATGCTGCCATCACCAGCGGACGTTTGCCGAAGGACACAAACGGAGTCTACTTCGTCCTTAGTTCCTCTGACGTGACGGAAACTTCCGGCTTCTGCAGTCAGTATTGCGGCTGGCATACCCACGCCACCATCAGCGGAAGCGACATTAAGTATGCATTCGTCGGCAACTCCGCAACCCAGTGTTTGTCGTCGTGTGCCGCCCAATCCACCAGCCCGAACGGAAATCCGGGAGCGGACGGGATGGCGAGCGTCGTTGCACACGAATTGGAAGAAGCGACCACGGACCCGGATCTCAATGCCTGGTATGACAACCGCGGCTATGAGAACGCCGACAAGTGCGCCTGGACGTTCGGAACTACCTCCACTGCGAGCAATGGTTCTAAGTACAATGTGACGCTTGGCGGCCTGCAGTACCTCATCCAGCAGAACTGGGTGAATGCGAGCGGCGGCTATTGCTCCATGAGCTACTAATTTGGTCCGCCCGGCGAGTTCCACTCGCCGGGCATTTCCCCTCGAAAAATACCTCCCGCATCAGTAACCCCTTCCTCCCGCTGGTCGCCTCACAATTAGCCGATGAATACAGCGGTAACATTACCGGAGACTTTGCGCCGAATATCCAGAATTATTCTTTTGGTCTGTGCGCTGGCCCTCCCTCTTGTCCCGCTTCGCGGTGGCGAAGCCGGTGAGCCGATGTATGCCGAGAACGATCAGCACCGTATCCTCGGCATCATGCCCAACTACAAGACAACCTCCTTGGCGGCGTCTGATCTTCGGAACCTCAGTGTGAAACAGAAGTTCGCCCTCGCAACGAAAGACGCCTTCGATTCTTCTGCATTTCTTTCCACTGTTTTTTATGCGGGCATGGCGCACGCCACACACCAGTACCCAAGCTTTGGAGAAGGAGCACAAGGGATATCGCGCCGCTACGCCCTGATGTTCACCGATGGCGTGCAAGGTACTTATTTTACTGAGGCGATCATGCCGGCGATTTTCCGTCAGGACCCGCGGTATTTTCGAAAAGGCAGCGGACCCGCTATCACCCGCGTTTCCCACGCCTTCACCAGCCTTCTACTCGTCAAGTCGGACATGGGCGGTATGCAACTCAACGCGAGCGAGTTGCTCGGCAACGCTGCATCTTCCTCGCTGTCCAATTTGTACTACCCTACCGCGGAGCGCTCACTGCACAACACGACCATGCGCGTGAGCACGTCCCTGCTCTCCGACGCGATGAATAATCTGGTCCGTGAATTCTGGCCGGATATCGTCGGCTTAGTGAAGCATCACCGCAAAGACCGTTAAGCCGCCGCGGCTTTTGCCAGCACATACGGACCTTCCGGAATAATCGCGATCTCCGACCCCGCAGCCAGGCCCGCGGTGAGAGCCTTAACCGCGTCTCCGGGTGTCCCGAAGACGCGCCCCCAAAGCTTGCTGTGGAATTCCGTGGGCAACCCAGGGAGGTAAAAAAGTATCTCGGCTTTTTGCGCGACAAGCGCCAGTTTCTCCAACTGCCACTGGTCCACGATGACTGGCGACTCCTTGATCAGGTCCAGAAACTCCGCGCTGGAATCAGTCTTCTTCAGCATCTGGCAGAATTCCGGCGCTCCTGCTCCCTCCTGGCATTCGGCAATCAATAGGATCCGGCCACCCTTCTTGACGATGTGCTGGGCCGCTGTAATCCCTTTGATCGCTTGATAAAACGTGAGATCCAGCGGGTATCCGGCGCAGCTCGTGATCACCGCATCGGCTGGCCTTTCCAACTGCTCCAGCATTACTTTCGCAACAAATTGCATTCCGGCCGCGTGGGCCTGTTCCGGGTGCCCCGCAAACACGGCGGCAATTTGGCGCGAACGGGTCAGGGCGACATCCAACAGAAAATCGTGCCGGGCCATCCGAGAGATCTCGATCAGTTCCCGGTGCAGCGGATTGTCGGCTACGGAGCCCTCAACGGCCCGCGGATCGCGCATGAATTTCGGCCCGTGCAGAACCTTAATCGTCTCCTGAGCCGCCAGTCCCGGCGCGATCAGCTTCCGCCCACCGCTGAACCCCAGCATCAGGTGCGGTTCTATAAATCCCAGGGTCACGTGCAACTCGGCGTCTATAAAGCGCCTATCGATATGCACCGGAGTGCCGCTGCTGGTCTCACCTAAATGGCTGTGTTCGCTGAGTTCTCTAGCGTTATGGTTAACGATTCGGTATTGTGATGCGATCTCCGGCCCGGCTATCTCCAGAATCTCGGCAGGAGTGGCGGGCCGGTGCAGCCCGGTCGCGATCAGAATCGTGATTCCTTCGCGCGGAATGCCGGCCGCTTCCATGCGGCGTAGGATCGGCGGCAGAGTGAGCCGGTTGGGCGCCGGACGGGTGATGTCGCAAACGGAAATGGCCGCCGTTACCTTGCCCTGGCATAATTTTCCGAATGGGATAGAGCCGGTTGGCGCGTCGAGAGCATCTTCGATCGCCCTCGTACTGTCCGACAGCGCCTGAGCCGAGCGTGCCTCCAATTTTTGGTAATGAAATCCTTGCGGTAAATCGAGAACAATGCCGCTTTTCCCGAATGCGAAATCCATTTGCATACGCCCATACGTTAACACATAGGGTTCTCTGCTCCGGCCTGAAATACTTGGCCCCGAAATTGCAATTGTAAGTAGAAGGAGAGGCCGTCATGCCAGTGCTAGTCTCAGCGTTTCTTTTGGGATTCTTGATCGTCGGGTTGTTTCTCTCGATGATCTCCTCATCCCCTAAGGCCTAAGCATGTTTGCGTTACGATACACGGGTGCGTCAGATTCACACATTCTGTGCGACACTCGTGGGCTGCTCTCTCCCGGCCTTTACTCAAGCTGACATTCTGATAGACAACGTGCGCGTCGCCGCTATAGCCACAGCCGCGCAGCTATCTTCCGCAATCCCTCAGGCGAGAATGTCCTCCGCATCCCCTTTCCGGATCGAATCGATGTGCGCTTCTCCTATCCGCGAAAAGCGTGACACTGGAGTAGATGAAAGTGATTGCTGATCTCTGTGTTGTTCCCCTAGGTGTTGGCGTATCGGTATCGGCTTACGTCACTGCATGTGAGCGCATTCTGGCAGAGGCGGGACTCAAGACGAAACTCCACGCCTACGGCACCAATATCGAAGGCGAGTGGGATGACGTATTTCAGGCAGTGAAAAGATGTCATGAGGTGCTCCACGACATGGGAGCACCCCGCATCACCAGCAGCATGCGGTTCGGCACCCGGACCGATCGCGAACAGACCATGGAGGACAAGGTCCGGAGCGTGGAACAGAAGCTGCGCTAAAGCTTGCGTGGGAGCTGGGGCAGAAACACGTGATGGGTTCCGCCGTTTGGAAAGATTTCCCGGAACAGCATGGGGCGCGCTGCACCGGTCATGGTGCCCTTCACCTTTGTCTTTGAGAAGATGCTCTTCTTCTCCCACTTCGAATACAGAATGGTCGCATTCTCTTGCAGATAGAATGTCCAATCTCCGGCTGCGTCCCGGAGGCCCATGACGCAGCCCCAGGGGAACACCATCTGTATATCGAGATCGTTTGGTGAATTCGCTTTCAGCCACGCCTCGAATGTCTCGGAGTTCTGTGTATTCGTCCCTCCTTTACTGGAGTGGGGATCGGAAATGTAATGGGTCTTATTGACTTCCTCTACAAGGGCGCCCCCGCCGCTATAGGTGGTCATCAGGTTTCGCCAGAATAGAGCCGCTTGCAACGGATTACTCTGCTTTGTATCCCCGCCCGCGTGGTAGACCTCGGGAGCCTGACGCGTCCCTTTGATGAAGACGGAGCAGCCAGTGATGGTCGCCGTGAAGAAGTAGTCCGCGTCCTGAACAGCCGTTACGGTGCCTTTTTGCGGGATAGCGAGTTTGATGATGCCGCCGCCCGCCGTCCAAGGCAGGAAGAACGACTTTACCTTGTGCGGCTGCGGAGCGTAAGAGCCATCGACCGATATCGCCCCTTCGGCTTTTGGGATGAAAGACATGCTTACGCCGCTGCCTCGGGCTCTCTTGGCGAAGTTCAGCCACGCGACACGCTTCCCCGTGGCGATCGTCGAATAGACGTAGTCCTTGCCGACCGAACCAGTGGTATTCATGCTGGTTGCCTGATCGCCGATGTACATGCCAATGTCATCCGCTGGGCACACAGCGTATCGTTTCATGAATGCGACCGGATCGGCCATGAATGCTTTATTCTTCCCGTCAGACAAGCTTCCGTCTCCTTACGAACGTATGTTGTTTCGAATTGCGCCATTCTAGCAGAGTGTTGAATCTACCCCGTCACTCCCTGCATCTGGTGGACAATGAAGATCGTAATAGTAGGTGCCTCAGGCACAATCGGCAAGGCGATCGTGAAAGAACTCGGCCCCCGCCATGACATCGTCAAAGCCGGCCGCAGCGGGGAACTGAATCTCGATATGACCAATCCGGAATCGATCCGCGCCGCCTTCCAGAAGATCGGCCGATTCGACGCGATGATCAGCGCGGCCGGAAGCGTCAAGTTCGCGCCGTTGGCACAGATGACAGCCTCCGATTATGAGATCGGCCTGAAAGATAAACTGATGGGTCAGGTGAACCTGGTGCTGACCGGCCGCGAGTTCATCAACGATGGCGGATCGTTCACGCTGACTTCGGGGGTGCTCACGCACGACCCGATCATAGCCGGCACCTCGGCGTCGATGTGCAACGGCGCGGTGGAAGCATTTGTTCGCGCTGCCGCTATCGAACTGCCTCGCGGCATTCGCATCAATGCAGTCAGCCCCGGCGTGCTGCAGGAATCGATGGACCAGTATGGCCCGTTCTTCCGTGGTCACGAAGCCGTACCGGCGGCCCGCGTGGCTCTCGCTTACGCAAAGAGTGTTGAAGGTGCTCGCACTGGAGTGATCTTCGAAGTTATTTGACAGCAATCAGCGTGATCGTGTTCGCCTTCGCGCCCTTCACCGGCTGCACTGTCGTGCGCGTCGGCGGCACGGCTCCAAAGAATCCTGCATAGGCTTTGTTCATGACAGCGAAGTTGTCGATATCGTCAAGGTAAACATTTGCGGCGACCACCTTGTCCATGGACCCGCCGGCATCCTGCTTCAAGCCGTTCAGCACTTCTTCAGTGGTGCCGGTGTGCGCGGAGGTGAATATCAGGTCGGGCGCGTTCGCGACGCCGGTGATCTCTATATTTGCATGGGAGGGCAGGGCAGCCGTTTCGATGAACGCACGCTTCGTTGAGGTCTTCAGCCGCTTATTTGCGATCTGTTCCACGGTATCGCGGGGCAGATCAGCCGTGTGATAGATGGTCACGTAGTCCAGGTCGGAGAGCTTCAACTTCTTGCTCTTCAGCCATGCGGCACTGGAGTCGAACGCAAGCTCAGCCTGCTTAGCAGGCTCGCTGGGTACGCGATTCGTTGTGGATAATTTTCCGAGCACTCCGGGCATGTACACGCGTGGGCCAGGCTTCTTGGACGCGACCACGGAAACCTCGACCGGTGTATCTGTCGGCAGCCGCTGCACGATGATGAACGACCGGGCCGGATTATTCGGGAACGCGCTCTTCAGTGCCGCATCCACTGCGTCGTACGCATTCATGTTACTGATGTACACCTGCGCGTACACCACATCATTCAAGCCGTGGCCCGCCGCATCCAGGATTACGCGCAGGTTCTCGATCACCTGTCGAGTCTGTGCGTCCGCCTCTGCGGCGAGAGAATTATCCGCAGGCTTGCGAGCGCCCTGTCCCGAAACATAGACGTAATCACCTGCCTGAATCCCAGGGCTGAACGGCCCAACGGGCTTCGCTCCGGCCGGGAAGATCTGTTTCACATCGGCCGCAAGACACACGGCAGCACATACGAGTATGAGAATCCAGCGCATAAGAATATAGTGTCGCAAAAGAAAATGGGCGCCCACTCAGGGCGCCCGCTGTCTTCAATCGGAAGGTGAACTACTTGATCTCGAGAATCTCTTTCTCTTTGGCCTTCGCGGCGGTGTCGATCTTGCCGATGTACCCGTCGGTCATCTTCTGTACTTCATCGTGCCCGCGGCGGTCGTCATCTTCGCTGATCAGCTTGTCCTTTACCAGTTTCTTGATCGCTTCGTTCGCATCCCGGCGAATGTTGCGAAGTCCGACCCGGTGCTCTTCCGCGACCTGATACAGCTTTTTAACAAACTCCTTGCGGCGTTCTTCGGTCAGGGCTGGAATGGGCACACGGATGATCTTGCCATCATTACCCGGGTTCAAGCCGAGATCCGCCTGGCGGATCGCGCGCTCAATATGACCGATCTGCGAGGTGTCCCACGGCTGAATCGTGATCAGGAACGGTTCCGGCACATGCAGTGTCGCAACCTGGTTGATCGGTGTCGGAGTGCCGTAGTAATCTACGCGGACATTATCGAGCAGGTTCACCGACGCCCGGCCGGTCCGGATGCTTGCCATATCATGCTGCAGGTCTGCCAGCACTTTTTCCATGCGGGACTTCGCATGAGTTTCGATATCCTTTACGCTCTTGAACTGATGAGCGGGTGCAGTCTGCGCTTCTGGTTTCATATGTTCACTCGCTTGCTATGACAGTACCCAGGGATTCACCCTTCGTCATTCGCATTATATTTCCAGGGACGTTCAGATTAAAGACCAGGATTCGTAATCCGTTGTCACGGCACATAGCCACCGCACTTGCATCCATCACCTTCAATGAGCGTGACAGGAAATCCGTATAGCTGATGTGCTGGTACAGCACGGCGTCTGAAAACTTCAGCGGATCTTTATCATAAACGCCGTCGACACGCGTGGCCTTCGCTATCACTTCGGCGTGAATCTCGAGTGCCCTGAGGGTTGCGGCTGTGTCGGTGGAGAAGTACGGATTGCTGGTGCCCGCAGCGAAAATTACGATACGGCCTTTTTCCAGGTGACGGATCGCGCGGCGGCGGATGTATGGCTCAGCCACTTGGTGCATCTCGATCGCCGTCATGACTCTGGTGGGGATGCCTTGCTTTTCGAGTGCGTCCTGCAGGGCGAGGGAGTTAATGACCGTTGCCAGCATACCCATGTGATCGCCGGTCACACGATCCATGTTCTTGGCGGCTGCGGCAACACCGCGAAAAAAATTGCCGCCTCCGACCACGAGTCCGATCTGAACTCCGGTGCGGGCGACTTCCGCGACTTCTTCGGCGAGTGCGCGGACTCGATCGGCGTCAATGCCGAATCCGCCTTGGCCGGCCATCACCTCGCCGCTCAGTTTGAGTAGGATTCGTTGATAGCCGGCCATGCGATTGATCCGTTTAGGCCGTCGGGGCTTCCGTCGTCTCTTCGCCCGCAACTGCGGAGTCGCCGACCTTGAAGCGCACGAACCGGGCGACCGATATGTTCTCGCCCACCTTGGCAATCTTCGTGGCGATCAACTGGCCGATGGTCACGGTGTTGTCCTTGATGAACGGCTGTTCCAGCAGCGCGACTTCTTCGTAGTACTTGGCCATGCGGCCTTCCACGATCTTGTCAAGCATCTTCTCGGGCTTGCCTTCGTTCTTGGCGCGCTCGCGGTAGATCTCTTTTTCCTTGGCCAACGCTTCGGGAGTGACGTCTTCCTTACGGATGAACTGCGGGTCCGCCGCGGCGATCTGCATCGCGATGTCCTTAACCAGTTCCTGGAAGTCGTCCGTGCGGGCCACGAAGTCCGATTCGCAATTCACTTCCACCATCACGCCGAGTTGCGCGCCGGGGTGGATATAGGTGCCGATCACGCCCTGCTTGGTGGCACGGGACGCTTTCTTCGATGCCGCCGCAATGCCCCGCTTGCGCAGAATAACTTCTGCTTCGTTCGGATCGCCGCCCGCTTCCACAAGCGCCTTCTTGCATTCCATCATACCGGCGCCGGTCCGGTCACGTAGTTCTTTGACGAGTGATGCGGTAATCTCCGCCATGTTTTTCCTTTATACCTGGTTGATCACACTTGGTTACGAAACACGAGCGTCGCGACTGCAGCGTCGCCCGTGTTCCGGCACAGATGGAAGGTTACTTCTGACTACTGTTGGTTGACTGCCGCGGGCTCTGCTGCCGTTTCCGGCGTGGCGGATTTCTTCGGCAGCGACATCGACGGCAGGTCTTCGTCCGGAATGCCTTCGCTCATGAGTTGCTCGGCATACTTCGGATCGAGGTACTGCGTGTACTCGGTCGAATCTTCCATCGCGGCTACCGGCTCTTCGGTGACGATCTTTTCGCCAACAAAATCCTGCTCGGTCGCCAGTGCGCGGCCTTCGATCACCGCGTCCGCGATCTTGTTCGTAAACAGGCGAATGGCGCGTAGGGCGTCGTCATTGCCGGGGATCACGTAATCTACTTCGTCCGGGTCGCAATTCGTATCGACCACGGCAACGACCGGGATGCCGAGACGGCGGGCTTCCTTCACCGCGATCGCTTCCTTATTCGAGTCGATCACAAAGAGCATATCGGGAAGGCCCGGCATATCTTTGATACCGGCCAGGTTCGACTGCAGGTGCTTGCGCTCGCGCTCCAGTCTGCCGGCTTCTTTCTTCACGCGGCCCTCGTAGGATCCTTCAGAAGCCATCTGGTCGAGCGCCTTCAAACGCTTGATGGAGCGCTGTACGGTCACCATGTTGGTGAGCAGTCCGCCCAGCCAGCGCTGGTTGACATAATATTGCCCGCAGCGGGTAGCCTCTTCTGCGATGGCTTCCTGCGCCTGGCGCTTAGTGCCTACGAACAGGACGGTCTTGCCCTGCGCGGCCATTTCTCCGACAAACCGCATTGCGTCCTTGAAGAGCTTCAGCGTCTTCTGCAGGTCGACAATGTAGATGCCATTACGTTCGCCAAAGATATACTCTTTCATCTTTGGATTCCAGCGCTTGGTCTGGTGCCCGAAGTGAACGCCGGCTTCGAGCAATTCCTTCATTGAAATAGACGGCAAAATGCCTCCTTGAATGTACGTGCTTGAACCCAAAGCAAGGTCCTAAGCGAGATTTATGCTTTGGGGCGAAATGAACCGAAAACGACGGAATGCTGCGACTCGAACGAGTGAGGAACCGCAACCGAAACCGCAAAACAGGGGAGAGTGGCCCGTCCGGAGGAGGACCACCCAAACCAAAACTATCGCTTCGAGAACTGGAACCGCTTACGGGCGCCCTTCTGACCGTACTTCTTCCGCTCGTGCTGCCGCGGATCGCGCGTCAGGAAACCCAACTCCTTTAGTTTACCGCGCAATTCGGAGTTGAACTCCACGAGCGCGCGAGCGATGCCCAAACGGGCGGCCCCTGCCTGCCCATTGAACCCGCCGCCGTTGGTCAGGATCAAGACATCGAACTTGTCTGAAGTTTCGGTCGCCAGCAGCGGCTGCCGAACCATGGAGCGAGCTGCTTCCGTAGTGAAATATTCATTAGCCGGGCGGCCATTGATAGTGATTCCGCCCTTGCCCGAACGCAGGAACACACGCGCGACCGCCGTTTTCCGGCGACCCGTTCCCAGATGTTGTACCAGTGCTGCCACTCAGATCCCCTTACTCTTTCCTTAAACCGCCAGAGCGGCGGGTTGCTGCGCCTGGTGCGGATGCTTGGGACCGGCATACACGTTCAGCTTGCGGTACATCTGCTTTCCGAGTTTATTCTTCGGCAACATACCCTGAATCGCCAGTTCCACCATCTTTTGAGGGCGCGTCGACTTCATCTTCTTCGCCTGCACTTCCTTCAACCCGCCAGGGTATCCAGTGTGATGACGATAAATCTTCTGGTCTTCCTTATTACCGGTCAAACGAACCTTGTCCGCATTGATCACAATGACGTGATCGCCGGTATCCAGAAACGGCGTGTAGCTCGGCTTGGTTTTCCCCATCAAAAGCATGGCTGCTTTGCTGGCCAAGCGGCCGAGCACCACGTTTTCAGCGTCTAGAACGTGCCACTTACGGACGATCTCGTTCTGTGACGGAAAATCGGTTTTCATAGACAGACGTATCTCCACGAACTTATACGAACACTTCAGTTTACCCAAGCCGACATTGGACTGTCAAATGCTCGGAAACCATGCGCAGTGTGGTACTAAGGGCGCATCCGATGTGAAAGCCCACTTGCTAGTGGTGCTTTATGAAATGGCTTCGGTTCGTAAACTCAACCGTGATCCGGACTCTTTACGCTGCCGGCCCCAGTAAGAGTGCGCTCATTCTGGCGGACCGGCCGGGTGCCCCGCACCGAAACCGGAAAACCCTCCGGATTGATGCTTTCGTAACCGAGTTCCCGGAACCAGCCTACGACTTCCGGCACCGTATGCTTCCACTGGTACATCGGTGCGTACCAGTCGAAAGTGTCGCAGACTCTCTGCGCGGAGTTTTTCACCACCGAACAGTTCACGAGCAAAAGCGGGGAGAGGAGATAACGGATCGGTTTGGGCCCGTCGATGATCTTCATCTGCAGCCACCCGACCGGGATTGCCAGAACGCAGAGATAGCTCAGCAGAGAGTGCGGCATGCGGGTCGTGATCATGCGGAGCCCGTCCGTGATCCATCCCTTTACACGGGCATGCAGGGCAGGGAAGCCGTGCATCTCCGGTGTAACCCATTTGTGATACAGCCATACGGTCGCCCGTCCCCCTGGCTTCAGCAGACGAACCATGCTGAGGAACGCCCTCTTCGTATCGGGCGTGTGATGCAGTACGCCGATGCTGTAGGTGTGATCGAAGATCTCCGGACGGAAGGGCATTTCAAGAATATTGCCTTGCACCACGTGCACCCGTGGATTCTGCCGATTCTCCTCATAGGCGCGGTTTACGGCGAGGCTCAAATCGAGTCCGACCACCTCGGCTTCCGGCTCGCCGCCGATGACTTTCAGGTACCGGCCCATGCCGCATCCCGCCTCGAAGAACAGGGTCTTGCCTAATTGGCCGGGCTTCGTCTGCGTGCGGCGGTAAAAGTGCGCGGCATTGTCTTCATCGGTGCCCACACCGGCCTTGAACTTCAGCCACTGGTACCCGAAGCTCTTCTTCGTGTGAGCGTGCGCAGCCCGGAAACTTGCTGTTTCCACATTCTGGCTTTGACGGAAATGCGGGCGAAACTTCTCGGCGTGCTGCGGATATTCCTCAAAAGTATCCGGGTTGAACCGGGGCACGCCATCGATAATCGGATACTCACGAGGGCATGATGGGCACGACAGAAGTCCAAAACGGATTTCCTCGCTGTAGCACTTCCGGCAGTCCGGCGTTCCTGTTCGAGACTCCCCCGGTAGATCCTTATGAACGGCACCGCAGAAATGCGAACACTGCGGCGGCATCATCGCTCCGCGAGTATGCGGCTCCGCTTCGAGTACCTTGAGATGGAACGGATAAGCTCCGCACGCGGGACATGCCAGAAGATCGAGCAGCCGATATTTCACAATTCCTCCAGCCGGGCCGAAAGCAGTATCAGCGCGGCTAAATAGACCACAATTTCCAAGTCTACCAATCGTAGACGCCCGACTTCCGCGGCGGTTTCGTGCGCCGTTTGCGCTACGCTAATGACAACATGGAAGTCCGTTTCGCTTGCATCCCGGGATGCACCAACTGCTGCGATCAAGAGGGATACGTGTACCTGAGTGAGGCGGACCTCCAGCGGGCTGCGGATTTTCTCGGGCTTCCTCGCGCCGACTTCGAAGCACGCTATATCTATCGGACGAAACACCTCCTCCGATTACGAAAACCGGCAGACCGCCAGTGTCATTTTCTCGTCGATGGAGGGTGCAGTATCCACCCTGCCAAACCAACGCAGTGCCGGCTGTTTCCTTTCTGGCCTGAGTTGCTCGAAGATCGACGCGAGTGGGATCGCACTGGCCGGTATTGTCCGGGTATCGGAACGGGACGTTTGTTTCAAATTGGGTCCGCACTTGAAACAGCAGATGAGATGAAGGTGGCGTACCCGACGATGTACGGCCCGCTAAACGGTCGAAAACTCTAAGAAATTCAGGTTTGGCAATATGTCTGCATCGTTAGCGGCGATGCTGGACGGAATCGGAAACAACCTACTCCGCTACATGGACCTGCTGAGCACACGGCAGAAACTTGTAGCGTCCAATATCGCCAACGCGGATACGCCGGGATACAGGGCAAAGGACATCGACTTTCAGTTCGAGTTCCTGTCTCTTGCTGACGGGCAGCAGCCCACTGTCCGCGACGTCCAGGGCCTGGCCGGCAAGAACGACGGCAACAACGTCAGTCTCGACCGCGAGATGCGTCTGCTGTCAGAGAACGCCATCCGATTTAACATCGCCTCCAATTTGCTTCGAGGACAGGTGAAGGCCATTCGCACGGCCATCCAGGAGAACAAAGGATGAGTCTGTTTACTTCGCTTTCCGTTAGCGCATCCGGCATGGCTGCGCAGCGGACCAGGGCTGAGTTGCTGGTGGAGAACCTTGCGAATGCCGAGACGACCCGAACGGCCTCGGGCGGCCCCTACCGGAGGAAAGATGTCGTCTTCCAGTCGGATTCGGTCAGCTCGCCATTTTCTGCCGTGTTCCAGCAGGAGATGCAAGCCAATGGAGTGAGCACCTCGGAGATCATCGAGGACTCTCGGGATCCCGAACGCCGCTATCTGCCAGGGCACCCGGACGCCGATGCAAATGGATATGTGGCATTCCCCCGCGTCAATCCGGCCGAAGACATGGTTGATTTGATGGGCTCCTCTCGCGGCTACCAGGCCAATGTAGCTGCGATGTCCGCGGTGAAAGACATGATCAATAAATCGATCGATCTCATGAGATAAGACATGGTCATTTCACCCGGCTCGCCTCTTCGCCCGGTTCCTCAGATCACGCCGCTCAAGGCTACGGGGAAAACCGACCAGTCTTCCGCATTTCAGTCGATGCTGGAAAACGCAATTCACAACGTGGAGGCGTTTCGCCAGGACGCTGACAACAAAGTCAATAGTTTCCTTTCCGGAGAATCGGACGAAGTGCACGACGTGGTCATGGCTACGCAGAAAGCAGAGCTTTCGTTCGAGTTGTTTCAAGGCGTGAGAAATAAGGTCGTCCAAGCCTACCAAGAAATTATGAGGATGCAATTGTGATCGCGGTCTTTAGTCACGAGTCTGTGGGCTCATGAAGGCCTTGCTCCAACGACTTTCCACCACACAGCGGGTGTCCATTGTCCTCGCATTTGTGGCGGTCGCCGGAGGCATCCTCGGACTTCTCCGATGGAATCGGGAGAGAGATTTCCGTCCTTTGTACACGCAGGTGGCTGCCGAAGATGCCGGATTAGTGCTTGCCAAGCTGAAGGAGATCGGCGTCGAGTACCGCGTCACAGATGGAGGAGGATCCATTCTGGTGCCATCGGCTCGTGTGGCGGAACTGCGGCTGCAGATGGCTGCACTCGGGTTACCGAAGTCCGGACGAATCGGATACGAGCTCTTTGACAAGACTAATTTCGGGATCACCGACTTCACGGAACAGGTCAACTATCACCGCGCACTCGAGGGCGAGCTAGAGCGCTCGGTCATGTCGCTGAGCGAAGTAGAGCAGTCACGTGTGCACCTTACGCTTCCGAGAAACTCGCTGTTCCTGGAGAACCGGCAGGAAGCAAAGGCCAGTGTGATGGTGAAGCTACGGCCTATGCAGCGGCTTTCCCAGCAGAACGTTCTGGCGATCATGCACCTGGTTTCGAGTGCAGTGGAGGGATTGAAGCCCGAAGCCGTGTCGGTCCTGGACATGCAAGGCAACCTGCTGAACCGCGCCCGGAAGGAGAGCGGCGATTCCTTTGAAGCCTCAGATGCGTCGCTCGACTATAAGCAGCGGATCGAAAAGGACCTGCTCGCGAAGGTCAGCGGAACTCTCGAGCCCTTGTTGGGAGCGGAGAAGTTCCGAGTAGGCGTATCGGCGGAGTGCGACCTATCCGGCATCGAGCAAAGCGAAGAGATTCTCGATCCGAACCGCAGCGTGATGGTGACGTCGCAGAAGACGGAGGACGTTGCGGGAGGAACCGGTGCCTCTGGAGTGCCTGGAACCGCATCGAACCTGCCGCGTCCGACGTCCAGACCAGGCTCGGTCAGCACGGGAACCACTCGCCGGACGGAGAACATCACGTACCAGTCGAGCCGCGTTGTGAAGCACACGCGGCAGCCGCAGGGCGCAGTGAAGCGGCTCTCAATTTCGGTGTTGCTGGACCAGCATGTGCGCTGGGAAGGCGCCGGCTCAAAGGCGAAGAGAGTCCTTGAACCGCCCACGCCGGAAAAGCTGAAGATCATCCGCGATCTGGTGGCCGGCGTCTCCGGGTTACAAATAGACCGCGGAGATCAACTGATTGTGGAGAGTTTACCGTTCGAAAACACACTATCTTCTGAGCCCCCACCGGTTCCCTCTTCTCCAGGCACACGGCCGCAGCCAGAGGAAAAGGTTCCGGTGTGGCTCGTTTCGTTGGGGAACCTTCCCAAGCCGGCTCTCATCGGCGTTGGAGTGGGCGCCGGATTGGCCGTTCTCCTAGGACTTTTCTGGAAACGGAGACGTAGAGGACGCAAGCGAGCCGTTGCCTCAGCTTCGGTCGAGCAAGGGCCGGGCGCGCTCTCGCCGGCCGAGAAGCACCATCGCGACGCCGATCAGATTCGCAAGCAGTTGGAGGCACAGATTGACGAACAGCGGGCTATCAAGGACAAGCAGGAGATGGAGACCCTCGCGGCCATCAAGGTGCCTACAGTGAAAACGCAAAAGGCGGAGGTTCTCAGCAAGCATCTCGGAGCCGAAACGAAGAAAGACCCACAGGCTATCGCGCATATCATGCGTACCTGGTTGAGCGAGAGGTAAATCATGGCTCAGCAGCCGCCAGACGGGCTCTTAAGTCTCCCGGGCCCCCGGAAGGCCGCCATCCTGACAATCGTTCTCGGAGACGAGGTCAGCTCAGAAGTCCTGCGTCTCCTGAGCGAGGAGGAGGTCGACGCGATCGGCCGCGAGGTCGCACGGGTGCAGGGAATCTCGGCGGAACACGCTGAGACCGTATTGGAAGAGTGCTACCAGATGGTGGTAGCGCACGATTACGTACTGAAGGGCGGAATCGAATACGCAAGGAAGTTGCTGGTCAACGCATTCGGTCCGGAGCAGGCGAAGAAAATGCTGGACCGGCTTCTGCAATCTCTTGGGAGCGAGGTTGCTACCTTTGACGCTCTGCAAAAAGCCGATCCGCAACAGTTGGCGAAATTCATCCACAGCGAACATCCCCAGACGATCGCCCTGGTTCTCTCGCACCTGAATCCGTCCCAAGCGGCCGGGTTGCTCTTCTCACTTCCGGCGGAGATGCGTGCCGATGTCGCTCTCCGGATGGCCAATCTGGACCAGATCTCACCGGAGATCATCTCAAAGATTGCAGGCATTATCGGACAAAAGCTGAAAGCTCTTGGTGAGGTCAGCCGCGAGTCCTACGGAGGCGTGCGAGCGGTCGCGGAGATGTTCAACCGCCTCGATTCGACCAGCAGCAAGGAGATCCTCGACACGATTGAGAAGAGTGAACCCAGCCTGGTCGAAACCCTCCGTCAGCTCATGTTTGTATTCGAAGACCTGCTCTCGCTTGACCAGAACGGTTTGAAGGAAGTTCTCGCGAAGGTGGATCGAAAACTCCTGACGATTGCACTCAAGGGAACCAGCGATTCCCTGCGGGATCACTTCATGGGATCGATGTCTCAGCGCGGCGCCGATATGTTGCGTGAGGACATGGACTCGCTCGGTCCTATAAAGATCAAAGAAGTGGAGGCGGCCCAGCAACAGATTATCGCCATCGTGCGGCAACTCGAGGCTGAAGGCGCCATCAGCCTCAAGGGGACGGTAGGAGATCAATATGTCGACTAAGATCTACTCCGGCGAAAAGGCGAAGCATGCGCAGCCCTTTGCCTGGGGCGGAATACAACCGGCAGATGCAGCACCATCGGCGCAGTTGCAACCGAATATCGAGAGCTTTGATTTAGAACGTATGATCGAGGCGCGTGCGCGCCAGGCGTTTGAGGCTGGCCGGCGCGAAGGAGAAACCGCAGCACAACAAAAGCTCTCCGCCAGAGTCGACTCCCTTGTTGTCAAGCTGGCGCAAACGATCCAGGAGCTAAGCGCTGTCCGCAGCCGCATTCGGCGAGAAGCCGAGGGCGATCTGGTCCAGCTCAGCCTTGCGGTCGCCCGCAAAATTCTGAATCGTGAAATCCAAACCGACCAGGACGCACTCTTGGGTGTGGTGAAAGCTGCGCTGGAGCGTGTGGAGAGCCGCGAAATTTTCCGAGTCCGCGTGTGCCCGTCTCACGCGGACTCGCTCCGCCGGGCGCTAGAAAATCTTGGCATGCCGCAGCGGATCGAGGTGCAGCCCGATGCGAGACTCGAGACGGGCGCCGTGATCTTCGATACGGCGCAGGGCAGCTTGGATGTGTCCATCGAAACGCAACTCCGTGAGATCGAACGCGGACTTGCGGATATGGTGAAGAATCAATGAGCAGCTTCTTGGGATTGCAGGCGAAGCTCGCCTCCATCGATCCGCTGCTCTGGTATGGGCAGGTCACGCAACTGATCGGTCTTGTAGTCGAGTCGCAAGGCCCCGCGGCCGCGCTTGGCGATTTCTGCGAGATTCGCTGCAGCGGAGGCCGCACCATCCGCTCACAAGTCATCGGGTTTCGTGATGGACGCGTGCTTTCCATGCCTCTGGAGGAGACCGACGGATTGCAATTAGGCGACCGGATCATCGCGCGCAAGGAGGCGTCCAGCGTTGGTGTCGGCGGAGGCCTGCTTGGCCGGGTGCTCGATGGATTCGGCGTGGCGATCGATCAGAAAGGCCCGATCCAAGATCTTACCCAATACGACCTCTACCGCAAGCCGCCTGGTCCGCTCGACCGCGAGCACATTAAGAATGTGCTGGAGACAGGCATCCGGGCCATTGATGGCATGCTGCCCTGTGGGCGAGGTCAGCGTATTGGTATTTTCGGCGGGTCTGGCGTCGGAAAAAGTACGCTGCTCGGTTCTATGTGCCGGCATAACTCTGCCGACGTGAGCGTAATCGCCCTGATCGGTGAACGGAATCGCGAGGTGCGCGGGTTCATCGAAAACGAGCTGGGGCCGGAGGGACTTGCAAGATCCGTTGTTGTCGTAGCGACCTCCGACCGTCCGGCGCCCTTACGAATACGCGCCTGCTTCGTCGCGACGGCTATTGCAGAGTACTTCCGGGATCAAGGCAAGAACGTACTGCTGGTGATGGATTCGGTGACTCGCCTCGCGATGGCTCAGCGCGAGATTGGCCTCGCTGCAGGTGAGCCTCCGAGCCAGAAAGGCTACACCCCTTCCGTATTCAATCTGCTGCCGAAGCTGTTTGAGCGCGCAGGGAACTTTGGGCGGGGCTCGATTACGGGATTTTATACAGTCCTGGTGGAAGGGGACGATTTCAATGAACCGATCTCCGACGCGGTGCGCGGCATTCTCGACGGACACATTATTTTGTCGCGCCAACTGGGATCGGCCGGCCACTATCCCGCGATTGACATCTTGCAATCCGTAAGCCGCCTGGCAGGCGAGGTTTCGACGGCCGACCAAAAAGCGGCTGCGCGCAAGATTCGGGAAGCGATGGCAGCATATCAGCGCGCGGAGGACCTGATCGCACTGGGTGCGTACGTATCGGGCACGAATCCTAGGCTTGACGCAGCTATTCAGGCTCGCCCACAACTCATGGAGCTTCTCCGGCAGGAGCCGGATGACAAATCGCCGCTGCCGGCGACGATCGAAGGAATGGAAAGAATCGCAAACGCACTATAGACCGCTATGCAGAAATTTCAGTTCTCCCTTGAGGCCGCGTTGAGATACCGGCAGTCGCAGGTCGAAAGCCAGCAGGCCGTTCTGGAAGCGCTTTACGCGAAACTACAGGCCCTGGAAAAAGAAGAAAAGAACCTCGCCGCCGAGCGGGTTTCCGCCGATCAGGTTGTGAAGTCACAGTCGAGCACGATGGCCCTCAGCCTGCTTGCGCTTGACTCGTTCAGCCGTCACGTCACACGACGTAAGACAGATCTGGAAGAAAGCAAGGTGGACTGCCTCCGGCGCATTGCGGAACAGCAGGTCTGCGTGGTTCAGGCGCGCCGGGAACACGAACTGCTGGTTCGCATCCAGCAGCGGCGTAAACAGGAGTGGCAGCAGGCATGGGAGAAAGAGCAAGACGAACTTGCGTCCGAGCTGTACCTTGCCAAATGGCCGCGTGAGCGTTCGGCCTGATCACGATCCCTTCCTTACAGCAAGGACGGAATTGCCGGGATCCAGCAGGATCTTGGTCGGCTGCAGCGGCACGTCCATAAAGAACGGCACCGGCTCACTCGAGGTCTGGACCCATTTGACGATGCTTTTCTTGTTAGGAAGAAGCGCTTCCACGGGAACCCAAGTGCTGAAATCTTCATCCACATCGCTTTGCAGAAGAGTGCCTTTCACTCTGACTCCGGGCGCGCGCCCGCTTGAACTGGCGGTGACCCGGAGAGTCGGAATGCCGGTTCCGTAGACCCACTGTTCGAAGAAGCTGTCCAGCCTCGGATCGATCGATTTCGGAGGCAGGAAACTTGCGGCGAGCTGCTGCAGTTGCTCGGTTGTGATTGGCTGAAAACGATACCGTTCCGCCATGGCTCTCAGCATTTTCAGAAATTGCTCGTCGCCGAGGCGTGCCCGGAGCATGTGAATGATCCAGGACCCCTTTTCATACGTGATGGCCCGCCATCCTTCCGGATTCAGGGAATTGCGCAAACGTTGTCCCCACACGATGGGTCCAGAACTCTCGACCGTCTTGCCCTCCGGAGTCTTGCTCAGGAGATGAGTCCGATAATCGTCCATCACCGTATCGAGAGCCTTGCGTCCCTTTTTCTTTTCCAGGAACATCAGCGCTGAATAGTTGGCGAGCGCCTCCATGATCCAATCATCCTGGTAGCTGCCGGAGGTGACCGTGTTGCCCCACCATTGGTGAGCCACCTCGTGTGCCTGCAGAGTCTCGGTATAGAAAGTCTGTAGAGCGGAGTTCCGGGAAGTCAACGGCAACGATTTCGGATCGACGTAAGCCAGAGTGGAAAGATAAAGCAACCCGGGGAAGCCCTGACCGAACATGCCAGGGATTGGCGAAACTGTAAGAGTCTTAAGCGGAGGCGGGCCGAAGTTCTGAGTCATGAACTCCATGCATGCGGTCACTTCAGAAGCGAGCTGCTGCAGACGCCCCAACGGATTGATCGGCACCGGGGGAATGTTCATGGAGAGAGCTTCCGTCTGGCTGCGGCGCATGCGCGGCAACTGCGGCGGCGGAACGATAATCACTTCTCTTGCTTTGGGCTGCAGAGCCTGTTCCAGCCTGCGGTTTGCGTATACCTCCACTTTGAAACCGGCGCGAGCGACCTCGGCCTTCTCGTAACGGCCCAGGTTGAACGCGGCAAAGCGGATCGGCGATGACGTCCGGCGGCGAACCAGATGGAATTCGCCGTCGTCCCGGCTCTCCTGCACCTCTCCGGTCGCCACCAGATTCAAGCCTTTGGGAAAGCGGAACGTCATGTCAAACGTGGAGAATCCGGCGCCACGGCTCGGATACCAGTTTCCGCGCGAGCCCACGAAGTAGACTTCGTTGCCTGCATCGGTTACCACGTTGCCCTCGGCGCGGACCTCGAGTTCATACTTCCTGCCCTTCTCGAACGGCTGCTGGCTGACTACCAGAAATCCGTCGTTGATTCCGCCCCGCAACAGATTCGCCCGGAGAGAATCCTTCGAGAAGATCTCGACGGGTTTGCCATCCAGTGTCGCGTCAAGGACCTTCATTCCGTTCGAGATTTCGAGCGCGATAGCGCGGTCTGGTGCGCCAGTCGGAGTGATTGTCATGCGAGTCGTGGTGGACAACAGAAGATCGGGGTGCATTGTGGCCTCGATGCGCACGTCACTGATAGGGAATTCGTCCTCAGGTGGTTTCCTTCGACCGGCTCTCCATGCCTTCCCGAGAAAGCTGGTCCAGATGTCGAAATAGCTGCGGCCATCCCTGGATGTCACCTGACCCACCAGGACCTGCTCGCGGGCACGCGGGTCCAGGACCAAATCAAAATTTCCAAGCTCCTTACCATGCAACGCGCCAAAAAAGAGTCCGAACTGTTCCGGATTCGCAAGCAACTGGTCCTGTACGATGCGGGTTGCAAGACTCAGCCCTATATTCCGGACGATGGGGTTCCATCTATCGGCAAGCAGCAGACCGATTTCCGGAACCTTACGGGACGATTTTTCCTTGAGTTCGGACAGCAGTTCCTGGGACGTGTTGTCGGTGAAAACGAAGATGGCAGAGTCGAAATGTTCGTCGAGGTTGGGGGTTTTTGCGAATGTGGCCAGACTTTGCCGCTCGCTGCGGTGTGGCGGCATCAACAGGATTTCCGCGTCTCCTCCTTCTACATCGGTGGCGCTGAATACTGCCCAGAGACGACGCCCGCTGACCGGCTTGCCGAAAATAAGTACGCCCTCGGTGAAGTAAACACGCACGTCTTCGCGCACCAGTGAGAGGTCGCGGACGCGGTATGCCTCGGTGGTGTCCAGGCCGCCATCCTGGATTTCCCGCGCGATCCCGGCAGCAGTAGGCCCGGCAGCGGACGCGAAGGCTGCGCCCACCAGGAGGGCAAAGAGTAACTTCACGTCTTCAGAATACGAAACTCGGCTCTTGACCGTGTACAATCACGTGGAATGAACAAACAGGGAATTCTGCCCGAGCTGATTGCTGAGGCATTCGGTACCTTTCTGATCGTGTTGCTGGGGATTGGTGTGGTCGCGATGGTCGTGCTGTTCGGGCACTCTGTGCCGGGTGAAGTTGTGAACGGCGGATTTACGAACATTACGCTCGCGTGGGGCATCGCCGTCGCTATGGGTGTATATATGACGGCGAAGATCAGCGGAGCTCACCTGAATCCTGCGGTGACGCTGGCGCTGGCCGTGTTCCGAGGGTTTCCCTGGGGCAAAGTCGTCCCTTACTGCATCGCTCAGACGGCCGGTGCATTCCTTGGCGCTTCGCTCGTGTACCTGAATTATCGGCCTGCGTTAATGAAGGTCGATCCCGGGCTCACCCACACCGCAGGGGTATTCACTACGTTTCCGGCGTTCCCCGATTTGCCGGCGGCCGGATTTCTAGACCAGGTGATCGGCACCGCGATCTTGCTGCTTCTCATCTTTGCGCTTACCGATGAGCGCAACACGCCTCCGGCCGCAAACCTCGGACCAGTGCTCATCGGCATGGTGGTGATTGTCATCGGGATGTCGTTCGGCGGGATGCACGGCTATGCCATCAACCCAGCGAGGGATTTCGGTCCGCGACTGTTTACTGTAGTGAGCGGCTTCAGTAATAACGGTCTGACCGACGGGTCCAACGCCTGGCTGGTTCCGATTTTCGGACCGTTGCTCGGCGGTTTGGTTGGTGGGGGAGCGTACGATCTTCTGATCCGCCGCTTCCTTAAATAAGGGCAGGCATTTCGATTTACTTCGCCGTTCGGGGGTGATAATCTGAGTTCCCAATCCCCACGAAAGGACGAATAATCATGTCTGCTCCCGGGAACCCGCCTCAACCCGAAATTTTGAAAAGCCTGCTACCTGAAATTGAATCCGGATTCATCCGTGCAGGATTGTCCAAGGATCAGGTCGACGCCATTTTGCCGGCCGTGAGCGATAACCTGCTGGAGACCGCGAGAGCCGAACCCTCCGCGGAAGCCGGCGGACCGAAGGTAGTTTGGAAGGGTCACTTTCTGGGCTTGAAGGACGCGGGTGGCAAAGTGATCGAAGGCGCCGTCAAGTTAGCGATCGCCGCAATTGTCGCAGGCCACGGGCATATCGACGGCAATCAAGCGAAGGAAGCGGTGGTGGATACTCTCGTCGGGCTGCGCAGTACGGTGATGAAGCTGGACGATGGGCAAAAACTAACCTGCGCGGCCATCCTCGAGATCACTCGACGCAAGCGATCCCGGGTGTTTATCGAGCCGGGTGCGAGTGCGGCGGAGATCCAGCAATATTTCGTGGACCGGAACGAGATCGCGCCTCCCAAGCTGGACGAGATATTGGCGCAACTGTCCAGGCAAACTCCCAAAGTACTTGAGAGCGCAACGTTTGGCAACGCGGGTCCGTTTTATCAAGTTCGTTTCTAAGCGAACAGGCCATGGCTCAACTCGTGCTGACGATCCCGAACAGTCCGGCAGGGCGGATTGCTGTAGACCATCTGAGGACACGGGGGCAAGCTGAACTCGGAGCTGCGTATCTGCAGTCGCTCGATGGACGTGTGGAAGGTTTGGAGACGGCCGGGCTCCTGCGCGATCTCAGCTACTCCTTCCACCTGGTTTCCGTCTCCGACCGGGACCAGATCGGCGCTATCAATCGCATCACCCAGTGGCACAACGGCGAAGGCGAGCCGGGCTTGATGCATGGCAGAGTCGAATCGGTCGAGCCCAACGTAACGTTCTGGCCTTCGGCAACTCTAGGTCTGCCCTTCCAACTCGGCGGTTTCCATCAAGCTTATCTGCAGGCGATGAAGGTCGGAGATGCGCACCAGGCGAAAGTGCCGGTGCGAGGTAGCGGGATTACGGTGGCGGTGATCGACAGCGGTGCCGATCCGAAAATGCCGAAACCCGTGCAGGATTTCTATGACGTCGAAGCGGGGAATCCCATCCATCCTGCGCCGCAAATCGACAACGACGGGCATGGCACCGCCATGGCGACTCTGATTCAGCAGGTCGTACCCGATGCCACGATCCATGCCGTCCGTGTCTTCGACCAGAACACACTGAATCTTTGGAACGTGCTGGCGGGCGCCGGTGTGGCTGCATTCGACTGCCAGGCCGATGTTGTCAGCATCAGCCTCGGATACGCGAGGATGCCCGCGAATTGCCCGATTTGCGGAGCGAGCGCCCAGTCTCGAGCACTCGCTCTGCAATACCTGCTCGATGGAATTACGCAGTCGCCGCGGAGAAGGGTGTCTCCACCGATTTACGTCGCAGCTACGGGCAACGACTTTTCCAGTAGCGGATTTAATTATCCGGCTGCCTATGACAGCGCGGTGGCGATTGGGTCGGTGACGAGCGCCCTCAATCGATCGGCGTTCAGTAACTTTGGAAAGGCGCAGCCGGCGCACTTTTTTGTGGCGCCGGGCGGGCAGCAGGATCCGCCGGGAATTATTACCGAGGACGTGGGGAACGGAGGAGGGGTGCGCTGTCACGGAACATCCGTTGCGACGGCTTATGCCGCGGGAATGCTCGCGCTGCTCTGGTCCGATCCGCGCTACCAGAAATGGAGCCGCGATAAACTGCTCTCAGAAGCGAAGAACATCCATTGCGTGCCTCTACCGCAAGGCAACCCGGATCCTACCAATATGGTGCGGGATTGTTGCAATACCAGAAGGCCAAGGATTCGTATCGGGAGGTAGAGGGATCGTCTCGAATTGAGGTGATCAACGGGGTGCTGTACATTAACGGCCTGCGGATATGGCCCAGCTAACCCCGGCCGCTGTCGGAAGGTAATCCTCTCAACCCGTTCTCTCCCAGTGCTTTGTTTCGATTTGGTGGCCGAAATTGCAGCCGCTCTGGTATACTGATAGTTTCGTCACTGCGGACGGCCAAGCAGAGGTGTTTGTGTTCTTTAGTATCAAAGAGTTAGAAGTAAAAAAGATCCCCTTTGAGGCCGACTTCCATCCGGGTGAGATTGAGTTTGAGGACCATAGCCTTCGGCAGGTGGGCGAGTTGCACGCCGAAGGAGTGGCCGAACTGCTAAGCAACACTCTGGGCGAAGTCCGGGTACACGGGAAGCTGGACGTCACGATGGAAGCGGATTGTGACCGGTGTCTGGAACCCGCCCGGGTGCCGTTGGAAAGCGATTTTGATCTGTTCTACCGTCCCGCAGTCGAACCGGGGACGTCGCCGCATCATCATCCCGAAGTTGCGTTAGATGAAGGCGAAGCAGAGATGGGCTTCTATGAAGGAGCCGGTATCGAGCTGAAAGATGTTCTTCGGGAACAGGTGCTGTTGGCCCTGCCGATGCAGTTCGTTTGCAACGACGACTGCAAGGGCATTTGCTCGCAGTGTGGAAAGAACAGGAATACAGGCTTCTGCAATTGCGAGGCGCGGCCGGGCGACGATCGCTGGGCGGCTTTGCACAATCTGAAAAGCGGAGACTGAACGGAAAGAGATATTTAGGAGAAGAAATGCCAAATCCCAAACGACGCCACTCCAAGCGCCGGACTTCGGCCCGCCGCTCGCACGATTTTCTCAGCAAGCCGGGTCTTTCGGAATGCCCGAACTGCCATGAACCCAAGCTGCCGCACCGCGCCTGCACAAAGTGTGGCCAATATAAAGGCCGTGAGGTAATCGAAGTCGCCGAGCAATAGTGCCCCCCTCCATGCTCACCATCGCCGTCGATGCCATGGGCGGCGACCACGCCCCTAAGTCAGAAGTCAGCGGCGCGTTACTGGCCGCTAAGGCTCTGGGCGTAAAAGTCATCCTGGTTGGTAAAAAGGACGTGGTGGAAGCGGAGCTGCACACGCACTCCGGATGGCGTAGTCTGCCGATCGAAGTACACCATGCCAGTGAAGTTATCACCATGGAGGATAGCGCCGCGAAAGCCATGCGGCAGAAGCGGGATAGCTCCATCCGCATCGCCTCGCGACTGGTTCGCGACGGCATAGCTCATGGTGTAGTTTCGGCCGGCAACACCGGCGCCGTCATGGCAACGGCAAAGCTCGTTCAGGGTGTGGTGAAAGGCGTGGATCGCCCGGCGCTGGCACAGGTTTTCCCGACCCTGAAAGGCACCCCGACCGTGATGGTCGATGTGGGTGCAAACGTCGATATAGACTCCAAGATGCTGGCGCAATTCGCCGTCATGGGCGATATTTATTCGCGCGTCATCTTCCACAATAAGAACCCGCGCGTGGGGATTCTTTCCATTGGCGAGGAAGAGCATAAGGGTAACGAACTCACCAAGGAAGCAACTCCGCTTCTGAAATCCCTGCGATTGAATTTTATCGGCAACGTGGAGGGACGCGACCTCTTCACAGGGAATACGGACGTCATTGTTTGTGATGGATTCATTGGGAACGTCGCTCTGAAGGTGAGCGAGGGGCTGGTGGATGTGATCAAGCAGATGTTACAGGAATCTCTTGCTGCTACCATCACCCGGAAGATCGGCTACGTCCTGGCCCGCGAGGCGTTTAAGGATTTCCGGAAACGCGTAGATTACTCCGAATTCGGAGGCGCACCACTTTTGGGTGTGAAAGGCGTCTGTATCATCTGTCATGGGCGATCGAACGCAAACGCTATCAAGAATGCAATTCGGGTTGCATCCGAATTCGCGGGCAACAACATCAATAGCCGTATCGAGCATGAATTGGCGAGATTCACAGACAATGGCGGGTATTCAGCAACTGCGGACTAACGTGCGAACATTTGTTCTAATCGGATCTCTGATGGCACTCCTTCTGGGGTGCTTTTCTCTTTTGTGGGCACAGAAAAAGAACGTCGTTGCGTGGGAGGTTGCTCCCGATCCTGTGAAAGCCGCTCCGGGCGGTGCGTTTCGTCTGAAACTGACGGCGAAGATCGATCCAGAGTGGCACATGTATTCGCTCACCACGCCGAAGGGCGGGGGATTGCCGGCCGTTGTGAACCTGGCCCCGAACCAGTTTGCCACTCAATCGAAGATCTATCAGCCCAAGCCTGAGTCGAAGTTCGATCCGAATTTCGGAGTGAACACCGAGCGATATGAAGGCGAAGTCGTCTTTTACCTGGACGGGCAGGTTGCGAAGGATGTGCCTGCTGGACCTCTGCCGCTCACGGTCAACATCCGCTACTCGGCGTGTACCGATAAGCTCTGCAATCCGCCGCGGAAACTGACGGCAGACACGACTCTCACGGTGGAGCAAGGAAGTGCAGCTACGCCGGCGGCATTGCCCGCGAGCTATGTGGCGGCTACGGCGGCGCTGCCGGTGTCGCCTTCGAAGTCCCTACCGCGATCGCAAAAAGCGGAAGGACTGGGAGCGTTTCTTTTAGTTGCCTTCGGAGCGGGTCTTGCCGCGATCTTCACGCCTTGCGTTTTTCCGATGATCCCGATCACGCTCTCCTTCTTCCTCGGAGGTGGATCTGCAACACGCGGACAGGCGATGAAGCAGGCGGCGGTGTTCTGTCTTGGCATCGTTTTTATGTTCACTCTGCTGGGTTTTGCCGTGTCTGCGGTTGTGGGACCGTTCGGCGTCGTGCAACTGGCCGCGAATCCCTGGGTGAACGCGTTTATATCGATCGTATTTCTTGCGTTCGGGCTCAGCTTGCTTGGGGCATTTGAAATCACTCTTCCGTCTGCGCTGGTGAACAGACTCGATTCGGCTTCGCGTCGCGGCGGAATAGGCGGGACGCTCCTGATGGGGCTCACGTTTTCGCTGACGTCATTTGCCTGCGTTGGTCCGTTCGTTGGGACATTGCTTGCCGCCTCCGTTCAGCAAGGCGGCATTCAGCCGGTGCTCGGTATGATCACGTTCGCTGCGGGCCTGGCATCGCCATTTTTTCTTTTAGCATTGTTCCCCTCGTACCTGCAGCGAATGCCCCGCAGCGGCGGCTGGCTGGTGCGCGTAAAAGTTGTGCTCGGATTCATCGTGCTGGCAGTGATGTTCAAGTACCTGAGTAGTATCGATTCCGTGTTGCAACTCGGGTGGCTGACACGCGAGCGGTTTCTTGCCGTTTGGGTGGTGCTCTTCGCGTTGCCTGGGCTATACCTTCTTGGGCTTCTTCGCATGGAAGGGATCGATAACAATGAGCCGGTAGGCGTCAAGCGTGCCCTGATCGGCGCGGCATTCCTGATTTTCTCGTTCAGCCTGATTCCAGGCATGTTCGGCCGGCCGCTGGGCGAGTTGGACGCGTACGTTCCGCTGGCAACAGGGTCTTCCGGTTCGAGTGAGTCAGCCGGCGCGGGTTTGCCGTGGATGAAGAATCAGTATAAAGAAGCTCTGGAGAAGGCCCGTCAGGAGAACAAACTTGTGCTGGTCAGCTTCACCGGCTATGCCTGCACGAACTGCCACTGGATGAAGGCAAATATGTTCACTAGGCCTGAAGTTGCGGACGCGCTGAAGAATTTTGTTCTGGTGGAACTGTACACGGATGGCACGGACTCGGTTTCCGAGGAGAATCAAAAGCTCCAGGAATCGAAGTTTCAGACAATCTCCATCCCGTTCTACGCAATCATGACGCCGGACGAGAAGGCGGTGGCCTCTTGGGCCGGAATACAGCGTAGCGCCCCGGATTTCCTGGCATTTCTCGCTTCCAAATAGGACAAGACAAAAAAACTGGCGGCCGGGAGAACTTTCCGCGCCGCCAGTTTGGAAACGACACACTCTAGTTCAAAGTGATATCGAAGCTGATTCGACCGGTCAGGGCTGTGCCGGAGGTCGAATCCGTTGCCAGGATCGTCATATGATACGTCCCGGTAGTAGCCGTATTTGCGATCGATACAACACCCGAGGTGGGATCGATGGAGATACCCGTGGGTGCCGGCGAAGGCAACTGGATGGAGTAGGTATAAGGTCCAACTCCGCCCGTGGCAGTCACGGTGGTCAGGCTGGCCACTGCTGTGCTGGCTGTGCCCGTGAATGGCGGGGTGCCCGAGGCGGTTACATAAAGACCTTGTGCGATGGTGAGAGTGAACGTGACAGTACCGCTGACAGGAACGGCGGCATAATCAGTAGCCGTGACCGTCACAATGTACGATCCGCCGGTATTTGCTGCTGGGATTCCGGTGATGGCTCCAGTTGTTGCGTTCAGAGACAACCCGGCAGGAAGCAGGCCCGACGTGACCGCGTACCGGTAAGTGCCAGATCCTTCAGTGGCGGTGACCGCGTTATTGGAGTTGGCCCAGGCGGTCCCCACCCTGCCCGACAGGGTTGTGGGTGCGGTAACCTTCAGGCGCGGTGCGACCCAGAGGCTCACCCCAGTTTGACTGGAGCGGCCATTTGCCGTCACGACGACCGGTAGCTGGACAGGCGCCGTGATCGTGCTACGAGAGGTCCCGTTTGAGTCTGTGAAGGGTCCGGCCTGACTGCCGGGAAGCTTCACGTTGAGCTGGTACAGGCCGGCTACAGAATCGCTTACCCAACCCGCGTATGAAACGGTACCCGCCACTCCACCAAACGTCACTGATGGCACGTTCGCGGAAGAAGACGTGACGCATGGCGTCAGGCGCCCACTGTTCAGGAGAGCGCTCTGGATAATCGCTCCATCCACACTTGAGATCGAGGTGGAATTCAAGCTGTTCAGTGAGGTGAGGTAACTGGCTGTGGTGATGCAATCCGCAGACCAACTGCTCGAACCACTGGTCGCATTATCGGCGGCGCTATCGGGAGCACCAAGGCCAGTCACGTAAATCAGGACCGTATCCGAATCCGTCGCCGTGGAGCGCATACCAGCTTCGCGGCCACTCGCGATGATGGAATAATCGGCCGAATTCATGATGGCACCTTGTCCCTGACCGTCCGCACCAATCGTAAAGACACCCGGATTGGTGGCGGCAATGTTTACCGGATACGGTGTGCTGCTCAGAATTGTCGAGCCGCTCCCATAACCGAAACTGACCACCATGTCGATCGCATTGCCGATCTGCGCTGCGACGGCTGACGGTACCAGAATGTTGATCTGATTATTCGTCGCGAAAAGTATCGGTGCGTTTGCAATGAGAACCGGAGGCGTGGCGTGAGTCTGGAACTTCACGGAGAGTTGGCGCTGGTTCGTGCCCGCTGCATCCGGGCTGACGAAGGTCGGATAGCGAAGTGTTGCATCCGGCGTTCCGTAAAGTATCTGGCTGCTGCTGCAACCCGTCCCGTTGGAGGAACAGAAATTTGTTCCAAAAATACTGGCCATATCGTAAGGCGCGATGGTTTGATTGGTTCCCGGCGTGACCTGCATGAAGGAGGAGGCGCTGGTGACGGCCTGGATAATCGGTCCTGAGCCGATGGTGAGAGTAGCCGTACCGGTTGGTACGCTGCACGTGGATCCGGCCGGGTTGCAGACTCCAAGATTTACCGCGCCGCCGTTGCCCGTGGGAGAAAAGGGAAGATAGGCATCACTGGTTGCCGGCACGGTGATGGTCAGGATCATGTTCGATGCGTTGACTACCGAAGTAGCGATGTTCGTATCCGGCACGATAACACCACCGGCAACGATTCCGAGCTTCGTTTTCTGCGTCGGATCCGTACTTGGGACGAACCCGGTACCGGTTAACACGACCGTGAATGTTTGGCCAGCGGTAGCCGTCGGAATACTTGCTGGAGTAATGGATGTGACTGTCGCACCCGGCGACTGGATCGTGACGTTGAAGGTCACCACGATGGTAGCTACAGGATTTCCCCACTTCAAGGTGACCGTACCGGTAAGCACCGTTCCCGGCTGAGCCGCAGCAAAAAGGAGCGGGTCAAAGCCGACGGAGATCGGAGTTCCGAAGTTGTACGCCAATCCTTGAAGTTGATTTATCGCGATCTGCGGCGAAAGAGTACCACCGGTCGTGATGGAGTAAGAGATCGGCGAATCGCTGGAGACTGCGGTGATTGTCGGCGTCGGAACGGGTTGGCCTACTGTCCACGTGATGTTGCGTGTCGTTCCTTCAGCGACAGTGAGCCGTGGAGCCGGGTTGGTCACCAGCAGGCTGATTGGTACTTGCAGATCGCCGCTGCCGGAAACCTTCAAGTTCACGACTGCGCTATAAGTTCCGGGCGCAAGCGTGTCCGCAACGTTTGTGCTCGAGAAACGAATCGTCTTGGGTACCGTACCGGTGAGAGTATCCACCGTTAGCCAGATCGGAAGCGTGCTCGTATCAACCGAGAAAAACGGTGCAGGTGATGCGGCAGAGCTGACCGTCACGTCCACTTTCCCCGCCGAGCCGGAACCTTTCGTATAAGACAACGAGGGCGCGGACGGCGAAACGGATAATGGCGTTGGCGTCAGGATCTGCAGAGTGACCGGGATCGTTTTATCTGGTGCAGGCGCATTCAAGAGGTGAATGGTGGTTGTGTTGCTGCTGCCTGTGCTGAATCCGCCGCAGCCGGCCGCTGCCTGCAGTGTAAACGTGTTTGCCGTGGAAGTAGCTGTCCCGCCTGAAGTCGGATTGACCACAAGCCATGCTGCGAATGGCGAGGTCGATGTGTCGACAGTGAACGGAGTCCCGCCGCTTGCGGCGGAGGTGATCGAGACGGTCTTGGCCGGAGCCGGCGTATAAGTGCTGCCGCTCTTCACGCAGCCGATAGTCACCGGGCTCGGCGTGGCACTCAGAGCCGTCGCCGATGCGGTTACCGTAGTGGTTGCGTTGATGGTCACATCGAGCGAACCACCGGCGTTGAACCGAAACGTCGGTGTCGCGGACCCGGCAGTTGCGCCTCCGCATCCTGCGGCATAATTCAGGACATAGGTCAAGCCGGTAGAGGAGTTTGAAGACGATAGTGTCTGGTTGGATGGAGTAGTCACAGCTACGATACCCGCCGGCAAACTGCCGAGAGTGACAGCCAAGGTACTCGATCCACTGAGGGCGGTAACCGGTTTAACGACTATGCTGACGCTTGCTCCAGGTCCGGTAGCTGTATTGCACGACAGGGTTACCGATGACGGCGTTGCCGTCAGTAGATTCGCGGCTTGCAAATTGCCCGCAAGGACGACTGTCGCAAGCATCGAAAAGCAAATTCGAGGGATCGCCATCGCGCCAGATCGTTCTGGCGGGCGATGGAAACGGGAGTTGGAAACTTTCATTAGAAATCCTTTCCTGATGTGTCGCTATTGGCATCCGTGCCCTTGCGACAAGCGGGATTCGCTAAGGAACGTATCGGAGAAGCTGGCAGAAGTCAGAGAAAAGATTTTGCTAAGTGGGAAATACCGAGAGAAATGGCGATGTGGAGCGTGATGAACCCCAATGCAGTATAGGAATTTTCCGTAGGAAGCCTCTCAAGCGGGTGAGGGAAACTCCAATCAAGCGATCGCCTGCAGGCGAGCCATCTCTGCGTACAATCCGTTGCGGCTGACGAGTTCCTGATGACTGCCTTCTTCGTGTACCTGCCCATTCGAGATCACCACGATCCGGTCCGCCACCTCCCTGACCGTCGCCAGGCGGTGAGCGATGATGATCACGGTGCGCCCTTGAAAATGAGGCTCCAGATTCTGCAGTACGCGCTGCTCTGTCCGGGCGTCCAGCGCGCTGGTGAATTCGTCGAGCACGAGCACCTTACGGTTCTCATCGAGAGCGATCAAGGCTTGCGCAAGAGCGATTCGCTGCTGCTGGCCCTTGGACAAGGTTTGGCCCCGCTGTCCTGTGATAGTCGAATATCCGTGCGGCAGACGCATGATGTCGTCGTGAATGCATGCGGCGCGCGCAGCAGATATTACCTCGTCCGGTGTGGCGTGAGGCCGGGCAAAGCGGATCGTATCGAGCAGAGTCGTCTCGCTGAGAAAAACGCCGTCTGATTGCGTGACGTAGGAAAAGAGCCCGCGGAGTTGCTCGAGAGGCCACGCCTTGATGTCATACCCGCCGACGAGGATTTTCCCTTCGTGCACGTCAAACATACGCGAGAGCAGGTTATGGATCGTGGTCTTGCCACATCCGGACGGACCAACAACACCCAGAACGGTTCCTGGTTGTACTCGAAGAGTAAAATCCCTCATCACGCCAGCTCCGCCGTCATAGGAGAAGTTGAGATTGAGCATGGCGATTTCCACGCCCGCCGGAGCTTCGCCCGGCAGCGCATTCGATTCTTCACGCAAAGCCGAATGGTCTTCGAGCAGATTCACGAGGGTGGACGTCGGCTCGATCCCTTCATAAAGCCGGTCCAGCAAAGATGCGTAACTCCAGAAGGAATTCAGCAGCTCTTCCGTGATCATGTTCAGGTAAAACACGAGTGCGGCATCCAGAATGTTTTGCCTGCACTGCCAGATCCACACTCCCTGGCACAGACGTTTGGCTACGGAGATGGCGAGGTTGCGGCGCCACGAATAGACATTTCCGATCCGCGTCTCTTCCATTCCGTCGCTAATGATGTCTTGCTGGACCCCCTCATAGCGCTGCAGGATACGTCGAGTCTGGCCGAACTGAACGACGGGTTTGACGTACTGAACGGACTCGGCAAAGAGTCCAAAATCCCTGTTGTAGTTTTGATAGCGTGTTTTCCGTAGAGCGTGCCGTTCCTTTTGCTCTTCAATCGTGAGCCAGAGAAAAATGCTGAGCGCGACAAGGATCGCAGGTGCGGTCACGGGGCTGAAGTACAGCAGCGGCAACAGGCTCAAGACGGTTCGTATCAGCGAAGGAGCGAGCTCCCGGCCGATGCTCTCGGCAGTTTGCACCACCTTGCCGACACCATTGTTGACCTTACCGATAAGCGTGCCGGTGTCCTGCTGAAGGTGCCACTCCAACGGCATTTCGAAGACCTTGGCGAGGGCCGCAGTGCGGAGATGGCCATAGAGTGGATATCCGAGCCGCGATACGAAATGCGTGTTGAGTCCGATGTCAATGTGAAGCAATCCGGCATCGTAGATAAGGAAAAGCGCGACGAATGACCATTCCGGGACGCCGGCGTGCTGCAAGCCGTATTTGAGGGCCCACACGAGCAGGTATCCGCCCGCCACCAACAAGGCCTGCCGGACTGCGACACCAGCCAGGTACCGGACATAATCCCGGTGAAACGGAGAGAGCAGTCGCCAAAGCTGCGTATACATCAAATACCATCATCGGATCCACACCTTTGTAACGGTTATCCCCTGGTGGGGGTTGTAAGTACCTCTTCTGTGGGCGATCTTCTAAGTTCCCTGCAAAAGTACCCGCATACGCTTGGTAAAAACGCCTATTTCTGAAAAAGGTTTAACGGGAGATTCACGAACATGTCGTTTAGAACACTCATACTTGCGGTCTGGCACGATGCTTGCTGAAACAGTGGACGGTATTGTTATGAACAGATCGCCGCTGCAAACTAACCTAACCCGGCCGGTCGCGCTCTTGGCTCTCTGCCTCTCCGGTGCTTCCGCTATCGCGGCAGCGGAGACGGCAGAACAGATTATTTCTAAAATGAACAACGCAGAAGAGCAGCGGCAGTCGCATCTGCGCGAATATTGGGGCAGCCGCAAGTACATCCTGAAGAATGACCGTTGGAACAAGAATGCTGAAATGCAGGTAGAGGTGCAATATCGGAAAGGACAAGGCAAAGCATTTCAGTTGCTTGCCTCGACCGGTTCGGAAGAAGTGCAGAACCGCGTGTTCAAGAAGTTAATCGATGCGGAAAGCGAAGCAAGCCGCAGCAATCAACCTGATCCCAGCCGTCTGACCGCGGACAACTACAATTTCAAGCTGGGCGGGATGGAACAAAGAGAGGGGCGCCGCTGCTATGTAGTCCTGCTGAGTCCCAAGAAGAAAAGCAAGTTCCTGCTCGAAGGGAAGGCCTGGATCGATGCAGACGATTACGCCGTGGTCCGGCTGGAAGGCCGCCCCTCGGCCAATATTTCGTTCTGGGTCGGACGTCCTTATATCGTGCAGAACTTCGCGAAAATTGGCGGGCAATGGCTCTCTTCCAGCAATCATTCCAGTGCGGATTCGCACTTTTTTGGACGCACGGAATTGCACATCGAATATACCCGCTACAGTGTCAACGGTAGCGGAGCGGTGCGCGTTGCCGCGCGGACGCCGGCGCACACCGACAAAGATTCATTGGACTAGCCGCCGTCTTTGCCAGCGTCCGGTTTACGAGTGTGATACCTTGCATTTGTAAACACCGGAGACGCTATGGATCGACTCACATTTCTAAGTGCCGGCGCCGCCACTACCGGAATCGAGTCACTTGAAAATTTCCCGTACGCTCTCTATGTATCGACTGTTTCACCATCGGCAGTGAAAGCCAGACCGAGTTCCAGGATCTGTTGACAAAGATTCCGGCCGCTAGCACACGCGGCTAAGTTAACATTGAGGAGACGAAATGTTTAAACCAGCGAAACACATTCTTATCGCGGCGACCACATTGGCGCTCGCTTTAGCTGCTTACGGAGCAGATGTGAAGAAGGCCTCGGGAAAGGGTCCGGGCATCCTGCAGCCGCAAATGAAGGTTGAAGGCGGCAGCTATGACAAACCCATGGGCAAACTGGGAGAGAAAACCTCCGACCTGTGGAGCGCGACTACGGTCGGCGCAGCCGTCGATGGCAAGCCAAATCCGGGGGCGAAGGAAGCAACGCTCGTAGGCGAAATCGTCGATTTCTCGTGCTATTTGCAGATCGGCAAGCATGGAGAAAAGCACCGTTCGTGCGCGCAGAAGTGCTTCACCAACGGTCAACCGATCGGTCTTATGACCTCTGACGGCTCTCTGTATATGTTGATGGAAGAGGAGCACGATCCCCGCCGCGACGGCCTTACGGATTTCCGGAAAGCTGCCGTCGACCATGCGGGACACATCATGGAAGTAACCGGCACGGAGTCGTCGCACGCCGGCTACAAGGCATTGTACGTTCATGGATTTTTAAAGAAGTAGACGAAGATGATTCTCCAATTTCGATGGCTGGCGGCAGTAGCCCCGGCCATTTTTTTGTTTTCGGCCGCTGCTGCCGACACAAAGCCAGACGATATTCGGGTGCCGTTAGGGCTCTTACCGATCCAATGGCCGAAGGACAATCCCTACTCCAAGGAGAAGGTCGAACTCGGCAGGCTGTTGTACTTCGACAGACGCTTGTCGTCCGATGGAACCGTCTCGTGCGCATCGTGCCACCATCCGAAGTTCGCATTCTCGGATGGCAATCGCGTCTCCACCGGCATCAAGGGACAGAAGGGCGATCGAAACTCGCCCACTGTCTTCAATCGGGCGTACAGCCTGGCGCAATTTTGGGATGGACGCGCGGCGACGCTGGAAGATCAGGCAAAGGGCCCCATGGCGAATCCCATTGAAATGGGCAACACGCACGATGCCATAGTTGCGAACTTGAAGAAGATTCCAGGATACAAGGCGCAATTTGCGAAGGTCTTTGGCAGCGATGAGATTACGATTGACCATGTGGCGAAAGCGCTTGCGACCTACGAACGAACGATTCTCTCCGGCAACTCGCCTTATGACCGCTATCGCGCCGGCGACAGGAAAGCAATGACCGCTCAACAGGTGCGCGGATGGGAAGTGTTCCGCGACAAAGCGAAATGCGACCAGTGCCATGAGGGCATCAACTTTACAACCAACGCCTACCACAATCTCGGAGTCGGGATGGACAAAGCGAATCCGGACGTGGGGCGGTACGGGGTAACTCACAATCCGCAGGACTGGGGCGCGTTCAAAACTCCCACGTTGCGCGAAATTGCGAATACCGGTCCCTACATGCACGACGGCAGCCTCAAGACCCTGGAACAAGTTGTTGACTTCTATGACAAAGGCGGGATTCCAAATAAGAACCTGGACGAGCGCATCAAGCCGCTGAAACTGACAGCACGGGATAAAGCTGATCTGGTGGCGTTCCTAAAGGCGCTGAGCGGTGAAGGGTGGCAAGACATGCAGGAGCCCACCAAATTTCCTGAATGAAACTAACAAACCGTTCCTTTCTTTTTGTGGCTGCTGCCATCTGCGCAGCCGCCCTGTTCGCCAACACCGGCTGCAACCGGGATTCGAAGAAGATCATCGGCGTTGTGCCAAAAGGCAGAGCCCACTTGTTCTGGCAGTCAGTTCACGCCGGAGCGGTCAAGGCCGCAAGGGAGAACGGAGTTGAAATCTCCTGGAACGGCCCGCTCAACGAGAGCGATTTTAATGGCCAGTTGCAGATTGTGGATTCCATGATCAACCGGCACGTGGATGCAATCGCACTCGCTCCAATCGATAAGAAAGTGATGGTCAGCGTTGTGGACCGGGCTACGGCTGCCGGAATTCCCGTAGTCATCTTCGATTCTGGCGTGGACACCGACAAGTTCGTCTCGCAAATTGCAACCGACAACTTTGCGGCTGGGCAACTTGCGGCGGAACGGCTGGGCAAGGTCCTGAATGGCAAAGGGAAGATCGCAATCGTTGCCGTGCAGGTAGGTGCTGCATCCACAATGGCGCGCGAATCGGGCTTCGAAGAGAAAGTTAAGAAGGATTTCCCCGGTATCCGAATCGTGGACAAGAGATACGGGGAGGCGGACTTCGCGAAAAGTCTCCAAATTGCTGAAAACATGCTGACGGCCAATCCGGATCTGGACGGCATGTTCGCTTCAAATGAATCCAGTACTGTGGGTGCGGCGCAGGCACTGAAGGGACGCGCCGGAACGAAAGTCAAACTGGTCGGCTTCGATTCCGGTCCATCCCTTGAGACCGACCTGCGCAACGGGGTCATCGATTCCTTGGTTGTGCAGAATCCATTCAAGATGGGTTACGAATCGATCACCGCCGCGGTGAAGAAGCTGAGGGGCGAGCAGGTGGAGAAGATCAACAATCTAGCGCCACGGCTGGTGTTGAAGGAAGACCTGGATAGGCCGGACGTGAAGGAGCAGTTGAATCCTGATCTGAAAAAATGGCTGAACGGCGAGTAGCGAGGCGCGGCCGGCGACGCTTTAACTGGCGTTGCCGACCGTCTGTAAGTAAAAGAAAATCTTGGAATAAATTGAGCTCATCGCCGGCACAATCGAAAGCGGCATCATGATTCCCGTACCAGTTGCAACGAGCGCCGCCATCAGGGCGTACTCCACAAAGTCCTGACCGCTCTCATCCTTCCAAAGTTCCCGTACACGAAGGCAGGTCGTCTCCATAGAAGATCTTCTTTCTATACATAATGTCCGAATCACGAGATTGATACAAGCCTCAATTGACTTAGGGGTATCGCTGAAAACCCTTAGGGCCGGTTTGCTAGTACCTTAGCCGACAGGGTCATGTCGGCGACAGCGATTCCTGCATGGCTAGCCTCTTTCAATACCGGTACGATGCTTGCAGCAGATCTCCGCGTTGCGGCACAGAGGATGGTTGAAACGTAAGGCTTTGGCCAGTTAAGACGTAATCGCTGCCGGCTTTTTGCAGGACTCCGTTTCGAAACACCTGCAAGCTTGCGGTAGGCGCTGGCACGGCTGCCAACTGAAACGCCGTGTTGGTTCCGTCTATCGTTCCTGTGGGCACCTCGCTATCGGAGAATTGGTAGCCGTTGGTCTGGATGCCTGAAGTCCGGTACCAAGCTAAGAGTGTGTCTCCCGCGACGGGAACTGAGGAACTCTGCATCGTAAGCGAGTTCCCGCTGAGTGTATAGTCGACGCTCAGTTTTTGAAGCAGGCCGTTCCGGTAGACCTGCAGGCTGGCGATAGGATTCGGAGCAGCCGCGAGTGAGAAAGAGACGTTGGCGCCATCTACAGCCCCGGCAGGCGTTTCGGCGTCCGCGTATCCGAGTGCTCCCGCCGATTGGCCGCCACATGGCCCGGTAGTGCCGTCTGCACGCACACAATCATCCGGAGAGCCGAGTACTGAGTCGATTTGGCCGCTTTGGTTGATCATGGCTACCCGGCCTCCAGTGAATCCGGTCGCCTTCGGCGGTCTGGAATCCAATTCCTCGCGCAGGCCCGATATGTCGCCGATGAGGATAGACGTATTCACGGGTGGAGCAGGAACGGTGCTGTCCCCGGGAAACCCGATCCTGACGTCGCGGAGCCGGAGCGGGGTGCTGCTCGGCGGCACGGCCCAGTACTCCAGAAACTGCGTCCGCCCATTGCTGTTGTATTTGACCTCGTAGTAGGCACTCGGGTTGGCATTCGTCGTGGGAACTACCGCAGCACGCACAGACCCGGCCGTAATATGGATCATGAAGCTTTGCATGGGAATCGAGGATCGATCGACGGCTTCAAACGATTTCCATTGAACGAAAGCGGTTCCTTCGAATTTCGTACCATCGGCTTTGTAGAGTGTGTCCTGAATCAGCGTCAGAGGTGGTCCGGCCAAGGCGGTCCGGGTCCCAAGAATGAGCAACAGCGTACAGATATGTTTCAAAGCGTTCCTCCAGAAATGGAAAAGCCCGGCAGTCCGTGAAGGATGCCAGGCTTCGTTACGATTCGGCGGAAGGCGGTGGGCGCTTTGGCCGGAGCCTCCTTACCTAGTTAACAAGTAGCACAGGAGAAGGCAAATCCGGCCTGCAGAGAGGGCCAAAGATCTGTAAACTATTGGAGAATAAGCATCAAAATAAAATGTGAAAATTCGTGATCGCCGCGAATGGATAGGCTACCAGCGGGGCAGCACACGCTTCCAGTTCGGGTCGACGTGCTTGCGCATCTCGGCTTCGTCGTCGCGCTTGCGGAACGGTAATTTGGCGTAGCGCTCTTTCAGCCGCCCGAGTTGGTCGTAATCCAACTCGACGCCGAGTCCGGGCTTATCTGGAATCCGAACGCAGCCTTCATGAAACTTCACGCGGCCGCCCACGATCACCTCATCCTGATTGGTCTGCCACGGATAATGCGTGTCGCATGCGTACTTCACATGCGGAGCCGAGGCTGCCGCATGCGCCATCGCCATAAGACTTACGCCCAGGTGATTGTTAGAATGCATTGAGACGCCCAGCCCAAGCGTCTCACACACGAAAGCAAGCTGCTGCAGCGCGCGCACGCCACCCCAATAGTGAGGGTCGGAGAGCACCACCTGCACACCATTCGTCCGGAATGCTTCAACTACCTGCGGGAAGCAGGTCACGGCCACGTTGCTCGCCATCGGCATCTCGATACCCTCGCTCCGCAACCGGTGCCGTACCTCAGCCATTCCATCGATTCCAGCGCAGGGATCTTCCAGGTAACCGCCGTCCGATAACTCGTCCTTCAAAGATCGTCCGACGTGCACGGACGTCTCGATAGACCAGGCGCAGTTTGGATCGATGCGAAGCGGATAGACTCTCCCGAACTCTTCCCGTAGCGCTTTGATGGTCGCGATCTCGACGTCTGGATCGAGCACACCACCCTTCAGCTTGATCTCTTTGAACCCGTAGAGTTGGATCATCCGGCGGCACTGCTGCACGATCGAAGCAGGATCGAGGCACTCGCCATATTCGTCTTCCCGAACGTCGTCGCCTAGCCCGCCGCCGCCGGCATGCTTGTAAAACAGGTAAGCGGAGAATGGGACTTCGTTGCGCGCACGACCTCCGACCACATCACAAACCGGTTTGCCGACCGCCTTTCCGATCACGTCGAGGCACGCGATTTCCAGTGCCGCGTACGTACGCGCGTGCTGGTCAAGCGGGTTCTCGCCTGGAACCAGATAGGTTTGGCTGCGCCCTCCTGCGACATCCACCCGCTTCGCATCCGACTGCAGGGACTGCCACAGGCCTGTGAGTTGAAAGGGGTCCATGCCGACCACGCGCTCACGCATCGATTCGAGCGCCAGCAACGGGCCATCGCCGCCGTACGTCTCACTAATGCCGGTTAGACCGTCGTCGGTTTTGATCTCGACTATAGTGCGTAGTGCGTACGGAGCATGCAACCCGTAGGAGCTGCGCAGCGGTCCGTCGGCAATCGCTATAGGATGGAGAAGAAGATCGGTAATCCGCAATTACTTGCGCGCACCCCTCTGGGGCGACTTAACCTTCGATTGCCGGCGCTTGCTGTCCTTGCGCTTGGGCTTGCTGATGATGAAGGTGCCGCTGCCAACGTATTTTGCGGAATAGAGCTTTTCGTCTGCCAAGTAACAACTCCTGTATGGGATGAACTTATCATTCTACCCCAACTGATCTATGCTAGGTAATACGTGATACGCCGTTTCTTCTTGATTCCGTTGCTTTGCTGGACCGCAGCGCTACCCGCGCCTCCCACCGAATCAAAACAAGCGGCATTTCAACAGATCGGTCCCACGCTCCAGCGTCTGGCTGAGATCACCGGACTGAAGGCAGTCCGTAAGGTCCAGGCCGATACGATTGACAAGCAACGCCTCCGCAAGTACGTGGAGGATCAGATGAAGTACGAGCTGAAGCCTGAGGAGATTCGCATTGAGGAACTCTCCCTGAAGAAGCTCGGACTGGTTCCTGCCGACTTCAACCTGGCCGCTTCCACCGTGGATCTGATGACCGAGCAGGCGGCGGCTTTCTACGACTACCGCAAGAAGAAACTCTTTCTCCTGAACACTCCAGAGAGCGCGCCGGTCTCGGAATCCGAGCAGGAGACCGTAGTTGCTCACGAACTGGCTCACGCTTTGGCAGATCAGCACTTTAATCTCAACAAGTACCTACATCGCGGAAAGACTGATGACAGTTCGCTGGCGCGTATGGCCGTGATGGAAGGGCAGGCCACTTGGCTGATGTACGAAATGGCGGGCGAGCGCACGGGCCAGCCGCTCTCAAAGAACCCCGCGTTAGTAGAGATGATGAGCCGCGGGAACGATGCTCGCGCAGACATCTATCCAGTTCTTGCCAGCACGCCGCTTTATATGCGGGCGTCGCTGTTGTTTCCGTATATGCAAGGGCTTCGGTTTCAGAACTTCGTTTATTCGAAGATGGGCAAAGTGGCATTTAGCGAAGTATTCCGGAATCCGCCCGTGAACTCTCAGCAGATCCTGCATCCGGAGAAGTACCTGAACGCGGTGCGCTCCGCCGACGTGACGTTATCGACGCCGGTGTCCGCGACTCCGTATAAGACGGTAAACCAGGGGACGATCGGTGAGTTCGACCACGCTATTCTGCTGGAGCAATATCAGAACAAGCAACAGGCCGATGCAATCTCTCCGCACTGGCGCGGCGGAGGCTTCCGGCTATATGAATCGAAGAAGAACAAGGGTGAAACCGTCCTTGCGTATGCTTCCGTATGGGAAGATAACAACAGCGCGCGGATGATGTTCGATGCGTATCGTTCGGTGCTGGCGGGCAAGTGGAAGAAACTGCAAATTACGGAACGCTCTGAAAATACGATCACCGGAACTGGTGATGACGGCTATTTCTTCATCCGCGTAGATGATAACCACGTGAGCAGTCTAGAGGGTTTGAAGACCAAAGAGGATCTGATGGCATCCCTGCGAGCGAGCATAGGACGCCGCTAAAGGTAAACTGAAGGCATGAAGACATGGATCGTCGCGGCTATCATTTTGTCCGCGGTCACAGCAATGGCGCAGGAGGTTCCCCGCCCCTCTCCCGACTACACAATAACGATTCCCGGCGCCGGCAAGCAGGTGACCATCGGGCAATACAAAGGCAAGGTGATCGCGTTGGAGTTTCTGCTGACGACCTGTCCGCATTGCCAGGCTGCGAGCCGCGTTCTTGCGAAGCTGGACAAGGAACTCGGTCCGAAGGGGTTTCAACCGCTCGGAGTGGCGATCAATGAGGCGCCGGACATTAATGGTTTCCGTCAGATGACAGGCGCGACATACCCGATCGGCGTCGCACCGCGCGAGTCGGTCTACGGCTATTTGCAGCACTCGATCATGCAGCCTAACCTGCTGATGCCGCAATTGGTCTTCGTGGATAAAAAGGGCGTAATTCGAGCGCAGTATTCCGGCGACAATGATTTTTTCAACGACAAGCAGGAAGAAAAGAATATGAGGGCCATGGTGGAAAAGTTGCTTGCCGAAGGCGCTCCTGTAAGCACCACAAAAAAGCCGGCTTCCGTCCCTGCCAAAAAGAAGGTGTCATAACGAATGCGTACAATTCTGCTTTCTCTCGTTCTGGTGGCCGGACTATTTGCGGCTGAGCCGAATCCACAGGTGCCGCGCAAGGCGCAGGAATTCGTGCTGAACATGCCGGATGGCACACAGAAGCTGCTCAGTAGCTATCGCGGCAAGGTCATTGTGTTCCAGGGTTTGTTCACAACGTGCCCGCATTGCGCGAATACATCTCGTGTACTCTCCCGTCTGAATACGGAATTTGCGTCTAAGGGCGTGCAGATCATCGGCGTAGCATTCGATGACATGGCGAAGATGGCGGTTCCCGATTATGTTCGAAACAATAAAGTGAATTTCCCGGTTGCCTACTCCCAGCGCGAACCGATGTTGGTATTCCTCGGACTTGCAATGGACGCCCGTCTGTCGGTTCCGCAGATGGTCTTCATCGACCGCAAAGGCATGGTGCGGGCGCAAAGCAAGCCCGCCTATGACGATCAGGCCAATACGGAAGAGTTCATGCGCAAGACGATCGAGACGCTGGCGGCCGAAGGAGCCGGGCCCGCGAAAAAGGTCACATCCGCCAAGAAGAAGTAGTACACTGAAATGTCGAGCGCCCGTAGCTCAGCCTGGATAGAGCGTTTGCCTCCGGAGCAAAAGGTCAGAGGTTCGAATCCTCTCGGG
>CAYXLI010000031.1:63570-65670 GCA_964464925.1 uncultured Solibacteraceae bacterium | reverse complement strand
AGAAATATGGGGGAGGGGCGTGACGGCGGCAGATTCGCCTTCAGGAGCGCACTGGGTGCAGTGAGTTAATCTCGTATTTATCCCTTGACGGTTTTTCGGGGCACATCAGTCGCCAACACGAACACAAACTTGGCAATGTTCCCAACTGTATACGTCTATAAACGAGGCAGCGGCCAAGGGAGTGTGGTTCAGAAGATTAGTCAGTTCATCCAAGCGAGCTTGGATGTGTTCCACTCGACATCAACTACGCTTACAAGGGGATACAGTGAGAGCCCGACTTCCGATCATTCTGACGTTCTGCGGTTATGTTGTGGGTATAGGTGCCCAAGACCAAGTCTCAGTTCAAACGCTCCTAGACCGGCTCCGTGAACCCCGGCTCGACCTGAGTGTCGTATCCAGCTTGGCGAGGTACCGGGACGAGCGCGTTCTGCCCTCGCTTAAACAGGCGTTTGAAACACACCCGAGCAAGGAAGACCGCCAGTATATCGCCACGTCCATCGTTCGCTTAGGCGAGAAAGATGACATGTATTATAGGTATTTGGAATCGTACGCCAAGGAAGCGATTGAGAGCGATATACCGGACCCATTCGCCTACAATCCGGATGGCAGTGATGCTCGAGGAAAGGTCAATCCAGAGCTGAAAGCCTGGGCTGAGAAGCATCGAATTTCTCCGGAAGCCGCTTTTCATCAGGCAACTAACACTTATCCGACCGACGTACTGGTTTTCGGCGGCGTCAGAGATCCGCGTATGATTCAACTATTAAGGCGCGGGTTCAACTCCGCAAACTCTTTAGTGGTGGCCGCTTCGGCTCATGTTCTTGCTGAGATGAATGATGTGGATTCGATCCCCCTTATCCTTCGAACAGCGAACGCGAACAAGCCCGTGGCTATGGTAATAGTTGGGTACCTGTCGATGTACAATCTCGACGCCGATGCGGAGAACCGAATTTCCGATTCGCTTAGGGATCCGAAGCTGAAAGAACTCTACCGCTGGGCGACGGAGACGAAACGCAAGCAGGCTGTCGAGTCGAAACAAGCCGATCATTGAATCGCGCATTCGTGTCTGCATGGAGCCCGGCCGTCAAGAACGAAGACTTCGAAGGGTTCGCCGACTTGTGATTTCGATCACTTTCGGCGTGGTTATGGTTTTGACCGGCGTGGGCGTGGGAGCGAGGACCGAGGGATACGCGCTATTTCCTTACTTGGTGTTAATGCCCGGCCTCATGCTGCTTCGCCCGTTCCTGCATGGCCCGAGCTCATACGCTCTGCCTGCTCTCATGACGATCTCGATCATCTTTTTTAGCCTGGTTGCGTATCTCTTTATCTGGATCCTAGAGAATTTGTAGAGTACGTTTCGTGTCCGTCCAGAGACTCGGAGCAGGCATGCTTGCCCGAAAGGTCGCGAAATTTTTGCCGCGTCCCATTCCGCCAGCAACAATGCCGTTATCGGCGAAGCGCCAACGTCCTCTTGAGCTCTGGCAGAAACTCTTTGAGTACGTTTGCCGCAGTATCGAGGCCGATACTGAGATTGACGCGGATAATGGCGCGCTGTGGGCTTTGTATCGAATTCGGTACCCAGGCGTTGGAAGTAAACCCGGCCGCGTAGGCGCTGCCGAATCGCCAGAAGTTGAACGTATTCGTCCCCCCGGTCAGTGCGGGACAGGATGGTCTGCATTAGGCAGTCTTTCAGTCTCGGCCAGGCGCCGTTTCGGGTTGATTTGAAATACCTGGGATCCAGGCGCAGCGCTGAATCGCGAAGACGAAAGAGGACGGATCAACGCTGCGCGCTAAGTGCAATGCAGCCTTTTCCTTTGTACTTAGGCCTTGAGGCAAGAGTCGACCACGCTCGAGATCTACGTACCACGCTGCTGGCTCGACGGTGTCGGTGCGAGGGTGAAAGGGTCCTAATTCGGTCTTCTGCACTACTCCCTCGAACGAGATCGTTTGTTCGGATGGTCGGGCGGCTGACTGTTTTCCGGTGGATCGGTGAAGTGCAGCATCCATTTTGATTGGCCTATCATGCCAGCCGCTTTCTTCCCCTTCAATGTTCGATCCGTGACTACTCCGACCGTGTACTTTCCATCAGCCGCGAGCCGCACG
>CAYXLI010000031.1:0-63470 GCA_964464925.1 uncultured Solibacteraceae bacterium | reverse complement strand
TGAGGCTGGTGCGCGACCTGCGCGATGAATCCGAGCGGCAGTACAAGAGCCGAAAGGGCGATAACCCGCATCGGCTCTTGTATACCACGATGGATCAAATCAGGAAAACCATACCTGACGGGCTCCCCACGGACGTGTAATTACCTGTGAATGTCAGCGAGCCAGGACCTCGCCCCCCCTCTCCATTGTCTTCGCCCTGGTCATCGCCCGGCTTACCGTTTCCCGGGTTAATCCTGAAAGTCGTAACGTTGTCGGCACGCTGATTACCAGACACCATGAACCGACCGGAGGGATCGATGATGATTATTCTTGGATAATCCCCGAGCGTTGAAGCGTGGCTTACCTGAGTAAGCCTGCCATCGCGGCCGACCGAGAAAACGCTGATGGTATCGCTCAGGCGGTTCACCCCATAAACGAATCGGCCGTCGGCGGAAACGCGGATTTCCGAGGTGAAAACGGTGCCTACAAATCCTGGCGGAAGGCTCGAGACCTGCTGCACGTCCGTCAGCCTACCGTTGGCCGGATTGAACTGCCAGAAAATGATCGTATCGCCTTCCTCCTGTATCGAGTACATCCAAACTCCGTTGGGATGGAAAGCAAAGTGCCGGGGGCCATCGCCCGGGGGCGTGCTCACGAAGGGCGTCGCCGCCGGAGTCAGGGGCGGGGTGGCACCCGGGGTCAGTTTCCAGACGTAAATCCGGTCTTGCGCCGCATCGGAGCCCACAACCCATTGATTGGAGCGGTCCGTCTCCATCTGGTGTGGATGTCCATCATCCTCATGAGCGCTGAACGCGAAACTCCCCGGAGGCGCGCTGGTGGCGGGCTTTTGCGTAAACGAATGGTCAACGTTACCGAGATCGTGCTGCTGAAACACCGCAGGCCCGAGCGACCCATTTGCCAAAATTGGGAACACTTCGAACCAGCTGCCGACATATTCGGCCGAGAAAAGATACCTGCGGAACTTATCCACCCCAACGTGAGCCGGAGCGCCCGCTGCGGGTAACGCATTCAAAAGTGTCAGATCGCCGGTCATGCGGTTGATCCGGTACGCACTTACCGATCCGTGGGGAGTAAATATTTCGTTTCCCGCATACAGGAAGTTCCCTCCGGGGTCGATGGCAAGGGTGGACGGGCTCGCTGTGGATGCGTTCGTCCCCGAAGCCGGCAAAGCAGGAGCTACGAGCCTCAAGACGGTTAACTTCCCCGTGGAAAGATTGAGCTCACATAAGTAAATCCCCTGCCCGTTCCCTCCGCTACCGGGCGCACCCGTGTAGGTGCCGATGTAAAGCCAAACCGTTCCGCGTGGGGCGCCGGTTGCCTGTTGACCAAAAGCTTGTGGCAGACTCGCGGCGGCAGTGAGCGCGGTGGCGCTCTTGAGTAAGTCGCGACGCGAGAACGTACTTCGCGAGCCGCCTGGTTTTGTGTCTTTTGTTGAGTCCATGGTTTCCTCCTATGCAGGCAGACTGAGCCTGGCTTCAGGTGGATGACTTGCGGACCCGCGTACCGTACAGCATCCGCAGGAACTGGCATCCGGGCGGCGAAGCGCCGTCCGGATTGGGTGATCCCCATCGCTGGGATTTTACATCTCTGTTGTTTCAACTTCCAGATCTCTCGTGGTATCAGCGCAAAAGGTATCCGTTACCCCAACCCCATCGCCCGTCGTGGGATTATCTCCGGTAAAGACAGCTTCGGCACACTCTGCGAGCGTAGTCAGGGCTGAATCGCCCTCCTGAGTAGGTGTAATCGCAAACTGCTGCTGCTGTTACGGCAGCGGCAGGCGCGTTATGGAAGCGTCCATCTTTGCGACCCCGCCGTGTGTCCCGAGCGCGATACACTTCACCCATTCGGGCTGCGCCGATCGCCAGGATTACGTATGGACCCAACTTGCCGCCCGCGGAAAGCGGTATACCCGGGATTCCATTCAGCCTATCCAATCAAGTATCAGTTTGGCCGGATGGGCCATCCGGAAGTTGACCGGATGGTAGGCAAACAGGAACTTGAGCACCCGACAGTCGTTCAGTTTCCTGTTTGCGCATTCGAATAGCGGGAGAACTATTTCAGGGGTGCTAGATTTCGCGCATAACACCGGCTAAGCGGTGCAAGAACTTCGAATGTCGGGACGGTCGGAGGAAAGGCTCATCGCTGCCCCTCGATGCGACGGCGGACTTCATCGAAGAAGTTCGTCATGAGCGTTACGTGGCTTCGCGTTTCACGCGGTTCGGTGCTCGCGGCTGGCATCAGTGCGATCACTCGCTTACCATCGGGCGCCAGATCAAAGTTGATGCCCAGACCAACATTTGCCAGCCGATTTGGGAACCATAGACGAGGCTTGGCGGCAACAAAAGAGCCGTCTTTGACGGAGTATTCCACCACCATGATCCGTTGGTCTTCGGTCCGATAAAAGATCTCGCGCCCATTCGGGGACCACGCCGGCGCTATGCCACCCGCATTAGAGACTTGAACTTGACTGCCGTTATCCGGAAACGCCCTCACGTAGACCTCGTAGGATCCACCTTCCGCGTTGGCGTAGGCCAGCCATCGGCCATCGCGAGAGAACGTAGCAAAGGTCAGGCCGACTGCGGTGTTGACAAACAACTGCGGATCCGACACCCGCAGCTCTCCGGTGCTGTCGTCTACCCGCGCGGTTCGAATCTGAGATCCGACGCCGGGAATCTGCTCGGAATAGGCGATTCGTTTGCCGTCGGGAGAGAAGGAAAAAGGCAATAGTATAGCCTTACTTCCGATCAAAAGCTGCGGCCGACCTGCGCCATCGGCACGCGTCCAGAATATTCCGCCGAATCCCTGAAACACCACGAACCTTCCGTCCGGGCTCCAGACGGCGTATACATGGTGGCCGTTCGTCGTAAGACGATTTTTGATACCCCGGTCGATATCATATGTCCAAATATCCTGGTAAGACCCTTGGCTTTGAGCATAGACGAGGCGATGGCCGTCAGGAGACAACCGCGGCATATTGTAATAAGCCGGCTCGAAACCAAACGAAGTGGTCCTGCCCTCGCCATCCACCCATTCAAATGTCCTCAGCAGTTCGGCTCCACTTGTACGATACGCGAGTGTTCCGTTGCGCGCGAAGTCGAACTGGCCGAAGCCGAGGTTCGGATTGCTGGCCACTTCCCATAAGATTTTCGGCGTGCCCCGCACTTCCAGGCGGTCGAGATCGAAAGGAACAGCGAACAGCGTACCTTTGGTGACGTAAACCAGGTGGCCGCTGGGCAAATATCGCGGATACATCCCTGCGCGTTCGAGCACCGTTTTTACCGTGCGGTTCTTTAGGGTTGCCACAGCGATATTGGCATCTTCGTAATGTCCATAGGCGATGCTTGCGGTGAAGAGGACGCCTTTGCCGCCCGGCAGGAAGTAGGGCCAGCGATGCGTGTTCTCTCCAATTTCCAGCTTCAATGTGGTGAACTGGCTGGCGCTGCCTCCTTCCGGGGGAACCAGAAACAGGCCGGCCTGCTGGTCGAGAGCTGCCACGATATTGCCATCCTCACTCCAGGTTCCGCCGCGTGCGGCGGGGGCATCGTACAACGAATGCGGCTGGCCTCCATCCAAACGTGTCTTCTTGAGCTTTCCCTGCGCGAAGAAACCAACCCACTGCCCGTCCGGAGAGAAGAAGGGAGCCGATGCACCTACCGTGCCCGGCATCTCGGAGGGTTTGGCCTCGTCCAGACCGCGGGTGAAAAGGCGGCGTGTGCCATCCTCACCCTGCGAGACAAACACCAGACGCTTACCATCCGGAGAGAGAATGACTGCGGGTCCGGTGGTGGAACCAAAGGTGACACCCGGGCCGAGGTCGAGATCCACGCGTTCGGACGGCTGGCTGACCGGCGGTGCGGCGCGCCGCCAGGGAGCCCAGATGCTAACGGCAGCGATAGCGGCGAAGGCAGCGGCGGCGATCTTCCAACTCGATGCGCTCGACTCTGCAGCCACGGGCGCACCTTCGAGAAGGCTCCACGCATCGCCAATATCACGCAGGCGCCGCTTCTGGTCTTTCTCCAGACACCGTTGCAGCAGACGATGCACCTTGACGGGAGCGAACTGCCACTCCGGCTCCCGGGTCAGCACACCGGCCAGAACATCGGAGATGGTCTCGCCTTCGAAAAGCTTGCGGCCTGTGAGCATTTCGTAGAGCACGACGCCGAATGCCCAGATGTCAGCACGTTTGTCGACGGGTAGGCCGCGCGCCTGCTCGGGCGCCATGTACGCAGCTGTACCGATAATCTGGCCGGCGAGGGTCGCGCCCATCGGTACGGTTGGCGATTCTTCGGTGCTGCCTGCTTGACTCGATGCTTCGTTGATTTTCGCCAAGCCGAAATCGAGGACTTTTATCGTGCCGTCAGACTTAAGTTTGATGTTCGCCGGCTTCAAGTCACGATGAACGATCCCCTTCTCGTGTGCCGCGTCGAGGGCGTCGCCGATCTGGCGCGCGATCTTCAGGGCCTCGTCCAGCGGGAGGACACCGCCTTTGATTCGATCGGCGAGAGTCGGTCCCTCTACCAACTCCATTACAAGATAGTTGGGACCGACATCATAGACATGACAGATGTTGGGGTGATTCAGCGCGGCGACGGAGTGCACCTCGCGTTCAAATCGGTCGCTGAAGCGTTCAGCGCAAATCTTGATGGCGACGTCGCGGCCCATCCGGGGATCGCGAGCGCGGTACACTTCGCCCATGCCCCCGGCACCGACCGGGGCAAGAATCTCGTAGGGGCCAAGCCTCGTTCCCGCTGCCAATGCCATGAATTTCAGATAATCTTAGCGCATCACAGCGTCATGAGCCTGGTCAACGACCAAGTCGGCAAAACCGGCCACGACCTAAGCATCCCGAGTGGATTGTCGGCTACCCGGAAGTATCCACTTGGCCGTGTCGTCGGCAAAGCGCCAACCTTCCCTGCCTCGCACTACGGAGCGTCGGGCGTGATACGACAAGTTGACGTCGGCGGCCTCAACTTCCGAGTCCCGCGTTATCTAGGAGCAACCCGGACCCGAGCAATTCTACCGACATGGCGCCGATCCAGGATCTTGCGCGTGGCTCGGCCAGCTGATTCCGCGCCCTACGGATCCATCAAAAACAGTACGTCATTGCTTCGTCACCACAGCGGTGCCGTGGAAGGGCTTCCCCTGAATATCGATACCCGATTCGGTGCCCCTAATCGTCCTTCCGTCGCTGCTGCACTCCATGCGATCAATCCTTGCCTGTTTGTTGGTGCCCCGGGTGTATATGTATTCTCGAACGAAGGGGCTGATGAGCTTTGAGCTGACGCCATCCAAGCGACCGGTACTTTCAATCACATGCCCAACTCCGCCTTTGATCGGAACGGTGATATTAAGTATCCACGGTGGTCCGTCTGGGTTAGTGTCCGTGACCACGAGGTGGAGAGTTTTACCATGCTCCTCCACGACTAACTTAAAGCTCTGATCCGCAGGTTTCCAGATACCCGCAGACGGGCACGCTGCCGACAATGTTATCGAGAACGATAACAGCCCTAGCACCGCTAGACATCTATGCATCGTGTGGCCCTCGCAGAGGATTATACCTTTGCGCAATGCCCGGCCCGGGTCCGCCGAGCAGATTACGGCCACGCTCGCAGGGTGACCGACGCCGACAATGAGTAGTGGTCGCTGTGGGATTGATAGATTGACTCCTTCCTGAAGGCGCGATCTTCAGCGCCCGTTCCGGGCGTATCGCCGGCAATCTGGACACGATCCAAGTCGCTCGTTTCCCTTCGGGCTTGCGCGTAAACCATCTAAAACAGATACGTGGACGAAGGATGTTTCCGAAACGCCCTCTCGTCGTCGATCGCCATCTCTTTCGGGCGAGATATGATCATGAAGGGTTGGCACGCCCGTCTCGCGTTCTTGACTCTTTTGCGCTGGCAAGCGTGTGGGCTCGGGCTGGCGTTGAAGTTTCGGAATTGCGCGGCAGCATGAAATGATTGTGCACTGGAGGGCGGTGTGACGTTTGTCCTAGTCCATGGCGGTTGGTCAGGCGGATGGTGGATGTCACGGCTCGCGCGGGCACTGCGAAAACATGGCGCCGAGGTGTTCACTCCGACCTTGACTGGACTCGGTGAGCGTGCCCACTTGACGAGGCCAGAGATCGGCCTCATGACTCATGTTCAGGACGTCCTCGCCGTACTTCACTATGAGGACCTGCACGACGTATTTTTGGTTGGGCATAGTTACGGAGGCGCGGTAATCACTGGTGTGGCCGACAGAGCCCGAGATCGCATCGCGCGGCTGATTTACTTCGATGCTTTCGTTCTGGGTGATGGACAGAGTCTCGCCGATGTCTGCCCACCAGGTATGGCCCAGGGGCTTATCGAGTTGGCACGGAGCACCGGAGGGTGGCAGGTTCCAGCGGCCTTCACCATGGAACAGTTCGGCGTCACAGACCCAAATGACGTTGAATGGAATACGCGCGGCATCGTGCCACAACCGATGAAGACCTTTGTCGAACCGCTCACGCTGCGGCCTGAGCCGTTACCGTTTCCGATTAGTTACATCTACTGCACTGACCGACCGATGGGGCTATTCGACGGATTTGCTGCCCGAGCGAGAGGGGCGGGGTGGGACTACCACGAACTGCATGGAACGCACGCGGCCCCTGCTGTTCTGCCCAATGAAAGCGCAGAACTCTTGATGACGATCGTGGGCGGCCGTCCGTCGGATAGTGCGGTATAGCCGCTCGCGGCCAAAGCCCCTGCGATCTCCTCCCGCTTGGGCCCGCAGAATCGGATACCCGGATGCCCAGGATCTGAGCGGATTGTCAGCAACCCGGAAGCAATCCAGCTGGACGTGTGGTCGCCAAAGCGTCAACCTTCCCTGCCGCGGCACTACAGAGCGTCGGGCGGGATGCGTCAACTGACTGCACGCGCTCTGTAGGCAGCCCGGACAGCTCAGGAAGTTATGATGCCGCAGAGGTCTTCCGTGAAGATGCGGCCAGCAACTGTGCCGTGAGTTCTTCCGGTTGGTCCAGCATGGCATCGTGTCCGGAGTTGATCGTTAGCGTGTTCCAACCTCTAGCCCTCGCGAATTCATAAAACGGAGCAAATGGCGAAGGACTCCAGTCATTCGCCAGGATGAAAGTGAGATTCCGAATGCGATCGATTGCTCCGGTCAAACGAATGCGTTGCTGAAACGTCGCGAGTGGCTGCATTGTGCACTGGCGATTGACCCACTCTCGGTCGTTGACATTCACATTGAATGCCTCGGCCGGGATTGGGGGCACCTTCCAGCCCTCGCCAGCATTGCGCGTCAATTCCAATTGACCGTCTCTCACCTCCGTCGGGATTGTATCGTGCAGCCCCTGACCATCCTCCAGGATGAAGGCATCAAGATAAACCAACGCGCTGATTCGGTCCGCAACTCGATCGCCTACGCCGCTAATAACACACCCCCATAAGAGTGGCCGCACAATACAACATCATCAAGTTCCTCCCAGAGAATGAGATTTGCCACGTCGTTGATGTGTGTCTCAAGATCGACCTGCGGCGTGAGCAGGTGTGATCGTTCGGCAATGCCGGTCAGAGTTGGTGTAAAGACTTCGTGACCGCGCGACTGGAGCGACCGGCGAACTCTCTTCCAGCACCAGCTGCCATGCCAAGCGCCATGCACCAAAACAAAAACGGACATACCTTCCCCTCTCAAGTGGTTTGAGCTCCGTCCCATTGGGCTGGATCAGTATAGCAGCCGTGCTGCGGTCGTGACCGTAGCTATTTTCATAGCTGCCTTCGCTCGAACCCGGTCCCCGCAGTGTTGCCGGTTCTGCGCGGGATCGCCGGCATAACTGGGAGTCATCCATTTGGACGGATAGTCGCCGTTCCGGCAAGTGACGGCCGTTCGGGTGCATGGATCAGGGACGGCGTTTCTCGTCAACTTGGGGAAAGCGGAGCTTCGAGTGGTGCAGGGTTTAACCAGCATTATGTGCCTGCTGTCGATCAGGCAAACGCATCCCTCGCAACAGCAGGGCGAGCGTTCCACATATGAGCAACGAAATTCCGGCAAATGCGATTCCGCCGGTGAAACCGCCGATTCGTTGATCTATTGCCCCAATGGCGTAGGGCCCGACGAACGCGCCAATATTGCCGACAGAGTTAATTAGTGCGATCCCCGCAGCCGCGGCGGAACCCGTGAGAAACTCGCTCCATCGCGAACAAAACGGCGCCAGGAAGCTGTACACTCCCACCGCCATGATGTTCAACACAATGATCGTTGCGATGGGAGAATCCGCTGCCGGCAGCAGGAGCAACGCGACTCCACCGATGATTGCGGGGACCGCCGCGTGGTATCGCCGCTCTTGGCGATGATCGGAACTGCGGGACACCAGCACCATTCCAACCAGTCCGACGAGTTGGGGGATGACGACGAGCATACCGACTGCGGTATTGGAAGACAGGCTCGACAGTGATTTCAATTTCTGGGGCATCCAAAAATTCATCCAGTAGAGGCCGATGTCCCACCAGAAAACCGTCAACGCGAGGTGCCAGACTCGCCGATTGGCAAACACCTGCCATACGGGCATCTGACTGGTAGCAACCTTCTCCAGCGCTTCGCGGTTCAACTCCGACTCGATCCATTTCCTCTCATCGGCGCTTAGAAACGTGGCTTCGGCGGGACGCCCCGGCAGAAGAAACCAGGTCAAGGCACCGCAGACGATCGCCGGGAGCCCCTCCAGTATCAACAGCCATCGCCAACCGGGGAGATTCAGCCAATGCGCGTGGTCCAAAAGGATGCCGGAAATGGGTGCGCCAACTATGCTGGCCATGGGGGCGCCGGCGAACAGCAGCGCAATGGCCTGGGCTTGTTCACGGTGTCGGAACCAGTAAGTGAAATAGAGAACGATACCGGGGAAGAAGCCGGCTTCGGCAGCGCCAAGTAGGAATCGTGCGATGCACAATTGCATTACGGTTTGAGCGAAGCCGGTCAGTGTGGCGACAATGCCCCAGCTAACCAATATTCGAGCGATCCAGATCCGTGCCCCGCATGTGTGCAGTGCTAGATTGCTCGGAACCTCAAAGATGACGTAGCCAAAGAAAAAGATCCCTGCGAGCAGTCCATACTGCTGGCTGGTAACGCCCAGGTCGCGATTCATCATCAACGCGGCAAAGCCGATATTAATCCGGTCGATGAAAGCAACGACGTAGAGAACGAATACGAGCGGCAAGATTCGGCGCTTGATCTTTTGTATAGTCCGCGTCTCGATATGTGTGCGGTGAAGCGAATCAGACACTGTGGACCTCCTTGACGATCGGCTTCGGTATAGAACGAGCCCGAAGCAACGCCAACCTGTGCGCTTGATTCGACGGAATTGTATCAGGGAATACCTGGGCGGTACGAACGGTCGCCCTTTTAGGACAGTGGGTGCGTTCCGTCGAACAGTGGCCGGACCCTCGGAAGCAATCCAACCTGACGTGTGGTCGCCAAAGCGCCAACCTCCGTGCCGCGGCACTACGGAGCGTCGGGCGTTTTCCGTCAAGTTGACGCCGAAAATCCAACTACATGGGCGTTGTCCGACCGCGATGGCAAGACTATGGACTATCCCGAAAGGTGACGCCAGATCGCTCTCGATGTCTTCGGGGGCAGTGGCTATCATGTACGGATGGACGCCCCCGATGCCTTGGCCTGCTCCATCCATCGTTGAAGATTCACGCCGACAATGATGAGCCAGAATTCCAACGGCACTTCGCCGAGGGCTGATGCGACAGCAATGTAGGGGAACAGATTCTTCGCGAGCGGCGGTGAGAGATAGATCATCCAACCCAAGCCAGAAATCGCCAAGAGCGGACCTAGGATTCGTGGCAGGAAGGTCGACCTGAAAATAAGAAAGCCGGTCATGACGCACCAGAGTCCGAAAAATACCAGATAGATATTGAACGCAGACGCGTTCACCTTGAGAAACGTGAGTGCCAGTGCCTGCAATTGCTCCGGCGTAAAAGCGCGCAGAGAACTCTCCGCTTCCAGGACGAGCAAGGGGGAGACGTAGAAGAGAATGGCAAGAGCCTGAACCGCGCATCCCACGAGTATGACGAAGGTTGCGAGTAAGGAGACGCGCCGGTGCACAGGCTTAAACAAATCGTAGATGAGAAGTGCCCAGGTGATATGGAATATCACACCAATGAGGGAGGAAGCGAACCCCAGCCAGAATAATCGCTTGTGGCCCAGGATGTTGGCTGCTGTCATTGCAGGGTTCTCAGAGACGACAAGCTTACCCAGAACGATCACCTGGCCGAATGTGGCTGTCAAGGCTTCAAGCAGCTGAAACGTGCCGGCCATTCTGGCCAACAGACGCGGCGAACCCCCTGCAATCCGCTCTGTTATTTCAAATCCTCCAAAGGTGGCGATCCCCAGGATATCGGAATCTCCTGTGGAGGGAAACGCATCTTAGGAGACATAACGAGGACCGAAGCCGAGATCGCAAGATTATTTACACCGGCGAACGTAGTCGAATCGCGGAAACATGAGCCTGCGCGAGATCATCGAGACGCGGTGATCGTTCCCGAACGCAGAGTTTTTGGCGTAGATACCGCCCTGGTCACGGACAAATTGGTGCTTTCTGCCTGCGCCTTAGCTTGCCGAGTTCCAGTGCGACTTCGTGGAATCCGGTTTTGCGGAGCATGGCCTTTATTCGCGTATGCCCAGCCGCAACGCTTGGGCATCTACAGCAGATTGCCGCCCTAATGAGCAAGGCTGCGATGAGCGCGATCCGGCGCTTAGCCGTTCGGCAGCAGCACGATCTTGCCGAACACTCCGCCTTCGCCCAGCATCTCGTGCGCGCGGCGGGCCTCTTCGAGCGGCAACCGTTGCGCGATTATGGGCTTGATCGCGCCTTGCTTCAACAGGTCCAAAAGCGTTAGCAGGTCATAACGGAACCACTCCGGCTTGAATCGCATCAGCCACTGAATGCTGTACGGCACCATGCCCTTTCGGCCCGGCTTGAACCAATTGCGAAGGATGTACCAACCCAATTCAGCGGACTCGCGAAGGGGATGACGTCCCCCGCTGCGGGAAGCCATGCGCCCTCCACGCATCTTCGACTGGAAGCCGTACGTTATCACCCGGCCGCCCTCGCGCAGAGCGTCGCGGGAGCGCCACAAATTGTCTCCGCCGATGCCGTCGAACACCGCGTCGACGCCGTCGCCGGTGAGGCGATGAATCTCATTCACGAAGTCAGCATTCTTGTAGTCGATGGGGATGCCGCCCAGTTCCCGGACGACCGCGGCTCCTTGCGCCGAACACGTTCCGTACATTTCGACGCCGGCCAGCTTCGCCAACTGCAACATGGCGGAGCCGACGCCACCCGAGGCGCCGTGGATCAACATACTTTGTCCGGGCCAGGCCTTCGCCAATCGATGCAGCATCTGATACGCGGTGATGTAGTTCAATACCACGGCGACCGCCTCCGCCGCGTCCAATCCCGCAGGCACAGGGACGAGCTTTCGATGGGGCACACACACATACTGTGCGTAGCACCCGTGGATAGGCATGGCGGCGACGGTCTGGCTCAGTTTGAAGCGAGTCACACCTTCGCCAAGTTGATCGACGGTTCCGACGAGATCCCAACCCGGCGTGTAAGGCACGCGCGGTGTTTCGGGATGGACGCCCTCGCGCGCCAGGACGTCTGGAAGACTAACCCCGGCGGCCAACACCTTCACCCGTACCTCGCCTGCCTTCGGAGAGGGCACATCCTCTTCAATGGCCGTGATGACTTCCGGGCCGCCGTAATGAGCGATTACAACTCGCTTATGGCGCATGTTCCTGCCCTCTTGACCTAGCCAGCAATGCCGGGGCCATGAGCGCTCCAATCAACTCCTGCAATTCCTCAGGCGTGCGAACGGTCTTGCCGTACGAACTGGGGCAAATCACGCACTCACGTGCGTTTCCTAACAGATCAGCGCAATCGCTGCTTGCGTTGAATCCGAAGAGTGGCCACCCGGAGAGATTCAAGGAGCAATCGCCGAACTCGAATCCGGCAGGAGGTCAGCCACGAGGAGGCGGCAAAGTGGCTGAAGACGAGAGTACATCAAGAAGGATTCCGGGCAGAACGCGGCGGCCGTTGCTAAGCGAATCCTTGCATGGATTGCTCTGCTGCAGACACGGCCGGCAGAAATGGCCTGCAAAATTATAGCCTTCGATATCTCTACTCCGCGGACCGAAGCCGCCGCCGGAAGATACACTTCCGGCGGAAGACGTTCCTGTCGCGCACCGATCAAAAGAAAAAGCTGCGCTATTTCGAATCGTCGAGAGCGAATGCCACGATGCTGTCGTCGGTAACGGGATTGTTGAAAAACCCGCCCCCGGTGGAGGCGATCACGACATACTGCCGTCCATCGCGGCCTTCGTAGGTCATTGGGGTGGCTTCGGCGGCTCCGCTCAATTTCACGGTCCACAACTCCTTGCCGTTCCAGGCATCGAATGCGCGGAAGCGGGCATCATCGGTAGCGCCGACGAAGACGAGACCTCCGGCAGTCGCGATGGTGCCGCCATTTCCGGGGCGTCCGGTATTGCGCTTGTCCCCGGGCAGGCTGTCCGTGACTCCGAGCGGCACCTTCCACGCGATTTCGCCGGTGTTCACATTGACAGCCGCCAATTCTCCCCATGGCGGCTGCTGGCAGAGAAGCTGCTGCGTGCCGGCTTCTCTTACGCTGAATCGTCCACCGCCTGGGAAGCCCTCATAGGGACCATTCGGATCAACCCGGTTGCCCTGCCCGTTCGCCATCGCCGGACCATTCTTCGGATCGTGATCCCTGAGACCGGACATTTGTCCCAACTCGTTGATATTGGCGAACAGATATCCAAGCTGCGGATCGAAAGACGTTCCGCCCCAGTTCACGCCGCCATGATTGCCGGGGAACTGCACGCGGAGGCGGTTATACGCGGGCGGCAAATAGGGGCCGCCTACCTGCAGGCCATCCAGCAGTTTCCTGCAAGCCGATTCGAGTTCGGGAGTGACCGTAGCGACATCGTCCTTGCTGAACGTCATCCGCGCGAGCGGAGGCGGCTTCACGGGAAATGGCTGCGTTCTGGCAGCGCGCTCCAGAGGGACTTCGCTGGCAGGCACGGGACGCTCCTCGATTCCGTAGATAGGTTTCCCCGTAACGCGATTGAGCAAGAAGACCATACCGGTCTTATTCATCGCCACTACGGCCGGAATCGTTCTGCCTCCCTGTTTCACGTCGATCAGCGCCGGAGCGCCCGTCATGTCGGCATCCCAGATATCGTGATGGACCACCTGGAAGTGCCACAGATATTTTCCAGTGTTCGCATCCGCAGCAACGAGGCTTGTGCCGAAGAGGTTGTCGCCGGCGCGATCGCCGCCGTACTGGTCAACCGATGGCGCGCCGAACGGCATGTAGACGATGCCGCGCTTCGCGTCGACCGTAAGGAAGCCCCAGACGTTGACGCCCGAGCGGTTCTTCCAACTGTCAGCGGCCCACGTATCGTTGTACTTCTCGCCGGGTTGCGGAATGGAGTGGAAGGTCCACACCAGCTTGCCCGTGCGCATGTCCCATGCACGCACGTCGCCCGCTGGTCCGTGCGGCGGGTTTTCCTGCGTGGTGCCGCCTGTGATGACGAGATTCCTGTAGACGACAGGGGGCGAAGTAAGAGCGTTGCGGCCCGGCAGTCCGCGCATGATGGCATCAGTATTCAGATTGACGATGCCGTTGTCGCCAAAAGCAGGATTTGGTTTGCCGGTCTTCGCGTTGAGCGAATAGAGTTTCCCGTCGCTGGAGCCGAAGACGACCTGCGCAGGCGTTTTCGCGTCGCCAGCCCAGAATTCGAGCCCTCGTGTGGACGGATTGCCGGAGGGAAGTTGATACGACCAGAGTTCTTTTCCGTTAATCGGGTCGACCGCCGCGACGCGGGAATATGGCGTTGTGATGTACATGATTCCGCGGACTACGAGCGGTGTTACTTCGCTGGGGCGGAAGCCCGAGCCGAACTGGAACCGGTGAGCCGGCGCGTCTGGCTCGTCGCCGACAGGTCCGCCTAGCGTGCTGGGGCGTTGGGAGGCGGATGCCTGGAAGCCTAGCGGCCTCATGTGATACACCCACGCTATTTTGAGTTGGCGGACGTTTTCGGGCGTGATCTGCTTTAGCGGCGAGAAGCGCATGGCCCCAGGGTCGTGACCGTAGGTATGCCACTCCTTCGCGGGATCTCTTGGGCCGCCGCCGAGGGGAATAGAAGCTTCTTTCGGGTTCGCCGCGCTCTCAATCTTCGCCGAAGGGGCGCCGCCGGCAATGGTTGCCGCCGGCGATTCGCCGGCTGTGCCGTTTCCGTAAAACTTCACCAGGTATTGGAGGACGTTATTGAGATCCTCATCACTGCCCTGCGCACCGAGGTTGACCATCTTGGAAATGGTCTCTGCCCAACCTGCCTGCCCCTGGCGCAGGGAGACCGCCTGATCGAGCGAATGGCATTTGCCACAAAGCTTGACGGTTTCTGCCTTCCCCGATCCATCCGGAAGGGTGGCAGCATGGGACAGACTCGCGGCAGACAGAAGCGCGACTAACAGGGTTCCCGGGTTACGTGGAATGACACTCATCGATTGCGTGACACCATCTTATCGAGTGGCGGTGAGGGTTTGTGTTTAGTTACGTGCCTGTCAGGCCATCCGTGTCCCCAGTGAGCCACAACTGGGAGTATCATCCAATTAGAGATGGCTGTTCAGCGGAGATCGGTTGGAACCGCAGCATGCTCTTTCCCGCCCCGGGGCCCCGCCCGGTTTCCCGGACAAGGCGATAACTTTTCCAGACGGCCGGCGGTCTCCGCTGTCCAGGTCGAATGCTCAGAAAGTAAGGAGCGAATCCACGATGCCAACGAATCCGACTTCCCCAACAGAGGTTCTGCACTCTGAGAATCACAGCAAACTCTCTGCAGAAGAGATCGCGAAAGCTGTAGCCCGTCACAAGAAGCATCACTCCGCTGCAAAAGAGGAGAATGCCGCGCGGAAGGCGAAGAAAGGATCCAAGAGCTGATCTCTACTGGGGCGACTGCAAACCGGCCCCACGATTTTCACTGCCGGCGGAACGACACGGCTCGATCGCGAAACGGCCGCTTTAAGGCTTTTTGTCCTGTGCAGCCGCTTTCTTCAGCGTCAATGGAAAACTGTTGCCGGCCTGCGTCCAGGTGCCAGTCAACTCCGAACCATCTTTATTGATCCCGGACTCGTACAGCCCACCGACCATCGACACTGTGAGTGTGAGTTTGGAATCTTTTTGTTCAATTGCGCTGACAGGAATCTCGGTGCCGCCCTGGTCAAGAGAAATCAGAACAGCCGTGGCTCCGGTTGCTTCGTTAGACATCTTCAATACCAAGCGAAGGCCAGGACCCTCGAGTTTGCCTTCCCAGGTCCCGAGGAACTCTTTTGCCACCGCCGGGCTCGGCTTCATTACGGCCACCTTTGGATCCCCGGAGCGGCTGAATTTGAACGGGAAGGCTCCGGGCCCTTGGGTGAATTCGCCCGTCATGATCTTGCCGCCGGCTGAGAGAGAGCCTTTGAACGTCGGATCGCCCCCTCCAGGCAACTGAAAAGTGACCTTCCCGTCAGTGAAGCTGACGGCTTTCAGTGGAATGCCAGATGCGTTCTGGGCTGGAATAGAGATCGAGCCGATCCAGCCATTTGCCCCCTTATCGAGATCGAGCTCCATGGCCAGAGCCCGGTTGGGCAACTCGACAGAGCCGCTCCAGTGCCCCCGCGGGCTGTCCTGCGCCCAAAGAGATAACCCACAGGCTACCCATAGTGCTCCTATCCTGCTGACTGTGGTCATATGCTGATCCTCACAGGGCAGTATCCCAAATTGGCGCATCCCACGCGGGCTCGCGAGGACCGCTACCGGCTGGCAACCGGGACAGTGCTAAACGCGCCGCTCGGATTGAAGCGCAAGGCGAGGGTAGATAGATGCCCGCCCGAGCCCTGAATCCGCAACTGTCCCGCCTTTCCGGCGAGCTCCGGATACTGGCCGGGAAGAGAAAAAGAGACCGTCGTTCCTGCCGAAAGCGAGATGGTACGAGTGATGATCTCCGAGCCCGAAGGATCCCAGAAGCGGAGTTGCAGGTCGGTGTTCTCCGACGCAGACGGATTCGTGATTGCGAGCGTAGTCGCGTAACCCCCGGAATTGTCGAAAGGCAGATAAGCGCGAGTCTCATCGTCCCGGACCAGAATCACGCTGCTTTCAAAGTCGGGACGTCCGCTGACACGCTGCCGGAAGGTCAATATCCCGCCAATGCGGCTCTCCCCGTCGTATTCGAGCACTGCCCAGCCCGTCTGCAACGGACCAGCATCTACCAGAACATACGTGGCAGTGGAATCATCTGCAAGCTGGCCCTGAATCGTGTCGGCCAGCGTGATGCGGCCATCCGGCGTGCGGAAGGTGACCTGCGCAGGCTGTCCATTCACTCCACGGAAGCGAATGGTGTACCCGATCCCGGATTCGAAGACATTGTTCAGCGTAATCGTGGATTCCCACCCGCCCCCAGCCGCAAAGAACGGAAAGATCCGGGCATTGTCGATTCGCGCTTTTCTAACGGTATCGGGTTCGGCAGCGTAGCCGCTGTGCGCCCAAGCGAGCAGCAATGCGCCCGCAACGAGAGGAATCAGCCTGTTGTATAGCATCTAGAGGGTGACGCCCGGGTGTTCTGATTTGTTTCGGACGGGCAAAGGACCGTTGCCAAACAGAGGCGCTTTATCTCGCCGACGGGAGGTGCTAGGATCATACGCCTGGAGGACAAAATGACTCACCGTGTCCTACTTAGGCTAGTCCTTGCTATAGCCGGTGAACTGCTGCTCACCGGCGCTGCCCGTGCTCAGGTCTGGTGGCCAGAATGGGCCCTGAATCCACAGCATACGGGTCAGGTCAGCGTAGCCGGACAGCCGTTGAACCACATTCTGGCAACCGTCGTCTATGACCCTCTCGTTCCAGCAGAGATGGCCGCCAATGGCAACCAGTTGCTAGCCCATTATCAAGTTCCGCTCATCGATAGTTCTACGATTTACATGGAATTCAAGAGCGGAACGTACAACAAGAATACGTACTCGACTGAGCAATGGGGTGAGAACGCATTCCAGTGGCAGAACGGGGCACTCGTCCAGAAGTGGAGTTTCGTGAGCGACTGGACAGCGCCCGGATCCCAGGCTGACTTCTGGGAGCCGGTCTTTCACGCCGTTCTGGCCAACGGCTTTCTATATGTACCGGGCGCGGGCGGCACTCTGTTCAAGCTGGACACGAGGACGGGCGCCGTTATCACTCGCATCAATCCCTTCGGGGCCAAGATTGACCCGACGATCATTGTTGCCGGAGTGCCAACCACGGATGGTAAAGGAAACCTTTATTACAACGCGATTCAGCAGTTCAACAGCGGGACGGGGATCAGCTTTTACGCACACGACATCGTGGACTCCTGGCTGGTAAAGATCGCGCCTGATGATTCAGCCGCCACAGTCAGCTACTCGGTCCTGGTAGCCAGCACTGCGAGCGGAAGTCTGCCGTCACCGAAACCTGATGATCCGTGCCTGACAATATTTTCCACCAAAGACTTACCCTGGCCACCGAGCCCGACAGCGCTGCCGCCTACGTCGCCGTGCGGAACAATGCGGCCCGCATTGAATGCCGCACCTGCCATTGCACCCGACGGGACAATCTACACTGTTACTCGCGCGCACCTGCTGACCAGCAGCCGTTACGCGGGAATTGCGGCGGTCTATCCTAACCTGACACCGAAGTGGTGGACTTCGCTGCGGGACCGGCTGAACGATGGCTGCAACAACGACCAAGGTACTTTTCCCGGGGCCCTGTTACCGGCCAGTGGCACACCGGGCGGGTGCCGATCGGGCTCTACGCCCGGTGTCGATCCTGCACAGAACACCCGGCCCGGCGCGCGCGTGCTCGATGACGCTTCCTCATCCATCACGGTTGCTCCTGACGGCAGCATCCTGTATGGCGCCTATACGCGGTACGACTTCGCGCGCGGACACCTGATGAAGTTCGATTCGACGGGCCAATTCCTGGCCGCGTACAGCTTTGGCTGGGATTCGACGCCGGCGATCTATTCACACGATGGAACGTACTCCATTGTGATTAAGGACAATGAGTACGGCGGCGGTCCAAATTTCGGGTCGTACTGCAACGTGGATTCATTTTGTCCACCTCGCAACAATGGACCATTTTTCATTACACAGCTTGACTCCAATCTGAATGTGCAGTGGAAATTCCAGAACACCAACAATCAGCGATGCACCCGGAATGCAGACGGCTCGATCACGTGTGTCCCGAACACTTCCGGGAATCAGTGGCAGAACATCGGGTTTGAATGGTGTATCAACGCTCCGGTGATCGACAAACAGGGAGTGGTTTATGCCAATAGCGAAGATGGAAACCTATACGCGATCCGGCAGGGCGGCACGCTCAAACAAAATCTTTTCCTGGACCTTGCATTGGGTGCTGCTTACACACCATTAGCGATTGGTCCGGACGGCACGATCTATACAGAAAACAAAGGCACGCTATTTGCTGTAGGCAAATGATCGCCTTTACTCCCGCTGAGAAAAGGTGGAGCTGGACCTACTCCGCGAAAACCAGCGCGTTGGGCGAGGAAGTGCCGTAGTTTATCGCAATCGTTTCGCCCACGCCCAGTTTGAAGGCGCCGGCTGTCGAACCGGCGTCCGCGCCGTTAATGAGTATCTGCGATACGTCTCCGCCCGTTATTACGATCGTCTTGGGTGTGTGGCGCACCGTGTAGACCGTGCCGCTCTGCGGCGTGGCACTCCCAGGGGATACAGTGTTGGTCAGGTCGCCGGCGTTCGACGGCCACGGATTCGGGATAATGCCAACCGGGTTATATCCGAAGTTGTTGATAACTACGGACCCGACGCTTGCAAGCTCCACATCACTGCCACCGGCGAAGTGATTTCCCGTGATTCGCCAGTTATCCGAGCTCCCGCGCATGGAAATGGCCGGACCTGGGTTTGCAGTGAGGTTGTTTGCCGAGATGAGAACCCGCGCAGCGTTGCCCAGTTGGATGGCGGCTCCGGCGACAACAGAATTCACATTCTCAATGATGTTCCCGACGATTACAAGGTCATTGTTTCCGCCGCCGTTATCGACCGCCGATCCATCGCAATTCTTAATCACATTCCCGGTTACGGAATGGTTCGAGGTCCCGGCCGAATCGAAAGAAATTCCCGTTCCGGCCTTATTCTCCGGAATGGCCTTCACATTGGAGATCATGTTGCCGCTGATCACCGCGCCGCTGGATCCCGGGCCGAATATCATGATGCCTCTGCCGACGGCCTGCAGCACTGAACAGCCTATGACGGAACAGTTTCGGCCCCGCATTTGAAAACCGTACGCCCCGGAGGTCCCGGGGTTGGCAGGTACTCCACCGCCGGCCACGCATCCAATGAAGGTAACGTTCTCCGCAGGCTGATGCGTATCGAAATGTGCGGTGTCGGTGAGCATCGAGGTGCAATTCGCTACCACGATATTGCGTTGCACACCGTTTAAGTTTTTTCCACTGCTTCCGCCTGTCGTCACGGCATGCCGCGTATGTGAGAAGCGGCAGCCGTCAATGTTCACGTTCTGCGAAGCCGCACCGACCACAATCCCGTACCGTTCGTTGGCGGGGTTAGGAGGATTCAGAGGCACAATGTCGCTGATGTGGTGGATATAACAATTTGAGATTGCCGAGTTCCGGACAGATTGCAGGTGAATTCCACTGAAAAATGCGTGGTGCACCTCCACCCGTGCAATCTGCAGGTTTTCGATGAACCGGAAATGCGTGAAACCCACCTTGAGCGTTGAGGACGGAGCTTGCGTGGTCATCGAAAGATCCGAGAGCGTGAGGTTATGCAGCATCGTGATGCGGACCACCTGCGCCGAGTCGGCCACGGTGTATGCATCGAAGATCTGATCGTCCATCGTGAGAACGCCCGAAGCCGGGTCTACCGCGACAATTTGCTTCACCTCGCCGGCATGTTTTGAGGGTATTTCCGTATCGACGCTTTTATTCGAAGACAAGAGAACGTAATCGCCTGCGGAAAACGAGGAAGCATCGGCCGGCGAGGTCCGGATCGTGATATCTCCTCTGGCTGTATCCGCGGCCAGGCTACGGGCCGAGCCGTCGGAGGCCGTGCTGAATGCCTCCAGAGCCGGCGTGTTCCCAGTCATCGCACTGGCTCCGACGAAGACGGTAATTCCCATTCCTTCACCCTGGATATGAACGTTGCCCGCCGTGATTGAAATGGTGTTCGTTAGAGGGTAAGATCCGGCCTTCACGAAGATCTTCCCTCCGGACGCGGGCAGCGCGTTGATTGCCGGCTGCAGCGATGTGAAGTCGCCCTTGGAAGGATCGGTGCTCACCACGAACGTAGATTCGTATCGATCGATGACCGGCGTAAGGACCGGAGCTTTGTGGGGAGTGGACATTTGGACCTCCTTGACGCTGTCAAGAATGACCCAAAGGCGATCCGATTACAATCCGCAAATGATCAGCGGAGTGGTGATTTGGGCGCCTGCGTTGGCTGTACTTTCCGCCCATTGACTCTCCGCGAATGCTCTGTCAGACTCAACCTCAACTCAGTCAAAGAAGGGCGCATATGAAGTTTCGACCACTGCTCATCACCATGATGGTTTGGGCTGCTATCACTTCCGCGCAGGCACCGTCCCAATCCCTGCCGGAGAAACTTGCCGCTGATAAAGCAGTCACCACATCCGGCGGCGCTACTTTTACGGCTCCAGGCGGGTGGTCGATGCTGACCTCCGGATCGCTGATTGTCTTCGAGCCGCCGGAAGCTGACTCGCACGTCGTTATCTTCGATTCTGATGCCGCCACGGCGGACTCGGCCGTACAAGCAGCCTGGGACGCCTACCATCGTGAAGAAAAGCGGCCGATAAGGCAGAAACTCTCGCCCCCGGCACGGGAAGGCTGGGAAGAGGTTCAAGTCTATCTCTATGAAACATCGCCTAACGAACGGGCCGTCGTGCAATCGCTGGCACGGCGTGCGAAGAATACCTGGACGGTTGTCATTCTAGACGGCAAGCAGGCTACCTTCGAAAAACGCGGCTCCGCCGTTGGCCTCATTCTCGGGAGTATGCGACCGGGCACGTACCAGCGGGAATCCTTCTCAGGACGCAAAGCCGGGGCGCTGAATGCCGAGCGCCTGGCACAGATGAAGGAGTTTGTCGAAACAGCGATGAAGAAGCTGGATGTTCCCGGTGTGGGTATAGCGTTCATCGACAACGGCAAGATTGTCTATGAAGGCGGCCATGGGGTTAAGGAACTCGGCAAGCCGGATCCGGTGGATGCCGACACGCTGTTCATGGCTGCCTCGAACACGAAGGGCATGACGACACTGCTTATGGCGAAGCTCGTCGATGAAGGCAAGGTCAAGTGGGACGACTTTGTCACGAAAGTCTACCCGAAGTTCAAGCTGGGGGACGCGCACACTACGGAGCAGGTCCGTATCGAGCACCTCATCTGCGCCTGCACAGGAATGCCCCGCCAGGATCTGCCGTGGCTCTTCGAGTTCCGCAACGCCACGCCCGCATACTCCCTGGAGATGCTGGGCAAGATGCAGCCGACCAGCGGGTTTGGCGAGGTGTTCCAGTACAGCAACCTCATGGCCGCGAGTGCAGGGTACGTGGCCGGGTACCTGTACAATCCGAAGCTCGAACTCGGGGCGGCTTATGACGAGGCTATGAGGAAGAAAATCTTCGAGCCGATGGAGATGAAGTCGACGACGTTCGACTATGAACGCGCGCTCAAAGGCAATCACGCCAGCCCACACGCTGACGATGTGAACGGTAAGCAGATGGTCGCCTCGATGGACCTGAACTACTCGGTGTATCCCCATCGCCCTGCCGGCGGGGTCTGGACATCGGCTCACGACCTGATCCGGTACGTTCAACTGGAGCTTGCCAAAGGCAAGCTGCCGAACGGCAAGATCCTCGTCTCCGAGACCAACCTGCTGGCGCGCCGCAAGCCGTACGTAAAGGTTGGAGCCTACGGCAGCTACGGAATGGGCCTACAGGTTGAGAATCGATGGGGCACTCCGGTCGTATTCCACGGCGGCAGCATGCTCGGATTCAAGAGCGACATCCTGTTCCTGCCCGAGCACGGCATCGGTGCCGTAATTCTGACGAACTCGGATAGCGGCGGGCTGATGCTGGGCTCGTTCAGGCGCCGGTTACTTGAGGTGCTCTTCGATGGCAAGCCGGAGGCGGTGGAGGACCTGGCGAAGGCCGCCGAGAACTTCAAAGCGGTCCGAACAAAGTTCCGCGAACGTCTGGTTGTGCCAGCGGACAAAGACGCGTCGGGCAGACTGGCTGCCCGTTACACGAGTCACGATTTGGGCGAACTTGCCGTTCGCCGCCAGGGGAGTTCCACTGTGTTCGATCTCGGCGAGTGGCACAGCTCGGTGGCTTCCCGCAAAAACGACGACGGCACGATCTCCTTCATGACCATCGATCCGGGTGCAGCCGGCTTTGAGTTTGTGGAAAGCAAACGCAACGAAAAGCGTACGCTGATTGTGCGCGAGGGCCAGCACGAGTACATTTTCACGGAAGCACCAGACGTGCGTGGGAACTGATCTTTGACGCGCTGCGCGCCGGCTGTGAGCGCTCAGTTGCTCAGCGTAACTGCAGATCCTCCAGCACGCACTGGGCGGCATGATAACCGCACATACCATGCACGCCGCCGCCAGGGGGTGTTGACGCGGAGCAGAGGTACAGACGGCGGGCAGGTGTTCTATACATGCTGGCCGTGGGGCGCAGGAAGAATTGCCGAAGCGTCTGCGCGCCGCCATTGATGTCGCCGCCTTGCAGGTTGGCGTTATGGCGCTGCAGGTCGGCGGTCGTCATGATGCTTCGGGCCAGGATGCGGGATCGGAACCCTGGTGCGAAGCGCTCAATTTGCCACTCGATTCGCGCTGAAACGTCAGTCGTGGATCCGTTAGGAACGTGGCAGTAGGCCCACACCGTGTGCTGGCCGGCGGGGGCCCGCGCCGGATCGAACAAACTTGGCTGCGCAAGTAAAACGAACGGGCGTGAGTGAATGCGGCCTTCCCAGGGCGCTTGCTCCGATGCTGTAATCTCTTCCAGCGTGCCGCCGAGATGCACGGTGGCCGCCTGTCCCGCTTCGGGTGCTTTCCACGGGATCGGTCCGCTGAGCGCGAAATCCATTTTAAAAACGCCCGGACCGTATTTGTATCGTTCGAGCTTGCGGGTGTACGCTGCAGGCAAATCTCCGCCGGCGATCTGGACAAGCTGACCGGGGCTAGTGTCGAAGAGGATCGTCTGCGCGTCGCGAAGTTCGTCCAACGAACGCACGGGCGTGTTCGTCACGATTTTGCCGCCGAGGGACTGGAGATAAGACCCGAGTGCGTTCGCGAGCGACCGCGAGCCGCCGCGCGGGATAGGCCAACCTACCGCGTGTCCCGCAATCGCGAGTACCCACGGAATGGCGGAAGATAAAGGCGCAGAAAGCGGAAGTACGGCGTGAGCGGCTATACCGGCGAACAGAGCGCGTGCTTCCGTTGTGCGGAAGAGAACCCGTGCGGCTGCTATCGCGGGCCATGGTGCAAGCACGCCGAAGCGGGCGTATGTGAGCGGATGCGCCGGAATGGCGGGTGGCCCGAGAATATCGGCGGCGAGCTCGGCCCAGTGATGTGCGAGCGGTCCGATCGCATGGCGCCACGTGGAGCCGTCTTCCTTTAATCCGCGCGCCGTCTCGTCCAGCGAGCGGTGAAGCATTACGGCGGACCCGTCATCGAGCGGGTGCGCGAGCGGAGCTGCGGGGTGGATCCATTCGAGGCCGTGCTCGCCAAGCGGGAAGCCGGCGAACACCGGCGACCCGACTGCCATGGGGTGCACAGCGGAACAGATGTCATGAACGAAGCCGGGAAGGGTGAGTTCTGCCGAACGCATTCCGCCGCCGATATCCGGCTGGGCTTCGAGCACTGTCGTAGTAATGCCTGCGCGGGCTAGCGTGATGGCGGCGGTGAGACCGTTGGGCCCGGAACCAATGACGTAGGCGGAGCGGGCGTTCACTTTGTCAGCCAGTCCTGTTCCTCTAGAATCCTCCGAAACGAAGGTGTGTCGCGAGACACGGCTGGAAAGTATCTTCCAAGCAGGCGCCGCGTCCACCATTGACCTGTTTTCCGGCGTTCCTCCGGGTTCGTGAAGTGATACTCATAAAGCTGCGCGCGGACGTAGCGCGGCGGATGGTCCGGGAACGGATTTGTCCGAATCAGGCTCAGAGTGGGCCCGTCATTGCGCAGGAGATTGGCCATGAAGTGGACGAACCAGGGATTTTCGGTGTAACTGCCCATGGCAGCAAACCACATCAACCAATCGAGACGGAGGTGATACGGCGCCACTTGGGGAGGAAAGCGGCCGGTGCCGGTAGGCTTGCCGCGAAATTCGTACTCGCGCCACCGAGTGCTTTCAGAGAGCACGGCTTCGTCGGTGCCCTCCACCACGACTTCATTGCGCGTGCGTGTGATGCTGCCGAAAGCGCCGTAAGTTCCCACCAAGTGAAACGGATTGTAAGTTGTGTTCATCACCTGGCTGGGCGAGAGCATGTTCCGAACCGGATCGATGCTGAGCCGAACGACCAGCAGGACGAGTCCGCCGATCGCGATTTTGTGCGCAAGCGTGGATGGGTGCAGCGGAGGCGAATGCAAGGGCAAAATCAATCCGAGGATCCGGTCGTCGAGCGCCGGGATGGCGAGGACGATGGTTAAAAGGTTGAGCCACGAAAGATTGCCGCTCGCCATGATGAGTGCCTGGAACACGATCGTCGCGATGCCTGCAACGGACGCAACCGGCTGCGGAAGAAAATAGCCGAACGGGCAGACGAGCTCGGCGAAGTGGTTGAACCAGACTCCTGCGCGATGGGTCCATACGGGCGAGTGGAAGAAGAACCAGCTCAACGGGTTCGGCATGGGCTGCGTTTCGTAATGGTAATCGAGGCAGGTCATGTCATGCCAACAGTTGTCGCCGCGGATCTTAATGAGACCCGCGCCGAAAATGACCCGGAAGCAGAGCCACCGCAGCAGGAAGATGGATATAATTTGCGGGCTCGTCTTGGCACTCCCTAAAAATGTTGCATAAAACCCCGCTTCGAGGAGGATCGATTCCCAGCCGAATCCGTAAAAGGTCTGTCCTACATTGACGAAGGAGATGTACAGTAACCAGAGCGCGGCCCAAATGGCAGCAGATACCGGTGTGGAGTAACGTTCCGCGATTCCGGTGACAACGAGGCACGAGAGGACAACCCCCGTCCAACCCGCAAAAGTAAATACGCTGTCCTTTGGCGCAAAGTAAAAGAGGCTCGGAGATGCGCGGAAAGGAACTTCCCGGATCCATGCAGTGACGGGGAGCAGTCCGCGTTCTCCGAGCAGCGGTTTGAACTGATTCACCGCGTTAAGGAATGCAATGAAGTATACGAGTCCGAGGCCGCGCTGAAACAGCGTGCGGGAAATCCAGTAACCTTCGCTATCCCAAGACAGCGGCATTGAAGATGAGATTCGATCTGCCGCGGAGCGTTTCGCCGTACGAACTTCCGGTCGGAGCGGGTAAGGCCAGCCGCGCCGAGCGCCTTGGTATGTGTCTCCTCGCTAGTCCTCGTGCGGGCCCAATCCCAGTGAGTGAGAGAAAGCATTCTCCGGAGAGTGCGATGGGTTCGCGGACGCCGCGGCGACAGATGTTCCTTCTCCGGCAGCGCCAGAAAATCGACCGGGTTGAAGGACTGGGGCCGCATTGCGTTGATTTCCCATGATGGCTGTCATCAATCGCCTCACATCATCGACGCCGGTCAACACTTCCTCGAGCCAGACGTTGCATTCGAATCCGCCGGCTGCGGGCAAACAACTGGTGACTTCGCCGAAGAACATGCAGTCCTCGAAGTCAATCCTTACGGCGCAGTCGTGTGGGACAGCGGCGGGCACCCTTAGGAGAACTGCCCTTTCCGACAACTCTCCGATGGTTGCGTTGAGCCGTTGCTGCGCTTCCTGCAATAGAAGGACGGTCGCCCGCCGGCCGGTTAGGCGGGGCAATTCTTTTCGGTATTTCAACGGTACTGTCATCGTATTCCTGCGCTTGTCGAAAACGATTTCAATCTTGCCAGGCTCATTCGCCTAGCCCCGATGGCCCGCTTGATACCTCCGAACATCCTCAACAGCTCTGCCCGGAAGGTGGTGTTCTCGCCGTGCCCAATTAAGGACGTTTCAGTTTGCTTCAGATCGGGGCCGCAATCAAATAGCGATAAACACTTAAACACCTCTCAGTTTTCTACAGCCTGGACGTCTGCAGCCGCATTGCGAAGAACAGTCCGAAAAGCTGAAAAATATTGATTAGAAAGCGGTTACGAGCGGCTACCAACGCTTGGGAAGAAGCCAGTTGGGAATAGAATAGCTTAGGGAAACGCAATTCTTTTCAATCGTCAAAAGTTCTAATGACGGAACAATGACCCGATCGCAAGCCATTGAAAAAACTTCTTTTACAAATGAAATCAAGCAAATAGACGACCCATTACAAGCCTCCGTCCATTGACGGTTGCCGCGAGGGGCGATCGCGGTTCGTACTAAGAAGACAGTAGACGCAGTACTTACGTCGTCCATCCTATTGAATCTGATAAGGTTCTCTCTACTGGAGACGACCGGCGGTCACTGGGGAACATCGTGTTTTAGACATCGTCATGAAACCCTTGTGGTGGATAGCCTAAGATGATTTTCTTTTCATCTCAAATGTGCTAACGAACAGCGGAGCCGCTTTAGCGGACAACAGGAAAGAATGGTAGACAATTCAGACGGACAACCCGTACCTCTTGAAAAGACAGGAGATCGCTCCTGTATACGACGAATGCCGGATCTGGTGTCAAGGCTCACTTGTGACCTTTGGGCGGTATTCTGATTGTTAAGGGGTGTAAAAACTAGGTTTTCAGTGTATTCTAAACTCGGGTCGGCGGCCGTTAATGAAGGATCCTAGGTTACAATTGTTAGCGGAAGAACTGTTCGCCGGCTGATGTGAAGATGCAGGCTCTCAGGTACCAATGCCCCTCATCGTTGTTGTGGAAGATAATCCTGCTGACGCTACGTTCATCCGGATGGCTATAACGGAACGTTATTCGAGTTATAAGCTGGAACTGGTACGAGACGGGGAGGCGGCAGTTCGACGGCTCTCCGCAGAGCCGACTCCCGATCTGGTCATTCTGGATTGGAATATGCCCAGGCTGAACGGAGACGAGGTGTTGGTGGCCGTTCGCCAAAAGCGGCCGAATTTCTTTGCACCTGTGGCCGTATTCAGTTCATCAGTGAATCCGGACGAATTGGTGCAGGCCGAGCACCTAGGGATCCGAACATGGATTCGAAAACCGATCGGTATTCAAGAGTACTTCGATGCTGTATCGCAAATGGTCCAGCTTATCGGACAGAGTTCGGCGGTTGAACCGGTTCATGCCCGGCGTTGTGCCGGTGGCAGCTAACGAGGGGCTTTGCGTTCGATCGGTCGAGAGCTCCGGAGGAGAGCGAATGCCTTCCTCTTAGGTAAACCTTGGTATCTCCCACTCGCTTTTTTGAATTGTGTGCACTAGCAAGCGCATGCTTTGCTGGGCCTTACAAACGCATTCTCCCATGCGCCTCACCGGCCGGCTAAGGCACGCCGCACACTCCATCCAACGCATTTCGTAATCGACCGTTCGCTCAATGGCTCGCAAGAAAAGGACAATCCTAATCGGACTCCCCTGGGCGCCGCATTTGAGAAATTGCCGGCTACAGTCAGGACCTTATCGTCCGCTTTTCCGGTATCCCGGATGCGGAACGTCCGTCCGAACGCCCGCGAATCGCCCTTGGCGCGTTCGACTAAAATGAGGGCTGTGGTACCGGATGAAACAAAACCAACTGCGGCTGCGCATATTGCGCAGTAACGAATCCAGGCCTCGCCTTGCACGGAATAATAGCGTAACCCTCAGCTCTGTCCATAGGAGCGCACGCTCACCGATGACTTTATGGTGCGGAGGATGGCTGAGGACAAATGCTCGACCTGAAGACGAACGACGCAGCAATGTGAGCGGCTCCAGCAAAAAGGTTCAAGCTGGGGTGCTTAATGCGGGCCGCTTCAGGTTCGAGGCTCGTGTGAGCCAGCAAAGGAGCGAGGATGGAATCGGCTCTCCCGAATAGAAAACAGAGCACTGAGTTACCCCCTCTCGATTTTCAAGCGCTCTTTGAGAGCACTCCCGCTGCGCTTCTCGTGATGTTGCCCGATGATCCGACTTTCACCATTTTGGCGGTCAGTGACCTCTACGCGCGGATCGCGGGAATCAAACGGAACGAAATAATCGGCCGCGGATTGTTCGAAGTTTTCCCGGACAACCCGGAGGACCCCACGGCGAGCGGAGTCCGGAACCTGCGAGCCTCCTTACGGCGAGCTATAGCGACGTGCGTAGCGGATCGGATACCGCACCAGCGATACGACGTAGCGCGGCCCGTGGCCGAGGGCCGCGGTTTCGAGGAGCGCTATTGGAGTGCGCTGAACACGCCCGTTTGCGGGGCTGATGGGAAGGTTACTTGTCTCCTTCACTCAGTAGAGGAAATATCGGACAAGGTTCGCGCGCAAAAACGCGAGCATCTGGTTACAGCGGAACTCAGCAGAAGCGAGAAGCGCTTTCGCCAACTCGCAGAGACGAGTACGTTAGGCCTGCTCATCGCTGAGCTCAAAGGCGGTATCTCGTATCTTAATCCCAGAGTGCGTGAGCTTCTCGGCTACACCGAGGAAGATGTGGCAGCAGGACTGGTCCGCTGGGACCGGCTGGCCCCTCCCGAGTTCGCCGCGTTGGATGCCGAAGCTGCGGAGCAGCTCGCAACCACAGGAAGATGTGCTCCGTACGAAACGGTGTACTTAACCAAGGATGGCACGAGAGTTCCCGTCCTGGTCGCAGCATCTGCGCTGGAGGCCCTGAACGGCTCGGGCGAGCTGGCGGCTTTCATCCTGGACCTGAGGGAACGCAAGAAGACGGAACGGGATGCATTTCTGGTCCGGCTGGATGATGCCACCCGGCCTCTGGTTCAGCCAGAGGAAATTATGGCGACGGGAGCGCATTTGCTGACTGAACATCTCGGCTGTGACCGGTGCGCCTACGCGACGGTCGACGAGGACGGCGAGACGCTCCACGTGACTCGAGACTACACCCGGCCCGGTTTCGTGACGATGGTGGGACGCCATGCACTCAGCATGTTCGGCCAAGATGCCGCGAGGGCCATTCGAAGCAATTTGCCGGTTGTAGAAGAGGACATAGAGAAAAACCCACACGCAGCGGACGTGCTGCCCGTATACCGGCAAGCTAAAATCCGTTCCTATATCGCAGTGCCGCTCTTCAAGGCGGGCAAGCTGGTCTCAGCCGTTGCCGTGCACCAACAAACAGTCCGGCGGTGGCTCCCGGAAGAAGTGGAGCTGGTGCAGCTCGTCGCCAACCGCTGGTGGGAGTCCATTGAGCGGGCCCATGTCGCGCAGGAATTGCAGGAAAGCGAGCGACGGCTCCGGCTGGCACAGAGAGCCGCCCGGATTGGGAGCTTCGAGTGGCTGATGAACGAGGACCGCGTCATCTGGACTCCGGAGCTCGAGGCGCTCTATGGAGTTCCTGACGGAACGTTTGAGGGACATCTCCACGACTGGAGCAAGAGGGTGGTGGCCGAAGACGCGGAGCGAGTCATTGCGGAGATAGGAAACTGCCTCGAAAAACAGCAGACAGAGTACGCTTACGAGTTCCGGGCGGTGCTGCCTAATGGGACGCGGCGGTGGTTACGCGGGCAGGCGCAGTTCTTCTACGACGATACCGGAGCACCCGAGCGGATGATCGGCGTGAACATCGACATCGACGGCCGGAAGCAAGCGGAGGCTCATCTGCATCAGCAGTGGCACACGTTCGACACGGTCCTTTCCCACATACCGGACTTTGCCTACACCTTTGACCTCGAAGGGCGGTTCACGTATATAAACCGCGCACTGCTGGCGCTCTGGCAAAAGCCGCTCGAAGAAGCTTTGGGAAAAAACTTCTATGAACTGGATTACCCTCCGGAGCTCGCTCGGCACTTACAGAGACAAATTCAGGAGGTGATCCACAGCAAACAACCAGTACGGGATCAGACGCCTTATACGGCGCCGAGCGGGGAAACGGGGTTTTACGAATTCATCTTCGTACCGGTTCTGGGTGAAAATGGCCGAGTGGAAGCGGTTGCCGGGTCCGCCCGTGATATTACGGCGCGAAATCAAGCCGAGGAACTGGTGGAACAGGACCGCCGTCGTTGGCGTGAGCTTCTGTTGCGGGCTCCGGCCGCCATTGCCGTACTTCGCGGGCCGGAGCATCGGTTCGAGTGGATCAATGAAGATTTTGTCCGGCTTGTGCGGCGAAATGAGGAAGCGATTGTCGGGAAGGCGGCGAGCGATGCAGTGCCGGAACTTGCCTCGCAGGGCTATGTCAGCATGCTGGACCGTGTGTTCCAGACGGGGGAAGCGCACGTGGCCCATGAAGCTCCGGCGCGGCTCGGTGAAGAGGTTCCGGAAGACGTGTACCTCAACTTTGTGTGCCTGCCTACCAGAAACAGCTATGGCCTGATCGACGGAACCTTCGTCCATGCCACAGATGTGACAGACCTGGTGAGAGCGCGAAAGCACGTGGAGGATAGTGAGCAGCAATTCCGCTCACTAGCGGAGACGATCCCGCATCTGGCGTGGGTGGCGGACCACACGGGCCACATCTTCTGGTACAACCAACGGTGGTACGACTACACGGGGACGACCTTCGAAGAGATAGAAGGCTGGGGCTGGCAGAAGGTGCACGATCCTGCCGTGCTGCCTAGCGTCCTCGCTAAGTGGAAGATAGCGATTGAAAGCGGCGAGCCTTTCGAGATGGTTTTCCCGCTCAGAAGCGCAGACGGGACGTTTCGATCCTTCCTTACCAGGGTTGAGCCGGTGAAGGATAATCGCGGGTACGCCGTACGCTGGTTCGGCACAAACACCGACATCACCCAGCAGCAAAAAACAGAGGGGGACCTTCGCAGGATGAATCGTGAGCTGGAAGAATTCGCCTATGTGGCCAGCCACGACCTGCAGGAGCCATTGCGCATGGTCAACATTTACACGCATCTGATTTTGAAGCGTGTTGGCGAAGCGGACGAGACGATGAACCAGTTTGCGGGATTCGTCCGGCAAGGCGTCACGCGGATGCAGGCTTTAATCCAAGACCTGCTGACATTCTCACGTATAGTGCATGACGAGGAACAACGCTTCGGCACAGCGGATCTTTCAGCCTCATTCGGTGAGGCCTTGTCTGTCCTCAGAAGCCGAATCGAGGAAAGCGGTGCCCAGATCACCGCGGAGTCCCTGCCGATAGTACGGGGAGAAACGACACAAATAGCCCAGGTATTTCAGAATCTTCTCTCAAACGCATTGAAATACCGCAAGAAGGACGTGCGCCCGGAAATTCACATTTCCGCCAAGCTGGATGGCGACCAATGGATTGTCTCTGTGCGAGATAACGGTATCGGCTTCGAACCGCAGTATGCCGAGCGCATATTCGGATTATTCAAGCGCCTGCACAAAGAGGAGTACCCGGGCACGGGGCTGGGCTTGGCTATCTGCAGGCGCATTATGGAGCGGTACGGTGGGCGTATTTGGGCTGAAAGCAGACCCGGCGAGGGGACGACCTTTTATTTCTCGCTTCCGCGTGTGGAGGGGCAATAAGCGTGTTGCGCATTCTTTTGGCAGAGGATAATCCTGGCGACGTCCTGCTGGTCCAGCAAGCATTGGAAGAGTATCACATCGACCACGAGCTGCACGTCGTAAGAGATGGTGGCGAGGCAATGGAGTTCCTGGCTCACATGGGTGAGCCAGGGGAAGCGGCGTGCCCGGACATCGTGCTCCTGGACTTGAACCTGCCCAAGGTAGACGGCCACCAGGTACTGAGCGAATTTCGCAAGCACCCGTCGTGTACACATACGCCTGTGATTGTGGTGAGCTCATCGGACCTGCCGAAGGACCGGGCTCGTGTTGCCGCGCTGGGGATCAGCCGATACTTTCGCAAGCCTTCGGAGCTGGACGCCTTTATGCTGTTGGGTTCGGTGGTCCGGGAGGTTGCCGAGGGAAGCAGTACGATGCCATGACCGGCCTTTCCTGCGACGACGAAGAAGGTCCAGGACGGCACCAGACTTCGGGTCAAGGTGGATTGGCCGACTCATCTCAATGAATGGAGACGAATAAGGGATGGCGAAAGGCGCGCACGATTACGAGGAACTTTATCGGCTGCTGGTGGGTGAGCTCGGCGAATACGCTATTTTCCTCATGGACCTCGACGGCCAGCTCACTACGTGGAATGAAGGTGTGCGGCGCCTGCTCGGTTATGATGAAAATGAATTCGTGGGCAGGCCAGTGTCGATCCTGTTCACTCCGGAAGACATCGCGAGCAACGCGCCGGAGAGGGAACGCGAGCAGGCTATCCGGAACGGCCGCGCGCCGGACACCCGCTGGCACGTGCGCAGGGACGGGAGCCGCCTTTTCGTCGATGGAGTGGTAACGGCGGTCTTCGACAAATCAGGCCGGTTGATCGGTCTCACTAAAGTCATGCGCGACGTCACGGAGCGCAAGAGAAGTGAGGAGGAGCGTGACCGGCTCCTTGCCCAAGCGCAAGCCGAGCACAAGCGAACCACAGACATTCTCGAAAGCATCAGCGATGCATTCTATTCCGTGGATGCCGAGTTCCGGTTCACTTACATCAGTCGAATTACCGAAGGGTTATGGCATCGGCCGCGCGCGGAACTACTCGGACGGCACTTCTGGACGGAGTTTCCCGGCTCGGTGGGGAGCGAGTCCTATCAGATGCACCTGAAGGCCATGGCCGGGCGGTTACCGGTGCACTATGAAACGATCTCACCTATCATTGGTCGCTGGATTGACGTGAGCCTTTACCCGGAGGCGGGCGGTGGCCTATCGTGCTACTTTCGGGACATTAGTGAACGAAAGCGCGTAGAGGAGGAACTGCTAGCAAGCGAGGAGCGATTCCGCAACACTTTCGCTCGAGCGCCGATCGGCATGGTGTTGACCACTGTAGAAGGTCTACTCGTGGAATCGAACCAAGCATACCAGGACCTGACCGGCTACGGACCTGAGGAACTCGCAAGAATCACCTTCCTCGACCTGACCCATCCCGAAGACCGCGTACGCAACCAGCAAGTGTACGAACAGCTTCTTCGCGGCGAGATTCCGTCCTACACGATTGAGAAACGCTATCTCTGCAAACACGGCCGTGTGATCTGGACGCGGGCGACGGCGACCCTGCGCAGGGACGCTGAGGGCCGTCCGCGAGAGATTGTGGGCCTGGTGGAGAACATCGATGAGCGCAAGAGGGTGGAGCGAGAGCGCGAGCGGCTGCTTGGTGAGCTGGAGCGGTCCAATGAAGAACTGGCCCAGTTTGCCCACGTAGTGAGCCATGATCTGCAAGCGCCATTGCGGATGATCAAGGGCTTTACAGAACTCCTGGTCCGGCACTCCCAGGGCCAGCCGGACAAAACCGCGAGTGATTTTTTAGCAATGATTACCGAGGGCGTCGGCAACATGGAGCAGCTCATCCGCGCTCTTCTGCAGTACGCTCAGGCCGGAGAGCAACAACCTGCGCCAACACCGCTCCGGGTAAAAAGCGTGATTGATGCCGTGCTCACAACTCTCAGACCACAAATTTCGGAGGCACATGCGGAGGTGACGTACGGGGAGCTTCCCACAAGCGTCCGGGGCGACGATGTGCTCTTTCAGCAGCTATTCCAGAATCTCATTTCGAACGCAATTAAGTACCGGCGGGATGGGATGACACCGCGCATACACATCACAGCAGACAGGAATGAGGCCGAGTGGCGGTTTTCGATCAAAGACAACGGCGTTGGAATCGCGAAGAAAGACCAGGAGCGGATCTTCCAGCCGCTCAAGCGCCTTCACGGCAGTGAAATTCCTGGAACCGGCATTGGCCTCGCGGTCTGCAAAAAAATCGTCGAACGCCAGGGCGGGCGGATCTGGGTAGAATCGGAGCCCTCGCACGGTTCTACATTCTATTTCACGGTCCCGGTGTGAACCGCAAAAAAAACTACTTTCCGGGAAACGGACGCGATTGCTGGGCCTCCAGGATCGTGGGGTTTTCCCGACGCAGCCGCAATGAAGTCTCTTTCTCCGTTTTCGCCTTGGCCTCGTCTCCCAAACGGAAGTAGATCTGGGACAGCAACAGGTGCGGCTGGGGATGTTTGGGATCGAGCTGGATGGTTTCGTGCAACTGCGTAATCGCCTCGTCCCACTTCTGCAGATTCATAAGGACTCGCGCAAGCACCACTCGCGCCGGAACGTAATCATTCCTATCCTCAATAGCTTTCCGCAAATAGGGGATTGCTTCTTCGTTCCGGTCCTCGTCGGCCAGCAAATTTCCATAGAAGAAGAACGGTTCTTCGTAAGCCGGATCAGCCTTCATCGCCAACTTGAGACGTTCCAGCGCCTCGGGAATTTTCCCGTCCTTTTGCAGGTGAAAGGCATACTCGAAGTTGGCGCGGGCGGATTCAGGGAAACGCGCCGCGGCTCGCTTCGCGAGGTCTCCGGCGCCCGCATAGTCGCCGGCATCCTGCATCGCTTTGATGGCTAGGAGGTAGAGATTCAAGTCGTCGGGATTTAACGCGAGTGCCCGCTTCGCCAGGGCAGCGGCCTCTCCGAAGTAGCGCCCCTTTGAATATTCCACCGACATCACCTGCATCAGCCGCAGATTCTCAGGCTGGATGCGCAACGCATCACGCCATGCTCGCAGCGCTTCCGTGGATTTGCCGAGCTTCGCCAATGCCACGCCGAGCAGATAAGGCGCATTGAATTCGGCGGGAGCAGCGGCAGCCGCGCGCTGCAACACCGGAACGGCCTCTGCCAATCGCTGCTGCTGAAAGTAGTAATAACCAAGATTAAAGAGAGCCGGATAATACTTCGGCGAAAGGCGAATCGCCTGGTTCCATAGGTCTTCTGCTTCCGCGAACCGCTTCTGGGACGCAAGCTCGCGCGCTTTCTCCGACAGAGCTGTAGCATCTGGGGATTGGGCCGGCAGAATCGCACAGATGGCCAGGAATGCGAGGACGGCCCTAGCGCGGCAACTCGAGTGGCGTTGTCTTACCACTTCCCTCCACCAATCGCACCAGTTTGCCGGCTGCCGATCCGGGGAAGACCTCGGTTTCGCCGTTCGGCCAACGCACAGTGATTTTCGTGACCGCCGTCTCGTCGCCTAAGCCAAAATGCAGCCGCGAATCGTTATGCGAGATATAGCTCGACTGGCTCAGCACAACATCCGTCTGCTTGGATTTTGCGGTTTCGATACTCACCGCAGCACCAATCGCGCTCCGGTTCGACCGCGTACCCTGGAGATCGATCTTAATCCACCGATTGGAGCTGCTCAGATCGTTGCGCAACAGCGACGGAGCCTCGCCCATGTTCATGATCAACACGTCGATATCGCCATCATTATCGAAATCGCCGAAGGCTGCGCCGCGGCTAGACCTCTTCTCCTGCACTCCCGGGCCCGCCATTGTACTGACGTCCTCGAAAATGCCCTTGCCCAGGTTGCGGTAAACCAGGCGCGGATTTCGATATCGCTCCACGCCATCACGCCGGTCCAGTTCCGGGTAGACGTGCCCGTTCACCTGGAAGACGTCCTTCCAGCCGTCGTTATCCAAATCGACCAGGCCGACGCCCCATCCGACATATTGGGGATTGACCGCAAGACGCGCCTTCATGACAACGTCTTCAAAAATGCCCCTGCCGATGTTGTGGTAAACGTTTGGATAATCCCCTGCAAAATTTGTTTTGAGAATGTCGAGCCGCCCATCGTTATCGATATCTCCGGCGGCGATGCCCATGCCCCCCTGCTCGAAGCCGTGCTCATTGAAGGCGAGGCCCGTCTCGGTAGCGATCTCAGAAAACGTGCCGTCTTTGTTATTCCGGAACAGCAGGCTCGGCGTGGAATCGCAGGCAATGTAGACGTCGATCCAACCATCGCCATTGAAGTCCGCGGCCACGGCAGTGAATGCGTAGAACCCTTCGACACTGCGCACACCCGATTTGATTGAGACATCCTCAAAAGTACCGTCCCCGCGATTGTGATACAGAGTCACCTTGCCGAAAGGAAGACCGCGCGGCCCGCAGAACACCGGCATGCCTTTCCATTCGCAGTTTGCTCCGTTTCCAGGCGCGGGGGTCTTCTCCAGATCGAAGGTCTGATAGCTGGTGACCAGCAGGTCAAGAAAACCGTCACGGTCATAATCGAGGAATGTGCAGCCGGAGCTCCACTGCTTTCCATCTCCGGCCACCCCGCTCTTTTCGGCGATGTCCACAAACTTCCCACGATCGTTTCGGAAGAGCGCGTTCTTACCCCAATAGGTGACGTACAGATCTTCGTAACGGTCGTTATCGATGTCGCCGACACAAACACCGTTGCCCCATCCGGAGAGCAGCATGCCGGCTTCGCGCGTGACGTCCCGGAACTTACCATTCCCTTCGTTTCGATACAGATGGTTGGTGGGAGGAGCACTTCCGTGGAAGCCTTCCAGCCTCGATCCGTTTACCAGGAAGATATCCTGACGGCCATCGCGGTCGAAATCGATAAAGGCCACACCAGTTCCGTTCGCCTCGATGATGTATTTCTTCGACTGCTCGTTGCCGGAAACGAAACGCATGTTCAATCCGGCCGCTGCAGCCGTATCGAGAAACTTCACCGGAAATGGCCGTCCTGACGGTGCTTCCCGCGCGGCTGGAGCCGCATTCCGCGTCGAAATACCCTGCCCGAAGCACAGGGCCGCCGCCAGGACGGCAGAAAATAGCAAGATTCGCTTGCGTACGCGATGGAGCCTGTGATAAAAGTCCGCTGTCATGACGGTGATAAAGAGATTGTCCGGCGCCGCTGTGTTCTGCGCGCTTCTTGCTTACAGCGATTATGCTACACGCCAGCCGTTACCCGGAATGGCACGGGTGACCCTGCGTATCCGAAGCGAAGACGGAACTCCGACCGGGCTCAGGCTGCGGGTGACAAACTCTGCGGGCGAGTATTTCGCCCCTCTGGGTCACCTGCCCACTCCCGACATGTCGAAACGCAATGCGAACGATCTCATCCTGGGCGACGGACAAGCTTCGCCTCTCGAAGTCCACGCGCTGGTGTACGACGGAACGGAGATCGACCTGCCGCCTGGCCACTACAAATTTCACGCGAACAAGGGCTACGAGTATGAGACGATCGATCTGCCGGTGAACGTCGAAAAGCCGGAACGTTCGACGGTCGTGCTCCCTCTTAAGAAGTTCGACGACTTCGAAGCGCGCGGCTGGTATCCCGGAGATACCCATATGCACTTCCCGGGTCCTTCCGGTATCCGCTACCAAATGGAGTGCGAAGGCTTACGCGTGTGCAGCCTGCTGCTCCTGAAGAGCGGATATAAGACCGGCCGCCCGGGTGACGGTCACTTCGAAAACATCGAGCACTTCACCGGAAAGCTGTCTCCGGTTAGCGACTCACGCTATTTCGTGAAAGTCGGCGAGGAATTTCGCCACGGCCTGCTCGCGCATCTTATATTTCAGAATCTCAAGAGCATCGTTTGGCCCGTCTCCGTAGGCGGATTACGCGAAAGCGGAGCCGGCGGATTCGACTGGCCCATGATGATGGATGCCGCGGACGACGCGCATGCGCAAGGCGCGCTGGTGAGTTGGGCGCACTGGCCCTATCCGTCACTGGAAGCGCCTCTGGACATTGCGCTGGGAAGGATCGACTCCATCGATCTCTTAACGACCGGCAATCCCTTCGAACACCATCCGGTGCTAGTCGAGGTTTACAAGATGTACGGACCTCGCGTGTATTCTCTTGCTCCCGTCGATGTGTACTATCACTACCTGAATTGCGGATTCCGGCTGGCGATGTCTTCCGGTTCCGACAAGATGGCCTTGAATCCGCCCATGGGCAGCGCGCGGACCTACGTGAAGACTGACGGAGCGCTGACGTACGATTCCTGGATCGAAGGGATCCGTAAGGGTCACACGTTCGCGAGTGATTATCCGCTGCTTGAGTTCAGCGTGAACGGGCAACTGCCCGGTGAGACGCTGCACCTTTCGCCCGGCAAAGCCGCCCTTCGCGTGCGGGCACGCGCACAATCGCTCGAACCCTATGAACAGCTTGAAATCCTGCACAACGGCAAGGTGATCCGCACGATCAAGCCGGCCGGCTCGCATTTCACTGCTTCGATCGACGAGACGATCGAAGTCGACCGCGGCGGTTGGATCGCGGCACGGGCACACGGTAAGAAGATGCTGGAATACGGCGCGACCTGGTGGAAAATGCCGGTGTTCGCGCATTCCTCTCCGATTTACCTGGACATGCCCGGCCGCCCGGCCCGAGCCGCCGAATCAGCGCGTCTGTTTCTGGATCAGCTCAGTTTCCTTGAAAAATGGGCAGAACGCGACGCGAAGTTTCCTTCTCCTGAAAACAAGGCTGAAGCTCTCAAACGGATCGCTCAAGGGCGCGAAATTTACCAGAAGCTGTCCCGAGTGGAGTAGCCGCGAGATGTCTCAAGCGAGACCGTAGAATTTATTTTGATGCCTCGCATCGCCGTCATCGGGGCCGGCAATCTCGGCTCCTACCTTGCCACACAATTGCATGGCGCAGGTCACGAAGTCTTTTTCTGCGTGAAGCGGCCACCGGATCCTGGGCTCGGTATCCGCTACTACATACAAAATCCACCGCGCGCCGATCTCGCCATACTCACCGTGAAGGTGCATCAGACCAGTTCTGCGAGCGTTTGGTTTCCGCACCTGCAGGCCCCAATCGCCGTCGTCCAGAATGGAGTGCATCACGAAGATCGAGTACGCCCGTATTCCGCGATTCCGGTTCTTTCGTACGTATATGTGGAGAACGGTCGCGCCTTCACGCCGCCCCGCGAGCACTTCACGGTACCGTCCGATGCCTCTGCCAACCTGTTTGCGGATCGGTTTGCGCATACGCCGATCATGGTACGGCGCGAACCAGACTTCCACACCGCGGCATGGCGTAAGTGCCTGCACAATTGCGTGTCAAACCCGCTGACTGCGCTGGCCGGCCGAGGCCTCGAGATTTTGAGAGAGCCGCTTTACCGGGGATGGGCCGAGCGCATCCTCGCCGAAGCTCTCCCCATTGCGCAGGCGGACGGCGCGAAACTTTCGGACAACGAACCGATTCTCGAGATCCTCGCATCGTACCCGCCTGGCACACGCACATCCATGCTTCAGGATCGCGAACAAGGCAAGCGTCTCGAGTTGGACGCACTCAATGGCACCCTGGTGGAGCTCGGTCGTGTCTACGGCTTGCCCACTCGGGTCAACGAAGATTTGATCGCACGCCTCAGCCCTTCTTGACTTCTTGAGCGGCCTGGTACAGCGCCCGGATGTACCCCATACTGTACGACCATGCCGCGTGCCTGCCGCCTGACATTGCCGGTACGTGATCCGCAATGAGATTCCCACGAAAATCCGCGTCGACGAGTGTGCGCATTAGTTTGTACATATCGGTATAGCCGTTGTCGATATACGTTTCGACGAAGTACGGAATGGGTGATGTCACGTTGCGGAAATGGATCTTCCAAAGCTTGCCCATTTTTGCGAACGCCCGGGCTGCCTCGAACACGTCCTTACCCGTGGCCTTGCCGCCTTCCATCCACGTTCCGCAGCATAGACAAACGCCGATTGCCGGGGAATTCGCAATTTCCAGCGCTTTGACGTAGCCGTCGAAGGTACCGAAGATATGCCGAGGAATCCCGCCGAGTTCCGGCACCGGCGGATCATCGGGATGGATCCCGATTCGTACGCCTGCTTCCTCGGCGACCGGTGCGATCTGCCTGATGAAGTAGGTGTAGTTGTCCCACAGCTCTTCTTTCGAATACTTCCGCCCGTGCGTCAACGGACCTTCATACGTTTTGCCGTTCCAGAATCCCTTCGCGGTCTCCAGCCGGAATGCGCGGGCGGCACCGCCTGCCCGTGTCGTCTCCTGTGGGCTCGACCAGATTCCGTTCGCCATGTGCGCGTACGTGATGTATCCGATACCGGCCTTTCCGGTATCGCGAATGTACTGCTTCAACCAGGCGATCTTCTCGTCGCGTCCTTTCAAGCCGAGCGTGATTTCTTCGATATTCCGATTGTCGTTGTTCGAGATGTTCCAGACCTTCAACCCGGCCGCTTCGACACGCTTTTTAATATCGAGGAAGTTGTCCAACGTAGCACGGCCCTTGCCCGTTTGGACGTTCAAGTACTCGACGCCCATCTGCTTGATCCAGGTCAGGTCTTCAGCCGGAACATCCTCGTTCACCTGCATCGAAATCTTAATGCCCGGCGATAAGGGCTCGATCGGCTTAGCGTGAGCCGCCCCAGGCACGAGCAGTGCCGCTCCGATTCCAGCCTGTGCAAAGTGTCTTCGCGTCAGTTCACTCATGCATCACTCCTGTCCGAACGATCATATATCGCTCAGTGTCCCGCCCGCCACGGCCGTCGGAGGACGTTGACTCAGAGTAATCGCTATTCCCAGCGCAAGGCCATGATGGGATCAATTCGGCTTGCACGTTGTGCGGGAATCCAACCGGCGGCGCTAGCCACAAAGATGAGGACGATCATACTCGCGCAAGCAATCCACGGATCGCTCGCCTTGATCTTGTAAAGCTGCGCCTCGACGAGCCGGCCCAATCCGAAGGCCGCAGGCAACGCAATCGCCAACCCAATCCCGAGCAGTAACAGCACTTCGCGCATGACCAGCCAGACCACTGAGCCGGGTTTTGCGCCGAGCGCCATACGGACGCCAATTTCCTTTGTGCGGCGCGCTACTACGAACGCCATGACGCCATACAGGCCAATCGCAGCGAGCAATGTGGCGAGGGCACCGAAGCCGGCCGAAAGGAGTGCAATGAGGCGTTCGGTCAGTAATGTCTGGTCCAACTGCGTGGCCAGAGTCTTCAACTCATAAACGGGCATGGACGCATCCAACTTCTTTACTTCGCCGCGTAGGGCTGCGTAAGTCGAATTGGGATCCAGGGCTGTGCGCACGTAGAACGCCGCACCGGCCTTGCCCCAGTTGGGAACGAACACCTGACGGCGCACGCCTTCGCGCGGGCCTTCGTACAGCGAATCGGCAACCACGCCAATGATCTCTGTGTCGAGCTTCGTTCCGGGCTGGCCTCCTCTTCCGATATGCCGGCCGACAGCGCTCTTATCGCCAAAAAAGTGCTTCGCAAAGCGCCGGTTCACGATTGCCACTTTGGCGTTTTCTTTGACGTCGCGAGCGTCGAAATCGCGGCCCTCCATAATCGGAATCCCCATCGTCTCGAAATAGCCCGGGGAGAGCGAGTTCATGAATGCCTGCATGTCCTCGCCATCGGCCGCTGTATGGCCTTCGACAGCCGTCGTGCTGTCCCATTCGTCACCTGCCAGGAGTGCCACAGAGGCCAGGGCTGCTGATTTTACGCCTGGGAGCGCGCGAAGCCGGTCGAGCAGTTCGCTATAAAATTGCACCGTTCGCGGCGCATCATAGCCGTTGAGCGCCGGCGATATCTGAAACGTAATCAGATTGCCGGGATCGCGGAATCCAGTGTCCGTCGTCTTGAGATTCTGAAGACTGCGCACAAACAAACCCGCACCGAACAGAAGCAGAAAGCTGAGCACGACTTGGGCCGTGACCAGGCCCTTGCGCAAGAAGAGGGATCCGCCAGACCCTGCGATCGAGCCGACAGCGTCTTTCAGAGTGTTCCACAAATCGGGTTGGCTGGCTTTCAGCGCCGGGGCGAGGCCGAACACCATGCCGGTGAGGATTGTCAGCGCCATCGTGAAGCCAAGGATGCGAAGGTCGGGCTCGGGCCGAATCAGGAGCGGATTGCCGTCTGAAGGGATTAACGCCAGCAGTCCGCGCGTGAGCGCCACGGCCAGGACCACACCTGCAATGCCGCCAACGAGTGACAGAACCATACTCTCCACCAGCAACTGCCGGATGAGTTGGCCGCGCGATGCGCCAATGGACAGGCGCACTGCGATCTCCTTCTGCCGTGCAAACGCCCGGGCGATCAAGAGATTTGCAACATTCGCGCAAGCAATCAGGAGGACCAGGCCCACCATGCACATCAGGACGATCAAGGCCTTGGAAAAATTATTGCGGAGTTGAGAATACCCTGTGGCAGCCTGCTCAATTCGAAGCGTGCCGCGCATGAACTGGTCCCGCATGTAGGGGGTCCATTTGTTCGCTGCCGGCAGCGTCTGCTCATACTGGCGGATCTGGTGGAACAGTCCTTGCGTGGGACCCTGAGCGGATTCCATGGTGTACCCGCGTTTCAGCCGTGCAAAGACCTGCACCCAACGGCTGCGCCGGTCGTCCATGTGGAGCCATTCCCACTGCGGCAGCATCGTCGGCTTCATCAGAATCGGAACACGGATCTGCGCCGATTGAGCGGGATCCAGTCCGAAGAAACCCGGAGCCGAAACACCTACAATCGTCATCGGGTAATTGTTCACAAGGATTTTCTTGCCAACCACCTTCGGATCACCGGCGAACCGGCTGGCCCAGTAATCGTAGCTGAGCACTACGACGGGATGGCCCTGGTAAACGCGGTCATCCTCCTGTGAGTTGAAGACTCTTCCGGCTGCCGCCTGAACACCGAGCATAGAGAAGTAGTTGCCTGAGACCATCTCGGCGTCGACGCGCTCGGTTTGATTGTCGACGCTGATGGACGTCGAGATGAGCCTGCGGCAGAGAACTTCGGAGAACGGCGCGGCTTTCTGCTGGAGGTCCTGATAAAGCGGATACGAATGCATCCGCATGCCCATGTTGTTCCCGTTGTGAGCCCCCTGTTGATAGAGCATTACGAGTTGGTCGGGATCTTTCACGGGCAGGAGACGCAACATGAGTTGGTCCATCAGCGTGAAGATGGCGGTGTTGGCGCCGATGCCTAGGGCGAGTGAAAGGATCGCCACGGTCGCGAACAGCGGGCTGCGCCGGATCCCGCGCAATGCGAATCGAAGATCCGGGAGGAGGCTGGTCATGTTTGTATTACGGCACAAGCTCCGGTTGGTTACGCGTGTCAAAACGACCGTCGTCTACCGGAATCCTCCAAGTCGGGGACAGCGACCTCAATTCCTAAGGATTTTCTGGTCACGTTTTTTATCCGTAGTTTAGCTGCTGAGAATTGTAGCGGTTTTCACCAATCCCCAGGGAAATCTGAGGAATTGAGGTCGCTGTCCCCGACTTGGGAATTGTCTGGTGGGAAAGCGATACAATGTTGCTCCATGACCCGGTCGATCTGCATCTCCGTGGCTCTGTGTGCCGCAATGAGCAATCTCGTACTCGCGCAAGACACCCTCAATTTCCCAATTCTCGGCAAGATCCATCGCCTCGATCCACGGCTCGATAAGCTCCTCCCGAAAGAAGCCAAGATCGAAGTCCTCTCCTCCGGCTTCGAATGGGCGGAGGGCCCGGTCTGGGTCAAGGATGGTGGGTATCTCCTGTTTTCAGATATCCCGCGGAACTCGATTATGAAATGGAAAGAGGGCGCCGGCGCCAGTCTCTACATGAAGCCCTCCGGCTACACGGGCGTCGTCGAATACGGAGCCGAGCCCGGGTCTAATGGCCTAACCATCGACAGCGAGGGCCGTCTGGTCGCCTGCGAACACGGCGACCGGCGCATCTCACGCCTTGAAAAGAACGGCGGTAAGCGCACGTTGGTGGACAACTACATGGGGAAGCGCCTGAACAGCCCCAACGATCTCGTCTACAAATCGAATGGCGATCTGTATTTCACCGATCCGCCCTACGGCCTTCCGAAAAATTGGGACGACTCGCGCCGCGAACTCGATTTCTGCGGCGTGTACCGGCTCGGCAAAGATGGAAAGCTGACGCTGCTCACGAAAGAACTCTCACGCCCAAATGGACTCGCCTTTTCACCCGACGAGAAGACGCTCTATGTCGCCAATTCCGATCCGAAGCGCGCCATCTGGATGAAATTTCCTGTGAAGAGCGATGGCACACTGGGTCCTGGGACTGTCTTCAACAATGTGACCGAGTCTGTCGAAAAACTGCCTGGTTTGCCGGACGGCATGAAAATCGACCGCGATGGCAATCTCTTCGCAAGTGGTCCGGGCGGTATTTACATTTATGCTCCGGACGGAAAGCTCCTCGGCCGCATCGAGACCGGTGAAAAGACCGCCAACGTCGCTTGGGGCGATGACGGCTCTACCTTGTACATCACGGCGGATATGTACATCTGCCGCGTTAAGACGGCAACAAAAGGTGCAGGCTGGTAATCAGGCCTCGATCACGAGAAGCAGATCCTTCGCGTCAACCGTCTGTCCTACGGACACGAGTTTCTGCTTCACCGCGCCGTCGATCGGCGCATACACGGTCGTCTGCATCTTCATCGCCTCCATCACCAGCAGACGGTCACCCTTGGCGACGTGATCGCCTTCCTTGACTACGACGCTGGTGATCGCGCCGGGGATCGGAGCACCTACTTGGCCGGGCACCGACGGATCCGCCTTTGCCCGCTGCTCGGTTGTGGGCCGAAGTGACTTGTCCTGGATCACGACTTCGCGCGGTTGTCCGTTCAACTCGAAGAACACCGTGCGTTCGCCTTCCGGATGCGGCTCGCCCACCGTGAGGAACTTGATGATCAACGTCTTGCCGGTCTCTATATCTACGCCGATCTCCTCGCCCTTATCCATTCCGAAGTAGAACTGCGGCGTCGGCAATACGCTCAGGTCCCCGTACTTCTCACGCAACTGGTCGAAGTTCAAAAATACCTCGGGATACATCAGGTAGCTCATCAGGTCCGTGCGCGGAACCTGGTGCTCCACTTTTTTCGCCAAGTCATCCGCCGTTGACTCCAGATCCACTGCGGGGAGATTCTCGCTCGGGCGTCCCTTCTGGGGCTTGCCCCCGCGCAAGATCACTTCCTGAAGCTTCTTAGGCCAGCCGCCGTCCGGCTCGCCAAGAGAACCGCTGAACATATCCGCGACCGAATTCGGCAGGGTCAGATTGTGATTCGGCCCGAGCCGCTCGATTTCCTTCATTGTGATGCCGTGGCTCACCAGAAAAATCGCCATGTCACCGACCACTTTGCTGGACGGCGTCACCTTCACGATGTCTCCGAATGCCATGTTCACTTCGGCATAAGCACGAGCTACCTCCGGCCACCGCGGCCCTAGCCCCATCGCCTCGGCTTGCTCCTTCAGATTCGTGTACTGGCCGCCCGGCATTTCGTGTAGATACACTTCAGCAGTGCCGGATTTCGGTCCGTTATCGAACGGCAGATAGTACGTCCGAACCGTTTCCCAGTAATCCGCGCACCGATCCAGAGCCTCGACATTCAGGCCCGTATCGCGCTCAGTATGATTCAGTGCGGCCACGATCGAGTTTAAGTTCGGTTGGCTGGTAGTTCCGCTCATCGCGGAGATTGCGCCATCGGCAACATCGACGCCGGCTTCAGATGCCTTGAGGATCGAACTGGCGTTGATCCCGCTGGTGTCGTGCGTATGGAAGTGGATAGGCAATCCTATCTCCTGCCGCAGAGTGCTCACCAGTTTTTCCGCGGCATACGGTCTCACAAGTCCCGCCATGTCTTTTATGGCTAGAACATGCGCCCCCATGCGCTCCAGTTCCTTTGCCATCTTGACGTAATACTGCAGCGGATACTTATCGCGCTTTGGATCGAGAATATCTCCCGTGTAGCAGATGGCCGCTTCACAGATGCGGCCCGTCTTGCGAGCCGCCTCCATAGCTACCTGCATGTTTGGAAGCCAGTTCAGCGAGTCGAAGATTCGGAAGATATCGATGCCTTGCAGCGCCGCTTCGCGGATGAACGCTTCCACTACGTTATCCGGATATGCCGTATAGCCGACCGCGTTGGACGCACGCAGCAGCATCTGGAAGCAGATGTTCGGAATTGCCTGGCGCAAACGCTGCAGCCTCTCCCACGGATCCTCAACTAGGAATCGCAGAGCGACGTCGAAAGTCGCGCCGCCCCACATCTCCAGGCTGTATAGATCTGGCAGCCGATGGGCAACGAAGTTGGCGATCTTCAGCATGTCATAAGAGCGCATGCGCGTCGCCATCAACGATTGGTGAGCATCACGAAAGGTGGTGTCGGTGAGCAGTAATCTTTTTTGCTGACGAGTCCACTCAGCGAACTTTTCCGGACCCATTTCGTCGAGCAATTGCCTGGTGCCGCGCGGCGGATCGCCCGGAATAAACTCCGGAACCGGCGCGTGCCGAAACGTTGGGGGTTTTGGTTTGCCGGCGACTTCTTTGTTTCCGTTGACAATCACTTCGCCCAGATAGGTCAACAGTTTCGTGGCCCGATTCTTGCGCGGCACGAAGAAGAAGAGGTCCGGCGTCTCGTCAAGGAAGCGCGTAGTCGCCTGGCCCGCGCGGAACGACGGGTCGTTCACCACGTTCTCCAGGAACGGGATGTTCGTCATGACGCCGCGTATGCGGAATTCGCGCAGCGCTCGATCCATACGCTGGCATGCTTCCGTGAAGTCCTGGCCCCAGGCAGTTACTTTGACGAGTAGCGAATCGAAGTATGGCGTGATCACCGCTCCGCCGTACGCGGACGCTCCATCCAGGCGAATACCGAAACCGGCAGGCGAGCGATAGGTTTGAATCTTGCCGTAGTCGGGAGCGAAGTTTTTCGAAGGATCTTCCGTGGTGACACGGCACTGCAGCGCATATCCGTGCAGAGGAACTTTGTCCTGCGCCGGTAAATGCATCTCCGGCCCGTGCAACTCGTACCCTTGTGCAATCTGAATCTGCGAACGAACCACGTCGATGCCCGTAACCATTTCGGTCACCGTGTGCTCCACCTGCACGCGCGGGTTCACTTCGATGAAGTACCATGTGGCGTTGTCCACGTCGACAAGAAACTCCACCGTCCCGGCGTTGTAGTAGTTCGCGGCACGCGCGAGTGCGACTGCGGCGTCGCACAATTCACTGCGAATCCGCGGAGACAGATCGACGGCCGGCGCGACCTCGACAACTTTCTGGTGCCTTCGCTGTACGGAGCAGTCCCGCTCATACAGGTGCATAATATTGCCGTGAAGATCGCCCAGAATCTGCACTTCGATATGTTTGGCGCGTTTAATGTAGCGCTCCAGGAACACGGCATCGTTTCCGAACGCGGCAGCCGCTTCCTGGCGAGCTTCTTCTAAGCGGGCTGCGAACTCTCCGGCATTCTCCACCACGCGCATCCCGCGGCCGCCGCCCCCGAACGCCGCTTTGATAATGAGGGGGAACCCGATCTTCTTCGCGACGGCATGGGCCTCAGCGACATCCGAAACAGGCTGCTCGGTTCCAGGGATGATGGGAACCCCGGCTTTCTCTGCCAGCCTCCGGGCGGCGGTTTTGTCGCCCAGCAATTCCAGAAGCCCCGCACTTGGGCCAATGAACGTGATGCCGTGCTTCTCGCAGGCGCGCGGCAGGGCTGGATTTTCCGAAAGGAACCCATAGCCCGGATGGACAGCGTCCACGTGCTTTGATTTCGCCAGTTCCAAGATCCCGTCCACGTCGAGATAAGCCTGAACGGGCCCCTTGCCTTCTCCGATCAGGTAAGCCTCGTCTGCTTTAAACCGGTGCAGGCTAAGCCGGTCCTCCTGGGAATAGACCGCGACGGTGCGAAGGCCAAGCTCATTGGCGGCTCTGAGGATTCGAATCGCGATCTCTCCGCGATTCAGTGCAAGCAGTTTTTTCATTGGAAATAAGGGCAATTACGACTTACTCTTAGCGTAACATCCGTGTTGCGGGCCGATGTATGTCCGTCGGCAGCAACAGGCACGCGCGAACAGGAAGGCAAGTTCGTTGAGCAAAAAGCGGCTTCTGCCTAAATGCGACTTAGTAGATCGACAATAGGGCGCTACTCGGACCCTGTCAAGTCGTGTCAGACTGAAAGTACCGCTGAAATGCGAACGCTTTCCAAGAAAACGCAGTACTCGCTCCGTGCGCTCTATGCATTGAGCCGGGCGCCCCGGACACGCCCTGTGTTGATCGCCGATATGGCCCGTCAGGAAGCCATTCCCAAGAAATTCCTGGAGCAGATCCTCCTGAAACTAAAGGCTGAAGGCTTGGTGGAAAGCAAGAAAGGCAAAGGCGGAGGCTATATGCTCGTCCGAGAGCCGGAGACCGTGACACTGGGCGAGATCATCCGCAAAATAGAAGGACCTCTGGCTCCCCTCCCCTGCGCAAGCGAATCCGCATATCGCAAGTGCGATGAATGCGTTGACGACCGCTTCTGCGGAACGAAGCTCGTGATGCGGGACGTGCGGAATGCGATTGCCGAGATTCTGGACCGCATTACGTTAGCCGATGTCTGCCATCGGGTAGACGAGGCGCGTGCCGCCTCGATGCCGGCCGCAGATGAGTTAATGTACTACATCTGACCTCATTTTTCTTGAACTAATCTAGGTTGTCTGCGTAATACCCGGTTGGGAGGTGAGCATGAGTTTTCTTCGTGTGCTCTGCGTGGCCGCATCTGCCTTGGCTCTGGTCGGATGCGAAGAATGGGGAATGAACTTCGGCGACAGCCAGCGCTATCGCGAAGATTTCCACTTCTCTTATGATCTGAAGCCGGGCGGACGGGTATCGCTCGAGAATATGAATGGCTCTGTCGAGATCTTCAGTTGGGAAAAGAACACGGTCGATATCGTCGGAACGAAATATGGAGCGGAAGAATCCGCAATGAAAGCAATCAAGATCGACGTGTCCAACTCACCGGATCTGATTGCCATTCGTACGATTCCGCCCTCCGGCCACCTGCGCGGAGGACTCGGAGCAAAGTACGTTCTTCGCGTCCCGAAGTCTGTGGAACTGGATCGCATCGTGAGTTCCAACGGCTCCGTACAGATTGAGAATACGGAAGGCAACGCCAGGATTCGCACGTCCAACGGCGCGGTGCGGATCACCCAACTGAAGGGCCGTCTCGAAATAGAGACCTCCAATGGAGGGATCGAATTGAATAATCAGAGCGGCGGTGCAACTTTGCGGACCTCGAACGGTAGCATCAAAGCCGAAAATGTCCGCGGAAACTTTGAGGCGAACACTTCCAACGCGAAGATTACCGCCCGCATCATGGATCCCGAGCCGAACCGTCTGGTAAAGCTGGAAAGCTCTAATGGCGCTGTGGATCTCACTATGGACAACCTGAAGAATAATGACATCCGCTGCCGCACGTCGAACGCCTCAATCAACCTTCACCTGCCCTCGAACCTGAGCGCGCAGATGCGCGCATCCACGTCGAACTCTCATATTGAAAGCGATTTCGATTTGACGTTGAAGGGCGGTCGTATCAGCAAAACGAACCTGGATGGCACCATCGGCTCCGGCGGCCCCCTCGTAGACCTTTCCACCTCGAACGGCAGCATCCGTATACAGAAGCTGTAAGCGTTCCTCCGGCGCGAGCGGCGAAGCGGCCGATGGGCATGATCCCGTTGGCCGCTTTCTGTTTTACTGGAGACACGGCTTTAACAGGCACCGCGATCGTCACCGGCGCTTACGGCATCGCGGACGAAGGCGGATGTGCATGGCGCACCATGGAGGTGACCACGGGCCCATGAATCTCCATCATATGCCGGCATACGTCACGAGCAAAGCCGCGCTGATTCCCCGGAGCGAACTGCTTGCGTCCGAAGTGCTCCCTCACGGCGTCGCCGTCTTTGCCGTTCAGCCAGGCACCTGTGCGAAGCGCGCTGGCAAAGACCTGCTATCTTCATCCGAAGGCCAGCAGTGGCTTCCCTGGTTTCGCCAGATCTTCAAATCCCAAATACAGTAAAGCCTCGTGTGGCACATTCGAGCCGACGGATATAATTCATGAGCATCCGGCGACTTCAACGTGATTGGAGTTCGCGGCCAGTCGAACCCCAGTTCGCTGTTCCCGAAACAAACGCTTCCATCACAAGGTTGCTCCGGCTGCGAGTCATCAAGGCATGCCCTTGCTGAAGATCAATTTGACAGACAGCAATAGCAAGAACACGCCGAATACTTTCTGCAAGACAGCATCGGAGATGCCGATTGATAAACGTGCGCCCACAATGCTTCCGATCACGAACCCAAGGCTAATCAGTGCGGCTACCCGCAAGTCGACATACCCTTGGCGCCAATAGGCCCAGGCGGCCACGATCCCGACGGGCGCCACCATCAACGCCAACGTCGTACCTTGGGCCTGGTGTTGGGAAAGCCCAAACAAAAACACGAGGGCGGGGACGAGGAGAACTCCACCTCCGATACCAACGAGGCCGCTCAGTACACCGGCGGCAACCCCCAAGATGATCAAGGAAAACACTTGCATACACGTTTAAGGTCCACATGAAGCTCAGCCGCCTCCCTTCAAATAGGACCAGCCGGCCTCCTGTTTTCGAACCACCTCGGCCACGCCGGAATCGACGGTGACCACAAAGTCGAACAAGTCAGACTTCTGCACGTTCCTGTGTCGCATCGTGTTCTCGCACGCTGCGAACTTCACGCCAGCAGAGGCGATCTTGGATCCGCTCGGACTGGCCGGCATTGCTCTTTTGAAGCATCGCCAGACCCTTTCCATGTGTAACGACTTCAATCTCGGTCGATTCAGACGCGAAAGCCTTCTGCAGGTTTTCTACGTTGTTCAATACCGACTCCCACTGCGGGGCTGCTTCGGCTGTGACTTCGATAACCACTCGATGGACTTTTCGGTGCTCCTTGCCGCTAGTTCGCTGTGCGCCTGCAACGCCAAGGCCGATCAGTATCGTCACCCAGATCGCAAGCAGACTCCAGATAACACGAGTCATCGGGCAGACCTCGTCTTCTTCGACACGTGCGCGTCAATGCGCTGGCTCAAGCCGACTTCAACCACGAGACTGCGTATTTCATTAAGGTCGCGGACCAGCATACTTATCTGAATCCTCCCGCGGTAGTAGTTTCTTCATGTCTGGTCTATCCTCACGACGAGTGCTCTTCTCACGTCGAAACTCGACGTCGCACGTTTGGGACATTCAAGTGGGAACTCCAAAGCGCGGAAGTATCCATTTCATGACGGCAAAGTAGCCGGCGACAAAAAGGAGTATCAGGAGCCATTCAGGCATTGCAAATCTCCTATATAGCTTTTCGGTTTATCAACGGAATTCTCCGCCAGGAGACGCTCAACATCCTTCGCGAATGTCGCTTCACGTACCGCCCCCATGTACGTCTTTGCTACCCGCCCGGTCCGATCGATGAGAATCGATGTCGGCAGTGACTCGATGCCAGATAGATAGGGCGAATCCGGCGGCGGAACCAGGATTGTGTACGGAACATGAAACTCATGCACGAACGACCGGACTGGGTCTGCACCGCCTTCATCCAGGGAGACGCCAGCTATGACCAAACCCTTGGGCGAATAATGCTGGGCAAGTTCAACTAAGCCCGGCGTCTCCTGACGGCAGGGCGGACACCAGGTCGCCCAAAAGTTGACCAGTACAACCTGACCGCGGTGATCGCTCAGTTTCCAGGAGCCGCCTTCCAGCTTCGGCAGAACCAGATTAGGCATAGCGGTTCGGGACGAAGCAGGCTTGGTGGAACCCTGCCCGTCCGTCCAGTCCTGTGATGCAAATATAATCAACCCCACTGCGACAGCGAACAGCCCGATTTGCGGCGCTTTACCTAGTTTCTGTCTTTGCGTACTCATATGCCTCTAATAAGAATGTTCAGATTGCGATGAATTTTGCGCGCGTCGCGCTCGAGCTCCCGCAACCTGAAGACCCCGCTCACTTCCACTATATGACCAAAGAGTGTTATAGTCAATTGGTATGGATACTCTTTCCGATGTCATGTTAGAGGCGGTTGCGTTGCGCTTTCGAATGTTAGGAGAACCGCAGCGTTTGCGGATTCTTCAGGTACTCGAAGACGGCGAGCACACGGTCGGTGACATTGTTGACAAGTTGGAAGGAAACCAATCGAACATTTCCAAACACTTGCAGGCACTCTATGATGCTCGCCTCGTTGCGCGTCGCCGCGATGGCAACAGTATCTTCTATTCCATTTCCGATCCAGTCGTGTTCAAACTCTGCGAGCTTGTCTGCCGTAGCGCGGCCAAGGATGCACGAGGACGGCTTGCTCGTGTCGCGGCCTTCGGCCGCTAATCGACGATGAAACTACGTTATCAACCCCTGCTCGCGGCGATTTTCATATCCGCTGCTGCACTTGTAGCATTCTGGTTTTCGCCACGGACGTCTGGAGCCGGGAAGCCTAAGCACGTTCGGCTGCTTCATATTGCCGACACACATGCGCAGCTTGATACTCACTGGGAATACCTGCCCGAAGATCCGGCTCACCTCCATAGGATGGGCGGCTACGCACGGATCCGAACTGCCCTCGACCAAATGCGATCCAGCGCAGCCGGCTCGGTGTTCACTGTTGACGGCGGGGATACGTTTCAGGGGTCAGCGATCGCGGCGTGGACCCAGGGCGATGCGATCGTGGCACCGTTCAATGCTTTGCACATTGACGTCGGCACGCCAGGAAATTGGGAGGTAGTCTACGGTCCTCAGATCTTTCGCAAGCTGATGCACGCCGTCACGGAAAGAGTCGTTTGCTATAACTTTCACGATAAGACGACCGGCACACGGATATTTCCTCCAGGTGTTGTTCTGGAGCGTGATGGCGTCCGAGTGGCCTTCGTCGGCATGACCGACCCGACCACGACCGTCCGTCAAAACCCCGCGTTTGTGGTCGGTCTGGATACTACGCGAGTTGAGGGATTGCGTCAGTACGTGCAAAAACTCAAGCAAAGCGAAAAACCCGATCTGACCGTCCTCGTCAATCATACCGGCCTCGCACCATCAGTCCAGATAGCACAGGATATTCCGGAATTTGATGTGATTCTCAGCGGGCACACGCACGAACGCGTCTACAAGCCGCTATTTGTCGGCAAGACAATCGTTGTTGAGCCTGGCTCGATGGGGTCATTTATCGGCGAACTGGACCTGAAGATTGAGAACGGCGCCGTCACGCACTCTGACTATCATTTCGTCGCAGTGGAGGAATCGCAATTCGCCGCGAACAGAGAAGTCAAAGCGCTGATCGATGAAAAGGAGGCGCCATTCGCGAAGCGGCTCCATCAAGTAGTCGGGCAGACGACTGAGCCGCTGATGCGCTACGACGTACTGGAAAGCCCGATGGACAATCTGATCGCTGACGTGGTCCGCGATACGGCGCACGCGGATGTGGGTTTTACAAATGGGTTCAGGTTCTCCCCGCCCCTACCGGCCGGACCTATTACAGAAATGGACCTCTGGAACATGCTCCCGATGGATGCGCGCATGAAGGTTGGCAAAGTAACCGGCGCGCAAATGAATGCGTATCTGGAGCATGAAATGGAACTCGTCTTTTCCAGGGACCCGTTCACCCTCTCAGGTGGGTGGGGTCCCAGGCCGTCGGGAATGAAAGTGATCTTCCAGGCGAAGCAAAGCCCCGGTCGGCGTATCAAGGAGGTGGGCATTAATGGAGCGCCGCTCGACCCGTCGCGCGTCTATACGATCGCCGGCTGCGAACGGGATGGCGAACCGGTGGATATGATTTGCCGTTTACAAGGTGCCAGGGACGCGCACTACCTTCCGGAGGAGATCCATGCCGCACTTCGGCAGTTCCTGCGCGTACACTCACCCATCGGCCCGGTCCGCGAGGGGCGCGTTCGTGCGACCGATCTTTCAGACAAGGTATGGTCGCAGTACGGTACTCTCCAGGCCCTGTGGCATCTTCCGGGAGACCCAGGCGCGGTAGCTATCCCAAGTGGCAATTGAAGACCGCATTCTTTCGAACATCTCACCGTTACCGCGGACGCGTAGAATCGCTTTTCTGGGCTACGCTGAAAAATGTGCCTCCGCCGTTCGGAGGCAATCGCTAGGGGCAAACGCATAGGCATCGCAACAGAAGACGTGAATCCGTCTATTTTGGTCGGAAACACAGGGATCGCGCTTATGGTTTTCAGCCTTGTCAATTGTGGCGGCAGGAACAGCGCCTCAAAAACAGAGGTGACCGGGGAGGCTGAGCGGCCTTCCACAGGAGCCCTTGAAACCGGGTCCCAGGCCCTGCAAAGACGTGGGGCCTGTTAAACAGTTGGATATCTACTTGGATATCTACGTGGTTGGATTCCATCCTATGAAGGACGATCCCACCGAGAGCTGCGATCAGCGAATGGGAATCAACAGCGGTGAAAAGCGGAGCGACCGTCAGGATCTCGTTTCACAAGCACATCCACAATCAGGCGTCGACGACCTCGGCGGCAAATTCTCACAACACACGAAATCCATCCCGGGCGTCGATGAAAAACAGGCACATCAATGACAGACACAACTTACGGATATTTGCGAACCGTCCCACTCTCCTTCGACGAGGCTGTGCAGAAAGCGGAAGAATCCCTCAAGCACGAAGGGTTCGGCGTGCTCTGTTCGATAGACATTCAGGGCAAATTGAAAGAGAAGTTGGGTGTCGATTTCCCGCGCTACGTGATTCTTGGGGCTTGCAACCCGCCCCTGGCGCATCATGCCCTGAGTGAAGAGATCAACCTGGGGCTACTCCTTCCCTGCAACGTCATTGTGTACGAGGTTGACGGACACGTTCACGTAGGAGCGATAGACGCGGTTAAGATGCTCTCCGTCGTGGGTAAGCCGGCGATGGAGCGTCTTGCGACGGAGGTAAATGCGAAGCTCCGCCGCGCAGTCGATAACGTCCATTAAAAGGCATAGACGTTCCTGTAAGAAGCAGGCATGAAACGCTACGTGGAACTGAACTAAGTCCTGGCGCTGATTCTTGAGCAGATACCAACGGAAGGCATAGCCAACGTTTCGTACTTTATCGGCGATGATGCTGCCCGGACTGCGGCCGCGATTGACCCGCATCATACACCCGGGCACAGACCGGAGCACATGAGCTACCTGGTGATTCCGAAGGATGGCGATCACGAGCATCGCTGGGCGGCCCCCGCGGCGGACCTCGTAGAGTTTCTAGCCTCCGGCGCAGCCGATCGTCTTTCCGGCAGGTTCTTCGGCGTTCATGACGACTACCGCGCCATGGCCGCCCGTAGCAAGGAAATCGAGGGAACGGAACCTATATACGTTGCGCCTTCGCCGCTGATACCATGCATCCATGAATGGACACCAGGAAACAACTGCGGCGGCACCCGCCGTGGACCCGGGAATGGTCACCACCACCTTCTCCCTTGACGGCTATCGAGTCACCCGCAACTTTGGCATCGTGCGCGGAATCATCGTGCGCTCGCGCTCGGTCTTCGGAACCCTTGGGGCGAGCCTCCAGACGTTGGTCGGCGGCGACATCACGTTGTTTACCAACCTCTGCGAAGAAACCCGGCAACATGCCTATGAACGAATGATGCAGCACGCGGCCGAAAAGGGCGCAAACGCAGTCCTCGGGGTGCGCTACGATGCCACCGACGTGATGCAGGGTGTGACGGAGGTGCTATGTTATGGCACCGCGGTCCGAGTCGAGCAGGCCTGATTAGTGCGTCATCGCGTAGACTACGTAATTGACGCCCAATCGGATGGCCAGTCCCGAGAACTTCTCCGGGTACCACGGATCGTCAGCATATTCCCAGGCATCGCCGATATCTGAGTTTTGCGAAATGGCGATCATGATACGGCCTTTATCGTCATAAATGCCTCGCCAGTGCGCTCCCTTACCGTCGTTCTTATATCCAAGCCCCAGGTGCGCCTGCCCCGGTACCTGCATGCGATCGTCAAGATCGTAAAGCACGTGGAAGATCGGATCCTTATCCGGGATATCCACAATCTGCCGGTCCGGAAACACCATCCGCATGCTCTTATAGAACACTTCCCACTCCACTGTGCCGTGCAAATCGTCAGCCATGAAGAAGCCGCCCCGCAGGCAATAATCGCGGAGCAGATTTGCCTGCTGCTGCGTTATGCCCCACTCCCCTACCTGCACCGCATACAGCCAGGGCCAGTTGTACTGATCGCCTTCTTCCAGCATGATCGGCTGCTCGACGGAGCGCGTGTGAACGCGCGTCAGCCTGCCGAGAGCCTGCGAAAAGTGCCGGTCGGCGCGAGGATAGTCCTGTGTCCACAAAGTAAGTCCCTGCCGCCAGTCGCCGTCGAACCTTCCCCGGTAGCCATCATTCCAGCCACCGGGAAACATCATCCGAGCGAAGGCGAACTCCGTCTTCTCATCCCAACCGGCCGGTATTTCGAAATGCCGGTATTCCACACCGGGGTATTGACGGAATGGCTTCTGGAAGGCAAAGAGCGCGCTCGCTACGGCAAGGGCCGATCCGACTCGCCAGAGCGTGCTCCGCAGGGTCACCTTGCTCTGAGCATAACAGAGGCGACGGCGAACACATCTCAGGATTCGACGGCACGCTGCTCGCGATCGAGCATCCGCATTTGGTGCTCGTCGCAAAGCGGTTATCTCCCAGCATCACTTCGCCGGCCGTGCACGAATCGACTCGAGACGCTCCCTCAGAAACTCCTGCTCAAGCCGATTCCGCGCCAGAGCGATCGCTCTCTCGTAGGCCGTAGCAGCTTCCTGCTGCCGGTTCATTCGCGCCAGAAGGTCCGCCCTGGCAGCATGAAAAAGATAATACTGATCCAGATTCGCCAGTTCGTCAATCCTGCGCAGCCCCTCTTCCCATCCCTCGCTCATCGCGACCGCAACGGCATGGTTCAGTGCGATTACGGGGGACTCATTGAAACTCCGCAAACGGTCATACAACGCTGCAATCTGGGGCCAGTCCGTCTCGTCGGGGGTCTTCGCCTGCGCGTGCACTGCAACGATTGCGGCCTGCAACTGATACGGCCCGAGTGGGCCCTTCCGCAACCCCCGTTCCAGCAGCACAATTCCTTCGTCGATCTCCGCCGAATCCCACAACGTCCGGTCCTGTTCCTCCATCGTGGCCAGCCTTCCATCCCGGACGCGCGCATTCCGGCGCGAGTCATGCAGCAGCATCAGCGCCAGCAGGGCCAAGTTCTCCGATTCGTCCGGCAGCAGTTCGCATAACAGCCGTGCCAGCCGGATTGCCTCGGCACACAAATCCGCGCGCACTAACTGATCGCCTTCGGCCGCTGCATACCCTTCATTGAAGATCAGGTAGAGCACCGCCTGCACGGGGATCAGCCTCTCCGGCAGCGCCCTCGCCGGAGGCACCTCGTAGGGAATCCTCGCCTCCTGAATCTTCCGTTTCGCACGGACCAGCCGCTGCGCCATCGTCGGCTCCGGCACCAGAAAGGCCTTTGCGATTTCCGCGGTCGTCAGTCCGCCCAACGTGCGAAGTGTCAGTGCGATCTGTCTTTCGGGCGCCAGTGCCGGATGGCAGCAAGTGAACATCAGCCGAAGCCTGTCATCAGGGAAGTGCATGAGTTCTTGTTCGGGTTCGATGGGGAGTGTTTCCTGGACGCTTTCATACGCCAGCGCATCCTGCTTCTCGCGCCGGGTTCGTTCACGCCGCCCCTGGTCGATCAGCTTTCGATGAGCCGCTGCGATAATCCACGCGGCCGGATTATCCGGCACTCCCTTTTCCGGCCAGGAGGCGAGCGCCGAAGCGAACGCCTCCTGCATCGCCTCCTCCGCGCGATCGAAGGAGCCGGACATCCGTATCAACGTCGCCGTGATGCGGCCTGACTCCTGCCGGAACACCGACTCGACGGCCGTCCTGACGTCGGCCGCGATCATCGTGGCGGCAGATCCGCAATCGGCCGGATCTCAATACAGCCTTCCGCGCCCTTGCAGCCAGACGGAATCTTCTCCGCCCATTCGATTGCCTCATCCAGGTTCTGGCATTCCAAAATGTAATATCCCGCCAGTTGCTCCTTCGTCTCGGCAAACGGTCCGTCGGTCGTCAGCGCCTTTCCATTCGCCACACGCACAGTAGTTGCGGTGGCAGTGGGCTTCAGCGGTTCGGCTCCGCGGAACACGCCCTTCTGCTTGGCCTCCTCCATCACCGTCCAGTGCGCGTTCATAACTCGTTCGCGGTCGTCCTGGGTAACCAGCCCGCCGGGGGTCTCCTGAGAGTAAATCAGAAACATGTAACGCATCTGCTTTATCCTTAGCACGTTCACTTCACCGGAAAGTTCGGAGCCGCCTTCACTTCCAGAATCTGTTTTGTATGCCGTTCTGTGTGTGCGGCGACGGCTAAAATCCATTCGTAGCCGTCCAAGGGGCCGAAAGCCGGATGGTCGATCACATGCCCGCGCAGATCGGTGCGGGTTTTCAGGAATTCTACAGTCTGTTTCCGGCTGCCCAGAAAATTTGCCAGCGTCTCATCCGGAGTCCAGCGGCCGGTAGGAGTAATCGACTCCGGAGCCTTGAATTTCGTTGTACGATCTGGCACTCTCGCCAGAATCATGGAATCGATCTGCTTGGTATCGTGGGTCGCTGCGGGCGCCGGCGCGTTGCTAAGCTGACGCGCAACGCCGCTTCCGAAGAACTGTTCCACGATGGTGATGTGCTCCAAAGTCTCGGCAACGGACCACCGGTCCGGCGCCGGCTTGAAATTCCACTGCGCTTCGGACAGCCCGCGCGTCGCATCCACCAGCGCACTGTTGGTCTGTTTCAGGTAATCCAGCCCCCGCTCCCGCTCCGCGGTGGTGATGTCCTGTGCCTGACTCACTGCGAAAAAAGCCAGCACAGCAATAAATTGCAACCGTTTCATGGATGTCTTCTCCGTTCTTGAATAGTTACGCGCCTGGGCGCGCTCATTGGAACGACGCGCGACTCTTCCCGAATCGACAGGGGCGGCGACGAATTCTGAAATACTGTTACTTGCACTTCAAAACTCTCTCCATTCATTCCGGCCACAGTCCGAAGTCGCATATGGGCGCTGTCATGACGCCCATCTACCAGAATTCGACCTTTGCGTTTGAAGATGTGAACCGGCCCGGGCCCTACGAGTACTCGCGCAGCGGCAATCCGACGCGCCAGGCGCTCGAAGACTGTCTGGCGGCGCTGGAGGGCGGCACGCGCGGCTTCGCGTTCGCCACCGGCATGGCCGCTGAGACCACGGCCCTCATGCTGTTTCAGTCGGGCGACCGCCTGATTGTCCATAGCGATCTGTACGGCGGCACCTACCGCCTGCTTGAAACCGTCTTCCGCGACAAGGGCATTAGGGCAGACTACCTGGACCTCCGCAACCTCACTGCCCTCGAGCGTGCGCTCCAAACCCGGACCGCGGCAATCTGGATTGAAACGCCCACGAATCCGCTTATGAACCTTGTGGATCTCGCAGCCGTTGCGGAACGGGCCCGCTCCCAGGGAGCCATCACCATCTGCGATAACACATTCCTGTCGCCATACTTCCAGCGCCCTCTCGAGCTCGGCATCGATATCGCGATGCACTCCACCACCAAATACATCAATGGTCATTCCGACGTGGTCGGCGGCGCACTGATCACCAAGGGAGAAGAGTTGGCCGGACGCATCGGATACCTGCAGAACGCCATGGGCACCTGCGCGGGACCGCAGGACTGCTTCCTCGTTTTGCGCGGTATTAAGACTCTCGCCGTCCGCATGGAGGAGCACAACCGCAACGCTCTGGCCGTCGCTCAGTGGCTCGCGCAACATGCCAAAGTGGCAGAGGTGCTCCACCCGGGTCTCGAATCCCATCCGCAACACGAACTCGCGAAACGGCAGATGAGTGGTTACGGAGGGACGTTCTCTTTCCGTGTGAACGGTGGGCAGGAGGCTGTCTACAGACTGCTCCGCGGTGTGAAGATCTTCACGCTGGCGGAGTCGCTGGGCGGCGTCGAGTCTCTCATCGACCATCCCGCCACCATGACGCATGCCAGCATCCCGCCCGAGATTCGCAGGCAGATGGGGATCACAGACGACATTGTCCGCCTCTCCGTGGGCCTCGAACATGCAGACGACCTGATCGCGGACCTTGACCAGGCCTTGTAGAAAAGGAAACGCCGGTCCCCTTTTAACGGAGGACCGGCGTGATGCCCTTACGGTGGCGCACTAGGTCAGAACTGATAGCGCAAGGCGAACTGCAACTGTCTCGCGGCCGTCGCGCTGGTGATCTTGCCAAAGCTATTGCCGTCATAAGTCACGCTCGGGTTCCCGAAGCTGACGCTATTAGGCAGATTGTAGGACTCGGCGCGGAACTGCAGTGTGTGGTTCTCCACAATCCGGAAGTCCTTCTGTAGGGCGAGATCCCAGTTGTAGCGGCCGGGTGCGTCAATCACAAACAGGCCGGAGGAACCGTAGGTGTACTGCGCCGGAAGGCTGAACGCCGCGACGTTAAACCACTGATCCGTGGTCTTCGGCCCGTTATTCGGATTGAGCCCAGTGGCGTCCGGGCGCTGGTACGTGCGGCCGACGTTGGCTCGATCCTGATTAATGCGCGGATTCAGAGGAGCGCCAGTCTGGGCACGCATGATTCCTTCCGCCGACCATCCGCCGAGAACGCTGTTGGTGAAGCTATTCCAGCCGCCTCCCCACTTTTTTCCATGGCCGAGCGGGAATTCGTACACGTAGGCAAGCTGAAAGATGTGGCGCAGATCGATGCTCGAACGGCCCCACTCCTGGTGCAGGTCGTACGGGTTTTGCACGGTCGCCTCGGCCAGAGAGGAACTATTCGTCATCGAGCGGCCCCACGTGTAGTTCGCATTCACCTGTAAGCCTCTGCTGAAGCGCTTTACCAGTCCTGCCCGGAAGGAGTTGTACTTGGAGCTGAACTTATTGTTGCCGCCATCGAGATCGGCGAAGTCTGGCAGCAGGCGCCGGGGCTGGATCGGCCCGGGGCCGGGCGTGAGCGCGGAGTTGATGGGATTGTAGCCGACCTGCTTCTTGTTGGCGTTGCCGACGTAAGAAAGATCCAGCGTCATGTCCTCCATCAACTGGCGCTGCACAGTGAAATTCCACTGTTCGGAATAGGGCGTGCGATTGTTGGGGTTCTGCGGCCAGCCCCCGATTGCCGCGGTATTGCTGAACGACGGGCCCGGATCCGTGATGTAGAGATCGGGCAGTACGCCCTGGTTCGCAGAGAAGTTCTGCTGAATGGTATAGGGCCAGAACTTGCGCATATCCTGCAATTCCTGAACGAACGTGGAATTGTAGAAGATGCCGTAAGCTGAGCGAATCACCGTCTTGCTAGTCACCTGGTAAGCAAAGCCGACACGAGGAGCGAAATCCTTGTAGTTGTTCCGCATCAAGGCGCGGCCGTAGCCCCCAGTGTGCGGACCCTCGCCCGCCTTCCCCGTCACCGGGTCCACCTCAGGATTTACACCCGCCCACAACAGCGTCCCGGTGTATTTGCCGGACGCCGGATCGCGGCTGATGACGAGGTTGCCCAGGCGGTCGGTTTCCTCCACGGGCGCTGGAATCGCTTCATAGCGCACGCCGATGTTGACGGTCAGCTTGTTATTCACGCGCCAGTCGTCCTGAAAATAATAGGACTGGACGTTGATATTGGCATTGGTGGTGGTGTTCCCCGTCCCGCGGCGCACGGCCGCCGGGAAGCCGAGCAACATGCTGGCGAAGCTATCACCAGAGTTGGGGTTGGATCCCAGGTTCGTGAGGCTAGGATCGAAATCGAGGTTGCCGTCCATAGGATTCGAGGTGTTGGTGTAGAAATGGCGGCGGCTATAATTCGCGCCGGCCTTCAACGAGTGCCGGCCGATCACCTTCGAGTAGTTGGCGATGTATTGGTTGACCTTGTCGCCGGTGATACCGCCTCCACCGCAACAACTGAATTCGCCATTGGCACTGATGTTCGGAATCGGATCGTACAGCACGTCGGGGATGAACATCTTGATGCCCGCTTTCTGGAGGAACTCCTGGCGTTGCACCTTGGTGTTGACGTTGTAGCTCGGAATCAGGGGCGAGTTCCGGCCGAACTTGACCTCCAGTACGGAAGTCGGGTTGAACACGTGTGTCCAGGACCCCATGTAGTTGTCGACATCGTAGCGGTTGACACCATAGACGTACGGATTGCCGCCCGGTTGATTCTGCCCTACCTTTTGGCGGCTATAGCGGAACGACGCGACGTTCGAGGCATTGAAGTTGTGATCGCCGCGAACGTTAATGGCATCGCGATCATTGGCAAAGCCCTGCGTGTTCACGAAGTTGTTGATCAGCCCCGGAAGGTTCGGCAGCGGGATCAAGGTGTTGAGCATGTAAGTGATGGACGGGCTGATCCGGTTTTTGGGGATGATGTTTCCCGGAAATGGATCCCGGACTACCGTTTTGCCATCCGCAGCCAGGCGGCCCGTGAGGGGATCGTAGAGCTGTTTCGAGATCATCGAAAAGTCGCCGTCTCTCTGGGCCTGGAGTGGAAAACTGCTGATGTTGTTCTGCCCGCGGCGAGCGCGAAATCCTTCCCAGTTGAAAAACCAGAAGGATTTGTCTCGTCCGTGATAGAGCTTCGGAATCACAACGGGGCCACCGACGGCGACGCCATACTGATTCTGCCGGAACGGGACCTTGCCGGTGTTGTTCTTGTTCGCGAAAAAATCGTTCGCATCGAACTTGTCGTTGCGCAAATATTCATACGCGCTGCCGTGCAGGCTCCGCGTACCGGACTTGAGCACGATGTTGACATTCGCTCCCGAGGAACGTCCGAATTCAGCCGACGTGTTGTCCAGGACGCGGAACTCCTGAATGGCATCCATGGACGGAGACATGCCGGGCGAGTTCATCATCATGAAGTTGTTGTCGACGCCGTCGATCGTGAAGTTGTTGTCTTGCCGCCGCTGGCCATCCACCGAAATCATCTGCGTTCCGGAGAACGTCCCCTGGGATTGGCTTCCGCCCTGGTCACTGGTACCGGGCATAAGAAGAATCAGCCGGGTGTAGTTGCGGCCGTTTACCGGCAACCGGGCCACTTCCGTGCCGGTGACCGTACCGCCGATGCTGGCATCTTGCGTTTGCAGGATACTGGCGGTCGCCTGTACTTCCACCTTCTCACTGACCACGCCGACATCGAGGCGGAAATCGACCTTCACGTTGGCTGCCGCATCGAGCACCACATTGTTTTGAACTTGAGTCTTAAATCCTGGCGCGGATGCCGTTACCTCATACGTGCCTGGGTTCAGAGGAAAGACCCGATAGGATCCAACCTCATCGGTTTTGACTTGGCGCGCTACCCCCGTCGCCACGTTTCTGACCGTCACATCAGCACCGGCGATCCTGCCAAGATTCGGATCTGAAACATCGCCGACGAGAGTGGCGTTTGTCGTCTGTGCATTTGCGCAAAGTGCAAGCGCTACCATTGCACTCGCCAGAATCGTGAAATTCCCAAATTTCGGCATCACTGCTTCTCCTGTTCCTTGCGGAAAACCCCTTACTGGGGCAGAACGTTATCACATTCTGATGTTTCCGCGCAAGGAGCCGATAGCAGCCTGTCAAGGCAAAGTAGAAATGTCCCCCTGCTGGCAAAGTAGAAATGTCCCCTT
>CAYXLI010000030.1:41925-66333 GCA_964464925.1 uncultured Solibacteraceae bacterium | reverse complement strand
ACCCACTGCTCAGCCGGAATCGGCCATCGAAATCGCCGCGTCAAACGAACCCAACCTACTCGTTTTACCCAACGTCGGCAGCCCGTGCTCCGGTCCGCACAGTCCTTCCGCTGCTGGTACAAACGAACCCACGGAGCTTCGTCCATGCGGAACCTGAGCTCAACACGGCGGGGCCTCACAGTAAGCCGCAGGCGAGCGACCATCGCCGGCCGAGTCCAACCAGTACGAAAGCAGTCGTATACAAAGGTAAGAACCAGGTCGCCGTCCAGGACGTACCGGATCCTCGCATCGAGCAGCCCGGTGATGTGAATCTAAGACCAGAGGGGAGTAGGCGAAGGCGGCCGGCTGATTAGGCTTGCAGCCTGGGCCGGTTCTCGCGAATGTTCATCATGTCCTGCTTGGGCTCGCCCTCGCAGTCGATGGCAAAGCTCGTGATCGGGGAATCGGGAGCATTCGTCGGGAGTCCGGTGAGTCGGACGCGGAAATCGTCCTGCTCCACCTTAACCTGAGCGCCGGTCGCGAGTAGTTTGGCGGATAGCACTTTATTCTTGAGGCCACCGATAGTAACAACGGAACCCGGCCAGTAATGCACGTGGGCGTATAGCGTGTTGCCCTTGCGCGTAAAGCTCATGTAATTGGAACGGGTGACGGTGCACGGATCCGTGTCGTAGATTCCCTTGCCGTTCTTGGATAGCCAGGCGCCTACCTCGCTTAGGATTTTGACGCTTTCGGGCGGTATGCTCCCGTCCGCCATTGGCCCGATGTTCAGAAGGTAATTGCCGCCCTGCCGGGAACATGTGATCAGGTTGCGAAGGCACGTCTTCGACGACTTCCAGTTGTCGTCGGCCTTTTGATAGCCCCAGGAATCGTTCATTGTCATGCAGGATTCCCAGTTCCGGCCTTTCGAGGCTTCGATCCGCTGTTCGGGCGTGTCGAAATCCTCCGGCACCTTGCTGCGGTTATTAATGATGATGTCGGGTTGTAGTTCCCGCACCATCTTGTTCATCTTCACCGATTCCCAGCCTTCCGCGCTCAGCGGCCAGGGGACGTCGTACCACAGCACGTCGATCTTGCCGTAGTTCGACATCAGTTCCTTTACGTGCGTGTGGATATAGCTGACGAAACGCTGGCGCGCCTGCTCGTCCTTCGCGCAGCGCGCACCATCCGGGTGGTGCCAGTCCATCAGGGAGTAATAGAAGCCGACGTGCAAGCCCTCCGCACGTGCGGCATCGGCATACTCTTTCACCAGGTCTCGTCCGGCTGCTTGCTTGGGCGCGCAGTACTTTGTCGTCGCGGTATTGAAATGACAGAAGCCTTCATGATGCTTCGTTGTCATGACCATGTACCGCATGCCGGCCTTCTTGGCCAGGGCGGCCCAATCCCGCGCAGGTGTGGGTTTCGGTTTGAATTGAGTTGCAAGCTTCTCGTATTCGGCCACCGGAATGCCTTCTTGTTCCATGGCCCACTCGTGCCGGCCCAGCACGGAGTACAAGCCCCAGTGCACGAACATGCCGAAACGTGCCTCGTGCCACCATTTCATGCGCCGTTCGCGGTCACTGTCGGAAGTGGTCTGCATGGCGAGCGCGGAGGCGGCGGCGGGCGCGGCTGAAACGAGCTTCAGGTATTGACGGCGGGAGAAGTCGGGAAATTGCATTTCGCCGACATCGTATCATTCTCGAGGAACCTTTGCCCTTGTGTGGTGTTTGCTAGACTTCGATCAGCTCGTGGAGAAATTATGCAAAAAAAACTTTGGATAGCGACCTTATTCATGGTGGCTGCGGCAGGCTTGTTCCTTGTGAAGCCGCGTCCGGTGAAGGCGCAGAGCGGATGTGACGCGACTTCGCTCAGCGGGGCCTTTGGCTACGCGCTGACCGGGGCAGTGTACGATCAATCTGGCAATCTGTACTATCTGGCTGCCAATGGCCGCCTGAGCGCGGACGGTAACGGTGCACTCACGGGCGCCGACACGCTTAGCCTTGATGGCTCCATCGTCAAGCGCAAGTACACCGGGACCTACACTCTGAACTCGGACTGCACCGGCTCTGCGCAACTGCAGATCAGCGATGGGACCTCCCTCGGCAAGGGAGCGAATCTGGATCTCGTCGTGGCCGATAGCGGTAAGCAGGTCAACCTCATCCAGACGGACGGCTCCTTTGTCTTCTCGGGTACTGGAAGGAAGCAATAATCTGAAGACATAAGCGTCAGGGCGGCCCCGCGGATTGGGGCGCTAAAATAACAGTTCCCGGCATGAATCTGCACCTAGGATCCAACTCGTGAACAGCCCGTACCTGAGCGGGAGCGTTGTGGAAAGTCCGATTGGCATACTGCTCACCGAATCCGGTGACCGGCGGAATGCCATGACCATCAGTTTCTTTTCGGAAGTAGCGCACCATCCCACTTCGTTGTGGATCTCGGTGGAGCCTGGCTCGTATACAAAGGAACTGATCGAAACCAGCGGACAGTTCACGTTAGCGGTTCTGCACGATGGACAGAAAGACCTCGCATGGCAGTGCGGGTTGAAGTCCGGGCGGGATTCGGACAAGTTCGGAAAATTGAGCACACATCGCGGGCCGGAGAACTTCCTGTATCTGGATGAGGCGTACGGATCGGCCGGGTGCCGGGTACGCTCCTCTCACGCCGCCGGGGATCATCTACTGTTCATTGCCGATATTATCGCGGGCGAAGTGGAGACGCGATTCTCGCAGCGGCGCGCGCTGCTCACGCGGGACCTGCTGTAAATGAGACGGCCCGCCGCGACGATTTGGGACACCAAGATTCAGTGCGTTTGCAGTGTGGTGACTGCGCGGGAAGGCGAGGATGTAGAGCTGTGGATGTGTGGCAATTTTGGACAGGCTTCCCTGGCCGAGCCGCGCATCGCGCTCAATCCGAACCGGCTGTATCCGATAGAGCCGGCTATCCGGCGAGAGCGGCGCTTCGCGATCAGTGTCCTCTCAGAGAAGCAAAGGGACCTCGGTATTCGCCTGACGCGGGTGCGCCGGCGAGCCGTGAACAAGCCCAAGGTAGTGGGGCTGCGCGTCGCCGAGGACGAACAGCACGGCATTCCATATGCACCGGATTGCTTCCGCACGCTTTTCTGTGAGGCGGAACAGATCCTCGACACGGGCGACCACACGCTGGTGATCGCGCGCGTTCTCGAGACCAGGACACGGCCCGGATGGGAGGCGGAGCGTCCGCTTCTTTACGCCGAACTGGCTGGGACGCCTTCGGCATACCCGCGGTTGCAGCGTGCTTTCCAGTGGGCCATTACCAGTTCGGGCGCAAAGGAACGGTTGCAGCAATATCTGCAGAAGCGTCGCGGCAGCGTGCCAGTCGATCTGCGCCAGCGAACCTATGAGGACGGCGGGCAGACGGACGAAGAAGTTGCGGTGATTGCGGGTCCAGGGCTGCGCGACACCAGCCGTACGATTGCTCCTCCGGAGCGCGCGCCGGCTGTGCTGCAGAGGCGCGTCGGCGTGTGTGTGGCCGGGTCGGGAATGTGGGGCGCGTTCCATTGCAGACTGTTCGCATCGGCGGATCCGAAGGTCGATTTGTATGTATGCGGCAGGAACGCGGACCGGGCCGAAAGGCTGGCCAGGGCAATGGGCGCAAAGGGCGTGATCGTCGGGCTGGAACGGGCGGTGGAAGATTCCCGCATCGAAGCGGTCTCGCTCGCACTGCCCCACCATCTGCACGCGGCAGCCACCGTGCAGGCCGCTGCGGCCGGTAAACACGTTTTGGTGGAAAAGCCGATTGCCATTACTCTGGCCGATGCCGATTTGATGATCGGCGCGGCACGCCAGGCCGGCACGATCCTGATGGTTGCCGAGGACATGCACTTCCGGCCCGCTGTACGGGAGTCTGCGAGGATGATCGCTGCCGGGGATATCGGCGAGCCTCTCTATCTAATGGCACACGCGGGCGGAATCATGAGGCCGCGCGGGTGGAAAGCAGACCCGGCGCTGATGGGCGGCGGTGTGCTGATGGATATGGGGGTACATTACGTGCGCGCCATGCGGCTTCTGCTTGGAGAACCGGATGAAGTGATGGCCTCCCGTGCGATGCAGATCGATACCAAAATGCACGGCGAGGACAGCGTGCAGGTCTGGTTCCGCAGCCGCTTCGGATGGCAGGCCCAGCTTCTGCTGAGTTGGGCGGGGCCGAGAGGACATGCGCCGGACCTGGTGATTTGTGGCGACCGGGGTGTATTGCACTTGTGGCCGGGTCGCGGGTATGTGGACCTGTATCCTTCCACGCCGCGTCCGATTCCGATGCTGCTCTCGTATGTTCGCCCGCCGTGGCTGGCTGAAAAGCTGATGCGGCCGGAACTGCAGCGCGACCGCCGTAAACTGCCGGATGAAGACCGGCAGGGCTACCTGGGCGAAGTGCGCGAATTCGTAGCCGCAGTAGCGGAGGGCCGTGAACCGGCGAGTCCCCCACAAGATGCCCGCCGCGATTTAGAGATCGTGCTGAGTGCTTATTCCGCGCTGCAGGCCGGAAACTGGACGCCGGCGTCGGCGCGCTAAAGTGCGGGCTTGCTGGCGGCCAGCCTTTGTTCGGAAGCACGCAGATTCTGAAGGACGTCTTCCAATGAATTCGCGTCCAGAGACGCGAGGGTCCGCTCGATCAGGGCTTTGGCGCGCACATTGTTGAGTGCTGCCGTAGAGCCGCGGTTGGTCTTGGTGGGAGCGGGAAGGGACTCCGCCCACTGCTTGAGAGCCGTGATGGCCGCCGGTTTGGCACCAGCCTTATCGAGTTGGGCAATCACCTCGCGAGTGGTCTGCAGCAAGAAGCGGCGGTGTTCGATCAACTGCGCAACCTTTTCGGGGATGCCGCTGGACGTTCCATCGGCGTACAAAGCGGCACGCATTTTGACATATTCGGGGACAGCACCGACGGTCATGTTTCCGATTGGGATGCGCTTCTCGGCGCCTGGCGCGATCAACTCCGAAGCGGCATCGTCCTGCCAGAAAGAAAACGAACTTCCCGGATAGTCGAGGAGTTCTATCAGGTACGCAGTCACCGGTTGAACAGAAGTGTTCCGGATGTAGAAAACAGAGCCGCCCGTGGTGGGCTCGATACGGAGTTCGGGCAGAGCCGGTTGCGCGCACAGGATGGGTAACGCCAGAACAATCAAGGCAGCCAGTTTGCGAGGTGACATCGGAAGCTATTATCTCCGACGGGCGGCTGATATGCTTGATCGCATCGTATGAGGCGCACACTCACACTCTTCGTTGCGGCCGCGGCGTGCCTTACCGCCCAGGTTCGGTTCACTCCGGAAGACGTCGCTGTCAATATCGACGGTAAGCCTTTCACTGCCTTTCATTACGGCGTTTCGGCGGCGAAGCCCTATCTGGCTCCGTTGCGGTCAGCGTCAGGGAAGATCATTACGCGCGGGTTCCCGATGGAGAACCTGCCAGGCGAAAGCCGCGATCATTTGCATCATCGAGGGCTGTGGTTCACCTACGACGATGTGAATGGCGTAAAGTTTTGGGAAAACGATCCCTCGTACGCGAACAAGCCGAACAAAGGACGCGTCGTGGTGCGCAAGACGGAGTGGAAAGACGGCGACCGGTCCGGCACACTGAAGGCGACGATGGAGTGGCGAGGTCCCGATAATGAGGTGCTTCTCGTGGAGGATCGCGACATGATCTTCTATTCGGACCCGAAGGTGCGAATCATCGATTTCAACGTGACGCTGACGGCTGCTAAGGACGTCACATTCGGGGATACAAAAGAAGGCGCGTTCGCGATTCGGCTTGCTGAAAACTTCACCGAGAAGAAGGGCGGCAAGATGGTGAATGCCGAAGGTTTCACCGGCATGAAGAATGTGTGGGGCAAGCGCTCCAGTTGGGTGGACTACACGGGCGAAGTGGATGGAGAGCGCCTAGGCATTGCCATCTTCGATCATCCTTCGAATCCGCGGTATCCCACGTATTGGCACGCACGCGATTACGGCCTCTTCTCTTTGAATCCGTTCGGGCAGAATGCGTTCGACTCCAGTCAGCCTGAAAGCAAGATTCAACTGGCGAAGGGGAAGAAGATGTCGTTCCGCTGGCGCGTGGTGATTCATCCCGGCGACGCAGAGGCGGGCAACGTAGCGGAGCTATATAGACAATATTCATCGGTGAAATAGAGTACGGTCTATGCCGATGAGCGTGACCGGGAGGGGTTATTACCACCCCTTCCTGTCTGCGCCGCTGGCGCACGGACGACCTTCTTAGGGATTTGTCTCGTAGATTCGGACCAAGTCCCAATTTCTCGTCATCCCGGGGAACGTGACACCTGCAGAACGGCCGGAAACAGGAGAAACGCAGAGACTTAAGCGGCTTCAGCCGTGTGGAAGGCAAACTGCTACTTTCGTCTGACATCGCTTAGGGCAGGCCATTCCGTCCGAAAAAGATGGACAGGGAATGGGACTCAAATGGCGGTAGCTTACCCACGAGAGGTTCGGAGGCTGAATGGGTTCCGGTGACAGCATCGAGTTGGGAATTGAGCGGTGGTTTGCTATGCGAGTGAAAAGCGGTACGGAGAAAACCGTAAGCACGATCACCCGCAACAAAGGATTCGAAGAGTTCCTGCCGCTCTACACCTGCCGCCGGCAGTGGTCTGACCGCACTAAATCCTTTGAAGCTCCTCTCTTTCCGGGTTATGTGTTTTGCCGTCTTGATCCGCGGAACCGGATGCCCCTGCTGACGGTACCTTCGGTGCTGGGTTTCGTCGGCTTTGGCAATGTGCCGGCTCCGATCGATGACAGTGAACTGGAAGGAATCCGAGCCATGGTGCGATCCGGATTCACACCCGAGCCGTGGCCTTATTTGCAGGTGGGCCAACGAGTCCGGGTACAGTGCGGACCGCTACAGGATCTGGAAGGCATATTCGTTGAAGAGCGCAACCGACATCGCATTGTAGTCTCGATTCACCTGCTGATGCGATCGATTGCCGTTGAAATTGAGCGTCACTGGATCCGCCCAGTGGACACCGCGTTGCCCGTTCCGATGGACAGGAACATCGCGGCAAAGGCGTCCTGACTGCGCTGGTACAAACCCAAGTCCTGGTCAACTAATTCCAAGTTCAAAGCAAGAGGAGCGTGACCCCAGTGTGGAACGCGAAGCGCAAAACGAACGGCAGTTTTGTTCCGGTGGATCAATCCGCGGCGTGCGAGATGTTCAGCGAGGCAATGTTCACACGAATGCTCTGCCTGGAGCGTAAGCGGGCTGAGCGGTCCAGCAGACGATTTGTGTTGATGCTGCTGGAATGCAAACTTACAGGCAGCAATCCGCAACACGTAGCGGAAGAAATTCTGGGGGCGCTGACACGGACGACGCGAGGAACGGACCTGAAGGGATGGTACAAAGAGCCGTCGACGATAGGCGTCATCTTTACGGAAATTGGCTCTTCGGACGGCGGATCCATCGCACGCGCATTGCTGACACGAGTGAATGAAGCGCTGCGCGAAAGTCTGACGATTGAAGACATCCGCAACATCAGCCTCTCGTTTTACCTGTTTCCTGATGATTGGGCGAAAGATGACGAGGGCGATGCGACTTTGTACCCTGACTGGGCGACAAACGGTGCTCCGAAAGGCGGAGCCCGCATAATGAAGCGCGCGTTAGACGTGCTAGGCAGCATGGCCGCGCTTGCTGTCCTTTCCCCCATCTTTCTCTTGATCGCAGCGGGCATCAAACTGAGCTCGCGCGGCAGTGTCTTCTTTCGGCAGCAGAGACTAGGCCAGCACGGACATCCGTTTACATTCCTGAAGTTTCGATCGATGTACGAGACAAGCGATTCGAATCTGCACGAGCGCTACATGAAGGAGTTCATCGCGGGCACGGCGGAGGCCAAGCCTGTGCGAGCGTCCTCCACGAAGCTTTACAAGCTGACCGCCGATCCGAGAATTACTCCTTTGGGACACTTTCTGCGTAGGACCAGTCTCGACGAATTGCCTCAACTGATCAATGTGCTGCTTGGAGATATGTCCCTTGTGGGGCCAAGGCCGCCGATTCCTTATGAATTCAGGCAATACAGCGTGTGGCATAAAAGGCGATTGCTAACAGTGCAGCCGGGCATCACAGGATTGTGGCAAGTGGCAGGACGCAGCAGAACAACTTTCGATGAGATGGTGCGCATGGATATCAGCTATGCGACATCATGGTCCTTCTGGCTGGACATCAAGATCCTCCTCCAAACCCCCAGAGCTGTCCTGTCAGGCGAAGGTGCACGCTGAATGAATTCCTACGAAGCAATGTCCGAATATCGATGCATTGCACCGGATGTCAAGCTTGGTGCGAATGTGCGGCTGTCGAAATTCATCAACCTGTACGGTTGCGAGGTAGGAGATAGGACCGTGATCGGGGCGTTCGTAGAGATCCAAAAGAACGCCACAGTCGGAAGGAACTGCAAAATCTCGAGCCACAGTTTCATCTGCGAAGGGGTCAGCATTGAAGACAACGTGTTCATCGGCCATGGCGTGACCTTCATCAATGACATGTACCCACGGGCTACAACCGCTTCGGGAGAACTTCAGACGGACAAGGATTGGACGGTTGAGCCGACCGTGGTCAAACGGGGTGCCTCAATCGGCTCCGGCGCAACAATTCTCGCGCGGGTCACGATTGGAGAGAACGCGATTGTGGGCGCGGGGAGTGTGGTCACCAAGCCAGTCCCTCCGAATGCGATCGTGGCGGGGAACCCGGCAAGAATCATCAGGTGCATGGAACGGGCTGAGAGTGTGGCGAAATGAAGATCTGGATCGACCTGGATAACTCGCCGCATGTTCCACTATTCGCGCCCATTGCAAAGCGGCTCGAGGTGCACGGACATTCGGTGCTGATTACGGCGCGCGATTGCTTTCAGGTATGCGGCCTTGCAGATCTAATCGGCCTGCGTTACAAGCGAGTAGGACGGCACTTCGGAAAGAACAAGGCTCTGAAGCTGGCCGGTCTGCTTACGCGTTCACTGCAGTTAAGTCCTTTCGGGCTTCGGGAAAAGCCCGATCTAGCCATATCTCACGGATCACGCGCTCAATTGCTGTTGTCGACCATGCTCGGAATTCCGACCATCCTGATGATGGATTATGAATTTGCGCGAGGGTTGATCTTCATGAAGCCGACCTGGGTGCTGGTTCCGGAACTGATGCCGGACACGGCTCTGCAGTTCGACCCGAAACGCATCCTGAGGTACCCCGGAATCAAGGAAGATGTCTACGCGCCTTCGTTCCGGCCCGATCCGGCAATCAAGTTAGAGCTCGGTCTGTCCGGAGACGAAGTAGTCGTGGTATTGCGCCCGCCGGCGCAGCAGGCTCACTATCACGTCGCCGAGAGCGATGAACTGTTTCGAGGAGTGATGGAGTTCCTGGGGACCTCACACTCGAATCTTAAGGTCATTCTCCTCCCGCGGAATCAGCAGCAGGGCGCGTCGATCCGCAAGCAATGGCCGGAACTGTTCCGCAGCGGCAGGGTAATGACCCCGGAGCGCGCGGTTGACGGACTTAACCTGATCTGGCATTCCGACCTGGTGATCAGCGGAGGCGGGACGATGAATCGGGAAGCAGCGGCCTTGGGCGTGCCTGTGTACAGCATTTTCCGAGGCGAGATTGGAGCAGTTGATCACTACTTATCCAAGAGCGGACGTTTGGTTCTGATGGAGAGCGTTGATGAAATCCCAAGAACTATCCGACTGGAGCGGCGGACCCGTGCCGCCCGGACACTGAGCGCCGGCAGCCCAGCGCTGACCACGATTGTTGACCGCGTTCTGGAGATCGCGGAGGACCGATGCAGGGCTCTACAGCACAGCGTGCAATTATAGAGGACTCGCCGAAACCCGTGGATTTAGCGGCTCTATGCGACTTAGCGGCAGCTGGTCTAGTTCCCATGTTCGATGCGCAGAAGCTGCTGTTCTGCCATCGGCTCAAGCGGACGAGGGCCGGACTGTTCCGCGAGGGACTTTCTCCCCGGTATACGATGATGGCCCTTCTGGGTCTTCACCGGTACGCGAAGAAGAAGGGCGAGAGTGCGCACGCATTCGACGCGGCTGTGATTCTGGATCACCTGCTACAGGACACGGGCTGGATAGACAACCTAGGCGACCTAGGGCTGGCGTTCTGGACGTGTGCAGCGACTTCTCCCCAAAATTTGATGCGGATTTATGCAGGTTGGGATCTGGATGGAGTTCTTGAGGTGTACCCGGACGGCCGTGAACGACACACAATGGAACTGGCATGGTTCCTCACGGGACTTTCAGAAGTGAAGATAGCCCGTCCACGAGAAATAGCGCACTTGACGCAGATCGCGACCCGTACGTACGAACTGCTCAAACGAAATCAGGGCAGCGCGGGATTTTTTGGCCACTCTGCCAAAGGCGGCAGCATGGCGGGAATGGTCCGGGGCCACATCGGCAGTTTCGCCGACCAGGTGTATCCGATATACGCACTCACGAAAGCTCATCGGGCATTCGAGTTCGGTGACGCACTGGAACGGGCCCGTTCTTGCGGCGAGGCGATCGTGCGGGTCCAGGGGGCGCTCGGGCAATGGTGGTGGCACTATGACGCATCGCACGGCGCCGTGGTCCAACAGTATCCCGTTTATTCAGTTCACCAGGACGGCATGGCGCCGATGGCGCTATTCGCACTTGAAGAAGCCACCGGTTGGGACGTGAGAGAGCCGGTGTTCCGGGGTCTGCGTTGGATCACCGGAGCCAATGAGCTCGGATGCGACCTGCGGAACGAACAGGATCACGTGATCTGGCGGTCTGTCTTCCACAAGAGTAAGTATGGGACGCGCCTTCACAAGGCCATCGGTTTCCTGAGAGGCAACCTCGAAGAGCGGAACGACGACCTGGTGATTAACTTCGAGTGCCGTCCGTACCATCTCGGGTGGTTGCTTTACGCCCTTAGTGACCGCGCGTAAGCTTCGAGATCTCAGCGTCATTTTCCAGATATGGTCCGAATCACGCTGCCGAGGCGCAAACGGCAACCAGCGTCCGATGAGCGGCGCGAAATACGAATGGCAAACGCGATGAAACGCGAATTGGCCCGGCGGGCAAAGGCGGCCGGGGCAGGGCAGCGACCCCCAGCCGATCCCGTAATCATCTTCCTTCCTCCGGAGAACGAATGGACATCAGAGTAAAAGTACGACCACTGGCAGATGTTGCTGTCTTGGAGCCTGACGTGTTCCAGGATGAGCGCGGCTTCTTCATGGAAACTTTCCGGTCGGATGCATTCACGACACTGGGGCTGCCGAGTTGCTTTCCTCAGGACAACCACAGCCGCTCCGTCCGTGGTGTTCTGCGGGGACTGCACTTCCAGTGGGATCCACCGATGGGAAAGCTGATGCGCGTCACGTCGGGAAGCGCCTTCCTGGTCGCAGTGGATATCCGGCTCGGCTCTCCGACTTTAGGCAAATGGTATGGCGTGGAGGCCACAGCCGAGAACAGGCTGCAGGTTTGGGCTCCGGCTGGGTTTGCGCGCGGTTTTTGCGTTCTGTCCGATGCGGCGGAGATCCAGTACAAGTGCACTGCGCTGTACAACTCGAAGGCGGAAAGCGGGATCCGATGGGACGATCCGGCTATCGGAATCCAGTGGCCTGTGGTCGATGACCTCCGGCTATCTGAAAAGGATCGTAAGGCCGCAACGCTGGAACAGTGGCTATCGAGACCGCAAGCGCAAGCGTTCCGGTACTGAGTTCTTCAACGAAATAACTTTAATTGCCAAGGAGAAACGAATGAGGCTCTTGATTGCCGGCGGCGCCGGTTACGTGGGATCGGTGCTAATACCAAAACTGCTGGACCGGGGATACGAGGTGGATGTTGCAGACCTATTCTGGTTCGGGAATCACCTGCCGCGCGAAGTCGGCGTTCTTAACAAGGACCTTTTTGACCTGACGCGGCAAGAACTCGAATGTTACTCGCAGGTTGTTTTCCTGGCCGGTCTGTCGAACGATCCGATGGCGGAGTATTCGCCTAGTAAGAACTTCATCTTTAACGCGGCGGCTCCGGCTTATCTCGCTTATACGGCGAAAATGGCCGGGGTGAAGCGATTCATTTACGCCTCGTCCTGTTCAGTGTACGGATACACCGAGAACGAATTGTTTGACGAGACGAGGCCCGTCAGTTCGAAATATCCATACGGCATTTCCAAGTTGCAGGGCGAAAAAGCCGTAATGAATCTTGCTGACGATGAGTTCTCGGTTATCTCTCTGCGGAAGGGCACCATCTCCGGGTACAGCCCGCGAATGCGGTTTGACCTGATCATCAACACGATGTTCAAACACGCAATGAAGAAGTCTTTGATTACGATCAACAATCCTGCAATATGGCGGCCGATTTTGAGTATTGAGGACGCAGCGACGGCCTACATTCGCGCGATCGAGGCAGGCCAAACGCTTTCCGGAGTTTTCAACGTCGCATCCGGTAATTACACCGTAGGAGAGATCGGCGACCTAGTCCGCAGTGCGATCGAGGAGCGCATCGGCATGCGCCCTGATCTTTGCATCAAGCACATCAGTGACTTTCGCAACTACAAGGTCAGCATCGAAAAGGCGAAGACGGTGTTGAGTTTTCATCCGGAGGGAGACGTAAAGTCTATTGTCGGAAGCTTGATCGACAACATGGACAAATACGAAGACCTGGACTGCCCGGAATACTCGAATATCGAATGTTTCAAGGCGCTCGAGAAGAACCTTCAGCTCCACGATATGGCGTTCGCCGCAACAAGATGAAAATCGCGGTCATTGGGTCAAACGGGCAACTTGGGGCCGAGCTGGTCCGGGTATTCAGCTCCGGCAACGATGAAGTGCAGGCGCTCACGCACGCCGACATTGAGATCTCGAACATCGATTCGGCCGCAAAGTGCTTGCGGGCTCTACGGCCGGCCCTAGTAATCAATACCGCGGCGATGCACAACGTGGACCGATGCGAAGCGGAGCCAGAGAAGGCTTATCAAGTAAACGCGTTGGGTGCGCGCAACCTGGCGACTGTTGTCAGTGACGGCGGCCTCGATTGTGTGCTGATGCATGTGAGCACCGACTACGTGTTCAACGGGTGTAAGAGCATGCCGTATGAAGAGAGTGATGCGGCTGAGCCACTCAATGTCTACGGGCGCTCGAAGTTGGACGGCGAAAAGTTTGTGTGTGCAATCGCCAAACGATATTTCGTGGTTCGCACTTCCGCACTGTATGGTCACAGCCAGTGCCGGGCCAAGGGAGGCTACAACTTCGTTGAGCTCATGCTTAAGCTTGCCCGAGAGCGAGGGAAGGTTCGGGTGGTGGACGACGAAACGATTACTCCGACGTTCGCTGCTGAACTGGCAGAGCAACTTCTGGTTCTCAGCCGCACGGATGCTTATGGGGTGTATCACACAACGGCCGAGGGAGCGTGCTCCTGGTTCGAGTTCGCTCGAACCATTTTCCAATTGACGGGCACGAGCGTTGATTTGGCTGTCGCACATGCCGATGAGTTTCCGTCGAAAACTCCGCGTCCGAAGTACTCGGTGCTCGAGAACAAGGCCTTGAAATGTCTTGGCGTGAACCAGTTCCAGCCGTGGCAGTGGGGGCTTAGCGATTATCTAGGCGTGACCGCGGGCAGGAACCTTACTGGGGCAGTAGCCGCAATGCGGTGAATGGAAGAGAGCGAGTGTAGAGCATCGCCCTTGGGCCAGAAAGTGTAGGTAAATCGGCATCATGAAGACGCCACCCTCAATCTCCATCGTCATCGTGACCTGGAACTGTAAAGCTTTCGCACAGGAGTGCCTGACTTCTTTGGAAGCTCAGAAAGGCGAGTTCACCAAACAGATCATCGTGGTTGACAATGCCTCGGCTGATGGCACACCCGAACTGATTGCAGCGCAGTTTCCCGGAGTCCGGTTGATTCGGAGTACGACTAATCTCGGTTTCTCCAGAGCGAACAACATGGGACTCGCCGAGGCGAACGGCGATTACATCTGCCTGATCAATCCGGATGTGAACGTTGCGCCCAATTGTCTCAGAAACATGCTTGAGTTCATGGAGAGGGAGCCGTTGGTCGGCTTGATTGGTCCTAAGATGATCGGCGCAGATGGCCAAGTCGGGCGATCGACCATGCGATTCCCGACGATTTGGAATTCGTTATGCCGGGCGCTTGGCCTGGACGTAATCTTCAAAGGGTCGCGTGTGTTCGGCGGCTTTCTGATGAGAGACTTCCGCCATGACCATACGCGAGACGTGGATGTGCTGAACGGCTGGTTCTGGATGACCCGGCGCTCTGCAATGAGTGAGGTCGGTGTTCTGGATCCACAGCTCTTTATGTACGGTGATGACCTGGACTGGTGCCGCCGTTTCCATAACTCGCATTGGAGGGTTGTGTTCTTTTCCGATGCAAAGGCCATTCACTATGGAGGTGGTACTACCAAGAAAGCACCGATTCCGTTTTACCTTGCACTGCAACGCGCCAATCTGCAGTACTGGCTAAAGCACAACGGACGGATCGCGACTGCCGGTTACTTCCTGATTACCTGTCTTCACCACGCTGTGCGTGTTGTGGGATATGCGGTTGTCTGCCTCTCGAAGAAGGCAGAGCCGCTGGAAGCCACTTACAAGGTGAGAAGGAGTTTCGCTTCGATCTTATGGCTGACGGGATTGGGCTCAAGCAGGGTAAGTGAAATACGATGACGGCAACTAATTACGTTCTTGTCACCGCGGCTTATAACGAGGAAGCCTACATCGAAAAGACGCTCTCCTCCGTGGTGTCGCAGACGATACCCCCGCGACGATGGGTCGTGGTGAGTGACGGCTCGACCGACGGGACCGACGCCATTGTGCGGCGTTATGCAGAGAAGCATGCATACCTTCAGCTCTATCGCATTCGAGAGGAGCACGAAAGGAACTTCGCTGCCCAGGTGAATGCGATCAACACCGGCTTTGCTCTGCTTGGCGGAGTTGAATACCAGTTTGCCGGCAATCTCGACGCGGACATTTCGTTCGGTCCCGATTACTTCGAGCGGCTCATGGCGAAGCTGCAGGCCAAACCCGAAATAGGGATTGGAGGGGGCTTCCTTCACGAGGAGCGAGGGCAGGTGTTTGAGCCTCGGAAGGGTAACCGCGCAAGTTCGGTTCCGCATGCGGTTCAACTCTTCCGGAGAGAGTGTTTGAGCTCTTTGGGCGGATATGCGCCATTGCCCTATGGAGGGCCGGACTGGCACGCCGAAGTATGCGCGCGTATGAAGGGCTGGCGGGTGGAATCGTTTCCCGACTTGCCGGTGTTTCACCATCGTCCGACAGGGACGGCAGGATCGTTGCTGCGCTATTGGTACCGCCAGGGCCTAATGGACTTTTCGCTGGGAGCTCATCCGCTGTTCGAACTCGGCAAGCTGGCGAGAAGAGCCGGGCAGAAGCCAATTCTATTGGGCGCCGCGGCAAGGCTCGCCGGATTTGGCTCCGCCTACTGCAGAGGTGAGAAGCGGGTTGTGTCGCAGGAATTCATAGGATATTTGCGCAGCGAGCAGACGGCGCGATTGCGGCGGACCTTTTCCAAACCCCTGAGCTTGCTGCGTTCTGCTCAGTAAGCCTTCTGCTGGGTACGCATCCTGAAAGGCACATCGATGACGGGTACACAGAATCACACCAGAGTCCTTCAATTCACGTCCTGCTGGCTGCCGCAAACGATGACGTGGCTCTTCACGCACGTTGATTTTCTGCCTGAGGAGTTCGACAACCATGTCATCTGCCAATGGACCGAGAACCTGAACCAGTTTCCAGTGAATAACTTGAGGTCGTTGGACGCTCCGCCCAAGGCCAAAACCTTTGTGAGACGCGTGTTACGGCGTTTAGGGATGACCAGCGACGACAAGAAGAGCCGGACCCTGTTGGAAAATACGATTGACGAAATCAAGCCAGATATTCTGCATTCCCATTTCGGCAACTGTGGTTGGGCAAATTCAGACATTGCCCGCAAGTATGGGGTGCGGCATGTAGTCAGTTTCTACGGTCTCGACCTCAGCTACCTGCCGCATTCCGATCCTCGCTGGAGGATCCGATACAAGGAAATGTCAGACCGGATCGACGCGGTCCTGTGCGAAGGACCGCACATGGCTCGCTGCATCGCCGCGCTAGGCGTCGATCCGGAAAAAATTCAGATCTTCCGGCTAGGTATCGACCTCGAACGCATTCCGTTTGTCCCGCGCACGAACTCGGATAAACCGAAGCGTTTCCTAATCCAGGGGTCGTTCCGGGAGAAGAAGGGAATTCCGTATGCGCTCGAGGCTTTGGCGATAGTGATGAAGAATCATCCCGACCTGGAAATCACCGTGATCGGGGCTTCCAGCGGCAGCGAGCGCGAGGAAACAGAAAAACAGAGAATCCTGAAAGTTACAGCGGAACACGGGTTGGGTGAGCGGATTCAGTTCCTGGGATACGTTCCGTACGACAGAGTCATTCAGGAATTCTACAGGCATGATGTGTTCGTTTCGCCCAGCGTCACGTCGTCCGATGGCGACACTGAAGGCGGCGCGCCGGTGACGGTGATCGAAGCCGCGGCCAGCGGAATGCCCGTGATGAGCACTTTGCACTGCGATATTCCATTCGTCCTTTCGGAAGAAAACGGGGCTTATCTGGTGCCGGAGCGCGATTCGGCTGCATTAGCGCGAGCCATCGAGCGGCTACTCGCCCGGGAGGATTGGTATCCCATTGTGGCAGCGAACCGGCAGTTGATAGAGCGCGAGTTGGACGTCCGGCGACAGACCGAGAAATTAGCCGGTATTTACTCGGGGCTTATTGGCCACGAGCAAGACGGGCGCGGGGCGCTCCGCGCCGATGCAGCAAAGCGATGAAACGATTAGGGCCCTTGATGCTTTCCGCTTACCGGCTTTTTGTGCGGGTGCAGAGCAAGTGTTTTTCCTTGCTGATAAGCGGCGCGTTCGCGGGCTTCGGGAAAAGGACCGTCCTGAGGCTGCCTGTCCGGATTTCGGGAGAGCGGCGGATTCAGATCGGAAGCGGTGTCTTCTTCGGCCCGGGGTGCTGGCTGCAAACGCAACCGAACGGAGCCGATGAGAGGGTGGCGCTTTGGATCGGGGACGGAAGCTGCATCGCGGGCTACTGTGTCATTTCGGCGGTGAGTGAAGTTCGTCTCGAAGAGGACGTTCTTCTGGCCCGGAATGTCTATATTTCGGATCACATTCACAAGTATTCAGACAGCGAACTGCCAGTGCTTGCCCAGGGAGTGGACAAGATCAAGCCGGTGCGAATCAAACATGGGGCTTGGCTAGGGCAGAACGTGGTTGTGTGCCCTGGGGTGACGATCGGCGCCGGCGCGGTGATCGGGGCGAACTCGGTGGTCAATGCGGATGTGCCGGATTACGCCGTTGCCGTGGGTGCTCCCGCGCGTGTAGTGCTCCGGCAAGAAGCGATGACACGCTGACATGATCAAGATTCTCATGATTGCGTATTATTTCCCTCCTACTGGAGGAGCCGGGGTGCAGAGATCCCTGAAATTTGCGCAATACCTTCCAATCGAGGGATATCTTCCGACAGTGATCACGGCTCCGGGCTTGGCCGCCGACAGGTGGAGTCCGCAGGATGAAACTCTGCTAAGTACGATTCCCAAAGAAGTCACCGTCCACCGAGTTCCGGGATCAGCCGGCATCAGTTCAGGCAAGTGGCGCAGGCGCATGGAAACGTGGGGCGGCTGGCCCTCGAAATTCGCGGCATGGTGGGTCCATTCGGCAACCCAATTGGCGCTGAACGTCTTCCGGGACGAGCGACTGATCTTCGCAACCATGTCTCCTTGGGAAAGCGGCACAGTGGCGAAGCAGGTTTCAGAGCGTCTGGGAATCCCATGGGTGGCGGATCTGCGCGACCCGTGGGCGCTCGATGAGATGGAAGTCTATCCCACCTTGTTGCACAGGGCTTTGGAGCGGCACAAGATGGAGCGGCTGCTGCGAACTGCCAGAGTGATCATCATGAACACACCGGAGGCGAGTGCGGCACTGAAAGAACAATTCCCCAGTCTTCGGAAAAAGGACGTGATCTGTATCACCAACGGGTTCGATGGTGAAGAGTTCTCTTGTCCGATCACTGCGCGGTCGGACGGCAAATTTCGCATTGTTCACTCCGGTTACCTGCACACGGATCGTGGGCTCCAACTGCGTTCGAACAGTTTACGCCGCCTTTGCGGTGGGGCGGAATCCGGCGTTGACATTCTAACCAGGTCCCATGCTGTGCTGCTCGAGGCCATTGATCGTTTGTGCCGGGAACGTCCGCAGGTCAGGCAAGATCTGGAGTTGATTCTTGCGGGAGAATCAGCCAGGGATGACCGGACGCTGGCGGACCGTTCGCCGGTGGCCTCGCTAGTCCGCTTTACCGGTTACCTCTCACACCCGGAGAGTCTTGCGTTAATCCGCAATGCCGATCTCCTATTTCTTCCGATGCATAATCTTCCGCCGGGCAAGCGAGCGAGAATTATTCCGGGCAAAACGTATGAGTACATGGCCACCGGGCGTCCGATTCTCGCGGCTGTGCCCGACGGCGATGCCCGGGAGTTTCTTTCGAAATCCGGGAGCGCTCTAATCTGCCGCCCGGATGATGTGCCGGCGATGGCCAGGATTCTAGATCGCGTTTATGAGGCGTGGCTGAAAGGCGAGCCGGTCGCGAAGCCGACGGCTTTTGCCAGTCAATTCGATCGAAAGAATCTTGTCTCCGAACTCGCACAGGCGTTCGATCGGGTGCTCAAGATCGATTCGCGTGCCGATAGGCCTGTTGCGCAAATGATGGTCTGATTCGCTGTGGGTTCGCCGCAGCGCCTGATGAGGTCTGAAAGATGGTTCCTACGCAAAAGTTAAAGCCGCATGTACGAGATGAATTCCTGGGTTTCAGCACGCCGTTGATTGGAGAACAGGAGATTGAAGAGGTGGTGGCAACCCTTCGGTCCGGTTGGCTGGTAACTGGTCCGAAGGTTGCGCGATTCGAATCGATGTTCCGGGAATATGTCGGCGCGAAGCATGCGATTGCGGTGAACTCCTGCACCGCAGCGTTGCATCTTTCCATGGTGGCTGCTGGAATCGGGCCGGGTGACGAAGTGATCACGACACCAATGACCTTCTGCGCCACGGTGAATACGATTATCCACGCAGGGGCCACTCCGGTACTGGTGGACTGCGAACGTGATTCGCTCCTGATGGATCCGCAGCGAATCGAGGATGCCATCACGCCTCGTACGCGGGCCATTATTCCAGTACATCTGTGCGGCCGTCCCTGTGACATGGAGTCCATTATGGCGATCGCGAAGAGGCACAATCTCATTGTTATTGATGATGCTGCTCACGCAATCGAGACTGTCTACAAAGGGCGAAAAATTGGAACGATCGGAGACCTGACCGCTTTCAGCTTTTATGCAACGAAGAACGTCGCGACTGGCGAAGGCGGGATGGTTACGACGAGCAACCCCGAATTTGCTCAGAAAATCAGGACGTACGCCCTGCACGGAATGAGCAAGGATGCGTGGAAGCGATTCTCCAAGGAAGGGTACAAACACTATCAGGTTGTCTATCCCGGATTCAAGTACAACATGATGGACCTGCAGGCCGCCATCGGCATCCATCAGTTGGCACGCGTAACTGAAAACCTGGAGCGGCGGAATCAAATCGTTCGGATGTACGACGAAGCGTTCCGCGATCTCCCGATTCAGTTGCCGCTGCCGGAGGCACCTGACACGACGCATGCCAGGCACCTGTACCCGATTATGATCGACGAGCAGCGCTGTGGCATTACGCGAGACGAGTTCATGCAGCGGCTACACACGCAAAACATCGGGACCGGCGTTCACTACATCGGCGTGCACCTGCATCCGTACTATCGGGACCGTTTTGGATACAAGCCCGAAGATTTCCCGAACGCGACGTGGATCAGCGACCGGACCGCCTCAGTGCCGCTATGCCCCAAATTGAACAACCAGGACGTGAACGACGTAATTGAGGCCGTAAGAGAAGCCGTGGCCTGAAGCAGCGAAGCCGTGAGAACAGTCGAAGAAAGCCACATCGCAATCAGACCCGGCCAGACAAGCGGGGCAGTTGTAGTAAATCAACGGCCCTCACGTTTTCTGAACCGGCTGCTTGCGTATATGGAATATCGCGGGATGTGTCTTCTGGGCCATGCGTTCGGCATCTCAGCCGTCGTGCGTTATCTGAGAAACCCCAATCCTCTTACGTCGGTGCGATTGCTGCGCGCATTTGGCGCCAACGTTGGGGCGGCAACGACGATCAAGGGGAGCCTGTTTCTGGACAACGCAGCCGGCGACCGTAATGCGACTGGTGATTTCTCACATCTTCACATCGGTGACAACTGTTATATCGGTGAAGCCGTTTTCTTCGATCTGGCGAATGAAGTCGTGATTGAAGACAACGCAGTGGTCGCCGGGCGCGCGTCCTTTCTCACCCATGCCGAATGCGGACGATCGCGCGACCTCTGTCTCGCGTTTCCCCGCCGATGTGCACGAATCAGTGTTGGCGATGGTGCATGGGTAGGATTTGGTGCGACAGTCCTTTGCGGAGTTGTCGTCGGAAAAAGTACCGTTCTCGGCGCCGGAAGCCTGCTCCTGCAGGATGCGGAGCCGCACTCAGTCTACGCCGGCAACCCGGCGAAGAGAATCAAACGAATCAATTAGTCTCGATCCTGGGCTGTTCAGAGGATCACGGTGAGAAAACGATGATCTCAGTAGAAGCGTCTGACTCCGTTCGGCAGCCGCGTGTTGGATATCTGGTGGTGGCGCTGGCATGGGCAATGTTCCCATCGACTGTGAGTGCACAAACGTTCGGGTGCAGCCCGGCGATGGCAAATCCGATCGTCTGCGAGAATTCGAAGGCCGGAAATGCACAATCGCAATGGGATGTCAGCGGACTGGGAGATTCCAGCATTCAGGGGTTCGCGACCGACATTAGCGTCAACCAAGGACAAACAGTTCATTTCAAGGTGAACACGACGGCGAATGCCTACCGGCTGGACATCTACCGGCTCGGGTATTACCAAGGTTTAGGCGCCAGGAAGGTTGCATCGATCACGCCATCAGTGGCGTTGCCGCAAACGCAACCGGGTTGCCTGAATGACGCGTCGACGGGATTGATCGATTGCGGAAATTGGACAGAATCCGCCTCATGGGCGGTACCAGCGAACGCTACCTCTGGAATCTATATAGCGCGACTGGTTCGCACTGACACCGGGGGAGCCAGTCATATCGTGTTCATCGTGCGAGCTGACGCCGGCAACTCTGCGATGCTGTTTCAAACATCAGACACAGCCTGGCAAGCGTACAACACCTATGGCGGTAACAGCCTCTATACCGGCTCGCCGGCCGGCCGGGCCTTCAAGGTCAGCTACAACCGCCCGTTCTACACGCGCGCTGTGAACTCGGGACAAAGTTGGTTATTCAACGCGGAATATCCGATGGTGCGCTGGTTGGAAGCCAATGGATATGATGTCAGCTATTTCAGTGGTCTCGATAGTGATCGAAACGGTTCTTCAATCCTGAGCCATAAGTTATTCCTATCAGTTGGGCATGATGAATACTGGTCAGCGGCGCAGCGGTCCAATGTAGAGGCTGCCCGTTCTGCAGGCGTTCACCTCGCTTTCTTCAGCGGAAATGAACTTTTCTGGAAGATACGTTGGGAAAACAGTACTGATATCAGCAGCACGCCGTACCGCACGTTGGTTTGCTACAAGGAGACGCAAGCCAATCAACCGATTGATCCGAATGACCCGCCGACCTGGACCGGGAGCTGGCGGGATCCGCGGTTCAGTCCTCCGGCGGATGGCGGCCGTCCGGAGAACGCTCTCTCCGGCAACATCTTCATGGTGAACGGACCTCGGACGGACGCGATCACTGTGCCGGCCTCGTTTGGGCCGCTGCGATTCTGGCGAAACACCAGCGTCGCGACACTGGCTCCGAACACAGTCGCCACTTTCCCCACGGGCACGCTCGGCTATGAATGGGATGAAGACATGGACAATGGTTTTCGGCCAGCCGGGTTGGTCCCGATGTCTTCAACGACGCTCGACGTATCCGGTTATCTTCTACAGGACTATGGTTCCACTTACGGGGGAGGAAGTGCGACCCACAGTTTGTCACTCTATCGCGCCACTAGCGGCTCACTCGTGTTCGGAGCAGGAACGGTTCAGTGGTCATGGGGACTCGACAGCGTTCATGACAACGGAAATAGCGCACCGGATGTTCGGATGCAGCAAGCGACCGTCAATCTCTTAGCGGACATGGGCCTTCAGCCTGCGACGATTCAATCCGGGCTTGTAGCAGCTACGGCTTCGACGGATTTCACAGCGCCGAAATCGCAGATCACATCGCCCGCCTCGGGATCAACGGTGACCGTTGGATATCCGGTCACGGTCTCCGGGACCGCCTCGGATACGGGAGGAGGCGTGGTGGGAGCCGTTGAGGTGTCGATCGATGGTGGCACAACCTGGCATCGCGCCACGGGCTCCTCAACCTGGAGCTATACCTGGACCCCGAGCGTACAGGCAACCATCAATGTGCGTAGCCGCGCGGTGGACGACAGCGGAAACGTCGAAGTTCCATCCGCCGGGATCAGCATAACCATAGGACCAAACACGATTCCTCCAGTTATCAGCAACGTCCAATTGGCAGCCCTCACTAGCACGTGGGTGACATTGACCTGGAACACCAATATAGCCGCGGACAGTCAGGTGAAGTATGGCACTACGACCGCCTACGGCAGTTCGACGCAACTCGATTCGAGGCTCGTTACGAACCACGCACAGACTCTGAATGGACTTACCCCAGGCACGGTCTATCACTACCAGATCCTGAGTCGAGATACGTACGGCAACCTTGGCATGACGGCAGATGCGACGTTTACGACTGCTGCTACGAACTCCACCACTACGGTGACTTTCGACGCCTTGCCGGCCGGGTCATTCCTCAGTGGACAGTATCCAAACGGGATCATTGATTGGGGGAACACCACGTGGTACGTGTCCGGTCCATTTGGAGCGTTCACGGGCAACAGCATATCGTACGTCAACGCTACGATCACGTCTGGAAACTTTTCGTTTGTGACTTCGCTTCGGTTACTGTCCATTGACGCCTATAACGGCGGACCGGGCTCCTCGACCATTACATTGAGTTGTTCCGGTCAACCGAACGTACAAGCGACTCTGGCCCTGCATCAATTGCTAACGATTCCGACGAACTGGACGGACGTATGCTCCCCCGTTACCATTGCCAGCAGCAATGGATGGAACACCAATTTCAATCGCCTCGTGATCGATTCCCCTGCGTCAGCCCCGCCAGTGATCAGTAATATCCAGGCAGGGCAGATCGGTTGTTCGGGGGCGACTATCACATGGACCACGGATAAACCTTCCACCAGCCAGGTGGACTACGGGCTAACGACCGCGTATGGTTCGACCACCCCACTGAATAGCACGCTCGTAACGTCGCATTCGGTGTCTTTGACAGGTCTGACTCCGAATACGTTGTACCATTACCGGGTAAGAAGCGCCGATTCCTCGGGACGCCTGACAGTATCGAGTGATCAGACATTCACTTCGGCATCCTCCAGCGGCATTCCGCCAACTCTGAGTGGAATTCAGTCGTTTGCGATGGCCGACACGTCGGGCTATGTAAGCTGGGTATCCAGCACCGCGGCCACGACTCAAGTGGACTATGGAACCACCACTGCGTACGGCAGTTCCACATTGCTGGATTCGACGTTGGTGACCAGCCACACGGTGCTGCTTAGTGGTCTCACGCCGGGTACGCTGTATCACTACCGGGTGAAGAGCGCTGACGCGTGTGGCAATCTGGCAGTTTCCTCGGATCTGACGTTCCGGACCTCCACCGCTTCGCCTAACACAATCTGGAGTAGCACTGCCACTCCCGCTGTAACTTCACAGGCGGATAATTCCAATATCGAATTGGGCGTGAGGTTCAACTCAGATGTCAATGGCTACATCACGGGGCTTCGGTTTTATAAAGGAAGCGCTAACATTGGCACTCACGTGGGCAGTGTGTGGTCCAACACGGGCACATTGCTGGCCAGCGCTACTTTTACCGGTGAAACCACGACAGGGTGGCAACAGGTAAGTTTCGCATCGCCGTTAGCGATCACGGCCAACACGGTCTACGTAGCTTCGTATCACGCCCCCAATGGCGGATATGCTGATAACCAGGGTTACTTCGCGTCCGCTGGGACCGACAACGCGCCATTGCATGCACTCAAAGATGGGGTGAGCGGCCCGAATGGGGTGTATGCGGTCAGTACCTCCAGTGCTTTCCCGACACAGACCTTTCAATCCAGCAATTACTGGGTAGATGTCGTTTTTGTTCCGAATGCTGATACTGTGCCACCGGTGATCAGTGCGGTACAGGCGAGCGGGTTGACGTGCGGCGGGGCCACGATCACGTGGACTACGGACAAAG